>JAUNHV010000013.1 GCA_030523725.1 Synergistaceae bacterium | reverse complement strand
TGGTACTACGGAGGGTATTCGTGGGAGAGTAGGTCGACGCCGGAATTTTTTAAGAACGAGTCACGGGGAACTGTGGCTCGTTTGTTTTTTTAGATTAGCAATGAGGGATAAAATAAAACGCCCAAGGTGAATTCTACTTTTTCAACCTCGGGCGCTATTTGTCTTCTATTGATTCTTGTTGAGTGGAATTTGAATTAGTATCTTTGATGTATTGGATAATATCTTCTACGTTACAATCTAGGATTTTGCAGAGCTCGTTTATTGTGTAGGTGCTGACAAAGCTGTTTTTCCGCAATCTGTCAATTTGCCCCGTGCTTATATGATATTCCTTTATCAATTTATATTGAGAAATCTTTCGTTGTTTCATTGTCTGCCACAACCTGTCAAAAACAATCATAGCTTGTCCTCCTAAGTTTTTACTTAGGCAAGACTAAGATAAGATTCTTTTATTGACAATAGCCCGTAAAAGGGCTATAATTTGTTTATTAAGTTCGTGGTACCAAATTTTTAAAATGGAGGGATAGTGTATGGCTATGGAAAGTGTTACTTGTCCGAATTTTGGCTCTGATAATGTACAACGTTTTTCTGTTGCATTTCAATCTGGTGTATCTGATGTCACATCACATACTAGAGGACTTACATTTAATGGAAAGTTAGGAGATAGGAGGTGCAAAGACAAATTCTGTCTCTGTTAGTGCGATGGCAGCATCAACTGCACCACCGCAGAAAAAATCTATGATAAAAGCTTTCCTTATTTTTGGCTTGTTGTCTGTTATTTTGGGAAGTATTATTCAAAGTTATCTTCCTAAAACGATTAAACAAGTAGCTGATGTCATACTTGTTCTTGGTCCATTTATGGCATATAGAGCCTTTAAGTGGAATAAGAAAGTATGGCCAAAGTTATATGAAGATTGGTCTAATAGCTGGGTATGCCTAAAGTGCGGTAGTCGTTTTATTAAATAATTGTGTAGTTATTCTGATAGGAAATATAATCAAAATAGAATGATGCTGGCGATATTGTTAGCTTATCGTGAAAAATGTAGCAAATTGCTAGGATTATTTTAGAACGAGGAATTACAAAAAGTAGTTCCTCGTTCATTTTTTTATACTTGATTCGTTTAATACTAGTTCTACCCCTAACTTTAGTTTGAAGGTTGGTTATGTGATTTAGCAGCAAAAGTGATGGTAGTCTGCCAGTTAGGTAGATAATGCGTATAGGTAAACTTTATTTTTCTTTCATGCTCATTGAAATTTTTTCTGGAGTGATTGGAAGTTCTCTAAACCATGTATGTGTTATCTTATAGATTGCATGTGCTAAAGCAGGCGAAGGGGTGTTGATGACGACCTCGCCGATTGATTTAGCTCCGTATGGACCTGAGGGCTCATAACTGCTTTCAAATGCAACACGGATATTTTTTATATCTAAACGTGTAGGCATTTTGTAATTCATAAGCGAATTTTCGTTGATTTTCCCTGTTTGACTGTAGGTCACATTTTCGCAGAGTGCCATACCAATGCCCTGGGTGATGCCACCCTCCGTTTGGACAGTAGCTAAGCTTTGATTTATGACGGTGCCACAGTCCACAACAGCAACATAGTCTAAAATCTCAACAACACCTGTGCCTGGATCCAATTCGATTTCGACCATTCCGACCATATAAGGTGGAGGTGAGATTGGTGATGTATTCGTGCAAGTGACCTGCATTTCGATATCGTTAAAACACATGGATTTTGTGCCAAGGTCTTCTAAGGAGAGAAATGCACCTGTGATTTTATTTCTTACCCCTGTGCCTATGAATTCCACGTCTTTTTCTTCACAGTTTTGTATTGCAGCACCTAGTTTGCATAACTGAACAATTAATTTCTGTGAAGCCATCTCTACCGCTTTACCGGTGATATAGGTTGTGCTTGACGCATAAGAACCGGAATCATATGGAGAGATGTCAGTGTCTGCAGAGAAGACGTTGATCATATCCAAATCACAATTTAACGTTTCTGCAGCAATCTGTGCTAAGATTGTATCAGAGCCTGTCCCCATATCCGCTGAGCCCAGGAGCAATGTGTAATAGCCTGAATCTTGCAGTTTGAGTGTTGCACTGCCGACGTCTATGGCAGAGATGCACGATCCCTGCATTGCCATTGCTATACCGCCGGCACGGATCTTGCCATTAGGTTGAAGTCTTACAGGTGATTTTGTATCCCAGTCAAACATTTTTTTTGCGCGTTGCATACACCTGTCTAAGGCACAGGCGCTTGCAACTTCATTGTAATAGGCACGCATGATCTGCCCTTCCTTGACCATGTTGCGTTCACGTAATGTAACTGGATCAATATGCAGATCTTCTGCTAATTCATTGACGATAGATTCCATTGCAAAAATACCTTGAGGCGCACCGTAACCACGATAGGCACCTGCATTCTGGGTATTTGTATAGACGACGTCATAGTTGAACCTGAAGGCTTCTAAATGATTTGTGTAAAGTGGTAATGATTTGTGTCCAGAGAGTTCAACTGTTGTAGGACCATGTTCACCATAGGCGCCCGTATTTGAAAGAGCATACATATCTATTGCACGGATTGTGCCATCTTTCATGGCACCAATCTTTACAGTGATTTCCATTTCATGTCGTGGTGATCCACAGGTTATACATTCTTTACGGCTATAGATGATACGCGAAGGCTTCTTTGTCATCCATGTAACGAATGCTGGGTAAATTTCTGCAACTACTGTCTGTTTTGCACCAAAGCCACCGCCGATACGGGGTTTTTCAACATGTACCTTGCTCTTTGGAATATTCAGGGCATTGGCGATGATACGTCTTGCATGGAACACAATCTGTGTTGAGGAGATAACATGGAGACGATCAAAACAGTCTATTTCACAATTTGCTTGGAATGTTTCCATAAAACCTTGATGATTTGATTTTGTGTGGTAAGTACGCTCTAAGACGATATCACAGTCATTCATGACTGCATCCACTTCACCATCCTGCAATTTTTTACTGGCACACAGGTTACGTTTATTGTTGGCACCGACAGGACATAACGATTCCCAGTTGTCTTCTGGATGGACTAAGATTGGATTATCTAATGCTTTTCTAAAATCTAAAACAGGTTCTAACACCTCATATTCGACCTTGATCAGTTTCATTGCCTGTTCAACAATCTTTTCATTTTTACCTGCAATGATTGCTACTGCATCACCGATATAGCGAAGACGCTGATCTAGTAGCAAATGATCATATGGGCTAGGTTCAGGATAAGTCTGACCGGCCATAGAAAAACGCCTTGCATGAGGAACATCTTTATAGGTGTAGATCGCTTCAATTCCTGGGAATTTCATAGCAATAGTGGTATCAATTTTTTTGACTAATGCATGAGCATAAGGTGAGCGCAAAATCTTTACGACCAAAACTTCATTAGGCGTAATATCTGCAACATAGGCAGGTCTACCCAATAACAATGCCATTGCATCTTTCTTGACGACTTTTTTATCGATTTGTTTATATGTCATGAATTATCCCTTTCCTTCTTTGTATGCTAAGAATGTTTTGATGTCTTCACGTCTTCCAATAGTAGATACCTTTAAGCCCTCATAGATTTGTCTAAAAGGTTTTAATTTTCTATGTTTCTTTAGGAGACTTTTATATAAATCTTCCTTATAATCAGATTATGTTGATTTTAGCACTTTTTTTGAAAGTACAGCTACAACTTATTCTAAAATTTACTGTAAAATTACTTACACTAATAATTAGCGTAATTGAAAAATAAATTTGACAAAATATGACTATTAACTTTTTTATACACTTGTTCGCATGACATATAAGGGGTATAATTTCCCTGTAGTTTTAAAATGAGGAGGAGCTTGCTCTATGCTCGAAAAGCTATTTAAATTGAAGGAAAATGGTACCACGGTTAAGACGGAGATTGTTGCTGGTCTTACGACTTTTATGACAATGGCATATATTTTATCACTTACCCCTTCACTTCTTGCTGGAACAGGAATGGCTTGGTATCGTGTCTTTGCTGCTGTTGCTATTTCTTCCGCACTTGCTTGCGCCGTAATGGGACTCTACGCAAAGCTACCTTTTTGTCTTGCGCCAGGTGTGGGACTTGGAGCATTTTTTACTTATACGGTTTGTCTTGGTATGGGGTATTCTTGGCAATTTGCACTTACCGCTATTTTTGTAGAAGGAATTATTTTTATTACTTTGTCCATTCTGAAAGTTAGGGAAGCAATTGTGGATAGCATTCCAGATTCGTTGAAAAAGGCAATTGGCGTAGGAATTGGTATGTTTGTAGCTTTTATTGGTCTAAAAAGCGCTGGAATTGTTGTCAAAGAGGAAATTAATTATGTCGCTCTTGCAAAAGAATGGTTGACAGGAGGAGCTCTTGTTGCCTTGATAGGAGTGCTCGTTATTGGAATTTTATTGAGAAAAAATGTAAAGGGAGCACTTCTGATAGGGATGCTAACAGTGACGATAATTGGCATACCACTCGGGGTTACTAAATTTTCCGGTTTTGATTTTTTTCTAGCCAAGCCCTATTTTTTTGAATTTGCATTTGATGAAATTTTTGCTTCAACTTCATCAGTTTTAGATTTTTTTGTGATTGTCTTTACATTCCTTTTTGATGATATGTTCAACACGGTAGGAACATTAATCGGTTGTGCAGAGTCATCTGGATTCATTAGAGAGGATGGTACTATACCGAATTGTGGTAAAGCTCTGCTCAGCGATGCAATTGGGACAACGGCTGGTGCTATATTAGGATGTCCTACGATAACAACCTTTGTGGAATCCTCTGCAGGTATTATGGCAGGTGGGAGAACAGGGCTCACCTCGCTTGTAACAGCTGGAATGTTTCTCATTTCACTGTTCTTTGCACCGATTTTTGCTTCAATTCCGTCAGCGGCTACTGCTTCAGCACTTATTATCGTTGGCGCACTCATGATTGCTCCAATAAGGAAAATAGATTTTTCTGAGGACTTGACGGAAGGAATTCCGGCATTTTTGACCATTATCATTATGGTTTGTACTTCAAACATTCCTAACGGAATTATGTTTGGTATATTTTCCTATGTCTTGCTAAAAACTTTTACGGGGAGTATTAGAATTATTTCTCTATCTCTTTGGGTTGTTACAATATTATTTGCAATAAATGTGTTTGTGTCGCTGATATAAATCCTCGAATTTACACAAATCAGGACCACCCTTCAAATACCACATACCATATACCACATAAACGAATAAATACTTATTTTGATATGCTTTTCGCTTTGTGGGTAATTTTTGTTTTGCTTAAGATGCGAAACAGGCTAAAGCCATTAATATTAAATGCGATGAGGTAAATTCTCATCGCATTTTTATATTTGCATTTTATTTTTTCAGATTAGCTAGTAATGAAGGTGGCATGAACTCACAAAATTTTTCGAGCAATTGTTCATGCGACACAGACGGGTCTGAACAAACAAACTGATACTTTCCGAAGGGACCTCCGTCTATAATTTCATCATGCAAGAACAATCTATTACGTTTGTGAAATCGGATGCGGTTGAGTCGTTGCTGATAGTTGTCTGTCTCCGGCAACAGTGCTTCTGTGCAACCGAAAAGGATTTTTCCCTTGAAATATTTGTCCATTAACAAGTTAAATGTGCGTGCACCATAATGTTTATTTTGAAATTCATGTGCTATGGCAATATAAAGACCGAAAAGCATATTGTCACCACAATCATACCATAAGGTAAAGCCGACGGGCTCATTCTGGTTTTCGATCGCAAGAAAAAACCAACCGTTTTCCTCAGTGTAGTTGGATATATCGCGTGAATCAATCCGTTCGTTCGGCGGAAAGGCTTCGTCACGAATGTCAAGCAAACGTTCAATATGCGGATATTCAGGAGTTACAGGCACAAGGCGAATTTCATCATTACACGTGTTTTGTTCTTTTATGTTTTGCATGAAATCTTGCTCCCATGTTTATAGTTTGATTATTGCTAATTTACTCTTCTGTTTTTAACATCGTCGAATTCTTTTAGAATTTCTTCAGATGGAGCAGGGGTAAGGAGGCTTCCTATAACGACAAATAGGAGGGATATTGCAAAGCCAATTGCCAGTGAATAAAGTCCAGTTGCGGTTGAGGGAGTGACACCGTTGCAGATTGGAATATAGTCCCAAACAATGACTGTCACTGCACCGGAAATTATGCCAGAAACAGCACCGTAAAAATTGCACCTTCTCCAGAATAGAGACATCAAAACTGTTGGGCCAAATGAAGCACCGAGTCCTGCCCAAGCATCAGAAACTAATTTCATAATGGAAGAATTTGGGTCAAGTGCAATAATGTATGCTAATATTGCAACTGCCATGACAGTTATGCGACTGATTTTTAACACTGTTTTGTCATCTGCATCTTTTTTGATAATTCCTTTGTAGATATCTTCCGCGACGGAAGAAGCAGAAACTAAAAGCTGTGAATCTGCTGTTGACATAATAGCAGCCAAGATTCCGCAAAGGAATAATCCACCGATGATAGGTGCGTTGTTAACCTGAACAAACAATTTTAATATCATTTCTATGAATACACGTTCTGAATCTCCGCCTTCTAATACTGTTGGAGCCAAGAAAGCACGACCAATTACACCGATTGCACAGGCGGCAAAAAGTGATAATGCGACCCAAAAAATTCCTATATATTTAGATTTTTTTAGCTCGGTTTCATTCTTAACAGCCATAAAACGGACAATTACGTGTGGCATGCCACAATATCCAAGCCCCCAAGCGAGTTGTGATATTATTTCTACCAGTGTATATGGGCGCTCTCCATTGGCGAATAAATCTAGATATCCTTTTGCGCCTCCTGCGACCTTTGAGGCGTTTAGCAGTGCAATTATATTGCCATTTAGTGCAGCATAAGCGACAATAGGAACGACTAAAAGTCCTACCAGCATCAACATTCCCTGAATGAAATCTGTTGCACAAACTGCTAAAAAGCCACCCATGAATGTATATGCTAAAATTACAACCGCACCTATGGTGAGTGCTACATGATAATTGATGCCAAATATAGACGTGAAAAGTTTTCCTCCGGCAGCTAATGCAGAAGCTGTATAAACAAGAAAGAAAATTACTATTGTTATGGAAGAAATGCCGAGTAAAATTCTTCTTTTGTCATGAAAACGATTTTCGAAATATGTTGGTAACGTTAAGGAATTATTTGCTCTAATAGTGTAAAGCCTCAAAGGTGTTGCAATAAACAACCAGTTTGCAACTGTGCCAATAAAAAGTCCTATTGCTATCCAAGATTGCCCTGTGCCGAAAGCATAAACGGCACCTGGAAGTCCCATAAGTAGCCAACCACTCATATCAGAAGCCTGAGCAGATAATGCTGCAACAGGTCCTGTTAAACCACGACCACCCAAAAAGTAATCCTCTGCATTCGTATTTTGCTTGGCGTACAATAATCCGATGATTATCATAAGTCCAAGATACAAAACAAATGCTGCCAAAATCCACCCTGCACTACTTGTCATATTATGTTCCTCTCTTTCTTGTCACGGATACAATATGTGTGTCGTTACCGTTTCCAAATGATTGATTTGTATTGTGCAAAACGGGCGTAAGAATACCATATTTTCTGCATTTAGTCTAGTCATTTACGTTGGAAGTAGGTGTCGTTAGCCAATGGACAAAATAAACAAAAACTTGATTTTATATAAAAACGAGAATAAAATTGCGGAAATTTAGAAAAATTTATTAACGAGTATGCGGAGCACAAGAAAAGTATGAAAAAAAAATTAAACGAGCAAAGGCAAACAGAACAGAAATACATAAAGATAATTGGTGCAAGACAAAACAATTTGAAAAATGTCAGCTGTAAATTGCCTAAAAATAGCATGGTCGTTATGACAGGACCATCGGGGTCTGGAAAATCCTCACTTGCATTTGATACAATTTACGCAGAGGGACAGAGACGTTACATGGAGTCACTTTCTAGCTATGCAAGGCAATTTTTGGGAATGGCAGAAAAACCTTTAGTAGATGAAATAGAAGGGCTTTCTCCAGCAATTTCTATCGAGCAAAAAGGGAAAAGCCATAACCCTCGTTCTACGGTTGGAACTGTAACGGAGATTTATGATTATCTTCGATTACTTTTTGGAAGAGCAGGAAAGCCTTATTGTCCGTCTTGTGGGAGAGCTGTAACAAAATACAGTGTTGACGAAATTGTTGATAAAATTTTTAAGGGAAAGGAAGAAAATGCTGTTCATATTTTGAGTCCAATGGTTAAAGCCAAAAAAGGACAGCATAAAAATTTATTTGCTGCACTTGCTTCGAAAGGCTATACTCGAGTCCGCGTTGACGGTGCAATATATCGTCTTGATGAAGATATAGAACTTGAGAAAAATGAAAAACACACGATTGATTGCGTGATTGACCGAATGAGATTGCGGGAGGAAAATAGAGCAAGACTTACTGAAGCAGTTGAAATGGCCTTGAAACTTTCTTCCGGTTTTGTTGTTATTACAAATGGGGAAGACGAGCAAGAATTTACGGAAAATTATGTTTGTCCACATTGTGAGATCAGCCTTCCAGAAATAGAACCTAGACTTTTTTCCTTTAATGCTCCGATCGGAGCTTGCCCTGATTGTGCAGGGCTTGGTTTTCATTCACATTTCTCTCCTCAAATTGCGGTTGCACCAGAAAAGACCTTGGCGGAAGGTGCTTTTGTGCCGTGGAAAAATACAAAATATATGCTTGAACGCGCAAACATGTTGGCGGAGAAAAAAGGGTGGAATCTTGATATGCCTTTTGGAGAATTGTCAAAAGGAGTGCAGGACGCCTTGCTCTATGGTGATGATACACCATTGGATCTCGTTTTTATAGCAAATACATTTGAAAGAAATTATACGGGAAAATATATTGGGCTCATTCCATGGCTGGAGAAAAGATATGGTGAAACAGAATCTGAGCAGTTTAAGGAGGAATTAGAGAGGTATCGAGTTGAAGATACATGTGCAACATGTGGTGGACATAGACTAAAAAAAGAGGCGCTTTCTGTTCGCCTTGGTGATTATAACATTGCAGATCTCACATCAATGTCCGTAGAGGAGCACCTCGCAGTGTTGAACAATTTGAAACTTGGCAAGAGAGAGCAAAAAATTGTTGGTGTAGCTTTGGACGAGATAAGAAAACGCCTACAGTTTTTAGTAAACATTGGGGCAGGCTACCTGTCTCTTGATAGAAGGGCAGATACTCTCTCTGGTGGCGAAAGTCAACGTATCCGTCTTGCGTCTCAGCTTGGTTCAGGGCTAACTGGTGTTATGTATGTGCTTGACGAACCGACTATTGGGCTGCATGCTAGAGATACGAGTAAATTGCTTGGAACATTGAAGACTATTAGAGATTTGGGAAATACTGTGCTTGTTGTGGAGCATGACAAGGAAACAATGGAAGAAGCAGACTACATTGTAGAAATTGGTCCCGGAGCTGGTGAAAATGGTGGAAAGATAACTGCAGAAGGTGAATTTGATGAATTTATCCACGGTACTGCAAAGACGAGTGATACCGGAAAGTATCTGCGTGGAGAAGAAAATGGCATAGAAAAACCCAAAAATCGTAGAAAATCAAATCATTTTTTAACGGTAACGGGCTGTGCAGAAAATAATCTGAAAGATGTGGATATCTCAATTCCACTTGGCACATTTACTTGTCTTACTGGGGTGTCGGGGAGTGGCAAGAGTACTTTTTTGTATGAAATACTTTACAAGGGCTTACGTCATTACTTTGATAGCGATTTTCGTGCTGTCCCTGGCAAGTTCAAAAAAATAATTGGTGCAGAAAAATTAAAAAATATTGTTCTTATTGACCAAAGCCCTATTGGCAGAACACCACGTTCAAATCCTGCGACATATACCGGAGTTTTTAGCGCAATTCGCGAATTGTTTGCAGAAATGACAGAAGCCAAAATGCGTGGCTATACGCCAGGGCGTTTTAGCTTTAATGTAAAGGGAGGGCGCTGTGAAGCTTGTAATGGTGATGGTGTTACAAAGGTTTCTATGCTTTTTTTACCAGATGTTTATGTAAAGTGTGATGTTTGTGATGGTAAGAGATATAACAGAGAGACGCTTGAAGTTAAGTTTAATGGACATACCATTGCTGACGTACTTGATATGACAGTTGATGAGGCTCAACGTGTTTTTGCAAATATTCCAAAAATTGCCAATCGTCTTGCAACAATTTCTGAAGCAGGGCTTGGTTATATAAAACTTGGACAAAGTTCTACAACACTCTCTGGTGGTGAAGCCCAGAGGGTAAAACTTGCTACGGAACTTGCAAAAAAATTTCAAGGGCCGACACTTTATCTATTGGACGAACCAACAACAGGGCTTCATTACACAGACGTTAAAAAATTGTTAAAGCTTTTACATAAGCTTGTGGAGAGTGGACATTCAGTGCTTGCAATAGAGCATAACCTTGATGTTTTAGCCTCAAGTGACTACATAATAGACCTTGGTCCTGATGGTGGTAAAGCAGGAGGGAATCTTGTTGCAAAAGGTACTCCAGAGGAAGTTGCAAAACAACATGGCTTTACAGCTATGTTTTTGAAAGACTATCTTGCAAAGAATAAGTGTTAAACGGAACATCTCGTCCTAAATATTGGGGCGGGGTGTTTTTTATTTTTTAAATAGGCTAGGCAAAAATTACACTAGTAAAAACTAAGGAATTGTGCTAAAATCACCCGTTATTGTAAGAAAATAGAAAGGACGTGTGCGCTATGAAAACGCATTCAGCATTTACGATTTTGGAAGTTCTTATTGCTGTAACGATTATCGGAATTATGTCAGGGCTTTTGGCTATATCATCCAGCAATGCCACAGATAAGGCGCGGGCTTTGAAAATTGTTTCAGATATGCAAAATGTGAAGACTGCATGTGTCCTGTATTATTCTGAAAATGGTAAATATCCTAGCAAAGTTAGTGATCTGAATGAGTATTTGGATACGTCAGTTTCATATGAGGGAACTCCTTTTTCATTAGAATCAGCTGGTGAAGGTGATACTGGAGCACTGTTTGTCAAATATGATGGCTCTGCTAGCAAAGGGAATTTGGAAGCCAATAGTGGTGTTGCCACTAGGCTTTTCAAAATGAAGGATGATATACCCTTGTATAAAGATACTACATTAAGCCAAGATAATTCTGGTACATATGACAAGGGAAATGTAGTATATATTTTAGTAAAAAAATAAAAGAGGCATGTAAGCTATGCTGTTTTATGAGGTTCGTTTTCATGATATAGTTGATATACTAATTGTTGCTTACATCACATACAAATTGCTCTTGCTTTTTGTTGGCACACGTGCCATGCAACTTGTAAAAGGACTACTTATTGTTGCCTTATTAGGTGCTTTAGCGAATGCTTTTAACCTCAGAAGTCTTACATGGATAATTAGTAAATTTTTTGGTGCTTTCCTTGTTGCAATTCCGATTTTATTTCAACCGGAATTACGGAGAGCACTTGAAGAATTAGGCAAAGGTGGCGGCTGGAGGTCTCGTGGTGAGGCTGAGTTACAAAAGAAAAAGGCAGATGCTGTTGCAAAGGCTCTTGTCTATTGTGTAGAACACCGGATTGGTGCTATTTATGTCCTGGAAAGAAATACAAGCCTGAAAGAATATTGGATGACATCTAAAATTCTAAATGCTGATATTACATCTGAGCTGATTGTAACAATATTTTGGGAGGGTACACCCCTTCATGACGGTGCTTTAATTTGTAATCGGCATAGTATTATTGCTGGTGCTTGTTATCTTCCATTGACGGAGCGCTTAGACATATCTAGTTGGTATGGAACTCGCCATAGAGCTGCATTGGGGCTTACGGAGTTGACCGATGCAATTGCGCTTGTTGTTTCAGAGGAAAGGGGCGAGATACGTGCTGCGGTATCTGGAAACTTTTCTAAAGCATTGAATAAAGAGCAACTCTCCAGAATATTATTGCATTATTTTTCAAATGACGATATTGCTGGTGGCTTTTTGGAAAAGTTTGCAGAAGAGCTTAGAGAGAATCTGGGAGGAAACAAGTAATGTTTGCAAAATTAAAAAGATTTGTTTCCAAATGGTTGGATACACTAACTCTTAGTTTTCATCCGCCGGTAAGAATACAAAAGTTAACGCACGTTATGCTGTTTTTATTTTCTCTCTTGTTTTCAATAGCTTTCTGGTGCTTTGTTTCGTATAACGGTGAGGTAAGGGCAATTAAGACTTTGTCTGTACCTGTTCGATACGTTGGACTTCCTCCTGAATTAGAGAAAAAAGCGTCTGTTGATACCGTACGAGTATGGGTTTCTGGAAGACAAAAATCCCTACTTAGCGTTTCTGATAGTACCTTGCATGCCGTTGTTAATCTACGCGGAAAGACCGTAGGAACTTACACCAAAGACATAAATGTGACATCTTCTATTGAGAATATTAAGGTTTCGCGTGTTTATCCTTCTCAAAGTGAAGTAACACTTTATAAGTTGTTAAAACGTGTCATGCCAGTGAATGTCAATCTTGCTGAGAATGTCGAAAACAAAAATATTAGTGATGTTATTATTACTCCCTCGCAAATAGTAGTTTCTGGTAAGGAAGAGGATGTTAAAGCAATTTCAGAGCTGAATGTCTTGTTGGACACAGAAAAATTGGACGATAAAGGAAATATTACCGTACCAATAATTATTAAAGGGACAGCTGGAGCCCTTGTTAATAATACTGATCTTGTTTTATCTCAAAAGAGTGTTGTGGCACACGTTGTTTTTGAAGATGAAATTATTACAAAAGATGTGCCTCTAAAATTTGCACTTGCAGGTCACCCACAAAATCAGGTAGTTATTACTGGAGCTGTTCTTTTACCTGCATCGGTTAAAGTAAAAGCAAAAGCATTATTTTTTAAGGATGTAAAAGAATTTAACTTGGGAAAAATAGATGTTTCAAATGTTCGTGAAACTACTAGTATTGCAATCCCTTTTACGGTGCCCCAAAAATTAAAAAATCCATCTTATAAAGCTGAAATTTATGCTCCAAGCGAGGTTAAATTAAATCTTATTTGTGACGAGATTGTTGTCAAGAAATTCTATGAAAATGTTCCTATAAAATTAATTGGGCTTGATGCTTCTGAATGGACGCTGTCTAGTCAATCGGCTGTTGTTAGTGTTGAAGCAGTTGCTTCTACATTCAGTAATTTGAATGGGGAATTACCGTTTGAAGTTTTTGTTGATGCGACGGATGTTGTAAATAAAAAAATAACTTTGCCTGTGTCTTTTAAAAGCAAAAAAAGTGGGGTTAAGTTAATAAGTATAGAACCAAGTATAGTAACGATAACTCAAGAATAATATACTTATGTAAAATGAGAATTAGGTAGGTGTTTGTGTTGACGTCATTCAAAAGAAAATATTTTGGTACAGATGGAGTTCGCGATATAGCTTTTCAAGGTAATATGACAACTTCTTTTGCTTATGCACTTGGAATGTCTTATGCAAAATGGAATAAGTCAACAGATAAAGATTCTTTGCCAATTGCAATTGGAATGGATACTAGGATAAGCGGAAAGATTCTTGCTCAATCACTTGCGCAGGGGATTGTTGCAGCTGGTGGTAAGGCTGTGTTTTTGGGCGTATTGCCGACACCTGGGGTAAGTTTTTTGTTGAAAAATGGAAAATTTGCCGGAGGAGCCATGGTTTCTGCTTCCCATAACCCTTGGCAGTATAATGGCATTAAGTTTTTTCACGGTGATGGCTTTAAACTTAGCGATAAAGACGAATTTGAGATAGAGGAAATTTTTGACAGTGTTTATGATGCCAATCGTGTCATAAATCCTGATAAAGTAACATGGCAAGATGGAACGGGTTTGGGGCAACTTTATCTTGATAAACTGATTTCAACCTTTGATGCAGTAAAGGGGTATAACAAAAAGCTTGTTGTTGATGCTTCAAATGGTGCAGCAAGTGCCTTTGTTAAACCTTTGTTTTCTCACTGGAACGGTGAGGTTATTTTTCTTGCTAATTCACCAGATGGTAAAAATATTAATGAAAATGTCGGTGTAATGCATTTGGATAATCTAAAGGCTGTCGTTTTGAGGGAGCATGCAGACCTTGGTATTGCTTTTGATGGTGATACTGATAGGGTTCTGATGTGCGACGCTAAGGGCAGAACAATTGATGGCGATATTATGATGCTTGTTGTAGCGCGTTATCTTGCTGCTACAAACAAGTTAGGTGCGGGGCTTGTTGCTACGATTATGTCAAATATGACACTTGTTGATCAGTTGGCAAGTGATGGAATAGTTACCTATCGAGCTAATGTTGGAGATCGATATGTGTTAGAAAAAATGAAAGAAACCGGTTCTCGTCTTGGTGGCGAACAATCAGGACATATTATTGCTTTTGATGTTGCTAACACCGGTGATGGTATGGCTAGTGCTATACTTTTCTTGACGGCTTTATCCTACTTGAATGAAGATTTAAATACGCTTGTTGACAGATTTGATCCTTATCCTCAGCTTTTAATAAACAAAAAAGTAAAGGATAAAAATGCAGTAATGGCTTCACCTGTATTGAAACAGGCAGAGCAAGATGCAGCGAATTTGCTTGGGAAAAATGGTCGTATGTCTTTGCGTCCTTCAGGGACAGAACCTTTAGTTAGAATTTTTGTAGAATCTCGTGATGCAGAGCTAATGAGACGCGTTGCGTCTATAATGGAAGGAGCGATTGATTCGATAGTATCATGATTAGAAAAAGAAAAGAGCTTGTAATTTGTCCACTCGGTGGAATGGGCGAAATAGGAAAAAATATGACAGTAATTGGCTATGGAGGAAAATACATAGTCATTGACTGTGGCTTGAAATTTCCTGAAGAAGATATGTTGGGAATAGACTTTGTCATTCCAGATGTGTCATTTTTGATGGAAAACAGAGAGAATATTTTAGCATTTATTATTACTCATGGACATGAAGACCATATAGGTGCTCTGCCATTTGTATTGCCTAAGTTGAATGTACCGGTCTATTGTACGCAACTTACTGCTGGTCTTATAGAGAATAAATTGACAGAGGCGTGTCCTCATTTTAAGCCTTGTTTTAATATTGTAGAACAGTGTGATCACGCGAGAATAGGCGATTTTGAGGTTGAATTTATAGAGTTATGTCATTCTATTCCTGATTCCTGCGCATTGGCTATTACAACTCCACTTGGAATTATATTTCACAGTGGTGATTTTAAGTTTGATACAACACCTACTGACGGTGTAAGTCCAGATTTTAGTGCCCTAGCGCGAATTGGTGATAAAGGTGTTTTGCTTGCAATGGTTGATTCCACTAATGTAGAAAGACCTGGTTTCACACCATCTGAAAAATGTACTAGAGAAACTTTTGATAAACTTTTCCGTAAGTATAAAGATAGGCGTATCCTAGTTGCTACCTTTGCAAGTAATTTGAACAGAATTGCGAGCATAATTGCTATTAGCCAACGTTTTAATAGAAAAATCCTTATATTGGGACGAAGTATGGTGGCAAATGTCGAATTAGCTTGTCGCTTGGGATATATGAAGATTCCAGCTGGTATGTTGATTACAGCGGAAGAAGCTAAAAATATTGCACCAAATCGCTTAACTGTTATTACAACTGGAAGCCAAGGGGAACCTTTTTCTGGTCTTGTCATAATGAGCAGAAATTCACATAAACAAGTTACGCTTGGTAATAAAGATGTTGTTATCATCTCTGCAACTCCAATTCCGGGGAACGAAAAACTTGTTTCTGATACCATTAACAGGCTTTTTGAGCTTGGAGTTGAAGTTGTCTATTCTTCCCATGGTGGTGGTCAAGACATAATTCATGTGTCTGGTCACGCATCTCGAGAGGAATTGAAACTTCTCTTTTCACTAGTCAGACCTAGATTTTTTGTTCCGTGTCATGGTGAATATAGGCATCTTGTTCATCATGCCGCATTAGCTCACGAAATGGGGCTTGGACCACGGCATGTCTTTATATTACAAAATGGAGATGTCTTGCGTATGGAGACCAATACAAAAGCAGTCATAGGGAAACCTGTTCAAACGGGGGCGATTCTCGTTGATGGTGTTGCTCTTGGTGAGTTTGAAAAGAGCATTGTGAGAGAAAGGCGTGATCTAGGTGAAAAAGGAATAGTCACTATTTCAGTTGTACTAAATTCCCACCATTCGCTTATTGCTGAACCTCAGGTGGAGACCCGTGGAACAGTAATAAATTCAGAAAATCGTCACTATAGAAATGAATTTATTCATGCCGTAAAAGATGCTGTAGTACAGTTGGAACGGGTGCCAGGTGCAGATGTGGAAGGTCTGCCAACGGAAATTAGGAAAAGAATAAGGCGTATCTATTCAAAAACAACTAGAGATTTTCCCACAATAGTGCCACTTGTTACAGTGCTAAAACGATAGAAATTTTACTTTAGAAATTTTACTTTTAGGAGGCAATTTAATATGTGGAAGTCATTGTTTCTCGGTGTTGTGCAAGGACTAACGGAGTTTTTGCCGGTAAGCAGTTCTGGACATCTTACAATTTTTCAGGAAATATTGGGACTTGAGTTAGAATCTTCATTACCCTATGAGTTAGTTTTGCATATAGCCACTGCACTTGCTACACTTTTCTTTTTTAGCAATGATATTACCGAGGTTGTTTCGGGGTGGTGTCGTGCTTTGAAGATTAAGAAACTACGTAGTGAAACATCTTGGAGATTAGGTTCTGGTGTTCTAATTGGAACTGTGTTAACTGGTGTTATTGGGCTTTCCACTAAGCCACTTGTAGAGGAATTTTCAAGGGATGTTGCATTGGTAGGTGTATTTCTTTGTATTACCGGTGCTATTCTTTTAGCAACAAAATTTGCACAAGATAAAGGGAATAAAATTGGTTACACGAGTAGTACGTGTATAGGGCTTGTTCAAGGTTTGGCTACGCTTCCTGGAATTTCCCGTTCCGGTTCAACCATTGCAACTGCTCTTTTCTTGGGAGTTAACAAAGAAGAGGCCTTTAGGTTTTCTTTTCTATTGTCAATCCCGGCTATTTGTGGTGCTTGCCTTTTGGAATATCTTGACCTGGGGACAGAAGAATTTTTTAATTCTCTTCCTGATGGATGGTTTGTAGGAGCCATCGTGGCATTTGTTGTGGGGTATTTATCTTTGGTACTCTTGAAAAAACTTGTAATTGAAGCTAAGTGGCATTATTTTGGTATTTACTGCTTTATAGTCGGAGTTGTAGCAATTTGCTACTAATGCTTAATGAAAATTGTTTTAGCCTCAAAAAGTCCTAGGCGTATAGAATTGCTTAAAGGCCTGGGGTGGACTTTTGACGTGATACCATCAAGTAAGCCTGAAAACGTAGATTTAAGTCTTGCCCCGCAGGAAGTTGTAAAGGCACTCTCATTGCAAAAGGCTCAAGACGTTGCTTCTTGTGTTTCATCTGCTTGGGTTATAGGAGCAGATACTATTGTTGCAACAGATGGCAAAATATTAGGTAAACCTGAGGATGAAGATGATGCGTGCTCGATGCTGTTGAGTCTTGAAGGGCGAACGCATGAAGTGTTCACTGGAGTTACTGTTATTAATCCTTGTGGTGAGGTGTTAACAACGTATACAAGAAGTCTTGTAACGATGAAGCACTTAACCAAATCCGAGATCTTGTCTTATATATCTTGTGGAGAAAGCATGGATAAAGCTGGTGCTTATGCCATTCAAGGAAGTGGAGCATTACTTATTTCTAATATTGAAGGAGATTACTTTAATGTCGTTGGATTGCCGTTAATGTTATTATCTTCTATGCTTGAGAGACTAGGTTTTCCTTTGACACAACAGCTTTGTGGAGCGGATAAGTATGAATAAGAAAATTATTTCTGTCGTTATATTATGTTTTGTTTTTATCCTTTCGTTTTTTTCATTGTCACAACGTCTGGAGTTTGAAAAAAAGAATAAGCAGGTTTGTCTTGCAACAGATTTTAAAGATATAGGCAATCTAGCTCTTCTAACTCAGAGAACGCAAAATGAAATTTACGACGAGCTATACAATTGTGGTGTTCGTGCCATTGTTAGTGGTGAGTATAATATCGTGACAAGTAGTGGAGTCGTGACTGATGGGCTTAAGTTGCTAGACGGTGGCTCTGTAGCTGGGCTTAAGCTTGGTCAAGCTGTGTTGTTTATTGCCAATAATTATGGCTATAAAAATTACTTGCTTAACTATATTGCCAAGAAATATCCCCTTTCACAGAGGCTAAATTCAGCTAACGGTATTTACATCGGTTTGCCTGTTTCTGTGGAAGAAATCGCCACAGTCTTTTATCTTCCTGATTTTCAAGGATTGGATTTTGCAAGGAAAAATAATATTCCAGTAGTTTTCCGTTTAGGCGCTTCTGTTGGTGTTGATGGAGCGATGGTTGCATCTTACATGGATGAGATGGTTAAGTTTTGTCCTAGCATTTTTAGCCTATGTGTTGCTGGTGTCATTGTTCCAGCTTATCCCGATGTAAAACCACTTGCTGAACAATTAAAAAAGCACAATATTTCTCTAAGCCTTATTGAGTTTGTAAAGCAAATTGGAACAGCAAATTTTGCAAAGGAGATGTCACCATTTGTTTTGCAACTTCACAGTTTAACAAAAGATGAGATTATTAATAGAAATCTAACGAAAAAGACCGTCCTTGACAGATATGTTCGTGCTATCCATGAGAGGTCGATAAGAATTCTTCTGCTACATCCTTACGATTTGCAAATGGCTGATAAACTTGAGGACTATATGGCAGATATTTCTTTTACACGAGATGCCCTTGTTAACCACGGATTTACAATGGGCTTGCCGCAGTATTTTCCTAATGTTAAAGCTTCACCTTTTGCATCTCTTGCAATTTCACTATTTTTTATTGTTTCTTTGTTTTATTTTTCTTCACTTTTTACTGAAAAACCAAAGTTTGATATTACCACAATGCTTCTAGGTGGACTTTTTACGCTTGCATTAGCTTTTGTACTTTATAGGTATGAATTTGTTAGTAGACTTTTCGGTGGGTTTTGTGCGGGATTAGGTGCAACTGTAGCGACGCTTGTTGCATTAGACGTGAAGTCCCCCAAAAAGTTGGTAAATTATTTATTAGCAATATTGTTTGTATTTGCGGGGGGGACATCAATAGCGGCATTTTATGGAACAACTGAGGCTATCGTTCGTGTCGCGCCCTTTAGTGGTGTGAAATTAACGCTGTTGTTACCGATATTGCTAGTGTTGGTGTATGATATGCTAAAGAGGGTACATCCTGAGTCGCCAAGAGAGATTGTTTTACGTCCTGCTCTCTGGGGAGAGCTTGCATTGTTAGGATGTGTACTTCTGGCACTTCTAGTTATGACCATCCGCAGTGGAAATGTTGAGGAAGTTTCTTCGTCGGAAATGGCTTTTCGAAATTTACTTGAGCGTATTTTTATTGTCCGACCAAGAACTAAAGAATTTTTACTAGGTTATCCTGCAGTAATTCTTTATTGCTACATTGCAAGAAATAATTTTATACCGCATTATAGAGAGGTCTTTCGTTTAGCTGCCTGTGTTGCCTTTGGTTCATCTTTTAACACTTTCTGTCATTTTCACACAGCGTATTATATGACGTTAATTCGTGTGGCTAACGGCATGATTTTAGGAACAATTTTGGGAATTTTTATTGTAATTTTATTGAAAATTGTATTGAAGTGCATAAGAAAAAGATACAATTATGAATTATGATAAGCGTTCAATAAATTTTGTGCTATTTGGATATTACGGTTTTGGTAATTTGGGGGACGAGTTGCTCTGCTCTTCACTTGTTAATGAACTGCTTCACCTTGGTTATGATGCTGAGACACTACGAATACTTGTTGGAACTGATGATTCTACTGCAAAGACTCTAGGCATAACATCGTTATTTAGAAAGAATATATTTGCTAATATTAAGACTTTTCTCAAAACTAAGGTCTTTCTTTTTGGTGGTGGAGGAATTTTTCAAGATGAAAAAAATATCCTGAGTTGTCTGTATTATTTGTTTTATGAATTTATTGCAAAAATTTGCGGATGTAAAATATATATGATAGGACAATCAATTGGTCCTTTAAACACGAAGCTGGGAAGCCTTATTACCTGCATTGCCTTCAAATTGGCTTCGAAAGTAACTGTTCGTGATGAACAGAGCAAAGAGTATTTGGATTTTCACTCCATTGGAAGTCACTTACATAGTGATTTAGTTTTATTATTGAACAATTTTGATAGATCAACTAGTATTGATATGTCGCAAAATAGCTATGTATTATTAAATGTGCGAGATGGTTATGCAAATTTTGCAGAGCTTGTAGTGAAAAAAGCTGTAAATTTTGTAGCAAATAGCAATTTACAATTGAAGTATATTGCCTTTTCTTTAGGTGATAAGTCTGAGTTTGAACGATTGATCAAAGTTGGTTTTTTACCTAAGCTACCGGTAATACTTGTAAAAAATCTTGATCAGTTTGAAGCAGAAGCTGCTTGTGCAAGATTTGCTCTTGGTATGAGGTTGCATTTTTGTATATTGTCTGCTGCATTTCGCTTACCAATTTCTCTTTGCCCATACAATCCAAAGGTTCGTAGCTTTGCAGAAGAGTATAATTTACCTCTTTTGGAAGACAATACTCCTGCTGTTATGTTTAGGAAAATTGAACAGGGAGATTTTAATCGACTTGTTGCGGAAAAAATTCTATTGGAGCAGATTTTATCAAATATATAAATTTTAGTTGGAGATAGAAATATGGATATTAAATTTACACATGTTTCAAAGGTTTTTGGTAAGGATACCATTGCTTTGGAAGACGTTACAACGACAATTAAAACTGGTGAGTTCGTGTATCTTATTGGTGCGACTGGGTCAGGGAAAAGTACGTTCATGAAGACTATTTCTTGTGAAGTTTTGCCTACAAGTGGAAGAGTTATGGTCGGAAATTATGACTTGGCACGTATGTCTAGTAACGAAACTGCAATGTATAAGCGTAGCTTGGGGATAATATTTCAAGATTTTGCATTATTACCACAGTTAACCGCTTTTGAGAACATTGCCTTTATTCTGGAGATACTTGGTTTGAGCCCTCATGACGTGAGATATCATGCAGGGGAGGTTTTGCATGAAGTTGGACTCTGGAGCAAAAAAGATTTGTTGCCGAGCTTCCTTTCTGGTGGTGAGCAGCAGCGTTTGGCGATTGCGAGAGCAATTGTCACTGAGCCGGATGTAATTTTAGCGGACGAACCAACTGCAAGCCTTGATCCTAGAACAGCTGGCGCAATTATGGATTTATTATTTGATATAAATGCAGCTGGAACTACCATCATTGTTTCAACCCACAATATGCAGATTGTCAACGAGTTTCGTCATAGGGTCATAGAATTGTCACATGGTCGTATACAAAGAGATGATCCAAATGGAGGATATAGCTTATGCAAAAATTAAGATATGCATTTCGTGATGCAACAAGGTTGTTGACACGTCAATGGGGGATGACAATTTTTACACTACTTACGTCATTTTGTGTGTTTGCGATAGTTGGAGCTACTTGGCTCTTCGCTAGTAATGTAAAAAATATATTTGATTCAATGGAAGAGGGAGTTTCTGTACAAGCTTATCTTAAGAATGGTGTTAACCTTGCTGTGGCAAGAACAAGGGTGGAAAATTTGCCTGGTGTTTCTCATGTTAATTTGGTTTCCAAGGCTGATGCACTGGAGAGGTTGCGTTCCCGTCTTGGAGATCAATCTGAGGCAATTACGTTGGTTGGAGATAATCCGCTACCTGAAAGCATCGAAGTATATGCTACAGATTCTGAGTTAGTTCCTTCTATTGTTGAGAAATTAAGGTCTATGAATGAAGTTGATGATGTTATATATGCTGGTGATTTGGTAAAAAGATTAGCGAGAGTATCTAAGTTTTTGGATACTTTGTCGTTATCTATGATTGTTATGGCACTAGTGGCCTGTTCACTAATCCTTTTTAACACCATACGTCTTACTGCTTATTCTCATACTAATGAGATAAATATGATGGTTCGGGTAGGAGCAACAAGTGGCTATGTGATAGCTCCTTTTGTAATTTCTGGGGCAATACTAGGTGGACTTTCTGCTATAATCGCATCTGTTGCTCTTTCACTTTCATATTTAAATTTGATTAATATTTTGAAAGCCTTTATGCCTTTTTTTGCTTTTATAGATTCGTCACAATTTGTTGTAGAATTATCTTGGAAATTGATATTAGGGGGAACTCTTGTTAGCTTCTTTGCAAGCCTTATTGCTGTGTGTGATTTCGTTTACAAAGCTAACAAAAGGCAGTAGTATGAAGAAAGGTTTATGTGTTTTTTATTTGCTCACAGTGTTCTGTTTGTTGTTGTTTCCTGTGCCCAGTCATGCAGATCAGCAGCAGAAAGAAAAGGAACTAGATGAGCAAATCAGGCTTCAGGAACATAATTATAAGAAGCTTGAAAGCCAAATGAAAAATGTTAATTCAAAGATTCGTGCGAGTCGCAAAAAAGAAAAAAATGTTACGCAACAACTAACGTATTTAGCCAAGAAAGTTGTTTTAACCCAGCAAAAAACAAATATAGTTACTGCAAAAATTCAAAAAACAGAAAATAATATTGTTGTTACTAAAAGTAATATTGCTGAACTTGAGCGTCAAATAATTAGAGACAAAAAATTGTTGAGAGCAAGGCTTATAAACATATATAAGCATGCTCAATTAGCTGACATAGATTTACTGTTATCAACAAAAGGTACACATGATGCTATGGAAAATGTTCATTTGTTAGAAAAAATAGCAAGACAAGACCAGGAGCTTATTACCACGTTAGGTGAAAAAACAAGGCGGCTCGGAGTGTCTAAGCATAGATTAGAGCAAGAAAATTCCAACCTCAAGGTTCAGCATGAGGATTTACGTCAGCAAAATATTCAGCTTCAAGCAGATACAAAAGAAAAGAACAGAGTACTTGCTCAGGTACAGCACGATAAGAAGCTATACCTTGCCGAGTTAGACGAAATAAAAAAAGCACAGCGTGAATTGGATAACACTGTGCAAAGGCTTATAAGGCAAAAGAAAGCTTTGATCGCTGCAAGAGCTAAGAAAAGTGGTGGCGTAGCGCAGCCTGAGACCAGGTACTATACAGGTGGCAGATTGAATTGGCCGTGCCAGGGACGCATAAGTAGTCAATATGGTACGAGGACGCATCCTGTTTTGAAGGTAAAGCGTCAGCACACAGGGCTAGATATCGCTGCTCCAAAAGGTACTCCTGTAAAGGCGGCTCTTGCTGGAGAGGTTCTTTTTACCGGTTGGCAAAGGGGATATGGAAATGTTATAATGGTAGACCATGGGGGAGACATGATAACTGTCTATGGTCACCTTTCAAGAATTTTAGTGAGTGAGGGACAAAAGGTAACTGCTTCTACCACGATTGGCTTAGTTGGTTCTACTGGAATGTCTACAGGAAACCATTTGCATTTTGAAGTCCGTATAAACGGAAAAGCCAAAGATCCATTAAGTTACCTTAGATGACATTGCAAAAATTGCCCAAAAGCAAAATTAATATTTAGAGGTGTTGCACATGAAGCAATTTGATTTTTTTAGTAAAAAGAAATTTTTAGTTCTATTTACCTTGTGCCTTTTGGTGCTTGGTAGTGTTTTTTGTTGGTCAGTAATTGCGGAAGATGATCCCGGTACAGGAGGACTTCCCTTTACCCCAAAACAGATGGAAATTCTCCTACAGGTCAAGCGTACACTTGGCGCATATCAGGTAGATGCTAATAAGAAAGAGACCTTTGATGATGAAAAGCTTTATTATGGAGCAATGAAAGGGCTAGTCTCTTCCCTAAAAGATCCTTATACACGCTTTGTTGAGCCAAAAGATTTAGAAGAAGAAAATATGGAGATGCAGGGAGAGTATGGTGGACTTGGTATTTACATTGGTCAGCGTGATGAAAAAATATTAGTTATAGCACCAATGGAGGGGACACCTGCAGAAAGAGCAGGACTAAAGCCATTGGATGAAATTGTGAAGGTTGGGAAGAAAAGTACCCATGGTATGAAACTTGATCAGGTCGTAAAGCTTTTGCGTGGCAAGGCTGGTGAGGCTGTAGACATAACAATACGCCGCTTGAATAAGAAAACGTCGCAATTGATAGATGTTCACCTTGTCCGTGAAATGATAAAGATAAAGACAGTCCGTTTTGAGATGATTGGAAAGCTTGGCTACATCAAAATTAATCAGTTTAACCAAAAAACAAACGAAGATGTTGAAGCAGCAGTAAAACAGTTGATGACAAAAAAAGCACAGGGTTTTATTGTGGATCTTCGCAATAATCCAGGTGGACTGTTAGACGCATGTGTTAGGATTACAAGTCAATTCGTTGATACTGGACTTGTTGTTAGCATGAAGGGACGGTTCCCAGGGGCAAATGAGGAACTTTACGCAATTCCTGGAAAAGCTAATAATCTACCACTTGTCGTGTTGATAAATGAAGGTTCTGCCAGTGCAAGCGAAATTTTCTCAGGTGCGATAAAAGACCACAAGCGTGGAGTAATAATTGGTAAGAAAAGTTTTGGTAAGGGCTCAGTCCAGACATTATTTAACTTACCAGACAAATCTGGGATATACATTACAATTGCAAGATACTTTACTCCAAGTGGGTATATGATGGATAAAAAAGGTCTGAAGCCAGATATTGTGGTTGAGGGGGAAATAAATAGAGATAAGAAGAAAGACAAACAGTTACAGAAAGCAATTGCAGTTTTGACACAAAAGATTGGTGGTAAGGCACCAGTCCAAAAAACTACAAAACAAACGAACAAGAAGACAATAATTAAAAAGAAAAAATAATTGAGGAGGATTATAGTCATGAAAAAATTTTTCACAGTTAGTATTTTAGCTACATTGATTTTAACTAGTGTTGCGGCAATCTCGTTTGCAGCTGGCAAAATAGGTTACTTTAATGAGAACATGGTTTTTGCTGCCTCAAAAAAGATTCCTGAGATTCGTGATGAGTTTAGGGAAAAAGCGAAACAAAAGCTTGCTGCTTTGCAACAACGAGCAGCAAACGTAAAGGACCAAAAGGCTAGAAACCAAATGTTGCAGCAATTTGAGTTGGACCTTCGCATTGAGGAAGAGGCGGCTATCGAGCCTGCGATAAAGGAGATAAATCTTGTCGCACGTAAAGTAGCTATATCCAAGGGAGTTACGGTCTTGGTAGATAGCCAAAAGATCTGTTATGGTGGAGTTGATATAACAGCTGACGTCGTAAAAGCTTTGAAAGATGAGTCTAAATGATGTCTATTTATCGTGATGCAGAAAAGCTAACGGTAAATTTGGTAGATTGGTTACAAAATGCCTTTAGGGAAGCGAATTTAAGCAAAGCTGTTCTTGGCATTAGTGGTGGAATTGATTCTGCAGTTTTGGCTGTGCTTCTGTGTCGTGCTCTTGGTAAAAATAATGTTACAGGGGTTATTATGCCATGTCATAGTATGCAGGTTGATGAAGATTATGCAATGCTTCTTGTAAACAAATTTGATTTTAATGTTGCTAAAGTGGATCTAACAAGTACTTTTGATACACTAAAATCTGAGGTAATGAATGCGTGTGGAGGCAAGGTAAGTGATCTTGCTGTTGCAAACATAAAACCGCGTCTGCGTATGACAACACTATTTGCAATAGCTCAGAGCCAGGGCGCTTTAGTTTGTGGTGGCTCTAATAAGGATGAAATATACTTCGGTTACTTTACAAAATTTGGTGACAGTGGTGTTGATCTTATGCCAATTTCAGATCTGTTAAAGGGCGAGGTTTTCCGGCTTGCGCGTTATCTTGAAGTGCCACAAGAGATAATTGATCGTCCACCAACTGCTTCGCTTTGGGATGGGCAAACAGATGAGGCAGAAATGGGTGTGACCTATGATGAGCTTGATCGCTTTATCGCAACTGGTGAAGGTAGTGATTTTGTCAAGCAAAAGGCGGAAGCTGCATTTAAACGTTCTGCACACAAAAGAGCATTTGCAAAAATGGCAAAATTAGATTTTTGATATAGAAAAAGATAACAGCTTGACGTCTGTGCTTCAAGCTGTTATCTTTTTTGTCTTTTTAGTGGTATGTTGTGAAGGAATTAATTCTTGTCTTCCGTGTCATCGATGTTATATTTTTTTCTATAGTGCCTTGTTAAACTGATATATGAAAATAGTGCGACACAACTAAACACCATTCCAAGCCAAAAATACTGCCAAAGGGAAAAACCTGTTTTAGCAAGGCGTGCATTTGCCACAAGCAATCCGTGCCTTCCGCTTGGTGTGAGATATGAAAGCATAGATAGCAAAAACAAAATCAAAAAAAATATGCTGAGTAACCTTAATATTTTTTTCATTTTACTTACGCTTAAAGACAATTCTTTGGCTAGTAAAAGTCCTTGACCTGTTCTCTGCATAATTTTTGCCATAAGAACGGTCTGACCTGTAGCTGTTGTCTCTATTTCTTGAATATGCTTGATGTTCAGTTATTGGGGTAATATCAGCGACATCGAGTCCCTCTCGTATCATACGTTGGCGACGGCGTTTCATAAGTTCAGTACACTCATGTGAAAGCTCAACGGTGGAGCTTGTGTCGCGTAGTCTGATATTACCAACATCATCTCTACCGATACCAAGAGAACGACAAATGGCACCAAGTAAACGTCCTACATCCCAACCATCTTCCTTGCCAACTGCAAATTGTACTCGGATTCCGTTTAACATGTTGGAACGAATATATGAGCTAGAGCCTTTTCGTGTATCTCTCATATCGTTTTGTTGATGACGCTTTGCTCTATCCATTTCCGCTTGGACATCTGACCGAATGGAAAATCCAGAAGGTTCAGCACCATATGCTTTTGCAAGGAGTCCTGAAACAATCATAGGAAGTTCTTCACGTTTTAATAATTCACTAGCCCAGTCTTGGAAATCATCTGTTGACAAGGCATTTTCAATAATATTTTGTTCAAAACGGATTCTAGCTTGACTATCAATCTCTGTGGCGTCTGGAGCTGGTTGCCAGTCAATACGTAATTTTGAATGGGCTTGTGCGAGCATAATTTTGAATTGTCGAGCTTCACGGCTCGTCAAAAGAATTAAGTTACTCCCCTCATGTCCGGCTCGTCCAGTTCTGCCACTTCTATGAACAAAAGACTCAAGACTCTGGGGTAAGCCAAATTGTAAAACATGGCTAACTGCATCTATGTCAAGCCCACGTGCTGCAACATCCGTGGCAACGAGAATTTGCACTCTTCCTGCCTTTAGTGCAGAAAGTGAGGCACTTCTTTCTCTTTGGCTCATATCACCATGTATTGCTGTGGCTTTGAACCCCATGTCACACAATTTTTCAGCTATACCCTGAGTTTCAACCTTTGTACCACAGAAAACCAACGCTTTGCTTGGAGCTTCCCAGATAAGCACATTTGTTAGCCCTTCAAAACGTTTGTGTGATGGAATAATATATGCCTTTTGTGTAATATCCGTGTGGGTAGTCACGTCAGATACAAGCGAAATTCTTTTTGGGGCATCTAAATATTGCTTGGAGAGTCTGTAAACTTCCTCTGGCATTGTAGCAGAGAAAAGCCATGTTCTTTTAGCGTTTGTAGCTTTTGTTAGGATTCCTTCAAGTTCATCACGGAATCCCATATCTAGCATATTGTCTCCTTCGTCAAGCACAACTGTTTGTACATCTTCCAAATTTAATGAGCCGCGACGAATATGATCTAAGACACGTCCCGGTGTCCCGACAACAATACAGGTGCCATCTCTTAAGGAACGAATCTGCCTTTCTATATCCATACCACCAACAAGAGTTGCGATTCTTGCATGCCATGGAAAGTGTTTCCCCTTCATTTCTGAACTGAGCCATGCAAATTCATGTGCAGTTTGCTGCGCAAGTTCACGAGTGGGGGACAAAACCAAAATTTGAGGCGTCATCTCATCACAATTTAATGTATTAAGAAGTGGTAAAGCGAATGCTAGAGTTTTCCCACTCCCTGTACGTGCTTGAACAATTATATCTGTTTCTAACAAATTTTCCTGTTCTAATACGGCACGTTGAACAGGCATAGGTTCTGTAAAGCCTTTTCTTGCTAATGCACGTCGTAATGGTGCTACAAGATCGTACATATCAAAAGTGATTGGTTCTTGACCTGTTGCTTGTTCTTTATTTTCTCCTTCGTTATTTTCAAATATACTAAACATAATAACTCCTTTGGTACTACTAAAAATGCCTGAATAGTATATCTAAAATTGAAAAATTGTCAAATAAGACTGTATCCAGTTATTAAGCTTGGAAAAGGATTTCCCGAGACTATACCCCAGATATTTTTTGCATTTTTTCAAAAAGATGTGCTATTATAGTTTACCCATGGAAATTTCGGGAAAGAAGTGACAATATGAATAAAATAGTGAGACAAATCAGGAATTTCATCTCTCCTGGTGCACAAAATTTAACGCGGGGCAGTATCAGACCGGAGCTAATTCGCTTTGCTGTTCCTCTTGTGCTAGCGAACTTACTACAAGCGCTCTATGGTGCAGTTGATATGATTATTGTAGGACATTTTACAGATTCTGTTGGATTGTCTGCTGTAGCATTAGGAGCTGAATTTATGCACACAATCTCCTCTTTTATTATTGGTTTTTGTTTTGCAACAACTACAATGATAGGTAATTACTATGGTGCTGGCCAGAAAAAAGACATAAAAGAAACAATATCTACGCAGTTTTCAATCTGCCTATTGTGCGCACTTCTAGTTTCGTGTTTTGTGTGTTTCAATATAAATAAATTTGTGCAGTTTCTTGGAACACCAGCAGAAAGTTTTTCTGTAACAAAAGACTATGTTTTTATTTGCTCAATGGGATTAATTACGGTTTTATTTTATAATGGAATTTCTGCTATCTTTCGCGGATTTGGTGATTCTGTATCTCCACTCATATTTGTTGGTATTTCCTGCATGTTAAATGTTTTGGGAGATCTTCTACTAGTAGGTGGTTTTAAATTAGGTGCTGCTGGAGCTGCCTATGCTACTGTTGCTTCACAGGGTGTCTCTGCATTTTTAGCTTATCACTATGCAACAGCTCGTGACTATCAGATCAGCCACGGGAGAAAACTGTTCAAAATATATAAAGATAAGTTTCTTAGGATTTTACGACTCGGTTTCCCCAGTGCTATTCAGTTTAGTATAGTAGGTCTTTCCTTTATCTTTATAGTTCGACAAGTTTGCAAGTTGGAGGGGGTTACGGGCGCGGCTGCTTGTGGTGTCGTAACCAAATTAGATGGTTTTGCAATGTTGCTACCGATGAGTTTTAATATTGCAACTGGGGCTATGGTTGCCCAATGTGTAGGTGCAAAAAAATACATCAGAGCACGAAATGTGCTAAAGCAGTCAATATTAGTCTGTGCATCTTTAGGTATATTTATTCTTGTAGCACTGGAGCTATTTCCAGAAGTTTTTATTCACATCTTTACTAATGAAAAAGAAGTTGTTCTAAAGGCTACGCAATATCTAAGATCATTTGCTTTTGATGTTTTACTGGTTTGTTTTGTATTTTCCTTTGGGGGATTTTTTATGGGGATAGGGCGAACGGAGATTCCAATGGTTGTTGGTATTATAACTGCTGGTATTAGAATTTTTGCAAGTTATCTACTTAGTGGTATTAAAAATGCGAATATGACAACTCTTGGCTTTGCCCTTCCGCTTACCTCATTAATACAGATTTTTATATTTGTTTTGATATTTTACAGGCAGACAAGGCACCTGACATTAATTGGGAAAAGACAAAAGCCTTAGTAAAATAAAATTATGAGGCGGTAGACAAATGGCATCGTTGTTGCATTTAACCGAGTATCGTAGTACCCAAACCGAAGTTCAAGAGAAAAAAATCGCAATAGACGAACAAATTTCTATATTCAAATCTATTTCATTGATTTTCTATATTGCAATCGTGGTAAATATCTTGCTTGTGGTATATCTTTTGTGCTATGTGCGTGCTCCAAAAATGATCCAAGCAAACATTGGTGTGCATCAAAACTTTTTTAGTCATCGGACTAGGTTGAAAAATACAATGGCTGATCAGTCCTTGTATCGTGATAGCGATTTACAAAATTTGGCTTTTGAAATTGAGGAGAACGAATATTGCTTATTAGAAGATCCATATAATTCACAAGAAAGGCTCTTTTCTAATGGCAAGGTGCTTTTAGTTTCGCCACCCCATGTAATCTACAAAGGATATTACTTTGATTCATCGACAAAAACTGCAATAATTGAAGTGGAAGATAGCAATACGCAACTTTTTATTAGGGAAAAACAAAAATTTTATTCCGGCACAGCATTATTACTAAAAATAAAAAAAGAGGAAATCGTTTGGAAATGGCAAGGAAATATTTATGTTACAAAAATAGGTTAAAATTAATCCTGAATAAAGTTTTCCTGTTGTTGATTGCCTTATCCGTTTTTTATACCACTCCTACAAACGCAGATGAGGCGACACAAATTACAAAGACTAACCAGCCATCTGTTATATATGGTATAAAGGCGGGGCAACTTGGAGCTTCTCAAATGTTATTTGAGATTGCCGGTGAAAATTTACCGAGCTATAGCATAAATGATGCAGAAAATTTTTTGGAAATTTTGTTAACTCCTCGTGATTGTAATATCATAGCGAAAAAACCTAAGCATAATGATTCATCGCTTTTAGGCTTCTCGCAAATTGATGTTTCAGTCAATAAAACCTTTACCTTTTTTTCACAGATCCCTCTGTGTCAGCGTGTAGATATTTCTATGAAGGATAATCAACTATTTTTTAAATTTGTTTCTAACAAGAAACTTGTAGTTAAACGCTGCAATGGTGCGGAAGGTAGCACATTATTTCAATTTTATGTTGAAACTGCAGACAAGTTTCCAGAAGAAGATCTTCGTAAAATTAAACCAAATCAAAGAAGTAGTGATGACCCAATAAATAACAAAACTAAAATTGCTATGGATTTTAGACGAATTTATTTGCATGATCTACTTCGCTTTATGGCTGAAAAATTAAAGATGAACTTTATGGCAGACTTTGAGCTCCCAAATCCTGAGTTATCATTAAAATTTGAATCGTCCCGTTTTTGCGATGTGTTTTCGTACTTAATTAACACTTATAAGATTTCCTATAGTGTCATTGGCAATACGTTAATTGTTGGTACAAAGGAAAATATTGCTCGTGCTACGGGACGCTTTATTGTACGGGAATATCCAATTTATTATGCAAGTGTTAAGGATATTGTTGCAAATTTGAAGGAGATGTTTGATCTTAAAAATGGTATAACCATAAATGAAAGATTAAGAACTCTTTACATCCGTGCTACGCATGATGATCATGTCCAAATTTCTGATATGATAACTCGCCTTGACAAGCCATCTAAACAAGTTATGTTGGAAGCTCGACTTATCGAGGTAAAAGACGATGCTGATATGGAAGTGGAAAAACTGATCAATATAGTGAATAATGGTCTTATAGCTTCTTTCAGCAATAAGGGAATTTCTGCAAGATACACGGACTATGGTGGGGGAGTTGTCCCCAACGTGAACCCAACCGGTGAAACAAAGCAAGGTCAACTTCCTATTGTGGCAACGGAAACAGCACTTAATACACCAACGGCAGTAGTTGATCATGCCATGCATATGATTGATGCTGGTCTTCGTGCAATAGAGACGAAGGAAAAGGGGAAAGTTTTGGCTGCTCCTTCTATCGCTACGCTTAATGGGCAAAAGGCAGTTGTAAAATTGACGCACAATTATCTTTACCAGACTGGTGTGGATAGAAGTAGCAATCCGCAGTTTAGAGAACAAGAAACTGGCCCAACACTTGAATTTACTCCAGTTGTTGGAAATGATGGTTATATCACAATTACCATAACAATAAAAGCTGGCGATATTGTAAAATTCAGGACATCAGGTATATCTGAGGTTCCAGAGACGGCTAATCGCGAAGCAACAACGCAAATTCGAGTGCGTGATGGTGAACTTTTTGTTCTCGGTGGATTATATGAACATACAAAGACAAAGGTAACAACAGGTATCCCCATAATTTCAAAGATTCCCTTGTTGGGTGAACTTTTCAAAAATAGAAGCGAAAAGGATAACAAATCACAACTTGCTTTTATAGCTATTCCGCATATTTTGATGGAATAAAAAAAGACGGTAACACGATTTCGTGTTACCGTCTTTTTTAGTCATAAAGCGCTGCTAACGCGGCTTATATAAAGTTTTTTTAGCCATAAGCGCGTGGCTTTGCCACGCTAACATAAAGGGAATGGCAAAGCCATTTCTTACATAAAAGACCGTGCTTCGTGCCAAGGGCGGGCTTTACAACTAAAGCCCCCACGCACGAAACGTTGTAAACCCTTGCGGCGCAAGGGTTCGGGGGGGGGGG
>JAUNHV010000012.1 GCA_030523725.1 Synergistaceae bacterium | reverse complement strand
GTCTCATTCCGAACTAGCAGTTAAGCATCTCACCGCCGTTTTTTGTGGCATCCTTAGTCCCTATTGCTTCGCCCTTCTTGCTCAGTGCTTAGTCACGACCTGTTAGGTCGCTCCTTCGCCCTGGAGCTACGAAAGGCTTTGCACTAGAGCCAAATTATGCCACAAAAAAGCTGTTTACTAGCAAAGGTTTGTGGAAGAGTAGGATGGACATCGGGATTTTTTAAGAACGAGTCACGGGGAACTGTGGCTCGTTTGTTTTTTGCTTACAAACAAAATAGGTTGACTTTATACTCCTATCGGCTATAATACGATTGTATCGGATATTAGTCGAAAGGAGTAAAAACAATGGAATATATAAAAAGAGACTTAGAAGCAAAAATTATGTCCTTAGTTGAGGATTATTCCTGTATTTTGATTACTGGACCAAGACAAGTTGGAAAGACTACAGTTCTTAAAAATTTGATGACAGATAGTAGAGAATATGTAACCCTTGATGATTTGGAAGAAAGAAAACTTGCTCAAAAAGATCCAGCATTATTTTTGCAAATACATAAAATGCCTGTTTTTATTGATGAAGTTCAGTATGCTCCAGAACTCTTTTCATACATCAAGATAGAAATAGATAAAGGGGCACCTGCATCGTCTTTTTGGTTGACTGGTTCACAGGCTTTTAAACTGATGGAGCTTGCACAAGAATCATTGGCGGGGAGAGTTGCAATTCTTCACATGTCATCATTATCACAGCATGAGCTTTATGGTTCAGGAGAGAATATTCCATTTCGATTAGACCTTACAGAGCTAAAGGCACGGGGAAGCAGGGGAACAAAGTGCACTATGAAGGAAATGTATGAGAGAATTTGGCAGGGCTCTCTTCCAGGCTATAGAAGTGGAAAGTTTAGGGATCGAGAAGTTTTTTATTCTAGCTATGTGCAGACCTACATTGACCGTGATGTTAGTGATATTATCAGCGGAGTAGATAAGCTACTATTCCAAGATTTTATACGTGCAGCTGCATGTAGAGTGGGGCAAATTTTAAACGTTCACAGCATTGCAGGTGACGTTGGTGTTTCAGACGATACGGCAAAAAGATGGCTTCAGGTTCTTGAAAAATCTGATGTGATTTTTTACCTAAGGCCTTATTCAAATAATCTTCTTAAACGGACGCTAAAGACACCAAAGCTCTATTTCTTTGACACAGGGCTTGTGGCTTACCTTACAAGGTATTCTTCACCGGAAGTGTTAGAGGCAGGGGCAATGAATGGTGCAATTTTAGAAAATTATGTGGTTGCTGAAATTCAAAAAACATATCAGAATAGTGCAATAGATTGTTTACAGTGGTATTACCGCGACAAAGATACAGTAGAAATTGATATGATAATTGAACAAGACGGAGCACTACATCCGATTGAAGTTAAGAAGAGCATTAATCCAGAAAACAAGATAATATCTTCTTTTTCGGTATTGGATAAAGGTCATGTGCCGAGAGGAAAAGGTGCGGTTGTATGCATGAGACCTGAGCTTTCTGCTCTTAATGCAGATAATTATATTGTACCAATTTGGATGATTTAACAATAACGCCCAAGGTTGAATTTTACTTTTTCAACCTTGGGCGTTATTTGCCTTTTAGTGATTCATTAAACGTACGCACCGTATCCCCTCAGTGTTATGAAGATGGTGCGCCTTTATATATATTCAGTTTCAGGATACAAGCGAAGCTTCGTGATACACGCTTCAATGTCTGACTTGTTTAGCCTATTTTTATTCGGTTTCCTCAATCCAATTTTTTGCCCAGTTAAACAGAGCCTCTGACATGGAGTCAAAATCCACAGCGCCACCATTTTTTAAGCTCAAAAAAGTATTGACGATGTCCTTATCACGCTGCGAAACATATTGCAAAATTTCTCTTTGATGACGTATATACTTCCCCACATTTTGGAAACAGATAGCTTGGATAACAAAGGTTGCGATTTTATATAGCTTCCTTAGTGTCTTTTCACTCTTATTATAAAGCATGTTATGTATGCAGACATGGTAAATCTCGCAAACACGTGACTTTATTGCTTTTTTTACCGCATCCTCATCAAGCAAGGTCAAAAGTTCATCAAGACTACCCTTTACTGGGATAGTGTCATAGTAAAAGTGAAAGAGGTCAGATGGCTCCCAATGGAGAATCTCTTTCTTTCCAGCAAGAAACCCACATACTAGTTCCCTATAGGGCAGTGCATCCAACATAGCATGGTAGGTATGTATGTCAGAAACGGATAATTCGTCCAAAATTACAACAAGATCAATGTCACTTGATTCTGTTGCTTCACCCCTGGAATAACTTCCGTGTAAACCAACAAACCAAACGCGCTCGCCGAAAGAATCGTCCAGTGCTTTAGTAAACTGGTTCATAAATTCTGTAATGTTTACCATCATTATCTCCTCAAAATTTTGCTCATCAATTTGAAAAAATTAATGACACGTCTTAAAAAATGGGCATCTAGCTCCGATGCACTGGCTATCCTGAGTAGAATAGTACCAAATTATTCGAGATTTGTCCATTCTAATTTCAAAATTTTCTTTTCTTTTATAAAGTGAAACAACATAAAGTGAAGCTTTTCCCAATCCCGAGGCCACTTCATATTATCTCAATTAAAAAACGAGGATTAGATGCCTCAGATGCAAAGCGGTTGGGTGCAAAAGGAGCGCAGGTGGACTAGTCGTCCATCGAGCATCCTTTTACGCCCAACCGCAAAGCAGATGAGGTATATAATCCTCGTTTTATTTACAGTGTGAAGCGGAAACCAAGATTAAAGTTAACAGAGTTACTTACATCCTTGAAGTGTTTCGTGAGTTCTGCATAGAAGTAACTTGTGTTTGACATGTTCCAGCCGCCACCGAGAGAAACTTCCCACCAGTTTTGTGCGCTGTCCTGCTTGTATGAAGCATCGCCGTATCTAACGTTTGTTGCACCGGCGAAGTCATGATAATAGCTTCCTCTTAAATAGTAATTAAAGTTCTTAACTCTCTGTCCAAGAGCAACACCACATCTTGTTATGAAGTGATTTGTGCTATCTACATCTGCCAAAATTGATGCGCTGCTCAATTTCTTTGCACCACCTAAATGACCATAGATAAGCTCTGCCTGTGGTTCAAGATAGAACCCGTCCTTACCAAAGTTCCATCTGTAGCCATATTCACCTGATAAGGTAACGCCGTTAACTGCATAGTCCAATTTGGTAAGTATTGGATTTTCAACTGTTGTATCAAGATTCGTTGTATCACTATTATATCTGCCATAACGGAAGATTAAATCAAAATAGTGACCACTGTCATAAATCTTTGTGTAATAGGCAGCAAGGGAAGTTGACTTTAGATCACCGCTACCAATCTTGTAGGAATGAGTTCCGTCAAAGTGCTCAACGGAAAGACCGAAGTAACCGCGAGAGGCACTATCGCCCTTCAAGGCAACATCATAGCCAAGCTGATAGAGGTTACCGGAAACATTGAGTTGTCTGCCGGTCTTCAAGTCATCATTGTTTCTCTGGAAACGAGCCCAGCCGGTGTTACTCGCTGCACCACCACGGAGATCACCAAGGCGTTTTTGCAGGTTGTTAACATTATTCATCCATGCCATGTTTATTGCGTTACTGGTGTCAGAAACAGCCTTGACCATTTCGCCTTCTACCACCACTGGGTCAGGTATATACTCACCGGCAGTCAAAGCCGTAATTTTCCACTCTGTACCGTCTGAATCACCTTTAACAGTTGGGGTGATGATAACCGTATAACCGTTTCCTTTATCGTAGGCTGTTTTTTGCGGTAAAATTTTTATGCTTCCATTTGTAACCTTTAAGAAGGTATGGTCACCTGTAATTCTTTGTCCATTTACTGCTGTTGCGTAAAATGGGTCATAGGCAACCTTTACGTATGCTGTACCAGACACATTTGCATGGTTCAAGGTTATAAGGTCACCCTCGCCCTTAGCGAGGTTAGTGTTTATCACAAATGTTCCGCCATTAGCAGTAAAGGTATTGTTACGCGCGGTATCACCATTTATGGTTAACTGCCTGAAGGATCTTGCAGAATGACCATCCCAGTCTATATCGTTCATATCGATATAACCAAAAAAGGTACCTGGGAGTTCCTCATTTTCTCTTCCAAAGGTTACGTCAACAGTGTTGGTAGATGTCTGGGTTGCCGTGTCAAACGGAAGCCATGCTCCATAGTTTGTAAAAGAGCCACCAGCCATGTTGCCTATGACGATACCAACCCCGTATTCATCAGCATCATTAGTAATTTCTGCAAATTTCACATCTCCATCTCCGGTAATGTAAAGTTTACCCCTGTTATACACACTATCAACTTTATCATTTGCAGCATCACCAACAAAGGTAATGGAGTGCCCTGCTGCATTTAGTGTTAGTGTCCCACCATTACGGATTGCTCCACCAAGTGCATTTGCAGGATCTTGTGCAGATACATAGTTACCACTAAACAGAATGTCCTTATCCTTTGTTACGATGTTGATTTTTCCGGAGTTATTGATTGCGCCACCATATGCTCTGCTCCCTTCACCTGCAGCCTGCGCATAGTTGCCTATGAAATCTCCTGTGATTTCTACCTTGCTATCACCACCGACAGTATTACAAATTGCGCCACCGTTTGCGCTGCAATACATCTCACCTGTAACCTGCACGTAGTTTCCTATAAAATTCCCCTTGACTACTCCTCCTGAAACACCCTGGAAATTAATTGCACCACCACTTGCGAAGCTACCTGATACAACGTAGTTACCGATAAAATTACCTGTTATATTCCCTACAACAGATGACTCATTGTGGATTGCACCACCAGATCCTGATGATGTAGTAGATTGTACATAGTTTCCTATAAAGTCTCCCGTTATATTCCCCAATGTAGCATAAGCACTATATATCGCTCCACCATTTACTGTTGCAGTTTGCGACTGTAAATAATTGCCGACAAAATTCCCTGCTATATCACCTATCTCACCTGAGCTAAAGTTGTAAATTGCACCACCTTGTAAAAGTGAAAATTCAGCCTGTTCTCCTGTCTGGCATATATAGTTAGCTAAGAAATCTCCTGTTATACTTTCAATTTGACCATAATTCCTAATTGCACCGCCTTCCCCAGACAACATACCATCTGTGCTAGTTGATTCCACATTTATATGGTTAGCAATGAAATCCCCTTTCAAGTTACCTATCTGAGCTGCAACGATAGAAATTGCACCACCGTATGCTGAAGGGGATGCTGCCTTCACGTCCACATAGTTACTTATAAAATCTCCTTCTACGTCTCCTACCGTGCTCTCATAAAAGTATATTGCGCCACCAAGGATTGTTGGCCCGCCTGCACTTTCTACTTGCAAGCCATTACCTACAAAGTCCGCTTTTATTTTTTTGTTAGAAGAGTCGTTAACATAGAGTGCACCACCTCGATCATTGGAACTAAAGCAGTCTTTGTACAGGGTAACTGACTCATCTAAAGCAGTTTTTCTTTCGTTGACTTGATTTGTTTCATCATACTTAGCCGTTATATAACCATCCGTCACCTCTACCAAACTGCGAGTATCATCATCCCAATCATATACCCTAGTATTAGTAGGACCAGATGCACCACGTCCAACACGCCCCCAAAAAAGCGGTTTTGAGGGATTAGCAGGATCATTAGCAAACTTAATAAGTGCAGTATATCCACTTAGTCCTTCTTCACTACTAAATTGGTAAACATTAACAAAGCCATAAGGTGGAGTAGGTGACAATGAATGCGTGTTATAAAGCTGATACCGATGATCACCATAAACAACTTCACCAAAAGCAGGCGACACCACAGGCGTCAAACTGCCCATGGCGAACACCACAAGCATAACGCATAACCCAAGGCACAAAAATTTCCGTGCCGAACCATTAAAGTAACTTTTTGTAAATTTTGTAATTTTTTTCATAATCTTATTCTCCCCTTTGTGTAATTTTTCTTCACGAACTCTTTTTTTAGTTTTTTATTTTTTTTATTTTTTTATTTTGGTTCGCAAGTTGAAGACGATACACAAAAACACAAACAAGGGTATGTAACTAGAACAAAAAGTATCCAAGGTTGCCATTTCCTCTAGTTTTTTACCTATCATTTGTTTTTGTTTGTGCTTTGCTTCGCTTTTGTTTCTTTGTGTTTTCTTTGCCTTAAAACCCTACATCTCGTTAATAGCAGTTGGGGAAATCACCTCTCTTTCTCGCCTCACGATTGGATGTATGAATAAAAAAGGCAACAGAACAGGGCCTACTAAGTAAAATCACCTAGTAAGCTCTGTTCTGTTGCTCCAAATAATTTCATTATTAAAAAAATTAAAAAATACAAAAGTCAACTGATTACTCATCATATCCTTACTCCTTACTTCTCTCCATATATGATAATATAATAATTGTGTTATTAGGATATATGCGGCTAAATCTGCACATCCTTCGACTTCAGTGTACGTATTGTATCGATTTTTTCTTGCTCTGTCAAGATCTTTTCTAATTTTTTGACAATTATTTTAGAGGTACCCCTCCCGAACCCTTGCGCCGCAAGGGTTTACAACGTTTTGCACGCAGGGCTTTACTTGGTAGGGGCTCTACTTGTAGAGCCCGCCTTCCGTTGTTTCCGCTTTTCGGGGTCTACAAGTAGACCCCCTACTTGCTAACATAAAGATTATTTTTTGCCTTCGTAGGGTGCGCGAGTAGCGCCTCTACTTGACTATCGATTTTTCTTAAAATTTTCTCAAAATTTAAGTTGCTTTTTTATATGCTATTACTACATTTATCACTTGCGGTATGTTCACAAAAGTGAACATTTTTTATCAGCTTTTTCGGACGCACCAAGTAGAACCCCTACCTGTTGCGCCGCAAGGATTTACGACGTTTCACGCGTAGGGGCTTTACTCGTAAACCCCGCCTTTTTACTCTATACTTTAGCGTTTTATTTCGAGGAAACTTATTTTTCACCGATAATTGCATTAATGTTATTTATTAACCTTTTTTGTGCCTTGTGCTTCTATTTCAAGGCGTAATAAAATGTCGCTCTCCCCTTGCCCTCTTTCTTGATAGACCCTTCCTCTTCTCATGTTCTGTGCTCAAGTTTTGAGTAATCGAATGTTTTATACATAATCTCCTACCTTCTCTAATTATCGCCTAAATCATAGCTAATTTTAGGAGACTTTCCAATTTTATTGGGAGAATCATCGCTAAAATTATTTAACAGCAAAAAAATAGTTTTTTGAGAAGTTTTTGCTATCAATAGCAAAAACTTTGACAATTTTGTAAGTTTATGCTATGCTGTCGGTGTAATGGAGGAAGTCAAACTATGAACTCGAATCGTAAACTAAAGAGTAGAGATTTATATCTTAATAAGCTGATAGCGTTTAAGGATACCGAGCCAGTTAAGATAATAACTGGCATCAGGCGCTGTGGTAAATCCAGTCTTTTGAAACTCTTGGTTGAGTATTTGAAAGAGAATGGCGTAGAAGGTAGCCAAATTGTAGAGATGAATTTTGAATCCAATGATTACAAAAACATGACATCTGACGAAGTTTATTCTTTTGTAAAAGAAAAATGTTATAAAAAAAGAGCATATCTATTTTTTGATGAAATTCAAAGAATTGATAAATGGGAAGATGCCATAAACGCCCTCAGAGTTGATTTAGATTGTGATATCTATGTTACTGGTTCTAATGCATATCTTTTGTCGTCGGAGTATGCAACTTACCTAAGCGGCAGGTGCGTCGAAATAAAAATGTTACCTTTGTCATTCAAGGAATTTATCCAGTTTAATGATTTTGAATTAAAAAAGGTTAAGAGTGCATTAAGGGGCGAAAAAAATATAATTATTGATGTAAATGCAATTCAATATGCTTTGAGTGAGGTGTTTGAGTCTTACTTGCATTTTGGCGGAATGCCCGGGATTGCTGATGTTGGCTTGGAGCAGGATAAAGCTTTTGCACTCCTTGATGGAATATATTCAACTGTCGTCGTAAGAGACATCCTGGAGAGGGAAAAGCGAAGGGGACAAAGGCAAATCACAGATTCACTCCTTTTGAAAAAAATAATTCTGTTTCTTTGTGACAACATTGGTTCCAGTGTCTCTTCAAGTTCGATTGGTAATACGCTTGTAGCGGAAGGTTTATTGGAAAATGGAAGTCGTAAGGGGCGTCCAAGCACACATACAATTCAGGCATACATTGAAGCTCTAGTTGAAGCTTATTTCTTCTACAATATTAAGCGTTTTGATATAAGAGGAAAAGAGTTGCTAAAAACTCTAGGGAAATACTATGTTGTCGATATTGGTCTTAGAAATTATCTTTTAGGGCTAAGAGATAGAGATAGGGGGCACATACTGGAAAATATTGTTTACCTTGAGCTTTTAAGAAGAGGCTACGACGTCGCTATCGGTAAACTTGATGACATGGAAATTGATTTTATTGCTACTAATGCAACCGATAAATTGTATGTTCAGGTTACAGAATCTATGATAGAAGAAACGGTGAGAAAAAGAGAATTAACACCTCTTCAAAAAGTAAGTGACAACTACGAAAAAATAATTTTAACAATGAATGACGGTCAAGTGACTTATGATGGTATTAAACAAATTAACCTTGTAGATTGGTTATTGGCGTAACAGTTTCAAAATAAAGAAAAAATGTATTTTTACCATCTACACAAATAAAGAATATGTGATATCATAGGCAGTAAGTGAAGTTGGAAGTTAAAAATAAAAAAGAAAGGGTGATAAAAATGTTTTGGAAGAAAAAAATGAAGGTAAAGTTACTGCCAAAAATTTTACTCGGCTCACTTTGTGCGGTTGTTGTTATCGCATGTGCTGTTGGCGGCTCTGCCTTAGCAATGAAGATGGCCGATTCAGAGATGCCTTTTATGCAGAGGATAAGGGAAAACCCCATTGTAGCAAAGGTGCTACCACAGAACACGGGTGAAGCTACAGAAACTACTGAACCAACAAATGAAGCTGCCATTACAGATGAACCAGTGGCAATTGACGCCGTTACGTCTGCGCCTTCTGCTCCAATTGACTACAGGCAGAATCCTTTTGTTGCAATTGTGAAGAAGAGCTCCCCAGCAGTTGTTAACATAGATGTAGAAACGATAATCACACAGAAGATTAGACGGATTAATCCATTTGGTGGCTTTGAGGGAGATCCCTTCTTTGAAGAATTCTTTGGAGACGCCTTCCCATTTTTTGGCGGCGGAAGAAAAAATAATGGTAAAAAAGGTGAAAAGTCTGAGCCAAAAGAGGAAGTTCGTAAGATTCCACGCCGCGGCAAGGGAAGTGGTTTCCTTATCAACTCTGACGGATATATCTTAACAAATAATCATGTTGTTGATGAGGCCGATACAATTACGGTAACATTGCTTGATGGTAGGTCATTTAAGGCAAAACTTGTTGGTAAAGACCCAACGTTTGACCTGGCTGTTATCAAGATCGTTCCAAAGAACAATGATGAGAAAGCCACTGTAAAGAAATTGCCATATTTACCTCTCGGCAATTCTGATACCACTGAGGTTGGTGAATTTGTTGTGGCAATCGGTAATCCACACGGGTTTGAAAATTCTGTCACGTCCGGTATCATTTCTGCAAAGAACAGAACCTTGCAAGATGGAAATATAAATTTCCAAGGCTTTTTACAGACAGATGCTGCAATTAATCCAGGAAATTCTGGAGGGCCTCTTCTCAACATTCGTGGCGAAGTCGTAGGAATAAATACTGCTATTGTGCCTTACGCACAGGGGCTTGGTTTTGCAATTCCAGTAAATCCAGCAAAGCAAATTATGGAAGACCTTATCAGTCATGGTGAGGTTCGTCGTGGTTGGCTTGGCTGCGTGGTACAGAACCTCATGCCTGCCTTGGTTGAGGCTTATAACATTCCTGTCAAGGAAGGTTCAATCATTTCAAGCATTGAAAGCGGCTCACCAGCGGACAAAGCAGGACTAAAAGTTGGAGATGTAATTGTCAAGGTTGGTAGTGCAAAGATTAAGAATAATCAAGATGTAGTCTTTGCAGTTCGTAGCCACCTCGCAGGCGAGAAGGTTCCATTTGAAATTTATCGTGATGGTAAAAAACAGACTGTTACAGTCACCTTGGCAGAAATCAAAAATTCAAAGACCGGCGTAGTAGGAAAGAGCGGCGGCAAAGATATTTTGGCAGAAACTGGTGAAAAATACGGTATAACTGTTCGCACAAATTCAAAAGATTATGCTGCCTCTCAGGGCTTGAAAGAAACTGGTGGCGTTGTAGTACTTTCTGTGGCTGGTAATTCCGAATTAGCACGCCTAGGTTTACAACCCAAGGATGTTATTTTGGAAATTAATAAAAAGAAAATCGCAAGCGTTTCTGATTTTAAGAATAATCTCAACGCCAAGGCAAAAGCCATTGGCATGTTGATTTCAAGAGACGGTCAGACGCTCTTCCTTTCCTATTCTTCTAAGAACTAGTCAAACGCTAATGACAGGTGAGCACTTGTTACACAAGACATTTGCTCACCTTTTATTTTGTAAATAATTTATGGAGGTTAAAATGAATTCTAGTTTCGAATTTTCTCATTTAGTTCAAATTGCCACGGTCGATTATCTTCAGATATTCAAGGCAATTATATTTTTTGTCATAGGTTACTGTTTTTTACGTATTTTTAAGATGCTTTTGAAACGTGGCCTAAAAAAAACAGAGTTATCAGCTCCAATCAGAAAATTTATTGTTAGTTTTGTTAGTATTTTCCTTTTTGCAGTACTCTTAATAGCGTCACTTTCCACTGCTGGAATCCGTGTTACCAGCCTTTTGGCAGTTCTCTCCGGTGTTACCTTGGCAATTTCCCTTGCTATGCAGGGTATTTTTACAAATTTGCTTAATGGTCTATACATTTTTTATACAAAAGTAGTAGAAGTTGGACAGGTAGTGGAGATAGATGGGCATCTTGGGCTAGTTACGGATATAGGCTTGTTCTATACCGTTGTTACGACATTTAGAAAAGCACGAATCTATGTTCAAAACACAGAAATCTGCACAAGAAAGTTCAAAAACTTTACTGCTAACAGTATTGTGGCAGCAGATTTTGTTATAAAAGCAGCAAATACAAATAATATTCAGACCGTGAAGGATGCTATTTGGGAAGCAGTAAAAACTATAGATTTTCGTATTGAAAACATGGATGACCCATTCGAGCATTCAGAAGTTTATGTCACAGAATATGCGGAAGACCTTGTATTCCGTGTTCGTATGTGGTACAAGGCTTTAGATGGATATAACATGTTCCGTGCATTGCCAGAAGCAGTAGCATTCTCTTTCCAAAGAAATAATATCCTCCCAGCTCAGAAAATTGGTGTAAAAATCAAGGAATAGAGTGAAACAAAATGAACAAAACAACAAAAATATTTGCAATACTTTTCCTTTTCACCCTTGTACTTTTGCAGTGTACTTGTTCTCTTGCAGCCCCAAAAGCTAAAGAAGAAAATCTTTTTGTCAGTGGACGCCCTACAATAATTTGTTTTGGTGGTTCATATTGCCCAGCTTGTAAATTTGCATTACCCGCACTAAAAGCTATGCAGAAAAAATATAACGGACGTGCAACAATTCTTTATCTTGATGTAGAAAAAGACCGCTCCCTTGCAAGAGATTTCCCCTTGCAGGTTATACCAACATATTTCTTTTACGATAAAAATGGTAAGATCTATCTTCCAAGTAAAAAAGTTGCTGAAAAAATTGAATTTAACCAAAGAAAGGACTGGAAAACAGGTAAGGCAGAATGGCAGCTTCACATGGGTGCTCTCAGTGAAGAGGACTTAGAGGCTATATTAGCAGATTTAGGAGTTAAATAAATGGCTGGACTTGGTGGGGTTTTTGCTCCAATAGTAGTGTTTTTTGCCGGGGTAATGACCTCCTTCTCCCCCTGTGCACTTCCGCTCATTCCACTGGTAATTGCAGTAACAAGCGGAGCTGAAGAAACAGATACAAAGAAAGCTTTTATTTTTTCCTGTATGTTTGCCCTGGGTAATGCCTTAACATTTGCCGTCCTCGGCATTTGTGCAGCATTTTTTGGAACACTCATCGGGCATGCTTCTCGAGCTTGGTTTGCATTTTTAGCCCTCATCATGTTTCTTTCCACCTTACAAATTTGGGGGGTTGCTAAAATTTTCCCGAATTTTCGGCTCTTCAAATTTAATTATCGTGTCGGATTATTTGGAGCATTTGTCGCTGGTGTATGCGGTGGATTTTTTTCCTCTGCATGTGCGACACCAATTCTTATTGCACTTCTTGGCTATCTCTCAAGTGGTGAAAGCTTGGTAAAAAATGGTGTCCTTATTTTTCTATACGCACTGGGGGCTACAACATCAGCAATCTTAGCCGGGACTTTTTCCGCTTATACACAAAAGATATACAAAAGCAAGCAATATGAATCTATAAGCAAAAAATTTGAAATTTTCCTGGGAATTGTTACATTGGCACTTGGCATTTATATGACTTACCAGGCTTTTTAATAAATTTAATAAAGCCTTGAATTTGCTCGCTGTAACTTCCGTGATAAATAACAAGTAAGGGACGTCATTATATGGATATTTTGGGTAAATTGCACGATAGGCGAATTGGGCTTTCCGACGCAAATAATTTTTTTGTATCGTGTGAAAGACGCGAAGACTCCAAGTTAAAGGGAGTTCCTGTTGTCGTGCTTTCTAATAATGATGGCTGTGTTGTTTCTCGTTCCAATGAAGCAAAGTCACTTGGCATCAAGATGGGACAACCCTTTTTTCAAATAAAACAGTTCGTTGAGCATTATGGCGTTGCAGTTTGCTCTGGCAATATGTCACTTTATAAAAAGGTCAGTGCAGAAATTCGTGAAGTTTACAAGCGTTTTTGCCCTGACATTGAGGTTTATAGCATAGACGAATGTTTTTTCAATATGGCACTGTTAGCCGAAAAAGATCCAGTTTCCTACGCACAAAAAATTCGCTCCACCGTACTTACAGAATGTGATATCCCTGTTTCTATTGGGATTGCTCCAACAAAAACCCTGGCAAAGCTAGCAAGTGAATATGCAAAAAAACACGAAGAGTGTGGCGGTGTGTTTTTCTTTGACGCAGTGCATTACATGGATAAGGACTTTATGAGCAATTTTGGCGTGGCGGATATCTGGGGAATTGGCAAAAAATCCTATAATGACCTTACATTTCGTGGTATAAAAACAGCAAAGGATTTGCAAGAGGCGGACGAGCTTTTCATCAAAAAACGCTACGGTACGCCAATGCTTTGTACAGCAAAGGAGTTAAATGGTTTTCTTTGCTACCCACTTGTGCCCCGTAGACCAAAACAAAAACAAATTTGTGTTTCTCGTTCGTTTGGCACAAGGGTAACAGACAGGGAAAATTTGAGAAACGCCCTCATCTGTTTTACAGTAGCAGCAGCAAAAACTTTGCGCGCAACAAAACAAAAGGCTCGTAGCCTAACTTTCTATGCAGCAACAAATAGGTTTAACGCTGATTACTGCTCTCTTTCAGAAGAAGTTACAATAAAAAATGGCACATCCTCCGACCGTGAAATACTTGCAGCTCTCGATTCTGTCATTGACAAGCTCTTTCGCAGTGGGTTAGCCTACAAAAAAGCTGGAGTTGTATTCAGCAACCTGATAGATTGTGAAGATGGCTTTCAGTTATCGCTTTTTGACGAAGAAAACAATTCCCAACAAAAACAAGATAGGGCTATGGAGGCAATAGACAAGCTTAACAGTCAAATTGGTCATGTAGCGGTCAAACCTGCTGCCCTCTTTGACACATCTGTAACTTGGAAGAGCAGAGCGGACTTCAAGTCAAAAAAGAGTAATGAAGTTACAAAAACAGAACAGCTCCGCTTCCAGTCAAATGCTGATGACTACTAATTAAATCGCAAGTAATATACTTTTTATAAATTCTAAGGGGCTTGTAGCTTAACAAGGATAAAAATGGTGATAGGAATGAAGAAAATATTTTTTATATGTTTACTGTTTGTCTTCTTGTGTTCTGACACGACGACGTCCAATGCAAGAGTGATAGAAAAAAAACTAACTCCAACAATAAACAGGCTAGCTTTTGAAATGTTGCGAGACGAAACACTTTCACCAAAAGGGCAAAATAGCCTTTTTAGCCCTTACAGCTTTGCAAACCCAATGGCAGCTCTTTATCTTGGCTCAGCTAACGAAACAAAAAATGAATTTGAACAGGCATTCAACTTTGATTACACAACAAAACTCGAATTTAAGGAGCTTAAGGATTCTCTTGACTCCTTGCCTGATAAAAACGAGTGGACGGACGTTGGAAGATGTTTTGCAAATCAAATTGGTAAGGGTAAATTGTTGCATAGTTTCGTTGATTTTCTAGCAAATTTTTTGCGTACAGATCTTGTCTTTTTGGATTTTAACAAAGAGGAACTAACTGCCCAAAAAATAAATTCCTGGGTGGCTCATGCAACAAAAAAAATGATAAACCAAATTGTACAAAAGGAAGACATCACACCAGATACAAGCATGATTCTTGTAAACGCAATTCATTTCAAGGCGCCATGGCAGGATAAATTTTTACAAAAAGATATACAAAAACTCTATTTTCACGCAGGCACAGGAGAGAGGCAGCAAATCCCCTTTCTCATAAAATCATTTACCAGGCTTGATTATTATGAAGATGAAGCCTGCTCTGCAATTTCTATCCCCTACGAGGGGCGTCGCATAGCCTTTATGATTATCTTGCCAAGGGAAGGACATAAGCTATCTGATTTCTTACCAACCATGACCGCTAAGACGTTTGAAAAAATTTGTAGTAAACTTGCAACTGCAAAGGTTGATGTTAGCTTTCCACGTTTTAAGACAGAGTTCAAAAGCGACTTAACAGACTTTACAACAAGCCTCGTGCCACGCGCAACAAATGCAATCTTGGCAGATTTTTCCTACATAACCGGCAAACGAGACTATTATATTGGAAAGGTTATCCAGAAAGCCGCAATAGATGTTACGGAGGAAGGAACAGAAGCGAGCGCAGCCACATCTGTTCAGATGCTTGCTATGAGTGCACCACCAAGAGACACAAGGATATTTTGCGCAAATAGACCATTTATTTATTTTATTTTTGATGTAGACACAAAAACAATTCTTTTTGCTGGAAAATTTGAAAAGGCTGATTAATAGGCAAGTAAAAATGGAATTAAATTTCGACGAAAACAACATAAACGAAACAAACGAAACAAACGAGATAAAAAATTCAGAACGCCCCCTCGCAGACAAAATGCGTCCTGCCACACTTGAGGATTATATTGGACAAGAGCATTTGCTTGCGCAGGGCAAGCCACTTTATAATCTTCTCTCAAGCGGTATCGTTCCTTCCTGTTGCCTCTACGGACCTCCGGGAGTGGGCAAAACTACCCTTGCTCGTCTTATGGCACAAGTAACGGGACGTGAATTTTTGGAAATAAACGCTGTGTCTGCCACAGTGTCAACCTTACGAGAGCTTGTCAGTCGTGCTGTAAAAACAAAAGAGGAAACAAACAAGACTGCAATTGCCTTCATTGACGAGATTTACCACTTTAACACAAAGCAGCAAAATGTTCTTCTACCTTACGTGGAACGGGGAGACCTTATCCTTGTTGGCACAACTACAGAAAATCCATATTTTGAAATAAATAAAACCCTCCTCTCTCGTATGATCGTTTATACATTAAAGCCACTAAACGAAGAGAATATATTAGAAATTTTGAAGCGTGCCTTGAGCAATGAGGAACGTGGACTGGGCAAGCTCGGAGTGACAGCAGAAGATGATGTACTGGAGCAAATTGCTGTTGCTTGCGGTGGGGATGCTAGACAAGCACTAACTCGACTTGAAACAGCAGTCGTCTCTGTTGCAGTTGGCGGTGCTACCCATCTCACTGCAGAAATTTTGGAGGCCGCTACTGGCAGTAATTCAAAGAGATACGACAAAAAATCTGACGATCACTATGAAGTGATAAGCGCCCTTATAAAATCCTTGCGTGGGAGTGACCCAGACGCGGCACTCTATTGGATGGCGCGCATGATAGAGGCAGGTGACGATTTACATTTCATTACACGTCGTCTTTGCATCTTTGCTGCAGAGGACGTTGGGCTCGCAGACCCCTTCGCCCTCGTCCTTGCGCAAAACGTCGCTGCTGCCGTAGACAGGGTTGGCTATCCTGAGGCATCAATTATTTTGGGGGAAGCTGTTGTATATCTCGCCGCTGCACCAAAAAGCAATACGGCCTACAAGGCAATAGCACGAGCAAGAGCAAGCGTAAACAATGAACCACTAATGGAAGTACCATTGCATCTTCGTAACAATAATGTAGAAATAAAAAATTACAAATATCCACATGACTTCCCTGGTCATTGGGTGGCTCAGTCATATACTCCAGAGGTACGTCGTTTTTATTTCCCCGAGGAAACAGGAACAGAAAGCAAAATTTCCGCACGGCTAAAGCAACTTTGGAAAAGATTTAAGTAAAAAAGTAGCCACAGATATTAACTCTGTGGCTACTTTTTTACTTATTGTGATAAATTCTATTTCTTTTTACCTTGATTAGCAACTGCTTCTTGTGCAGCTTTTATTGCTTCCTGGTCACCAAGGTAGTAGTGCTTTATTGGCTTTAAGTTTTCGTCAAGCTCATAAACTAGTGGCACACCAGTTGGAATGTTTAGTTCCAAAATGTCTGCTTCGCTCACATTATCAAGATATTTGACAAGAGCACGGAGGCTATTACCGTGAGCTGCAATAATAATTTTCTTACCGGCCTTAACGTCCTTAGCAATGACGTTTTCCCAATACGGAACAACACGTGCAACTGTATCTGCAAGACATTCGCCGCACGGACACTCCGCTTCAGACAAATTTGCATAACGTGGGTCAAGTCCCGGATAACGCTCATCTGTCTTTTCAAGAAGTGGTGGACGAACATCGTAGCTTCTGCGCCAAATTTTGACTTGATCTGCTCCATATTTTTCAGCAGTCTCGGATTTGTTCAATCCCTGTAATGCCCCATAATGGCGCTCATTGAGCTTCCAACTTTTTTCTACTGGCAAATAAAGCTCATCAAGCTCTGACAATACGCCAAAAAGCGTTGTTATAGCACGACGAAGCACGGAAGTGTAAGCTTTGTCAAAAGAATAACCTTCTGACTTTAGCAACTTTCCTGCATCACTTGCTTCCTTCAATCCTTTGTCTGAAAGTGCAACGTCTGTCCAACCAGTAAAGCGGTTTTCTTTGTTCCACTGGCTTTCGCCATGGCGAATCAATACAACTTTATACATTTCATCTATCTCCTTAATTATTTTGTAATTTCTGGTAAATCAATGGCTCAATCCTTGGGGTTGAAGTTGTTTCCCACGGAAAATGAACCCATGTATCCTGACTAAGACACATCAAGCAAGTGTCAACAAACTCAAGTCCCAATGGTTTTGCGAAGAGCGTAACAAAATGAGACTTAGGGAACATTTCTCGCACAATTTTTGCAGTCTTTCCTGTGTCAACAAGGTCATCAATGATGAGCCAAGTTTCATCCGCCTCATTTGCTAAAGCTGTTTTAATAACCTTTGCTTCAGATTGCTCTTTTAGTGTATAGGAAGAAATGCAAACCGTGTCAATATAGTGGATATTAAGCTCTGCGGCAAGTAACGCCGCTGGAGCAAGACCTCCTCGGGTGATTGCTACAATGTGACTCCAGTCATTTCTAATTTCAAGTAATTTCCACACTAGGGCCCTGCAGTCTGTTTGAAACATTTCCCAAGAGAGGGGATATTCCTTATGGTAGCGTTCTGATGTTGACATAAGTTTCTATTCCTTTCTAACTTATAAATTATTTTCAATATGTTTTCTCTGTTCCAAAAGATCAAACATATTTTCAATCTCATTTTTCAAATTTAGTTCTTTTTGTTCTAATTTGCAAATTTCCAAACTAAACCATTGATCTTCTTTTGAGCCCTTGGGTAAGAGTGCAACGGGAAAAACATAGCTTTTTTCTGACTCTTCCTCAACTATATGTGCCACATCACAATCAATGGAATCAATATAAAAATTCTTTTTCATCAAACTTTAGCCAAAGAGTTTAGTAAGCAAACCTTTTTTCTTCGTTTCTTCCTTTTTCTCAGTATTTTTTTTGCAGCAGCATTTACACTTTGGCATATTTTTTCTTGCCATTGCTACAACCTTTGTTGGCAAGCCATAAATTTTGATAAAGCCACTTGCATCGCTGTGACGATATGCATCACTTTCACCGAACGTTGCAATTTCCTCACTATGTAATGTGTATGGACTCGTTACGCCGGCGTTTATCATGTTGCCCTTGTATAGCTTTAAGCGAACGTCTCCAGTGACAGCTTCCTGAGTCTTTGTAACAAAGGCTTGTAAAGCCTCACGAAGTGGGCTAAACCACTGACCGTTATAGATAAGCTCTCCCATTGTAAGGGCTAATTCACGTTTCTTGTGAGCTGTTAGTTTGTCAAGTGTAATTGTTTCCAAAACCTCGTGTGCTTTGTAGAGAATGGTACCTCCTGGCGTTTCATAAACACCGCGGCTCTTCATACCAACAAGACGATTTTCGACAATATCATAAATCCCAATTCCATTCTTGCCACCAATTTCATTCAGGGCAAAGAGAATCTCTGTTGCTGTCATTTCTTTGCCATTGAGTTTTACAGGCACACCCTTTTCAAAAGAAATTGTGATGTAGGTTGGTTCGTCCGGTGCCTGCAATGGAGAGACACTCATCTCAAGGAAGCCTGGTTTTTCAAGCTGCGGCTCGTTTGCTGGGTCTTCCAGGTCAAGTCCTTCGTGTGACAAGTGCCAAATGTTTTTATCCTTTGAATAGTTCGTTTCGCGGCTTATCTTGAGAGGCACGTGATGCGCTTCTGCATAGTCGATTTCTTCATCACGGCTTTTTATGTTCCAGGTTCTCCATGGAGCAATGATTTGAATTTCCGGTGCAAGATAATAGATAGCAAGTTCCATACGAACCTGATCATTACCCTTGCCTGTGCAGCCATGGCAAATCGCGTCTGCCTTTTCCCTCTTAGCAATCTCAACAAGACGTTTTGTGAGGAGTGGTCTTGCGAAACTCGTTCCTAAAAGGTAACCTTCATAGTCTGCCCCTGCCTGAATCGTTGGCACAATGTAGTCATTTACAAGTTCTTCCGTCATGTCCTCGATAAAGAGTTTATCAAGTCCCGCTTTTTTAGCTCTTTCAGGCAAATCAGAAATTTCATCTTTTTGCCCAAAGTTACCACAAACACCAATGATTTCACATCCTTCATAATTTTCCTTGAGCCATGGCACAAGAACAGACGTGTCCAACCCGCCAGAATAGGCAAGCACAATGCGTTTGATTTTCTTTTCGCTCATTTTGTGTCCTCCATGTTTTGTTCTATTAGTTTTAACTTTTGTATTCTGGTTAATTTTTTAATAGCAACTTCTCGCTTCATTGCGTCTTCTTTTGTCGTAAACTCCTCAAGGTAGACAAGTTTAACCGGTCTACGGGGTCTTGTATACTTTGACGCTTTTCCATTATTATGAGTAGCAAGTCGCTTTGCTATATCGTTTGTCCAGCCAGTGTAGTAAGTACCATCTGCACATTTCAAAATATAGGTGTAATTCATTAGAAGCTAAAAAAATTCGTTAAAGTCACCTAGCGTAGAATAAAAAAATGTTGTGGCGCCATAATATAGCTTGAACAAAAAACAAACTATGCTAACAAACGGACTGGTGCATACTAAAATTCTGCTTAGCCCACCAAGAAAGCGTAACATTTGTTCATTCCTAAAATAATAAGCAAAACCCAGACAAAATGAAAAAATGCTAAAACACAATGTGACTAAATAGACTTTATACTTTCCTGTTAATTGTTTCATACTTTATTATCTATTCCACAGTAACGCTTTTCGCCAGGTTTCTCGGTTTATCTATGTCACAGCCCTTGAACCTTGCCACATAGTAAGCAAACAGTTGAAGTGGAATAACTGCTATCAAGGTGTAAAGCTCTGGCAATGTAGCTGGAAGATAAATAATGTTTGATGTGTAGTTTGAAATGGAAACGTCACCTTCCGTTGCAACTGCAATAACCGGGCTTCTGCGCGCGAGTGATTCTTCAATGTTTGAAACAGTTTTTTCCCACATGTTATCCTTTGGCACCATTGCAACTACCGGCAAATTATCATCAAGCAAAGCAATTGGTCCATGCTTCATCTCTCCCGCTGGATATGACTCTGCATGCATATATGAAATTTCTTTTAACTTCAAAGCACCTTCCAGAGTCGAAGGATAGGCAAAGCCCCTACCTATAAAGAGAAATCCCTTTTTGTCCGCATATGTATTAGCAATCTTTTCAATCTGTTTTTCTGTTGACAAAACCACAGAGATTTTTGCTGGAATTTGCGAAAGCTCATCTGCGAAAAGTTTTTCTTGCTCGGCAGAAAGAGTTCCCTTGAGTTTAGCTAAATAGAGCCCGAGCAAATTCAAAATCATGAGTTGTGCTGTAAAGGTTTTTGTTGCAGCAACTGCAATCTCTGGCCCTGCCTGTGTGATAAGAGAAAGTCCTAATTCTCTGTCTATTGTGCTTCCCTTTACGTTTGTAATCAAAAGACACGTTGCCCCCGCAGCCTTTGCTTTTCTAGCGGCATGGAGAGTATCTGCTGTTTCACCAGATTGTGAAACGAAGATTGCAAGGGTTTCTTTGTCTATTGGAATATCACGATAACGATACTCAGACGCTACCTCTGGTCTGATTTCAAACTTGCCAATGGATTCCCAAAGCAAGCTTGAAGCAAGGGTTGCGTAATAAGAAGTTCCACAGGCAACAAAATGGACTTTTTTGAATTTCTTTATCTGTTCTGCCGTCCAGGGAATTTCATTTGATAAATCTATTTTACTATCCTTTATTCTTTGACCAATTGTCTTTATAACAACTTCTGGTTGTTCGTGAATCTCTTTCAGCATAAAATGGGGATATGCGCCACGGTCCGCTACGGAAGAATCCCAATCTAAGAATGTTGGCCTATGGTGAATTTCACGTCCTTCAAACGTATAGAAAGTTATACCATCTCTTGTTAGACACGCAAACTCATCGTCTTCCATAAAAAACATTGCTCTGCTGTAGGACAACAGTGCTACAGGATCAGACGCACAAGCAGTTTCTCCCACACCATGAGCCAAAACAAGCGGAGAGCCCTTTCTTGCTACCCAAATTTCATCTGGTCTGTCACGAAACATAATTACTAATGCAAATGCCCCACGAATACGAGCGACAAGTTTTTCTATAGCGCTCTTTGGGTCACCATCGTAAATATAACCGAGGTATTGCGCGGCAGATTCTGTGTCAGTATCTGTGAAAAATTCGATACCAAGTCTCTGCAATTCTTCCTTTACGACGCGAGAATTTTCTATTATCCCGTTATGTACAAGAATCACACGCCCATCGGACGATTCATGCGGGTGGGCATTCTCAACCGTCACACCGCCATGTGTAGCCCAGCGTGTGTGACCAATACCAACGGTGCCGGCAAAATCTCCCCTTGACACAAGCTCCTCAAGGTTTGTCACTCTGCCTACGGCACGAGCTTTTTTGAATATGCCATTGTCAAGCACGGTAAGACCTGCAGAGTCATAGCCTCTATATTCGTGTTTTTTTAATCCCTCTATAATTACCTTTGCAGCTGGCTTTTCGCCAAGATATCCCATAATTCCACACATATTTATCACTCCTGTGATTTTATTTTATATGTAAAAATCTAACTTACAATGAAATTACTTTGCGAACTTTTTCACACCGCAAAGCAAGGTCATTATAGCATTTTTTTTATAAAAAATATATTTTTTAATAACAAAGTGTATGTGTATTTTGCTAGTTCAAACAACAAAAAATAGCGAAATTATGCAAAAACTTAAAACATAATTTCGCTACACTTCTATGTTTGCTATTTCCTTAATGTTTTCAACCAATCGTTAACTTGGTTTTGTATTTGATCTTCTGCCATAAATCCTGGAAAGACTTTTCCCTCTATTACAACTGATTTTGGCAGACGGCTTTGAATATCAGCAACTGTATTGCCAAAACCACTACCCCCACTTGTCGCAAAGAGAACTATTTTTTTGCCAGATAAATTGTGGCTTTCGATGTAGGTTAAGATTATATGAGGTGCCTCACCCCACCAAATTGGGAAACCCAAGTATATCGTGTCAAACGGCGCAAGTGCTAGATTTGCTTCTTGTATTGCAGGACGTGAAGCAGGGTCTGCATGTTCCTTGCTTACACGGCTGTGCTTCGCTTGCCAGTCTAAATCTGCTCCCACATATGGCTGTGCCGGTACAATCTCAACGATTGTAGCATTTAGCGTTTTAGCTATCGCATTAGCCACATTGGCTGTATGACCAGTTGCTGAAAAATAAACAACAAGCGTTTTTGAGATCTTTTGTGTTGGCTTAGTGGAAGCTAACTTCTTTGTTTTTGGTGCAGCTTCTGTACAGGTTACACCAACAAAAAAGACGAATAACAATACCAACGACAATACTGAAAACGTTAATTTTTTCATGAGAATGCTCCTCTGCTATTATAAATTTGTGTACAAAATATTTATTTGCTAAATTCGTGCAACACCGCAGGCTCTAGCAGCTTTCGCTACAGCCTTTGCAACTGCCGGTCCGATACGCTTATCAAAAGCTTTTGGAAGGATGTAATTTGGTGCTAGCTCTGCATCTGTTACAAGACCAGCAATTGCCATGGTAGCAGCAATTTTCATTTCTTGAGTAATGTCACTGGCTCTACAATCAAGCGCACCACGAAACACACCGGGAAAAACCAACACGTTGTTAATTTGGTTATCAAAATCACTTCTGCCGCTGCCTACGACCGCTGCACCGGCTTCCAAAGCTTCTGCAGGGAATATCTCTGGCACAGGGTTTGCCATTGGAAATACACAGGCACCACTTGCCATGCTAGAAACCATTTCTTTTGATACAACACCAGGAGCACTTACTCCGATGAATACGTCAGAGCCCTTCATTGCATCTGCCAGGTTACCGCTTATGTGTTGTGGATTTGTGAGGCGTGCCATTTCCGCCTGAGCCTCATTCATGTTATCTCCACCCTCAAGGATAATGCCACATTTATCTACTAAAATTACATTCCTTGCACCAAGGCTCAGGAGGTGACGAGTTATGGCAATTCCGGCACTTCCTGCTCCATTTATAACAATCTTCACGTCTTCAAGTTTCTTTTTCACAACTCGCAGTGCATTAAGAAGCGCGGAAGCTACAACTATCGCTGTTCCGTGTTGGTCGTCGTGAAAAATCGGAATGTCACAAAGCTCCTTTAATCTTTTTTCAATTTCAAAGCAACGAGGAGATGCAATGTCTTCCAAATTTATACCACCAAAACTACCAGACAGAAGATAAATTGTACGGATAAGTTCGTCCGTATCTTTTGTTTTCAAGCAAAGCGGGATTGCGTCAACACCGCCAAATTCCTTGAACAAAACGCATTTTCCTTCCATAACTGGCATGCCAGCTTCAGGCCCAATGTCACCAAGTCCGAGAATAGCTGTTCCGTCTGTTATAACAGCCACAGTATTGTGGCGGTTTGTGAGCTCATAAGATAATTCTGGTTTTTTCTCTATTGCGAGGCATGGTTCGGCAACTCCGGGCGTGTAGGCAAGAGATAAATCGTGGCTATCTTTTATGTGGGTTCGGACAGCAATTTCAATTTTACCGCCCCACTCAAAATGTTTCTTTAACGATTCTTGCTTAACATCCATTTTTGTCCCTTCTATATTCTATCTGAAAATAGTCTAGGTATTCGCAAAATTTATCCTGAGCAGTGAGACATGCGTCTCGCAAATATCCTCTTGTATTTGACCACTCAGCCAAACCTCTGTAATAATACATCTTCAACACATCATCGATTATAAAAGGAACTATATCATGATGCAAGCATTCCTTTAGAAGAACCAATCTACCTACTCTACCATTTCCGTCTTGAAATGGATGAAGTAATTCAAATTTTACATGAAAATCTAACAAGTCATCCAAATCATATTTTTCATTTGTCTCGTAATTTGCAAGCAGTTCACACATTTGAAAGGGGACTTCCTTCGGTGGAGTTGTTTCTTTACCCCCCACCGTATTTGGGAGTTTTTTATATTCGCCAAGTGCAAACCATTTTTGTTTTGTGTCTGTTGTGCCACTTTTTAGCATTTTGTGGAGTGCTTTTATGAAATCTTCGCTCAAGCAAGACTCTGCATGAGAAATGACAAAATCTATTGCGCGAAAATGATTGACAGTTTCTATGATGTCATTGACTCGCAGTGGATTGCTTGCTTTTGTATCAAAATTGACGGTGTCTGTCTCAAAAATACATTTTGTTTGGTCATAGGAGAGACAACTACCTTCCATGTAATTAGAATTAAAGGTCATTGCAACTTGCAATTTATGGTAAATTCCGCCCTTGACATTATTTTGCATTTCTGATTTCAAAACATTTAGCAAAGTCCTTTTCATTTACTTTAGCCTCTCACACTAGTAATGTTATTACAATTTGCCTGATATTATTTTATGCAAATTTCTTTGAAGTTTTTATATTTTCCCTTGTCAATTCGTAAGGGGTCGTTTGATACACATAATAATTTAGCCAGTTTGTATAGAAAAGTTGTCCTGCGCTACGCCACGTATTTTGGGGGGCAAAATTTGGATTGTCGTCAGGAAAATAATGCTCAGGAATTTTTGGATTTAAGCCTTTTTCTAAATCTCTTTCGTATTCTTGTTTCAAGGTGTTTGTGTCATATTCAAAGTGTCCTGTTACAAAAAACTGGCGACTGTCTTCTGTCTTTACTATGCAAGGTCCAGTTTTATCAGAAACTGCCAAAATCTCAAGGTTAGCAACTTTCTTGATATCATCCTCGTAAAGAGTTAGAAAACGAGATTGAGGAATAAAAAAAATATCATCAAACCCACGAAAAATTGGACTCTGTGGTTTCAAGGCAATATGCGGGTAAACACCACTGATTTTTTCCTTCAAAACGTGTTTACCTATCCCAAAATGATAATATAGCCCTGCAAAAGCACCCCAGCAGAGATGCAATGTACAGTGTGCATTTTGCGTTGACCAATCCATGATTTCACAGAGCTCGTTCCAGTAATCAATTTTAGTATAGTCAACAAGTTCCAAAGGCGCACCAGTTATGATAAAGCCATCATAAAATTTGTCCTTTATTTCGTCTAGCCCAACATAGAATGAGTCCATGTGGTAAGGATCTATGTGGCTTGCTGTGTGGCTAATAGTTTTTAGGAATTCTACCTCTATTTGCAGTGGTGTGTTTGACAATTTGCGTAGGAGCTGAGTTTCTGTGACGATTTTTGTGGGCATTAGATTTAATATAAGAAGTTTTAATGGACGGATATCCTGATGCATAGCACGGGTTTCCGTCATTACAAATATATTCTCGTTTTCTAGAGTTTTCCTTGCGGGAAGCAAGTTTGGTATCTTTATTGGCATAGTGTTTCTCCTTAAAAAATACTGGAGTTATTTTAATGCAAGATGAATTTTTTTTCAAGCTCTTTGCTATAAGCGCTTGGCTCCCGCCAAGCATTTTGCACATTCAATATTCCTTCAATGCTCAACCAAAAACGAGGATTAGATGCCTCAAATGCAAAGCGGTTGGATGCAAAAGGAGCGCAGGTGGACTTACCGTCCATCGAGCATCCTTTTACGCCCAACCGCAAAGCAGATGAGGTATATAATCCTCGTTTTATTTACAGTGTGAAGCGGAAACCTAAATTAAAGTTTATCGAGTTACTTACATCCTTGAAGTGTTTGGTGAGTTCTGCATAGAAGTAACTTGCGTCTGTCATGTTCCAGCCTCCACCGAGGGAAAGTTCCCACCAGTTTCTCGCACTGTCTTGTTTGTATGATGCATCTCCATACAAGATGTTTGTTGAACCAGCAAAGTCATGATAGTAGCTGCCTCTTAAGTAGTAATTAAAGTTTTTAACCTTCTTACCCAAGGCAACACCAAGTCTTGTCACAAAGTGGTTTGTGCTATCTATGTCTGCCAAGATGCCTCTGCTACTTGTCTTCTTTGCTCCAGCTAAATAACCATAGATAACTTCTGCCTGTGGCTCGAAGTAGAATCCATTCTTACCAATATTTGCTCTATATCCATATTCACCGGATAAGGTTACTCCGTTCATACCGTAGTCGAGTTTTGTGGAAAGTCCTGCGTCGTAGCTTGTTGTGTCGCTTTCATATCTACCATAACGGAAGATGAAGTCAAAGTAGTGACCACTGTCATAAATCTTTGTGTAGTATGCGCTAAGTGATGTGGATTTTACATCGCCACCACCAATCTTATATGACTGGCTTCCGTCAAAATGCTCAAGGGAGAGACCAAAGTAACCACGAGCAGCCGTAATATTCTTTAAGGCAACGTCATAACCAAGCTGATAGAGGTTACCAGAAACGTTGAGTTTTCTTGCTCCCTTGTGATCATCGTTGCTTCTCTGGAAACGTGCCCAACCTGTGTTGCTCGCTTCTCCTCCACGGAGGTCACCAAGGCGTTTTTGTAGCGTATTAGTTGTCTCCAACCATGCAAGGTTTATTGCATTCGCCGTGTCTGAAACTGACATGACCGTTTCGCTAACCTCTGGCTTGTCTGGCTCATTTCTGCCGTTCTTTGTGAAGGCAAATTCACCAGTCTCTTCATCATAGGCAACGAGGTATTTCCACATGTCTGATGCTACATGTGTAACGTCTGACACAACATGTCCCTTCAAGGCGTCTGTCTCTGTGAAGGCAATATTTGTTTTGTTCTGTTTTGCGTCTGATAAAAGTGTAAGGGCAGTGACATGAAGTTTTCCTGTCCCGGTAACGCCTCCTCCATCGGCAACATTAAGGGTATCCATCAATTTATTTGCAAGGTCTACATCAAGCTTCAAATTACCATTATCAGTAAGGTTAATATTTTTGACCACGTAATTTGACACCTTGTCATCTCTAAAGTCAAAACCACCACCGTTAAAGGTTAAATCATTGTTAGCTATATAGCTTTCAACTGAAACTTTAGAATAGCCTTTCGTAGCTTTTATGTTCTGATTTTTTACTTTAGCTGCAATTTCTGTTGCTGCCTGGAGATCTATCGTACCAATCTGTCCCTCTAGTGCAGTATTCACCTGCTGGGATAAGGTGCCACCATTCAAGATAAGTGTTCCTTCGTTGTTTGTTACTTTTCCCCCAACGTTATCTGCTGAAATCTCAAGTGATTTATCGGGATTTATCGTTATCATGTTGGCTATCTTGGTATCGGATTTTACTATTCCGTCTATGAGCGTTAAACCTGTTCCCGTTACCGTTACGCCCTTTGCAAGTGTTCCTCCCGTCAAAATCAACGTACCTATATTTTCAAGTCCCTTTTGCCCCGTCATTGCAAGTTTGGCTGCATCTGTAACTGTCATTATTGCATTGTTTATGTAGCTGCCTTTGCCTGACAATATCCCTGCTTTCTTTGTATCTTCATCTGCAAATTTCAAAATTGTATTCTGATTAAATGTAACCGTTCCACCATCGTTATTAACTATTCCGTCCAAGAGTGTGAGCTTAACATCTTCTCCGTTAAAACTTAGCTCTCCATTGGAATTAACTGTGAAGGCCTTATGATCCTTCCATTTGGCTATCTCTGCAATATTCTGAACCTCAACATTTTGTGTTTGTTGCGGTTTAGAAGTATCACCAATAATCAGCCCTCCTCTGTCTTCATTGCTAGTAACAGCTGCACCTGTCCCATAGAATTTCATTTGCTTGATTGTACCATCATCGTTTGTACCACTTTTTATTATCATGGAACGAGATGCAGATGCTGTATCCTCCGCACATTTCAGTTGACCTAAGCCACGAGACGCAATGTAGGTATTGTTACCACTATCTTGCAACGTGTAGACATTTACACCACGTGCATAGGCAGAATCTGTAGCGTTAATGAGCTCTCCTGCTTTATGAGTTTTGCCATCATAATCTTTACCATCTTTTTCCCACGTATCGCCTGCAATTACCTCCGACAAGGTGTATGAATTACCTGCTATTACATCCATCCAACCAATAATTTTCTTTCCTGTTCCATCTACTGCTTGTTTGAAGGTAAAGGATGTACCAGTGTTACCAAGCACAGCTGTTAATGAATTTGCTATTGTCATATCTGTGCCAGTAGCAGAAATCACACTGGCGCTTAGATACTGCATTTGCTTTTTATTCTCTTCATATGGCAGCCAAGCAGCTGGATCTACTCCCGTAAGGTTGATATCATGTAGATTGAGCTGTCCTGTTGCTTTACCAACCACATTTAGCATGCGGCCATTTTCAAAAATTGCCTTGCCTCCATCTTCATCTACTATTTTTGCTGCAAAGTTTAATTTTGCACCATTTGAAGTTAGATTTTTTATATTCTCTATGTTGGCCGGTTTAAATTCAGTTCCCTCTTCGAATACAAGCTCGCCACCTGTAACCTTACCGTTTACCCCAAATGACGCACCACTCGCAAGTTTTGTACTTGCTGTCGCTGTTTCATTTGTAACTGTGCTATTTAGCTTTACTCCGTTTTGCATCGTCACCTTACTACTGTTTGCTAAGGCTGTAGTTAGTGTACCGGAAATAAGTTCAAGAGTTCCGCTTGTAACCTTGTTGCTTATTATTCCTTGAATTTTATCCGCATTTGCCGTTACGTCGCCTGCAAACACAAGCTGTGAGCTTGTAACATCTGCTGCAAGCTCTCCTCCTGTGAATTTCACTGTCCCGTCGCCCATTACAGCTTTGGCAAGTGTGCCTTCATTAAGCGTGAGCGTTACTCCGCTGTCAACCAAGTTGGTCACAGCTGCAACGTATGAAGCATTTGTCACAAGATTTGACGCAAATTCAAGCATACCTTTTGTTACGTAGGTTCCATCAAGATTCGCTCCTGCAAGCTTCACTGTGCCAGCATTGTCTATCGCTCTGGTGAGTGTGCCGCTTGTTAGCTCAAGTGTTCCACTCCTAACAGAAAGTGCACCAGAATTCGCAAGGTTTGCAACATCTGAGCTTACCGTTCCATCTACTACAAGGTTTCCATCTCCATTTATTACCTTACTAAGCGTGCCGGTTGCTGTGTCTGTTCCTGTGAGTGTAAGTGTTACCCCACTGTCTACCCTGTTTGTTGCTGCTGCAACATATGAAGCGTTTGTAGAAATGCTTTGCGCAAATTCAAGCGTGCCTTTTGTTACATAAGCTCCTCCAAGATTTGCTCCTGCAAGTTTCACTGTGCCAGCATTGTCTATCGCTTTGGTAAGTGTGCCGCTCGTCAACTCAAGTGTTCCACTCCTAACAGAAAGTGCACCAGAATTCGCAAAGTTTGCAACACCTGAGCTTACTGTTCCATCTACTACAAGGTTTCCCTCTCCGCTTATTACTTTATTAAGCGTGCCGGTTGCTGTGTCTGTTCCTGTAAGTGTAAGGGTTACTCCGCTGTCTACCATGTTTGTATCGGCTGCAACATTGGCTACGTTTGTCCTAATATCCGTTGCAAATTCAAGTGTTCCATTACCTGTTACCTGTCCATTTAGTACGATTCCACTAGTAAGCTTTAATGTTCCACTTGTTATCTTATTAGTTGTTCCCTTAATATTGTCTGCCTTTGCCGTAACGTGTCCTGCAATTTCAAGCACTTTGCTTGTAACATCCGCTGCAATATCTCCACCAGTGAACTTTACTGTTCCGTCACCACTTACAGCTCTGGCAAGTGTACCGCTTGTTATGGTAAGGGTCTTGGATGCTGCTATTGTGTTGGTGTCACCCGCAATTTTGTCTGCCTGTGACGTTACATTTTCTTTTATGTTAAAGGTGCCTCCAGCTATCTTTACACCAAGTGTGCCATTATCTTCAAGGTTCACTATACCTTTGTTTGTAAGCTCACTTACGTCAAGTTTTGCCATATCAGCAATTGTCATTGTTCTCTTGTTAATATAACTTCCTGCTCCTGAAAGTTTACCAGCTTTGCTTACATCGTCATCTGCAAATTTCAAAATTGTATTCTGATTAAATGTAACCGTTCCACCATCGTTATTAACTATTCCGTCCAAGAGTGTGAGATTAACATCTTCTCCGCTAAAGCTTAGCTCGCCATTGGAATTAACTGTGAAGGCTTTATGATCCTTCCATTTGGCTATCTCTGCTACATTCTGAACCTCAACTTCCTGTGTCTGAGTTGGTTTTGACGTATCGCCAATAATCAAACCTCCTCTATCATCACTGCGAGTTGGGGTAGCACCTGTCCCATAGAATTTCATCTGCTTAACTGTGCCTTTACCATTAGCACCGCTTTTTATTATCATGGTACGAGATGCAGAAGCTGTATCCTCTGCACATTTCAGTTGACCTAAGCCACGAGACGCAATGTAGGTATTGTTACCACTATCTTGCAACGTGTAGACATTTACACCACGTGCATAGGCAGAATCTGTAGCGTTAATGAGCTCTCCTGCTTTATGAGTTTTGCCATCATAATCTTTACCATCTTTTTCCCACGTATCGCCTGCAATTACCTCCGACAAGGTGTATGAATTACCTGCTATTACATCCATCCAACCAATAATTTTCTTTCCTGTTCCATCTACTGCTTGTTTGAAGGTAAAGGATGTACCAGTGTTACCAAGCACAGCTGTTAATGAATTTGCTATTGTCATATCTGTGCCAGTAGCAGAAATCACACTGGCGCTTAGATACTGCATTTGCTTTTTATTCTCTTCATATGGCAGCCAAGCAGCTGGATCTACTCCCGTAAGGTTGATATCATGTAGATTGAGCTGTCCTGTTGCTTTACCAACCACATTTAGCATGCGGCCATTTTCAAAAATTGCCTTGCCTCCATCTTCATCTACTATTTTTGCTGCAAAGTTTAATTTTGCACCATTTGAAGTTAGATTTTTTATATTCTCTATGTTGGCCGGTTTAAATTCAGTTCCCTCTTCGAATACAAGTTCTCCACCTGTAACCTTACCACTTGCTCCAAATGACGAATCTTTCTCGAGCTTTACCTTGCCAGTTGCAGGTGTGTTTGTAATTGTGCTATTAACTACTGCTCCGCTTTTTGCTGCTACTGTACCACTGTTGGCTATTGCTTTGCCAATCATGCCACTTGTAAGATTTAGCACACCCGCACTCCCCACTTTTATGCTACTAGCGTTGAGGTTATCTATGTTGGTTGTTACGGTTGCTGACTTTCCGGCATCTCCTATGTTTATCGTGTCTTGGGTAATTTTTTGATTTTCTCCAACTGTAAAATCTGTATTGAAGTTTGTTACCCCTTTGCTTCCTTCTTTCATTGTTATGTTGCTTGCTAAAGTTGAACCTTTCTCAAGGTTCAAGAAAGCATTGTTTTCAATTTCTTGCTGCGTAACTGCACCATGCAGGTTAACCGTTCCACCATTAATATATATTTTTCCATTAGCGCCAGTTACCGTGGCAAGGTTGATTGTACCTGTGTAGCTTCCATCCTCTCTATCCGTATTGTTTATGTAAAGATTGCTAATATTATGAACAGAATCTACCGTTTGATTATCTGCTCTACCCACAAAGGTGATGGACTTGCCACTGGCAGCATATAATTTTAACGTTCCATCAGTGTTGTTATATATTGCACCGCCTTCACTTGCAGTATTACCGCTAAACTTAATATCCACATTCTTTGCTGAGATTGTTATATTACCCTCGTTATAGATTGCACCACCTCGTGTGGTTACACTTACATCCTCTGCCGATACATAGTTGCCTATAAAGTTCCCTGTGAGACTATTTATTGTTCCTCTGTTGCCTATTGCGCCTCCACATGCCGCTACTCCTTCCGCCATCGACAAGGCATAGTTCCCTATAAAATCTCCTATTATGTTATTTATCGTCGAACCGCCATTGTTATGAATCGCACCACCGGAAGCACATGTATCTATAAGAGGTCCAAGAAAAGAAGTTCCTCGTGCATAGTTACCTATGAAATCTCCGGTTATTGCTTCTATAGTCCCTTTATTAAACCAGTTACAAATTGCACCTCCATACGCACTTGTCCCCGTTGAAGATGCATAATTGCCTATAAAATCTCCGGTTACTGCATTTAACTTGTCGTCATTATAAATCGCACCACCGTATGCAACGTTTAGTCCCTTTATTACGAAGTTACGTATAAAATCTGCTTTGACTTCTTCCTTGTATTCCGTTTCATTATAAACAGCACCACCACCATTTTCTGTAGCATCATATAAACCGACATAAGCAGTGTAAGAACCGTCAAAGCTAGTTTTATGTTTTGTACCAGGGGCTAAATTTGTTTTATTATAAGTAACGGTAATATCTGCAGTCTCTGCATCTGTAACTTCCAGTGTAGTCTCGCCCCATTTGTAGTACTCTGTCTTCTTATTTTCATCTGTAACATCATCTAAGCCACGCCCTACGCGCCCCCAAGGACCAACTCCAGTCTTCACCTTATACGTGTAAAGCTTTCCGTCCGTATCCTTTTCCACAACGCTGCCATAGGGGATGGGCGAACCCGATTGCCAAGCAGATCCCTTAACCAACTGATATCTACGGTCTATTCCGAAAGTAAAACCGGTTAGGTAGATAGTCTGGTCTCCACCTAATGCCAATGTAGGCGTAAAAATTCCCTTCGTTACACGTGTGGGAAGACCGATTATTTTATTCATTTCTGATGCGTCAATGCCATTAGTAACGGTAAGTATAGGGATCTTTTTGCCCATAACACTTTCAGTCCCCGTAGCAAAAATGGGGTCATTCATAAACTGAATCTTTAAGTTACCTGAAATTGTTAGATCTTCTGCTTCAATCTTACCAGCTTTGTCTTGAGCTAGGTCACTTTGAAGCTTGAAGAGATTATTTTCAAGTGTAAATTTGCCTCCCATTGTGAGAACTGCTTTGTTACCGAGTGTGACATCACCAGTAAGGGTTGTACCATTCTTATCTGCCGTAATTTTACCCTTCTCACCTTCTCCAACTATTATTTTTGTGTCATATTTGCCACCTTCAAAGCCTAACTCACAGTTGTTTGAAAGATTTGCTGTAAGGCCTGATGCCCCATATTTAGCATGGCTTAAAACAGTAATAACTTCAGCTGGTACTTTTGCAGGTATTGTAACAGTATGCACACTAAAAGAAGAGGCATAGTCAGTGTTTTTATCTCCGTTTTCCTGTTCACCATAAATATATAGGGTATAATCCTTGCTTCCGCTCTTAGGCATTACGTTAGTTATATCAACCAATTTATTGCCTGATGTTTCTGTTGCTGATGTGATTGCATTCACCTTAGCATAATTTACAAAGGTATCACCGTCTTTGAGCAATGCAGATACATACATATTCTTTCTGCCACCTTTAGTGTCTTCATCCGGAGTGGCACCACTGTAGGAAATTTTTAGTCCTACATCACCTGTGGGGGTTTGTTTTGAAATATTTATAACTTTTGATCCACCTTCTTTTGTTGCTTCTGCAGCAAGGTCGTTAACATCCCATTTTGCTCCAACAACTTTTGCCTCTATCACTGTTGGCTTATTGATATTTGGGTCACGTAAGGTTACCTTCCAACCATCTTTTCCATCATAGGTATTATCGATTCCAAACTTTCCAACGCAAGCCTCTGCTCCCTTGCCGCCTACGGCGGCGGATAAAAACAAAACCGATTCTGGATTCAGATTGAAAGCCGGGCGAACGGCAAGACCTTTGTTGAACACTTTGGTCTCACCGACTGTGCCGGCAGAGTCGACACCGAACGCATAGGAGTCTTCAGATCCAGGCGAGCGCAGCCACCAAGCGCCATACGCACCAGCACCGGTTGCTATTCTACTAAGGCCATCTGTGAAACCATAGCTTTTGGATTTGTCAGTTTTTCCAGCCACTTCTTCATTGCTCAATAGAAACAGATGATCTGATGTACCACCTGTCTCAACATCTGTTAATTGCGTTTCCGCTATTTGTGCCTGTTCTCTTTCATCAAATGCTGCTTCTACGTAAAGTAAAAGTTCGCGAACTTCGGAACCAGACCATGCATTTTTGCCATTGCTATCAAACGCACTCGTTACTAGTGACTTGTCTGACAATAACAGAACTCTGGTTCCTGCTCCTGCCGTGATAGTTTCATTCGTCGATAGCACTCTCCATAGAAGACTCTTCTCACCCTGTTTGCAAAAGTAAATTGTCTTGGCCATGTCTGCTGCAGCTCCGGTGCTGGTACTCGCCCCTCCGCCTATGCCTTTTTTTGTTGGATCTCCCATCTGCAATATCTGGTCTATCTTTATCAGACCAGCCTTGAGGGGTTCATCCGCTCGGGCGGGCGTCACCACTGACGT
>JAUNHV010000005.1 GCA_030523725.1 Synergistaceae bacterium | reverse complement strand
GAGCCCCTACGGGTAGAGCCCCTACGAGAGGCAATAAAAATAAAATAGCAAATAATAAATAAAAAAATAATACATAAAGGATTTAGAAAATAGGAGGAAAAGGGAATGTCAAAATTTGTGTTAAGGAAATTTGCAAGAAAATTTGCAAAGAAGTTTAGGAAAATTGTGGCGGTATGGGCGATTTTGTCGCTTGTATTCGGCTCGTGTGGCTCGGGTGGCTTGGGCTCTTTTGGCGTCTTTGGTGCTCGAAGAGCTGAGGCTGGATTGTTTAGGACGTCATTGGAGAGTTTGTACAATGCAGGATCGACCGCTCTGCTAAAACTTGGTAATCAAAGCGACGCTCAGTGGAGAGTTATCCGAGCTTCTTCAGGATATTCACTACTTAGTATGCGTGTGTTCACTAGTAGCGCGGTGGTGTGGACTCTGGCCAATGGTAGTGCCAATACTTGTGTCGGTATATTAGGAGATAATTTAAAAAGTATTCTGGGGGCTAGTACTCACCTTCCTGATTATAATACTGAATACAGCTACAACAAGGATAGATTGAATTTAACTTCAATCAGTAGTTATGATTGGTGGACAACGAACAAAAACGCTCGTGTCATACCAAGTGGCAATATTGTGGCATTCGCTGACTTGACGCCAGATGAGAACAGAGTAGCTTATCTGCGTCCTGCAATGAATATTAATACCAACAATATTTACTTCTTCAGTAGTGCAAAAAATGCTGGTCAAGGGGTTTTGTCTACAAGCGATTCGGGAACTTATACACTTACATTAAAAGATACCTCAAAAACAGTAACCTTAGGTGGCTGCGCCTTGACTCTTGACGCTAATGGAACATCAACCTGGAAAGCTACGACGAACCTTGCAAATGCAACACGTATATCTGCCCTTACTGGGAGCGGTGATGCAACAGCAGCAACAGGCTATATGAACATGGGAACTCCAGGTACAGATGGTGGAATAATTCTTGGCAAATCAGGTTCTAAACTCAAAGGAACCGATACGCTCTACATAGTCGGAGAGCAGATAAATACTGGGAACTACAACTATGACATTATGACTACTAATTATGCGACACTTTCAGGACTCTCATATAATGATAGTGGTTACCTCACAGCAATGACGCTTGGCACAACCAACGAATACACAAATGCTAGCAATGCCGTTACCTTGAAGAACGGATTTAAATTAACGCTTGGTAACACAACATATAATCAGCCTTTTACGATAGGCGGCACGAGCGGTTCAACCTTGATTGCTGATTCTTCCGGCTCTACAATATCCGGAGCAATTACGGTGAATGCCCCTCTTACGGTGGAAGGCAAACTCACCCTAAGTAATAACGTTACGGGCAGTGGTTCTGTAACAGTGGCATCTGATGCAACATTCGACATGGCAAACGGTGCAAAAAACACAGTAACCCTTGGTGGTACCTTTACCGCCACTGGTGCAACGCTCAAGATGGATTTGTTACTTCCAAGTGGCGAGGATGCAGAGGCAGACAGCATCACTGCTGGCACAATTTCTGGAACATTCAACCTAAGCAATCTAAATATAGTTTGCTCAGGTAACACGAAGGCTAAAAAATACACCTTGCAGTTGCTTGATGGTGGTGGCACCATAACGGGAGGCCCAATAACGGTGGATAAAAAAGCTGAAGGTGCTGATGCTCATAAAAAATATAAAATTACGGCAAGCACAACACCTGGTGCAATAGACATCAAGATGGGGGGCGTAACTCTTCGCCAGATAATTCAGGGCAAGGGACATGTGGATGACTACGAAGACATGTTTGTATCATCAACCACATTAGAGGAAGATTATACACTTACAGCTATACAATCTGGAGATGACGAATATGGCTATGGTGTTGATACTGCCCTTGGCACATTTTCAACAAACAGCGGAGCAAGAAATAACCTCACGATAGATGGAGCTGGTAAAAAAATAATTGCTAATGGTTTTGGCGGAGCCGTTATACCAAACGATGGCACCATTACTTTCCAAAACCTAACCATGCAGGATTTTGACACAGCAGTAACTGTAAATAGCGGTGGCACGGCAAACCTTGACACTGTAACCTTTAGTAATACAACCACATCAGACGTGGAAAACAATGGCACGCTGAACATCGACGGCACTGTGACATTTAACAAGGGTGTTACCGGAAATGGCACGACGAATTTCAATGTAAATTTCAACAATGGTGTAAACATAAGCCAAGCAACTGTAACGATAGCATCTGGAAAAACGTTCACAAACAACGGAACGATAACAGCTACAGGAACAGGAACAAATGAAGGCTTTGTCAATAACGGAACCGTGACGAACAGTAGTAATAAAACTATTACAGCAAAGGTGACTAACAACGGGAGCTTTACCAATAATGCTAGTGCAAAAATAGATGGCTCAGTAACGAATGCTGCAAGCAAAACATTTACAAACAAGGGAAGCGTAACCGCAAACGTTACAAACAGCGGAACATTTGACCACGAATCTGGTGCAAGCGTTGGCGGTAATATAACAAACAGTGGAACTTTTAACGCAAAAGCTAATAGCACAATTAGTGGCACAATAAAGAACACAGGCACTGTTAATAACTATATAAGCCTAGATTCAAATAACACTGTAACAGATAATGCGACACCTACCGGCACGTTTAATTTTAAGGGCACTGGTACACTAATAAACGATGCTACTATAACGCAAAATACAGTAACCAACGAAGCAACAGTCACAAACACAGGGCTAATCACAGCGCAAAGCTTGAGCAACTCTGGAAGTCTTACAAGCGATGTGGCCTTGCTAGCTATTAACAATGGAATTACAAACACCGGAACTCTCACTTTAACAGCAAGTGCGGCAGGAACGCTTGAAGAAATTGTAAGCGGTGATAGTGGAACGCTAAATTTTGGTGACGGCACAAGCACTGCGAAAATCACGGCAAGTAGCACAATTAGTCAGGCGACTGTTAACATCAACACAAATTTGAATATGCAAAACACCCTCACGGCCACAACCGGCATAACGATAGCAAGTGGCAAGGAACTCACGATAACGGCAGGTAACCTCAAGGGTGGTGTGACAAATGGTGGCACAGTAAAACTGGGAGCAGGAACGCTTGGTAACTACAACATAACAGGTGGTGCTCTAGAGACAACGGGGGACGTAACGGCAAATGTGACTAACCTTGCTACAACTGCCGGCATAACAAATGACGGAACATATACCCTTACCCTAAATGGTGCTTCTGAGACGCTGAATGACAATGTGACCGGAACAGGAAATCTTGTCTGGTCAGTAACTAACGGAACTTTTGCAAGCGGTAAAACTATGAACCAAACAACTGTAACGGTAAGCTCTGGAAAGCTCACAAACCAAGGCACCATAACGGCAACAGATTTTACCAACAATGGAACCGTGAATAACAATAGCACTATTACAGCAAATGTTACCAACAGCGGAACATTCACAAATAGCGGGGCAATAACAGGCAATATAGTGAACAGTGGATCATTTACTGCAAACACTGGTAGCACAATCGGCGCTACGAATACAATAAAAAACACCGGCACATTTAACAGCTACATAAGCCTTGCTTCAGGTAACACTGTAACAGATGATGCGACACCTACCGGCACGTTTAATTTTAAGGGGGTAGGAGTTGATCTTGCAAATAACGCAGCAATCACACAGAAAACGGTAACCAACGAAGCAAACCTTACAAACAATGCAAAGATAACAGCAGCTATCACCAACAAGGGCACATTCACTTCAAGTGCAGGCAATATTGGCGGTGCAGTTACAAATAAGGATGGAAACGTGAACGGCACAGTGAACCTTACAGGTGGTGCTGATGACGCTGGAAAACTTGGCTTTGCAATAACAGGAGGAACAGTCAATATCACAGGGCCAGTTACTGCAAAAGCAAGTTTCATCAAGGGTGATACGAATGAAGTGGAAAGCGGTATGCTTACCCTTACGGATGACAAACTTGAGGCGGCAATAAGCGGAGCTGGCACAGTGAAATTCACAAGTGGTGAGCTTGCTGCAGATGTTTCAACCAACACACTTGAATTTGCCGGAACAGTGAAGGCAAATGCTAGTAAGATTAAGGGAACTACCAACAAGGTGACGAGCGGAACGCTGGAGCTTGCGGCAAACTCCGGCACTCTCGCCAAGGACATAACTAACAATGCTACTATGACAGCCAAAAGCGGTGTGACAGTAAATAGCACAGTTACAAATACCGGCACAACGACACTTGAAAGCGGAGCGTCATTTGGCACAAATGCCAACGCCAAGGTGAGCGGTGGAGATGTGATCCTTGGTTCAGACGTTAATTTCAAGAAGGCAAATCTGGACGGGATAGCGAATCTTACATCAAACGACGCGATATATAACTTTGACGCAAATATTAACAATGGAGACCCAACCTTGGATACAATTTCCGTAACAGGCAAGGCAACAGGGACGTTAAAGCTAAAAGCGGTTAATGTCACAGGTGGCAGTACATATGAACAGTGGAAAATAGGCACTTCAAAAGAGGTGCAATACCTGTTTGTCAATGGTGGTGTACCAACAGCGGATAGCACAATGACAATTGGTGGTAACACAACAACAGCGACAACAGAGGGCTATAAATATACATTCGCTCAGGCTAAAAATGAAGATACAACAGACCATATTGGTTATATGAGCATAACCAAGGACAATGGATACAATTTGGCAGATATAGTTCAAAGCAAGACTGTAGGGAATTACAACGCAGGAAACATCGCAGCATACGCATTACTTACAGATTACACAGAGACAGCTGCTTTAGGCACATTGACACGCCCCGGTTCAAGCGCCCGCACCTTCACTATATATGGTAATAGCCATAAATTCGCTGGAGGAAGCAATACTGGTATAACAATAAATACTGATGACACTCTCAATGTGTATGACGTGAAAGAGATCTCTGGCTGGGAAAATGGTAAGGTCTTTACAAACGCAGGGACTCTCAATTTTGGCAATGCAAGCGAAACGAATGCCCTTACGTTGTCAAACGGAATATCCAATACAGGAAGTGTTACCTTTGACCAAAACACGACGGTAGCAGGAGAGCTCTCTGGAAGTGGAAGCTATACGAACAAGAAAGAAATGACAGTTGAAAACGCAGCCAACCTTGCCATGACAGGAAAAGACGCAGGTGGTAAACTCGTAGGGCTATCAAACGCCGGAACTGTTAACCTTGGAGACACGACAGAATCAACACTTGGGGCAAAGATAACGGGCGGAACTCTCAAGGTTGTAGGTAAGGTGAAGTCTGTGGCAGACTATATAGCAGGTGGCACAAACACCGTGGAAGATACAGGTGAAGGTGAGCTTACCTTAACAAGTGGCACACTACGCAATGCTATAACTAACAGCGGAAAGGTTACCTTTGTAGCCACAGTTAGCCAACCCTTGACAATATCAGCTAAACTAGACGGTGCAGGAAGCTATGTCAATAATGGCACATTAAAGGTTGCAAACGCAGCCAACCTTGCCATGACAGGAACAGACGCAGATGGTAACCTTGTAGGGCTCTCAAACACTGGAACAGTAAACCTTGGAGGAACGACAGAATCAACACTCGGAACAAAGATAACGGGCGGAACTCTCAAGGTTGTAGGCAAGGTTAAGTCTGTGGCGGACTATATAACTGGTGACACAAACACCGTAGAAAAGACAAATACGACAGGTGAGCTTACCTTAACAAGTGGCACACTAAGCAAGGCTATAACTAACAGCGGAAAGGTTACCTTTGCATCTGGCGAAACAGTGACAATATCAGCCAAACTAGACGGTGCAGGAAGCTATGTCAATAGTGGCACATTGCAGGTTGCAAACGCAGCCAACCTTGCCATGACAGGAAAAGACGAGGGTGGTATCCTTGTAGGGCTCTCCAACGCTGGAACTGTTAACCTTGGAGACACGACAGAATCAACACTTGGAACAAAGATAACGGGCGGTGCTCTCAATGTTATAGGCAAGGTGAAGTCTGTGGCAGACTATATAGCAGGTGGCACAAACACCGTGAAAGATACAGGTGAGCTTACCTTAACAAGTGGCACACTTGGCAGTGCCATAGGTAACAGCGGAAAGGTTACCTTTGCATCTGGCGAGACAGTGACAATATCAGCCAAACTAGACGGTGCAGGAAGCTACATTAATAGTGGCACATTGAATGTTGCAAACGCAGCCAACCTTGCTATGACAGGAACAGATGGACTTGCAAACAATGGTGCATTAAACGTTGGAGGAGACACGCTATCAACACTAGATGCTAAAATAACAGATGCTAGTGGAACTCTTAACTTCCAAGGAACAGGTGGCGTTGAGGTTACATCAGATATCACACAGGCAAATGTTACAAACTCTGCGACAAAACTTACTAATAAGGGAAGCATAACAGCAGCAGTGAGTAACACAGAGGAGTTTGTTAATGATGAAGGTGGAAATATATCCGGAAGCATAGACAATGCTGGAAAGTTCACAGCCAAGGCAGGAAGCACGTTAAGCGCAACGACCACGATAAAGAATACAGGTGAGTTTAACAGCTATATAGGCCTTGGTGCAGAAAACACGGTAACAGACTCAGAAACACCACAAGGGACATTCAATTTCCTTGGAAATGAAGAACTTACAAACGCTGCAAATATCACACAGGCAAATGTTACAAACTCTGCGACAAAACTTACCAATACGGGCAGCATAAAAGCAGCAGTGAGCAACACAAAAGAATTTGTTAATGATGAGGGTGGAAATATATCCGGAAGCATTGACAATGCTGGAAAGTTTACAGCCAAGGCAGGAAGCACGTTAAGCGCAACGACCACGATAAAGAATACAAGTGAGTTTAACAGCTATATAGGCCTTGGTGCAGGAAACACGGTAACAGACTCTGAAACACCACAAGGGACATTCAATTTCCTTGGAAATGAAGAACTTACAAACGCTGCTAATATGACGCAGAAGACCGTAACTAACGAAGCTAACCTCAAGAATAGTGCAACGATAGCAGCAACAGATTTAACCAATACTGGAACATTAACCAACACTGGAAATATCACAGCAAATGTAACCAATAGTGGTAGCACTTCAGAATTTAATAATAATAAAGAAGGAAGCAAGGTTGGTACTATAACCGGTAATGTTACAAACGAGGGAACATTTACCAATAGTGCGAGTATAAATGGCTTTGTGAGCAATGACGGAACTTTCGAAAATGTAGCAGGTGCAAGTATAGATGGAGATGTAACCAACAAGTCCGGCAAAACCTTTACAAATGCTGGAACTATTAAGCTTACTACTGCTACAACAGGCTTTACAAATGCTGGAACAGCTACCAACACAGGAACCATAACCGGCGATATAAGCAACAGTGGAACGTTTAATTCAAATAGTGGTTCAATAAGTGGCAAGATAGCAAACGAGGGCACATTTAACAGTTTAATAAGCCTTACTGCTGCTAACACAGTAACAGGAGCAGGAGATTTTTATTTCAAGGGCTCAGGCATAACAAACAATGCCACAATAGACCAGAAAAATGTAACAGTAGATGCTGCAGCAAGCCTTACAAACGCTGCTGCAATAACTGCAACGACTATAACTAACGCTGGCGCAGTTACAAATAATGCAATGATAACAGCTTCTAACCTAACCAACACAGGTAGCCTTACAAGTGAAATAGATAATCTTGTAATATTTGATGGAACAACCGCAAAAATCGTAAATGACGGTACAATTACCCTTTCCGGTGACGAAGCAGAGGGTGACACAGCTACATTTAAAGAAATTGTGGTGGATAGCGCTGGTGATGGAAGCGCAGGAACTCTTAAATTTGTCGGAGATAAAGACGTTATTGCCAATGCGGCTATTACACAGAATGTTGTTACTGTTAACACAAACCTCGAAATGCAGGCAGACCTTGCTACAAAGGCAGGAACAAGTCTTGCTACGGGTAAAACTCTAACAATAGTTGCAGATAACCTCAAGAGTAGCGTGAACGCAGCAGGCACAGGCAAGGTTACCCTTAGAGCAGGAACATTGGCAGATGGCTACACGATATCTGGAGGCGCAATAGAGACCTCTGGTAACCTAACAGCAAATGCGAGTGACCTTGCTTCCGTGAATGGTATAACAAACGCTGGTTCAAATGAGCTTACATTGAACGATGGTGTAATTCAGGACAACATAGCCGGTGGTGGTAAGACAAAAATAGTCGGCACAGTTACAAATGATAATGACAAGACCGTAACGCAGAGCGCACTCACGATAGACAAGGCGGCGGGAGACCTTACCAGTGGAGTGAATAACCTTATGATAGGAAGCGATGGTAAGGGAACCATTATTAATGACGGAAAGCTTACCCTGTTGGCGACTGCATCGACTAACACACTGCAGGAGGCTGTGAAGGACAGTGCTGGCAATGGAAGCGAAGGAACGCTAGTGTTTGGTGGATCAAATAAAATAACAGCAGCACAAGCGATTAATCAGAAAACGGTCAACGTAAATACAGACCTGGATATGAATAATGATCTAACAGCCAAAGAAGCCTTAACAGTTGCGACAACTAAGACGCTTAAGATAAAGGCAGATAACGTTATGAGTGCTGTAACAGAAAACAATGGTACAGTAGATCTCATAAAAGATACGGAAAAAGAAGTAGGCTTAAGCACTCTTAGTAAAAATATAGTAACTACAGGCACAGGTAGTGTGATAGCAAGAAGCGGAGTAGAGGTTAATGCCACGATAAGCGGCGCTGGAACAACGACGCTTGAGAGTGGTACGGAGTTTGGAGCAAATGGCGTAATTACTGATGGAAATGTTATTCTTAACGACGATGTAAAATTCATGACGGCAAACCTCGCTGGTCTTGAGGGGGGTGCTGGTATAGCAACCCTTGTCTCAAACAACGCAAAATACAATTTTACAGCTGGTACTGTCATTACTGATGCATGGGTGGAAAAAATAGTTGTAGCAGACGCTACGAGCGGTAAACTTAAACTTGGAAATGTTAAAATTGATACAGAGGATAACGAAACGCCAGGTTCACATGTGCAGGTGCAATATCTTACAAATCCAAGTTCTTCTACCATGGAGATAGTAGGAAGCAGCCTTGCGGTAAGTTCTAGTGGCTATATGTATGAATTCTCTCAGGCATACGACGCAAGTCAAAACATACTGTGTGGTTACATGGATATCCACAAGCAGAATGCGTATTCACTAAAAGATATAATACAGGACAACCCGGATGAAGACGATCCAAGCCAATACGCAGGAAGAGCAAAGACCTTTGGTATAGTTGACGATTATCATTCTGATACAGATTTAGGAGAGATAAAGCACCACGAGGATCCACCAGTGGCAAGAGAACTAACGATATATGGTAACGGTCATGGTTTTTATGGAGACGGTCATGAATTCTTCGAAGTAACAAACCCAGAAGACGTGCTTACCTTGCAGAATATTAAAGAATTGAGTGGTTGGACAGGAGATGTGCTTAAAAACTCAGGCACCGTTATCCTAGATGGAGTAACATTTACTAATACAGACGAAGGTCATCATGACGTTGTAAACAATGGTAGGATGGATATCATAAAGACAACGGTATTTGACAAGGGTGTAACCGGCAATGGCACATTAAACGTGCAGGTTGACACAAACTTTAATAATACGGATTTGACACAGGGTAATATCGTAGTAGCAAATGATACAACGATAGATGGTATTAACAATCTAAAAATAACTAAGTCTACGCTCGAAGTTGGAGAAGATGCCAAGGTAGATGTAACAAAAAATACGGAAATAGCAGCTGGAGGAAAGATAACTGGTAAGAAAGACAAGTCAACACTAAATACGGAAACTCTTACTGGAAAAGGCGACCTTACTATTAGTGGAATGATAGTAAACTTAACAGGTGCAGATCCTGCTGCAGTGGAGGGCTTAGTGGATGGAGTCCTAAGAATTGAAAACACGACACTAACCGGAAAAGGAGTTAATTTAACGGACATAGTGGCAGGAGGCCTTGCCTTTGCAGGAGATGTGAAGCTGCAGGATATAATGCTAACATCTGGCAAGGTAGGTGAAGTGCCAGCTGGAGATACAACAATAGATGCGAATGGAAGCGTAACCGGTAATGGAGTTGACAAGACAGTGTTGAACACAGGAACACTTGGAGGATCTGGTAACGCATCATTAAAGGATATGATAGTGAATGTTTATGGTGCAGGCGGAACCTTTGTCGGTGACCTTTTACTTGAAGACATCGTCGTAGTGGGTAATGGCGTATCTAATACAAAAGAAGTTGTAAATAACCTAAAGATTAAAGGAGATGTGTTAGTAGGAGACATTGCCTTTGAATCAGCGAATGGACTGTCATTGGAAGGCGGAAGCAATTTAATTGGTAATGGAGAAAATAATGCGCTAATACACAGCAAGAACCTTACAGCTTCCGGTGATGTCAATGTGAGTGACATAACGCTTCAGATAGATGAAAGCGGGCGTATAGAAGGAGATCTTTCACTTGCAAGAGTAACAATGAAGGGTCATACAGCAAACAAGCCAATAGAAACCACAAATAACCTAAACATAGCTGATACTTTAAAGCTGGAAGATATTACGCTTAAGACAGATGGTAAAACAGAGATAGCAGATGGTAGCATTATCAGTGGTAATGGGCTTGAAACATCTATATTAGAAACTAATATGCTTAACAATAACGGCAACATGGGGCTCGCTAATATGTCAATGAAGGTAAACGACACGGGCACAATCGCAGGAGACGTGATACTGAATAACGCAGGGTTAAATGGTGGAACAATAAACATAGATGGAAGGCTTATTACATCAGACCTAAACAACGAGCTTTCTGGTGATATAACGCTAAAGGGTAATTATATGGTGGATGGTCATACAACGATTACTAGCGGCACCTTTACACCAAAGGGAGCTCTCATCTTTAACCTTGATGATGACCCTGAATTAGGAATCAAAAAGAGAAAAGGCTATGTCTTTATAGACTCAGACGGTGCAGAGCCAGTAAATCTTAAAACTCTCCGTGGAGCAAAAGAACCAATAACGCTGATTCAAACACATAAGAAATACGATAGGCTCAGAAAAGGCGAAACCATGACCCTTATTTCCAATGTCAAGAATAATAGCTATCTTGGCAAACAGAGGGTAAAGACGAGCAAGGGAGTAAAGAAATTTGTTTACAAGGTGTCGATAGAGCCAGTGCTCAAAAAAGACACATTGGCCAGCAGTGTGAATGAGGCACTCCTTGGTTCAGACGTATTGGGAAATGGAAACAAAAAAGAAACAAAATATGCTTTGATGCTTGGTTATCTTGCACAAGAAGCAACGCCACAGACAAAATCATTTACTCAATCCAAGTATGCTCTGACATCTGCATTAAATGATGCTGGAGACCTTATATCGTCATCTGTGATGGACAATGCAACGCCACAAGACAGAGGATGGGAAACATTTGCAGCGATGAGAGGAAGTAACAGCCGCTATGACGAAGTAAGCAGCAATGTAACCTTGAATATGTTTAGCGTGGCAGCAGGACTTTCAAAGGTAGTGTTTGACAATCTCACACTTGGAGTTTTTGCAGAAGGTGGAAATGGTCGCTACGACACAAGCCATGAGTTCATGGACGAGGATGTGGCGAGCAGAGTTTCATCCAAGGGAGATATAAACTACTTTGGCGGTGGTTTGTTTGCCAAGATAACAGGCAAGGCGACAGAGACAGGACAGCTACACAGCGAAGTGAGCGTTAGAGCAGGACGTATAAACAGCAAATACAACAGTACCAACTTTGATCCAGAAATTCCGTCTGTTAACTTTGACCTTGGTGGAGCATATCTTGGAGCCCACGCAGGATTTGGCTACAAATGGAACATGAAGAGTGGTAACAAGATAGACACCTATGTAAAATATCTATGGAGCAGACAGTGCAGCACAAACCGCACAGTAATAGACGAGGAAACAATTAGCCTTGATGGAGTGAACAGCCACAGAGCGCGGATTGGATTCCGTTACTTTGGCAAGGAAGATGAACACGGCTTTGTGTTCTTCGGAGGACTTGCTTACGAGCACGAGTTTGACGGTCGTGCACACGGACTTTTTGAGGAATATGCACTTCCAGAGCCAGAGATGAAGGGCGGAAGCGGAATGGCAGAACTTGGTGCCAAATTCCAGAGGGCAAATAGTCCATGGAAGGGTGAATTTACAATTAACGGCCATGCAGGCAGCCGCAATAGCTTTGGAGTGAACTTAAGCATGTGGTATGAATTTGGAAAGAAAAAGAAGCAAGAGAAGCAAGAAGAACAAAAACAGGAAGCTGAACAAAAGCAAAAAAAGCCACAAGAAGCAATAGACAATAACCAGTAAAGGTTACAAATTAAAAAAAGAGAGCGTGCACGAAGTAATTTCGTGCACGCTCTTTTGCTCTATTTGCTGGTTTATGAGTAGAGCCCTGAATCCTCTAATCTATCGATTTTTCTCAAAAATTTCTGCGATTTTTGCCCAAAATTCCCTTGATAATACTGACTTTTGCATTTTGTCTATGTGACATTTAGGTTACATAGGCAGCAATCAAATTTTTACATTGACATTCTTTTGTCTTCGGCTATAATACAACAAAAATGCAAATCAGCCGAAAGGATTAATTGTATGAATTATATACCGAGAGCTTTGGAAAAAATTGTTTTGCAGGTAACTAACGAATACCCCGTAGTGCTTGTAACTGGGTCACGACAAGTTGGCAAAACAACAATGCTTCAAAAACTTATGGAGGGGACTGACAGAAGCTACGTTTCGCTGGACGATTTGAATGAAAGAAATCTTGCTAAAACAGACCCAGAAATTTTTTTACAACTACATAAAGCACCTGTCCTTATTGATGAGGTGCAATACGCACCTGAACTTTTTTCTTATATTAAGCTTCATGTGGACAAACATCACACTCCGGGAGATTTCTGGCTAACTAGCTCTCAGGTTTTTAAGTTGATGAAGGGCGTGCAGGAATCTTTAGCAGGACGAGTAGCTGTATTGTCGCTAACTTCTCTTTCACAGAGAGAGATATTTAGGGAAGAAACAGCGCCTTTTGTCGTTGATTTGCAAAGTCTATCTGCAAGATCTAAAGCAAGAACAAAAGCTGATACAAGAGGTATTTTTGAAAGAATTTTTAAAGGCTCTATGCCTGCCATCATCAGCGGTCAGTATAGCAATAGCCAAATATTTTACAGCAGCTATTTATCTACCTACGTTGAAAGAGATGTAAAAGAATTGTCAGACGCAATCAATTCTCTAAAGTTTCTGCATTTTATTACTGCAGTTGCTGCAAGGTGTGGTCAAATGTTAAATGTAGCAGATATAGCAAGAGATGCAGATATTAACCAAACCCAAACAAAAAGTTGGTTAGGAATTCTTGAAACACTGGGAATTATTTTCTATCTGCACCCATATTCTAATAATATGTTAAAACGCTTGGTAAAGACTCCAAAGCTATATTTTTATGACACAGGGTTAGTTTGTTATTTAACAAAATGGAGCAATGCAGAAACACTAGAAAGTGGAGCTATGAATGGAGCAATTTTAGAAAACTACGTTGTTTCAGAAATAATGAAATCCTACCTAAATTGCGGCAAAGAGCCATACATGTATTACTTCCGCAATAAGGATGCCAAGGAAATAGATATTGTATTGGAGCATGATGGTGTGCTTAATCCGATTGAAATAAAAAAATCGTCAAATCCAAGTTCCGAGCTTACTAAAGTATTTGAGTTACTTAACAAATCATCCACGCCCACCTCAAAAGGAGCTGTTGTCTGTATGAAGCCCAAATTGTCTGCAATAGACCAAGACAATTTTATCGTCCCAGTATGGATAATTTAATCGTAGATTTTGTTTTTGGAACATTATGTCAGTCAAGTCAGAATGAAGCAAAATCGAGCGCAAATGGCTAAAAATGGTTTTATAAAATTTTTATGCAATTAAGAAAAAAGGTTCCTTGCCACCTTTTTTCTTAATTGCATATTGTTTTTTTTACTTGGTTGAGATAAAATTTTAACCAAAATTTATATAACATACAAAAGAGGAACAGACATGCAAATAAAACGTGACGTGTATCTGAATAAACTTATCCGCCGTCAACATAACGGCTTGATAAAAATTGTTACTGGGCTTCGCAGGTGCGGAAAGTCATATCTTCTTTTCACACTGTTTCATCAATATTTGTTAGACAAGGGTGTAAAACAGGATCACATTATTGAAGTTGCACTTGACGACATCAAATACAGCGATTTACGCCAAGCAAAAACTATGTTTGAATATGTGGAAAAGCAAATTGTTGACAACGAGCCTTATTATGTAATTTTGGATGAGGTTCAGTTGCTTGAGAATTTTGTTGATGTGCTCAACGGTTTTTTACACATAAGCAATGTAGACGTTTATGTCACTGGGAGTAACTCTAAATTTCTATCCAGTGATGTTGTTACGGAATTTCGTGGCAGGGGTGACGAAATTCACATGTTGCCCCTTTCATTTAGCGAATTTGTAACTGCATATGGTGGTGATATAGGTGAGGCTTGGAATGATTATTTTTACTATGGTGGACTGCCCCTTGTCCTTACAAAAGAGTTACCAGAGGAAAAGGAAGAATACCTCTTAATGCTTTTTAAGGAACTCTACCTCACTGATATAATGGAGCGGCATTATATTCGTAATGTTGCAGAATTTAATGAGTTAATAGACTTCTTGGCATCTGCCGTCGGTTCCCTTACTAATCCCGTAAAACTTTCAAAAACCTTTAAAAGCAGAAAAAATAAAACAATAAGCGATGTAACAATTACAAAATATCTTGAATATCTTTGTGATGCCTTTATCGTGAGCAAGGCTATTCGTTTTGACATTAAGGGGAAAAAATATATTGGTTCTCCTGTAAAATATTATTTTGAAGATGTGGGGCTTCGCAATGCAAGACTCAACTTTCGTCAAACAGAAGAAAATCACATAATGGAAAATATTATTTATAATGAGCTGCGTTACCGTGGGTTTCACGTTGATGTAGGAATAATTCAGCTTTATGGGCGTGATGAAAAAAGTGGTCAAAAAACAAAGAGAAATTACGAAGTAGATTTTGTTGCAACAAAAGGCAACCAGAAATATTACATTCAATCTGCCTTCACAATCGGCACACAAGACAAACAAGAGCAGGAAGAAAAATCTCTGCACAACATTCTTGATTCGTTTACAAAAATAATCGTGGTGCGAGAGGACAAAAAACCACGCAGAACCGAGGATGGAATCATAATTGTAGGCATTAAGCAATTTCTGCTTAATCAAGGGTTGCTATAAGAATGAAATCTTTGAAAAAGACTTGAGGAATAATAGAGAAATATAGCCTAGCCTTAAAGGAGAAAACCATGAAAAAAATATTGTTTTTAGATGCAACTGTAAGAGAAAATTCACGAACGAGAGAATTGGCAGAATATCTCATAAGCAAACTGGAAGGCGATGTGACGCATCTTGTGTTACGTGACGAAGACATTGCACCGCTTGATAAAAAAAGACTTGAGGAACGCACAAAATTTTGCGAGGAGCACAATTTTTCTGATTCATACTTCAACTACGCAAAGCAGTTTTTAGATGCAGACATAATTGTTATAGCTGCCCCTTATTGGGATGGTTCGTTTCCTGCTGTGTTGAAAAAGTATGTAGAAACCATATCTGTATGTGGGCTAACATTTGAATACACAGAAGATGGATCGTGTGTTGGGTTGTGCAAAGCAAAAAAGCTCTATTACGTAACCACCGCCGGCGGTATAATTTTTGATGATGCTTTTGGATATGGTTACATTAGAGGACTTGCGTTAAATCAATTCGGCATAAAAGAAACTCAGATGTTTAAGGTGGAAAATCTTGACATCATTGGGGTTGACACTAAAGCTTTGTTAGCTCAGGCGAAGGAAGCTATCAAGAGCAAACTATAAGAAAGATAAAATAAGGGGGCTTAAAAGCAAATGGAAGAATTTAGTCTTATTAAAAAATTTGCTGAAAATTGTGCAGCACACCCAAATCACACGGCAATATTAGATGTTGCGAAAGACACAGCAATGACATATCACGAGCTTGATGTTGCCTCTGGCAGGGTTTATAGATATCTCACAGAGCGTGGCATTGGTAAGGAAGACGTTGTAATGATTCTTTTGCCACGTGGTGCAAAGCCTTTTGTGACGGTTGTTGGTGTGTGGAAAGCAGGAGCAGCATATGTTATGCTTGAGGCAAATTATCCAGCGGAAAAGCGAGAATTTATCAAGCGTGACGCAAATTGCAAGTTAGTCATTGATGAAAATGTATTTGAAGAAATGATGAAATGTGAAGTCCTAGAAGGCTACAAAGTAGCCGATCCCCACGACCTCTCGTACATTGTTTACACATCTGGCACAACAGGAAATCCAAAGGGCGTTATGCATGAATATGGGACACAGCTTTTTGTTATAAAAGGAGCTACATATAATGGCGAAGCTACCTTTACCCACGAAGACAGAGCTCTCCTTACCGCCCCATTAAGTTTTACTGCGACCATAATGATGTTTCACACTGTAATAGATGCCTGCTCGACTATGATTGTGCTTGCTTTGGCAGACGCTAGAAACATCGAACGCATTTTTTCAGTCATTAACAAGTATAAAATTACACTCGTTTTCTTTACCCCATCGTCTTTAAGGCTAATCCCAAAATTTCCAGAAAGTGTTAAAAAGATAATTAGTGGGGCAGAACCTGCCAATAATGTGTATTGCGAAGGATATGACATTTATTGCAGATATGGTCAATCTGAATCTGGAACTTCAATACTGACTTTCAAATTAGATAAATCATACGAAAAAGCACCGGCGGGTAAACCTACTGTGCCAGAGATGGATATTTGCATACAGGATGAAAATGGCAACCTTGTCAAGGATGGTGAAGTTGGTGAAATTTGTTACCACAATCCTTATTTTAGAGGCTACTTGAATTTGCCGGAGAAGAATGCAAGCATCTTTAGAAAAGGCTATGTGAGAAGTGGTGACATGGCAAAAGTTCTGCCAGATGGCAATTTTTTAGTCCTTGGCAGAATTGATGATATGGTCAAAATAAATGGCAACAGAGTTGAGCCAGCCGAAATTGAAGTTGCTGTAAAGAAAGTGCTTGGCACGGAGTGGGTCGGCGTTCGAGTTTTTACTGAAGAGCAAAAAAGTTTTGTTTGTGCTTACTACATAGGTGAACCAGTTTTACCAATTGAGGACGCAAAGAAGATTATTAGCGAGAAACTTGTGCCCTATATGGTGCCAGCTTTTTACATAAAAATTGATAAAATTCCAGTGAATGCAAATGGAAAATTCAGGAGAAATGACCTCCCGGCGCCAGATTTTAAGAGCTACATAAAGGAATATGTTGCGCCGTCAAACGAAATGGAAGAAAGATTGTGCAGCACCATGGCATTTGCTCTTGGTATTGAAAGAATGGGTGTTGAAGATGATTTCTATGAAATTGGTGGAGATTCGGTAAGCACGATAAAGGTCATTTCTCAGTTGAATTTAGACCAGCTTGACGTTAATATATTTTTAACAGGACGAACCCCCAAAAAAATTGCAAAGCTCTATGAAAAGGCGACCAATGGTAAAGCTGAGAGCCTTGCTGAGCGTAACGCACGTGCACCAAAACAAGATTTGCCACTTTCTACAGAGCAGATCTTTATGTTTGACTATCAATGTAATTATCCCTACTCCACCTTGTGGAATATACCAGTGCTTTTAAAGTTTGGACGTGATACAGATATGGTGCGTCTCAAAAAGGCAGTGGATACAGTGCTTGCTGCTCACCCGATTTTTTCATCTGTATTTGCCTTTAGTAAAACTGCGGAGCTTGTGCTAAACTACGATCCGGAGAAGGAGTTTGACGTAAAGCTTGAAGAAATTTCTGAAGCGGATTTTGTGGATGAAAGCGAACAGCTTGTGAAGCCTTTTATTTTGCTGAACGAGCCACTCTACAGGCTTCGTCTTTTTAAGACAGAAATTGGTGGCTACCTCTTTTTTGACATACATCATATCATTGCAGACGGTACTTCGTTACACATATTCTTAGGTGATATTTGCAAGGCTTATGATGGGAAACCGCTTGAGCCTGATTTCTACTTTGCTGCTTTTGAAGACCGTGCAAAACAAATTAATTCTTCCTTGTATGAAGAAGGGCGGCAGTATTATGAAAGAACTTTAAAACAGCATAAGTGGGATACTTTTCTTAAGCCAGATGTTGAAACAAAGGAAAACCGTTATGCAAATATGGAAGTTATGATTCCACTTGACGAACTGTCATACGAAAAGATACGGAAAAAATATGGCGTAGGGAAAAATGCGTTTTTTATTGCGGTAACCTGTGTGGCAATGGCAGCATATAACAAAACAAACAATGTAAGGGTGTCATGGGTGCATAACGGGCGTACAATGGTGAGTGAGAATAATGTGATTGGTGCACTCCTGCGTGTTTTATACGTTGGAATTCGTTTTGACGATAAATTAACGCTTGAAGGCCTATGCAAAGAGGTGTCAGAGCAAGTTAAGAATGACATCCGGTATTCATGCTATCCCTATCCAGAAGCGGGAGATGTATATGCAGAAAGTGACGATGTTGATGTCATGTATCAAGCAAATTTAAGAGATATTTGCGCAGAAGGTTCCTTGCAATTCACCGTTGCTGAAATACCAACAGAAACGGATTGTGCTGACAATTTATTGGATGTAGAAATACATGAAACAGATGAAGGTTGCAAACTTTATATGGACTATAATGCTTGTGCATACAAGGAAGAAAGCATATACCGCTTCAGAAAAATGTTCATCAAAACAGCTTGTGCTCTTGCACGAAATGTCGATAATCCTAATATCTGCGTGATGGATGTTATGGAGAGGATACAGTAAGTTAAACATCGGGGCAATGCCTTAAAAAAGTATTAACCGATGGAGGAAAACAATCCCACTAAAAAATTTTTACCACACAATATAGAGGAGGGCAAAATAATGTCTAGGTTATTAGTTGTAGGTTGTGGTGGAGTTGCACAGGTTGCAATTCAAAAATGCTGTCAAAATGATGAAGTTTTCAAGGAACTTTGTATTGCAAGTAGGACAAAATCAAAGTGTGATGCATTAAAAGAAAAAATAGAGCGAGCTGGTACCTCACATACAAAGGTTACAACAGCACAGGTAGATGCGGGTAACCTACAAGAATTAGTAGCACTGATTAAAAGTTATAAGCCCGACTGTGTTTTGAATTTAGCTCTTCCTTACCAAAATTTAACAATAATGGATGCCTGTCTTGAGTGTGGTGTCCATTACGTTGACACAGCATGCTATGAATCAGAAGATATGAATGATCCTGCATGGAGCAAAATGCGTAAAGAGAGGTATTCAGGCTCAATCCTTTCCGCTTATTTTGATTACTCATGGCAATGGGCTTATGACGAGCGTTTCAAAAAGGCAAATTTAACAGCATTATTAGGTTCAGGTTTTGACCCCGGTGTAACAAGTGTGTTCGTAACCTATGCAAAAAAATATTATTTTGATACGATTGATGAGCTTGATATTTTGGATTGCAACGGGGGAGACCATGGTTACCCCTTTGCAACAAATTATAATCCTGAAGTAAACCTTCGCGAAGTTTCTGATCTTGGTAGTTATTGGGAAGATGGTCATTGGGTAGAGGTTCCCGCAATGAGCATTAAGCGTGAATATGATTTTCCTTGTATTGGAAAGAGAGATATGTATCTGATACATCACGAAGAAACAGAATCACTTGGAAGAAATTTTCCAGAGATAAAGCGCATTCGTTTCTTTATGACGTTTACCCAAAGTTACCTGACTCACTTGAAGTGTCTTGAAAACGTTGGAATGTTGGGTACAGAGCCTGTAATGTATAACGGAGTTCCAATTGTGCCAATCCTGTTTTTGCAAACTCTCTTGCCCGACCCTGCAACTCTTGGACCACGCACAATTGGCAAAACAAACATTGGTTGCATTTTCCGTGGTAAAAAAGACGGCAAGGAACGCACGCTATACATTTACAATGTCTGTGACCATCAAGAATGTTACAAGGAAGTGGGCAGCCAAGCCATAAGCTATACGGCTGGCGTGCCGGCAATGATTGGCGCAGCACTAATTGTAAGTGGAGTTTGGAATGCGAGGGGAGCAAAGACCACGGATGAATTTGATCCTGATCCGTATATGGAAATGCTAAACAAATTCGGTTTGCCATGGGTTGTTGTGGAAAACCCAGCATTAGTTGATTAGTGATTTGTTTAATCTGAAATAACTCATAATAAAGAAGGGACTTTAGGAGAAATGGAAGAATTTAGCCTTAATAAAAAATTCAGTGAAAATTGTGAAACACATCTTTGTAAGCAAAGGGAAGCAGGGGAGACAGAAGGGCTTGCCGAGCGTAATGCATGCCTGCAAAAAATGGATGCTCCTCTTTCATTTTGGCAGTCATTGCTGCTCAAATATCAGCTCGATTACCCAGATTCTATTAGCTGGAATGTTCCTCTGTTAGTTAAATTTGGCTGTAATACAGACATTGCACGCCTCAAAAAAGCAGTTGACACTGTGCTTGCTACACATCCAGTCTTTTCAGTTATATATTTGTTAAAAGGCGATGAGCCTGTGCAAAGATATGTCCCAAATAAGAAATTTGACACCACTGTAGAGGAAGTAACAGAAGCAGAACTTGAAACAATAAAAAGAGGACTTGTTCGCCCCTTTGAAATGCTTGAAAAACCACTTTACAGATTAAGACTTTTCAAGACGGAAAAAGGAGAATATCTTTTCTGCGATTTCCATCATAGTATTGTTGACGGAGTTTCAAGATATATATTTTTTAATGATATATGTGACGCGTATGAGGGAAAGCCTCTTAAGCCAGATTACTATTTCGCTGCTATGGATTATCGTCAAGGTTTGATGCATTCTTCAAGGTTTGAAGAGGGGAGAAAATATTACGACAAGTTGTTTGAAGGCTACGAGAAGGCGATGCCACCTCGCCTTAAAATTGACATGAAACCCAATGATAATCCACTCGGAACTATACGTGAAATGATCCCAATTGCAGAAAGTTTTTATGAGCAGATGCAGAGGGTGCATGGGCTCAATAAAAATGCGTTTTTCATTATCGTATCTTGTTTTGTGCTTTCTGCATATAACGAAAAAGACGCTGCTCTATTAACCTGGATTCATAACGGCAGACACACATTTGTGGAAAAATCTGTGTTTGGTTTTATGTATCAATGCTATCCAGTTGGTCTTTGTTTTGATGATACAAAAACACTTAGTAATCTTTATCGCGAGGTGAAAGAGCAAATACATAATAATAAACATTATTCTTGTTTTCCATATCCAGGGCGTGAGCTGCGTCCCGAGGAGAAAGGAGTTGCAAATTTTAACTATCTGAAGGATCTGAAATATCTAAGAGATTTTGCACATAAAGAGGGTCTTTCATATACCGTTTCTGTATTATCTGCGGACGTTGACCAAGCAGATAATCTGCTTGAAATTGAAGTTTCTGACATTGATGATGGCTGCTTTCTTGAATTAAAATACAACGCTAGTGCCTATAAAAAGGAATCAATAAATCGATTCAAAAATATGTTTATGAAAACAGCATGCCTTTTGATGGAACATATTGAGAACCACGAAATGAAGGTAATGGAAATTATAAGTGCAATCCGCAAATAGTAGAGGGAAACAAATGGAAGAATTTAGTCTTATTAAAAAATTTGCTGAAAATTGTACGGCATACCCGAATCACACGGCAATAATAGATGTTGCAACAGATACTTCAATGACATATCACGAGCTTGATGACGCTTCTGGTAAGGTTTATAGATACCTCACTGAGCGTGGCATTGGCAAGGAAGATGTGGTTATGATTCTTTTGCCACGTAGCGCAAAGCCTTTTGTAGCGGTTGTTGGCGTATGGAAAGCAGGAGCAGCTTATGTTATGCTTGAAGCAGATTATCCAAAGGAAAAGATAGAGTTTATCAAGCATGATGCAAATTGCAAATTAGTCATTGACGAAACTGTGTTTGAAGAAATGATGAAAGGTGAACCCCTGGATGGCTACAGGGTTGCCGATTCACATGACCTTTCAAGACTTATATATACGTCTGGCACGACTGGTAATCCCAAGGGCGTAATGCACGAATATGGAATACAGAGAATGGATGTGGCTGCTTGGTCATGTGAGGGAAAACCGTTTGTGCAATATGGTGATGTTGTGGCACATATTTCCCCTTTGAATTTTGTTGCTACCATAATGGTTTTTCATACAGCTATGGATGCCTGTGCTGCTATCGCTGTATTTCCATTTGAAATTTCACGCAATATCAGTTCTCTTTTGTTGGCAATTGAAAAATACAACGTGACAGTCGGATTTTTCTCCCCGTCACTATTACGACTAATACAAAAATTTCCACCATGCGTTAAAACGGTCGTCACTGGCTCAGAACCTACTAAAGATGTTTACTATGAAAATATGGACACGTACAACTGTTATGGACAAACGGAGTCCGGTTCCCTGTTGCTCACATTCAAAATTAACAAGAAATATGATATAACGCCAGCAGGAAAGCCTGTGCTTTCTGAGAACGATGTATGTATTTTAGATGACGATGGTAAACAGGTGCAAAATGGTGAAGTTGGTGAAATTTGCTACAAACAGCCATACTTAAGAGGCTACTTGAATTTGCCAGATAGGAACGCGGACATTTTTAGAAACGGCTATGTGAGAAGTGGTGACATGGCAAAAATTCTGCCAGATGGCAAATTCCTAATTCTTGGCAGAACTGATGATATGGTGAAGATAAATGGCAACAGAGTTGAGCCAGCCGAAATTGAAGTTGCTGTAAAGAAAGTGCTTGGCACAGAGTGGGTCGGCGTTCGAGTTTTTACTGGGGAAGAGAAGAGCTTTGTTTGCGCTTATTATATTGGTGAACCAGTGTTACCAATTGAAGAAGCGAAAAAAATTATTAGAGAAAGACTCGTGTCCTATATGGTGCCAGCCTTTTACACAAAAATTGATAAAATTCCAGTAAATGCAAATGGAAAATTCCAAAGAAACGACCTCCCAGCACCAGATTTTAAGAGTTACGTAAAGGAATATGTCGCACCATCAAATGAAATGGAAGAAAAACTCTGTAATGCTATGGCATCCGTTCTTGGTGTAGAGCGCGTCGGCGCCACAGATGATTTCTATGAAATTGGTGGAAGCTCCATAAACGCAATAAAGGTTATTACTCAGTTAAACTTGAATCAGCTTGACGTAAATATGCTTTTGAAAGGCAGAACCCCACGAGAAATTGTTAAATTGCTCGAAAATGAGGACTTAAACAACCAGCTTGACCTTAAGGAACAAAATGAAAAATTGCTTTTAAGTGATCAGCCTATTTCAGTTACACAACAATATATCCTTGACGTTCAGCAAGAGATGCCAGACAGCACCATGTGGAATCTACCAATTCTTTTGAGGTTTGGAGACGATACGGATTTTGAACGTCTCAAAATGGCTGTGGACACTGTGCTTGCTGCACACCCAGTTTTTTCATGTGTTTATGCAAAAGAGGCTAACGAAATCCTAGTTCATAAATATGATGCTAACAAAAAATTTGATACAAAAATTGAAAATATAACAGAAGCTGAATTTGAAGCTTTGAAAGAGACTCTTGTCCAACCATTTGAACTTTTTGGAAAACCTCTTTACAGAATTAGGCTTTTTAAGACAGAAAGTGGAGGATACCTCTTCGGTGATTTTCACCATAGTATTGTTGACGGAACTTCAATAAAAATATTCCTAGGCGATTTAAACAAGGTCTATGAAGGTGTGCCTTTGGAGTGCGATTACTATTTTGTTGCATTGGATGAGCGACGCAAAAAGAAAAACTCCACCTTGTATTCGAAGGCAAAAGCGTATTATGAGAGAGTTTACGACAAGTATGAATGGTCAATATGCCTCAGACCTGATAACGAAATCGATGAGAATAAATATGGCACAACCTCAGCAGCAATTCCAATTGAGAGCTATGTTTACGAGGAAATTTATAAGCAATATGGTTTAGGGAAAAACGCCTTTTTTATCATAGTAGCATGTTTGGCAATTTTTGTGACGGACAATGAAAACAATGTTATGTTATCCTGGATTTATAACGGTAGAAACACGATAGCTGAACAGCATGTGACAGGTGCAATGCTCAGGGCGTTCTATGTTGGAATTCGTTTTAATAACGAAAGAACAATGGGGGAAATTTATCACGACGTGATGGAGCAATTGAAAAACAATATATATTACTCCTGTTATAGTTATTTTGGACCACAGAATGTACGTGTAGGAGGAGAAGCAAGTCTAAATTTTCTTCAGGATTTAAAGAGTCTTGCACCTGACGGTAAGCTTTCTTGGATGCCAGTGGATATGACACAATCAAAGGAGGTTGCAGACGATCTGCTTGACATAGAGATCCTTGATGGTAGGGATGGCTGCAGTTTGGTGCTTGAATATAATGCCTGTGCATATAAAGAAGAAACCATAGATAACTTCAAGAAACTATTTGTCAAAATAGCAGTTGTATTAGCAGAAAATATAAATAATCCAGATATGCGTATTACTGAATTGCTGGAGCTAATAAGGTAATAAAAAAGAACATTGACAAAGTAGAGGCTCTAGTTGTAGAGAGCGAAGTGAGTTATTAAATGAAAGGGGCTTAAAAGCAAATGGAAGAATTTAGTCTTATTAAAAAATTTGCTGAAGATTGTGCAGCACATCCGAATTACACGGCAATAATAGATGTTGCGAAAGACACTTCAATGTCCTATCACGAGCTTGATGTTGCCTCTGGCAGGGTATATAGATACCTCACAGAGCGTGGCATTGGCAAGGAAGACGTTGTAATGATTCTTTTGCCACGTGGTGCAAAGCCTTTTGTAACGGTTGTTGGCGTGTGGAAAGCCGGAGCAGCATACGTTATGCTTGAGGTGGAATATCCAGAGCAAAAACGAGAATTTATCAAGCGTGATGCAAATTGCAAATTAGTCATTGACGAAAATGTGTTTGAAGAAATGATGAAATGTGAAGTCCTAGAAGGCTACAGGGTCGCTAATCCCCACGACCTCTCCTATATTGTTTACACTTCCGGCACCACAGGAAATCCAAAGGGAGTTATGCACGAATATGGGACGCAGTCTCTTGTTGCAAAAGGAGCAAGGCGTAAGTATGGTGGTAAGGCTATTTTTAGTTACGGTGACATAACTACTCTTATGGCGCCATTAAATTTTACCGCAACTATAATGACATTTCACACAGTGATGTATGCTTGTGCTACCATTATTGTGCTTCCATTGTCAGATGTGAGAAATATTGAACGTGTTTTGGCTGTGATAAACGAATATAAGGTAACGGTTGCTTTTTTCACTACTTCACATTTAAGGTTGATTCCAAAAATACCTGAATGCGTTAAAACTGTGTTAGTCGGTGCAGAGCCAGTAAATAACGTGTATTACGAAGGTTGTGATGTTTATGGTAGATATGGTCAGTCTGAATCGGGTACTTCCATACTGATTTTTAAATTAGACAAAGCTTACGAAAAAGCACCGGCGGGTAAACCTACTGTGCCGGAGATGGATATTTGCATACAGGATGAAAATGGCAACCTTGTCAAGGATGGTGAAGTTGGAGAAATCTGTTACCATAACCCTTATTTTAGAGGCTATTTGAATTTGCCGGAGAAGAATGCAAGCGTCTTTAGAAAGGGTTATGTTAGAAGTGGTGATATGGCAAAAATTCTGCCGGATGGCAATTTTCTAGTCCTTGGCAGAACTGATGATATGGTGAAAATAAACGGCAACAGAGTTGAGCCAGCTGAAATTGAAGTTGCTGTAAAGCATGTGCTTGGCACGGAATGGGTTGGCGTTAGAATTTTCACTGAAGGACAAAAAAGTTTTGTTTGTGCTTACTACATAGGTGAACCTGTTTTACCAATTGAGGAAGCAAAGAAAATTATTAGCGAGAAACTTGTGCCCTATATGGTTCCAGCCTTTTACATAAAGATTGATAAAATTCCAGTGAATGCAAATGGAAAATTCAAGAGAAACGACCTGCCAGCACCGGATTTCAAAAGTTACATAAAAGAATATGTGGCACCGTCAAACGAACTGGAAGAAAAATTGTGCCAGGTCATGGCATCGGTTTTGGAGCTTGAACGTGTTGGTGTAACAGATGATTTTTATGAAATTGGTGGAGATTCTGTAAATGCAATAAAAGTCATTACTAAACTAAATTTGCCTCAGCTTGATGTGAATACTCTTTTTGTTGGGCGCACTCCGGCAAAAATAGCAAAGCTTTACGAAGAAGCCACTAAAGAAGGCGTAAAGAGTCTTGATGAGCGTAATGCTTTGGAATTAACAAAGGACCACCCCATTTCAATACAGCAACAATATGTCATAGATTATCAATTACGTTATCCAGATTCCACTATGTGGAATGTTTCAATGCTTTTAAAGTTTGGACGTGACACAGATGTGGAACGTCTAAAAAAAGCAGTTGATATCGCACTTAAAGTGCATCCAATGTTTTCAATCGTTTTTGCCTATAATGCAGAAAAACAGCTTGTGCAAAAATATGATGCAAACAAGATTTTTGATACAAAGATTGAAGAAATATCCGAGGCAGATTTTGCAAAAGAAAGCAAAAATTTTGTTAGACCTTTCGAGCTTCTTAATAAGCCTATGTTTAGAGTTCGCCTTTTTCGCACTGAGTGTGGTGGATACCTTTTTATGGATTTTCATCACAGCATAGTTGATGGAACTTCCATACATGTCCTAAAGAATGATATATGTCTTGCTTATGACGGAAAGCCACTAGAGCCAGATTATTATTTTGTTTTCTTGGACGACCAAAAGAAAAGCCAGGCCTCTCCTTTGCGTGAAGAAGGCAAGGAGTATTACAATAATTCCATAAAAAAATATGAATGGGATGCACGCCTAAAGTCCGATTTTGATACACAAGAAAATACATACGGCAACATGACAGCAATGATACCACTTGATTCTGCATATTATGAAAAAATGCGAGAGATCTATGGACTTGGGAAAAATGCATTTTTTATTGCAGTAACAGCCGTGGCCATGTCCATCTATAATGAGTCGAGCAACATCAGGGTAGGATGGATTTACAATGGACGAGACGCAGTGAGTGCACAGCATGCAGTTGGAGAACTTCTTAACTATTTTTACGTTGGACTTCATTTTGATGAACTAAAAACACTTGGGGCATTGCTGGAAGAGACAGCAAGACAGGTGAGGAATAATGTCAAATATGCATGTTGTTCTTATCCTAGCATAGAAGATGCAATAAAAAACCATGGTGATGTAAATCTAATATATCAGTCAAATTTGCGTAGCCTTGAAGCAGAAGGAAGTTTGAATTTCACTGTGGCAGAACTGCCAGGGCAGGCAGACGGTGCTGACAATTTGTTGGATGTTGAAATACACGAAACAAACGAAGGGTGCAAGCTTTATATGGATTATAATGCGAGCGTGTATAAAAAAGAGAGCATGGAGCGTTTCAAGGAAATGTTTATTAAGGCAGCCTGTGCCCTTGCACAAAATGTCGATAATCCTGATATGTGTATGATGGATATTATAAAGAGGATAAAGTGAAAAATCGACCACTATGATGCAAAGCAGGGGCTCTACTTGTAAAGTTCGAAGTAATTAGTTATGAAAAGGGGATAAAAAGCAAATGGAAGAATTTAGTCTTATTAAAAAATTTGCTGAAAATTGCACAGCACACCCAAATCACACGGCAATAATAGATGTTGCGAAAGACACAGCAATGACATATCACGAGCTTGATGAGTATTCCGGCAGGGTATATAGATACCTTACAGAGCGTGGCATAGGCAAGGAAGATGTGATAATGATTCTTCTTCCACGTGGAGCAAAACCTTTTGCTGCTATTGTCGGTGTGTGGAAAGCTGGTGCAGCTTATGTTATGCTTGAAACAGATTACCCAGCGGAAAAACGAGAATTTATCAAGCGTGACGCAAATTGCAAATTAGTTATTGACGAAAATGTGTTTGAAGAAATGATGAAATGTGAAGTCCTAGAAGGCTACAAAGTAGCCAATCCCCACGACCTCTCCTATATTGTTTACACATCTGGCACAACAGGAAATCCAAAGGGCGTAATGCACGAATATGGGACACAGTTTCTTGCGGTAAAATCATGGCAACACAAAGGGGTAGCAACCTTTAATCATGACGATAGAGTTGTCCAGCTAACACCGCTTAATTTTACTGCTACAGTAATATTGTTTCATGCTGTGATAGATGTTGCTGCAAGCTTGATAGTTATAACGCTAGAAACGATGAAGAACACCAATATACTCGTGGATATCATGGATAAATACCAGATTACAACAGGATTTTTTACACCCTCACTTATCCGTGTCATGCCAAAATTGCCGAAGAGCATTAAAAAACTTGTTATGGGCGGTGAGCCTGCAAACGGACTTTTCCTTGAGGGAATTGACTCCTACAATATGTATGCACTGTCGGAGTCAGGACTTGTGCTTCTGGCTTTTCTCCTTGACAAGAGCTATGAAACTGTCCCGTCGGGGAGAGCAACTATCGAAGAAGCTAATGTTTGCCTTATGAATGAAAACGGTTTCCCTGTAGAAGATGGTGAAGTAGGTGAGATTTGCTACCGTAACCCTTATTTTAGAGGCTACCTAAATTTGTCAGAGAGGAATGCGGACATCTTTAGAAATGGTTATGTGAGAAGCGGAGATATGGCAAAAATTCTGCCAGATGGTAATTTCTTAATACTTGGCCGAAGTGACGACATGGTGAAAATAAACGGCAACAGAGTTGAGCCAGCTGAAATTGAAGTTGCTGTAAAGAAAGTGCTCGGCACGGAGTGGGTGGGCGTTAGAATTTTCACTGAAGGGCAAAAAAGTTTCGTTTGTGCTTACTACATAGGTGAACCAGTCTTACCAATTGAGGACGCAAAGAAGATTATTAGCGAGAAACTTGTGCCCTACATGGTTCCAGCCTTTTACATAAAAATTGATAAAATTCCAGTAAGCTCAAACGGAAAATTCAAAAGAAATGACTTGCCGGCACCGGATTTCAAAAGTTATATAAAGGAATATGTTGCACCGTCAAACGAACTGGAAGAAAAATTGTGCCAGGTTATGGCGTCCGTTCTTTGCATAGAGCGTGTTGGCGTAGAGAATGATTTTTATGAGATAGGTGGTGACTCAATTTGTGTAATAAAAGTTATTACACAAATGAAGCTGGATATGCTTGACGTTAATATGTTTTTAGCAGGGCGCACCGCAAGAAAAATAGCAGCACTTTACAAAGAAGCAGCAAAGAGTAAAACAGAGAGTCTTGAGGAGCAAAATGCTCAAGCACAAAAAAAAGATTTGCCACTTTCTACAGAGCAGATTTTTATGTTTGACTATCAAAGCAGTTATCCAGATTCATTGGCTTGGTATTTGCCGACGCTTCTTAAATTTGGGCGTAATACTGATATGGGGCGTCTTAAAAAAGCACTTGATACCGTGCTCAAAGCTCATCCTGTTTTTTCAACTATGTATGTATGGGGGAAAAATAACGAGCCAGTGCAAAGATTCAATCCTGACAAAATTTTTGATACAAAGATTGAGGAGATTACAGAAGCAGAATTTGAAACGCTGAAAAAAAGCCTTGTCCAGCCATTTGATCTTTTGGAAAAGCCACTTTACAGAATAAGGCTTTTTAAGACAGAACGGGGAGGATATCTTTTCTGCAATTTTCACCATAGTATTTCAGACGGCACTTCAATACATATATTGTTAGATGATATTACTAAGGTATATGATGGAAAACCAATTGAACCGGATTATTATTTTGCTGTTCGAGATTATTACCAAAGAACGATTCATTCGCCATTGTATGAAGAAGCCAAGCAATACTATGACAATCTATTCAAAGGATATGAGACGCTGCCTTATCTCAATGTTGACTTTGATACAGAAGATCATACATTAGGCACCATGAATGTCAAAATTCCAATTGAGGAAAAATGTTATGAAAAAATGCAAAAGGTGCATGGTCTTAATAAAAATGCTTTTTTCATTGTAGCAACCTGTATTGCTGTATCTGCCTATAACGAGAGAGACGAAGTAAGAATGACATGGATCCACAATGGTAGAACAAATTCTATGAATGCACGTGTGTTTGGATTTTTATATAAATGCTTTGGGGTAGGGATGCGTTTCAGCAAGACAAAAACTTTGGAAAATGTATATCTTGATATGATTGAGCAAATGCGTAATAATATACATTATTCGTACTATGTGCCGGAGTGGCTACTCATTTCAGCAGACAAAAATATTAACCTTAACTATTTAGCTGACTTGGAAAGTTTTTCGGGTGAAGGTGAGCTTGCATATACTTTTTCTGCCTTACCACTAGACAATGCCCATAGTGATAATTTACTTGATATCGAAATTTTGGACATTGATGACGGTTGCTGTCTTGAATTAAAATACAATGCAAGTGCCTATAAAAAGGAGTCAATAAATCGATTCAAAAATATGTTTATGAAAACGGCATGCCTTTTGATGGAGCATATTGAGAACCACGAAATGAAGGTAATGGAAATTATAAGTGCAATCCGCAAATAGTAGAGGGAAACAAATGGAAGAATTTAGTCTTATTAAAAAATTTGCTGAAAATTGTACAGCATACCCGAATCACACGGCAATAATAGATGTTGCGAAAGACACTTCATTGACATATCACGAACTTGATGTTGCCTCTGGCAAGGTTTATAGATACCTCACAGAGCGTGGCATTGGCAAGGAAGATGTTGTAATGATTCTTTTGCCACGTGGTGCAAAACCATTTGTGACACTTGTTGGTGTGTGGAAAGCAGGAGCAGCTTATGTCATGCTTGAAACAAATTATCCTGAAAAAAAGCGAGAATTTATCAAGCGTGATGCTAATTGCAAGTTAGTCATTGACGAAAATGTGTTTGAAGAAATGATGAAATGTGAAGTCCTAGAAGGCTACAAAGTAGCCAATCCCCACGACCTCTCCTATATTGTTTACACATCTGGCACAACAGGAAATCCAAAGGGCGTAATGCACGAATATGGGACACAGTTTCTTGCGGTAAAATCATGGCAACACAAAGGGGTAGCAACCTTTAATCATGACGATAGAGTTGTCCAGCTAACACCGCTTAATTTTACTGCTACAGTAATATTGTTTCATGCTGTGATAGATGTTGCTGCAAGCTTGATAGTTATAACGCTAGAAACGATGAAGAACACCAATATACTCGTGGATATCATGGATAAATACCAGATTACAACAGGATTTTTTACACCCTCACTTATCCGTGTCATGCCAAAATTGCCGAAGAGCATTAAAAAACTTGTTATGGGCGGTGAGCCTGCAAACGGACTTTTCCTTGAGGGAATTGACTCCTACAATATGTATGCACTGTCGGAGTCAGGACTTGTGCTTCTGGCTTTTCTCCTTGACAAGAGCTATGAAACTGTCCCGTCGGGGAGAGCAACTATCGAAGAAGCTAATGTTTGCCTTATGAATGAAAACGGTTTCCCTGTAGAAGATGGTGAAGTAGGTGAGATTTGCTACCGTAACCCTTATTTTAGAGGCTACCTAAATTTGTCAGAGAGGAATGCGGACATCTTTAGAAATGGTTATGTGAGAAGCGGAGATATGGCAAAAATTCTGCCAGATGGTAATTTCTTAATACTTGGCCGAAGTGACGACATGGTGAAAATAAACGGCAACAGGGTTGAACCTGCCGAAATTGAAGTTGCTGTAAAAGAAGTGCTTGGTACGGAGTGGGTTGGCGTTAAAGTCTTTACTGAAGGGAAAAATAATTTCGTCTGTGCTTACTACATAGATGAACCAGTTTTACCAATTGAGGAAGCAAAAAAAATTATCAGTGAAAAACTTGTGCCCTACATGGTGCCGGCATTTTACATAAAAATTGATAAAATTCCAGTAAGCTCAAACGGAAAATTCAAAAGAAATGACCTTCCAGCACCGGATTTCAAAAGCTACTTTAAGGATTATGTTGCACCATCAAACGAGATGGAAGAAAAACTCTGCAGTGCTATTGCATCGGTTCTTGGTATCGAAAGAATTGGTGTTGAAGATGACTTCTATGAAATTGGCGGAGATTCTATAAGCTCTATACAGGTCATTACTAAACTAAATTTAGATCAGCTCGACGTTAATATATTTTTGGCAGGGCGAACCCCTAAAAAAATTGCAGAGCTCTATGAAAAGGCAACCAATGGTAAAACAGAGAGCCTTGCCGAGCGTAACGCTCGTGCGCCTAAACAAAATTTGCCACTTTCTGCAGAGCAGATTTTTATGTTTGACTATCAATGCTATTATCCTGACTCCACTGTGTGGAATATGCCAGTGCTGTTAAAGTTTGGACGTGACACAGATATGGAGCGCCTAAAAAAAGCAGTAGATACTGTACTTGCTGCACATCCGATTTTTTCGTCTGTATATGCCTTTAGCAAAACTGCGGAGCTTGTGCAAAATTATGACAAGGACAAGGTATTTGATATAAAGCTCGAAGAAATTTCGGAAGCAGACTTTGTGGATGAAAGTGAACAGCTTGTGAAGCCTTTTGTGTTGTTAAACAAATCACTCTATAGGATTCGTCTTTTCAAAACAGAAATTGGCGGCTATCTCTTCTTCGATTTGCATAATAGTGTTGCAGACGGCACTTCGCTACACATACTCATAGAGGACATAAGCAGAGCCTATGACGGAAAGCCCCTTGAGCCAAATTATTATTTTGCAGCTCTTGAAGACAGAGCAAAGCAAATCAATTCTCCCTTGTATGAAGAAGCTCGCGAGTATTACAAAAAGACATTTGATGGGATAAATTGGGATATATGCCTTGCGCAGGATTTTGAAACCAAGGAAAACCGCTATGCAAATATGGAAGTTATGATTCCACTTGATGAGCAGTCATACGAAAAGATGCATAAACAGTATGGTGTAGGAAAAAATTCATTTTTTATTGCCGTGGCATGTATAGCAATAGCTACATATAATGGAACAAAGAACATAAGAGTGTCTTGGGTGCATAATGGACGTGCTATGCTGAGTGAAAAACATGTAATAGCTGCATTTTTGCGTGACTTGTATGTCGGCATATGCTTTGACGAAAAAATAACACTAGCAAATTTATATAAAAACGTGGCAGAGCAGGTCAATAATGATATTCGCTATTTATGTTATCCTTACCCAGGACCGGAACATTTCTGTGAAGATAGTGATGATGCCTCTGTCCTTTACCAAGGAAATTTAAGAAATATTTGTGCAGAAGGTTCCTTGCAATTTACCATTGCAAAAATCCCAACGGAAACAGATTGTGCCAACAACCTTTTGAATATGGAAATACACGAAACCGATGAAGGTTGCAAACTCTATATGGATTACAACGCCTGTGCTTACAAGGAAGAAACCATATATAATTTTAGAAAAATGTTCATCAAAACTGCCTGCCTTCTTACGCAAAATGCCGATAATCCTGATATGCATGTGATGGATATTATGAAGAGGATAAAGTAAATTAGCTAGAAGAACAACAAAAGACATCAGTTGAGAACGGATTATTTTTGTGCATTACCATGATTGTTCTATATGCATAGTTGCTACATTGATAAATTTACAAATTTATTTATTAGTATATATATTGTTTTTTCTTTCAAAACAAGTTATAATGACCAAAAATTAAGTTGGAGGGTGCTACAATGGCTTCTGTTATGAGTGCAATTCAAGACACAGTTTCAATTTCTGTTTTCAACAGAGGGTTAGCAGGCAAAATTTTTGATGAAGTAAAGCGTAGTGGTGCAAAAGTTGTAATGAAAAATAACACTGCGGAGTGTGTTCTTCTTGCACCGAATGAATATGTTCGTCTTATGGATGAAGTGAATGATGTCAAGCTTCTGGTTACTGCAATAAACAGAATGGCTCACTATGACCCAGCAACCTTAATTGACAATGAAGAAGTGAACCGTGAATTGGGGATTACTGATGCAGATCTTGAGGGTTTTAACGAGGTAGAATTTGAATGAGCTGGAAAATAAGCTACCTGCCAGAGGCATTAAATGACTTAAAATCTCTCGATGGTAATCAGAGAATCCTAGTTCAAAAGGCAATTAAAAAAGTCCAATCAAATCCTCTTTCGGAATCAGAGGGTGGTTATGGAAAACCCTTGGGGAATAAAAAAGGAGCTAATCTGACAAATTTTTTGAAAATTAAGCTCCGTAGTGCAGGAATTCGTATTGTTTACAAACTAGAACGAAGCGTATATGGAATGCTGATTGTTGTAATCGGAATCCGTGAAGATAATGAAGTTTACCAAGATGCTCAAAAACGCATAGATAAACACGACTTAAGGTAAGCCTACAACTAAACAACTACCCTAACTATTCTCAAAATTTTTCATGTTTTTATCGTGCTTTTATTATAGTATTACAAAATTAAGAAAGATATTTTGCTACTTCTGTGCTGTTGCTACAGCAATTAAAGAAAGGTAGAGCAGAAAATGTGGATAGTATTTGCATTTATTTCAATAATTTTTTATGCATTGGGCGAGGTATTTCAAAAGAAAGGTTCTGATTTTGAGGGTGAACATTCTGAGTTGAAAATCTTGATTTGGTTTGGGATTTGCAGCGGAATTGTTTCGTTAGCCATTAACTTGCTTGGACTCAAAAGCTCAATAACTGCGTTGCAAATGCTAAAGATACACCCTGCAATTCTCTTGTCATCTACCTTTTATTATGTCTCGCTACTATTGTGTTTTTTTGCATTTAAACTTGTGCCTGTTTCTATTGCGTCTCCTGTTACCTGTATGGATGGTGTGTTCACATTCATTGGGATAATCGTACTTTATTTAATTATTGGTAAATCATCTATTTTGTATGAGAGCATTACTTCTTTGAAACTGGTTCTTGTCATATTGATTTCGATAGGTGTTTATGCCTCAACACTGATACAAACAAGAAAAGAAGATACAGAAGAAAATAAGAAGCTTGCAAAAGGAATGTTTCTTCTAAATAATGGGCGTTTTGCAATAATCGGTGTGATTTTGACGTTACTCTCCGCTGTTCTTGACGCATTCAGCTCCTTGACGGATATTTATTTTTTAGGTGAGGTACCTGTGTCGTGGGATTATATCTATATACACGGAATGATGTTGTTTGGCTTTTCTGTAATTTTGTATGTACTACTCTGGATATTGGAAAAGAAACCATATAAAATTTTTGCAAAGATGGAATTACCTAAAGTGATGGGTGCTGGGTTTGATAGCTTAGGAACTATTTTTTACATGATTGCCGTAGCAGGAAACCAAATTTACACAAATGTCATAATCTCCAGCTTTTGTGTTTTTACAGTGTTACTTTCTCGCATAATTCTGAAAGAAAAAATAGAAAAAAGTCAGGCCGTTTGGATTGGTCTTACTGTATCTTGTATTATTTTATTTACTGCAGCTAATGAAATTTTTTAAGCTAACAAAAATATATTAGAGCTTTTTCTTAGCTATTTACCATTTTTGAAAAAATTTTGATTTTGGTAAATAGAAATTTGGATTATGATAAAAATATTTTATGTGGGAAGCAATGCTGTCGTTTCGTTTATGTTAGCTTGACAAAGATAAGTGCTTACTGTGAAATTATATACTTGTTGGGTACCAAAGGCAAAGTTTACAATGTTTATTGTTACGAAGCTTCACATAATGAAAAGACTAAGAAAGAAGATTTTTGCGACGAGGTATTAAGGATGATAGAAATCAAACATCTGCGTAAAAAATATGGTGATGCCGAGCCGATTAAAGATATTTGCACCACCATCAAAAAGGGTGAAGTTGTATCAATAATTGGTCCTTCTGGCGTGGGCAAATCTACGTTTTTGAGAATGATTAATATGCTAGAGACTCCCACTTCAGGCCAAATATTAATTGATGGCGAAGATATTACCAAGCAGGGTTATCCATTACACAAGCTGCGTCGCAAGGTGGGAATGGTATTTCAACATTTCAACCTTTTTGACCACATGACAGTTATTGAAAATGTCTGCTATGCTCCAATTGTTCTGCTTCATGAGGACCCTAAAAAAGCCTATGAAAAGGGTATGAAGCTTTTGGAGGAAGTTGGGCTTGTTAGTGCTGCTTTAAAATATCCAGATGAATTATCAGGCGGTCAAAAACAGAGGGTTGCTATTGTGCGAACCTTGGCTGTTGGCTCTGAAATAATATTGTTTGATGAACCAACTTCAGCTTTAGATCCCACAATGGTAAATGAAGTTGAAACAGTAATATCACAATTAAGCAAAAAAAACTTTACGATGATTTTGGTAACCCATGATATGAGGTTTGCTCAATCCATCTCTACAAGAGTTATGTATCTGGACGAAGGTGGAATTTACGAGGAGGGCACACCTTCAGACATTTTCCAGCATCCAAAGAAGCCCAAAACGATAGTATTTATTAAACAGCTACAATCGATAGAGTTTGAACTCAATTCAGATGGCAGCGACTTCTTAACTTTCTATACACAACTCCGTCAGTTTGCAAATAAAATGGATATCTCTCATAATATTCGCGATAGTCTTCAAGTTGTTTTTGAAGAACTTGTTTTCAACATTCTTATTCCAAAATATAAGGAGCAAAATATTGATTATAACATTCACGTTGCAATTGGATTCTCACCCAAAGATGATGCAGCAGGTCTAGTATGCACCTATAATAACCTAAAAATATCCATTGATGATGAAGCAGACAGTATGCCATGGAAAATAATCAAAGGATATACTAAAAAAATAGAGCAGTTTGAAGAAGGAGATGGAAATCAGTCATTTAAGCTGATTGTAGATAAAGATGAATAAAAATAATTTTATGAAAAGAGTAACAATTTTTACGTTCTTTATATTACTCCTGTTTAGCCTTTTATTTTTAGCAGGACGTAGTGAAGCTAAACGTGCTTATCCAAAAAGTGTAAAAGAATTAAATGGACTTAAGGCTGGCACTCTTACCGGGGCAATTACCGATATTATAATTGAAGAAAATTTTCCCGATAGCAAAATTTGCTATTACAATAATCTCGCCGATCTATTAATAGGTCTTGAAAATAATAAAATAGACTACTTCTTATCCGACAAAATCGCAGCTAATTACATGATTGCCAACGAGAGCGGATTTCTTATGCTTGATGAATCTTTATTAGACCAGCCCTACGGATTTATTTTTCAAAAAGGTTCTATAAAGACAGCAAAACTAAAAAAACAACTAAATGAATTTATTGGCGAAAGCAAGAAGAATGGGTACCTTGATTCATTGGCTGAAAAATGGTTTGTAGATGTTGCAGCGGCAGCTGATAATGCTCCTCCTTTAGATACGAAATTTGATGGGAAAAATGGGGTAATAAAAATTGCAGTATCCCAAGCAATTGTGCCATTTAGTTTCGTTTCAAATGGCTCGTTAAACGGTCATGATATAGAATTTTTAGTCAATTTCTGCAAAAAATATGGCTATGGTGTTGAATTTTATGCTTCAGATTTTGATGGAATTATACCAGCGGTTTCTTCTGGAAAATGTGACATAGGAGCGAGCTGTATCACCATTACAGAGGAACGTGCTAAAAGCGTTGATTTTTCTGCCCCATATGCCATGAATCCCATAATCGCTATAGTTATGAAGAAAGCATCGGGGTTTAGTTTAAGTAGCATAAAGGATTCTTTTGAAAAAACATTTATTCAAGAAGACAGATGGCGCATCGTTCTTGATGGCTTGGGTGTAACAGCGATAATTACTATTGTATCTACCATAATTGGTAGCCTCTTAGGTTTTTGCCTGTATCTAATATACAGAAAGGGCAATCGCTTCTTTAATAAATTCCTAGATGCTTTTGCCTTGGTATATAAAGGTCTACCAGCAGTCGTAATTCTCATGATTTTGTATTACATTATTTTTGCAAAATCGTCATTATCTGGGCTATGGGTTTCATCCATTGCCTTTGCGATAAGCTTGGGACTCAGCGTCTATTCTATGCTAGGTGTAGCAGTGAAATCTATTGGCAGGGGACAGATAGAAGGAGCCTATAGTTTAGGTTTCACTGATACTCAAACATTCTTTAGGATTGTTTTGCCACAATCTATGACACAGTTTCTGCCAAACTACAAGGGAGCACTTATTTCTTTATTGCAAAGCACATCAATAGTTGGTTACATTGCCGTGCAGGATTTAACAAAGGTGTCGGACATAATACGTTCGCGCACCTTTGAAGCATTCTTTCCTCTAATTGCCACAGCGTTAATTTACCTTTTCTTGGTATGGCAGATTACACTTGTAATAAAATCTGTTACGTTGAAATTTAATTTCAAACACCGACCGCCGAAACAGATTTTGAAAAAATTTAAGTAAAAAAGAAATTCTCAATTTTTTAACAAGCGTTAGCTTCAAAATTGTTGGGCTTTACAAGTAAAGCCGCTACGTGTGAAATGTTATAAAAGTTATAAAACCCTTACGACGCAAGTGCGGTGGTTTTACCAGTAAGGATAAAATAGCAAGGAGTCGTTGGTAAAATCAGCGACTCCTTGTTATTTTTTGCGAGCATAGCTCGCTTCTGTGTCTTTATGGTTTCAAAGATTTTTATACGTTTTTATACGTTCCGTTACTTTTGTGCTAAACCGCTTTGCGTTTGAGGCATCTAATCCTCGTTTTTGGGTTAAGTGTTGTGCAATAGAACAAAATTTAGTCCTTTGGATAGGTTAAACCTGAGTTGATTTCCGCTTGTTTTAAGAGTAAATTGTACACGAGGCAAGCAAGATCTTGTCGTAATACGACTTCCTGTGTGTTTGACAGTGGCTGTATAAGTTTAAGAATTGATTGACTCCCAGATTGTTCAAGCAGTAGCTTGTTTGCATCTTGTTTGGTTAGAACAGAATTTTTTTGTTCGTCAGTCAAATTTATCTTTATTTTTGCTACTGAAGAAACAGTTTTACAGAACTCTTGCCACGTTACAGATTCTTTAGGGCAAAAAAGTTCTTCAGATATGGGGCTCATTATATTGTTAACAAGAGCGATAGAAATTTCTTTGTAATATGGCTGTGAAACTAGAACATCTTGCAAACGCCAAATAGAAATATTTGACGAGTTTTCAAGGAGCTTTGATTGAACAAAGATAGCAGGAACTCGTCGAGCAGGTACATTTAGTTTTATTGCCATGCTTGCTAAAATTCCAGCTGCTTCGCCTGTGTGAAATACGATTGGGTGTAAACGAGTAGCGCCATTAACAAGGCGAGAAGCTGAGATATTTTTCTCTACTGCCAAGAGACCATTAATCTTTTCAGGAATAAGAGCTCCCATCGGCACTTGGAATAATCGTGCTTCCCAAACAGAAGGCTTGACTAAATCTTTAGGATCGTCAAGTAATTCTGCCTCATGGTGCAGTGGATTCCACTTCCCATGGATATCTGCTGGATACTCACCTAGGGCTATTGCCTCTGTGTTGGAAGAGAGAGTTCTCTTTAATTTTTCGTCACGACGAACATCTTTTGAAGACATTGTGTAGCGTCCAACAAGGCGTTTGGATTCACGAACATAGGGTTTTGGCGGAAAAAATTTTACTATTGGCAAAAACTCGGCTGGCAAGTCACTCCAATTTTCAAGGTCGCAAGAAGTGTTTGCACCAAAATTTTGAGTGTTGTCAACAGCCCAGTCTTCCAGCCCTAACTCATGTTGCATGTAATAAATAAGGCAAAGTGTCTTGACTAGAGCCTTCCTTGATATGTCTTTGCGATATTGTAAATCTGTTAGAAACTTGGTAGAAAGAGAAAGGGTTTCACTGTCTATGGTTGAGGTATGTCCACCTTTTTTACCACCAGGCCAATCGTTTGCCCAATTTAGGCATGTGCGAGAAATGTATTTCCATGTAGCATTATTTTCGCCGTCAACCTTTCCTCTGTTGGCGTCCTCTTCATTTGGTAAAGCACGATATGCAGCTTGGGTGTCAGGATTAAATGGGAAAGCACCATCTGGCCAAAAGCTACCATCTTTGGTTACCATGTTGCGAAATTCTGACACGTATTCGTCATAATGTGGGGGCTTTGTGGTCATAAAAAGCTCTTTTGGCATATTTGCACCATATTTTTTTACAACTGCAACATAGGTGATGTCTTGAACAATAGCTTTTTCACTTACATTTGGAAAAATTCCATTTCCCACCCTGTATCTTGCTCCCGTAAGAGGGATAAAATCGCCATACTCAGTAGCATCTATAAACATTTTTGCAGTAACTCGACTTTGTTTTCCATTGTGTAAAATATCTATAGAAGTTACGGTATTGTCTTTTACCTTAGCAGACACCACCTTTGCATTAAGAAGAAGAGTAATTCCTCCGATGCTTTCCATCATTTCACGTAATGTCTTATCAATAATCTTGGGTTCAAATCCAAAGGTTGTGTCTGCCCAAAGACAAATATTTGTTGGTGTTTGAGTCTTTTTGTAGTGGTCTATTGCCCTGTTTAGGAAGTCAAGATATATTCCATGTCTTGTCACTTGCATATCGTCCATGGTAGATACTGCAGAAGCCACGGCCTGGCCTCCTACGACCTCTGTATCTTCAACAATAAGTACCTTCATGCCAAGACGTGCAGCAGAGATTGCGGCACTAACCCCTGAAAGTCCAGCACCTACAATTACTATATCATAACTTTGCGATGGTGTATTTAAGATTGTTGTCTGTGCCATTGCATAATCTAGCGGCATAAATGAAGAAAAAGCAATTACTGTTACACAACAAATAAATAATAATTTCTTCATATAAAACTCCTTTGCTGAATTGCCTATACTGTGTACCACTTTGTAGCATGATTAATTGCTTTTACATTTTTGTTATTATTTCCTACACTTCAAGGTAACAACAACAATTTCTGCTGGATTCATTATGCGTATATTTCCTCCATTCGCACCGCGAGAGACTATAAGAGTCATGTTGTCTAGCTTATATTCTCCAGCTACATATCCCCCAGCATGGAAGAAGCAAATTATTTTTGACAAAAACGGCAGAATTCCACCATGAGTATGTCCCGAAAGCTGTAGGTTGACTCCGAGTTTACAGTTTCTCTTTGCGTTGTTAGGTCTATGAGACAAAAGAATATTAAAAACAGGAAAACCGAAAACGGGCAAAGCACGCTTAACGTCCGGCATTTTATCTCCTGTGTGTTTTGCAGATTCGTCTGAAATTCCGGTTAAGAAAATTGCCTGATTTGCAGAGCTCACAATCATTTTGTGTTGGTTTATCAAAACTGGAATGTTTAACTTTTCTTCAAAAAACCTTTTCCATTCTGAATAATCAAGATAATATTCATGATTGCCAGGAACAGCATATATTCCGACCTGTGACTTTAGACTTTTCAGTGGCAAAAGCGCCTCGCCAAGATCTGCTATTGTTTCGTCAAGGTAATCTCCACCTAAAAGCACAAGTTGGCAGTGCTGGGCATTTGTAATATCCACAACAGATTGTACAAAATCTTTTCCTTGCCCTCGCCAAGCGTGAATATCTGTAACGAGTGCTATCTTAAAACCGTTAAAAGAAGAGGGTAAACTCTCAGATTCTACAGTATATTCTGTTACGATCGGCAGGCGGTGTGCACAGTAATTTCCATAACAAGCCAAGGCGAAAGCTATGGCAAAAGCTGTTGCCATAAATTTTTTGCTCAGTGAAAAGCCAAGCGACTTGCAAGAGAAAAATTTTGCCAATATCCTAGATAAAAGGGAGAACACGTCTTTTAGCCAAATAAAAAATGCAAATATTACTAGAACAAAAAAGGCTAATCCAGAAAATTCAATAAAAAGTGGTGGAAGTTTAGGGTAAACCTTATTTCCACCAACGATTAGAAATAAAAAAGGGTTTATTGCAAAAAATATGAGGGTCAAATAACAAAGTAGACGGCAAATAGGCTTCATATTTTTGCGTGGAAATACTACCCTGTACCAGAGGTATAGGAGTATTAAGTTAGGCAAAATCATTGCACCAAATATATAGCCGAATGTCAACTTCATTACTTTACCCTCATATTTTTATATTTTTTGTCAATACTGTTATTTTTTGCACCTCAAGGTAACAACAACAATTTCTGCCGGTTCTAGCAAGCGTTCTGCAAAACCCTGCCAATATCCGGCACCGCGAGAAACTATGAGTGTCATGTTAGACAAGTCGTATCGCCCTGAAACGAAGCCATTGTTGAAGTAAGCAATCAGGTCTGATGCGTAGCACACATTTCCGCCATGCGTATGCCCAGAAAGCTGAAGGTCAATGCCAAGCTTGTTATTTTCTTTTGCGTTCCCAGGTCTATGGGAAAGAAGGATGTTAAAAACATGATAACCAAAAACTGGCATGGCACGTCTGACATCAGGGACTTCTTCTCCGATTTTTTTTGCAAACTTATCCGAAATTCCCGTAATAAAAATTATCTGTCCATTGTATCCCTCAATGAATTTATGCTGATTTATTAAAACAGGGATGTTTAACTTCTCTTCAAAAAACTTTTTCCATTCTGCATAGCCAAAGTAATATTCGTGGTTGCCAGGGACGGCGAATGTTCCATACTTAGAGTGAAGATCTTTCAATGGCAAAAGAGCATCTCCCATATCTTCTACCGAGCCATCCAAATAATCTCCACCTAAAAGAACAAGTTGACACTTCTGCTCATTGGTAATATCTACAACTGATTGTACAAAAGCCCTTCTTCTACCATGCCAGGCGTGAATATCCGCTATGTAAGCAATCCTTAAACCATCAAATGATGATGGTAGATGTTTAGATTCTACCGTATATTCCGTTACAATAGGCATAAGATGTGCATTGTAATTGCCGTAGAAAGACAAAATAACTGCTATAGCCAATGTGGGAATAATAAAATTTGCCCCTAGAGAAAAGCTAAGGGATTTACGAGAGGAAAATTTTCCCCATAATTTGCTGAAAAGTACAACTATATCCCTTGCCAGGACAAAAAAGGTAAAAACTACTATGCTACAAAACAATGTCCCCGTAAATTCGATAAAAAATGGAGAAAGCTTAGGATAAGAAATATCTTCGCCAATCAAAGCAAAAATTAGTGGTCTTAGAGCCAAAATAATAAGAATTATTATGGAGAACCAGCGAAAAAATGGGCTCATTTTTTTGCATGGTAAGACAACCCTAAATAAAACCAATAGGGCAATCAGAGGCTCAAATATTGCACCAACCAAGATACCAACTGTTATTCCCATATTTGCCTTCTACGTTACTTTAAGACTGCGCCTTCAACACCGCTTGTTGCGTGGGCTCTGTATCTTGTAAGGAATGGACTATCTGTTGGCTGTGGTGTAGGTATAAATTTCTTTTTGCGTTCCTCGAGCACTTCTGGAGAGACGTGGAGGTCTAAAATCTTTTCTGGAATATTGATGTATATTTCGTCTCCCTCTTCCACAAGTCCTATAGGACCACCGATTGCTGCTTCTGGTGAAACGTGGCCAATGGAAGCTCCGCGTGTTGCTCCAGAGAAACGACCGTCTGTGATGAGGGCAACTGTGCTTCCTTTGCCTTGGCCCTGAATGACGCTTGTTGGAGTAAGCATCTCTCTCATACCGGGACCGCCCTTTGGACCTTCATAACGAATTACGACAACGTCACCATCGTTTATCTTATTTGCCAAGATTGCGGCACTTGCCTCTTCTTCGCTGTTAAACACTCTGGCTGGTCCTGTATGGACTAACATCTCTGGTGCTACTGCAGCTTGTTTGACGATTGCACCGAGTGGAGCAAGAGTTCCTTTCATAAATGCAAGGCCACCTTGTTTGTGGTGTGGCTTGTCTAGTGGGCGAATAACGTCACTGTCGAGCACAGCGCAATTTGCTACGTTCTCTGCCTTTGTCTTTGTAGTTACTGTAATAACCTCACCGTGGAGCAATCCGGCATCAAGCAATTGCTTTTCCAGAGCCTGAACTCCACCTGCCTGCCACAGGTCTTCTATGTGATGTGCACCACCTGGTGACATAGAGCAGAGGTGTGGCACATGCTCACCGATTTTGTTAAAGACTTCTAGTGATAAATTTAGCCCTGCTGCGTGTGCAATTGCTGGCAAGTGTAAACTCGTGTTTGTAGAGCCACCAAGAGCAAGATCAACTGCTACTGCGTTTTCAAACGCCTCGTATGTAAGAATGTCGCGTGGGCGAATTCCCTTTTCAACAAGAGCCATAATTGCTCTGCCAGCTTCTTTTGCAAGGCGAATACGTCCGGCATGAACTGCAGGAATTGTGCCGTTTCCTGGCAAGGCAAGCCCCAGCACCTCCATCATGCAGTTCATGGTGTTTGCCGTGAACATACCGGAGCAAGAACCGCATCCTGGGCAGGCATTGCCCTCTATCTCTGCAAACTCTGCATCTGAAATTTTCCCAACGCTTTTTGAACCAACAGCCTCAAACACGCTGTTGAGGTCAAGGGTGCGTCCTTTGTATTTACCTGCCATCATAGGACCGCCGGAAATTACAATAGATGGTACATTGAGGCTTGCTGCTGCCATCGCCATTCCCGGAATAATTTTGTCGCAATTTGGAATGAGAACAAGACCGTCAAGTGCATGCCCCTTTGTCATTATCTCAATGCTATCCATAATGACTTCACGGCTTGTTAAGCTGTATTTCATACCGTCATGATTCATTGCGATGCCATCGCAAACACCAATTACAGGGAATTCAAGAGGAAGTCCGCCTGCGGCGTAGATTCCAGCTTTTACCGCTTCTGCAATTTGGCGAAGATGACTATGTCCAGGGATAATTGCATTAAAAGAATTTGCAACGCCAATCCAAGGTCTGTCAATTTCCCAATCTGTGTAGCCACTTGCTTTCATGAGCGACCTGTGCGGTGCTCTGGCGTAGCCACACTTTGCTTGACAACTGTTAAGTTTATCCATTTGTTTTCTCCTTAGTAAACATAAAATATAAATTGCTATATAAAAATCACTCTGTGTAATAAATTATTTATTTATTTATTGTTAAACTCGAAAAATTTCCATCTTCTTTTCAAGATAGGGGAAAGTACCCAAAAGTTGAGGAAAGAAGCGTTTTATCACAATAATACCTACACAACAAACCGGTAGTGTGACTGCTGCACAGGCAATGGCGACAAACAAATTCGGCATAGGTAAACCCAAAGCAACAGCGTGTTTGACAACAATTTCCTGCAAAAAAGGTTTATGCAAAAGTAAAATTCCCTTAGTGTTTCCACCCACCCAAAGAATAAAATGACGAATCTTTGAATTTCTACGCTCGACAAAAATCACCGTATGCACAATAGATAGTAGCAAAATCATGCTACAGGCACTGAAAGCTTCAATCAGGAAATAAAAAACATTGCCATAATCGCCTGCACACATAAGTATAAGTGGTAATTTGTTGCCCTGCATGATAATAAAAACGACAAACAATGCTGTTGACATTACAAGGAGTGTTGTAATGTGCCGTAACTTGCGTGAATGTAATGCAATAAGGCGCTCTTTAAGAGAATATCCGATTAGCATGAAGCCAAGCGCAACAAAGGCAACATCAAAGCACCATGGATAACCATTAGAAATTTTTGGTAGTGAAAAGCCAACTGCAAAGGCAGGAATTGACACAATAGCTGCGTAAATATGTCGATTCAATTTTGAAAAACGTTTCGAGAACATTAAGACAAATTCCATAAAAGTCCTTGCCAAAATGAGGCACGGCAAAAACCAGAGCGACGTAACTGTCTTTGCTTGCGTAAGCTCCTGCCACGAGCCATAGAGAATTTTTGCAGTATTAGCAAAATTGAAACTACAATAAATTAATGCCCAAATAAAGTATGGCACAAAAAGACTAAAAAAGGTTTTCCTAAAAAATCTGCACCAATGCTTCCAGTCATAATTATCGCGATGAGCACGCATAACTACGCCAGATACCATAAAAAAAAGGGGCATATGGAATGTATAAAGTACAAGGCGGAAAAACGTGGTGTCATTGTTTGCTGTTGTGTGTCCAATAAGCACAAGAAAAATTGAGATAGCCTTAGCTATATCAAGATAGTCATAGCGCTTACGAATTGCTTGGTCAGACATATATAATATCCTCTCATTACTTTGAATTATAACATCTACATGTAAAAAGCGCAGATTATGAACGTTAAACGGCAAGCTCAATGTTCACAATCTGCGTAGATAACTAAAAATTCATTTCGTTTAATGAGTGCCCTGGATTAACCATAGGCATAACATTTGCACCTTGTGGAATTCTGACGTCAATGAGTGCAGGACCATTATAGTCTAAAGCTTTTTTAATAGTTTCTTTTAACTTGTCTGGTTCAGAAACAGAGACACCCATGACCCCCATAGACTCTGCTAGTTTTACAAAGTCAGGTGCCTTGTTGTAAATTGTGTTTGAATAGCGACTATCATAGAAGAACTGTTGCCACATACGAACATTTCCAAGAGAAACGTTATTCATGAGAAGCACCTTTACAGGAATATCATACCTTGCACAAGTGTCTAATTCTGCAATATTCATCATGAGACTTCCGTCACCTGCCACACAACAAACTGGATTGTTGGGATGAGCAAAAGATGCACCTATAGCTGCTGGGAAACCAAAACCCATTGTACCTAGGCCACCAGAAGAAATAAAGGAACGTGGCTCTTCCGTTTTATAAAGCTGTGCTGCCCACATTTGGTTTAGTCCAACTTCAGTTGTAACAATGGCATCTGGACCGGCAACTTCACGAAGCGTTTCCAGAGCTTGCCATGGGGCAATTTGTCCGTCATAAGATGGATGTGGGAGTGGATACTCTTTTCTTAGTTTCTTTAAATGCTCAATCCAAGCCGTGTGATCTTCAAGACGGCGCAGCGATGCAAAAATTGCAGAAAGAACACGTGGAGCGCTACCGAGCAGTGTGTAGGTCGGGTGAATTACCTTATGGAATTCTGCCGCATCAACATCAATGTGAACAAGTGTAGCATCCTTGGCAAAGGTTTCTCTTTCGCATGTTGTACGGTCAGAGAAACGTGTGCCTATTGCGATAACAAGGTCTGCTTGTTGAATTGCAAAATTTGCTACGGGATGACCGTGCATACCAGCCATGCCAAGAGAAAGACCACTTTTGTGGCTTTCCGGGAATGACCCCTTCCCTAGCAAGGTGGTCGCAACTGGGATGTTATATCTTACCGCAAAGTTTTCAAGGTTGCGAGATGAATCTGAGGAAATAACACCGCCACCGGACAAAATCACGGGACGAACAGATTTCTCGATTGCCTGAATTACCTTGTCAAGGTCTTTAAGATCGAGGATATCCTTTGGCTTATAGCCAAGAAAATCTGTATCTTCCTGAAAAGAATACTCACCTACTGCGCACTGAATGTTTGTTGGAACGTCAACAAGTACAGGTCCTGGTCTGCCAGTGCGAGCAATGTAAAAGGCTTTGTGAATTGCCTTTTGAATTTGGTCAATGCTACGAACTTGGAAGCTGTGCTTTACCAATGGCAAAGAACAGCCAACGACATCAGCTTCTTGAAAATAGTCTGTGCCAATAAAGTCAGTTGCAACCTGACCTGTAATTGCCACAACAGGAACTGAGTCAAGGTTTGCAGTAGCAATACCGGTAATTAGATTTAATGCCCCCGGACCAGAAGTTGCTACGCACACACCCACTTGCCCAGATGCTCTTGAGTAGCCATCTGCTGCGTGGACTGCTGCTTGTTCATGTCTCATAAGTATGTGTTTGAAATTTGCATCATAGATAGCGTCATAAAGGTGAATTGCAGAACCACCGGGAATTCCAAATACTGTGGAAACGCCCTCGTCCTCCAATGCACGTGTTACCATCTGTGCACCGTTGAGTGTTGTCATGATTTCCATTTCCTTCTAAATATAAGCGAAACGACTTCATCGTTTCTTACATAAATATCTTTTATGCGGGCGTAGCCCGCCTTTATGTTTTCTGAGTTCTATATGGTTTCAGAGATTATTTGTTTTTTTAGAATTTTGGTGCTTGTTTTGCTTCCATCCAAGGCATCATTTTGCGGAGCTCACGACCAACTTCTTCGCACTGAGCTTCCTGCGCTGCCTTTGCCCATTTTTTCATGCGTGGTCTGCCGGACTGGTTCTCGAGTATCCAATCTCTTGCAAATGTTCCATCCTGGATTTCTTTCAAGGTCTGCTTCATTGCTTTAACGCTTGCTTCGCCAATAATGCGTGGACCCTGTGTCATATCACCAAACTTTGCTGTGTCAGAAACGGAATAACGCATCCAGCTGATACCACCCTCAAAGATCATATCAACGATGAGCTTCATTTCGTTAATGCACTCAAAGTAAGCCATCTCTGGCTGATAACCTGCGTCAACAAGGGTTTTGAAACCTTGCTGCATAAGCTCTGTAACACCACCGCAGAGAACAACCTGCTCACCAAAGAGGTCTGTTTCTGTCTCTTCACGGAATGATGTTTCAATAACGCCAGCTCTGCCACCACCGATTGCGGAAGCATATGCAAGAGCAAAATCCTTTGCGTGACCGCTCACATCCTGTTGAATTGCGATAAGGCATGGAACCCCCTTGCCTTCTTTGTACATGGAACGAACCATGTGACCTGGACCCTTTGGAGCAATCATGAAGACATCGCTGTCTGCTGGTGGCGTAATCTGACCAAAGTGAACTGCAAAGCCGTGTGCAAAGAGAAGCTTTGTACCTGGCTTCATATTTGGTTTAACCTGAGTGTTGAAAGCATTTGCCTGCAAATGGTCTGGCAAAAGGAACATAATGAAATCTGCTCTCTTTGCTGCCTCTTCAACTGTAAAGACTTCAAAACCGTCTTTCTCTGCCACTGCCTTTGATTTGCTTGTTGGAGCGAGTGCAATGATTACCTTTGCACCACTGTCACGCAAATTCTGAGCGTGTGCGTGTCCCTGGCTACCATATCCAATGATAGCGATTGTTTTGCCTTCCAAATATGAAAGGTCTGCATCCTTGTCGTAATAAACATGTGCCATTTTTATCGTCTCCTTTTTTGGGGCATTTTTATGCCCTGAAATTTAATATTTATTAAAGTGTTAAAAACCTGTTGCTATGTTGTCGTCGTGGAAGCCACTTCTGCTCATGGCAATTTGTCCACTGCCGGCGGTTTCTATAATGCCATAGGGACGGAATGCCTCTTTGCAAGCGTCTATCTTTCCCATGTCACCGGTCACTTCCACTGTGATTGCATCAGTCCCCAAGTCAACAACACGGCATCTGAAGACCTGAGCCGTCTGTAAAATGTGCGGTCTCATATCGAGGGGAGCATTTATTTTCATAAGCAGTAACCATCTATCAACAAATTTTCCCTCTTTCGAAAGGTTCTTGACTTCAATTATTTCAATGAGCTTTTCAAGTTGCTTTTGAATTTGGTCAAAAATCTGCTCTTCTCCCTCTACCATGATGGTAAAGTGGGCGAGACCTTTCTTATGTGTTCTGTCTTCACTGATGCTCTCTATGTTATAACCACGTCTGTAAAACAAACTGGCAACACGGACGAGAACACCCGGTGAGTCTTCACTTGTTATGCTGAATGTGTTGAGCATGTTAGAAGTTTCCTTTCCTGTGAGTAAGATAAAAAAAACGCCGAGCCGGGCTTTTCATCACAGCCCCCTCGGCAAGCACGACGCCTTAAACATCGAGCCGAAAAGAGGGCGCGCTGCTAATGCGAATAATTATGTTAATTATTGAAATGCCGTTCAAATAATTTGACATCTTGCTCCTCCTTCGGCGAATTTATCCTAATTTTTTACACGTTCTAAGAACGCAAGCAGAATTCTACAACTAAAATTTATTTTTGTCAAATTTTATAAAAAATCTCATGATTGTGAAAATCTTTTCTTGTTCACTAGCTTTTCAAGGTTATGCAAAGACTTGACAGTTACAGTTATTAACATATAAAATATATGCGTTTCTGATAGATATTGAAATAATTTCAACAGATTTTTGAAGCAAGAATTTACTAAATTTATATTGCAAGTTCAATAGTCAGAAAAAGGGAAAAATTATGCAAAATAATAATGCAAACATAGGATTTTGTAACGGCAGAAGGCATTGCAAAACAGGATTATATATTAAGTCCAGGATGTTATGTTGGCATTGAAGAATAAGCAGACGACGGAGAGCCTTTTGGAGAAAAAATGAATAGGCTTACTGGTGAGCTTGCAAGAATGTTTGCAAAGTCAAATGAATTGCAGAAAGAAATCAAGAAAAACCTTGCAGCAATAGGTTTTGAGGTGAAGTAGATGAAAGAAAACAACAACCTTATAATATACAAAAATGAAGATGGAAATATAGACATAAGCGTAAAGTTAGAAAATGAGACAATTTGGCTTACTCAAAAGACAATGGCTGAGCTGTTTGAATGTAGCACAGACAATATTTCACTACACTTGAAAAATATATATCAAGAAGAGGAATTAAACAAAAATGCAACTACCGAGGATTTCTCGGTAGTTCAAATTGAAGGCAACAGACAGGTAAATAGAACTAAAACTTTTTACAATCTGGATGCAATTATTGCCGTAGGTTATAGGGTTAATTCAAAACGAGCAACACAATTTCGTATTTGGGCAACAAATGTGTTGCGGTCATATTTGACAAAAGGTTATGCCGTTAACGAAAGACAGTTGAAACAGGAACAAGCAAAGGTCAAAAGTTTGCAAGACACAATAAATCTTTTGTCTAGGAGCTTGAATAATCAAGTTGAAAATTTGGATGAAGCAAAACAGGTCGCACAAATTCTGAATAATTTTGCTACTGGGCTTGATTTACTGGATGATTTTGACCATAAGACGTTGGAAACAAAAGGAAAGACAACAAGAGAAGCTGTTGTGATTGAGGAAGCGGAATACTTAAAGGTCATAAAGGAGATGAAGGCGGAATTTGCATCAGATGTCTTTGCAAACCCAAAAGACGGAAGCTTTGCAAGCTCAATTAACCAGATTTACCAAACCTTTGGAGGCGAGGAACTCTACCCGACTCTGGAAGAAAAAGCGGCAATGTTGCTGTATCTGATAACTAAAAATCATTCTTTCTCTGATGGCAACAAAAGAATTGCAGCAAGTTGCTTTTTGTATTTTATGGAAAAGAATAAAATGTTATACCAAGACGACACCCCAATAATTGATAACGCGACATTATTCTCTTTAACTCTTTTGATAGCGGAAAGTAATCCGAGCGAAATGGAAACAATAAAGAATGTTGTTGTTAGTGTGTTGAATAGGGGAAAAGCTAGATGAACCCATATTTTGCTTCATTTATTGGTACTTTTGTTGGTGCAGTAGCTGCATTTTTGTTAAAAAACTGAATTTGGCAAATGCTTCTCAATTTCTAGCAAATGCAAAAACGCTGCGGTGTGTGGTCCCAAAAAACTTTATTTCAAAAATTATACTGTGAAAAGCTAGAAAAAACCCTTGCCAATATAAAAAATTATGATATAATACCGCCCTGTGAGGTTACGGGATGTAGCGCAGTCTGGTTTAGCGCACCTGCTTTGGGAGCAGGGGGTCGTCGGTTCGAATCCGACCATCCCGACCATTTTTTTTATCTTTTTTTTCTTAAAATTTTTACACAGATTATTGCTAATCCTACTCTTAACTCTTTTGAGGCTTCGCTCCTTTTTGTCGTGTATTTAACTTCTTAGTGTATAGAACCTGATATATGGAGGCAAGTAAAGAAAAAATGTCAAACCAAACACAAACCTTTTCCTTTTACATTGAAGGTATGACCTGTGCAACCTGCTCAAAAATGGCAGAACGTGCCTTGAGTCGTGTGCTTGGTGTATCTTTTGCGACAGTTAATCTGGCAACAGAAGCTGCTTTTGTTACTGCTGATGATACTGTAACAGAAGAGGTGCTGTTTGAAGCTGTGAGCAATGTTGGCTTTAGACCAACAAAAAAAATTGATGCAAATTTTGAAGAAGTAAAATATAAAAAAGCAAAACAAAATTTGATTCTTTGTTGGGCTGTGGGACTTCCCTTTTGTCTCCTAATGTATCTAAGTGAGTTTGCTCATATTACAATTCCTTTTTATAGCTATTTAGAGCTTTTCTCTGCTACATTCTGCCTTTTCTATTGTGGTAGAGGTACATTTAAGAGTGCAGGAATTGCTTTGCGACATTTTCACACGAATATGAATACCCTCATTGCAATTTCCGCTTTTTCTGCTTGGCTTACTTGTGTTCTGTCATTTTTTACATCTTACTATAACTTTCACTCATTTGGTGCAAGTGCTGTCATGGTGATGATGTTCAATTTGTTAGGACGGTTTATAGAAAGTAAACTCCGTGCAAAGGCAAGTGTGGATCTGAAAAAATTACTTTCTCTTGCTCCGACAATGGCAAGGGTGGTATCAGATGATGGGCGTGAAATGGTATTGCCAGTTGAGGCAGTAAAACCAGATTCCATTGTTTGTGTGAGAGCTGGAGAAAAAATAGCACTTGATGGTGTTATTACACGAGGCTCAAGCGAAGTTGATGAGAGCTTTATTTCGGGTGAATCTGTGCCAGTCATAAAAGATGAAGGTGATATGGTGACTGGAGGGGCTATAAACCTTACCGGTGAATTGAAGTATCGTGTAACAAAGGAAGCTCGTGATACCTTCCTTTCTCAAATGACACGTCTTGTGGAAGAAGCACAGGGAACAAAAATTCCGTTACAAGCTATGGCAGATAGACTTACTCTTGTTTTTGTTCCATTTGTTTTGTTTGTAGCAATTCTTGCTTTTTGTTTTTGGCGATTTGTTCCTATTACGCGTCAAATTGCAACGCACTACTCTGCTCTATTTTTCTTGAAACCAGTTTCTGGTACTGCACTTGATACTGCGATTTTTGCATTTATTGCGACTCTTGTTATTGCTTGTCCCTGTGCCCTTGGACTTGCAACACCTATGGCATTTATCACTGTGAGTGGTGTGGCGACAAAAGCAGGACTTCTCATAAGGAACATGGCAAGTTTACAGGTTGTGAACTCTGCCGAATATTGTATTTTTGACAAGACGGGTACAATTACGGAAGGTAAACCCAAGGTGTTCGGTTCTTGTATTAAAGAAGAAGATGAAAAAATTGCCATGGCGATTGAAAGTACAAGCAATCATCCAATAGCCAAGGCGATTTGTGAATTTTTGAGTACGAATATAAAAGATGCTTCCTCTATTAGTTTAACTGATGTTCACGAAGTTGCTGGTCAAGGCATTTTTGCAGAGTTTAACGGGAATAAATATTTTTTTGGTAAAGAGACTAGTGCTCTGCTTTCTGAAGACATTTCTATTTTTAAGAAACGCTATCCCAATAGTACCCTTTCTTTTCTTTATAGAAACAACATTTGCATTGGTGTATTTGCCACAGATGACAAGGTACGTAGCGATGCCGCAGTTGCAATAAAAGAAATTAAAAATATGGGGTATATCCCCATTCTCGCAACAGGTGACAAGATGGAAGTTGCTAACCTAGTGGCACGGCAAGTAGGAATTTCATCTGTTCATGCAAAATTATCTCCAACGGACAAATTAACGTTCATCCAGACATTGAGGCAAGATTGGCGTGAGGGTGACAAAGAAAATAAAGATTTAGTTATTATGGCAGGTGATGGAATTAACGATGCTCCTGCTTTAAAGGGTGCAGATTGTAGTATTGCAATGGGTGAGGGTTCGCAAATTGCGCAGGAAGCGTCGGATCTTATCATCTTGAGTGGAGGAATCAAAAACATTGCATATTTCATAAAACTTGCAAATTACACGACTAGAATCATCCATCAGAATTTGTTTGGAGCTCTCATCTATAATGTAATTGCGATTCCACTTGCTGCAAGTGGTGCACTACACCCAGCAGTTGCCGAGATGGCAATGGCAGCAAGCAGTATTACAGTAGTGTTAAATTCTCTGCGTATTTTACGTGTGAAAAGGTAAATTTATTATTTTGCTTGGCTATTTTTAGGAACATAAGCGAGGAATCATTGGTTATACTGGTGATTTCTTGCTATTTTTTTTGCTCTTGCTAGAGCAATTACATTAAAATGTCGCTATGCCTATATGTTTTTCTTTAGGTTTTATAGTATGGTATAAAATTGTAAAATTTTTTTTTGACCAGTCTTGACAAAATATGTAAATACTGTTAAACTTACGTCGTTGTTGAAAGTTAGCACTCGTGTGTTGAGAGTGCTAATGAGCTTGGAGGTGGAAAATTTTGATAACGGAACGCCAGTTGGAGGTTGTCTTATCTGTCGTTTACGAGTATATTAAAAGTGGTGACACCGTTGGAAGTTCCACCGTAGCAAAAAAATTTCTCCATCACAGGAGTCCGGCTACGATAAGAAATGAAATGAGTAATCTCGAAAACCTAGGGTTTTTGAAGCACACTCATACGTCAAGCGGCAGGGTGCCAACCTCTCTTGGTTATAGGCTCTATATAGATACGGTGCTTGAGCGAGCAAAGGACAATAATTCAATAGAACTCCTGCAAGACATTACACGTCGCAAGGAAGATATTGAGCGCTCCATGCATCAAGCGTCAGAAATGCTTTCAAAAATGTCGAATTATATTGGCATTGCTGCCTTTACTCCACTTAATACAATAAAATTTCACAAGGTGGATTTTGTTTTGGTGGCAGAGGGAACGGTCTTGCTTGTTGTGGTTTTAGAAGGTGGCGTGTTACACAAAAAAATGGTTGCCTTCAGCCCGGAGGTTACGCAAGATGACCTTGATGAAATTTGCCGTTACATAAACAAGTTTTCCGGTAAAATGTGGAGTGAGGTTAAGCAAATTGTTCGTGCCTCGATTTGGAATGACGTTGCACAATACAGAGAAAAATGTGTGAAAGCTGTTGAGGAGATTGATTCACTCCTGGGGATTGGAAAACCTCGTGTATTCACAGGTAGTTTTAGTCACATTATGGGGCTAAAAGATTTTCAAGATCTAACGAAGGTTAGGGCTCTTTGTTCTTTTCTTGAGGAAGAGGAGAACATGGCTCATCTCGTTTCCACTTGTGGGGCAAACAGGTTTAATGTTACGCTTGGTGCTGAGAGTAATTTTGAGACCCTTGGTTCAACGGCGATGGTGACTGCGAGTGCGGATGTTAAGGGACAGCGTGCGGTGGTCGGACTCATTGGACCAGAGAGAATGGATTTTGAACAGGCACTTGACACTATACATTGTGTGCTGGATATGATAACAAATAAAACGAAAGGATAGTTGGTATGTCAAAGGAACGCGAAGAACTAGAGGAATTAAAAAAGGAACTAGAAGCTGATGTAGCAAATGAAAGTATTGCTGGGAAAGCTGACGAGGAACGAGAAGAAGAAATAAAGAAGCCAGATGAAATTTCTCTCTTAAAAGAAGAAAATGAAAAATTGAGAGAAGATGTCATGCGAGCTAAAGCAGATTACTTCAATCTTCGCACAAGGACAGAAAAACAGCGTGAGACAAACGCTATCCTTGCTGCTGAAAGTGCTGTAAATGCAATGCTTCCCGTGTTTGAAAATCTGGAACGAATAGCAGATGCCTTGACAAACAAGGAAGATGCTGTGGCAAAGGGAATTATGATGGTTCAAAAGCAGTTTGCTGAGTCTCTTGAATCATTGGGACTTGAATTTATAGAGGCCGAAGGCGACTTTGACCCGACACTTCATGAAGCAATTTTTATGGAGCCAGTTGAGGATGAAGCACTGGATGGCAAGATAATCGGTGCTGTCAGTCGCGGTTATAAACTTGGAGGCAGAGTGCTGCGCGCATCCAAGGTTCGCGTTGGCAAGTTTAATGGTTAATTTAGAAAGCAATAAAAAAACAAAAATATGAGGAGAGGTTGTCATGCAAAAATGTTTAAAGGTTATCATCACCTTATTCGTTTTAGTTGGGCTTTATTTTACTGTTGTAGGAATTATGTCTCTAACCGGGCAGCTTGGTTTAAAGATTACAGCAAGATTGACCTATGGACAGACACAAATTTTAACAGCGGTTGTTTGTTTTGGTTTTGCTGTCCTATTTAGCATGCTTGATGCTTTTATGCGCACATTTAGCGATAAAAAGTAATTTTTATATTTTAGGTAATAAAATTTTTAGAAAAGGAGATAAATAAAAATGGCAAAGACAATTGGAATTGACCTTGGAACAACAAACAGTTGTGTGGCAGTTAAGGAAGGCGATAGCGTAAACGTTATCCCAAATCCTGAAGGAATGCGCACAACTCCATCTGTTGTTGCATTTGCAAAAGACGGAGAGGTTTTAGTAGGAACATTGGCAAAACGCCAGGCAATAGTTAATCCTGATAGAACAATAATTTCTATCAAGCGCGCAATGGGTAGCGATAAGAAGATATCCATTGATGGCAAGGATTACACGCCTCAGCAGATTTCTGCAATGATTCTAAAGAAACTTAAGAAGGATGCGGAGGATTATCTTGGTGAGCCAGTAACCAAGGCAGTTATCACATGCCCTGCATACTTTACTGACGCACAGCGCCAAGCAACAAAGGACGCTGGCACAATAGCAGGCCTTACTGTTGAGCGTATTATCAACGAGCCAACCGCAGCATGCCTTGCCTATGGTATGGCGAGCGGCGCAAACGATCAGAAAATCATGGTCTATGACCTTGGTGGTGGTACGTTTGATGTTTCCATTCTTGATGTTGGCGATGGTGTTTTTGAAGTTCTTTCCACTTCTGGTGATAATAACCTTGGTGGTGATGACTGGGATAACGCAATTGTCCAATGGATGGCTGCTGAATTCAAAAAGAGTGATGGCATAGATTTGCTCCGTGACAAGATGGCAAGCCAGAGACTTCGTGAAGCAGCTGAAAAAGCAAAAATCGAGCTTTCTGGCGTTTCAGAAACAACAATTTCACTTCCATTTATCACGGCGGACGCAAGTGGTCCAAAGCACCTAGAGTTAAAGCTCAGCCGTGCAAAATTTGAAGATCTTACACATGACCTCTTGGAAAGAACAAGAAAACCAGTGCTTACTGCTTTGGAAGATGCAGGTCTTTCTGCTTCAGAAGTCAGCAAAATTTTGCTTGTTGGTGGTTCAACACGTATGCCAATGGTGCAGAAACTCGTTAATGACCTTATGAGCAAAGAGCCTTCAAAGGGTATCAATCCAGACGAGTGTGTTGCTATGGGTGCAGCATATCAGGGAGCAATCCTTGCAGGAGATGCTGGAAGTGATATAGTCCTTGTTGACGTTACACCACTCAGTCTTGGTCTTGAGACCTTAGGAGGAGTCTTTACAAAAATAATTGAGAAGAACACTGCAATTCCAACAAACAAGACACAGGTCTTTACAACGGCTGCTGATAATCAGCCAGGCGTTGAAATTCACGTCTTGCAGGGCGAGCGTGCTATGGCAGCAGACAATGTTACCCTTGGTCGCTTTACCTTGGATGGTATTGCACCAGCGCCACGTGGTATTCCACAGATTGAAGTTACATTTGACATAGACAGAAACGGCATAGTTAATGTTTCTGCAAAAGACAAAAATACAGGAAAGGCACAAAACATCACAATTCAGTCTTCACGTCTTACAGATGAAGAAATTGAAAAGATGAAGCGTGACGCGGAAATGAATGAAAGCGCAGACAAGGCACGTCGTGAGCTTGTAGATGCAAAGAACGAAGCAGAGTCTGTCGTTTATCAGTCAGAGAAACTCATTGCCGAAGTGCCAAACATGGACAACACAAAGGCAAAAGAGCTTGTCGAGACCTTAAAAGAAAAGATGAAGGGTGAGAATGCACAGGATATCAAGAACGCTTCCCAAGCCTTGATGACAGAGATGCAGAAATTTGCTCAGGCAAAGGCACAGGCTGATGCTGCTGCAAGCCAGGCTCAGGCAGGAGCAGGAGCAAGTGCAGACGCTGGTGCGGGTGCTAGCCAGCCAAATAATGATTCTGCTGGTGACACAGTTGACGCAGAATTTACTGACAAATAATTATTAAAGTAGAAAAATTTAGTTTTACCAAATAAGATAAAAGGGCAAAACAGTAATAGTAATCAAGATACACATAGGCTCTAGTGTTAGAGCCTAATGTGTATTCTTTAGTATTATAAAGTAATTGCCAAAAGAGGAAATTATGGCACAAAAAGATTATTATGAAATTCTAGGCGTGGGTAGAAATGCAACGCCAGATGAAATAAAAAAAGCCTACCGTGCACTTACTCGCAAATATCACCCAGATTTACATCCGGGGGATAAGGAAGCAGAGGCAAAATATAAGGAAATAAACGAAGCGAATGAGGTTCTATCTGACCCACAGAAAAAGGCGCAATATGACCAGTTTGGTACAGTTGGTGACATGGGTGCTGGTGGATTTAGCGGTGGTGGATTTGGTGGTTTTGATTTTGGAGAAGACCTAGGTGATATTTTTGGCAACCTTTTTGGTATGGGTGGCAGAAGTCGCAGAAGTAATCCTAATGCTCCTACACGTGGAGACGATCTTGAGTATGGAATGAGAATTTCTCTTGAGGATGCCTATCGTGGCACAAAACGTACCGTGGAAGTTACTCGTGTTGAAACTTGTGGACATTGCCATGGAAATGGTGCTGAGCCAGGGACAAACGTTAAAACCTGTGCTACATGTAATGGTAGTGGAGTAGTTGCTCAGGTGACGAATACACCATTTGGTCAGATGAGGCAACAACATGTTTGCCCGACATGCCATGGTAAGGGTCGCAGCATAGAAACTCCATGCAAGGAATGCCACGGAAGTGGGCATATCCGTCGTCGTCATCCAGTTGAGGTTACAATTCCTGCCGGAGTTGATACTGGTTTACGCCTTCGTGTCGCTGGACACGGCAATGCGGGAACAAACGGAGGTCCGTCTGGCGACTTATTTATAATGATAGAGGTTGCAGACGATAGCCGACTTACAAGAACAGGTGATGACCTTGCTACATCGATAGAAATTACCTATCCACAAGCTGTCCTTGGTTGCACTGTTTCAGTGGAAACGTTTGAGGGAGAAGAGAAACTAAATATCCCAGCTGGAACACAAGCAGGAAGCAAACTTCGCATTCGTGGGCGCGGTATGCCACGGCTTCGTTATCGTGGAACGAAGGGCGACCTCAACATTTTGGTAAGGGTTACTGTGCCAAAGAACCCAACCAAAAAAGAAAAAGAAATTTTGCGTGAACTCGCCAAAGAAATGAAGGTTACGGTAAAAGAATAAAACCGAATAAAAAATAACAACAAATAAAAACATAGCCTTAAAGAACAAATTTTGTGCTCTTTTTGGCTATGTTTTTTGTTTGATCATGTGACAGCTTGTTATACCTTGTGCTTCTTTACATTTTAAAGGATAGAAGCCATAAAGTATGGAAGATAAGTAAAGGACTAAACCTTGCGTGACTTTATCAGAAATTATTTGTCAATAATTTTCGTAAATAATTTTGTACGAATGCGCCAGTTTTTTGAGTTGATTTTGCACGAATGCGCCAGTTTTTTGAGCTGGTTTTGCACGATTGCGCCGTTTTTGAAATTTCTACCGTCATTTTTAGGAAGAAATTTCAAGTTTTTGCATTTTTTTGAAATTTCTCTTCTGTTTATTTTCAGAAATAGTTGATTTTTTGAAATTTCTATGCAATAATTCTTTCTGAAATTTCAATTTCAATTTCAACATCACCATAGAGAAAGGAATGTTTCTTGTGGAAAACAGAGCTGGACGTTTTGTTAATAACCTATCGGGAGAATTAGCATATAAATCTTTCAATCCCTCACCACTTCCGCCAAAGCCATCGCTTGAAATCAATTCTGATATGCTAAAAAAACTCATTGAGGCAAATAAAAATATAGCAACACTTGAAAGTTTATCTTCAGGAATTCCGAGCCTTAAGCTTTTTGTCTCCATGTATGTTAGGAAAGAAGCGTTGTTATCCTCCCAAATAGAGGGAACGCAATGCACACTGGATGATATTTTGAATCCTTTCATAGATACAAATGTTAATCAAGATGTCTCTGACGTTGTGAACTACACAAAGGCTACTGAATTTGCCATTGAAAGACTAAAAGCACTTCCCATTAGCTCACGTCTGTTGAAAGAAACTCACGCTGTGCTCCTTCAAGGCACTAGAGGTGAAGAAAAAAATCCGGGGCAATTTCGCCATTCACAAAACTGGATAGGTGGAGCAGGAAGCACACTCAAAAACGCAAGATACATTCCCCCGAACCCATCAGATATGATTGAGGCTATGTCAGACCTTGAAAAGTTTATCAATAATGACGATACGCTAGACCCCTTGATCGCCATTGCCCTCATTCATTATCAATTTGAAACCATTCATCCATTTCTTGATGGTAATGGTCGTGTTGGCCGTCTTTTGATAACATTATTTCTCATGGAAAGAAAAATTCTCACTACACCAGCTCTTTACATCTCCTGCTACCTGAAATTAAATCGCATTGAATACTATGACCGCATGACACAGGTTAGAAAAACTGGAGATTACGAACAGTGGGTTGCGTTTTTCCTAGACGCATTAAGCGAATCTGCGAAGGACGCAATTGCTGACATAAAAAAACTTTCCGCTCTTCACATTTCCAATTTGGAAAAATTTTCTGATTTTTCAGCACGTCAAAGAGAAACTGTGCTAGCTCTTTTCACTTATCTTGAAGCCAATCCAATTATAGACATCGGCAAAACTGCAAAAGCTTTAGACTTGTCATACAATACAGTTGCCAAGGCGGTATCTATCTTAGAAGAAAAGAAAATCCTTCTACAAACAAACAAGGTGGGCAAAGCGAGGGTATATTCTTATACTGCATATTTGGACATACTCCGCAAAGATACTTGATAAGAAAATTTCATATTAAGAGGAGAGAACCAACAAAAGTTGATTCTCTCCTTTGGTTTTTAAGATTGTATAGAGCCTTTTGTTTGTACTGATTTAATATGTTCACTTTTGTGAACATCTCACTAGTAGTAAATCCGCTAATACCATATAAAAATCTGCTCTAAAATATGAGAAATTTTAAGTTCACGCTACTTACAAAATAAAATCTTAATCTCATATAAAGCTAAGACAGGCTATTGGATTTTTTTCAATGGCCTGTCTTATATATTTTTCAAATATCATGAGAACCAAAAATTCCGCCTCATATCTACCTGATTTGGTAAGTATGCCTATTCCGTCAATTTCATCTCAGATACCAATGCAATTGTAGGTATTTCATAATAAGTCCTATAAATAAACGTTATTTTTGGGATTTAATCTGCTCAATTTCCATCATTTGTCTATCAAAATCACTAATATAAATTCTGTCTTGAATTATTCTGTATTTTTCAAATTCTGTTTCTGCGTGGAGCTTGGCCTGTTCGTGTGAAATTTTCCCAGCATCGGTTAAAATTTCATTTCCGTTAAATTCCAAAAAACCGTCAAGTCTTTTTGCCCAATCTTCCATAGACATTGGGATTTTTCTTTCCGCTTGCAATTCGGCATAGTCAAGGTATAGCGAAACGATACGCTCAAGGTAACGCATTTCCGTGTCACTTAAATAGTTTTTTGCAATGGTTACATCTGCCTTGATAATTTTTCCATCTGGCGTTGCTTCCCAAGTTGTTAAGCCCATGTGCTCTTTTGTCGCGTCTGCTCTTTCAACTATAAGCTCAGCCGCAGTGTGTCTATGGACTGCCCAGTGCATTTTGTTCTGCACCATTTTATAGAATTGCTGTGTTGTTTTGGAATTTTTGTCATAGTCAAAGGCGGTTGCATAGATATCCGTAATTTTTTGATAGAATTTGCGCTCTGACAGGCGAATCTCTCTAATGTATTGCAGTTGTCGTTCAAAATACTCATCTGTAAAAAGATGCCCTTTTTTCAAGCGTTCTTTATCCATTACCCAGCCTTGAATGGTGTAATCTTTTACAATCTGATTTGCCCATTTTCGAAATTGGACTGCACGCTCGTTGTTAATCTTGAAGCCAACAGCAATAGTCATCTGCAAATTGTAATGTAATGCATTATAGTTTTTACTATCACTCGCAGTTATTAAGAAATTCTTAATAACTGATTCTTTTTGCAATTCGTTATCCTCAAAAATCTTTTTGATATGCTGATTGATAGTGGCAACAGTCACATCATACAATGTTGCCATCATCTTTTGTGTCAGCCAAATATTCTCATTCTCATACCGCATTTCAATGCTGTTTGCGTTTTCTCCGACAGCTGATACATATGTTAAATATTCAGCGGCAGAGCTTCTTACCCTTGGCATTTTTTCTTCTTGTTTGTTGTGTTTGTCTTTCATCTATTCTCCTAACCCCAACTCTTCAAGATACTTGTTTAATTGTGCTTTCACTTCAACCAGCTCAGATTTGTTGCATTTGATGTTTGTCCTAACTTTAATCGTCATAGCAAGACACTATCTTTGCATTATAGCATAATTTTGATTTTAGTTGTCAAATGCACAATCTAAAAAGCTATTTCATTACTTTTCTCAAATCTGATTTTTCATAAAGAACTATTTCCCTTCCTTTCACAATAATCTAAATATCGACAGAAATTTTGTTAAGTTTTGAGAAAATTTCATAGATACAGAGGAGAGAATCAACAAAAGTTGATTCTCTCCTCTGTGTTTTTTAGGCAATTTTTGTTTCACAAAAAGCATTGTTTTTGTGAAGTTAACAAATAACGTTCATAAATTACACATATTTTGGGAATAAAGCAACAGTAATTTTTACTTCACCAAATTCAGCAGTTCGCTATAATTTGTAACAACACTGTAAACTACATTGCCGTTGCTGATTGCTTTGAAATGTTCCTTTGCACAGTGAATTTTTGCCTTTTCAATCAATCTAAGTTCTAAAGATTGTATAGAGCCTTTTGTTTCTGCAACGAAATAAATATGCTTAACGCTCCCTTCATAGAAAGCTATTGCCCAGTCTGGGTTATAGTGCCCAACGGGAGTGGAGATATAGAAACCTCTTGGCAATTTCACATATACAGCAACCTCTGTGTTATCCTCCAAATCTTTTGCAAATTTCATCTCGTTGTCTGAATCATAAACAACGTGATCATACAAATGTTTATTTGTCTTCATTGCATTTTTATCTAACCGCCCCTTAATTGTTGGGTCGGTGAATACATCTGTATCATACTTTTCATCAAGCACGTTGTATGTAATGTGCTCAATGACGACATTCGCTTTTTCTTCATTGATTAAGGATGCCGCCTTGATAATAAATTCTTCCGGATTATCCTTGAACTGATCAAATATAACCTTTTCAATTCCTGTGAGTATCGCTATTATGTCTTTGCGAGTGAGATTTGTTTCTTCTACCAATTTTCCAATGAGATCGTATTTCACAGATTTATTGGCAGATGCAATATGACTATCGTAACGGTGTGTAGTCGGAGCTTGCTCCATGGAAAGTCCTGCCTGCAAGTCTTCTTTTGATTTTATATCGTTCATCTGCCCTGTTTCTACTGTGAAATATATCTTTGATACATGAAGTTTTGTGTTTAACGCATTGATGGAGTTTCTAATAAGCTCTTCTGTATCAAAGTCCACCACATAAACAGATTTTGAATTGATTTTTGACCACAGGGCTTTGAATTCTGCCATAGCAAGCTTGTCCGGACTGACTCGTAACTCAACATTATTGCTCCTTGCGTTTTCCGGAGCCATTGAAGCAGGATTGTAAACAGACTCAAGAATGGTAATTACATCAGAGGCACAATCTTTTACTTCTTCAGCAAATTCAAGAGTATTATTTTGTTTGTCTTCATAGTATTTATCTGTTAGATTATGTTTCTTGTCAATGTAACCATTCATTGTAAGCTCATAAATGATAGCATCGGCTATATCCTCATCTATAGGAATTTCATTCCCTGCACTGTCCTTGACAACTTTTCCTTTGAAGAGTTCAGCCGTTACTGCTCTTGGGCGGTCTGCGACAGCTTCCGCAATTTCAGCTTGGAGTCCCTTTGCAAAACTGTCATAGCTTTCGCTTGCAATAACGGTCAAGACATTGACATCGTGCACACTGTTTCCAAGAACATTTGCGTCCATTCGTTCACCGTCTTGATTAACGCAAAGCCTCAAGCCTCGTCCAACTTCTTGACGTTTTCTTACTTCGCTAGAGGATTGTTTTAGTGTGCAAATTTGAAATACATTTGGATTATCCCAACCCTCTCTCAAAGCTGAGTGCGAAAAAATGAAACGCACTGGGCTTTTTTTGGGATCTCTGTCCAAAAGCAATTCTTTGTCTTTCATAATCAGATCATAGGCACTGATGTCATCTGAGGTCTTTTCCGTCCTATTGTTCACCTTGCTATTTGTCATGTGTCCTTTTTTGTCTATGGAAAAATAGCCAGCGTGAGTTGCAGAGGCATTTATGGCATTCAGATATTCCATATAAGTTTTGTCGCCAAGTGTGTGTTGCAGATTATCCAAAATGTCCTTGTATTCTTCCTCAAAAATCTGTGCAAAAATGCCATTTTGTGCTTGTCCAGTAGCATCATACACCTTGTAATGTGCCACTTCGTCAATAAAGAAAAGCGACAGCACTTTTATTCCCTTGTAGAATAATTGTTGTTCACGGTCAATATGAGAAAGAATTGTTTCGCGAATTTGAATACGGCGTAATTGTTCCTCGCTGACTTTTCCAACCATATCGCCAGCATAAATTTTGAGACCATTGATAAATTCTATGGAGTCATCACGTCCGTCAATCCTGGAAACGACAAAGCCTTTCCGGTATTCTTCCAACTCGCCAGAATTGTCATAGAGATTGTATCCTTCACCGACAATTCTTGTTACAACTTTTGTCCCATTTTTCATTTTGCAGTCAAATTGAATTGTGGCAGTTGGAGCATCTTTTGAAAGATTTATGCTTTGAAGATATACAAAGCTATCTGTGGCAGTGCTGCCACTTTCTGAAATACCCTTTACCGCAATTTTTTTAACCAAATGCTTGTTATATGCTTCCAGTGCATCAAGACGATAAATCATATTATAGATGCTATCTGCCTTGTGGGTTGCAGAATAACGCAGTGTGAAAAGCGGATGAAATTCCTTCAAATTTTCTTTCGTCTGCTTTCCCTCCACAGATTGTGGCTCATCTATTATCAAGATGGGGTTTGTCTTCGCAATAATGTCAATCGGTCTGCGGCTGCGGAATTCGTCCAGCTTCATCTTGATACGCCTAGCATCCGCACCTCTTGCGTTAAAGGCTTGGCTGTTGATAATCATAACGTTGATGGCGCTATCAGAAGCAAAACGGTCTATTTCTGTTAATTGTGCAGAATTGTATATGAAGAAACGGATTTTCTTTCCATATTCCTCTGCAAAATGCTCCTGTGTTATCTGAAAAGATTTATAGACTCCTTCACGAATAGCAATGCTTGGAACAACAACAATAAATTTGCTCCATCCGTAATGTTTATTCAGCTCATACATTGTCTTGATATAAGTATAGGTTTTACCTACGCCTGTTTCCATCTCTATCGTCAGATTATATCTGCCCTCAAGTGCTTGTGACGGTTCTATTTGGTTAGCCCTTTGTATCTTGTTTATGTGTTCTAAAATTATCCCATCAGAAAGCTCCGACACAATTTTTGCATTGTTACAACCGATATAATCCTCTTGGTAGCCTAGGTCGCTTTGAGCCTCTAAACGCCCCTTATCTATTCTGTATGAAGATTGTGAATATGGCTGTCCTGCAAAAACGTCCACAACAGCTTTTGCAGCATCAGCCTGAAATTTTTGATGTCGAAATTGTAACTTCACTCGGCTTCGCCTCCCTTCGTGAGTTTGGAGTTTGAAGAGTGGAGAGTGGAGTTTATCGTCATAGTTGAGGATGACAGCATCTTTCGCAGCTCTTCACAATCAAAATATAAGGAATCATATTCCTGTTTTGTTAAATATTCTGTGTCATGCAATAAGTCAAGCCAATACAAGCTTTCATTTGTTTCTTTTAATGCAATATATAGCTTGGCAAGAAAATCTTTTTTACTGATAGCAGTTTCACTTTCTGCAATATTTGCACCTATGCTTGTTCCACTCCGCAATAATTGTTTGGAGAGAACATACTCTTTTTTTTCGTTGCATAGAAATTTATAAAGATTAACAATCCTTACGGCAAACTTTTTGCTCTTGGATTTCACAGTCTTTTCCTGTTCCATAATTCAACTCTCCCCGTTTCACCCTAATTTAACTACACACTTCACACTCTTTCAACTCCACTCTTCACACTCTACACTCCACACTCTTTTAGCTCCATATTCAATAAGTCAGATAGTGTCTGACCAATTTGGTCGTTGCACACTAGGCACTCATCTAACTCCAAACTCCACACTTAACACTTCACACTCTTTCAACTCCACATTTCACACTTCACACTCCAAACTCAAATAACTTTGACTCTTGTGTCCGGCGCAAGTAATTTGAAGATTTCTTCAACATTGATTTTTGCAGGGCTATTTTCAAAGCTACTATCACGAAACACGGCACGGAGAGGTTTGCGTTTTGCAATTTCTTTTATGACAGATTCTGGCACATTTTCATCAAAACAAGCGATAAGGTCACCGTCATTGTAGGTGTGAACGGTAAATCCATCAATTTTTTCGGAAGTATATGGCATTGACAGTGGCAAGCCCCAGTCAAGCAGGCAACCAAACAGAAGGTCAAGGTCTGTGCGGTCAGACTTTATGTTAGATTCCAAATCCTTTAGTTTTCCTTGATTATATTCATCAGGCGAATAATAGACATCATTCATGTTGCTGTCGTCTAGCTTGAAGACACGGAAACCCGTGTCGAGCGTGGAGTTTGGAGAGTGAAGAGTGGAGTTTTGCTTCATCTCTTCTTTTATCTTTGCTCCTGCTCTTCTGATACGTTCCTTGCCAATTTCACAAATATTTTTATAGCCTGCTTTATATGCCTCACTTTTTTCATCGCATTTTTCTGGCAACTGAACCATAATAAATTTTCTGTTTCCACCATCTTCAGCATTAAGTTGCATAACCGCATGGGCAGTTGTGGCAGAACCGGAGAAGAAATCAAGAATGATTGTATCTTTGTTTGGTGTACCTAATACTGTTAGAGTCTTAATAAGCGAAACAGCTTTTGGAAAATCAAAATATCTCTTATTAAACAGTTTTTCGACCTCAAGACTTGCTCTTTGATTAGTGCCGTATTCTATTCCCCAAAAATCATTTGGAATAGCCCCCTTACTGTTACTCAAGTATATCTTACTGTAAGGCTGACCATCACCACTAGTTGTCCAATAAATCTCACCATTTGCATCTAATCTGTCAAACTCTTCTTCTGTAACCATCCAAGGTCCGTTTAGTGTATTTCCCAATTTTGTTGTTTTTGGATAAAACTTGCGACCACGAGTTTTATGCAAAAGGATTCCCCTTCGGAACAATCCTTTTGCATCTTCATATCTATATTCTGCTTTAGCTGATTCTGACAGTGGCAAACGCCCCAATAAAAGCCGGCTTTTATTTTTTGCATACAGCAATATATATTCTTTAACTCTAGCACACGTACCTATGTTGGGTTGATTATCCGTTCGTCTCCAAGCGATTTGTAATATAAAATTGTCGCTACCAAAAATTTCATCACATTCTGCTTTTAATGTTGCTTGCTCGTTATCATCAATACTAATAAAAATAACCCCATCGTCAGAAAGCAAATTCCTTGCCAACATAAGTCGAGAATAAATCATACTGCACCAGTCAGAATGAAAACGCCCATTGCTATCTGTATTTCTGAACATACGGTTCCCGTCTTCGTCAACAACTCCACTCTCCACATTCCACTCTTCACTCTCCACCTTAAAGTCATCATTGTAAATGAAGTCATTTCCCGTGTTATATGGTGGGTCAATATAAATCATCTTCACCGAACCAAGATAACTTTCCTGTAAAAGCTTCAACACTTCAAGGTTATCCCCTTCGATATACAGGTTTTCAGTCTTGTCCCAGTCAACACTTTCTTCAGGACAAGGACGCAAGGTTTTACGGATCGGCTTGTTTGCTTCAACAATAGACGCTTTCTTGCCCACCCATGTAAATTCATAGGCTTCATCGCCGTCAGCAATATCACTTGAAAGCATTTGCCTTAGCATCTCAAAGTTAATAGCCTTCTTCAACTTGCCGTTTTCATCCCTTGTCTCCGTAATACAATTTGGAAACAGTTCCCCAATCCGCTCAATATTCTGTGCTGTCATATCAATTGACTCCATTCTCATTTTATCCATTACTGTTTTCCTCCAAATGTAAAGTTCGCTATTTCTTCTACAGGAATTCTATAAGATGAACCTGTTGTAGGTGTTCCGTGAGTTTTTACATAATCGAAAAACTCTGGGCTTTCTAATATCGTTTTTGCAAAATCCAGATTGTATTGATCCGGAGTTTTTGCTTTAATAAAATACCCGGCATAAGGTACCGATTTATCATTAGCCCGATATGCAGTCACTTTTGTAGTTATCACCATTGGAATAATTAGTTTTTCACCATCAACATCGTTAATCGCCTGTGTTCTCCCATATTCGAACCACAGCACTCCTTCGCTTACTTTACGTTTAGACAAATCATCGGCAAATGATTTCATATATTTTGAAGCCTCCGGATATATCTGCTGAAACTCCGCCTCGGAAAAATGTTCATACCTGCTATTTCCTAATCTATATGGGAAGATAATAAGCGTAGGCTTCTGCTTTTTACACGATTTTGTACTTACTGCCGTTCTTACTAATTTCTTCTCAATTTTGTAGTTTCCTAATATAATATAATCATCGGCTTCTTCATATTCAGTAATCAAAAAAGCTTTGTTACAAAGGGTTGCAACGCTGTTTTTAATCTGAAAATAGTCTCCGAATCTTTTACCGTCTTTATCTTGTGCAAAAAACCATTTTTCAGATAGCGAATTCTTATCAAAAAAATATTGCTCACCGGAAATCTGGCAGAAATACCGCACCTTTTTCGCATCGCTGCCTTTTATGACTTTGATTATTGCAACAGATGTTGTTACTCCGCTGAATACAGCTGTTTCCGAACAATCTACTACAGAAATAAGATCGTTCCGTAGTATTTCTCGCAAACTAATGGCAAACTTGTTTCTAAATAAGCTAAACGGAATTAGGTATACCATGATTCCATTTTCTTCTAATGTAGCATAACTTTTTTCGGTGAATGCATAGAAATAATCAAACCTTCCATTTTTACATGATTCAAAATTGTTCCTCAAGAACTCCCTCGTCTCAACATCCAAATCATGATATGTAACATAAGGCGGATTTCCAACAATGAAATGAAATCCGTTGCTCTCAGATTTCAAATAATCCCTTTGACAAATATTCCATGACACCGCTGGAATTCCCTCTGCCTTAAGTAATTGATTTAGTCTTTGTGTGCACACTTCTACAGATTGTGCATCTATTTCGTATCCTACAATATCGTGAGCAAGTCCTTTGCAGATTTCAAAACCACTGAGACCTGACGATCTGCAATCACTTATATATCTCCTGACTATTTCACATAGAATGTTGCCCTCACCGCATGAATTTTCGAGAATTCTCTTCCCAAATAAATCGGAAACGTATCCGGCGGCATCTAGCATTATTCTTACATATTCAATCGGAGTAGGAATTTGGCAACGTTTCTGCATAAACCTAACCCACCAATCATAAAATATCTCTTGATTCAATGTCTTTCAATTTTCGCGAAAGCTTTTCAGATTGCTTAGCCTCAAATTGATTTCTTTTTTCTATGTTTGCTACAAGGTATAGCTCATCTTCAACGTAATTAATTAGCACATCCGAATAATAGTCTAACATTGATAGAACAAAATCCTTTAGCTTGACCACACATGCGTATTCAATCAGTGAAGCATTACCTTCTTCATTTTTTAATACACTACCGTGACCAATAGTATTTCGACTATTCACAAGATTGGAATCTAAATACTGCTTCCTCGTTTGCATGGCTTCATTATGCTCAATTCCAACGATCTGGATAATGTTTTCCAGCACCTTTGATGATAGATTGTGATGAGTATCTATAACTTTATCATCGAATTCATTATCAAGATCTATTTTTATGCTAAAGGGGCTGTTTGCTTTTTTCTTTTGTGCATTCAGAAAAACAAACTCTTTTGCAAGGTTTGTACTGTCATTTTCAATGCATTCAATAGCATATTTTTTCAACATTATTGCCTCAAAATTCTCCGTCAGATCGCTTAATCTAATATTTTTGTCACTTATGTATTTTATGTAGCATTTACTGCTTTTCTTGATAAAACCTTCCCAATGAGCATAAAGCAGTAAAATTATTGATTTAGCAACAATTTCTTTTGATTCGGAAAATTGCAGTATCCTGAAGAGCTGCGATATTTCCATCTTCCTCCAAGCTAAATCTTTTTGAAGATAGTCTTGAAATTCATCACTCTTCATTTGCAAAATACTCCCTTGAAAATGCGTTTAGTTCTTTAAAGCGATTCACAACTTTAATTCCTCTATCTGCAAATTCCAAAAATTTGGGTTCTGAGTACATCTTAATAATCTTGCCACGGATATCCTTTCCTAACCATAAATCAAGATTTTCAGCTACGCCAACAAGGATTGCCTCAAAACTTGCATTAGAAAAAGCTCCTTCGAATTTTGATTTTTCAACCTTATATTTTACGAAAACATCTTTACCAAGCTTTTCCGACAAATAGTCAAATGTTTTTTTGAAGATTTCTATTTCACGATCTAAATCAAATTCTTTATCTTCAATCAGCATAGATATTTCTCGGTCAAGAAAACTCGTTATTTTTTCGGTAGAAATATTGTAATCCGAGAAGTTGGTTTTATTACGTTTTGCAATCAAATAACGAACAATCAGCTCCATGTGGTATTCAACCTTAAATTTGTCATCTGTCAGGGTCAAACAGTTTTTGAAAGCAGGATAGTTCTTCAGTTCATTAATCTTATCATAATATGATGAATCGAGCATAATAATAAGACAATTTCGGATTTCCTGGCTTTCAAGAGATACCCCTCCCGTATTTAGTCTTTGAAACAGCTCGTATTGAGATTCTATACTATTATCAGTAAGGATAATGTTTACACCAATACGAGTACGTTTGAGAATACGCTTTGCATCATCTGGCATAGTTGTCCATTGCATTCCTTGCAGTGATGGAAGATATTTTGTTCCATCCAACACTAATGGATCATATTCAGGTAGATCACCAACAAATTGCAAGAGCGTTGAAATGCGTTGGACACCGTCAACTACATCCCATTTCCCATCTTCTTTTTGAGCAACAAATATTTGAGGAATTGGGATCCCAATTAATATAGATTCAATAAAACGAACCTTATGGTCTTGATCCCATCTATAAAGCCTTTGATATGCTGGATTCAATTTCAGATCGCCATCGCGATATAAGCTGATTAATTCACCAATTGACATTTCATAGCTGTCCGTTTTGATATATTTTCTCTCTCTTGCTAATTCTTCAATCAAATCTTTTGCCATAATCACTGTATCCTTTCCAGTTCTTCTTTTAGTCTTTTCAAATCTGTACTCATCACAACTTGCTTATTCAACTGCTTCTCTTTGCGGATTTTCGCCTGCAACGTAGCAATCTGTTTTTCAAGACTTTTTCTTTTTTCATCATGCGCCACAGACTCTGCCAGCGATTCATCCGCTGTCCCTGTTTTCAAGGATTCTCCCGCAATCTGACGGACAAAGCTTTCATATACTGCATCTATGTTCAGTCCATCAATCTTGAGAGCAAGCTCCGACTCCGCCAGCCATTCTGTGTGGTAATAGCTTCCAACCTTAAAGGCGTTATTGCCAGTGAGTGCTGTTTCCTTATAGGCTGTCCATGCTTGGTATTTTCCATTATATTCCAAAAGAAAAATAATGTGGTATGGAATTTCCTTGTCCATCTGACGAAGAACAGATTCATCCAAAGGTTGCTTCTTCAATTTTATTTCAAATATTTCAATTTCTGTAACAGTTTTGCCTGCTGCAAGATTCAGCGTTGACGTCGCTATCTTGTTTCGCCAGTAGATTACGTCTATTTGTTCTACAAAAAAACGCTTCATCTGCGATGTTACGTTAAGTTTTTCATAGAATTTTTGTTTTGGAATACTCTTGTTAAATTCCGTTGACTTTGGCAAATCTAACATAATAAATTGTCCCTCACTTTACCACAAGAAAACAAATAAGCTCAAAGTCATCTAATCCAGATACCTTGGACACAAGAGCAGAAGTGCCACCGCTTGAAAATAGGCTGTCGATATCGCTTTCTTCTTTTTTGTTAATGATAGAGACTATCGCATCATTAAGCAAGGCTGAAAACTCTGACATATTTCGTCCATCATCTGTCTGTTTATTAAACTGATTGCACAGTGCAGACACTGGGGCGGATTTGCCACGACATAACAACCTGACGGTATCCAGTAATTTTTTAGGGTTAAGATAATCGCATACAACCCTGCCATCATTCGCAATGTAGACCATGTAGAATGGGTGAATACGATTCTGATTGTCTATATTCACGCTGTCATTGACGTTTCGGAGCACAAAGATAACGCCCTGCGGATTTTCTTCCGTGGCAGGGACAACAGCATGAAGCCCTTTAGGCTTTTTATTTAAGTCCTCGTGGTTCTTTACATATTCAAGCAGGTCAAGCCTAAATTCATTCAAGCCAAGATCCATGATAGATATTCCAGACGACATATCCTCAATATCTACGACTTCTTCCTGCAAGCGTTTTAACTGTGCCTTTCTATATTCCAAATCACCCTTTTCTTCTGGGCTAAGAACATTATCATCTCCTGTGGCAGTCATATCTACAATCTTCATTCTAGTTTCAACACGTGATTTAAGATTTATGTAATCATCCAAGGTCATATCTGGCCAAAAATTCACAAGCTGTATGTGGGCATTTTTGCTTCCTATACGGTCAATACGCCCGAAACGCTGAATAATACGCACTGGATTCCAGTGAATATCATAATTTACAAGATAGTCGCAATCCTGCAAATTTTGACCTTCGGAGATGCAATCTGTTGCAATCAGAATATCTATTTCTGCTGAATTGTTTGGCATTAGGACAGCTTTGTTTTTTGATATAGGAGAAAAGCAAGTCAAAATGTTATTGAGAGTTGCCTTTATTCCCTTTATCGTTGTGCGCCCTTCAACAGAGCCGGTAATCATTGCTGTATCAAGCTTATATTTATTTTTTACATAAATGCTGACATTATCATAAAGGTATTCTGCAGTGTCTGAAAAAGCCGAGAAGATAAGCACCTTTTTGTTTCCTTCGTTGATTGGCTTTGATATTTTTTCGTCCAGCAAGGAAAATAATGTTTGAAGCTTTGTGTCATGTTCCGGTGTAATATTGCTTACCATCTGAATTAACTGTGTAAGAATGTTGGCATCTTCCTGAAGTTCGTTGCGCCATGTCGTATAATCCATATCCGCAAGGTCAATTTTTACCTTTTTGCCAACACTGAATAGATCATTGTTGCTGTCTTCCATATCAAAGTCGTTTTCTTCGACTTCAAACACATCTAAATCTGCATGACCAAATTTCTCAAATTCGTTTATATCATCAATTGTGGAAGCTATAAGGTCTTTTATGCGAGACAAAGTAAGACGAAATGAATACACAGAGCTTTCCAGACGCTTTAACAAGTTTATGCTCATCAAACGCCGAATACCACTTTCACGTCCTTGCTGGGTGAGATTTGAGCCGTTGCCGGAATTTAGGTCTGTATATTTATCCAGTCTGCTTTCAAATATGTAATTGGATGGTGTGTATATAGCAAGACTCAATAACGCAAGCTTTTCATATATTTTGTTGTAGTTTATGCCAGTATCCAAGTCCGTCAAACTTGGACGCAAGGACACAGGCTTGAGTCGTTCTGGGAATTTGCCTATTTCATTGATGTTGTAATACTTTTCTATGTGCTTTCTGGAACGGGCAATGGTTACGCTGTCTAGCACTTCAAAAAAATCAAAATCTAGCGTCGTGAGTAGTGCCTCTGTTGTCCTTTTTTCAGGTTCTAACTTGCTCCATGCATTGAAAGCCTTTTGTGCCTGACGGAATATCTCGTCAATTGATTTTGACGTGTTCAAGGTGTTGTCTATATATTCTGATTTGCCCTCATAGGCAAGAGCAAGTTGATTTCTCAAGTCATAAAAACGGTTATTTACTGGCGTAGCAGACAACATCAAGACTTTTGTTTTTACGCCAGCACGGATTATTTTATTCATCAAAACTTGGTAACGATTTTCACCATTGCTTTTGTGTGTGGCTGTGCCACCTTCACCATTACGGAAGTTGTGAGATTCGTCTATTACAACAAGGTCATAGTTACCCCAGTTCAAACGGTCAAGATCAAGTCCATTTGAAAATCCGCCATTTCTGGAAAGATCTGTATGGAATAGCACATCATAGTTTAGGCGGTCTGTTGCAATAGGATTATTTACATAGTTGTCTTTATAGGTGTTCCAGTTTTCTGCCAACTTCTTTGGACAAAGAACGAGAACAGTTTTATTTCTATTTTCATAATATTTGATTACAGACAGGGCTGTAAAAGTCTTACCAAGTCCAACACTATCTGCCAAAATACAACCGTTATATTTTTCAAGTTTGTTGATAATGGCAAGGGCAGCATCCTTTTGGAAGTCATATAGCATATTCCAAATTTTGCTTTGCTTGAAACCTGTTGCCTCATTTGGCAGGACATCCTCTGAAATATCATCAAGAAACTCACTAAAAACATGATACAACGTCATAAAATAGATAAATTCTGGGGAATTTTCGTTATAAACTGTCGTAATGTTTTCAAGAACTTCATCTGTTACATCCTGCAATTTGTTGTTATCATTCCAAATTTGATCAAAAAGCTGTAGGTATGCTGTGCTCATCGGTGCTTCGGTTTTTTGAATCATGCAATATGCGTTATTGCCTCGTTCACAACCTAAATCCACCGTTGTAAATCCATCAAATGGCGTATAGTTTTGAGCATCTACATTCATAAAGCCCATCATTCTTTCATTGGTAATGTTGGACTTAAACCGTGCCTTGCGGTTAATCCAATTGGCACATTCTTTGGCTATCGCTTTTTGAGTCATCTCATTTCTAAGCCTTATTTCAAATTCTGTCCCACAAAGACTGTTTTCACGACCAAGGCGAGGAATATAAAATTCACGTTTTTGTTTTTCTGTTTTTTCTTTGGTAAAGGTAGGAGATGTAAAAATAAAACGAAACTCATCCACCTCTTCAAGCTGAGTTTTTAACTCTTTATAGGCATACATAGAAAAGCAGGCTGCTGCAATTGAAACCTTGCTTCCCTTGATTATTGTATCTTTCAAATCGTCACGAATAATATTCGTAACATTATCAAAAATCTTCATATTTGTCTCCTCACATTCCTCAGCTTAAAGTAATTTCGTCCCTCATTATAAATAAAATCTCATAATATTTATGAATTTTCTTAAAATTTTTAGCGATTTTCCTACGTTTTATCCTTGCAATCAGTGCATTTCGTCTTTTAGGTATGCAGAAAAAAGTCTGCATAATTTTGAAGCCGATTTTTTCAGTTGCCGACAAATTATCAGCAAGTAGTTTATGCAAAAATTTATTTAACGTTTTCCAGCTTTTTTATGACTGTTTCCACTTGGCTAATTAGTGTTTCTTTGTTAGGGATAACAAAGGTATATTTTGATGCAAAAATTGCATTGTTCAAACTGCCGAGTGCATATTCTGCACCTAAAAAATCCTTGTCAGTGCAAAGGATAATTCCGATTGGCGGATTGTCATTTTCATCGTTAACCTCTGAGGCAAAGTAATTCAGATACATATTCAATTGTCCCACTGCAGAGGGCATCAGCTTTTTTGTCTTTAATTCAATCAGCACATAAGAATGAAGTATTTTATTATAGAAAACCATATCCACATAATAGTGTTCGTTGCCTAATGTGATTCTTTGCTGTGTTCCAACAAACATAAAGCCTTTGCCCAGCTCAAGTAAAAATTTTTCTATATGTTCAAGAAGGGCTTTTTCAAGGTTGCTTTCTAATATCGGCTTATCTTCTGGGATGCCTAAAAACTCAAACACATAAGGATCTCTGATGATGTCGATTGGCTTTGTTATCTCGTTTCCTTTTAATGCTAGCTCTAAAACACGCTCCTTGTTTTCTGTGCCTGAAGATAGCAGCAGTCGTTCATATAGTGAAGTTTGCATCTGACGCTTTAATTCGCGAACAGACCATCCTGCATTGACACATTCCTTTTCATAAAAACTTCTCTTATCATCTTCGGAAATCAAAAGGAGCTCACAGTAATGTGACCAACTCAATTTTCCAGACACTGTCTGGAATTTTTGATATGTTAAAAAGAACAAACGCATATTATATATGTTTGAAACCGAAAAGCCCTTTCCAAATTCTTCTGTTAAAGCTTTTGAGAGTGCCTTTAGCGTTTGTTTGCCATAGGCAGCACGTTCATTATTTTCTTGCTCATGCTCGACAATAATGCGTCCTATGTTCCAATAGGCAGAAATAAGCTCGTTGTTTACAGTCTTAGCCACATTGGAACGGGCTTGTTCCATTACATGTCTAATTTGATTTATCATTTCGTTTGTTAGCAAGTTATTATTCATTTTTTCTTCATTTCACCTTTGATTTTAGTCATCATCGTCCACATATTTAGTAAAGTGAACGCCTCCGTGTTCCATAGGTTCTTGCTCCCAGCCCATTTTCTTTAATTTTCTTAAAATTTTCAGCGATTTTGCCACGTTTTATCCTTACAATCAGTGCATTTTGTCTTTTGACGATGCAGAAAAAAGTCTGTATAATTTTGAAGCAGATTTTTTCAGTTGCCGACAAATTGTCAGCAACTGTTTTTATACTTTTGTTTGCAAGCGTTTTTAGCTCTTGCTTAGCTTTCTGTTTCAGTTGGCTACAAATTGTAGCCAACTCATTTCCTTCCTTTTTAAGCCGTGTTTTGAGGACACTCCAGTATTTTCTAGGATTTTCGCTTTCTGTCAAAACTCCAAGGATATCAATAACAGAAAAATACCATTTTTCTTGTTGCTTGTCCCATAATGAACGGATTTGTTGCCCCTCAAATAATTTAACGTCGTTACCCATTTTGGTTAATCCTCCCAATTCCAAGTGTATGCAGTGTATCTGCCTCCGCCGATTTTTGTGATTTCGTTATTTTGCACTAAGTCCGCAAGAGCCCTTTGAACCGTTACTTGACTAATATTTGGGCATTTTTCCATAATTTCTGTTTTTGTTATTTTGCCGGTAGTTTGTTTGATAACTTCACGAATCTGATCCGGTTTGGAATGTTTTTTTGCCGTTACTAGCTCAATCCTTGCAGAAAAATCACGGTATGCAGCAAGTATTACGCCTAACATATATTGAACAAAGGGTAAATAATTGTTTTTCCCCTCGTGCCAACCAAAAGAACTATTCTGCAAAACTTCATAGTATGTATCTTTGCTGTTTGCAATGAATTTTTCAACACTGATATACTTCCCCACAATGTAGCCAGCACGATATAGCAAAAGTAGTGTCAAAAGTCTGCTCATTCTGCCATTTCCGTCATGGAAAGGGTGAATACAGAGAAAGTCAAAAATGAAAATTAGAATCAAGATCAGTGGGTCTAATTCATCCTTTAGCGAAGCGTCATTAAAAGCATTACAAAGATTTTCCACAGCTTCTGCAGTTTGCCACGCCGGCACAGGCTCAAAACGAACATGTTTTGTTCCGTCTGGCATTTCCTCTGCAATAACATTGTCAGAATCTTTGAACTTGCCACCGTTTGCACTGCCGCTATATTTGAACAAATCACGGTGAAGTTGAAGAATCAATCCTACTTTTGCCGGAATGTAATCGTAGCTATCGTGAATTGTTGCTAGCACATCTCTATAACCGGCAATTTCTTTTTCGCTTCTGTTCTTTGGTGTGGTTTTGTCTCGGACGATTTTTTTCAAACGTTCATCTGTTGTAATAATTCCCTCAATGCGGTTTGATGCTTCCGTGCTTTGAATTCTTGCAATCTCAACCAAGCTATCAAGAACCCTACCCTTTGCACCTACAAACTCACCCTGCTTTCCCTTAAACTCGTGAATTTGTGAAAGCAGAGCAACAATTTCTGGTGTTAGCAGTTTTTGGTATTCATTTTTCAAATCAAATTTTCTCACAAAATAACCTCGCTGTCTTAAATTACCGCGGATATAATAACATCAATTTTATCAAAAAACAACGCAATTTTATCATTTTTCCTCGAAATGATAAAATTAAATCGGAGGTGATAAAAATAGCCTAACCATACAGAGTATTCTGTATAGTTAGGCTATTTATAAAATCAAAAACACAACTTGTGCTTTTTATGTGAAATCATCTTACTTGCAAAAACGGCATTTCGCCCTCAATATTTCATATAGCTGTTTGTATTAGGTAGTCTGACGTTTTTAGCACATCAACAGCCTGCAAGCCAATAGCAGCCCGCCACGCATAGGCTTTGTTTTGCTTATTTCAAGATTTCTTTTATTTTTTTTATTGCATTAGCTCTGTGCGAAATTTTATCTTTTACATCAATTCCAAGCTCTGCAAAAGTTTTGTCATATCCATTTGGAACAAAAACAGGATCGTAGCCAAAGCCACTTTCTCCCTGTGGTGCAGCAATAATTTTTCCTTGGCAGGTTCCACGGACGGTTTGCGTTACACCGTTTGGTTCAACAAGTGCAATAGCACACATAAATTGTGCAGCTCTATTCTCTTGACCATCAAGAGACGTTAAAAGCCAGCTTAGTCGTTCTTGGTCTGTGTTACCCATCCGTGCTGAATAGATACCGGGCTTTCCGTCAAGGGCGGCAACCTCAAGTCCGCTGTCGTCCGCTAATGCGGTAAGTCCAAGAGATTCGGCATAGGCTTTTGCTTTCAAAATTGCGTTTTCCTCGTAGCTTGAGCCTGTTTCTTCCACTTCTATTTTTTTCTGGTTTTCGAAATCCCCAGCAAAAAGAAATTCAACTGGAAGTCCTGCAAAACTTTTTTTAAATTCTTTGTATTTACCTCTATTTGTGCTTGCGAAAACTATTTGTCGCATTCCTCTTCTCCATTAAACAAAAAGCTTAGCTTCATTCTCTGTTAGGCAAAGACATTCTCTTTGCATTTTCAAAATTTCTGCTGTGCCGACTTGTGCTAGCTCTATCATACTTGCCATATCTGTATAGTTTATAGTGCCACCTTCGCCAGTGCCTTGAAATTCTACAAACTCACCCTTGCCCGTCATGACAAAGTTTGCATCGGCTTCCGCTGTGCTGTCTTCCTCATAACAGAGGTCAAGGATAATTTCACTCTTAACCTTGCCAACACTTACGGCAGCAACCTGATTTACAAGAGGAATTTTTGTTAAATATTTTTCTTTGGTTAAAAAGCGGAAAGCGTCAAAGAGTGCAACGAAGCCTGCGGAGATAGAGGCGGTTCTTGTCCCACCGTCTGCTTGTAGCACGTCACAGTCAATTGTGATTGTGCGTTCGCCAAGGTTTGTAAGGTCTGTTGCTGCACGAAGCGATCTTCCGATAAGGCGGGAAATTTCGCTGGAGCGTGAGTTTGGCTTTCCCTTGGTGATTTCACGAACGGTTCTTGTCTTTGTGGCACGTGGTAACATTGAATATTCGGCTGTTACCCAGCCTGTACCAGCCCCACGTAAAAATGGTGGCACCTTTTCTTCAACGCTTGCTGTGCAAAGGACAATCGTGTTGCCCCATGTTACTCGGCATGAGCCTTCGGCGTAGCGGTTGATTTGTCTTTCAAATTTTATTGGGCGTAATGCGTTGAAAGCTCTTCCGTCAAAGCGAGCCATTACATTGTCTCCCATGTGCTTGTTAAGTCAATTGGCTTGGTATCGGTGATTTCTTGCGAATCCACGAAGACTTTTAGTCTCTTGATGCTTGACATATTCGTATTTACAGTGCGTAGGAAGCCACGCATTAAAATTGTGGCATTGGAGGCATTGAGTCTTCTCAGGTCTGATAGAAAATTCTGATTCATTGATAAGTACAATGTATTTCCCGCAATCCAGACTTCAGTCAGACTTGTGCTGATTGAAAGTAGTCCTACTTCCTTAACGCTATCGAGGTAAAGATTAAGAACACCTTTAAGCATTTGTTCGTTAGAAGATGCTATCTTTTGTTCAATATTGACAGGAGTAAGAGAGCCACTTTTGGGGACAAATATTGTATAGGTTTTTACTGCGCTATTGTTTGGTGAGGTCGTAGTGGTATCGCTCGGATTTACTGGCTGTGTTACATTGTTTTGTCCTGGCACGGAGACATTATCTGATTGCTGTTCTACCTGTGGTTGATTGCTACTAGGTTGAAAGTTTGTCAAGTGCAACACTCCTCCACAGAGATAGTATCCAGCAAGAAAAGCAAGCATGATAAAGGCAAGAAAGGCAAGATGACGTACAATAGCAGGTGATTTGTGTTCTTGTAATCCATTATATTGATTAGCGCTTGCTTTAATTCTCTGTAGTTTCTCGTTTTTCTCGGCTTGTTTTTGTCTAGTTTCAGCGTCTATGTAACGCAGAGTTTTGTGTCTTCTGAGGGGAAGAGGCTTATAATCTGGGGGTAAATCCAAAGTCTCGGAATCATCCTCATCTACTGTGTTTGGTATATTTATATCAAGATCAAGATCATCGAGATAATCGTTTTCGTCAGACTCGTGATTGGTTTCTTCTAATTCATCTTCAGGTTTTTGAGGTTTATCTTGGTCTTGATATCCTTGAGGTTCACTTATAATTTCTTTTTCTTCACGTATTTCTGTTGGTGTTGCGTGGGAAGTTGGACTCTCAGGTTTTACAAACTTTTCCGGTTCTTGGTATGCCTCTTGCTCTTCTTGTATCCCTTGTTCTTCTTGTCTCTTCTGTTCCTCTCGTCTCAGTTCTTCTCTATGGTAATTTTGCCCAAAGTATTGGCTTTCGTCAAAATCTGGGTCGTCAAAATCCCGTAATATGTTTTTGAAGGTACGAGCCTTGTATTTTGGAAGACGCGCAGCAGAACGACTATTTTCGCTCTCTTCATTTTCGTCGAAATTATCAGCATCATCATAAGATAGACCACGGCTCATTTTGCCTAATCTTTCTTCTTCTTGCAAATATTTTTGTCTTAATAGGCGACGACGTCTTGAATCCATATTCTAATCACCTCACCATTATTGACTGTAATGTATATAAAATAACATGAATATCAAATTAAAAAAATTCTAGGGTTAATAGTACAACTGTACAACAACACGTAACCCATTGTGCTATTCTAGCAGGAAATTTTATTTTTACAAGATGTATTTGTTGTTTTAATTTCCGAAAACTTTTTGCCTTGTTTTTTCTACAGTTAAAAGCTAAAATACTAACGATAAAAACTTAATCGAGGAATTAACTATGTTTTCATTAACCCAAATATTTTTGATGGTTATAGCTGCTTTTTGCCTTATGATTTTTTGTCTGCTAATTTATCTAGTTGCCAGCTTCAAAAATTCAAACAGTAATGCCAAAATGGAGCTGAAATTTTTTGCCACTGAGCAGAAAGAACAACAAATAACTCTCAACGAGCAAAATGAAAAACTTTTGCGTGAAATATCTTCTCATCAGGACAAAGCACTTGATAATTTTCAAACACAACTTTTCAAAATTACAGAAGTAAACAATTCCAATCTTGAAAAAATTGACAAAACCTTGAAAGAGAATCTTGAAAAACTACAAAAATCCAACGAGGAAAAATTGGAGAAGATGCGTCAAACTGTTGACGAACAGCTTTCCAAAAATCTGGGAAAACATCTCAATGAATCGTTTAATAGCATTGCAGAAAGACTTGAACAGGTTCATAAGGGGCTTGGAGAGATGAACAAGCTTGGTGAAGAAGTTGGTGGTCTAAAAAAAATATTTGCCAATGTAAAAACGCGAGGCATTTGGGGCGAGACGTTGCTGCGTACAATTCTTGAGCAATTTCTTGCACCGGAGCAATACTTGGAAAATGTGCAAATAAAGAAAAATTCAAATGACAGGGTCGAGTTTGCCATAAAGCTTCCTACAAAAATTGATGACGAATTTGTTCTGCTCCCAATAGATTCGAAATTTCCCTTGGATCTTTACAACAAGGTAGCAGAACTTGCCGGTGAAGGTGACGTGGAGAAGTTGACAGAGGCAAGAAAGGAGCTTCGCCAGAGATTTTTAACTGAGTCAAAAAAAATTGCAGAAAAATATATAGAGTCACCAAAAACAACGGACTTTGCAATTCTTTTTGTACCCACGGAAGGATTATATGCCGAAGCGTTAAATATTACCGGGCTTGCCGAGGAACTTGCACAAAAATACAGAATAATTGTGACTGGACCAACAAACCTTACTGCTTTGTTAAATTCGTTACAAATTGGCTTCCGTTCCCTTGCGATTCAAAAACATTCAAAAGAAATTTTGAAACTTTTGGAAGATGTTAAAAAACAATTTGCAACCTTTGGCAATTATATTGAAAAAGCAAGGAAAAAGATGGAAGAGGCTCAAAAGGAATTAGAGTCCACGGGAGCAAGCACAAGAAAAATAACAAAGAGCCTTGAGAAGGCATCAAAATACGATTTTGATGAGGGACAAGCCATCGTGGAAGACGAACAAGAGACATCTGTGCTAGAGGATGATGATGAGTGATATACTAGACAATCTAAATAAAGAGCAAAAGGAAGCGGTTTTGCAATGTAGCCAAAATCAATTTGTTTTGGCTGGAGCAGGAAGTGGCAAAACACGTGTTTTGACTTCAAAGATTGCATATTTAGTGAATGAGCTTCACGTAGCTCCGTGGAAAATTTTAGCTCTAACCTTTACTAACAAGGCAGCGCGAGAGATGAAGGAGCGTGCGGAGCGTTTGCTTGGTGAAGATTTGCATGGACTTGAACTTTCAACATTTCACTCATGGGGAGTACGTTTTCTGCACAGGAATAATTTTTTTCTTGAGCAAGCGGGGTATAAGTATCCTTTTGTAGTTTATGACAGAAGCGATGCAAAGAGTATAGTGTCCCGAATTTTGAATTCTTTAGGGCTAAAAAATAAAGAAAATTTCACTCCTCTAAGTCCAGGTGAAGTTTTGGAAGAAATCAGCAAAATAAAAGTTGCGGCAAGTCCCGTAACGCTTGAGCCTATGCATATTGGTTCAACAGAAAAACTTATATATAACGAATATCAAAAGATGTTAAAAAATGCTGGAGCTTTTGATTTTGATGACCTTCTTATGATGCCGCTTCATCTTCTTGCTACAAACCCAGAACTACGGGAAAAAGAGCAATCTCGCCTTGACTGGATCTTAGTTGACGAGTATCAAGATATAAATTCTTTGCAATATTTTCTTTTGAGGATTTTAGTTGGAGATAAAAATCACATAATGGCTGTTGGTGACCCAGACCAATCTATATACGCTTGGCGTGGTAGCAGAATGCAGTTTTTGATGAATTTTCAAAAAGATTTTGGTGGAACGATAACTATCTTGTCTCAAAATTATCGTTCTACCGGGAAGATCCTCTCTGCAGCAAACAGTGTGATTCAAAACAACACACAGAGAATTCCAAAAGACCTTGTGCCAGTCAGAGAAGATGGCGAGCTCGTGCATGTTCTAAAATTTTCGAGCAGTGATGACGAAGCAGAGTGGATTGCAAAGCGTATTGATGAGCTTGTGACAAAGCATGGCTTTGCCTATAGTGAATTTGCAATTCTTTATAGGATGAATGCACTGTCTCGTACAATAGAATCCGCACTTATTGAACACAATGTTCCATATAGAATTGTCAAGGGGCTAGCCTTTTATGACAGGCTTGAAATAAAAGATGTAATTTCTGCACTCCGAATGGCAGTGAATCCTATGGATGATGTGGCACTAAAGCGTGTTGCTAGCATTTACAAGGTTGGGCTCGGTGAAAAAAATGTAGAAAAGCTCCTGGAACATATAGGTAAGATGAACAATTTTTCTGCAGAGGATATTTGGCTTTCCATAGAAAATGGTGAAATAGATTTGAAGGGCAAGGCAAAGAGTGGGGCAATGACACTTGCCAGTTATTCATTAAATATCTTGCGAAATGCATCTAATATGAAGGATGCCTTGAATGCTGTTCTTTACGAGAATGGTTATCTTGAACACTTAAAAGAAGAATTCCCCTCTGATTGGCATGACAAGGAAGAAAATGTTTTAGAAATTCTTTCCATTTCAACGCCGGAGAAGTCTGTATTAGATGCTCTTACGGAAATTCCACTTTATACCGACAATGACGAAAGAAATGTAACGGAAAATGCAACAAATGTGATGACACTTCATTCTGCAAAGGGGCTAGAATTCCCTATTGTTTTTATTGTTGCAATGGAAGAGGGAATTTTTCCATCTCAAAGGGCGGAGGAAGAGACATCAATAGACGAAGAGCGCCGTCTTTGTTATGTGGGTATCACGAGAGCAATGGAGCGACTTTACCTTACCTATACTGAGACAAGGATGCTTTTTGGAAATTTTCGTTACAATGAACAGTCGCGTTTCTTAAAAGAACTTGATCCACAGATGATAGAAGAAGAGGATTTGTCTGGCAGAATTTTTAAACCGCGTTATGGACGTGACAACACTTTCTCTGTTAAGCCACGTTTCAAAAAGAGGTTTTGGTGATGAAACTGATAGGTTTAACGGGAGAACCGGGGGCTGGCAAAAGCACCTTTGCACATGTATTTGAAAAGCACGGAGTCCCGGTATTTTACGCAGATGATGTTGCAAAGGAAGTTTTACTGCTACCGGAATTTCAAAGCCTTGCGCGAAAGCGTTGGGGAGAAGATTTTTTTGCAGATGCAATTTTGACAATTTACAAAAAAATAGCGGACAAAATTTTTAATTCAAGTGAAGAGTATGATTTTGTTACAAATTTTGTGCACAGGGAAACAATTAGAATCATAAAAGAAAAGATAAAGTGCTTGCCAGAAGATGCGTGCTTTGCACTCATAGAAATTCCGTTGCTTTTTGAAACAAAAAGCGATGAGTGGATGGACGAAGTAATTTATATTACTGCAAGTTTTGAAAAACGTGTCTGCCAAAATGTGACACGAAACTGGACAAAAGCGGAAATTATGCGACGTGAAGCAAAATTTTTAGATAGAGATGCTAAAATTGCTAAATCAAGCATAGTGCTTGAAAATACCGGAACAAAAGAAGAATGGGAGAATATGGCGAAAAAAATTCTTGAGCGCCTAGAGGAGAAGTTCAAATGCTAGAGACGTTGCGTTTCCCAAAATTTAGTCTAGAGCGTCAAACGAATGAAAAGAAAAAGTTACTCTTGTCTCTAGGTGGTAGAACCTGTGATACAAACTTCTTCATGCAAATTGTTCCAATGTTTGATGCACTTTATGCAGTTGACAAGGGGTTTGATATATTTTGCGACACTGGCATTAAGCCACACTTTTTAATTGGTGACCTTGACAGTGCGAAACAAGAGGCAATAAATTTTGCTGAAATTCATAAGATAGAAACAATAAGGCTCAAACGTGAGAAAGATGATACAGACTTCCAGGCTGCCTTAAAAGAAGCAGCGCAAAGAGAACATTTACAAAAAGATGATAGAATTGCTGTAGCTGTTATCAATTCACTTGGAGGCAGACTCGACCATTTGCTTAGTAATATTTTCACATTCTCAAATATTCATTCACCTCTTATGCCATTCTTTATGGGGGATGAAAAAGAGTTGCTATTCATTGTTCGTTCTGGTGAAGGTTTAACGTTTGATTTTGACGTAGCTCCACGCTGTGTTTCGCTCTTCGCTTTGCAGGACAATGTAACAGGAGTTAATCTCACAGGGACTAAATGGGGCTTAGAGAATGCCACCTTGAAGTGTGGTGAGCCCTATGCAATCAGTAACGAAGCAGAGGCTTCGCGTGTAACTGTTTCCTGCATGACGGGGCTTTTAGCATTTTACGTATTATTTTTAGAGGAGGAACAAGAATTAAATGGGTAATTTATTTTCTGCGCAAGGGTTAGCTGAATTTCTTTTGAGTATTCCGGCGATACTTTGGGCAATTACATTTCATGAGTTTTGTCATGGTTATGTAGCAAAACTTCTTGGGGATAAAACGGCGGAAGAGGAAGGGCGACTTTCCTTAAATCCATTTGCACATTTTGATTTGCTTGGAGCTGCGTGTCTTTTGTTCTTCCATTTTGGCTGGGCACGCCCAGTGCCAATAGACGTCCGCTACTTCAAAAAGCCAAAAAGAGATTTCACACTTGTGGCTCTTGCAGGTCCTTTTGGTAATATAATTACTGCCTTTGTTTGTATTCACTTTGCCAGGCTTTTCCCTGCACTTTTTACATCATATGGAGCTATCGGCTTTCTTCGTGCAATGATTTATACAAATATAGGGCTTGCCGCATTCAACCTTATTCCAATTCCTCCGTTAGATGGCTCGCGTATTTTGTTTTTATTCCTTCCACCGCGCTTGTCATATTTGTGGTATCGTCTTGAGCAATATGGAATTTTTATTGTACTTTTACTTCTTGCAACAAACATCTTGCCTGTTATTATGAATCCAATTTTCACACTGTTATTTAGGTTGGTGTTTATCTAAAATGAATTTTAACCCAAAGCGCATATTATTAACGAACGATGACGGTTATTCCGCTGTGGGAATCCACAAGCTTGCTGCTGCTTTGTGCCAATGTGGTTATTCTGTAACTATAATGGCACCAAGCGAAGACAAGAGTGGTTCAGGGCACTCCATGACGATTGATAGACCTCTGCAAGTGAGAAAAATCTCGTCCACTTCGTTTTCTTTACCAGAGAGTATTGAAGTTTTTTCATTAACTGGCACACCAACTGATTGCGTTTCCGTTGCAAAAAGTATCCTGCCGCGTTTTGATATGGTGGTTTCCGGCATAAATTTTGGACCGAATTTGGGGGATGACGTAACCTATTCTGGAACATTTTGCGCAGCATTAGAAGGATATTTGTATGGGGTTCCATCATTTGCTATTTCTCTTGCAACACCGTCAATTTTAGGTGAGCAACATTATGAAACAGCTTTGAAGGTAGCATTAGACTTTATGGAGTTCTTAAAATCGCGCGAAAGGTTCTTTTTTCTTTATAACATCAATGTGCCAAATTTGCCATTATCTGAAATTAAAGGTGTACTTGCTACCACACAAGGTATCCGCCGTTATGAAAATGCTGTGCATATAATATCGAAAAAAGATAATGAAATGTGGATTACACTGGGAGGCACACCGATGGATATTCATTCACCATTGTTTGATGTGACTGCAATTGACAGGGGATATGTGTCTATTACACCAATTCAGCGAGATATGACAAACATGGCAGAAATGGATGAATTGAGAGATTATTTTAAGAAGTAAAGGTAGCATCACTATTTTAGTATTTTTTTGAGTTAGAATTTTGAGTGTTGAAAGGAGTGTGTAAATTACACATGAAAAAGTTTGTTAGGCGTTGCCTGTGTGGTTTTGTTATTGCAGTTGTATTATTTTTAGGGGGGGTATCACCCGTGGTAGCTTTGGAAGACACGCATCTTTCCTCTGGTAAGGTTGCTTTTGATAACTTTAGATGGTCTATTGCTGACAAGTTGAGTTTATCTTCTCCGCAGCTAATAGTTATTCCGGTTTCATCTTCTAGTTTTACTCTTCCCGGCTCGGCAAATGTTATTGCCAAATGGATGCAAGAATCAGTTGCAACCTTTATGGATTTTAAAATAGTGCTTGCACCGGGGGAAATTGCGATAAAATATGAATCAGATAAATATTTAGCGCTTGATGCCACAAAGGGGTTGTTTGGCAACATCTCTGGAACGCAGGATATTTATGGCCCTGTTGGCGTTAAGCTCAATGGAGCTATAGCATTTTTTGGTGATGTGTATCTTGATTTTGTAAATCCTGCCGCCTCAAGAGGACAAGGCAAAATTGATTTTCCTATAAAGTTGAGTGTGCCCTTGCCTGGTTTTGGAGATTGTTTTGCCTATGCAAATGCAAAGGCAGATGTTCTTTATCGTGAAAATTTAATAAAGCTTTCAAATGTTGTTTTGAAAAATGAATTTTCCAATGTAACAGGGGAAGTAGCTTTTAATCTTGATACTAAACAAGCTAAGGTAAGTCTTGACATTTATTCAGATAGTAAACGTGTAAAATTTTTAATGTCTGCTGTTACACACCTTAGTGGTTTTACAAAACTTGGCTCTGGACATTGGAAGTACGAGTTTGCTAATTAATTTTTTGCTGGATTAAGTAATTATAGTGTTATAATGCACTTGAGTGTTTGACTCGGTCGCGAGATTTTTTAATCTCGAGGAAAGTCCGGGCTTCATAGGGCAGAGAGTAGGAGAAATTCCTGCGAGTGCAAGCTTAGGGAAAGCGCCACAGAAAGGTAAACCGCAGCGCAAGCTGTAAGGATGAAAAGGCGGGGTAAGAGCCCACCGGCGGAGTAAGACCCGCGCATGGTAAGCCCCTCTCGAAGCAAGGTCGAATAGGAGAGAGTGACACAGTCACAGCTGTTGCCCGCAGTTCTCTCGGGTACGACCGCTTGTCGAGGTGTGCAAGCACCTTGCTAGATAAATGACCGATACATACAAAACTCGGCTTATTGAACGCTCACAAAAAAAGCTGGTACGAAATTTTTTGTACCAGCTTTTTTGTTGTCTGCTTTTTGCCATGTTTTTTAGCCATAAGCGCCGCTACGCGGCTAACATAAAGGGAATGGCAAAGCCATTCCCAACATAAAATTAAACAAAAAATGGGCTTTACAAGTAAAGCCCCTACGCATAAAACGCTGTAAACCCTTGCGGTGCAACAGGTAGGGGTTCTACTTGTAGCGACCGAAAAAGCTGATAAAAAATGTTCACTTTTGTGAACATTCCGCAAGTGATAAATGTAGTAATATCATATAAAAAAGCAACTTAAATTTTGAGAAAATTTTAATAAAATTAGATTGGCTAAATCAGTAAAAAATTAAAAAAACATCTTGGCAAAGAAAGAGCAAATCGATACAATACGTACACTGAAGTCGAAGGATGTGCAGATTTAGCCGCATATATCCTAATAACACAATTATTATATTATCATATATGGAGAGAAGTAAGGAGTAAGGATATGATGAGTAATCAGTTGACTTTTGTATTTTTTAATTTTTTTAATAATGAAATTATTTGGAGCAACAGAACAGAGCTTACTAGGTGATTTTACTTAGTAGGCCCTGTTCTGTTGCCTTTTTTATTCATACATCCAATCGTGAGGCGAGAAAGAGAGGTGATTTCCCCAACTGCTATTAACGAGATGTAGGGTTTTAAGGCAAAGAAAACACAAAGAAACAAAAGCGAAGCAAAGCACAAACAAAAACAAATGATAGGTAAAAAACTAGAGGAAATGGCAACCTTGGATACTTTTTGTTCTAGTTACATACCCTTGTTTGTGTTTTTGTGTATCGTCTTCAACTTGCGAACCAAAATAAAAAAATAAAAAAAATAAAAAACTAAAAAAAGAGTTCGTGAAGAAAAATTACACAAAGGGGAGAATAAGATTATGAAAAAAATTACAAAATTTACAAAAAGTTACTTTAATGGTTCGGCACGGAAATTTTTGTGCCTTGGGTTATGCGTTATGCTTGTGGTGCTTACCATGAGCAGTTTGACACCTGTGGTGTCGCCTGCGGAGGCGTCGCCAAGTGGCGGAATTGTGAAGATTACAGACTTCACAGGTGGTAACGGTGGTGGAGCTAATCAAGCGGAAACAATCTATTATGGTTCATTTTACCAGAGTGCTGCAGAGGGCTATACACCGCCTGAAGGTGGCGAAGCCTTCAACAAGAACAATTATGAGCAAAAAGGAATTCAGTGGCGCGTGTTAGCGAATGACACCACCGGCTCAGGAACAAAGCAAGTATTTCTTTTGTCAGATAAGGCGTTATTTGCACGCCAACTTGATAATGGAGGAGCTCATCATGAATGCTGGAAAGATGTAGATATACGCAAGGTGCTGAACGGCACGACCGGCAGAGAAAAAACGACCTTCAAGGAGACTGGAGAAGCAGATACTTGGGGCAGCTTTGCAGGAGATGCCTTTAGCGACAGGGAACATGCGGCAATAAAGGATACTACGAATTCAGATGTTAGTGCTACAGACAAGCTATTCTTTCTCAGCGAAGACGAGGCATTAAGCGCTGCTTTTGGTTTTTCTACAGATCCAACGGTGCAAGACCCTGCAAGGGTAGCAGAAGCGACGGATCTAGCACAGGGTGCACAAAAGATGTATGGTAATACTACGGAGATGGAAGCAGGTGTGTCAGGAAATCCTGCCTCTTGGTGGTTACGTTCAGGTATTTATAGTTATAGCGCTTACACACTAATGGAGGATGTGTCGCTGCCTACCGGAATCATTGCGTGGAGGGCTGCGTCTTATGATAACTTTGCTGCTCGTCCGGCGTTTAATTTAGATCAATCCAAAATTGCATTTTTGACTGCCGCTCAAGGTGGCAAGCATAGTCAGAGTTGTGGTGGCGCCTTTAATATAGATACCACCTACGACGGTTCACAAGGTTGGAAGGTAACCTTGAAGGATCCGTATGATGCAAACACCGATACTGGCATAAAGACACCGACTGTAGCGAAGCTCGAATATAGTGACGGGTTTGACATTAACAAAATGGCTGAAGTAGCACTAGGTCAAGGCGTGAAGCTTTTGAACATGGGTAATGCGGCTCAGGTTACCGGTCGTACTTACTATATTAAATACAGTGGTGTAACAACTGGCAAGAATATGTTTGTGTCTGCATTGCTTGATCCTGACAATCTTGGCAACTATGCAAAGCTCGCAAGCGTTGGAACAGAAGCCAGTAAGGAAGGTGTGCTTGCACTGAATGTTAGCAATGTTTCTGGAGAGAAAAACGTCAAATTTTTCGGTGAGCAGGAAAATGGAGACTACATGACGGACTATATGTCTGACCTTGGCGAAGAAGTTAGCATAGAAGGAGCTTCAGGGCATACGGAAATCATTGAACTTTCGCAGTCAGAGTATGGCGATAAAGGACTGACTTTAAATCTGTTTAATTATGCAAAAGTGTTTTTAGAAGCGGGGGAATATAACACGAATGTAATCGTTGACACAAATAATTGTGGCGCTTTAGGCATGTCAAATGTAATTTCAGCTAATGCTGTAAAGCTTACGGGTGATATTTATGTAGGTGGTGGAAATGCATATCTCAGCGTAGATAGCCCTGTAAAGCTTTCAGGGAATCTTTACTTCAATTTAGATGGACACAAAAAGGATGATAGCTTCATCGAAGTTAGTTCGGTTGGGAAAGGTGAATGTGACCTTACAGGTGCACAGGTGCACCTTATGCAGACCGAGGAAGGTAGCAAATTAGCGAAGGGTGAAAAAATGATACTTGTATCTCAAGCTAAAAACTACACTGGTCCAAACAAAATTGAAACAACCGGGGGTTTGAAGAAATATCTTTATAGCATAAAAATAGCAGAATACGAACATCCTTTATGGGGAGGAAATTTTACAGGTTTATTGCTTGGTTTCCTTGAAGCGGAAGCGTCGGTCAACACAAAGTCCTTCACACAGGCTCGACTCGGAAGCATCGCTGCTATCAACAGCGCAGCAGACATTGTAGCAACGTCTCTCATGGACAGCGCAATACCACAAAGCAATAGATGGGAAGCCTTTGCTGTCCTTGGCGGCAACCGCAGCAACTACGACAGAGTGGGTAACAACCTCGACCTCAATATGTTTAACGTTGCAGCAGGAGTTTCCGGAAAGGTGTGTGATAACCTAACCCTTGGTCTCTTTGCAGAAGGCGGAAATGGTCGTTACTACACGGAAAATAAATTTGTAGATGCCGATGTGTTTGCCAAGGGCGACATTAACTACTTTGGTGGTGGTTTATTTGCCAAGGCAGAGGGAAGAAAAACAGACCTCGGTCAGCTCCACGGAGAAGCAAGCGTGAGGGTTGGACATATCAACAGCAAGTATAACAGCAGCACCTTCGACCCAACTGCATACACCAGCTTTGATATGGGCGGAACATACTTTGGTGCACATGCTGGATTTGGCTACAAATGGAACGTTAAGGGTGGAAGCAACATCGATACATACGTTAAATACCTTTGGAACAGACAAAACAGTGTAAGTGCTACCTTGGGCAACGAGGGAATAGACCTTGACACAATAAACAGCAACAGGCTCCGCGCCGGATTCCGTTACAATAGCAATGAAGGCAAAAACGGCTTCAATTTCTTTGGCGGTCTTGCCTACGAATATGAGTTTGACGGTAAGGCAAAGGGCAGCACAGATGGACTAGCAATAGACACTTCAGACTTCAAGGGCGGAAGCGGCTTAGCAGAATTTGGAGTAAAATTCGAAAGAAAAGATAGCCCATGGAAGGGTGAAGTTGCTCTTCAGGGTTTTGCAGGTCAACGCACTGGAATAGGAGCAAACGTTAGCGTTTGGTATATGTTTGGCAAATAGATTTAGCCATAAGCGCCGCTAGCGCGACTAACATAAAGGGGATGTCGAGTAAACTCACCATCCCTAACATAAAGGCAAGGAGCCGTTGGTATAACCAACGACTCCTTGCTGTGTTTTTAGCTCTAGCAAAGCTAGAGCCTCTGTGCTCTTTATGTGCTCTATGGTTTCAAGGTTTTTAGAAATTCGCTCCTTTTGCACCCAACCGCTTTGCATCTGAGGCATCTAATCCTCGTTTTTTCTATTTTTTCTATTTTTCACATTAGCAATTTACAAATTGAAAACAAAATTTTATAATACTGCGGTTGAATTGATTTAGAAATGTATTTACAGGAGGCAAATAAATGGTACAAATGAGGCTTGACAAGGAGCGACTCTTGGAAGTTCTTAAGCTGTCGCAGTTGCGTATTGACGAGTGTCATTATGATGAAATAATATCTCGCGTCAATGAAGTTCTTGCCCTTTGTGACAAGATGGCAAACTTGCCGCATGAAACGCTTGAAGCATTTGAATGGGATGTAAAGCGTGAGCCTGCCAGAAGAAAAGACGAAGCAGTTACTTGGACTGGTAGGGATAAATTTATGGACGAATCCCCAATAAAAGACGGAGATTTCTACCGTGTACCACGCATAATTGCCTTGGAAACGGAAGGAGATGCATAAAATGAACGTAAAAGATTATATCCTCCTTTCAGCGCAAGACATTGCAAATGGCGTGAGAGAAAAGCGTTTTACGGCACGTGAAGTCACAGAATGTGCGCTTAGCCTCATTAAACAACGTGACAAAGAAATAAATGCGGTTATCACACTTTGTGAAGAGAAAGCTCTTGCAAAGGCAGATGAAATTGATGCGCTCGTTGCAAGTGGCAATGCTGGCAATATAAGGTTACTAGGTGTGCCCTATGTGGCATCAGACAATATCTGCACGGCTGGTATTAAGACGACCTGTGCTAGCCACATGCTTGATAATTGGACACCATTTTATGATGCAACTGTTGTAACTTTGCTTGAAAAAGAAGGCGCAATTCTTCTTGGAAAAACAAATATGGATGAATTTGCTATGGGCTCAACCACCGAGAGTTCAATTTTTGGTGCTACAAAAAATCCTCGCAACGCTTCCCGTGTACCTGGGGGGCCTTTTGGTGGTTCAGCCGCTGCCGTTGCGGCGGGTTACGTTCCATTTGCCTTGGCTAGTGATACAGGCGGTTCCGTCCGTCAGCCTGCCGCTTATTGCGGTGTGCAGGGCTTTAAGCCATCTTATGGGCAAGTCAGCCGTTTTGGTGTAATTGCCTGTGCCTCGAGTTTTGACCAAGTGGGTTATATGACTCGCTCTTCTTCTGATGTTGCACTCCTCACCGATATTCTCGCAGTAGCTGACGAGAAAAATGACAGCACCTGTGATGCCTATGACCGCCCTGTTTTTACAAAAGAAGTTGCAAATTTTGACATAAAGGGCAAGAAAATTGCTGTCCTTACAGGCTTTGATAAAGCACTTTTAGATGAAAAAATTATCGAAGCAGAAAAAAAAGCGGTAGAAATTCTGCGTGGGAAGGGTGCCGAAGTTTTTGAAGTGGATTTACCCATTGCACGTGAGCACTCTGCAGCTTGCTACTATATGACTGTTCTTGGCGACGCAAGCTCAAAGCTAGCTTGCTTTGACGGTATGAGATATGGTTACCATGAGGACGGCAAAAACCTTATGGATATGTATAAAAACACCCGTGAGCATGGTTTTGGCGATGAAGTCAAAAAACGTATTCTTATCGGGACAAGTATTTTAACTCGTGGTTTCTATGAAAATTATTTTGAGCCTTCAATTAAGGTTCGTTCAATGATAAAGGACGAATTTGATGATCTGTTCAAAAAAGCAGATGCTGTTTTAGCTCCTATTTCAACAGAGCTTGCACCGCTCATTGGAGAAAGTGCCACAAACAAGACGAAAACATATTTAAGCGATGCTCTTGCTAGCCTTGCAAATCTTGTTGGTCTTCCGTCATTTTCTGTTTCGCTAGAACAAGATTCTGAATGTGTTTCTCTCCAAGTTATGTCACAGAGGTTTGAAGATTCAACTGCTGTTGCTCTTGCAAAATGCTTGGAAGATTCTTTTGGTACGCCAAAGGCAGCGGAATAAGAAGGGGGAAATTGTTATGAGTAAAAGACCAGTAGTTATAGGACTTGAAATTCACCTTCAATTAAAAACAAAAACAAAGTTATTCTGCAACTGTTCCACAGATTACATTGGTGCTACACCAAATACGAATGTTTGTCCAATTTGCCTTGCAGTTCCTGGCACCTTGCCAGTTGTAAATGACCACGCAGTTGAGCTTGCTATTCGTATGGGACTTGGGCTTCATTGCAAGATTTGTGACAATACACGTTTTCATAGAAAACACTATTTTTATGCTGATTTACCGAGTGCATACCAGGTTACACAATACACGCATGCCATTGCACAGGGGGGGTATCTTGATATAGAAGTTGATGGACAAAAAAAACGTGTACATCTTGACCATCTGCACTTGGAAGAAGATGCAGGAAAGCTTGTCCATCCGACGAGCGATGGACGCCTCGCCGGTGCAGCCTATTCGCTTGTTGACTATAACCGTGGCGGTTGCCCACTTTCAGAAATTGTTTCCATGCCAGATATGTCCAGCGCAAAGGAAGCAGTTGCCTATGTTACGCAAATTAGACAGCTCGCAAGATACCTAGGTGTTTCAGACGGAGAAATGGAATCTGGTTCTCTCAGGTGCGATGTCAATGTTTCTCTTTCCAATCCAGATGGTTCATTTGGAACGAGAATTGAGCTAAAAAATATAAATTCCCTTCGTTCCATTGAAAGAGCTTTGGACTATGAAATAGCAAGACAAAATAAAGTGCTTGACACTGGCGGAACGCTTGTGCAAGAAACACGCATGTGGGACGATGCCGCAGGTGTAACCCGCTCCATGAGAAACAAAGAAGGAGCAAAAGATTATCGCTACTATGCTGAAATGAATCTTGCACCAATGTCCGCAAAGCCAGATTATGTGACGAAAATTGAGAAAACCCTGCCGGAAATGCCATGGGACAAAAGAGAACGCTTTGCAAGTCAATATGGTTTTTCCAAAGATGATGTAGCACTCCTAACAGAAGATAGACAGTTAGCTGATTATTTTGAGACAGTGGCCCGTGAAAGTGGAAGCCCTTTGCGAGCCTGCAACTGGATTAAGACTGAAGTACTTCGTATCTTGAAGGAACAGGATAAAACTATTGCAGACTTTTCTGTCTGCCCAGTTTGCCTTGGCAAGCTTATTGCTAAGGTTGAAAAGAAGGATCTCTCTAACACACAGGCAAAAGATGTATTTGCAAAAATGATTGATAAAAATCTTTCACTTGATGAAGCAATTAAAAAAATTGGTACAATTGGGCACTTGACAGGTGAAAAATTATTTGATATAATCTCAGGCGTTTTGCGAGACAATGCTGACGCGGTTGAGTTCATTAAGAGTGGCAAGGATAAAAAAGGTGCAAAACTTAAGTTCTTGCAAGGGCTTGTAATGAGGGAAACTCGCGGAAATGCAGATATCGCAGAAGTATCTCAAACGGTATATAAACTTTTGGGTCTGTAAGACTTGAAATTTATATAAAAAATTTTTTAGTTAAAGGAGACTGAGTAATATGAAAAAGGTTTTACTCGCTTTGGTAATGGTAGTGGCTTTGGCTTCAGCGGCCTGCGCTGCAGTTGGTGTTGTTGATGTGAACAAGATTCGTCTTGAGAGCAAAAATGGCAAAGCATTGACAGACACAATTCTTGCGGCACAAGCAAAGCTTGACAAGCAGCTTCAGGATTTCAGAAAGGCAAATCCTAAGACAGACGACCAGGCTACAAGAGAGAAAATTGCACGTAAGTTCCAGGAGCTTCAGACACAGATGAATCAGTTTGAAGCAAAGTGCAACCAGGCCTACTCAGAGGCATTGATCAAGGTTGTGAATGCAGAGATCAAGAAGCAGAATCTTGAGCTCGCACTTCCAGCACACGAGGTCATTGCAGTAAACAGCGCGAAGGATATCACAGCAGCCGTTATGGCAGCTTTCCAGAACACGTCTGTTAAGTTCTAATTAACTAAGTGAAAAAGACTTCGCTTTTTGCGAAGTCTTTTTTGTATCTTTGGTGTCATTTTGCGAGGACTGAATATGACGAATATTTTGGTCGTGAGTTTCATTCCTCGTAAAATGATATAAATGCTTCAAGTATAGTGAGGAAATTGAAATGGATTTATTATCAAAACTAAAGGAAATTGAACAAAATTTCAGAGAAATTGAAGATAAAATGGCTGATCCTGCGGTAGTGGCGGATCAAGCACAGTTACGTGACTTGGGGCGTAAGCATACTGCCCTTGCACCTGTAGTTGAAGCTACAGAAAAATACGAACGTGCATTAAAGGAAATTGCCGATGCAAAGGAGATAATTGAAGCAGAAGAAGACCTTGAAATGAGAGAGCTGGCTCGTTCTGAACTCCTTGAGCTAGAAGAACATATTCCGGAAATGGAACGAGAGATACAAATTCTCCTTCTTCCAAAAGATATAAACGATGATAAGTCTGTTATTGTGGAAATTCGTGGCGGTGCTGGTGGTGAAGAAGCTGCCCTCTTTGGTTCAGATTTGTTCCGTATGTATATGATGTATGCAGAAAAGCAAGGCTGGAAGGTTGAAGTAACGTCAGGTAATGAAACTGGCATAGGTGGTTTAAAGGAAATAATATTTCGCGTTGATGGAGTCGGAGCATTCTCAAAGTTGAAATATGAAAGCGGCGTTCATCGTGTACAGCGTGTTCCTGAAACGGAAGCCTCAGGCAGAATACACACTTCAACAGCTACAGTTGCAGTGCTACCGGAAGCAGAGGAAGTTGATGTAAGCATTAACCCTGAGGACTTAAAAATCGATACCTATCGTTCAAGTGGCGCTGGTGGTCAGCACATAAATATGACGGATTCTGCTGTTCGTATAACGCACTTGCCAACGGGGATTGTTGTGACATGTCAAGACCAACGCAGCCAGATAAAAAACCGTGCAAAAGCGATGCAGTATCTTCGTACAAAGCTTTATGACCTAAAATTACAAGAGCAAAATGCAGAAATTGCAGCAGAAAAACGTGGGCAAGTTGGAACAGGTGACAGATCAGAAAGAATTCGCACATATAATTTTCCCCAAAACAGAGTTAGTGACCATCGCATAAATTTAACTCTTTATAAACTGGATCAAGTTATGGATGGCGAGATTGATGAACTTATAGCCGCCTTGGCAGAAGCAGACCAGGCGGAAAAGCTAAAAGCTTTAAAGCTATAAAATGAAATTATCCATATTAAAACAACAAATCTTCTCTGAATTAAAAAACACGCCTCGCGCAGATTACTGCACGAGGCGAATTATTATGCAATTTGCCAGTATAAATGATGGCGAATATTTTCTTGGCGAAAAGGAAATTGATGCTAAATCAGAAAAGCTTATACGCTCCTGTACTCAAAAACGAAAAAACGGCATGCCTCTCTCATATTGTTTAGGTAAAGCGGAATTTATGGGGCTTGTTTTTCTTGTTGGTAGAGGCGTGCTTATTCCCCGCCCAGAAACGGAGCTTTTGGTTGAAGAAGTGCTTGAACTCTTCAAGGAAAATGTAGCAATTAACTTTGCAGATTGGTGCAGCGGAAGTGGCTGCATTGGAATTTCTATTTTGAAGAGTAGAAATAATCCTAATGACTTTTGTACTTTTGTTGAAAAATCAACTTGTGCAATAAAGTGGAATTCTAAAAATGTTGCTCTACATAATCTAAGTCATTGCACAAAAATATTACAGAATAAAAACATTATTGATGCAAATTTTTCAAAGGAAAGCCTTGATTTAATTACCGCAAATCCTCCATACATTGATACAAATGATATGTCTGGTTTAATGTCAGAGGTTCGTGACTATGAACCAAAGATGGCGCTTGATGGTGGTAAGGACGGACTAAAAATTTACAAAAAACTTTTAGTTGCTGCGGAACTTTTCCTAAAGCCAGGTGGGCTCTTAGCAATAGAGACTGCAGGAGCTTCTCAAATTGCTATCCTTGAAAAAATGTGGCAAAAGCACTTTAATTTAGTGAAAATTGTGCAAGATTATGCCAACATTCCTCGTCATGTGATACTAAAGAAACGCTGATACACAAAAAACAAGTCGAAAGAAAAATATTTTTCTATCGACTTGTTTTTTTCGTACAATTTATTAGGCATCAAGTGCTTTGTTTAATGCACTGATTGCAACCTCTAATTGGTCGTTTGATGGTTCTTTTGTTGTGATGAATTGTAATGCAAGTGCTGGGGTGATTAGCCATTTTCCAATCCCATTTGATTTGCTTGCTCCCTTGATGATTTCATAAGAAATGCCAATTACGAGGGGAAGCAAAATTACTCGGCTTGCTATACGCCAAAAAATTGTCGTTGTTGGTATAAGGGCAAAAACTATTATTGAAACCACAATAACAATTATCAAAAAAGAAGTGCCACATCTGCGGTGTATGCGAGAAAATTTGCTAACTTCATTTGGTGACATTGAGGAACCAGCTTCATAGGCATTTATAGTCTTGTGTTCTGCTCCATGATATTCGAAAACTCGTGCGATATCCTTGTAAAGCGAAATGCCGGCTACATAAGCTACGAAGATAATTCCACGGAACAGCCCCTCAAGTGCATGTTCAGCGAAGGGAGATAATTGACACCATCTGGCGATAAGTTCTCCTGCAAACATAGGTAACGCGATAAAGAGTCCAACAACAGCTATGAATGCAATAACTATTGTCCCCACTGTCTCTGCTGGGGATAAATTTTCTTCCTCGCCAAGGCTTATATCTGCACTTCTTGACAAGGCTTTTATTCCAACCCGCATCATTTCTATCATTGTAGCAAAACCACGAATAACAGGAGTTTGCCAAAATTTAGTCTTGAGCCACGTTGAGGGTTGCCACGTTTCTGTCACAATTTTACCTTGAGGGTCGCGAACACACATTGCCCAGAGATTTGGTCCCTTCATTAGCACCCCTTCTATTACAGCTTGACCACCAACAGGAATGTTTTCTCTTTCGCAGCCTTCTTTACTTGCTAGGTTATGTGTTAAAAGAAGGGATAGTGCGATTTTTTTTAGCAATTTCATAATATTCGTCACCGTCTAGAGTTCATCAGGTCCTATTGGCTTACCACAAGGGCGTGCCTCTTCACATTTCCCTTTTGATATACAGCTAGGACCTGCTTTGCTGAAAAGAAGCGGAGCTACTTTTTTTACTTCCTTGAGCATTGCAGTAGCAAGTGACTGGATTTCCCATTGAGCCCTGTGGCAAATACGAAGTGAAAAGAAATGATGTAGTTCGCGTGCGTTCATTGTAACGACAATACGCGTTAGTCCGCCGTGTGGTAGAACAAACCTGGCGTCTTCCTTTGGAATTCCAAGAGCAACCAATTTGTTATAAGCTTCTTTTGCACTTTCTATCTGTTTTGTAAAAATCACCTTAGCTCCTTCAATTTTATCTAAGGAAGGAGGTAAAATGCACTCATTTTCTTCCATTCCGACATAGCGTTGGCTTTGTTGACTAAATGATGCCATTCTGTGTCTAACAAGCTGATGTGAAGTTACACGTGAAATGCCGTCAATTGCAAAGGTGAAGTTTGCATGTTCAAATGGTGACATGTGCCCTGATTTTTGCAAAATTTGTAAGAATTTGGCACAGTTTTCTGTAGTTAAACCATCGAAAATCTCAACGGCAGAACTTGCACTATAACAAAGCTTTGCAGCAGCAGCAACAACTCTATCTGGTTCAGGCGTGTGTGCTATTAGTTTTACATACATAGTTTGTTACCTCAATATAATAAAACTTTTCGAGATTATATCATAATAAAAAAAAACCACAAAACAAAAAAGGAGTGCTACGCACTCCTTTTGAATTCAAAATAAAACAAAATTTATTCTGCAGTCTTTGCTTTTTGCCCGTAGTTAATACCAGCGTACTTCTGACGGAATTTTTCCAAACGACCTGCCTCTATGACGCGACCTTTTTTGCCGCTGTAATATGGATGGCAAGCGCTGCAGACTGCAACCCTCATATCGCCAACGGTAGACATTGTCTCAAATGTGTTGCCACATGCACAAGTCACCTTGCATTTTACATAGTTAGGATGGATGCCTTCTCTCATATTGATACACCTCCGATGTCTTCTCCATTAACAGTCGGGTATTATACGTCAAACATGTGAAAAAAGCAAGAGAGTTTTTCATATTTTAGATTTTTGATATCTTTAGCAACAAAAAAGGTGCGGAAAGTCCGCACCAAAAACACTATAATACTAGTTTGAAATAGCACTAACGGGGCACGTCTCAACACATGCACCGCACTCAACGCATGCATTTGGATCAACGCAAGACTTGCCGTCCGCCATTGAAATAGCTCCAACTGGGCAAACACCAACGCAAGCCTCGCAACCCACGCAAACTTCCCCATTCACTACAGCCTTTGCCATGTTAAAACTCCTCCTATGACAATTACCTTGACAAGCAAGGTCTAATAAATCGTACTGAGGATTATATTACAAAAATTACAAAAAAAGCAAGTGTTTTTCTTAAAAAATTTACTAAAAATTTAAAAAGCTTAAAAATTTTGTTATAATTACCGCTGTTTTGCGAAAATACTAATTTTTCTACAATCTTTTTTTATGCGGAGATTCTAGCCTTGCCGAGTAAATTTATTAACAATACAGATATTGGACAAAATTTTTTGATTGATACTAGTGTGATAGACTTCATAACACGTAAGGCTCACATTTTCAAAGAAGATGTTATATTGGAAATTGGTCCTGGTAAAGGAATTTTGACAAAGGGACTTCTCTCGTTTTTTCCAAAGCACGTCTTTGCTATTGAGTTTGACAAACGTTTGCAGGAATTTCTTGCGCCTATTGAGGAAAAACACACAAATTTACAGATATTTTGGGCTGATGCAGTTGGTTTTGACTATACAAGCTTGCCTTTTCTCCCAAATAAAATAATTGCAAATTTACCATATCACATAACGACGCCACTTCTTTTTACCTTTTTAGAACAATTAGCTCCACTTGGGGTACATTATTTTCTTGTCATGGTGCAACTGGAAGCTGCAGAGAGAATAGTAGCTAAACCACATACAAAAAATCGTTGCCCCCTCGGAGTTACGATTGAAGCAATGGGGGGAGATGCTCAAATTCTTCGTCGCGTCTCGCCAGAAGCTTTCAAGCCACGTCCAGCTGTCAATTCGGCTATAGTAGAGATTTCACTTTCCAAGAATTTTAACATTGCAAATGATAAAAAATGGCGGAGTCTTTTACAAATGGCTTTTAAGCAAAGACGTAAAATATTGCAAAATAATTTTTTGGCAGGTGGATTAAATAAAGAGCAAATAGCTGAAATTTATCAAAAGGTTGGTTTGAAACAAACTGTCAGGGCTGAAGAATTGACCTTAGAAGAATGGTTTGCAATAAGGGAGTGTATAATTTGAACTGGAATTTTCAAGATATTTTGATCACCGAGCGACAAAATTTGCCGCTTGATTGGCAAAAGATAAAAAATTACGAGGAGCTTTTGGTTGAAATTGGTTTTGGCAATGGCGAATTTACAACTTTTTTAGCCGAAAAAAATCCAGATGCTTTAATTGTTGGTATTGAAGTTTCTCAAATGTGTGTAACAAAAGCGTGTCGCAGAGCTCTTGCGTCTGGATTGAAGAACATAAAACTCATGCATGGTGATGCTGGGTTAATTTTGCGTAAAAGCTTTACACCACACACAGTGTCAAAGGTTTTTATGAATTTTCCCTGTCCATGGCCAAAATCACGTCACGCTTCACGTCGAGTAACAGTTCCTAGCTTTGTAAATTTATTGGATTACATATTAAAAGTTGGGGGAGAGTTTCATTTGGCAACTGATGTTGAATGGTATGCTTTGGATTGTGCAGAAATCTTTTCTAGCCAAGACAATTTCTCTGTAGCACCCCTTATAAAAAATCCAATTCGTGCATATGTAACAAAGTATGAACGAAAGTGGCAAAAAGAAGGACGAAATACCTTTGATTTAGTTATTACAAAAACAGCCAACAAGGTTGAAAACGAAAGTGAGCAAGAGATAATGGAAGAAATTTTTGAAATATCAGGAAATGTCGCAGAAGTGATGCAACGCCTCGCAGGAAGTGAAGGTGTAGGTACAGATGGTAGTGGTCACTATGTATTCCGCGATTACTACATGTCGCCTGATGGAGTCGGCATAATGCTTGTAATTACGAGCGACGAAGGTTTCGAGCAACACTTCTATATGAAATTTTTGCCTCGTGGAGAGAAGGTTACTATGAAGCTTGATCCAATTGGGCATCCATACAGGACTCCGGCAGTAAAAGCTGCTATAAAAAGAGCCTTATAACCCTATTGTTTGATGCTATTTATAGATCAGCGAAAAAATTTTTTTTCGCTGATTTTTTTTATGAAAAACTAGACTTTTTTTTTTTTATATTATAAAATATCACCTAGTGTGGTTTTGGTAGCAACCAAAACAAAAAAAATTTAGGAGGCACTATTCATGGATTTCTTCAAGAAGTATTACAACGTTATCATCTTGTTCTTCGCAAACTACTTCATGCTTTGTATGCACAACTCTTATTACGTATTCTCAGCATACTCGCAGACGTTTGGAGGTTTGCTTAGTGTTGGTGCGATGCTTTTTGCAATTTACTTTGTTGCAGTTGCAATTTCTCGCCCGCTTTCCGGCTCAATTATTGAGCGCATTGGTATTAAAACATCAATGCTTATTGCTTGCTTTGTAGCACTCATTTCTTGCTCTGCTTTTGGTTACCTCTGCTGGCTTGATATTTCCAGTAATGGAGTTTACAATGGAGTTATCGAGGCTGGACACGTTCTTTCTTGCCTCTCGCCCCAAGCCTATGGTAACTTACTGATAGTTTGCCGTATCTTGGCTGGCTTTAGCTATAGTCTCTACATGGTTGGTTTGTTCGTTGCATTAAGCTATTCAACAACAGATGAGACGAGAGCGCCGGCAACAGGCTTTGTTACTTTAGCAGGATTTCTTTCAATGTCTTCAGTTATTCCTTTGGCAAACTACTTCACCAGCCTTTCCGATCGTCTTGCTGGTTCCGTGTACTACTTGGCAATTGGTCCGGTGACTTCTATTATCTCGATCATCTTTGTGTTGCTTTTGAAAACACCTAAGATGTCCACGAAAACAGACTCTGCCAACCCCGCACCTGCACAGGAAATCAAATGGGGCTCTTGGAAAGATCTCTTTGCGACAAAGGTATTGGTTGTCCTCTGCTTTGCAACGCTCTTCATGTCCCTAGCTGATGGTATGTCTGGCTCTGTCTCAGATCTCGCTCAAAAGCACGGCACTGACTCCAGCCTTTACATGATTATGCTTTCTGTTGGTGGTATCTTTACTCGTTTCCTTGCTACATTGCCGGCAGTAAAACGGTGGAGTTTGAAGAGTGTTTTACCGATTTCATCCATAGGGTTAGCAACTTGTATCATTATTTTATCACAGACACCAAATGCAATTGCACCAGTGGTATTTCCAATTGTAGGTTTTCTATTTGGTATTGCACTTGGCTTTGCCTTCCCTGCATATGTCCAGCTCATTACAGATTTGTCTCCAAAGAATTTGTTACCAAAAGCAAACGTGGCAGTTCTCTTGAGCTATGACTTGGGTTGGTTTGTTACGAACGTCACCTATGCAAAGCTATATGAGGCATTTGGTGATGTTGCAATCCTTGGTTATGCAGCATTTATCATAATCCTCTGTGCATTCTGCAGACATATATTTAAGAAGGCTTAGTTTGTAATTAATTATAATAATTAAGTGAATTAACAAAAAGACAGTTGCGCTTTGCTGCGTAGCTGTCTTTTTTATTATCTCTTCATGGATTTGTATCACACATTCAATATATATGTTTTTGAGGTTCAGGTGGAGTTGTAGTTAATATTATCCTATCAGACAAGTCAGATAAGATTTAGGATGAGGCTACGTGGAGATTACAGTGTGAAAGTGTGATAGCTCAAATTATCGCTCGCAAACGTAGTGCTAGAAAGACTCAGTTGCCGTTACTGTTTTAAGAATAAGCGCAGTAACATGACACTAATCTTGTTGTAACGAAAATCATTATAGCTGCTTGATTTAACGTTTTTTATGTGGTCCATTAGCTTTTTCTTCGCATATAAAAAAGCCAACGTCATGTGACGTTGGCTTTTTTATAATCTCAATATGATCTTAATTATTTGTTATTTCTTATTCGTCCCCATTTTTTTCTCGTATGAGAGGACAAGTAACGAACCGACAAGGCAAATAGAGCTAAATGTTCCCGCGACAATGCCAATGAGGAAAGCAAATGCAAAGTTTCCAATTACCTCGCCACCAAAAAAGTACATGGTAAGCACTGGAAATAGAGTTGTCAATGAAGTGTAGAGTGTGCGAGAAAGAGACATGTTAATTGACTCATTTACAACAAGTGCAATTCCTTTTGCTCTTAACTGTCGCCAATTTTCACGGATTCTATCCAAAATAACAATTGAGTTATTTATTGAGTAACCTGCAATTGTTAAAATTGCTGCAATAAACGTGGTTGAGATTTCTTTGCCAGTAAGGCTATAGGCACCAAGCATAACAATTACGTCGTGTGCAAGGGCGATAATTGCGACTGCTCCAAAACGGAACTGGAAACGAATTGCTATATAAATCAAAATTCCAACCAGTGCGAGGAGCAATGCGGTAGCTGCTTGATTTCTTAATTCGCTACCTACAACTGGACCTATCTTATCAACACTACGAACTTCGTATTTTCCAACCTGTTGTAATAAAGTCTGGCGAACACTCGTCAAAAGCTCTTCTGTATCACCCTGGAAACGAAGCATAATATCTCCGTTTTCAAATGTCTGGATGGTTGCGCTGCCCTGATTGATTGTGGAAAGTGCATCTCTTACCTTTGCCACTTCAACTGGCTCAGCAAACTTTACCTTCAAAACCGTTCCGCCAGTGAAATCGACACCAAGGTTCAATCCCTTTGTGAAGAGTAAAGCAAGAGAGCAAATAACAAAAGCTGCTGAAATAGCTATGAATAGGTTTTTATTTTTTATAAACTGTATATTTGCGTTATTAATGTTTTTAAATAACATGTCAAGTGCCTCCTATTTGCCAGTTTTCTTCTTGCCCATGAGCAAACTAAGCACAGCTCTTGTGACAACAATATTGCAAAAAACAGATGCAATAACACCAACACTAAGAGTTACAGCAAAACCACGCACAGGACCACTGCCAAAATAGAAAAGGATTGCAGCAGCAATTAGAGTTGTTATGTTAGAGTCCAAAATAACGGTAAGTGCTTTCTTGAATCCCGCGTCAAGCGCTGCATATTTTGTTACCCCAGCACGTAGCTCTTCTTTAACTCTCTCATAAATTAAAACATTACCATCAACTGCCATTCCAATTGTGAGGATAAGACCTCCAATACCTGGTAGGGTAAGAGTTGAACCTAAAACAATAATAGCTGCTAAGATAAGCAGGATTGCAACTGCAAGAGCTATGTCTGCGGCAATGCCCAGCAAACCGTAGAAAACAAGCATAAATAAGAATACAAGTCCAGCACCCCAAAGGCCTGATGTAATACCAGATTGAATTGAATCCTGCCCCAAGGTTGGACCAACTGCTCTGTTTTCCAAAACTTCAACATTAACAGGAAGTGCACCTGCCTTAAGCATAATTGCAAGACGCCCTGCCTCTTGTGTTGTAAAGTTCCCAGTAATCTGCGCTGAACCGCCAGAAATACGTTGCTGTACAACAGGGGCAGAAATGACTGTACCGTCAAGCACAATTGCAATCTGCTTGCCAATGTTCTTTGCTGTAGCCTCATCAAATAGTCTTGCACCAAGTGAGTTAAACTTTAAGGAGACGGCCGCCTTTCCAAATTGGTCATACGTTGTTGCCGCTTCGGTAAGATCGCCACCTGAAACGAGGACTGGACCTAATAGATTTGCTCCGCCATTTTCATTTTTTGCTATGATGAGATTTTCCATGTTAGCTACAGAGTTCTGTAATTTCTTAATTTCTGCTTCAGCATCAGATTTCAAAATTGCATAGCGTTTCATTGCTGCAGCATACTGTGTATCATCATTATACTCTTCACGCTTTGGTGGTTCAGGAACTTTTGGTGTCTCACCAAGTACTTCACGAAACTCAAGAACAGCAGTTTTGCCAATCAACTCAAGTGCAGCATCTGGATCTTCCATGCCAGGGAGATCAACCGCAACACGATCAGAACCTTCACGTTGTAACACAGGCTCAGCAATACCATATTGGTCAATTCTATTGCGTAAAATTGCCAAAAGCCGTTCAATACTCTCATTGTTTACAGGATTGTCTTGTGTTCCTTTTGCTTGCAAAACGATGTGAACTCCACCCTTTAAGTCAAGCCCTAAATGTAATCTGTTACCGATAGGGAAAACTATTAGGATGGAAATAATAGCAGTTGCAAACACTATGCCAAGACGAATTTTGTCCTTTTTTAGCATATCTTATCTCTCCATTCATATTATTTTTTCAAAAAATCAATAAAGGGCACAATAAAACAGTGTCTTTTAAGATTATTTTTGCTCTTTTGCGTTTTGATCGTCAGTAACAGGTTGGGGTGCTTGTTCTGCTTGTGGTGTTGTTGGGGTTACCGTGGGTGAAGCAGCTTTCACCGCCTGCTCTGACGCTATGGGGCGTTTTCTCTTTTTCTTTTTCTTAGGCTCAACAGAGTTGTCAGTAAAAATCTTGCTCGAAATAGAAGACTTCAGAATACGTGCCTTAACGTTTTGATCAAGTTCAATGATATAGCTATCGTCAAGCACATCATGTACTTTACCATAAAAGCCACCTGCTGTAACGACTGTATCACCTGGCTTGATATTGGAGACCAACTTGTCATGTTCTTGCTGACGTTTTTTCTGTGGTCTTAAGATTAAGAAATAAAAGATTACTATAAATATGGCCAGTGGCATCATCATCCCCATGATACCGCCTTGTCCTGCCTGTTTTTGCATTGCAATTCCTCCAATCTTTTTTATTTAACGACTTGGCATTTTAACACATATTGTAGGATTTTCAAAGTCTTTTATGTTTTTACCTTTCTTCAGTTTTTTTGCATGCTATATATTTACCTCGACCAATTTTTCGCTCATTACCTCATAAGCTTCAGTTTTTCGTTTTAAGAGAAATTCATCTGCGGTTATTACTTTGATAGTTAAGATTTTTTTTGCGTAGCCAATCTCAACGACATCATCTTCTTTTACCTCTTTAGAAGGTTTTACTACCCTTCCATTGAGCTTTATTGCACCAACCTCTAGCATCTCTTGTGCTACGGTTCGCCTTTTTACAAGGTGGCTTAATTTCAAAAATTTATCAAGTCTAATCATGATGGCAAGAAATCTTTCAAGCGCCTTGCCTTACTTGGATGACGAAGTTTGCGAAGAGCTTTTCCTTCAATTTGGCGAATACGCTCTCTTGTAACGCCGAAGTGGTGTCCAACTTCCTCCAGTGTTTGTTGTTTGCCATTTTCAAGGCAGTAACGTTTTCTTAAAACATCTCTTTCACGTTCTGAAATGCCATTTAACATTTCCTCAAGTTGCTCACGCAGAATAGTCCTTGCTGTTGCTTCTTCTGGGTTTGGAAGATCTTTATCTTCCAAAAAGTCTCCAAGTTGGCTGTCTTCTTCTTCGCCAATTGGTTTTTCAAGACTGACTGGCTCCTGAGCAATTTTTTGAATGTCCTCAACCTTTTCGCGAGAAAGCCCCATCTTTTCTGCAATTTCACTGGACGTAGGTTCACGACCAAGCTCCTGAACAAGAGCACGTGATGCACGAATAAGTTTATTGATGGTTTCTACCATGTGAACCGGAATTCTAATTGTACGTGCCTGGTCTGCAATTGCACGGGTTATTGCTTGGCGTATCCACCACGTAGCATAGGTACTAAACTTGAAGCCTTTGTTATAATCAAACTTGTCAACTGCCTTGATAAGGCCTAGATTGCCTTCCTGAATAAGATCCAAAAAGCTTAAGCCTCTACCTATATATTTTTTTGCTATAGAAACAACAAGGCGAAGGTTTGCTTCTAATAGTTTGTGGTCATACTTCTTGTCACGCTTGAATTCAAGGGCTTTATGTACATTCTTGGATATTTCTTTTTGTGCTGCTTCATCTTGAAGTGTTTCCTGAACCTTCCCATTGATCTCTAAAAGGACGTCATTGGTTAATGGACGTTTCTCACTTGCTTTCAATTTTTCATAAATTTCTTCTCTTTTTTGCTCAGTGAAGAAGTTTACCATCTCCACTTCATATTTTGCTCTTACTGCTTCCTTGGTTTCAGCTATTCCCTTAGCAAGGCGGACTTCATCATCCATTGTTAAAAGAGGTATGCGCCCTATTTCGCGCAAATACATACGCACAGGGTCGGAGAGGGAGATATCATCCATATCAGCTTCGTCTTCTGATTTTTGTACATCAGAGCCATCGTTTACAGCTTGCTGATCTTCTATAACATCTATTCCCATTTCTGTTATCATTGAATAGATGTTATCAAGAATTTCCGTATTTATAATTTGCTTTGGAATTTTTTTCTCAATGTCATCAAAGGACAAATACCCCTTTTCCTTACCTTTGTGAAGCAATTCTCTAATTATGCCTATGTAAGCTACATAATCGTCATCATCGAGACTTCCTTGAGCAGTTTGGGCGGCTGCACTATCGCTCTCTTCATATTCATCGTCATCATCTTCTTCTTCAAGGCTAGTAGCATCATCGTTTGTGTCATTGTCACTGTCTATATCATCTGCTGTAATGGGAAGCTCATCAGCCACTGCTACTACCTCAGATTCAACTTCTACAAGTTCTTCAGGTGTTGGATTAATGTCCTCAATGGAAATTTCATCTGTAGATTCTCCAATGTTAGAATCAGTCATATCTCCTGCACTTAGCTCATCTTCCTTTACTTCATCTACTGCTTCTGGTACGACCAAGGCTGTCTTTTTCTTTCTGCCTCTTCTGGACTTTTGTTTAACTTCTGTGTTTTTTGTTTCCTCTTGCTGTTTTTCTAAAATTTCTTCACTCATACAGCAAAACCTCCTAATAGTACTACAAACGAACTTTCTATTTTCTAGGATTGCGTCCCTTTAAAATGGAACCATACATCAACAGATCCTTATATTCATCATCTGTAATAGAACCATCTTTAGCTTTTTTGTTTAGCAAATCATAGTGAAGTTTAATATTTTGTACTTTTATGTCGTGTAAAATTCTTTCAAGTGAAATCCCCTCAAAACCTAGTGCAAGGTAACCATTTCCGGCCGAAATAAGCTGAGTAGGACGGATTTCTCCTCTGAGAAGCCATTCTTCTTCAAGTTTTTCCTTGGTTACCCCGTCAGACAAGGCGAAGAGGATATTTTGAATATCCTGATCTTCCACATAAAGCATTATCTCATCTGGGCTAATTTTGCTCAAAAGAGTAGGCTCTTGCCAAATAACAGCAAGTAGCATAGATTCTAATTTTTTTAATGGGTCAATATGACCAGTTGGTGTTACAAAGGCACATGGATCACTTCGTTTCTCTGCACTGTTTCTCGCACGATCAACCATGCTCTGCAGATCATGGGAATAAAGCCCTAATATCTTTGACACACTGTCTTTATAACTCCTAAAGTCAAATGGCGAAAGCCTGGCGAGCCCCACAACAAGGTCGGCAAGTGCTTCGTCTTTCGTTGCTTCATCTAATAAATCTGTTTCTCTGAGATGAGCATGAAAAATAGGTAAAGGCATAGCATTCTTTAAACTTAGCTTAAATTTCTCTGCACCACCATCTTCTAACAAGAGTTCGTCTGGATCTTTTGCACTTTGAATTATTACGCGTCTAGGTGTAATTCCTTCTTCTTGCAAAAGATACATTGCTCGTAAAGCTGCCTCTTGTCCGGCTTTGTCGCTATCATAACAAACGATACAACGATTAGTGAGGCGCTTTATCAAAGCAGCCTGCTCTTGGGTAAGAGCTGTTCCACAACTAGCTACGGTATTTGTAAAACCAGCTATGTGGCAACGTATTGCGTCCATATAACCTTCAACAAGGATACAATAATTACGCTCTCTTATAGAAGTTTTAGCTTTATCAAGCATATAAAGAATATGTCTTTTGTTGTAAAGTGTGCTCTCGGGGCTATTAACATACTTAGCTTCGTCACCATCAAGAATTCTGCCACCAAACCCGACAATGCGTCCAACATTATTGCGTATGGAAAACATCAGCCGACCACGAAATCTGTCGTAAAAACCACCCCTGCTGTTTTTGTTGGCAAGGCCATGAGAGACAAGAACGTCAGGGGAAATCCCTAACTCCGCAAAATGGCGTACAAGAGCATCCCAAGACGCAGGAGAGTAACCTACATTAAAACGCCGTGCATCGTCGAGTGAAAGAAACCTTTTGGCTAAATACTCCTGTGCAACTTTTGCAGAGACAAGAGAAATTTGTTTAGCAAAGAAATTCTCTGCTTCAAGTAACAGATCTTTGTTAGGAGTAAAATGTTTTTGGTATCGTTCAAGTGTAACACCAGCCAACTCTGCAAGTTTTTCCAAAGCCTCCTTGAAATCAAGGTGTTCTATTTCCATACAAAAGGTGATAATATCTCCACCCTTACCACAACCAAAGCAATGCCAGGTTTGTTTATCTGGTGATACAGAAAGAGAAGGCGTTTTTTCGTTGTGAAACGGACAACAACAAAAATAATTTTTGCCTCTTTTTATTAACTTAACATAGCTACCTACAAAGGTTACCAAGTCAAGTCGTGATGTAATGTCACTAACAGTATCCATGCTATAAACGACAAAATCAGGGGGAGAGAGACAAGCCTTCTTCCCCTGATAAACAAGTTTTTATATTGAGCTAAATTTATAGTGCAATAATGAGTGGTGCGCAAACTGTCGCAACAACTGTCATAAGCTTAATTAAAATATTCAAAGCAGGTCCAGCAGTATCCTTAAATGGATCACCAACGGTGTCCCCAACAACTGCAGCTATGTGTGCAAGAGAGCCCTTGCCGCCACAATTACCTTCTTCTACATATTTTTTAGCATTATCCCATGCACCGCCTGAGTTTGACATAAAAATAGCAAGCATAACGCCGGTTATAATTGCACCAGCAAGAAGCCCACCGAGTGCCTCAGCACCTAGACCAAAACCAACGACAATAGGTGCAGCAATTGCCATAAGCCCAGGAATAATCATCTCACGAAGTGCTGCCGCAGTAGAAATATCTACGCAACGTGCGTATTCTGGTTTAGCTGTCCCTGCCATAAGACCAGGAATTTCCCTAAATTGACGGCGAACTTCAACTATCATTTTGTCAGCTGCACGGCTAACAGCCTGAATTGAAAGAGCTGTGAAAAGAAATGGAAGGAGACCTCCAAGGAAAAGACCAATCATAACATTTGAATCTTTGATATCAATAAAGGAAAGTCTTGTCGCATTAGCATAAGTGCAGAAAAGTGAAATTGCTGTAAGTGCAGCTGAACCAATAGCGAGCCCTTTACCAACGGCTGCTGTAGTGTTGCCGACAGAATCAAGATGGTCAGTGATGTTACGAACCTCAGCTGGCAAATCTGCCATTTCAGCAATACCACCAGCATTATCTGCTATTGGGCCATAGGCGTCAACTGCAAGTGCCATACCAGTGATCGAAAGCATACCGACTGCCGAACAAGCAATTCCGTATAGACCACCAAATTTCATTCCAACAAAAATTGCAACGCAAACTAAAATAACCGGGATAGCGCAAGACTTCATACCAACCCCAAGTCCAGCCAAAATATTTGTTGCAGTTCCAGAGGTGGATGCTTTTGCAATTTCCTTTACGCTTGGATAATCTGCCGATGTATAGAACTCAGTAACAGCACCAATTAGAAGTCCTGCAATGACACCAGAAAGAACTGCCCAGAAGAAAATGTACTGGCTCTGGAACAGATACTTTGTTGCAATGAAGGAACCAGCAATCATGAAAAGTCCCGTAGCACCGAGACCAGTGCTTAGCGCCTTTGCTGCGTTACCATTTTCCTTAACACGGACAAAGAATGTTCCTAAGATTGATGACAAAATTCCAACTGCTGCTAAAACGAGGGGATATATGTAGAAAACTGCAAGACCATCTTTAACTCCCTTACTTGCAAAGTTTGCGGCGATTGTGCCACCAACGGCAATTGCAGCTATAATGGAGTTTACATATGATTCAAATAGGTCTGCGCCCATGCCAGCAACGTCACCAACATTATCCCCCACATTGTCAGCAATGACGGCTGGGTTTCTTGGATCATCTTCTGGAATGCCGGCTTCAACTTTACCGACAAGATCAGCACCGACGTCAGCAGCTTTTGTGTAAATACCCCCACCTACACGTGCAAAAAGTGCTACAGCACTTGCACCAAAACCAAAGGCAGTGATTATCTCTGTATTATAGGTGAAACGGAAAGCAACTACAACCCCGAGTAAACCGACGCCTACAACGATCATTCCCATAACACTGCCACCAAGAAATGCAACGTTTAAAGCTTTATTCATTCCCTTTAATGCAGCACAGCTTGTTTTTCCGTTCGCTCTTGTGGCTATCTGCATGCCAATATAACCTGTTATTGCGCTACAGAAAGCACCGGCCAAAAAGCAAATTGCCGAAGCTGTTGAGACCTTCCAGCAAAGAAGAATGGCAACAACAACAGCAAAAGGTAAAATTGCCTTATATTCTCTTTTGAGGAATGCCATAGCACCACCATGGATTATGTTTGAAAGTTCAGCAACTTTTGCATTATCCACGGGAGCCCGACTAATCCTGTATGAAGCATATGCTGCATACACAAGTGCCACAACAGCAACTAATCCAATGATGATTAGCATTGTTTGTAATGTAAGGGTAATCATAAAAACGCCTCCTAAAATTTTTGTGCAACATTTTATCTTCACTTTGAAGATGTGGTATTTTAGCATAAGAATTTTTATTATGCAATCACATTTTTATATCTCACACATAATGTACCTTACGTGTATCTCATTTTTGTCCAATAAGAATCCTAAAAAAAATACTAGGGTAGAGAAGGTGACAAATGTAAAAAATTATAATGTAAAGAAGTATTAAATATGGCAATTTAATTTTGAACCTTACTACGCCACTACGCCCTACGCTCTCACGTACATATGTGTACAATTGTGTGTGAAATAATTTTAGATTTTTTGGCATGTTTTTACGAAAACTATATTTTTCAATATTTTTCAAAATTTTTTCAAAT
>JAUNHV010000011.1 GCA_030523725.1 Synergistaceae bacterium | reverse complement strand
GAAAATACAGTTAATTTCAATGTGACAATGTTCAACATATTTTATGTATGAAAAAAGGCAGGCAATCTAAATGATTGCCTGCCTTTAAATCTTTTAATGCAATTGAATTAGTCTAGTTTGCCTAGTAAATCACCGAGTGAAACGTTCATTTCCTCTTGCGAAACGAAGTCTAAAGGATTTTGAGCACGACGTGATTTTTGTGTACGACGAGGCTTTTGTTCATAGTCATCATCGTCGTAAGTAAAATCATAATTTCCCTTCTCGTCGTTGGGATCCCTTAAGCTAAGGCGAATACGTTTTTCTGCATCATTAACCTCAAGGATTCTTGCTGTTACTTCGTCACCAATCTTTAGCACGTCGCTAGGATGCTTGACGCGGCCATTTGAAATTTGTGAGATATGGATAAGTCCATCGATTCCGTCTTCGATTTCTGCAAAAGCTCCGAAGTCTGCAATGCGTGCAATTTTAACTTGAACCTGTGAATCCTTGGGATATCTCTCTGAAATGCCTTTCCAAGGATCATTGAGTTGTTTGTATCCAAGGCTAATGCGTTTCTTCTCCGTGTTAATATCAATAACAATTGTTTGGATCTCTTGTCCCCTCTGGAGAATATCTTTTGGAGACTTAATACGCTTCCAGCTAAGGTCACCGAGGTGAATTAGACCTTCAATACCTGGCTCAAGTTCAACGAAAGCTCCAAAATCTGTAAGACTTGTGACGCGACCAGTAAAGACAGTGCCGGCAGCAAAACGCTCAGCAATTCCATCCCACGGATCTGGCAAAGCTGCCTTGATCGAGAGCGAGACCTTGCCCGTTTCAGTGTTAATCTTTAAAACCTTAGCAGAAACGTGATCACCCTTTTTGTAAAGATCTTTAGGTTTAGCACCACGTTTATAACCTAGCTCTGTCACATGTACAAGACCGTCAACTCCATTGATGTTCACAAAAACACCAAAATCGATTATGTTCGAGACAACACCTTCAACGATATCACCTTCATGGGTATTAGCAAAGAACTCTTCACGAAGTTTAATATATTCGCCTTCAAGTAATGCTGTGCGGGAGAAAATAAGACGACGCTTCCTTCTATCTTTTTCTATAAGCTTTGCTTCAAATTCTTCACCAACAAGCTTTGTCGGTGTGATTCCTTGTCCTCTTAAGCAAATATGTGAGATAGGGATAAACGCCTCGAGACCAAACGCATCTACAACAAGTCCACCTCTTGTACTACGAAGTCCTCTCACTTTTACAACAGGATTTTCCTCTGTTGCTTCTTCTAGTGATTTCCAGCGTTTTGCAAATTCCATTCTTGCACGTGAGAGCAAGGGCTGTGGTTCCTCTCCTGAACCGGTTGAAATAATTTGAACTGTTATTTTGTCACCGACAGTTGGTTCTTGTGTTACTTCAACGAGAGATGAAAGTGTCCATTCATTCCTTGGGAGTAATCCTTCGCATTTGTAGCCAAAGTCAACAAGCCACCCCTCATCTGTTGGACGTGCTACTGTGCCTTCAACGACTGAACCGCGATGAAAATTCATGTGAGCATCGTACTGCTGAATTAACTCTTCCATTGATTCTTCATTCTCTGGTGTTGCTACCGTTGCAGTTTGTGTAGCCTCGGTTGTTTCTGCCACCTCTGCTGTTTCTGTTGCTGTTGCTGTTACTTCTGTTTCCACGCTATTATTAGCGAGTTCGTCTACCATTCCTACTTCCTCCTACGACGATTTGTGTAATGTGAGAATTAAATTCTGAATTAGCCAGTCTGGGGTACTACCGCCAGCGGCAATTCCTATTGTGTGCTTGTCCTCTAACCACGTTTTGTCCAATTCGTCCGCATGTTCTATCCAAATGGTAGAAACTCGTGACGAGGAGATTTCAACAAGTTTTCGTGTGTTTGCACTATTGCGACCACCGAGAACTATTACACCATCAGTTTTTTTTGTTAATACTTGAACTGCCTGTTGCCTTTCAAGCGTAGCCTTGCAAACAGTGTTAAAAATACATAATTCCTGACTTCTAGCTGTAAGCTTTGCAGCCATGGTACAAAAATCTTCAACTCTCTGCGTAGTTTGGCTGAGAAAACCTATGCGTTTGCCAAAAAGCTCTTTTGGTACTTCGTCGTCTGTCGTAAGAACTGTGGCCGCATTTCCCGCATAACCATTTATTCCTACGATCTCTGGATGAGACACATCACCTAATATTACCACAGAATATCCATTTTGTGAAAGCTTTTTTGCTTTTTCTTGTGCATTTTTTACAAAGGGGCAAGTTCCATCTACTATCCTAGCGTTTTTAGCTTCTAATTCTGTTTGCATTTGAGGCGTTATACCGTGTGCACGAATAAAACATACAGCTCCTTGTGGCACTTCTGATGGTGTCTCCACCACGATAAGCCCCAGTTTTTCCAGGCGATGAGTTTCTTGAGGATTATGAATAGGACTGCCTATTGCATAAACTGTTCCGTTTTTTAACTCTTGTTCAAGTGTTTTTATTGCACGTTGAACGCCAAAACAAAGCCCTGTTGGGGATGCAGTTAAAATTTCCAAATTACTCACCAGCTTTTTCTAAAAATTCTTTTGAAATTTTGAGTGATGTTGTTATGACTTTATTTTCATTCATATCATCTAGATTAAACCAATGGGCGGGTTCAAAATGCTTGAACCATGTCATTTGACGCCTGGAAAATGCTTTCGTTGCACGGACATCACCTTCAATTGCAGAGGAAAGAGAACGTTTCCCCTGTAAATATTCTACAATTTCTTTGTAGCCAAAACCTTGAAGAGATGGAAGCCGAGGTGAGTAACCATTCTTCAGAAGGTAATCTACTTCTTCAATGTATCCGGTTACAAATTGCTCGCGTACGCGACGAGCTATATTTTTGTATAAGGTTTTCCTATCACGTAAAAGTCCAATATAAAAAATTTCGTATGGGCTGCTTTGTTTTTGCTGGTTTTTATAATGCCAGGATAATGGTTTTCCGGTTATACGATAAATTTCCAGTGCTCTCATTGTACGAACAGGGTCGTGTTCATGGATGTGAGATGCAGAAATTGGATCTATGTTTTCCAATTCTTGATGGAGAGCTAAAAGCCCACGTTCTGCAATTTCTGCTTCCAGATCACGGCGAATATTCTCATCTTTTGGCAAGTCTTCATGTAGAGCACCCAAAAGTGCTGTGTAATACATTGGAGAACCGCCGATCAGGAGTGGCGTTTTGCCACGTTTTCTTATGCGTTCTATTGCACGCCCTGCGTCGTTTGCAAAATCTGCGGCGCTGTAAACTTCATCTGGATCAACAATATCAATGAGGTGATGTGGGATTTTTTTTCTTATGTGTGGTGGTACCTTATCTGTTCCAATATCTAGCAGGCGATATACTTGGCGAGAATCAACGGAGATAATCTCCCCATTGAGCCCCTCAACAAGAGAAAGGCTAGTTGCAGTTTTGCCGACAGCAGTTGGTCCAATTATTGCTATGAGCGGGATCTTATTTTTCATACAATCTATCCTGACAAAAATTTTGTGTATTGTATCATAAAGTGAGGTTTTGTGTATGATTTGAGAAAAAATTTATGCTATACTAATAAAAATAAGTCGTTAATAGGTGTGCAAGAAAAATGAAGATATACATATTGAGCTTGGGCTGTGCAAAAAATAAGGTAGACTCTGAATGCCTTGTGGGATGGTTAGAGCAAGAGGGCTTTGAAATTGTGGCATGCGCTGAGGAGGCAGATTGTGCAATTATCAATACCTGTGGTTTTATTCGCCCTGCTGTTGAAGAAAACATAGAAGAAATTTTGAATATGGAAGAATTGAAAGAAACAGGTCAATTAAAAAAAATTGGCGTTGTTGGCTGCCTCTTTAACAGATATGGTGACGACTTAAAGCGAGAATTTAAGCATGTAGATTTTTGGGCTAAAAGTGAAGATTGGGAAAGCGTAGTCAAAAGCTTGAAGGGGCAAACACAGAAAACACAAAATTGTCGCGAGCGTGGCAAGTTACCCGCTAGCCCTCTTTTCTCTCGTTATTTGAAAATTGTTGAAGGGTGCGAAAATAAATGCGCTTACTGTGCAATTCCTTCAATTCGTGGCGAACTCAAGAGTCTCACGCAGGAAACAATTGTGAATGAAGCTACAAAACTTGTGGAAATTGGGGCAAAAGAGCTTTGTGTTGTCGGGCAGGATTTGACAGTTTATGGCACAGATTTTGATGGCAAAAGCCATTTGCTAGAGCTCCTTGATAATTTAGAAAAAGCTTTGCCAAATGATATTTGGATTCGCTTGTTATATCTTCACCCCGTGCGTGTGTCAGACAAATTGCTAGAGCGTGTGGCTTGTGGAAAACAGATTTTGCCATATCTAGATATACCAATTCAACATGCTGATCCAAAAATTTTGTCTGCAATGAACAGGGGACAGGACTCATCAGATTTGCTTCGAGTCTTTAAGACTGCACGTTCCATAAGACCAGACTTTGCGCTCCGTACTACCTGCATGGTTGGTTTTCCTGGCGAGCAAGAAAAACATTTTGCAAATCTTTTGAACTTTTTGGAGCAGGTGAAATTTGACAGGCTTGGTGCCTTCACCTATTTCAAAGAAGAAGGAACTTTGGCAGATGCAATGCCACACCAATGTAGAGAGGCAACAAAACAAAAACGCCTTGCGCACCTTATGTCATTACAAGAAAATATTTCGCAGTCACGTCAAAATTTGTTCATAGGAAAAACAATGCAGGTGCTTGTGGAAGAAGTAAACCTTGCCGAAGACTACGCAATTGCAAGGTCATATCGTGAGGCACCAGAGGTTGATGGAGTAATAGAAATTCGTGGCTTGAAAGACTCCCCCACTCTTTCTGCTGGCGACTTTGTTAATGTAGAAATTGAAGACGCTACACCACATGATATGATTGCAACATTGGTATTATAATCTCGCGTTATTATAAATTTTACCTCTTGTAATTTCTTGTTTTCTGTTTATAATTTAATTATAGAATATTTAGGAGGTTGGTCTTATGAAGATATCACAACAGTTAGAAGCAAAATTAAATGCCCAGATTAACGCTGAGCTTTACTCGGGTTACCTCTACCTTTCCATGGCTACATGGGCAGAGGCAAATGGCTTAGGTGGCACGGCAAATTGGCTCAGAAAGCAAGCAGCAGAAGAGCAAACTCATGCTATGAAGATTTTTGATTTTGTTTTCCGTAGAGCAGGTCGTGTTACGCTCACAGCGATTGAAGCCCCTCGCACAGAGTGGAAAGACCTTGAGGAACTTTTTGCACAGGTTTATGAGCATGAGCAAAAGGTAACGGGCATGATATATGACCTTGTCCGTGTTGCAAGAGCTGAGGAAGATTTTGCAACAGTTGAGATGTTGCTTTGGTTCGTGAATGAACAAGTTGAGGAAGAAGAGGATTCGCTTGCCATCTACGAAAAAGTAAAGGTTGCAAAAAATCACACCTGCTTACTTGTCAAACTGGATAGCCAGCTCGGTGAAAGATAAAAAATTTATTGCTTTTCACAGAAAGTCCATTATTCGTTAATGGACTTTCTTTTTTTTGAAATTTTGTTATAATCGCCGTTAGTTTCTATGAGGGATGTGAAACGTATGAAATTAACAAAAGAAATGACAAGTTGGTATGGGCTTGTTGCGACGGTGGGCACTGTTGGCAGATTTTCAAAAATGCCAGGCACGCTCGGTTCTATTGTTGGAACGATAATTTGGCTTGCCTCTGGTGGTGTTGCGTGGTGGGCAATTCTTGCAGTAACTGTTCTTGGAACGATATGTGCAGATATTTACGCTAAAAAAACTGGTGTTACCGATCCATCAGAATGTGTCATAGACGAAGTTGCTGGTGTGTGGCTTGCTTCCTTTGCCTTGCCGTTAAACTATGCTATTATCGCACTTATGGCATTTCGCATAGTTGATATTACAAAGCCTTGTCCAATAAAGTGGATGGAAAAACTTCCTGGTGGGGTTGGAATTATGGCAGATGATTTGCTCGGTGGAGTTATTGTTAATTTCTTGTTACGTCTTTTTAGCTGGCTATTTTTTGCAGGTGGTCTTTTTATTATTCGTGATGAAATATTAGCCCTCTTTTAATGCATAAATTTTTCATTTTTCCTTGCTGATTTATTAAAAATTTGCTATAAATTATGGTGTATAGTGGCAATGTATTCTAAAAGTATATGGAGATGTTTGGACTATGAAAAAAATAATTTCGGCAGTATTGTTTTTTGTGTTGTCTCTTGTCATTGTGTTACCAGCCTTTGCTGATCCTTTTGTAGATCCTGCAGTTGAAATGAGGCGGATGCAAGAGCTATATAAGCAGGAAGAGCTAATGTACCAGTTGCAGCAGGAGCAAAAAGCGTATGACCAGTATTATGATGAAAAGAAGCGTGAAAAGAAAAATAAAGATTTGCCTTACATGGAGCGTGTTTATGTTCTAAAACAAATTTCTGTTCAGGATTCGAAAATATTGACTCAAGAAGAGCTTAATCCTATATTGAAACCTTGGTTAGACAGAGAAGTCACTATGAAGCAAATTCATGAATTGGTTGATGCAGTTACGGAATTATATCGTAAGAAAGGGGACGAAGTTTCAAAGGCATATTTGCCAGAGGAACCGGTAGTAGCTGGGACATTGCTCATTGCTTTGCGTGAACGTGCTACGCCAGATGATAACATCCTCAACCATAAGGAAGAAACATTAAAAAATATGTTAAATATAAAATAGTGCTAATAGAAACGGAGAAAAGTAATGGCAAAAAAATTAGATAAAACATCAAAGGCAACAACAAAGGATGAAATTTTAGCACAGGCTCTAAAAAACATTCGTGAAAAATTTGGCGATGGAGCCATAATGAGGCTAGGGGACGAAGTGCAAGCGCCTATGGATGTTATTCCAACAGGCATTTTACAACTCGATGTTGCCCTTGGCATTGGTGGTATTCCACGTGGCAGAGTTGTAGAAATCTACGGTCCTGAAGGTGGTGGTAAAACTACCATTGCGCTTCACGCTTTAGCAGAGGCACAAAAGAAGGGAGGACTTGTTGCATTTGTGGATGCAGAGCATGCGCTTGATCCACGCCTAGCAGCAGCAATAGGAGTTGACACAACAAATCTTTACCTTTCACAGCCTGATAGCGGAGAACAGGCATTTTTCATTGTGGATGAGCTTGTTCGTAGTGGCACATTTGACCTCATAGTTGTTGACTCGGTTGCGGCTCTTACACCTCAGGCAGAAATAGACGGACATATTGGTGATACTGTTCAAATGGGGCTTCATGCACGTTTGATGAGCTATGCTTTGAGGAGATTGACAGCTGTGATTGCCAAGAGCAAAACGACAGTAATTTTTATAAACCAGTTGCGTGCGCAGATTAGCACTGGTTATGGTCAGGGACCAACAGAAACCACCACTGGTGGTAGAGCTCTTAAATTCTACAGTTCACTTCGCATTGATGTTCGCCGTATTGGTCAAATCAAAGTTGGTGACGAAGTTATTGGTCATGAATTGGCTATTAAGGTCGTTAAAAACAAAATGGCACCTCCATTCCGTACAGCAAGATGTAGTTTGATTTACGGCAAAGGTGTGCCAAAGACAATGGCTGTAGTTGATATGGGAATTGACTATGGAATTTTGAAGAAGAAAGGTTCTTGGATTACATATAAAGGAGAGTCGCTTGCACAGGGAAGAGAAAAAGCCTCTACATTCTTTGAGGAAAATCCGGATGTAATGGAAGAAGTGAAGTCGCTTGTCTTGAAAAAAGTTGCAGAGCACCTCGGTATGCTTGATCCTGAACCTGAAGAACCGGAAGATGACTTTGATGCGATACAAAAAGCTGAGGAAGCTCTCATTAACGAAGGTGTCCTCAAGATTGATGTAAATGAATAATCAAACAAGCTATAGAGCCACAGGCATTTTGTCTGTGGCTAAATTTTTTTAAGATTCTATGAATGATTTGCATTGACAGAATTATGTTTTTTTGATATACTCTCACCCTGTCGCGAGGAGGCATAGCCAAGTGGTAAGGCAGAGGACTGCAAATCCTTTATCCCCAGTTCGAATCTGGGTGCCTCCTCCATTTTTTTGTCTTTTTTTCTTTTTTGTCATATAGAAGAACATATTAGCCATAAAGAACATAAAAACTGATGGTTACACCTATAACCACTCATTATGTTCTTCGTGGCTAATTTTATTATTCTAAAGATTTACTATTTTCTGTTTTTCAAAACCTTGTGAAATTTGAATTTTTGCGGTATCATTACCAGAAGATTTTCTTTACGTAAGAGGTGTGGCTAAGAATGTCTAAGATAGAAGCACCGCGTGGCACGAAGGATATACTCGGAGACGAAAGCTGGAAATGGGCTTACGTCAGCCACGTTGCGCAAGGTGTTGTTTCTGATTTTGGTTATAAAGAAATAACCTTGCCGATATTTGAACATACAGAATTGTTTCATAGAGGCGTTGGTCAAACGACAGATGTCGTGGAAAAAGAAATGTATACATTTCTCGATAAAGGTGGTAGGTCTATCACATTGAGGCCTGAACTTACAGCTTCTGTTATGAGAAGCTACTTGGAGCATAATATGGCTCGTGGCAGTCAGCCACAGAAGTTTTGGTGTATTGGACCTATGTTCCGTTACGAGAGACCACAGAAGGGACGTTATCGTCAGTTTGTTCAGCTGGACATTGAGGCTATCGGTTCGCGTAGCCCATTGCTTGATGTAGAAATTATAGATTTGTCTATGGAGTTTTACAGACGGCTCGGCTTGAAAAATTTGCAGGTTGTCTTGAATTCTGTTGGTTGTCCTGAATGTCGTCCTTTGTATAGAAAAGCGTTGCAAGATTATCTTGCACCACATATGTCAGAACTTTGTGAAAGCTGTCAAGGAAGATTTGACAGAAACCCATTAAGAATTTTGGATTGTAAAAATCCTGCTTGTAAAGCAATTACAGAGAACGCACCATCAATTTTGGATAACCTTTGTGATGATTGTAAATCACATTTTGCAACAGTTATGAAGGCTTTAGAAAAACTTGGTGCAGACATAAAGCTTGACAAACGTCTTGTCCGTGGACTTGACTATTACACAAAAACGGCTTTTGAAATTTTGTCTGGTGACTTGGGGTCGCAAAACGCTGTTTGTGGTGGTGGAAGATATGACCATCTTGCAGAGGCAATCGGCGGAGCACCAACACCAGGTGTGGGGTTTGCTTCTGGGCTTGAGCGTGTAATCCTTACAATGGAAAGCCAAGGAGCTACCTTTGGCAAGGAGCCAAAGAACAAAGCATTTATTGTAACAGCAGATGACAATGCTTTGTTAGAAGCGGCGAGCCTTGCAAATATTTTGAGAACAAATCATATTGCGACTGATATGGATTACATGGCTCGCAGCATGAAAACTCAAGTGAAAGCTGCTGCCGGTACTTCTGATTTTGCAGTTATACTCGGTCAAGATGAAATAGAGAAAAAGTTTTACACATTGAAAAATATGGCGACAGGTGAGCAAGAGAGCTTGTCACTAGATGCTTTAATAGAAAAATTAAAATAATCTATAGTGTCTAAAAGGAGAAAAAAATGGCTAGATATTATGATGCATCATGGCAAAGAACAATGAAATGTGGTGAGCCACGCAAGGAAGATGCTGGCAAAGATATAGTCCTAAACGGCTGGCTTCGTGCAAGGCGTGACCTTGGTGGAATTATCTTCATAGAACTTTGGGACAAAACAGGCGTAACACAAGTTGTTTTCAATCCTGAAATCAATGCTGAGATACACGAGCAAGCAAATTCATTAAGAAATGAATATGTCTTGTCTGTGAAAGGTCGCCTTCGTATTCGTCCAGAAGGGACAGAAAATCCGGAACTACCAACTGGTGCAGTTGAACTTTTAGCAGAGGACTTTATCATCATGTCTCCTGCACGTCTTAGCCCATTTGAAATTGATGATGACACTACTGATAACGTAAATGAAGATCTTCGCATGAAGTATCGTTACCTTGACCTTCGTCGTGAAAAAATGCAGCATAATTTGAAGATTCGTCATGATGTTACGCTATATACGAGAAATTATTTTGCCAAAAATGGTTTTACTGAAGTTGAAACTCCAATGTTGACAAAGTCAACGCCAGAAGGGGCTAGGGATTATCTTGTGCCTTCTCGTGTTAATAAAGGTTGTTTCTATGCTTTGCCACAATCACCGCAAATTTTTAAGCAGCTTCTTATGGTTAGCGGACTTGACCGCTATATGCAAATTTCAAAATGTTTCCGTGATGAAGATCTGCGTGCAGACAGACAGCCAGAGTTTACACAGTTAGACTTTGAAATGAGCTTCATCACAGAAGAAGATATCATGACCATGTTTGAAAATTACCTTGCAGGTCTTTGGAAGGATGTTGCTGGTGTTGAGGTGAAAACTCCATTTCTTCGTTTGACTTGGAAAGAGGCAATGGACAAATACGGTAGTGACAAGCCAGATCTCCGTATTGCTTCTGCAATGGTGGCTCTTGAGAAGGTTTTTGAAGGTGGTGAAAATCCATTTGCAGGACTTGTTGCAAATGGTGGCACAATAAAAGGCTTGCTTGTCAAGGGTGGAGCTTCAATGAGCAGAAAGGATATTTCTGTTTGGGAAGCACGTGCCAAAGACCTTGGTGCGGCTGGTATGGCAAATTTCCTTGCAAAAGATGGAGAATTAAAAGGTCCATTGATGAAGTTCTTGTCAGAAGACAAGATTGCACTCTTGAAGGAATTAACTGGAATTGAAGATGGCGATGCATTATTTATTATGGCAGACCTTAATTGGAAAAAAGCTTGTGAAATTTTAGGTCAAATTAGATTGGAAGTTTCTGCTTCACTTGGGCAGGTTGAAGATGGTTTCAAATTCCTTTGGGTCACAGAATTCCCACTCTTTGAATGGAGTGAAGAGGAAGGACGCTACACGGCTGTTCACCATCCATTCACTTCACCAATGTATGAAGATCTTGACTATATGTTGACGGAGCCTGGTCGTGTACGTTCCCGTGCTTATGATGTTGTCCTGAATGGAACGGAGCTTGGTGGCGGTTCAATTCGTATTCATGAACCACAAGTTCAAGAATTGGCATTCAAGGCATTAAATTTTACTCAAGAAGCGATAAAAGATAGATTTGGATTTCTTATGGATGCTCTTTCATTTGGAACACCTCCCCATGGTGGAATCGCCTTGGGCTTAGACAGACTCGTAATGCTTATGCTTAGAGCAAAGTCTATACGTGATACAATGGCATTCCCAAAGAATCAGAAGGCTCAATGTCCAATGACAGATGCACCAGGAACTGTGGACAATGCACAGTTAGCTGAGCTTTCAATAAAAGTGGAAGAAGAGCTTTAATATGGCGCGGCAAAGAGAAGAAGGAATATATCTTTACATCGCTCCTGACGGTTCGCGCTTCATTGCTATTGTTGATGCTTACGGCATGGCTAACATGTTGCCATGGAAGCAACCTGGTGAAACTGGTAACATAATGGAAAAGAGCTGGAATTTGCAGGGAGATTTTGTAAAACTTTCTGTTGCAACTGAATAGAGTTAAGCAGGGCAGTAATCTTTTTTTGATTGCTGTCTTTTTTTATTGAAAAGTAAATGGTTTTACCGTGACATTTATATTTCATAGAAATTTATATGTTAAAATATCATTTACAATTGGCAAACACAATAATTTTATGGTGGTAGTATAAATGTTTATAACATTTGAAGGAATTGACGGCTGTGGAAAGACAACACAGGCAAAATTATTTTTTGAATATTTAAAGAAAAATGCAAAAGATGACGAAGTCATTTTTACAAGAGAACCAGGCGGTTTTGACGGAGAGCCAAATTTCCGTCAAATTTTGACTTCTGGTTGTCTTAAAAATGTTGCTTCAGAGGTTTTTGTTTTTATGGCAGATAGAGCAGAACATGCTAGCCGTGTTATTACCCCTGCTATAAAGCAAGGCAAAACTATTCTTATGGATCGTTACCATGATTCTACAGTTGCATACCAATGCTACGGCAGACAATTAGATAAAATGACAGTTGACAAGATGTTTGAATTTGCAAAGCTACCAATGCCCGACTTAACATTATATTTTGAAATTTCTGTGGAAGATTCTTATGCACGAGTGCTTAATAGAGGCAATTTAGATTCAATAGAAAAATCGGGGCAAGAGTTTATGCAACGTGTCAAAAATGGCTTTGACAGTTTAGCCCGTGACAACAAGGATAGAATTATCACGATAAAATCTAGCAAAAAAAGCATAGCAGAAATTCACGAAAAAGTCGTGAAGTGCTACGAGAATTTTATAAAGGCTAGGTAACCCTATGGCAGAACTGGATATGAAAAATGAAATTTTGAATAGTCCAACTTGGCATGATATAGAAACTAGTATATCTAGCGGAAGTCTTCCACAGTCAATTGGTGTAATCTTGCCTCAAAATGCACAGTATGATTTTCTTGAGCTATTTTTGCCAAGGGTGCTTGGCGGAAATTTGTCTGTTGAAAATTTAACTCACCCAGATGTCATTCACCTTGTGCATGAAGACGATGAGCCCTTTACACCGTCCAAGAAAAAGATGCCAAAGAAAGCTGCTTCCATTACAAATTGCAGAAAAATTTTAGCAGAGCTTTCTATAAATCCAATTTCTGCAACTTGTAGAATTTGTGTTATCTGGAATGCTGAGCGTTTGTTAAAGCCGGCTGCAAACTCTCTTCTCAAGGTGACGGAAGAGCCACCGCAGAATGGCAGAATTATTTATATGTCCGAGTTTGACAATTTTATTCCAACAATAAAAAGTCGCATTCGCCTCTTTCGGTTTCATTTTGCAGAAGAAATTTTGTCTGTATCTCCGCCACAAAATTCTACCGAATGGGCGTCATATTTAAGCGAAAACAATAAAAAGACAAGGGAAGAATTGATAGAGGAGTTAGATGCCTTTGCACATTTCTTGTCAAGCAGGGGACAATACAGCACCTCTTGCGACTTGGCAAATCTCGCCAAACGGCTTGACGCTACCAATGCGGGCGTAACCCAGGTGAAAGATGCAGTATATTTATTGTTATACAAGCATGTTCCGCTGAATTATCTTATAGAATTATAGGAGAATAGCTATGGCAGAATTAAAAACAATTACATTAACGCATTATTTAATGAAAGGTATGAAGGTCTCTGCTTGGGAAGAAACCTTCAATAATCTTATTGCCTTTTGCAAAAAAATGGTACCAAAATTTGCTCCCCTCGGCTTTGGCTTAAAGCTTCGTCAGGTGGAACTAGACGACTACTGCGAGGAAAATTTAGCAGCGTCAAATTTAGTATCAATATCATGTGAAGCTCTGGATGTTGACGAAACGCCAATAGAAAATTTGCTTTTTATAGAGCCAACCTACACGGATTGTTCTGATTGTGTTACGCCTGATGGCTACACTTTTCCCGTTCGCACCTTTACAACCTTGTCTGGCAAAACATCGCAAGTTATTCCAGAGGAATTTTTTATGGAAGCAGCGTTAAAAGTTATCTTCCGTGGACAAAATTGTGATTGTTCTTGTGAAAATTGTGCTTCGGGCTGTGGAAATGAGGAAATGGCGTTACACAGAGAACACCATAAACACGCTACACATTAGTGTGCTATAGCTAGTAGTGGAAGTAATGGAAGAAGAAAAATTTATACTTCATTCTGAATACGAATTGTCTGAAGACCAAGCAAAGGCGACAGAATCCATTGTGCAGGGATTTTTGTCAAGCAACGGTCACACGAAACAAACGCTTTTAGGTGTGACAGGTAGCGGCAAAACCTTTACCATGGCAAATGTCATAGCACGCTTAAACCGCCCAACGCTAGTTTTAGCACACAACAAAACCCTTGCTGCACAGCTTTATAGTGAGTTTAAAGGCTTTTTCCCAGAAAATTCTGTAAATTATTTTGTTTCATATTACGACTATTATCAACCGGAAGCATATATTCCTGCAACAGACGCATACATTGAAAAGGATGCGTCTGTTAATGAAAAGATAGAAAAATTGCGTCTTGCCTGCACAAAATCTTTGCTAGAAAGAAACGATTGCGTTGTTGTAGCGAGTGTTTCTTGCATATATGGACTAGGTGTCAGGAAAAATTATGAGGACGCAATTTTTCGTTTTGCGGTGGGGGATATAATCGACAGACGTAGCTTTATGTCAAAATTGATTACAAGCTACTATACGAGAAATGACACAGTGCTCCAACCATCAACATTTAGGGTGCGTGGCGAAAGTCTTGAGATATATCCGTCATATTCCGACACAATTTACAGAGTAGAATTTTTTGACGATGAAATAGAACGCATTACTGAGTTAGAGCCACTCACAGGGGCTTTTGTTGCAGACAAAAAAAAGGTAGGAATATTTCCTGCACAGCATTATGTTACAAACCAAGATGCAATTGCTACGTCAAAAGACAAAATCCTAGAAGAAATGGAAAAATGCTGTCAAGATTTTTTAGACAAAAATATGCCATTGGAAGCTGAAAGATTACGAAGCAGAACGCTTTACGACATGGAAATGCTTACGGAAGTTGGTTATTGTTCTGGGATAGAAAATTATTCTGTTTACCTAGACGGAAGAAATCCCGGTGAACCACCTGGCACGCTCCTTGATTTTTTCCCTAAGAACTCACTTTATTTTGTGGACGAAAGCCACATTACTATTCCACAGGTGCGTGGTATGTTCAATGGCGACAGAGCAAGAAAAAATGTGCTTGTGCAATTTGGCTTTCGTCTCCCGTCCTGCCTTGACAATCGTCCACTGATGTTTGACGAATTTGAAAGCCGTGTAGGCGACGTGTTGTTTACATCTGCAACGCCTGGAGATTATGAACTGGAAAATTCAAAAAATGTCGTGGAGCAACTTATGCGTCCAACGGGTATTCCAGATCCTGTAATAGAGGTGCGGAGTGCCACAGGACAGGTTGACGATCTAATTGGAGAAATAAAACAGGTTACGGAGTCTGGGGACAGGGTGCTTGCCCTTACCCTAACTAAACGCCAAGCAGAAGACTTGTCAGAGTTTCTGGCAGAAGTGGGCATAAAATCACGCTATATTCATTCAGAAATGGACACCTTTGAAAGAGCGGATATGCTGAAGGAACTCAGAACTGGCGGAGCAAATGTTTTGGTCGGTGTCAACCTTTTGCGAGAAGGAATAGATTTGCCGGAAGTTTCGCTCATCGCTATTCTTGATGCAGACAAAGAGGGCTTCCTGCGTAACACACGAAGCCTTATACAAATGATAGGCAGAACTGCAAGAAATGCTAACGGGCGTGTCATTCTCTATGGAGATGTGGTTACGGCAAGTATGGATTCTGCTATCAAAGAAACAAACCGCAGAAGAAAATTACAGCTTGAATATAACGAAGCACATGGAATAATTCCGCAAACTGTGAAAAAAGCAATAAAAAATCTCCTGCCTGTTGAGTTGCAGGAGGAGGGTAATAATGCTGTCGCCAATGAAATGACGGTTAAGCAGATGGAAGAGGAAATGTGGCTTTGTGTGGAGAAGCTAGACTTTGAAAGAGCAGCAGAATTGCGAGACAAAATTTTGCAATTCAAGGGACAAGGTCAAATAAAAAAACAACCAAGCAAAAAGAAACGCAGGGCAAAATATAGAACAAGGAAATAGTATATAGGCAACAGGTGTGTAAATACTGTCTTGCAAAACAAGCTAGCTAGTGGTACAATATTACCCACGCTGGCACGGGTAAGCCCTAGACTTGTCTGAGTTAGACGAATTTTATAGAGCGAAGTAGGCTCAGAAGGAGAATTTGCTATGATAGCAGCAGAAAAAAAACAGGCAATTATTGCTGAGTATAAGACTCACGAGGGTGACACAGGTTCACCAGAAGTTCAGGTTGCAGTTCTAACTGCACGTATTCGTGAATTGACCGAGCACATGAAGGCAAATCCAAAGGATTTCCATTCCCGCAGAGGTCTTTTGATGATGGTCGGTAAGCGTCGTCGCTTGCTTGGCTTCTTGAAGGACAAGAGCTTCGACAGATACCAGACATTGATTCGCAGACTCGGTCTCCGTCACTAATTGTAAAATCAATAAAAGGGGCAAGATTTCAATTAAGAAGTCTTGCCCCTTTTTTATCTTTATGTGCTTTATGGCTAACAAATTAAAATTTCTGCAATTTCGCCCTTTGCCTTGAGTTGTAATCCGTCTTCCCACTCAAATATCCAGTTTGGATTGTCGCTTCTAATGAGCTGTTCCAGTAAAATTAAACGCCTAGCCTCAAGCGGATGTACCTGATTCTTTTTACCAAGGAGTTTTAATATTTCTTTCATAATTACAGGTTCAAGCTCTCTTGCTTCTTTTCGCAAAATTTGTTGTTCATTGTCGTTTGAGACAATGACTTTATTGTAATTTTTTTGAGCAATGGAGAAGACATAATCGTAAGTTTCTTTTGCAATCATTGCGGTGTTTTCCAATGTGTCAAGTACATTTTGATTTATATTTTCCTCCACCCAAGGGAGCAGAATATGGCGTATTTTGTTTCTTGTGTAGATACATTCCTTGTTTGTTTCGTCTTCAACGTGGGCAATATTGTTATCTTGCAAAATTTGACGTAGTTCGTCAGACGTAAAGGTAAGCACTGGGCGAATGATAGCCCCACGCTTTTGCGGAATGCCAGCCATTGCCTTTATGCCCCCACCACGGAAAAAATTAAAAATCTGTGTTTCAGCATTGTCATTTTTGTTGTGTGCCGTGGCAATGAAATCATAATTTTCTTCTTTGCATATCTTGTCAAAAAAAGAATATCTCTTCTGCCTTGCAAAATCTTCAAATGACTGTCCGTTTCTCTCAGAATCAAGGGGAAGGACTTCCACAAAAAATGGCAAGGAGTTTAGCGCGCAGTAATTTTTAACAAATTCCGCATCGGAATGGCTTTTCCCATTTCTTGTGGAATGGTCAAAGTGGCACACGCCAATTTCTCCACGGAAAAAATTTTGCAGCAAAAAAAGCATAGCCATAGAATCTCCACCGCCGGATACGGCACAGAGTATTTTATGACTATGATTTATTCCTAAATTCTTTAATGAATTTGTTATTTTGTTTTTCGTAAGTGAAGTAAATTTACCTTGACGCATATTTTTTACCAAATTTTTATTATTCTTTTATGTTTCGTCCAATTTTGCAAATTTTATTCAAAGCACAGCTCTCGCATTTTGGAGCTCTTGCACTGCAAATTCCTCTGCCGTGGCACAGAAAATTCAAGTGTGCCCCAAGAAATCTATCGCTAAACTTTTTGCCTAGTTGTGATTCTATTCGTGCTTGGATTTTGTCTGGTGATTCTTTTTCCTTTGCCCAGCCGAAATGTTTTGAAATTCTGCTAATATGAGTATCAACTGGAAAGGCGGGCATATTGAGGTCAAAACACTCCACAACAGCAGCCGTCTTTACTCCCACACCAGGAAGTGCTGTAAAATAATTTCTAACGTCCGCGTGTTTCCAATTCCTCATTGATTTTATTGAAAGCTCACCGAAATCTGCTTGAATAATTTTTAGGATTGCTTGTATATTTGCTGGCTTTCTGTTTGTCATGCCTGCAATTCTGATAGTATCTTTTAACTCATCCAAAGGGGAATCCATGACATTTGCCCAACTTTTATATCTCTGTTTCATATTTGCAAAGGCAATGTCACGCAATTTGTCATTTGTGTTTTGTGACAAAACAGTGAGAATTAAGTCGTCCAGTGGCTCATCGTAAGCGAACTGAGATGCATCTTTTGCTTCGTTTCCATAAAGCGATTCCAGTATGTCAAAAATTTCTTTTGCTTGTTTTGGGTTTATTTTTAATTCAGAGTGCATACTATTCCACTTTATTTCTCATAAATATTTTTATAGGCACTCCGGTAAAATCTGCCATTTTACGCAAAATGTTCTCAATATGGCGCTTGAAAGAATTTGAACAAAGCTCTCTTTCATTGACAAAGAAGATAAAAGCCGGTGGAGCCCCGTCAGCTTGAGTGCAGTAAAATATTTTTAAGTTGTGTCCTTTGCCGTCACCAGGAAGTCTGTCAAAAATCAGTACTTCACGCACGAGCCTGTTTAATTCGCTCGTTGCAATGCGTCTGTGACGGTTTTGCTCAACAGATTTTATTATATCTGGCAATTTGCCCAGTGAGCGACCTGAAATTGCCGAAATGAAAACTTGTGGCGCAAACAATGCATTTGGTAATTCGTCTTTTAATTTTTCTCTAATTGTGTCTCCAATTTTTGCTTCCTTTGGTGCAAGATCCCATTTGTTTACAACCACTACAAGCCCCTTGCCACGCTCTAAAACTTGACCTATTAACCGCTTGTCTTGCTCTGTTATAAGTTCCTGTGCGTTGAGCAAAACGCAAGCAACGTGACATCTGTCTATGGCTTGATAAGTTCTCACATTGGAATAATATTCAAGGTCGTCTTTGACCTTGTTTTTTTTTCTCAATCCTGCTGTATCAAGTATTCTGAATTTTTCGCCATCAATTTCAATTACGGTGTCCACAACATCTCTTGTTGTTCCTGCTATGTCTGACACCATTGAGCGTTCACGACCACAAAGAGCATTAAAAAGGCTAGATTTTCCAACATTTGGTCTGCCGACTAATGCCACGCGAATCTCGTCAGTTTCTTCTATAAATTCGTCTTCGTGTAAATTTTCTGCAATTAAATCGGAGAGCTCTGCAAAACCCACATTGTGCTCTGCACTTGTTGCACAAACAAAATCAAAGCCAAGAGACCAAGCCTCGCCAAGCATAAGGTCTTCTTGCTTTTCATTGTCAAGTTTGTTCATTACAACAATGACAGGCTTGCCCGACCTTCTTAGCTTCATGGCAATTTCTTCATCTTGCGGAGTGATGCCAATTTTGCCATCTAAGACAAAAATTACGAGAGCACTTTCTTCTAGTGCAAGGTCAACTTGACGAGCAATGAGATCCATAAAGGGATGCTCTGTTTCGCTCATTATGCCACCGGTGTCAACTACATAAAATCTTTTACCACCTGCTTCGGCTTCACCGTAGAGGCGGTCTCTTGTTACACCAGGCTGATCGTCAACAATTGCTTCACGTCTGCCAAGAATTCTATTAAAAATTGAGGACTTGCCGACATTTGGACGTCCAACGATTGTTACTACTGCCATATATAATTCTCCGAATTTTTGGCTACTCTAGTTTTTGAAGCTGTGAACCGGTGCGGGAATTCTGCCTCCACGGTTGATAAAGTCTTCACAGCTAAATTTATTAACTGACATAATTGGTGCAGTGCCAAGAAGTCCACCCCATGCCACACTTTCTCCAACGGTTTTGCCGTAGGCGGGAATTATGCGTACGGCTGTTGTCTTTGCATTTATCATTCCTATCGCCATTTCGTCTGCTATTATGCCGGAAATTGTTGTTTCGCTTGTGTCTCCGGGAACCGCAACCATATCAATTCCGACAGAGCAAACACAGGTCATTGCTTCCAATTTTTCAATGTTTAGTGAACCGCACTGAACTGCTTCTATCATTCCGCTGTCTTCACTGACTGGTATAAAAGCTCCAGAAAGCCCTCCAACGTAAGAGGATGCCATAATGCCACCTTTTTTTACATTGTCGTTTAATATTGCAATAGCAGCGGTTGTGCCTGGTGCTCCGACCTGCTCAATGCCCATTTCCTGCACAATTTCTGCTATTGAGTCTCCGCGTGCTGGAGTTGGGGCAAGGGACAAATCTATGATGCCAAAGGGAACACCGAGTCTTGCTGATGCCTCCTGCGCAAAAAGTTGCCCAAGGCGAGTTATCTTAAAAGCGGTGCGTTTTACGGTTTCACAGAGCGTTTCAAAGTCCTCTCCGCGAACTTCCTCCAAGGCTGTTTTCACTACTCCAGGGCCAGATACACCAACGTTGATTGCTGCGTCTGCCTCTTCAACTCCGTGATAAGCACCGGCCATAAATGGATTGTCACTTGTGGAATTGCAAAAAACTACGAACTTTGCACAGCCAAGCGAGCCATTATCACGAGATAGATAAGCAGTTTGCTTTATTATATGCCCCATTTTTTTTACAGCGTCCATATTTATACCAGACTTTGTGCTTCCAAGGTTGACGGACGAACATACATAATCTGTTGTAGAAAGCGCTTCTGGGATACTGTCTATCAAAATTTCGTCGCTTCGTGTCATTCCTTTTTGCACGAGGGCAGAAAAACCACCTATAAAATTAACCCCGACAGTTTTTGCTGCCCTGTCAAGTGCTTTGGCAATCGGCACAAAGGAATCTGCCCTTACAGATGAAGCAGCTATCGCAACTGGTGTGATGGAAATTCTTTTATTTACAACGGGAACGCCAAATTCTGCTGAAATTTCTTCTCCAACAGAAACAAGTTTTTCAGCCTTTTTTGTTATTTTGTCATAAACCTTGTCGCAAAAACGAGTTATGTCCTCGTCTGCACAGTCCATAATGTTTATGCCCATTGTGATGGTGCGAACGTCTAAATTTTCGTTCGTCACCATCCTGTTTGTCATTCTTATTTCCTGACGTGAGACCATTTTGTTATCCTGCGTTAAATTCTGTGCATTGATTCAAAAATTTCTTCTCTTTGGAAGCGAATAATCAATCCAAGATCTGTTCCAACTTCTTCGAGCCCACCGGCTAATTCACCTATCTTGCAAGTAATATTATCTATATCAATTATCATTAACATATCAAAATATCCACCAACAACAGTTTGTGAAATTTCTACCACGTTTGCACCCCTGTCAGATAAATATGTGCAAACTGTGGCTATTATTCCTACTCTGTCTTTACCTAATACAGTAACGATTGCTTTCATTTGATTTTCTCCTTATGTTATTCCAAAAAAATTTGAATCTTTGGAAAATCTTTGTTTTTATTATTTATATTAAAAAACTCTGCCAATTGTGTCCGTAATTCTGCTAGTTTATGTGTTTTGCAATAAACTACATCTTCACTCGCATAAGCGTCAAAATTATGCTCCTGTAATTTTTGCTCTATTCTGCTTGCTAAATTTTCAGATGCTCGAATAATAACAACATAAGCAAAGGGTGGTAATTCCCATTCACGCCGGTGATTTAACTCGTCTTTCCAAAAAAAATTGTAACCACTAATCAATGTTTTTTGCCATCCCATTAAAGGGTGCGTTGTTTGAATTATTATTTTGGGGCGTTGCTGTGATTCGCAGTATGAGCTAAAAATTGTGAAGTATGCAAAAAAGTTGCTTCTATGGTCATTTTGTCTGTATAAGTTTTCTAAATCAATAAAGCCTATAACGGACGGAGCAAGCTCTTCGGCTAAATCTAAGATTTTTCTTGTTCCAAGAATGAGTGCACCGTATGGAAATTTTTCCTTTAGCTCGTTTGCCTTTGGGAAAGGTGTTTCTTTTGCATCTATCAAGTCAGGCTCTTGAACGAGAAATAATTTTCTAATGCGAGACTTGAAATGTTTTTTTAACTCGTCGTAGAGAGCATAAAGCCCAGGTTTTTCTGCCTGAAAGAACACACCACCACAATTTGGGCAAAACTTTTCATGTTCGGCTTTTGTGCCACAAGAAGGACACCTCAAGACATTTTCATTTATAACCCGCAATGTTGTCCCGCAACGTTTGCAGGTCGGAACATATCCGCAATCTAGACATTCTGTTTCAGAAGCGTAGTTTTTTCTATCTAATATCCAAAAAACAAAATTGCCCTTGTTTAGCTCGCTTCTTGTCTCTGTAATTAAAGGCTTACTAATGGTAAGTCCGAGTTGAACTCCATCAACTTTTGTTGCCTGTGCAATTTTTGTAGAAATAAAATTTATGTTATCCTTACTCACGCCGTAGTTGCTGGAATTATTCAAGCTCAAAAAAGAATTTGCGGAAGGCATTGCACCACCTAAAATAACAGCTGACTTTGCAATCTTTGCCTTTGCTAACAATAATGTCCTGCCATTGTAGTAAAGTGCTTCGTCGCTGTACCATGCAGGGTTTGCCTCGTCTTCTGCAATGCAAAGAGATAGATTTTTTAATGGGGCAATTATGCAGGAGATTGTGCCGATGATAAAGCGAAATTTTCCCTCTAATGTTTCTTTGTAGCACTTAAAACCTCTATTAGCTGCCCAATATGTTCCATTTTTTTTAAGCTCACTGGGAAGTTGGTCCCAAAATTTTTTTGCCTGTTCTAATCGTGGAAAAGCTACAAGTGCTGTGCCAGATTCATCTATGCTTTTGTTGCAGAGCTCTTCTAATTTGGATTGATATTTTGCAAATCTTTCTTGTTTATTCAAGGAATAAAGAGGCATCACATTGAATTTTTTATCTGTGTTGAAATTTTTGCCTGTATCAAGAAAAATTTTGTTTTTTTCGAAAATCTCTTTTTTTGAAAAAAATTTGCTGGGTAGTAATGCCTTAGCAGCCAGCCCAAAGCTTACAAAAAAAGTGTTAGAAAACCAAGATATAAGGGCAGCATTTACTTCATCAAGTGGTGGAGTCCGGTCTATAACTTCCTCAATATTTTTTAATTTAAAATTAGGATTACTGTCGTCCCTTTTGGCAACAACTAAACCAGTTGCATGTGCTCGTCCAAGGGGAACGACCACACGACAAAAATTTTCAATTTCTTTTTCGCTAGTGTATGTTAGGAGAGTCCACCAAGGTGTAGGTAAAGCCACATCGTAATAAAACATTATTTTAGAATAGTGCCTTTATGTTATCCAAAATTGTATTAGCAACTTCTAATTTTGTTCCAGTTACTTCGGTAGCAGGAGCATTTTTTGTAATAATATGGACTGTGTTTGTATCTGTGGCAAATCCTGCATTTTGTGCTGTGACGTCATTTGCAACTATCATATCAAGGTTTTTGCTTGCAAGTTTTTTCTTAGCATTTTGCATTACATCGTTTGTTTCTGCTGCAAAGCCGACCAAAATTTGATTTTGCTTTTTTATTTTTCCAAGCTCAGCTGCAATATCTTTGTTTTCTTTTAATTGGAGTGAAAAACCACCCTTGGATTCTCTTTTTATCTTCTGCGTAGCAACTTGCTTGCAAGAGTAATCCCCAACAGCAGCAGCCTTTATCATAACATTATAATCATTAGCACAGGACAAAGTTGCGTCCAGCATTTCTTTTGCGCTAGTAATTGATATTATACGTATGTCCGCTGGTGGAACAATATCAACATGACCAGAAATTAACGTAACTTCTGCCCCTCTTGCACGTGCTGCCATTGCTAAAGCATACCCCATCTTGCCACTGCTTGGATTTGAAATAAAACGAACAGGGTCAATATATTCATGTGTGGGACCTGCCGTGACAACTATTTTTTTGCCGCTCAAATCTTTTTCAGTTAAAGCATAATTTATGAAATCAAGCAGAACATTTTTGGCGGGAAGTCTTCCCTTTCCTTCATAGCCACATGCCAACAATCCTGCATCAGGATCAACGACAGTTGCACCTCTTTGCTTTAAGGTTGCTATGTCGTTTTGCACGGTTTCTTTTGCTAGCATATTGCAATTCATGGCAGGAAAAATCAAAACAGGCTTTGTGTTTGCTACGAAAGTTGACCCTAATAAAGTTGACGCATCACCAGTAGCTGCTACGTGAAGCGTATTTGCTGTGGCTGGACACAAAACAAACAAATCCGCCCATTCAACTAACGAAATGTGCGGAATTTGATAACCGTAACTAGGAGCAAGAAAATCTTCCTCTCTCCAAACTTTATTTTTAGTTAATGTAGCTAGGACGAGAGGGCTAACAAAACTTTCTGCGGATTTTGTTAAAATCACCTTAACATCGTGTCCAGCTTTTGTCAAAGCATGAACTAAGTCAGGCATTTTATAGGCGGCTATTCCGCCGCTGATTCCAAGAAGGATATGTTTTTTAGTGAGCATCAACACTAGCTTTCGGTGTGATCTTGTATGTCAATTTACCGTGTGCTGCTTCGCCTACTGCACGTGAAATCAATTTTTCTTTTGCAGTTCCATCTTGCATTGTGCTTTTGAGTTGAGAAAGCTGCAAAGCACGTTCTGTGACAACCATTGACAATACATACTTGTCAGAAATTCCCTGTTCCTTGTAAATTTGTTCCAAATCCATATATAACATATTAAGACCTCCTAATATTTTTTACAATATCAATAAATTTTTCTGTTGCGTTTGTCACACTGTCATTCACGACTTTGTAATCATACTTGTCGATTTGATTCATTTCCCAACGAGCATTTTTTAACCTAAGCTTGATAGTTGATTCATCCTCTGTTCCCCTGCTACGAAGACGTCTCTCTAGCTCTTCTTCGCTAGGCGGAGCAAAGAATATTAGTTTTGCATCAGGCATCTTTTGTTTTACCATAAGAGCCCCCTGCACATCTATTTCCAAAACTACGTCAAGACCGTTATTTAAATCATGCAAAACCTTATCACGTGGTGTGCCATAAAAATTTCCATGGACTACCGCATATTCCAAAAAACAATTTTGTGAAATTCTTGTTGCGAAATCTTCTTTGGTAAGAAAATAATAGGTTATACCATCTATATCCAAGTTTGGTCTAGGTTCTCTTGTTGTACAAGAAATAGAGTAACACATTCCATCTAGTTTTTCAAAGGCAGAACGTAAAACCGTCCCCTTCCCTACACCTGCCGGACCAGAAACTACCAATAAATTGCCTCGTTTTTTCATAATGGTTACTCTAAATTCTGAATTTGTTCACGTATTTTTTCAAGAGCAGCCTTTGCATCAACAGTAAGAGCTCTGATTTCTGCATCCTGAATTTTAGTTCCCATTGTGTTAATTTCTCTATTAATTTCTTGAACCATGAAATCAAGTTTTCTGCCAACACTATCACTTTCCTGTTCTACGGCTTCAAATTTTTTGAAGTGACTTTCAAGACGTGTAAATTCTTCTGCAACATCCCACTTGTCAGTCAAAATTACAATTTCTTGTAAATACCTGTTAGGATCAAGGCTAGTTCCCATTTTTTCAAGGGTAGATTCCACTCTCTGCTTCATTGTGGAAAAGCTTGTATCACGAGCTCCCTGCCATTTCTCGGCAACCTGAGCGATTATTGCCTTGAGCTCGGTAAGGTCAGCCATGATTTTTTTCTTAAGATGTTGTCCTTCTACTTGTTTCATTTGGTTCCATGAAGCTACAGCCTTGTCAAGAAGAGCTAACAGTGTGGCTTGGATCTCTTCTTGGTCAATTTCCTGCATTCCTTGAACCTCCATGACACCAGGCAAGGAAAGTAAACGTTCAATCTCTATTTCTCTATTTATGTTTAATTCCTTATTCAGGTCAATAAAAGCTTCTGCATACAGCGATAAAAGAGCCCTATTGATGGTTGCCATTTTATATTCATCATTCAGAAGCAATTCAAAGCGAAGCAACACCTTACCTCTGACAAAGCGGCGACGCATTTCTGCAATTAAAAATGGCTCAAATGATGAAAGCTCCCTTGGTAAACGAATATTAATTTCCTGAAATCTGTGATTAACGGAAGAAATTTCTAACGACAAAACACCCCTAGGTGTTTGCTCAATTACCTTAGAAAATCCTGTCATGCTGGTGTACATATAACAACTACCTCTATTCCTGCATTAACTTTTTCGCCACCGCAACAATCTTTTCTGTAACTTCATCCTGCGTCATGTCGCTAGAATCAAGAATCCATGCTCCTAGTGCTGGCTTTAATGGTGCAATCTCCCTATTCATATCATAATCATCACGACGAATTACATCTTTAAGAATTTCATCAAAATTAGGATTTTGCCCCTTCGCTTGTCTTTCCAAGAAACGTCTTTTTGCTCTTGTCTCAGCGGTTGCCGTGAGAAATATTTTGAGGTCAGCATCTGGGAAAACACATGTTCCCATGTCTCTGCCGTCTGCTACAAGACCGTTTTTTGCCTGACTACGTTGTAGGTCAAGTAAATTAGCACGCACAGTTGCATTTGCGGCGTATGGAGAAACTAGCTGATCCATCTCATGTGTGCGAATTTCTTTTGTAACATCTATATTGTTAGCAAGGATTTTATCAGATGTAATGGTAATTTTGAAATTTTTCAAGGTTTTAACTAAAGCAGGTTCATTATTTGGTGAAACACCGTTTTTGTGACAGATAAATGCTACTGAGCGATAAATAGCACCAGTATCTAAATATGGAATGCCTAATTTTTGTGCCACATCATGGGTTACCGTGCTTTTACCAGCACCTGCAGGTCCATCTATCGTAATAATTATATTTTTTTTCTTTTGCATACTAACTCTCCGAGCAAGCAATGATAATACTAACCTAGGCATTATACACCAAAAGTAATTTTTTACAAAGCAATTCCATTGTAATAACGGCATGGTAATAACGGCATACATAATTATGTAACTACTTATATAAATTTTATGATAAAATAACCTAGATATGGAGGATGGCTTTTTATGAATAAATTTTTTAATATAGCAAGGAAAGAAATAAAAGATCTTGAAGCCTATATTCCTGCAAAAAGGGAAGCAGAAATTATCATCAACGCGAATGAAAATAATTGGGGTGCTCCAAGTGAAGTTTATGAAGAAATTTGTCGTGCTGCTGCAAACGCAAAGCGATATCCTGATAGCACAAACACCCAGCTTCGTGAGTTATTAGCAGCTCGCTTTGGGCTTTCAGCTGAAAACTTTATCATTTCGAATGGTTTGGACGGGTTCTTTACAATGTTTTGCCGTGCTTTCTTGTCACCAAATGATGATATCTTAGTAAGTGATTGTACCTTTAGTGTCTATGCACTTAATGCAAAAATTGCTGGAAGTTCTGTTACTGTTGTGCCAGTTAGGGAAGATTTTTCGCAAAATCTTGATGATTATTATTCCAATATAAAGCCAAACACTAAGGCAATTTTTTATTGTAATCCAAACAATCCAACCGGTCTTGCTGTTCCTCTTGTGGAAATAAAAAATTTCCTAAAAAAACTTCCAAAGAATATTTTATTCATATTGGATGAAGCTTACATTGAGTTTTCTGATGTGAAACAAGATGCCAGTTATAAATTGTTAGAGAAATTTGACAACCTTATTATTTGTCGCACATGCTCAAAGATTTGTGCCTTGGCTGGTTTGCGTATTGGCTACTCTGCAATGCACAAGGATTTAGCGAAGATAATTTCTCTTGTTCGCGAAACCTATTGTGTTTCAGAAGTGGCTGAAGCAGCTGCCAAGGCTTCTTTTTCAATGAAAAACATGATACAAATTGTTAAATCCAGGGTAAAAACTGGAAGAAAGATGCTAGAAAAAACTCTTGAGGAGAAAGCAATACGTTTTATACCCTCTTGCACTAATTTTGTGTATATTCTACCAACCCCTGAAGAGAATGAAAAATTACGGAAGATTTTTGAAAGCTATAGTATAGCAGTTAGATTTTGGAAATTCCACGAAAGGGAAACAATTAGAGTTACGATAGGTACAGAGAACGAAATGGTAAAAATAGTATCTGCAATACAAAATGCATAAAAAAGGATGTTGTAAGACATCCTTTTTATTGTAATACACAGTATTTTAGCATTTTCTGAAGTTTTTTCCTCTAGCATCTGTTTCAGAATTGGAATTTTTATGAAATATCGGCATCGTTATCAGCATTATATTGATAGCTAGCAATTCCACATGTTAATAATCTTGTCTAGATTGTTCCATGTCATAATAATCAAGTTCCTCCGGAGCGTGATTTGTCTCTTGTTCAGTTGGAACATCATCAGATATTGTCTTGACATCTTTAACATGGTTTGTTTCATATAAAGACGAGTCACGCGGTACATGGTGTTTGTCTTTTGAAGATAGCAAAAGACGTGGAGCATTTTTGTCAGATATCGCTTCTGCCTTGTTACCACCATGTAGCGGACAAGTGCTTGTTGGAATTGCATTCATTGGTAAAAGAATGCTTTCAGATCTACAGTTTTGTCCGGCTAAAAAACCTGTTACTTGGCACACCTTAGCCTGGGCCACTGCTGCTGAACTAGCGAAGGGGAAATTTGCGTCGTATTTATTGATAGAAACAGCATATTGTACAAATTCCTTCCAAACTGGTAATGCGACATTTGAACCAGTTTTGCCTGCGCCAAGGCTCTTATGATTATCGTTTCCAAAATATACGCAGACCACAAGTCCAGGAATACCTCCGATAAACCATGCATCAGAATTTCCGTTGGTAGTTCCTGTTTTGCCAAAAGTTTCATGACCTGAAATGCTTGCCCTTGATCCAGTACCACGGTTTATTACTTGTTTTAGAATCGAACGGATCTGCATGGCAGTCGAAGCTGAAATTACACTTTGTAGTGATTGACCAGTTTTTTCTATAGTTTGATTCTTATTGTTTTTTATCTCTTTTATCGCATAGGGTTCGGCACGCACTCCGTTCGCTGCAAATACAGAGTATGCAACCGCCATCTCCAGTGGAGTGACAGAGGCACTACCCAGTGCTAAAGATAAATCTCTTGGCAAGTAATCAGTTGTTATCCCTAGTTGTCTACAAATATCTATGATGTTATTTAATCCTGTGATTTGTGCCATCCTTACAGCAGTGGTGTTAAGAGATTTAGCTACAGCAGTTGTCATGGTAATTTCTCCCATGAACTTATTCTTTTCGTAGTTTTTAGGTGACCAACCATTTTTAAATGTTATTGGCGCATCAATCAAATGGTCTATAGCTCTATAGCCCTTTTCAATGGCAGCAGCATATACAAATGGTTTAAAGGCGGAACCAGGCTCACGGAGTGCTTGTGTAACGCGGTTAAATTTTGATTCGTTGAAATCTCTTCCACCAACCATGGCTATAATTTCACCGGTTGCTGGTTCAATTGCAATAAGAGCACCTTGATATTGTTGGCGCTGCATAATTTCTTCAGCTTTTTTTTGTAGTCTTTTGTCTATTGTCGTATAAATTTTTAGACCACCTTTATATATCATGTCACTACCAAAATTTGGTAGAAGATGTTTGAAAAGTATATGTGATACGAAGTAAGCTGCATTGTTCATGTGAAGTGAATTTTCTCTTCTTCGAGGAGCAAGTTGGGGTATCCTGCCAGCATATTTGACGTAATCCTCGTTTGTTATGTAGTTCATTTCTCTCATACGAGATAGAACATATCTACTGCGGATGAGGCACTCCTGGGGGTGTTTGTAAGGAGAAAATCGTTCCGGAGCTGCAATTAATCCCGCTATGGTTGCTGCTTCGAGTATATCAAGATCTGCTGGAGCCTTGCCAAAATATTGTCTTGAAGCTACATCGATCCCATAAGCACCATGACCAAGGTAAATTGTGTTAAGATACATTTCCAAAATTTGATTTTTTGTGTAGGTTTTTTCGAGTCGTGCCGCAATTATTAATTCTTTAACTTTTCTTGTGATAGATTTTTCATGGCTTAAGAACATATTTTTGGCTACTTGCTGAGTGATAGTTGAACCACCTTGTTTTCTCTTGCTTCTGACGAAGTCAACAATAAGAGCTCTTACGACGGCAAGGGGACGGACACCTTTATGTTGATAAAACTCGCCATCCTCTGCTGCAATAACCGCTTTGGTCATCCAATGAGAAATATCCTCAAGATTTACCCAATTTCTGTTTTCTTTAAAAAGTTGCGTAACTAGCTCACCATTTCTATCGTATATCTGAGAAGCTAGGGTAGGTTTTGTTGATGCGATTTCAGCCATTGTTGGAATGTGTCCTTCTGCCCCGCGTAAAAGAAAGAGACTTACAACGGCAGAGAATGCTCCGATCAGCAAACAAATCGTCAACATTGAAGAAAAAAATGATGATTTTTTCTTCTCTTGTTCAACAAAAATTTTTCTTTGTGACGGAATCTCTTTTCTATTCAGCATTTTTATCCACATCTCCTCTGTTACAACATAAAATGGAAGAACAATGCATTATACCACATTGCTGATTTTTTACGGTAAAATGGTGATAATTTTTTTGAATTTCCCTCGGAATTACATGTGGTATTAGTTTGTTTTTTGTGTTACAATACGTTCCTGTTGATTGTATTATTTGTTTGAAGGGTAGGAGGTCAATATGAACTATAAAGTAGGTCGTGTTTTGTACACAGCAGAGCAATTGAAGACAAAAGTAGAAGAGCTTGGGGAACAAATACGTCGTGATTATAAGGGGCAGACAGTTGTTTTAGTCTGCGTTTTGACTGGAGCTGTAACTTTCTTTACTGATCTTGCGAGAGCAATAGGTGGGGATGTTGATGTCAGATTTGAATTTCTATCCGTTTCTTCTTATGGTTCATCTAGAGTTACCACAGGAACAGTCAGAATCCAAAAGGATCTTTCGAATGACATTAGGGATATGAGTGTTATAGTAGTTGAAGATATTATTGATAGTGGGCTTTCCTTGTCCTACATCAAGGACCTTCTCTTAGCTCGCCGTCCCAAATCACTTGAGTTTTGTGTGTTGTTCGACAAGAAGGAACGCAGACAGAAGGAAGTTTATGTCAAATATGTAGGATATCCAGTGCCTGATGAGTTTATCTTAGGTTATGGAATAGATGTTGCGTCACAATATAGACACTTAAAGGATCTGTGTGTGGCTGAGGTAGAAGAATAGGGGGACAATACGTGAGGAGAAGGCGTCAAAAAAATATCAAAAATAACAAAAATATTGGTTTATTCATAATATTAATGGTGCTAATCATTAGTATCGTAAATATTTTTCTCGATCCAAATGCTATAAAGAATACAGAGCTTCCAGTTCTTTCTTATAGCAATTTTATGAATGAGATGAACCAAGGCAAGTTAGCAAAAGTCACTATAAATCGTGAAACTTTGGCAGTGAGCCGCAAAGACGGGACGAAATTTACAACATATATACTAGATGCTAGTGTGTTGCCTAGCATTATAGCCAAATCTGGCGTTGATGTAACAGTTGAACCACCAGAGAAAAAACACTGGCTTGTGTCAATGTTAGTTACGATTTTTCCATCGTTGCTTTTCATAGGTTTTTTAATTCTGTTCACTATGAAGGTTCAAGGAAGGGCTTTTGACTTTGGTAAGAGCAAATCAAAAATGTTTGATGATAACCGTGAGCCTGTAACCTTTGAAGATGTTGCTGGTTGTGATGAGGCTAAGGAAGAACTGGTAGAAATCGTAGATTTTCTTAAGGCACCCAAGAAATATACGAAGCTTGGTGCTAGAATTCCACGAGGGGTTCTTCTGCTTGGGGCTCCAGGCACAGGAAAAACTCTTTTGGCTCGTGCAATTGCAGGACAGGCTGGAGTACCGTTCTATAGCGTTTCTGGGTCAGGTTTTGTTGAAATGTTCGTAGGAGTTGGTGCTTCCAGGGTTAGAGATCTATTTGAACATGCACGTCAAACTAGTCCTTGTATAATATTTGTTGATGAAATTGACGCTGTAGGACGTCATCGCGGCGCAGGACTAGGTGGAGGACATGATGAAAGGGAGCAGACATTAAATCAGCTTCTAGTAGAAATGGATGGTTTTGCAAGTGATGAAGAAATTATCATTATTGCTGCAACGAATAGACCAGATATATTGGATCCTGCATTGCTTCGTCCTGGTCGTTTCGATCGTCAAGTAGTAGTTGATGAGCCTGATGTTAACGGTAGAGAAGCTATACTTAGGGTTCATACTAGGAATAAGAAACTCGCACCTGATGTCAAAGTAGATGTGCTTGCAAAACGTACACCTGGTTTTGTCGGTGCTGACCTAGCTAATCTCGTTAATGAAGCTGCACTTTTATCGGCACGGCACAACAAAAACTGTCTCAATATGCCTGAATTTGAGGAAGCCATTGATAGAGTCATAGCTGGTCCGGAACGCCATACAAGGTTGATTAGTGAAGAAGAACGAATAATAATTGCATATCACGAAGCTGGTCATGCACTTGTTGCGGCAAATTTAAAAACTGCAGATCCTGTTCATAAAATTTCCATTGTCCCCCGTGGACATGCTGCTCTTGGTCTTACTTGGCAACTACCTAAAGAAGATAGATTTTTAAAGTCAAAACAAAAGTTGCTTGACGAAATAGTTGTGCTTTTTGGTGGTAGAGTCGCTGAAATGCTTACAATTGATTCTGTTACTACAGGTGCAGCTAATGATTTGGAAAGAGCAACGAAATTAGCTAGAAACATGGTAACACAGTGGGGGATGAGTGATGGACTTGGCTTGATGACACTTGGCAAACAACGTCAAGAGGTTTTTCTTGGTCATGACATAATTGAGGACACAAACTATAGTGGCGAAACTGCGAAGCTTGTTGATAAAGAAATTAAGAAAATAATTGATGGGGCAATGCAGCAAGCAAAGCTGATCTTGACTGAACACAGAGAGCAATTGGAAAAAATCAAGGATTTGTTACTGGAAAAAGAAATTTTGGAAGGGGATGAATTAAATAGATTGTTAGGGTATCCTCTTGAACGCAAAACAATATCAAACAATGAAAGTGACGAACGAAATAATATAACTGATGCAACTTTAGCATGAAATATTCTATAGAGAGGAGATAATTATGAAAATTTACAGTGAAAATAAAGGATCAACTCTGTGTCTTACCCTTAGTGGAAGACTCGATACATCTACTGCTCCGCAATTGGAGACGGAAATAAAAAATTCTTTAGACGGCATAGAAAAATTAGAATTGGATTTTGCCGGAGTTGACTATGTTTCTTCAGCAGGATTGAGAGTATTATTGTCTGCTCAAAAAACAATGCAAAAGCAAGGAGAGCTTGTTTTAAGGAATGTTCCTGATGTAGTTATGGAAGTTCTTGAAATAACCGGATTTGTTGATATTTTAACAATTGAGTAGTGGTGAAGTAAGGATTATGATTGATATTAAAAAACTACGAAACAATGAACTTAGTATTTCACATGCATTTGCGTTAAAGCTTGCAAGTGTCGTGATGGTTGTCCTTGTTTTCGTAGTTTTTTCTATGTTCATAATAAAAGACAAAATTTATAATGACTATGTAGCTCGCATACTTCTTTCTCAAGCAGAAGATGTCCGTCATCAGCTCATAAAATTAACCGATTTAGATTCCCTACAATATGCAAAAATAGTGACATATATGTGGGAAAACATAGAGCACAAAACAGAGACAAAGAGATGGTGGAATCTTGCTAATTTTCTTGGTATTAGAGAAATAGATCTAGTGTCTTCTGATGGTGTTGTCAAAAAATCCAGTGTACCATCGCGAGTTGGGCTAAGTATATTGAAAGACCCAGCAATGAGCAAATTTAAGGGTTTGCTTTATTCGCGTGATACATATGAGGGATACATTGAGCCTATCGATAATGAGCTAGTTTTAAAAAAATCCTTTTATCGCTATGCCGGTGTTCGTCTTACAAAAGGTGGTTTTTTGCGCTTTGGAACAGATATTGAAACTTTGGTAACCATTATCGATGCACATGCAGCAAAATTTCTTAACGATTTTCATATCGGACATGCGGGCTTTGTGCTCGTGCTTACCCCGAGAAATCAGATTTTGAACATTCCAAGAGACATAATGGCTCGCATTGATGCGAAGGATTTGCAAAATAACTTCAATTTCCGTGCTACGGGTGTATCTACTGCAAGAATGAAGGGCAAAGACTATTTGTACGTTACGTCCAATTTTTATGGCTATTCAATTATTGCTCTCTTACCAAAGGAAGAAGCTAGTAAAGCTACACATCTGTTTTTTTATAGTTTTGTTACACTCTTTGCTATAGCTTTTTTTGTAATGTTTTTGGAAACGAATAACTTAATAAAAAAAACAGTATTAGACAATATTTATAATATAAATTTGGCGCTTTCTCGTATTGCAAATGGCAAGCTTGATACCAATATAGATGTTAGTGATAGTCCGGAATTTAGAGAATTGTGCAATGGTATAAATCATACTGTCAAAGCACTGAAAGAAAATTTGGAAGAGAGACAAAAAGCTGTTATGTTAGAACTTGAAATTGCAAAAAACATACAATTTTCCAGTCTTCCACAAGAAACAGCAATTTTTAATAATTCAGATGATTTTGAAATATTTGCACAGATGGATACAGCTAAAGAAGTCGGTGGAGATTTTTATGATTACTATAATGTTACTGAAAATAAAATAGTTTTTTTAGTTGCTGACGTTTCTGGTAAGGGCGTCTATGCTGCAATGTTCATGATGCGCGCAAAAACGCTATTAAAGGCTATTGCAAGAAATAATTACGACAATCCAGCAGAAATTTTATATAGAGCTAACGAAATACTTTGTGAAGAAAACAGTGTGGAAATGTTCTTAACTTGTTGGCTAGGTGTTCTTGATCAAGACACGGGCAAGATAACCTATGCCAACGCTGGGCACAATTATCCTATTTTTATTAAAAACGGTTCTGTAGAATTCTTGAGCCACAAACCAAATTTTCTCCTTGCAGGCATGAAAAATATAAAGTATACAAATTATACCGTTTATTTGGGAGCTGGAGATAAAATATTGCTGTATACTGATGGTGTTAATGAGGCGCAGAATGACTATGGCAAATTTTATGGTAATGAAAGACTTCTTTCTACAGTTACTGATGTGAATGATTACTGTGCGGCAAGTTTGTGCAAATTTGTGAGACAGTCAGTTAAAGACTTTGTTAACGGAGCAGAGCAAGCGGATGATGTAACACTTTTGTGTCTGGCAGCGAGAGATAGATATGTCTTTAATTTTAAACCCGATATTGAGAGTGTCCCGCTTGTCCTGGATTATTTAGAAAGCAAATTGTCTGAACTTGGAATAAATAGAAAAATTATCTTGCATGTATGCATCGCTTCTGACGAGATTTGTGCAAATATAGCACAATACAGCGGGGCTGATTGTGCATCTCTAAAAATTTACAAAAAAGATAAATTTTTAGTTATATATTTCAATAGCAATGGTGTGCTCTTTAATCCTCTTAGAAATGAGGATCCAGATGTTACTTTGACTGCACAAGAGAGAATTCCAGGTGGGCTTGGTATTTTGATTGTAAAAAAACTTATTGATAGTGTAAGTTATGAAAGTAAGAATGGGCAAAATATCCTTCGTATGGAAATTAGACTAGATGATTGCGCAATGATATAGCTTTTATCTTGATATTATACCGATTGTAATATCTTGCAGCTTGCTGCAAGATGGATTAGATGCCTGGGAAAAACTGAGCTCTTGTATCATTAGAGTTAATTTTGCATGAATAGCATGTAATTAGTGCTAATTAGTGCTAGCGATATTTTTTACTTGTAAAAAAGTGTCTTTTCTAGTAAAATACTTGCGATGTAACATTGTAGAAAAATCAGTTTATCTATTTGGATCATGATGTTCAAATAATTGTAGAAGGAGAAAAAAAATGAATTTATCACCAAACTTGCTCTTAATTGCAGGAGCTGTAGCTGGTGCTGTGATTGGATATGTAATTGGCTATGGACACTGTAACAAGGTGCAAGACACTAAAAAGGACTCGGCAAAATCCAGGGCGGAGAAGATTTTGAGTGACGCTATAAAGAAAGCTGAAAATTCAAAAAAAGAATTGCTGGTGGATGGGAAAAATGAACTGCATAAATTACGTCAAGAATTTGAGAAGGACGTAAAGGAACACAAAGTAGAATTACAGCGTTCGGAACAGCGTTTAGAACAGAAGGAAGAGAACCTTGCGTTAAAGGAAGCTAATCTCGACAAGAAACTGGATGTGATTTCCCAAAGAGAGGATGCACTGAGAGAAAAACAGGAAAAAATTGAAGAAAGGTTGTTACGCCTATCAAAACAGGAGGAGGAATTCACAAAAAAATTAGAAGAAATTTCTAAACTGTCTCGTCAAGATGCTGAGGCTCTCCTTTTAAAAAGAGTTGAGGTGGAGGCTACTTCTCGTATTGGAATTCGTTTAAAAGAAATTGAAGATAAGGCAAAGAGGGAAGCAGATAAAAGAGCTTGTGGCATTATTGCTACTGCACTGCAAAAATGTAATGTTGAATATACCTCTGAAGCGGTAGTTAGTGTTGTCAATATTCCTTCAGATGAGATGAAAGGACGTATTATAGGTAGAGAGGGAAGAAACATTAAGACCTTTGAAACACTGACTGGTGTTGACATTATAGTAGATGATACACCAGAAACTGTGACAATCTCTAGCTTTGATCCCGTTCGTCGTGAAATTGCTCGTGTAGCACTTGAAAGGCTTATTACGGATGGAAGGATACATCCTACTCGTATAGAGGAGATGATTGAAAAATCAGAAAAAGATGTTCATCAGCAAATTATGGAAACTGGCGAGGAGGCAATCCTTGAAGTGGGAATAAAGAATATCGCTAATGAACTGGTAACTACACTTGGTTCCTTACGTTTCAGAACAAGTTATGGGCAAAATGTATTATCCCATAGCTTAGAGGTTGCTCATATTGCGGGTGTTTTGGCACAAGAATTGGGCATTGATCAAGCGAAGGCAAGACGTGCAGGTTTATTACATGATATTGGAAAGGCTGTTGACCGTGAGCAGGAAGGATCTCACGCTATAATTGGAGCAGATATAGCGAGGCGTCATGGCGAAGATGCTGATATTGTAAATTCTATTGCAAGCCACCATGAAGAAGTTGAGCCTACATCTATATATGCGATTATAGTTGCAGTAGCAGATTCTATTTCTGCATCTCGTCCTGGTGCAAGACGTGAGAGTCTTGATGCCTATGTTAAGAGACTTGAGGATCTTGAAAATATTGCAAAGTCATTTGAGGGAGTAGAAAAAGCATTTGCAGTTCAGGCTGGTAGAGAGGTGCGTGTAGCTGTTTCTCCGACAGGAACGGACGAGGGAACAATGCAAAAACTTGCCTATGATATTGCAAGAAAAATTGAAACAGAGTTGCGTTATCCAGGTCAAATTAAGGTTACAATTATTAGAGAAACAAGAGCAGTTGAATACGCAAAGTAGTAATGTTATGAAAGTTCTATTTATTGGAGATATTATGGGATGTCCTGGCAGAAATGCTGTCGGGGCTTTCATAAAAAAGCTAAAACAGGAAAAAGGGCCATTTGATTTTATAATTGCAGAAAGCGAAAATGCTGCTGGTGGTTTTGGCCTTACGGAAAAAGTAGCGAATGACCTCTTTAGTTATGGAATAGATATCTTAACAAATGGAAATCATATTTGGGACAAAAAAGATTTTGTTCCACTTTTGGATGAGCTCCCCAATGTCTTAAGGGCGGCCAATTATCCTGCGGGAGCACCAGGAAGAGGCTTTGCAGTCTTTGAGAAAAATGGTAAACGGCTTGCTGTCCTTTGCCTACAGGGTCGTACTTTTATGCCTCCAATAGATTGTCCCTTTCAAACAGCGGATCGCATTTTAGATGGTTGTGATGAAAAATGTGTATTTGTAGATTTTCACGCAGAAGCTACTAGTGAAAAAAAAGCGCTTGCTTTGTATCTAGATGGAAAGATTTCTGCATTCTGCGGAACACATACGCACGTACAAACGGCAGATGAACAAGTCCTGCCTAAGGGTACTGCATTTTTAACTGATGTTGGAATGACAGGAGGACATGCTGGGCTCATTGGCATGACTGCTGAGTCTGTAATGCCAAAATTTCTACTGGGGTTACCTACAAAATTTGATGTATGTGAAAAAAACGTAAAATTCCAAGCAGCAATTATTGAAATAGATGAACAGACTGGTAAGGCTCTTCAAATTGAACGAGTGAGCAGTATCGTTGAATAATCATAACCACTCGTCAAACTGGTGGTTTGCACTAGCCCTATAAGGGCTTGTTACCGGCCAGCGTCTAAAGGCGCTGGCTTTCACTTTGTTCAAGCCATCTTGCCTTTGCCTCTTTTGCCACCCCTTAAGGGGTATTCGTACTACTCGCTACCCTTAAAAGGGTCCTCATATTCTTTCACGCTCAGTTTGTCTAATGTATATCATGCTTCTCTTGCTCTTGGATGTATTTCTTTATGGTTGCTTCATTTAATCCTACTGTGCTCACATAATAACCTTCTGCCCAAAAATGACGATTTCCAAATTTGTACTTTAAATTTGCATGCTTATCAAATATCATCAATGCACTCTTATCTTTTATGTAACCCATGAAACTCGATACACTTATTTTGGGGGGAATACTTACCAACATATGAATATGATCTGACATTAGGTGCCCTTCTAAAATCGTGACCCCTTTATATGCCCATAACTGTCTTATTATATCCCTAATGCTTTCCTTGTATTGATTATAAATTATTTTTCGCCTATACTTTGGCGTAAACACTATGTGGTATTTACATATCCATTTAGTGTGCGATAAACTGTTTGCCTTATTGGCCATATAAATCACCTTTCCTTTCTCATAAGATAGCCTGAACAACTATTTTATA
>JAUNHV010000010.1 GCA_030523725.1 Synergistaceae bacterium | reverse complement strand
ATTTATCACTTGCGGAATGTTCACAAAAGTGAACATTTTTTATCAGCTTTTTCGGGCTTTCGAGTAGCCTTCGTGGGATGCGCTAATCCAATCACCTGCTAATGGATGATCATGGTGCTTAACATCCAATGATTGACCAGAAGCAAGATTTTCAATTATCTGTCCTAATAACCGAATATCATATCCACGTTTCTTGATTCTTTTATAATCTCTCTTGAAAGATGCGTGATATTTAATTGTCAGCATCAAGATCCTCCATCAATGCGGCGACAGAAGTAAATCCCTTACTTACACCCACTCCGTTTTTTGTATCTTTCATTGCTTGGATTGTTTCTGAGTTAGGAATATCCATTGTAATCTTAAACGGAATGCCCTGTTCACGAACCGCTTGTTTTGCTGCCATCACAAAATATGTAGACATATCCATTCCAAGTTCCGTTAGTAAGTTTCTAAGGTTCTCCTTCACCACAGTATCCATACGAAATGTTGTAGTTGTTAATGCCATATGTTTGATCTCCCTTCATATAATATGTTGCTCAAAATCCACCAAGTGTCATCAGTTTGCCAAATCTTAGTTAGTATATCGCAAAAACCTGCTGTTGTAAATACATTGTACTACAACTAGCAGGGCAAATTTATTATGGCTAAATAATATCGATAGGCACGTAGGGGCTTTACTTGTAAAGCCCGCCTTCCGTTGTTTCCGCTTTTCGGGGTCTACAAGTAGACCCCCTACTTGCTAACATAAAGATTATTTTTTGCCTTCGTAGGGTGCGCGAGTAGCGCCTCTACTTGACTATCGATTTTTCTTAAAATTTTCTCAAAATTTAAGTTGCTTTTTTATATGATATTACTACATTTATCACTTGCGGTATGTTCACAAAAGTGAACATTTTTTTTATCAGCTTTTTCGGTCGCACCAAGTAGAACCCCTACCTGTTGCGCCACAAGGATTTACAGCGTTTTGCACGTAGGGGCTTTACTTGTAAAGCCCGTTTTTTCGTTTAATTTTTGTGGTGCTTCGCACCACAGCGGTCGCTACAAGTAGCGCCCCTACTTTGAGAGCCTTTATGTTAGTCGCAAAGCACGCGCTTATGGCTAAAAACAATCAAACACCACTATTGTCAAATAATGTCATTTTTTGTATAATTACCCGTTATTTTTAATATCGAGGCGATTACTATGAAAACTTATAGGAAAATGAAAAAAACTTCTGGCGTGTTGCTTCCAGTTTTTTCTTTGCCCAGCAAATTTGGCGTTGGAGACTTTGGTGACAATGCAAAATTATTTATTGATTTTCTTAAAAAAGCTGGCTTTAGCTACTGGCAAATATTACCCCTCTCCTCCACGAATGCAATAAACGGCTATTCTCCATACAGCGCAAGCAGCGCTTTTGCTGGCAACTTGCTTTTTATTGACCCCATGTTTTTTGCTCGTGTTGGGTTAGTTGACGAGAATAAAATTTTGCAATTTGCAACTAAAAATACTGGCAAATGTAACTATGACTATGCAATGAGCGCAAAGCAGGAAATTATATCCCTTGCCTATACAAATTTTTCTGCCAATCAGTCACAATTTGCAGACTTAAAAGCTGAATTTGACAACTTCTCTCAAGAAAACTCCGATTGGCTCCTGCCCTATGCAGATTTTATAACCGCAAAAAGTATCTTTAATGATGTGGCTTGGTGTGATTTTCCTGAAGCTATAAAAAATCGTGATACCAATGCAATCTCAGAGCTAAGAGAAAATAACAAACTTTCTTGGGACACCGTCCGTTTCACGCAATTTATATTTTATAAGCAACTTGGAGACATCTTTAACTATGCAAAAAGCAGAGGAATTGGCATAATTTCTGATCTGCCATTTTATATTTCCTACGACTCAAGTGACGTTTGGGTTGATAAAGCAAACTTTTCTCTCTATGAAAACGGCTCTCAACGTGGCGTAGCTGGCGTTCCACCAGATTATTTTTCTCCAACAGGTCAACGCTGGGGCAATCCTCTCTACGACTGGAGTTACATGGAGCAAGATAATTTTTCATGGTGGAGAAAAAGAATAAAGCATACACTAGCCTACTCTACCCTTTGCAGAATTGACCACATAAGAGCCCTTGCGGCATATTGGAATGTAAATGAAACCTGCGAAACTGCCATTGACGGGGAGTGGGTCAAGACACCTGGCTATAACCTATTACACCTAGTACAAGAGGATTTCAACGGCAAATTACCTCTCATTGCAGAAGATCTCGGCGTAATAACACCACATGTTCGACACATGTTAACGCGTTTCAATCTGCCAAGAATGAAAGTTTTGCAATTTGCCTTTGATTCAGATAAAAAAAATCCGTACTTGCCTAAAAACATAACCACAAACACCGTCTGTTACACAGGAACACATGACAACAGCACAATCCTCGGTTGGTGTCAATCACGTGACGAGATCGCCTTTCAAAAGGTTCTTGATTTATTAAAAATTAAAGAAAAATTGACGGCTGAAGAATTGGCAAAGCATCTGGTACGCACTTGCCTTGTTGCAAAAAGCAAACTCGCAATCTTGCCAATGCAAGATATTTTGTTAAAAGACGATTCCTGCAGGACGAATGTTCCGGGCACTTGCTCTGGCAACTGGGTTTGGCAAATGACAGACGAAGACTTTGCCTTCACAATAGACAAGGCAACTTCTCGTGAACTGCGTAAACTAAATAAAATAACAGAAAGAGCTCCTTATTTCAGCAGAATTTCAAAATGAAATTAGGTACATATAAAGAGTTGATGGCCTTTGCTTCGTCAAAGTTTCAAGCTTCAACCGCAAATGAGCTCAAGAAATTTCTTACCTTCATTGCTACGCACAGTTACAACGAGGCTTTGTCACAAAATTTTGCTTTAGACATCAGACCAGGAAATGTAACTACAAAAGCACCTGCAAAAACAAGATATGAAGCACATAAAAAAGCCTGGGACCTACAAATAATCTTTTCAGGAAAAGAGGCTATCGGCGTTTTGCCCGTTAGCAATGCAGGTAAGCCCGTAATAAACTATGACGAAGCTAAAGACATAGAATTCTATGGCACTGTAGAAAAGCTAGGTGGGGAGGTCTATACCCTGTGTCCTGGCAATGGAATATTTCTCGCACCTTGTGACGCCCACGCTCCATGCCTTATTGCGGACACGTCAGATACGCACAACAAGCTTGTAGTAAAAATCCCTGTTACATGTGAAATGTAATTGCGAAAGGAACCAAAATAAAATGACAAAAAAAGCACTAGCATACGATCTATTAACCTCTCGCAGATTTGCTCCTATGTTTTTTACACAGTTTCTTGGTGCCTTTAACGATAATCTCTTCAAAAGCGCACTGGTAACCCTTATTACATACGAATTAAAACAGTTTCACGGAATCTCATCTGGCGTGCTTGTAACAATAGTAGCAGGTCTTTTCATTTTGCCTTTTTTTCTTTTTTCAAGCCTCGCGGGAGAAATTTCCGACAAATTTGAGAAATCTTTTGTTGTAAAAATGACAAAACTAACTGAGTTAATTTTGATGATTCTTACGGCAATTTGTTTTGTAAAACTCAATATTTTTCTGCTTATTATTCTTTTGTTTTTCATGGGAGCGCAAAGCACATTTTTTGGCCCATTAAAATACTCGGTAATCCCTGAATTGCTAGCAGAAGACGAATTGGTAACGGGAAACGCTTTGGTAAACGCAAGCACAAACGTTGCAATTTTGCTTGGAACAATTTGCGGCGGACTACTTATTATGACGCAACATGGCAGAGGCTTGGTATCCGTTGGAATTGTTGTTGTAGCTGCATTAGGACTTTTTGCAAGTTGCTACGTACCACATATTTCTCCCTCAAGCCCGGAGCTTACTATTCGCACTAATATTTTTGCAGGAACAACTGAGATGCTAAAATTCCCCTTCACCTTGCCAAAAATTTCTACAATAATTCTTTGCATTTCGTGGTTTTGGTGCATTGGTAGCGTTTTTCTTGCTCAGTTTGTAACCTTCGCAAAGGAATTTGCCTGCGCCAACAATCAAGTCTCGACATTTTTCCTTGTTCTCTTCTCCGTCGGGGTAGCATTTGGAGCTTTTTGTTGTAATAAAATCCTAAAGGGCAAAATTTCTGCGCGTCTTGCCACTCCTTCTCTTATAGCAATGACTATATCATCCATTCTACTCTACACCGTTTCGTCTTTCTTTAGAGCAAACACAGGCACTGAACTTTGTGGTTTGGTTGAATTTTTAACCCATGGACGCTCTATTTTAGTCTGTCTATTATTGCTTTCAATCGCATTGTTTGGTGGAATGTTCAGCGTTCCACTTTACGCCTTACTTCAGAACAAAATGCCTCGCAGCCACGGTGCAAGAGTAATAGCTAGCTTGAATGTTACAGACTCACTTGGAATGGTTTTAACAGCAGCAATTTCCACGTTACTCCTCGCTCTTGGCATTTCTGTTCCTGGATTATTCCTCATATTTGGATTGTTAAATTTACCTGTAATATTATTAGTAAAAAAGCTATAACCATTTCATTCTTATATCACAACAAAAAGCAGAGAGGAATTTTCCTCTCTGCTTTTTTATAAGTGATTTTATTTTATATCTGTAATTTCTAAGGTTCTAATGCCACGTGGTGTGTGTGCTTTTATTACCTCACCAACCCTGTGACCTATTATGGCTTTACCAACTGGGCAAGACATGGAAATTCTATTTTCCCTTATATCAGCTTCCTCAGTTGCAACAAGTGTGTAGGTATAAACCTGATTCGTCGCTTTATCAACGATAGTCACCGTCGTTCCAATGCTCGCCGTGCTGGTGTCAATATCTTTCTTTTCAACAACAACTGCCTTTGCAAGCTGTGCTTCTAATTCAAGAATTCTATTCTCTAGCTTTTCCTGTTCCTCTTTTGCCGCATGATATTCAGCATTTTCAGACAGGTCACCAAATGCACGTGCCTCTTCTAATTTCTCTGCAACTATCTTTCTACCATCACCACGAAGGTTAGCTAATTCTTCCTTTAGCCTATCATAACCTTCTCTTGTCATCCTAATAGCATTTAGATCAATTACACTCTTTGCCATAAAACATCGCCTCCTAATTTCAACGCGGTATTATAACACATTTTTATCGCCTTATTTGATTTTTTAGAGAAAAACAGCCTGCGAAAATTCGCAGGCTGTTTATTTTTATTCGTTGTAATTTACCTTGAATGGATTATGGACTGCTTTGATGTAACGAACAGTACCACTCTTTGACCTCATAACAACTGAGTCCGTTAAGATTCCATCTGATGTATAGCGAACACCATTGAGCCATGTACCATCTGTAACGCCAGTTGCAGCAAAGAAGACATTTTCAGACTTTACAAGGTCATTGAGGTAAAGCACACGATCCAAATCAAGACCGGCTTCCTTGCATTTTGTTGCTTCTTCATCATTGCGTGGCCAAAGTTTGCACTGCAAATTACCCCCCATGCATTTCATTGCACATGCAGTGATAACTGCCTCGGGTGAGCCACCAACTCCCATCATCATATCGGCACCGCTCCCTTGCTTGCAAGTTGCAAGAGCTGCCGCAACATCTCCATCAGCAACGAGAAGTATTCTTGCTTCTATTGAGCGAAGTTCTTTTATCAATTCTGCGTGACGTGGTCTATCAAGAACTGCAACAGTAACATCCTGAGTTGCCTTTCTCAAGGCACGTGCAACCGCTCTGACATTATCGCTCGGACTTGCTTCTATATTTATTGCGTGTGCTGCCTGTGGTCCTACTGCAATCTTGCTCATATAAAAAATATGCTTTGGGTTGAACATTGAACCGCGATCCGCAAAGGCCACAACGCTGATTGCATTTGGCTTGCCTTCTGCTGTTGGTCTTGTTCCATCCACTGGATCAACAGCAATATCAAGCATTGGATCTTCTGCCCAGCCAAGTTGTTCCCCATTGAAGAGCATTGGAGCTTCGTCCTTTTCACCCTCTCCAATGACAACAACACCCTTCATTTGGACTGTATTTAATACGCGTCTCATTGCATTGACAGCTGCGCCATCAACTTCATTTTTGTTGCCACGCCCCATGCAACGTGCTGCCGAAATTGCAGCTGCCTCTGTTGCTCTAACCATTTCTAGCGCTAAATTTCTGTTTGGTGCTGACATCGATAAGCCTCCATCCTCGTCGTTTAATATTATAAGTGTATTATACACTTCTAACACTTTTTTGATAGTGCTAATTTTGCAAATTTTGGTTTATTCGTTTTTTAATTTGTGCTAAAGATAAAAGCATCATAATATTTACGAAGTGTCTCATCATTAGTATTATAATAATTAACCCCAAGGAAATAATCTTGAAGCTCCCTAACACAAAATAACAACTCTTGAATTCTATGAATATTTTTAGGATCTTCCATTGACAGTGATAGATAATCAATTGCCTTCAGACAAAAGCCTTCTTTTCTTTTATCGTTTCCCCTATTCTTCCAATTGATAGCACGATTAACCTCACTGCCTATGTTTGAAATCTGCATCTCTATTGGCATCTCAAACCATTTTGCTTTCAACCCTTGATCCATTTGTCCACAACCCCTTTTATTGCTTCTGCATTTCTTTTTTCCAGTCTTGCCGAACTGTTTCTAAAAATTCGTCATATGCGCCACTCTTGAAATCTGGAAAGGTATAAAAAAAACTTTCCCAGTGACCCTTTCTCCTACAAAGCGTAACTTCACAAAAAATTCCCCTAGATAAATACACCCTGTGTGCTTGCCCCTTTGTTGAAGCAAGGACAAGCCTAGCTCCATCAATAGTTCCAGGATCAAGATTAACACGACGACTCCCCCCGGTCTTTTTCTCCAACTCGACTGTGAGACGTTTCCATGAAGCTAGGTCACTAAAATGGTGCAACGAAGGGTAAGAAAAGAAAACTCTATCAAGCTTTGGAGAAATATCCTCATAGTAGTTTGTCCATACAAAGTGAATGCGAGGACTAATTCTTTCCGGAGCCCCCCACACTTTTTCTAGTAATTTTTTCGCTTCTTCAAAAATTTGTGGTTCGTCCCGTGGCACAAGAAGTGCCACAATTTTTTTTACTCTTGGTTCCCTTGGATGATGGGAAAGTTCGTCATATTCCGGCAAAAGGAAATCCATTAAAATTCGTCTCTTTCCCTTTCCTCAGCATCAAGCAAGTAATCGACAAATTCTTCTGGATTAAACACCTTTAAATCATCAATTCCTTCTCCAAGCCCAACATAACGGATAGGAAGTTTTAATCTATCTGCAATGGCAAGGACGATTCCTCCCTTGGCAGTGTTGTCAAATTTCGTCAGAACAACACCAGTTATCGGCATGATTTTATTAAAGGTTTCTGCCTGAATAAATCCATTCTGCCCAGTCACGGCATCAAGAACAATCAAAACTTCCGCTGGACCTTCTGGAATTTCTCTTTTTATTATGCGTGTTACCTTCCCTAGTTCTTCCATGAGGTTTGATTTGTTATGCAAACGTCCAGCAGTATCGGCTATAACGACATCTGCATTAGTAGCCTTGGCTGAAGAAATGGCATCAAAAATAACTGCTGCTGGATCACTTCCCTGTTCTTGAGCTACTACACGCACGTGCGCTCTCTCTCCCCACTGCTCCAGTTGCTCGATAGCCGCAGCACGAAAAGTATCAGCAGCGGCAAGAATAACCTTTTTACCCTTTTGCGTTAATTGATGAGCCAGCTTACCACAGGTAGTCGTTTTGCCACTTCCATTCACGCCAATAAATACATAAACGGACGGCTTTACTGTTTCTGACAACGGGTGCCCCATATTAGGCACAGCAGTAAGCATTTTGCAAAGCAAATTTTTGAATGCTGATTTCAGCTTCTTTCTTGTCGCTATACCTTCTTGCTCCATTATAGTTCTAAGTTGATCAAGTAGTTTTTCTGTTGTATCAAGACCAACATCACCAGCTAATAATTCATCTTCTAATTCTTCCCAAAATAAATCATCAACGGGTTCTGATGAAAACGCATTCGTTAATTCTTGTGACCATTTATTTAATGTTCCTGTAATTTTGGAAAATACTCCCATAAAAAAATCTCCTAACTACTTTTTCTTCCTAAAGAAAGTAATTCTCTTCCCCTGTTTCTGTTCTGTATTAGCATCATCAGTACTCCGTGACCTAGCCTGATTCGCCGATCTATCTCCATCTTGCTTACGAGCTCTTTGTTTCTTTGAAGTGTTCTGATTATCGTAACGTGAGTTTGTGTCTTTTGTTCTCTGGTAGTTATCGTAATTATTTGTTTTTTCCTGTTCTTCTTGCTTATCAGGGATATTGATAATGTCTGGTTCAGCAAAGGAAGCAAGACTTTGTTTTATTGCATTCATTTTTGCTAACTCTTCCTCTGTTTTCCAATCCTCACCAGATTCAATTGCTTTTGTAACAGATTCTAGCTCTTCCTTCGCCACAAGCACTTCACCCCTGTCTGGAACAGAGAAGCGAACTTTTTTTGCCTTTAAATCAATTCCAGTTACAACTACAGCACGACCATCTGGCATTTTGATTTTTGTACCCTGCGGAGGGAATCCTTCCCATGCCTCTTGATAGGTTAAATGTTCAAAACACATACAGCACATTAACCTACCGCATAGTCCAGAAATTTTCGTAGGATTTAGTGCTGTATTTTGATCCTTTATCATTTTGATAGAGACTGGCATGAATTGATTAAGCCAATAATTACAACAGCAAACATGTCCACAAGCAGCAACACCACCTAGAACCCTTGCAGAATCCCTCGTGCTTAGCTGACGAAGCTCTATTCGCATTTTGAATTCACGAGCAAGCTCTTTGACATAATCTCTAAAATCCACTCGACCTTCAGCAGAAAAGTAAAAATAAACCTTCTTTTCACAACGCAAGCTTTCAATATCAACTAGCTTCATTTCAATATTTTCTTGCTCTGCGAGAATTTCTTTTGCAACCTTCAACCATTTTGGTTCCTCTTGACGGTGAAAAGCCGCTTCTTCAAGATCAAGTTGCGATGCCATAGAGACAAACTCAACATCTGTAACAAGTGGCTCTTGAGTTTTCGCCATACCTTCATTACCATGTTCAAGACTGCGAAACATAGCTCTGCACGCTTGTTCTTGTTCATCTGTTAGAAGAGAAATCACAGTAGATAATTCCTCTCCTCGTATGGTACGTGAAACTATCACATCACCACGATTCAATTCTGTATCTGTTGCTACAACGCCAAAATAACGCGGCTTACCATATATCACTAAATATTTGCTCATGCTCTTTTTCCCTTTATTTATAGATTTCTTTGATTATTTGCCAATAGAACTCTTGCATGTTCGATTGCCTCAAACGATTCTTCTCCTGCAAGCATTCTTGCAATTTCTTTTTCTCTTTCTGCACCACTTATTTCTTCAACTTTTGTCTCCTCACCAAGCCTCCTAACAACAAAGTGTTGATCTGCCATTGCAGCAATAGATGCTTCATGAGTAATAAGGATTGTCGGACACACGCGAGACAACTCTTTTAATTTTTGTCCTGCGAGAAACGCAGTCTTACCACCAAGGCCTGCCTCAACTTCATCAAATACCATATTATCAGGCAATAGTGTCGGTTCAGATGAAACCTGCAAAGCAATCAAGATTCGAGAAAGTTCGCCTCCTGAAGCATTTCTAGCCACTGGCAAAGCCGTACCTCCCTTGATGGAAAGGGTAAAAATAATATTTTCAGCTCCAGTTGAACGAATGCTTCCAAGCTCTTCAACTTTTATACCAAACACGGCATACTCCATCGCCATATCCGCTAAATTCTTATTAACCTTCTCAGCTAGTAAAGAGGCAGCATTTTTACGTAAACTACGCAATTTTCTAGCATAATCTGCCGTTTGGTTCCTCAAAATCTGTCGTTTATTTTCCAGATCTTCAATCTCCTGACGTGATGAAGCAAGCCATGCAAGTTTTTCTTCTGCTATATTTGTATATTCAATCAATTCTTCGACGTTCGCAACATTGGCAGTACGAAGCAACTTACGAACCAATCCCATTTTAACTTCAAGTGCTTCCTTTTGCTCTTCTATCTCACTTTCATCCATCTGTTCCCGTGTAAGTTCAGAAACAAAATTTGTAAGATTTCCAATTGAATCCAGAGCATTTTCTATTATATTTTTCTTCTCATCAGACACGTCCACTGTGCCATAGAGTTTTTGACAAATACGCTCTAATTTTGGATAAAGCCCCCCCTCGGTTGCCGTTAGAGCCAAAAGGATAGATGCCACTTGCTGACGAGTTTCTCCTTTTTTGTCAAGAGAATTATATTCCGCATCCCATTTTTCGAGACAATCTGTCGTGAGATCAAGCGATTTTACAGTCTTTAAAATTATGGGAGCTTTGTCAAAGCGTTCTTCCACTTCAGAACGCTGTTTTTTTATTTCAAGCAATTTTTTTTCAGTCTGCAAAGCCTCACAAAAAACTTCCTGCAAGGATCTCTTTACTTCAAGCAACTCTTGGCCACCACAGGAATCTACAATAGATATCTGTTTTTGTGGGTCAAGAAGTGAAAGCTGCGCAAATTGACTTTGTATAGCCAAATTTTGCGACGCAGCATAGGCTAGCATGTTAAGTGGAACACTCTTCTCCTGAATCTTGCATTGCCCCTTTCCAGATCTAGAAAAACTTCTGGAAAGAATTAGTGTTTGCTCCTGAGGCTGATAACTCTCAGGGAAATTTGGAATGGGCTTACTCGTAAAGGTTGCTTGCGCCTCACAACTTTCTGAATTAGTATTGATGAGGTTTGCTTGAGCACGACACCCAGAAATAAACTCTATACCACGAACAATACTACTTTTGCCAGCACCACTTTCGCCTGTTATAACAATAAAACGACCATGAAATGCAAGGGTCGTAGAGCTTATGCCACCTATAGATTTTATAGTCAACTCATCCAGCATTACCCGTTCCCCCTAGCGTTTTCCAAAACCTAACTTTTCCTGAATTATAGCAAAATAGTTTTCATCCTGCAAAGCAAAAGTAGAAATTATGTATTTGGGATCCAACTCTATTTCAATTTTGTCACCCAGCTTTAAGTTATATGCAATCTGACCATCAACGGTCAAAACGTGTTTGCCACCTTTGATAGTCGGAATTACTACAATATTATCACCTTCACTAAACACAACAGAACGCGCATTTAACGTGTGCGCACAAATCGGTGTCATCACCATAAGTGGCGCATGAGGAGGTACAATTGGTCCTCCAGCAGATAAGTTATAGGCAGTCGAACCAGTTGGAGTTGAGCATATAATACCATCAGCTAAAAAAGCAACAAAACGTTTACCTCCAACTTCAAGAATAAAATGACCAATTCGGGAAATCAAGGAAGAAGAGATAACTGCATCATTCAAGGCTCTAAACGTTTTTACAATGCCACCATTACGCCAAACCTTCACACGTAATAATCTACGTTTTAAGCAAAAAGCCTGTCCTGCAAAAATAGTTTCTATCATTGCTCTGCAATCAGAACCATTGCATAAGGCAAGGAAACCAAGATGTCCAAAATTAACACCAAGAAGTGGAATGTCATACCTATACACTGTGTGAGATGCTCGCACCATTGCACCATCACCACCTAAAACAACACAAAAAGAAATTTTTTTTATCCATTGGTCCTTATCTGTGTAGGGCATTCCTAAACACTCAGCTTCCTCTTCACGCAACAAAAAATTATAGCCTTTTTCTTTGCCCCAGAAAATCAACTCCTGCGCAAAGGAAAGGCAATTTTTATTATCGCAGTTAAAAAGAAGTCCAATATTTTTATTTTTTGGTAAAAAATTTGTTTTCATATTGTCACCATTTTGCAAATAAATGTTATTTTGCATTCATGTGCGCGTCATTTACTAATTTTTCAAAATCTATATCCTGAGATACATTCGGATCCTTCTTCAAAAGAAACAGAAACTCAATATTTCCCTCCGGACCTTTTATAGGCGAATATGTTGCATCTGCTAAGAACAAATTCGTTTGGTACAAAATAAAATCACGCACCTCTTCCAATATCGTTAAATGCAGGGAAGAATCTTTTATAACCCCATTACCAACACGCTCCTTGCCGGCTTCAAACTGAGGTTTTACCAAAATGACAGCTGCACCTTCATCTGATAAAAGTTCCTGTATTACAGGTAATAAAAGTTTTATTGAAATGAAAGAGGCATCTGATACTATTATGTCTAACCTTTTATCGTTAAATTGTTCTAATGTTAGATCCCTCGCATTAGTTCTTTCCATTACGACAACCCGCTTGTCGTTGCGCAAAGCCCATGCTAGTTGACCATAACCGACATCGACAGAATAAACAGTTCTTGCGCCATTATGCAACAAGACCTCTGTAAAGCCGCCAGTAGAAGCACCTATATCAAGACAAACGGCATTTTTTACGTCTATATCAAAAACTTCAAAAGCGCGTAAAAGCTTATATGCACCACGACTTACCCATTCTTTTTCCGTGTGAACAACTTTTACACTAGCTGTTGGCGCAATCTGCATAGAAACCTTTGTCGCCAATATTCCATTTACAAAGACTCGTCCCTCTGTTATATAGCTTTGCGCTACCGTTCTTGAAGAGGCAAGGTGTCTGTCAAACAAATATTTATCGAGCCTTACTAGTAAGTTACTCAAGACAGATTTTCCTTACATAGCGCAACAATATTTGACACAGTTAATCCAGCTTCACTCCATTGTTCTTTTCTCGTCGCATGACGAACAAATGCATCACCAACACCAAGAGAAACAATTTTTGTCTTCAAATTGTTACTTGCGATAAGCCGCGCAATCTTTTCACCTACGCCCCCACATAAACTCGATTCCTCGGCAGTAATAACAAGCTCATGTTTGACAAGTTCGCTTTTCAGCAAATTAAGGTCAAGGGGCTTTATATAACGGAGATCTAGCACAGTGACTGTAATGCCCAGTGTTTCTTTTATCTCCCTTGCTGCATCTAGCAATATTTCTACTGTACTACCAAATCCAATTAAAAGGCACTTTTCACCACTTTGTAAAATTTCTGCTTTACGATCTAGCATTCTTTCGCTCTTGCCAAAGATACTAGTAATTTCAGTTGGACAAGTTGCTCTTGGATAGCGGATAACCATTGGACAAGGGTTATCATGCCAATTTCGTACCATTATTTCTAAATCTTTGCTGTCTCTTGGCGTTGCAAACACCAAATTTGGTATTGGTAATAAAAGTGGAACATCAAACACTCCTTGGTGTGTTTCTCCATCTTCACCAACCAATCCAGCTCTGTCTATCAATATCAAAGCAGGTAAATCCTGCAATGCAATATCATGGATAACTGCATCAACAGCGCGCTGCAAAAATGTAGAATATATAAAAACTACCGGAAGCATTCCAGCTGCAGAAAGCCCAGCTGCAAAGGTTAACATATGCTCCTCCGCTATTCCTACATCAAAAAATCTTCTTGGATACTTCTTTTCAAATTCATTCAACTTAAAAGAATCCTTCATTGCAGCAGTAAGAGCTACAATTCGGTCATCACTTTCAGCAATAGACATAAAAGTCTTTGCTACACAAGCACTCCAAGATTTGTCTTCCTTTGGCTGTAAAACGGTAGCAAGGTCAGTTGAAGCAGAAACTCCGTGAAAAAACGATGGATTTTTTTCAGCAATCTCTAGTCCTCTGCCTTTTTGAGTCGTAAAATGCAACAAAAGAGGTCCTTCATAGTCTTTCGCTAAACGAAATATCTCTTCCATCTCAGATATATTGTGACCATCAAATGGTCCCCAATAAGAAAGACCAATCTCATCAAATGTGTTTGTCATTCGTGGCGTAATTAGAGATTTTAATCTATGTTTTATGTTCTTTAATCTGTCAGCTAAAATTTGACCATTTTCATTCGATCGGCAATGCTGCTTAACCAATTTTTTGAAACGAACATAAAAATCGCTCGTGCTTAATGCAGCAAGATGTCTTGCAAAACCACCAACACGAGGAGAAATAGACATATTATTATCATTCAAAACAATAATAACTTTTGTCTTTGCGCTATCTATGTTATTCAAAGCCTCAAACGACACACCGTTTAAGAGAGCGCCATCACCAATTACTGCAACAACTTCATGTTTTTCTTTTTTTATATCACGGCTTATGGCATAGCCAATAGCGGCAGAAATAGAAGTACTTGAATGTCCAACAGTAAAAAAATCATACTTACTCTCACTGATACGTGGAAAACCAGCTATTCCATCCCTTGTGCGTAATGTGGCAAAGGTATCTTTTCTATCAGTTAAAATCTTATATGCGTAACTTTGGTGACCAACGTCAAAGATTATCTTGTCAAAATCGGGATCAAATGAACGCAACAAAGCAACGGTAAGCTCAACCGCCCCTAAGGAAGAAGCAAGATGCCCACCGTTTTTCAAAGTTACGGATATTATTTTCTCTCGCAGTTCAGAACATAAGCTTTTTAGGTCTTCTTCTGAAAACTCTGCAAGATCTTTGTAATTTTTCAATTTTTCTAAAAGTGGCATTACCTTGTCCTGTCAACTAAATACTCCGGTAAAAGTGAAAGGAATGAATCAGGCTTTTCAAAACGAGAGATAATTTCGCGTGCTTTTAGCGATGCACCTTCTGCCATCATTCTAGCTCTATCAAGCCCATAAACAGTAACGTGGGTCAATTTTCCTTCCTCTGCATCCTTGCCTATTGTTTTTCCTAACTCCTCTTTTGTTCCAACTACATCCAAAATATCATCTACTATCTGAAAAGCAAGTCCTAACTGACGAGAATAGTCTTCATACCCCTTAAATCTCTTTGGATCACTTCCAGCAAGTGCAACCCCCGTCATAACGGCAGCATAAATTAGGTCCCCTGTTTTTCTTGCAGCAACTTTACCAACAAAATTTGGATCTCCCTCAGCACCTTCTTTGAATATATCTAACGCCTGCCCGGCACAAACACCAGACGCACCACCAGCTTTTGTGATAATTTTAAATGCATTTAAGACATTTTGAGCTGGAAGATCCAGGTTATGTAGAGCCCACTCAAATCCTTCTACAATAAGAGTGTCACCTGCAAGCAAAGCCATGGTTTCACCAAACTTTGCATGGCAGGAAGGCATTCCACGACGCAAGACATCATTATCCATGCAAGGCATATCATCATGAATAAGAGTTGCAGTATGAAGCATTTCAAGTCCCAGAGCCATAGGCAAAACTTGCTCAGCTTTCAATCCATTTGAAACAGCGCTTGCCATACAAAGCACTGGTCTTAACCTTTTGCCTCCCACAGAAAGAGAATACTCCATAGCCTTGAAGAGACAATTAGGGACATCCTTGGATCGTTCCGCGCGAGTATGTTCCATATAGCAATTAAACATACTTACATATTTTGCAAAGGTTACTTCTAATAATTTTTTACATTCCATCTTGAACCGTTCCTCCCAGGTCATCCAAATCTTTTTCACTTAAAAAATGAATTTTTTTCTCAGCATCATTTATAAATTCAAAACATTCTTTAAAAAGTGCGACTCCTTTTTCATATGAAGCCAATGTCTCTTCTAGTGGTTTTGCTTCATCTTCTAACTCTGCTAAAATTTTTTCTAGTTCCTCTAATTTTTTTGAAAAATCCATTTACATTTCTCCACTATAAAATAAAAAATAAACACAAAAGTCACATATGAATTATACAAACATAACAAGTGTTTTGCAAGATATGATTTTGACAAACTATAAGTCTAAAGAATGTACATTTTTCAGTTTTTATTTAACCTAACTACTAGGCTGTCTAAATTAATTTTGTCAGATACAGGAAAGGAAACACCAATCCACAATGTTCTAGATTTTTCTTGATACATAAAGACCAAAGTACATGTTAATACAAATATTTTTTCGCTTCTTCTTTTGTTCCATAAAATACAGCTAACCCATTTTTTAACACCAAAAACTTATCTGCAATCGCAAAAGCATAATCAAAATTATGGGTAATAAAGACAATTCCAATATTTTTTTCTTTCAGATGCCAGACAAGTTTTAAGACAGCTTTAGTGGCAAAATCATCAAGTCCTGCCGTTGGTTCATCCAACACAAGGAAATCGGGTTCTTGCGCCAAAACGGAAGCAATAGTCACAATCCTCCTTTGTCCAAAAGATAATTTCAAGGGATCACTTTGCAAAATTTCTTCCAGACCTAGTTCACTTGTAACTTCTGATATAATACGCTCCGTTTTATCTTCTGAAAAACCAAAATTTTTGGGAGCAAATGCGATTTCTTCCTTCACAGTTTGGCAAAAGATCTGCTTCTCCGATTGCTGCATAATGTAACCAACACGACGAGTTATTTCTTTTTTTCTCGCCTGTGCCATATCTTGTCCATCAAGCAATACACTTCCCTTTGTCGGTGTCAAAAGACCGTTAAGATGATCAGCCAAGGTAGACTTACCGCTCCCCATTTCTCCTACAACAGCAGTAATCTCTCCGGGAGAAAAAACGACACTTATTCCCTTTAGAGCCACTACTTCGTCTTCCATTCCTTCGTTATATATTACAGTAAGATTTTTAATCTCTAATGACATTTCACTTCACCAATTATTGTGTAAAGAAATTTTCTATCTGTAGAAAACCAAGCTTGGCTAGTTCAAGATCAGTCATTTCAAAAATTTCATCTGGCATTTTTTCTGCTACAATGCTGCCATTTTTTAAGATAAAAACTCTATCGCAATTTCTAATTTTACCAAGTGAATGTTCCGCAGAAACAATGGTTACTCCTTTAGCATTAAATTTTTGCAACAGTTGTTCCACCATTTCCTGCCCATATTTGTCAAGGTGCTCTGTCACATTATCAAGCAAAAGCACACTCGGCTGCATAACCAATGCATCTGCAAGTACAAGACAAGCTTTTTGTCCACCGCTAAGACATTCAACATCTGCATATCTCTTGTGTAAAAGGTTCACTACACTTAGTGAATCCGTTACTCTTTTTTCAATTTCTTCTTGAGGCAGGGCAAGATTTTCAGCACCAAAGGCAACATCTGCTTCAACAGTACTCGCCACAATTTGATATTCTGCATCTTGAAACACGTAGCAAATTTCACCTTTTCGCACCTTATTGACAGGATAGCCCTCAAATAAAACCTGCCCGTTTGTTGGAGACAATAAGCCTGCCATAATTTTTAATAGAGTAGATTTCCCACTAGCATTCGTTCCAAGCAAGCACACCCTATCACCAGCAAAAATGTTCAATGAAATTTCATTCAATATTTTTATATCTTCAGAATAATTAAATGAAACATTCTGCACAGAAATTTTTGGCATTAACTCCATATATTATCTCTCCCCTTGTCCCAAAACTAAAAAATTCTATCATATACAAAGCCAGCAGAATAAATGCACATAATGCACCTATTCTGCTGGCTTTAATTTGTTAGTCTACAAGGCTGATGATCGCCATTGGAGATGCATCTCCAACACGATTTCCTATTTTCACTATGCGGGTATAACCGCCATTACGCTCCTTGTATTTTGGACCAATCTCATCAAATAACTTTATTACAGCTGCTTTGTGGGGCATACGTGCGATAACGAGCCTTCTATCTGTGAGGCTAGCACCCTTTGCCTTTGTGATAAGCTTTTCTGCAACTCTGCGAAGTTCTTTAGCTCTTGTAACAGTTGTCTCGATGCTACCATCTATGAAGAGACTGGCTGCCATATTACCAAGCATTGCACGCCTGTGTGAGCTGCAACGCCCGAGGCGCCTCATTGTCACATGGTGTCTCATCGGTTAATCCTCCTCCTTTGCTTCGTCCAGGTAAGTGTCGTAGGATATGCCAGTTACGCCACTGTCCCCAGCCAAATGTAAATCATATCTTGCAATTTTCTCTTGAATTTCCACAAGGGACTTTCTCCCTAAGTTACGATACCTCAAGAGTTGTTCTGGTGAACGTGCCACTAATTCATGAATAAAGTTTATACCTGCTTTCTTCAAGCAATTTAAGCTACGAACAGAAAGATCAAGCTCTTCAACTGTCTTCATGTAAACAGAATTCTCACCCATTGGAAACTGCTGTGTTATCTGAAAGTTTCCCTTTGTTGGAAGCGGTTCCGCTGTATTTATTTCAGCATCCTCTGCAAACTTCTCCTCGTTTCCAGCAGCAACAGCATTGATGATATCTATATAATAGTTTCTCAAAATGCTGCTTGCCTCTGCTATGGCATCTGTTGGTGTAACAACACCATTTGTCCAAATTTCCATAGTAAGATTGTCATAATCAGTCTTCTTGCCATAACGCTGAGGGTTCACTTCATATTTCACACGCTTGACTGGTGAGTAAAGTGCATCTGTTTGAAGTGCATCTACTGGTAAATATGAAGCACGTGGTCTGTCAATTGAATCATATCCTACGCCAACCGCAACATATATATCCATATTAACAGAACATCCTTCTTCCAACGTGCAGATATAAGGGGTTTCTCCATCTTCATCCAATTGAAATTCTACTTCGGAGTTTGGCTCTATATCCGCAACTGTAACTTCCTTTGCACCATCTGTGGCTGTTGCAGAAAGATGAAGTACCTGCACCTCATCTGCTTCACAAGCAACTGGAATATGTTTCAAGTTCACTAGAATTTCAATTACGTCTTCCTTTACACCAGGAATTGTACTAAATTCATGAACCACACCATCTATTCTGACAGCAACAATTGCTGCTCCTGTAATGGATGAAAGCAAAACACGACGAAGTGAATTTCCTAACGTGACACCATAGCCTTTTTCGAGAGGTCCTATATTAACCTTGCCATATGTCTTACTAGAATCCAATATTGCAATCTCATATTGACGTTCATGTTGCATTTTTTGTTCCCTCCTTTTCTATGCGAATGACTCTGATGCTCAAATACCACACTGCGAAGTGTAATGTGGTGTTAAGCTATTCTCTCACCCACTAAATTAGTTACGTGCGTAAAATTCAACGACGAGCTGCTCGTCAACAGGGGCATCAATCTGCTCTCTTAAAGGATTTGACGCAACTGTCCCGCTCATTGCATTTGCGTTGAATTCAAGCCAGGCGGGAACTGCCTTTTTGGCTTCAATATTTTCTTTTATAATGTCTATATCACGGCTACCTTCTGCAACGGCTACGACATCCCCAACCTTTAATCTTGCACTTGGAATATCGAGCTTTCTACCATTGACGGTAAAGTGACCATGACAAACAAGCTGACGTGCCTCTGCACGGCTCTTACCAAAACCGAGACGATAAACAACATTGTCCAATCTTCTTTCCAACAACTGTAAGAAATTGTGACCTGTCTGTCCAGCCATTTTTGTAGCCTGCACAAAAAGGGTGCTAAACTGCACTTCATGCAAACCATAAAAACGACGAAGTTTTTGCTTCTCACGGAGACGCAATCCATATTCTGTTATTTTTCCTCTTTTTGCACCGTGCTGACCTGGCTTTGAATTGCGTCTATTCAAAGAACATTTTTCAGTGTAGCAACGATCTCCCTTTAAGAAGAGCTTTGCACCTTCTGCACGGCAAAGACGACATACTGGTCCTGTATATCTGCTCATATCATCTAATCCTCCTATAATTACACGCGGCGACGTTTTGGTGGACGGCAACCGTTGTGTGGAACTGGCGTTTCATCACGAATGACATTAACATTAAGTCCAGCAACTTGAAGGGCTCTGATAGCAGACTCACGACCTGGGCCTGGCCCTTTGACAATGACGTCTACATTTACCATTCCATTATCCTGTGCAACCTTAGCTGCCTGCTGAGCAGACATCTGAGCTGCATATGGAGTTGACTTACGTGCTCCCTTGAAACCAACGTTTCCACCGGAAGCCCAAGACAACGCGTTTCCCTGCTTGTCTGTCAAAGTAACTATGGTGTTGTTAAATGTTGAATAAATATGTGCAACTCCGTAACTTACATTCTTTTTTTCTCTGCGTTTACGACTACGCACTACACGTTTTGCCAATTAAAATCCCTCCCCGTAGCCTACTTAGTGGCTTTCTTCTTACCTGCAACCGTGCGTTTTGGTCCCTTACGAGTACGTGCATTTGTTTTTGTATGCTGTCCTCTGACTGGGAGTCCAAGACGATGTCTAAGACCACGATAGCATCCAATGTCCATTAGACGTTTGATGTTCATCGCAACCTCGCGACGAAGGTCACCTTCAACTACGCGGTTGTTTTCAATTTCGTTCCTGAGCTTCTGCTCATCTTCCTCTGATAAATCCTTAACTCTCGTATCTGGATTTATCCCTGTTAGTTTTATGATATCCTTCGCAATCGCTGGACCGATACCGTAGATGTACGTTAACGCAATCTCGATACGTTTCTCGCGTGGAAGGTCAACACCGGCTAAACGAGCCATTCACGTTACCTCCTTGCACCCTGACGCTGCTTATGGCGTGGGTTTTTGCTGCAGATTACTCGAACAACGCCATGGCGTTTGATAATTCTGCAGTGTTCACATATTGGTTTGACCGACGGTCTTACTTTCATAGACTGATACCTCCAAGGTAATTTTAACTCTTATTTTTGTCTACTTGAATCTGTATGTTATTCTACCTCTTGTAAGGTCATAAGGTGTAATTTCAACGGAAACCTTGTCTCCCGGTAGGATGCGTATAAAATTCATCCTCATTTTGCCAGAAGCATGTGCCAAAATTTTGTGACCAGTTTCAAGTTGCACCCTAAACATTGCGTTTGGTAGCGGTTCTAAAACTGTCCCCTTGACCTCTAATGTGTTGCTATTTTCAGCCACGATCTATGCCTCCTTCGTGGAAGATGCACCACGTAGCCTTTGGATAAGCCATCCGTTATCCAGAAGTTTTCCTTCTGCCACATATTGAGCAACATCTTCAAGATAAAAATGTGTGCGCTGCAAGTGAATAACATTCTTTTTTTTGGGCTTTATTGCACTGTAATTAGCCCCATCAGCAATCAGGACTCTGTCCTGTTCACACCCGACAACCGCAAATGGAAGATGATTATACTTTCCCTGCTTTACGAGGACAACATCCCCCGGTTTGTAAGACACTGCACCTAGTCTTCCCATGGTGTCAATATCTCCGAACCCTCATCTGTAACAAGAAGAGAATATTCAAAGTGTGCAGCATCACTTCCGTCAGCCGTATAAACTGTCCATTTGTCTTCCTCATCAAGCACAATTTCCTCTGAACCAGCGGTAATCATTGGCTCCACACAAAAAGTCATGCGACTTTTTACTGTAATGCCAGTACCTTTTTGTCCAAAGTTGCACACTTGCGGCGCCTCATGTAAATGGCGACCAATGCCGTGACCGGCATAATCCCTAACAACCCCCAAACCATGAGGTGTTACTGTTCTTTCAACAGCATTGCCAATGTCTCCCAGGGTTGCCCCAGGGCGAATAGCATCACGTCCCTTATGAAGAGACAAGAGCGTTAGATCAAGCAGTCTCTGTCGATCCTCGCTTATTTGTCCTACCGGTAAGGTGATCGCCGCATCGCCAAAGAATCCTTTAAACGATGCTCCTGTGTCAATGCTTATAATATCTCCTTCTTCAAGAAATCTATCTTTCGAAGGAATCCCGTGAATAATTTCATTGTTAATAGAAGCACAAATCGTTCCCGGGAAAGGTGGCGTATCTGGAACCTTGTAGCCCTTGAAAGCAGGCTTAGCATTGGCCTTAATGATAAGGTTTTCAGCCGCTTTATCGAGCGTCAAGGTGTCAATTCCAGGGCGAACCATATCTCTCATAAGTTTTAAAACATCCGCAACAATTCTTCCTGCTTGACGCATTAAGACAATGTCGCTATCACTTTTGAAAGTTATCATAGACTAGCCTTGTCTCTCAATTATTTTTAATACTGAATCCTTGCCAGCTGTTGCATCAACAGAAACGAGGATCCCTGCTTTTTTGTAGTATTCAATGAGAGGAGCTGTCTGTTCGTGGAAGACTGAAAGACGATTTCTAATGGTGCCTTCATTGTCATCAGCACGTTGAATAACTTCTCCACCACATTTGTCACAAACTCCATCAACACGGCTTGGCTTGCCAATTGTGTTATAAATTTCACCACACTGTTTGCAAACTCTACGTGAAGTAAGACGGCTGACTACAACCTCGTCATCAATTTCAAGAGAAACAACAGCGTCAAGTGCTATACCAAGCTCAGCAAGCATCTTATCCAATGCCTCTGCCTGTGTAATTGTGCGTGGAAAACCATCAAGCATGAAACCTTCTTTGCAGTCTGGCTCAACCAAACGTGCTTTCATCATATTGATGATAACATCGTCTGGCACAAGCTTACCACTTGTCATGTATCCTTGAGCAAGTTTGCCCAGTTCTGTCCCTTGTTTTACATTTGCTCTGAGGATATCCCCAGTAGAAATGTGTGCTATGTTGTACTTAGATTTTACAACATCTGCCTGAGTGCCTTTACCGGCGCCAGGCGCACCTAATAATATCAACCTCATTTTAGCCTCTACAGTCTGAGCAAGCTACCCTGCTTGCCACCCTTGTTATGCTTCAATATTCCTTCATAATGATGCATAAGAAGCTGACCTTCAATCTGGTGAACTGTCTCCAATGCGACACCAACCACAATTATTACTGCTGTGCCACCAAAGGCGAAAGAATTGATATTCATAACACCAGACATTATGTTTGGTATAACTGCAACAATTGCTAATGCAATTGAGCCACCAAGCGTTAATCTGTCCATAACACGCTGTATATAGTCTTGTGTCGGTTTACCTGGGCGAATCCCAAGAATAAATCCACCGTTCTTTTTCATATTATCAGCAATTTCCTCTGGTTTGAAAACTATTTCAACATAGAAGAAGCTAAAGAAAATGATGAAAAGAACGAAAAGGATTAAGTAAATTGGTTTATCTGGAGCTAAATATTTTTGAATTGCTTGTGAAATTGGTCCCTTGAAAAATCCAGCGATTGTATATGGGAAAATCAATATTGAAGAAGCAAAAATTATAGGAATAACATTTGCTGTATCAACCTTCAATGGAATGAAGCTTGACTGACCGCCATACATTTTGTTACCCATCATTCTCTTAGCATATTGCACGGGAAGTCTACGCTGCCCCTCCTGGAGCATGACGCAACCGGCAATAACAAGAATCATTAACGCAATTGCAATGATCAAGGCAATTGGATTAATTTCACCGAGCTTCAACATTTGAGTTGTTCTGATAAATGCTTCTGGAATACGAACAACGATACCAGCAAAAATCAACAGTGAAATACCGTTGCCAATGCCAAAATCCGTCATTATTTCGCCTAACCACATAACCGCCACAGCACCAGCTGTGAGAGTTACAGAAACAAGAATCAATCCCCAAATTGAACCGGAATAAATTCCGAGGCTGCGAAGCCAACTCGTCATGCCAAGTGCTTGCAGGAATGCAAAACCAATACCACCATAACGAGTCCACTGTGCAATTTTTTGTCTACCTTCAAGACCTTCCTTTTGCATCGTTTCCAGTGTAGGAATGATAACAGCCAAAAGCTGCATAACGATGCTAGCGTTAATGTAAGGCGTAACACCCAAAGCAAAAACAGAAAATCTGCTGAGTGCTCCACCTGCAAACAAATCCAAAAAGCCAAGTACTGTCCCAGTAGCTGATCCTTGTTTGAAGAGTTCTGCCAAAGCTGCTGTATTAACTCCAGGAGTTGGCACATGAGAACCTAAACGATATATAAAGAGTGCTGCTAACGTAAACAGTATCTTACGTTTTAAGTCTGGCATTGCAAATGTGCCCTTAACGGAGTCTAACATTATAGAACCTCTGCTTTTCCGCCTGCAGCTGCGATTTTCTCGCTTGCCTTAGCACTAAATGCATTTGCACGAACGGTGAAAGCTTTTGTAAGCTCACCATCTGCCAAAATTTTGACAAGTGAAACTGGTGAGGAAATAAGACGAACTCCTGCTAGCTTTTCCGGTGTAATCTCTGCGCCAGCATCGAATTTTTCCTCCAAAGCAGCCAAATTTACCACTTCAAAATTCTTCTTGAAGAAGAAATTTGAAAAACCGCGTTTTGGAATGCGGCGTGCAAGTGGCATTTGTCCACCTTCAAAGTTCGCCCTGATGTCTGGGCTCTTACGAGCTTTAGAACCTTTATGTCCCTTGCCCGCGGTCTTACCGTGACCTGAGCCAAGTCCCATACCAAGGCGTTTTGGAGTTGTTCTTGAACCTGGAACTGGTTGTAAATCTTCTAGTCTCATAGGCTCACCTCCTAATCTACATTTTCCCATTCGAGAAGGTGAGAAATTTTGTTCACCATTCCGCGAATTGTAGGGACATCTTCACGGACTACGGTCTCGCCAAGTCTGTGAAAACCTAATGCCTTAATTACTCTTTCCTGCTGGGGAGGTCTACCGATCGTGCTCTTCTTCCATGTAATACGAAGTTTAGCCATAATCTCTTACCCCCTTACGCTTCCTTTGTTTCCTTGTTCTTGCCACGGAGACGATAAATCTCCTCTGGCGTGCGGAGTCTGTTAACAGCATCCATTGTAGCATAGGCAATATTGATTGGGTTAGCTGTTCTACCAATGACTTTTGCGATAACATCCTTGACTCCACCAAGTTCCATGATAGGTCTAACAGAAGAACCTGCCAAGACACCGGTACCAGGAACTGCTGGACGAATAAGTACTTCCGCAGCACCAAACTTTCCAACAATTGGATGTGGAAGTGTGTTACCCGTCTTTTTCAAATCTACAAGATTTTTTCTTGCGCGTTCAATGGCCTTCTTCATGGCAATTGAAATTTCTTTTGCTTTGCCCATGCCAAGACCAACTTGACCAACACTGTCACCAACGGCAACAAGAACGCTAAAGCGGAATCTCTTACCACCTTTAACGACTTTGCTAACACGGTTTATGGCAACAACTCTCTCTGAGAGCTCAAGACCTCTTGCACTAAATATTTTTGAATTTTCACGTGTTTCTTTTGCCACTGTAATTGCCTCCCTTAGAACTTCAGACCTGCTTCACGAGCTGCTTCAGCAAGAGCCTTGACACGTCCCTGAAAGATGTGACCGCCTCTATCAAAAACAACTTTCGTGATACCAAGTGCTGCAGCACGCTCAGCAATAAGTTTACCAATTGCCTGAGCAGCGTGAGCATTACCAGTGCCCTTAACATCTGCCAACTTGTCTTGAACTGTTCCGGCAGAAGCAAGTGTGCATCCCTTTGTATCATCGATAATCTGAGCATAAATATGCTTCAAACTACCAAAGACAGCGAGACGTGGGCACTCAGCAGTTCCTGAAATTTTCTTTCTAAGACGAAGGTGGCGAAGTACACGCATTGCATTACGACTGCGATTATTCATTTGCTTCACCTCGCCTTATTTCTTACCACCGGTCTTACCGGCTTTTCTGATTACGTACTCGTCTGTGTAACGAATACCCTTGCCCTTATATGGTTCTGGGCTTCTCCACTCACGAACATTTGCTGCTGTTTGACCAACAAGCTGTTTGTCGATACCAGAAACAATTATCTTGATTGGGCTTTCACATGCAAATGTGATACCTGCTGGTGGATCAATTTCAACGAGGTGAGAATAGCCAAGGTTCATACTAAGGGTTTTGCCCTTCATCTGAGCTCTGTAACCAACACCAACGATGTCCAAGGTCTTTGAGAAACCTTCGGAAACACCGATAATCATATTGTTTAAGAGTGATCTTGTCATACCATGCGCAGACTTGACTGGTTTTGTTTCGTTTGCACGGGTAACAGTCACTTCTCCATTTTCAACCGCAACGCTAAGGTTTGGCATGATGTCCATTTCAAGTGTGCCCTTTGCACCCTTGACAGTAACATGAGAACCATTCAATTTTACCTCAACGCCCTGTGGCAACTTTATTGGTTTACGTCCTATTTTTGACATTTCAAACCACCTCCATTACCACACATAGCAAAGGACTTCACCGCCAAGACCTTCTTTTCTTGCAGTATGGTCTGTCATAATGCCTTTGCTTGTTGAAATTATTGCGATGCCAAGACCGCCCATAACCTTTGGCAATGATTTATGACCTGCATAAATTCTTCTGCCTGATTTACTAACTCTCCTTAGACCCTGGATAACTCTTGTTTTTCCTGGACCATAGCTGATGAAGAGTCTTAAGGTTGGCATTGGCTGCTTTGCATCCGTAATTACCTTATAGTTACGAATGTAACCTTCCTCTTTCAAGATTCTTGCTAATTCAGCACGCATCTTTGAAAGCGGCATATCTACCACTTCGTGATAGACAATATTTGCATTTCTGATACGCGTTAGCATATCCGCTATTGGATCTGTAATAAGCATAATCGATCCTCCTAACTTGCCGTTACCAGCTCGCCTTCACAACGCCAGGAATTTTTCCCTCGCGTGCAAGCTTGCGGAAGCAGCAGCGGCACATGTCAAATTTGCGCATGTAGCCATGTGGTCTGCCGCAAAGTGGGCAACGATTGTATTTTCTAACTTTGAAACGTGGCTCTTGTGTAGCCTTAATCTTCATACTTAAACGTGCCATCGTTTATCCTCCTACCTTGTGAAAGGCATACCAAGGGCTGCTAAAAGCGCCATGGCCTCTTCGTTTGTCGTAGCAGATGTCACAAAGGTGATATTCATACCACGCTGACGAATAACCTTATCATAGTCGATTTCAGGGAAAAGAAGTTGCTCTTTTAGACCAAGATTATAGTTACCTCTGCCATCAAAGCCCTTCTTTGAAACACCCTGGAAGTCCTTGATACGGGGCAAAGCAATAGAAATAAGTCTATCAACAAATTCCCACATTCTATCATTTCTCAAAGTAACTGCACAGGCAACTGGCATTCCTTCACGAACCTTAAAGCCTGCGATGGATTTCTTTGCACGCTTCAACACTGGCTTCTGACCAGAAATAATAGTGAGCTCATTGAAAGCTGCATCCATATACTTTTGGTCAAGCTTTGCTTCGTTCACGCCGATGTTGATAACAACCTTTTCAAGGCGTGGAATCTGCATAATGTTTTTGTACCGAAATTCCTTCTTCAAACGAGAAATAACTTCTTTTTTATATTGAGTTAAAAGACGTGGAGTCATATTCTTACCTCCTATGCCTTATCTATGAGTTCGCCGCATTTCTTGCAAACACGAACCTTTTTGCCACCATCAAGGAAAGCATGTCCCACTCTTGTAGCCTTGCCACAATTTGGGCAAACAAGCATAAGCTTTGACTCGTTGAGAGGAGCTTCTTTCTTGATAAGACCACCTTGTGGATCCTGCTGTGAAGGACGGACAGCCTTTGTGACGATATTTATATTTTCAACAAGGCAGGTATGCTTAGCAATATTTCTTGCTAAAATTTTGCCTTCCTTGCCAGCGTCACGACCGGAGATTACACGGACAGTGTCGCCTTTTCTGATTCTCATTCTAGACATGATCACCAACCCCCTATACAACTTCGGGCGCGAGGGACAAAATACGCATGTATCTCTTCTCTCTCAATTCCCTTGCAACAGGCCCAAAAATACGAGTACCCCTTGGATCACCGTTTCCATCAATGAGAACTGCTGCATTGTCATCAAAACGCACATAAGAACCATCTTTACGACGGATTTCTTTCTTTGTTCTGACTATGACAGCCTTGACCACATCGCCTTTTTTGACATTACCACCAGGGGTTGCTTCCTTAACAGAGGCAACAATAACATCACCAACTGTGCCAACCTTGTGAAAGCTTCCGCCTCGCACCTGAACACACATGATGCGTCTTGCACCAGAGTTGTCAGCAACATTCAATACTGTACGTAATTGTATCATTATTTAGTTGCCTCCTCGTCTGTGCCCAAGATTTTTGCCTTTTCGACGATCTCCAAGAGTTCCCAGCGCTTGTGACGTGAAAGTGGACGTGTTTCACCAATCAAAACAACGTCACCTTTACGACAGGCATTCTCGGAATCTTGAACTAAGAATTTCTTTGAGGAAAGAACTGGCTTACCATAGAGTGCGTGTTTTGCCATACGCTCAACCTTAACAACGATGGTTTTTTCCATCTTGTTGCTAACAACTATTCCTTTACGGATTTTACGCTGTTTGCCTTCCATGGTTTAGTCCTCCTTTGCCTCGCCGTTTTCTTTTTCAGTCAAAACTGTAAGAACACGGGCTGTATTTTTCTTCACTTCTTTTATTCTGCTAACATTGTTCAACTGACCAATTGCATTCTGGAAGCGAAGATTGAACAATTCTTCTTTTAATTGCTTATGCTTATCCTTGAGCTCAGCGATGCTCAAGTCACGAAATTCCTGTGACTTCATAATTATTCACCTGCTCCCTCTCTGGCAAGCATCTTCACCTTGATTGGCAACTTGAAAGATGCCGTGCGGAATGCCGCAACTGCAACTTCCTTTGGAACGCCAGCAATTTCAAACATTACACGCCCGCGCTTCACTGCCGCTGTCCAGTATTCAACTCCACCTTTACCTTTACCCATACGAGTTTCCAAAGGCTTTTGCGTAACTGGTCTATCTGGGAAGATTCTTATCCAAATTTGTCCGCCTTTTTTCATTTTTCTAGAGATAGCAACACGGACGGCTTCTATCTGACGAGCTGTAATCCAGCCATTTTCACATGCCTGGAGACCATATTCGCCAAAATCAACTTTTGTTGCTCCCTTGCTATAACCACGAAGGGCCTTCAAGTGAGGCTTACGATATTTTACTCTTTTTGGAGCTAACATCTCTATCCCCTCCTATCCCTTCAACGGTTCGGCGGAAGAAACAGGCTTCTTTCCTATCACTTCGCCTCTATAAATCCAAACCTTGATGCCAATTACACCATAGATTGTGTGTGCTTCAGCAAGGCCATAATCAACATCTGCTCTGAGCGTTGAAAGTGGAAGTTGACCCTCCAAATACCACTCTTTACGAGCAATTTCTGCGCCTCCAAGACGGCCAGCACATGAAAGTTTAATTCCAAGTGCACCACCCTTCATAGCGCGGAAGATAGCCTGCTTCATTGCACGACGGAAGCTAACACGACGCTCCAATGAGGAAGCAATTCCCTCTGCAACAATCTGTGCTTCAACATCCGGGTTCTTCATTTCTTTAACATTTATCATGACACGGCTACCGGTCATGGTTTGGAGTTGTTCACGTGCTGTCTGGATCTCTGCACCCTGCTTGCCTATGACAACGCCTGGTCTTGCAGTCCAAACTGTGAAACGCATTACGTCTCCTATACGCTCAATTTCCACACGGCTAATGCCTGCCTGAGCCCAATGCTTCTTAATCCAGTTGCGAAGCTCAATATCTTTGTGTAAAAATTTTGCATACTTCTTGCCGTCTGCGTACCAACGTGATTCCCAATCTTTGATAACGCCGATTCTATAACCAATCGGGTGTATTTTCTGACCCACAGTTCATACCCCCTTACTGCTCACACACTGTCACCGTAATGTGACAGGTATGGTGTCTGAATGGATGTGCACTGCCCTTGCTTACTGGGCGGAAACGTCTCATGAATGGTCCCTGATCTGCTTGTGCGGTGTAAACAACAAGCTTATCCATATCAAGACCGAAGTTATGCTCAGCATTGGCAATTGCGCTTGCCAAAACCTTGTAAACTGCTTCTGATGGTCTGTTTGGTGTATATCTCAATATCATAAGAGCTTCCTGTGCATTTTTGCCGCGAATAAGTGCCAAGGTTCTTCTAACCTTTTCAGCTGCGAGCCTGACATTCTTCGCATAAGCCTTTACTATTTTCTTTTCCATAGATAGAGCCCTCCTATTACTTCACAGAAGTTTTCTTTTCCTGTCCAGCATGACCGCCGAACTTACGGGTAGGAGCAAACTCACCAAGTTTGTGCCCTATCATATTATCGCTAATATAAACAGGAACATGAATTCTGCCGTTGTGTACTGCTATTGTGTGACCGACCATTTCTGGAACAATTGAGCAGGCACGTGACCATGTCTTTAGGACAGTTTTCTTACCGCCATCATTCATGCTCTCAACCCTACTTAGAAGTCTAACATCTACGTATGGGCCTTTTTTAAGTGAACGAGCCATTATAATTCCTCCTACAGGTTACTTGTTACGACGACGAACGATGAACTTATCAGAAGGTTTCCTCTTGCGTGTACGGTAACCTTTTGCTGGTGTTCCCCATGGTGACACAGGATGCTTGTTAGACTTAGACTTACCTTCACCACCACCCATTGGGTGATCGACAGGGTTCTGAATCATAGCACGGATGTGAGGTCTCACACCGAACCAACGGGTTCTACCTGCTTTACCTGAGATAACATTCTCATGTTCTTCGTTTCCGACTTGACCAACTGTTGCCATGCATTCCAAAAGAATAAGACGAAGTTCGCCTGATGGCATCTTGACAAATGCATATTTGCCTTCCTTTGCCATGAGCTGTGCAACTGCGCCAGCAGTTCTCACAAGAACTCCACCTCTGCCTGGTTCTAATTCAATGTTATGAATTATTGTACCGACTGGCATATCTTTTAGTTTCAAGGCATTTCCTGGTGTAATGTCTGCACCTTCGCCTGCGAGAATTGTGTCTCCCACCTTCAAGTCAACTGGAGCCAAGATGTATCTCTTCTCACCATCTTTATAGTTGATGAGAGCAATACGAGCTGTTCTGTTTGGATCATACTCAATTGCAGCGACAACACCTGGAACACCAAGTTTGTTACGCTTGAAGTCTATAATGCGATATTGGATTCTGCCATGACCACCACGATGACGTGATGTGATGCGACCATTGTTATTACGTCCGCCTGACTGTGAGAGCGAAACTACCAAACTACGCTCTGGCTTTGACTTTGTGATTTCAGCAAAGTCAGGAAGTGCCATTTGACGACGTGCCGGCGTAGTGGGACGAAATTTCTTAATTCCCATCTTTCTTCTCTCCTTTCAGCCTAAGCCTGTGATCCTTCAAAGAATTCAATCTTTTCTCCCTCTACGAGAGAAACGATTGCTTTCTTCCAAGTGCGCGATCTGCCCATGAAGGCACCCATGCGCTTTGGCTTTGAAGCGACGTTAACGGTATGAACCTTCGCTACTTTAACCTTGAATGCTTCTTCCACAGCTTTTCTGATTTCAACTTTTCCAGCTTTTGGAAGAACTTCAAATGTATATTGTCCTAATTCCATCTGACGGCTTGTTTTTTCCGTGATGATTGGACGAACGATAATGTCATATGCTGTGACTTCCATTATGCAAATACCTCCTCGAGCTTTTTGATGGCTTCTGGGGTTGCAATTAATGTGTCGTGATTGAGTAGGTCATAAACATTGACGCTATCAACATGTTGCACAAAAGCACCCTTGATGTTTGCAACTGACTTTGAAATGTTTGCGTTGCTCTCATGAAGCACAATAAGAGGCTTCTTTCCTGCCTTGATTGCTGCAAAGAATGCCTTAAATACGGCTGTCTTTGGTGCATCAATTGCAAACTTGTCAATTACCATCATGTTTTCTTGTGCCTTCAAGGTGAGGGCACTACGAATTGCCAACTGGCGAACCTTCTTGTTCACCTTCTGGTGATAATCGCGTGGATGTGGTCCGTGTGCAACGCCACCACCAATCCATAGTGGTGAACGGCTGCTACCCGCGCGTGCTCTGCCCGTGTGCTTCTGCCTATATGGCTTTCTGCCACCGCCACGGACATCGCCTTTGTCTTTAGTATTTGCTGTACCTTGTCTGCAGTTTGCAAGGTGTGCAACCACAACCTGGTGCATAGCAGGCATGTGAATTGGAGCCCCGAAGACAGCATCGGACAAAGTAAAATCGCCCAAAACCTTGCCAGCAAAATCAATTTTCTTTACTATAGGCATTGTCTTCTAACCTCCTTACTTCTTTTTGACCACTACAAGGCTGTCCTTTGCGCCTGGAACAGGTCCTTCAATAAGAAGCAAGTTGTTCGTGGCATCAACTGCAAATACCTTGAGGTTCTTCGTTGTTACTTTTTCTGAACCCATGTGACCGGCCATTCTTCTTCCCTTCATAACCCTGCCTGGGAAGCTAGAGCAACCGATTGAACCTGGGTGACGGTGCGTAACAGAATGTCCATGGCTGAATGGTGTACCACCAAAGCCATGACGCTTCATAACGCCTGCCGTTCCCTTACCCTTACTGATGCCTGTGACATCAATAATTTCGCCTCCTTGGAACAAAGAAACTGTAATTTCCTGTCCCACCTGGTAGTCCGCTGTGTTATCAATGCGGAACTCCCTCAGCCAGCGCTTTGGCGCAACTTCTTGCTTGTCAAAATAGCCCTTCTGTGGCTTAGTGACATGTGAAGGCTTAACTTCACCAAGACCTAATTGCACTGCGCTGTAGCCGTTTTTTTCAGGTGTCCGGATTTCAACGACTGTGCATGGACCTGCATCCACAACTGTGACTGCTACGGCTCTGCCAGCTTCGTCGAATACCTGGGTCATCCCTACCTTACGGCCAAGAATACCCATACTCATTGTTGCTTCACTCCTTCTAAAAAAACTTTTTACAGCTTAATTTGTATATCCACTCCAGAAGGCAAATTCAACTGCATAAGAGCTTCCATTGTCTTCTGTGTTGGTTCAACTATATCAATCAAACGCTTGTGCGTTCTGATTTCATACTGGTCTCTTGCATCCTTGTCAACATGTGGTGACGTAAGAACACAATAGCGATTCACTTCTGTTGGAAGTGGCACTGGACCAGAAACCTTTGCACCAGTGCGAACGGCAGTTTCCGCAATTTGCACTGCGGAACTGTCTAGCACACCATGGTCAAATGCTTTTAATTTAATACGAATTTTCTTGTTAGCCACGAGAAATCGCCTCCCGTGAATTAGTCAATGATTTCAGTTACGACACCAGCACCGACTGTTCTACCGCCTTCACGAACTGCGAAGCGAAGTCCAACCTGCATTGCTATTGGAGCAATCAATGTAACTTCAAATGTGCTGTTGTCTCCTGGCATTACCATTTCAACACCTTCAGCAAGCTTGATCTCGCCTGTGATGTCTGTTGTACGGAAATAGAACTGTGGCTTGTAGCCGCTGAAGAATGGGGTGTGGCGTCCGCCTTCCTCTTTCTTCAAAACATAAACCTCTCCCTTGAAGTGGGTGTGTGGGTGAATGCTGCCTGGCTTTGCCAATACCTGTCCACGCTCAACATCCGTCTTGTCTATACCACGGAGTAGTGCTCCAACGTTGTCACCTGCTTCTGCATCGTCCAATATCTTACGGAACATTTCAAGTGATGTCGCTACGCACTTTCTTGTGTCTTTCAATCCAACGATTTCAACTTCGTCACCTGGCTTGATGATACCCTTCTCAACACGCCCTGTAACAACTGTTCCACGACCTGTGATTGTGAAAACGTCTTCGATTGGCATAAGGAATGGTTCGTCGATTGCGCGCTCTGGATCTGGAATGTAATCGTCGCATGCCTTCATAAGCTCGAAGATTTTATCTGTCCACTCATTATCGGTATCTGTTTCCAATGCCTTCAATGCTGAACCACGAACTATAGGAATTTCATCTCCTGGGAATTCGTACTTTGTAAGAAGGTCTCTGATTTCCATTTCAACGAGCTCAAGAAGCTCTGGGTCGTCAACCATATCGCACTTGTTCATGAAAACAACTAGTGCTGGAACGTTAACCTGGCGAGCAAGAAGAACGTGCTCACGTGTCTGTGGCATTGGGCCATCAGCTGCAGAAACAATAAGGATTGCACCGTCCATCTGAGCTGCACCGGTGATCATGTTCTTGATGTAGTCAGCGTGGCCTGGGCAGTCAATGTGTGCATAGTGACGCTTCTCTGTTTCATACTCAACGTGTGCAATGTTGATTGTAATGCCGCGCTCTCTTTCTTCTGGAGCCTTGTCTATCATGTCGAATGGTGTAAAGTCTGCCTGACCGTGACGGGCAAGCGTCTTCGTGATAGCGGCTGTTGTTGTTGTCTTACCATGGTCAATGTGACCAATGGTTCCGATGTTCAAGTGTGGTTTGTTACGTACAAATTTCTCTTTTGCCATAATAATTACCTCTTTTCAAATTTCAAAATTTTATTTTTTCAAAACGGCTTCTGCCACGCTCTTTGGAACTTCCTCATAGTGGTCAAAAGTCATTGTGTAAGATCCGCGTCCTGATGTACGGCTACGAAGGTCTGTTGCATAACCAAACATTTCTGCTAGTGGAACATATGCTTTAACGACTCTTGCGTTAGCACGAACGCCCATCTCTAGCACTCTACCTCTACGGCTTGAAAGGTCTCCGATAACGTCTCCCATGTATTCTTCTGGGACGACGACTTCAACAGACATAAGTGGTTCCATAAGCACTGGATTTGCCTTTGCAAGTGCTTCCTTGATTGCCATAGAACCAGCAATGCGGAATGCCATTTCAGAGCTATCGACTTCGTGGTAGCTTCCGTCAACGATTGCAACCTTGACTCCGATAACTGGGTAACCACCCAAGATACCTGTATTCAAAGCATCCTCAACACCCTTTTGAGCTGCTGGGATATATTCTTTTGGAACTGCACCACCGACGATTTTATCTTCCCACTCAAAGCCCTTGCCATCTGGTAGTGGCTCGATTTCAAGGACAACGTCACCATACTGGCCTTTACCACCAGACTGGCGGACAAATTTGCCTTGAGCTCTTGCTGGCTGCTTTATTGCTTCTCTGTATGAAACCTGTGGCTTACCAACGGTAACTTCCACGTTGAATTCTCTTCTAAGTCTATCAACGATGATTTCCAAGTGAAGCTCACCCATACCAGAAATGAGTGTCTGACCTGTATCTTCGTTAACAGAAACGCGGAACGTTGGGTCTTCTTCTGACAATGCCTCAAGTCCCTTTGCCAATTTAATTTGATCTGCTTTACTGTTTGGTTCAACAGAAAGTGAGATAACTGGCTCTGGGAAAATAAGGTTTTCTAAGAGAACTGGGTGTTTTTCGTCGCAAAGGGTATCACCAGTTCTAACCTGCTTCAACCCTGGAATTGCGACAATCATACCAGCGTGAGTTGATGTGAGCTCCTCACGCTTATTTGCGTGCATTTGAAGAATTCTACCAACTCTCTCGCGTTTGCGAGTATTTGTATTATATATAGTAGTTCCACTCTCGAGTGTACCAGAATAAACACGGCAGAATGCAAGGCGACCAACGAATGGGTCAACCATGATTTTGAATGCAAGTGCCGCAAATGGCTCATCCATCTTTGGCTTTATTGCAATTTCATTCTCTGTGTGATCTGGGTCAACACCAACGGTGTCTGGCATATCAATTGGGCTTGGCAAGTAGTCAACTACTGCGTCAAGCACTGGCTGAACGCCCTTATTCTTAAATGCTGAACCACAAAGGACAGGAACAATTTCCAAAGCGATTGTTGCTTTTCTGATAACTCTTTTGATTTCCTCAACAGTAATGTCCTGACCGTCAAGGTAACGCTCTGCCAACTCATCATCATGGTCAGCAAGTGCTTCAATAAGCTCCATACGTGCAACTTCTGCTTCATCCTTCATGTCTGCAGGAATATCAGTTTCGTGGAACTCTGTTCCAAGCTCATCATCATAGATGTGAGCCTTTTGTGTAATAAGGTCAACCATTCCGACGAATGTGTCCTCAGCACCGATTGGCAACTGAAGAGGAATTGCCTTTGCTCCAAGGCGTTTCTTCATCTGTTCGACAACATTCAAGAAGTTTGCACCGACTCTGTCCATCTTGTTGACAAAGGCAACACGTGGAACGCGGTATTTATCAGCCTGTCTCCAAACTGTTTCTGACTGTGGTTCAACACCACCGACAGCACAGAAAACGGAAACAGCACCATCAAGGACTCTCATGGAGCGTTCAACTTCAACTGTGAAGTCAACGTGACCTGGGGTGTCGATGATGTTGATTAGGCAGTCTTTCCAGAAGCAGGTTGTAGCAGCGGAAGTGATTGTGATACCACGTTCCTTTTCCTGCTCCATCCAGTCCATTGTTGCAGCACCTTCGTGTGTTTCACCGATTTTGTGCTTTCTGCCTGTGTAGAACAAAATTCTTTCTGTTGTTGTGGTCTTTCCTGCGTCAATGTGAGCAGCAATACCGATATTTCTAACCTTTGATAAATCGTAATTTGCCATAGCGAATTAACCTAATCAATTACCAGCGATAGTGTGCAAAGGCTCTGTTTGCTTCTGCCATTCTATGCGTTTCGTCACGCTTCTTCACGGCACCGCCTTCACCCTTGCAGGCATCACCAAATTCACGAGCCAAGCGTTCAACCATTGGCATCCCTTTACGGGAACGTGAATTGTTAAGAATCCAACGAACAGCCAATGCCTGTGCTCTCTCTGGGTTCACTTCTGTTGGAACCTGATATGTAGCACCACCAACACGGCGAGGACGAACCTCAACCAATGGGCGAACATTCTGCATTGCTTTTTCGTAAACTTCTTTTGACTCCATTTTTAGTCTTTCAGCAGCCAACTCCAGTGCTCCATAGAAGATTTTCTCTGCAACGCTCTTTTTACCATCAAGCATGAGGCAGTTGATAAATCTTGTGATATCTGGATTTCCATAAACTGAATCGGGAGCTGAAATGCGTTTTCTAATGTGACCTTTACGAGACATTCTTAATTCCTCCCAATGTTATTTAGGTTTTCTAGCACCGTAGAGCGAACGGCTCTGACGACGTTTCTCGACTCCACCACAGTCTAATGCACCACGAATAATGTGATAACGAACACCTGGCAAGTCCTTCACACGACCGCCGCGGACAAGCACGACTGAGTGTTCCTGAAGGTTGTGACCCTCGCCTGGAATGTAGGCTGTGACTTCAATACCGTTTGTAAGGCGCACACGAGCGACCTTACGGAGAGCAGAGTTAGGTTTCTTTGGCGTAACCGTGTAAACACGAGTGCAAACGCCTCTGCGCTGTGGGTTTTCCATAAGAGCAGGAGCACTTGAGCGCTTTTTCTTTTCCTCCCTGCCATTGCGAATAAGTTGTTGAATTGTTGGCAAAAAAGTTTCCTCCTTCCAAATTTAGGAAAATATATTTTTAGGATTGTCTTTGTAGCGGAATTTGTTTACGGATTGTTTTCTTCTAGACTCGGCGTCGGTATTTGTTGTTGCCGAGCGCTGTCTTTTGCCATAACAGAAAAACCTGGTTTTCTTGCCTTGCCCTTGTCAACAAAGCAAGCCGTAATAACCTCCACTACTTCAAACTGTCCTAATAGAAATCTTGACATTAACGTTAGCAATGTCAAGTTTTTCTCTTGTAAAAAAAGACAGAAAAAGACAATGCGTGTCGGAAAAGCCTTTCAGACACACGGTCGCAATTATATCAAAAAAAGCTAGACTGTCAAGGGGGCGGAACGAAAAATAACAAAAATTTTCGGGTGTTTTTTTAATTTTTTTCAAATTTTTTTATTTGCAAAAAATTTAATAAAAACTGGTTCCACAGTGAAAATTACAAGCTTTACAAACAATATATAGCAAAAAGTGTTGTCAGGGTAAATATACTTGACAGAATCAAAAAAAATAATTAAAAACTAAAAAAAATTGATTAACATGGCGAACCATGTTAATCAATTTTTTGCATACTTCGTTATTAAGTGTTGTTTGTGCTTCTTACCCATTCATAAATTGCCAAAGCAGCGGCAACAGAAGCATTAAGTGAACCTACGTTTCCAGCCATTGGAATAAAGCGCACATCATCACAAGATTTCTTTGCGGCTTGTGACACGCCATTTCCTTCTGCACCAACGACCAAGACAGACCTGGGTGGCAGATCTTCCTTAAAGAGAGTGTCTCGCCCATCCATATCGAGTGCTGTTACCCAGAAATTTTCTTCCTGTAAGCGTTTCAATGTGTTTGCCACATTTGTAATACGCGCAACTGGCACTCGCGTTGCAGCTCCAGCGCTAACCTTAATAACAACACCAGTAACAGAAACTCCGCCACGTTTTGGAATAATTACTCCGCTTGCTCCTGCCGTTTCTGCTGTTCTAATGATAGCACCAAGGTTATGTGGGTCTTCCAAGTGGTCACAAACAATCAACAAACACTTGTTTGGAGTAGGAGGCAAAATCTTTATAAGATCTTCCAAATCCAAACTTGCAACTGGTGTGGCAAAGGCTACTACTCCTTGATGATTTTGACTCGGCGCATATTTTTCGCACAATGAATTTTCCACCAGGTCAAATGGGATTTTACTTGCTCTACAAGCATCAAGAACTTCACTTTTTATGTGTGGCTTTATAGTCTTTGACACAAGAACCCGCGTCACGGTTTCTGCTCTACTCTCTAATAGAGAAAGCACTGCATTTCTACCAAAAATTATTTCTCTTGCCTCGTTATTTTTTTGTTTTTGTTCTATCATGTAGCTCTCCTCAAAAGCACCCACAAGCAATCTTTAGTGTCTATATTGTAGCATAAGATGGAAAAAAATTAAAAACGAGGATTAGATGCCTCAGATGCAAAGCGGTTGGGTGCAAAAGGAGCGCAGGTGGACTTACCGTCCATCGAGCATCCTTTTACGCCCAACCGCAAAGCAGATGAGGTATATAATCCTCGTTTTATTTACAGTGTAAAGCGGAAACCTAAATTAAAGTTTATCGAGTTACTTACATCCTTGAAGTGTTTGGTGAGTTCTGCATAGAAGTAACTTGCGTCTGTCATGTTCCAGCCTCCACCGAGGGAAAGTTCCCACCAGTTTCTCGCACTGTCTTGTTTGTATGATGCATCTCCATACAAGATGTTTGTTGAACCAGCAAAGTCATGATAGTAGCTGCCTCTTAAGTAGTAATTAAAGTTTTTAACCTTCTTACCCAAGGCAACACCAAGTCTTGTCACAAAGTGGTTTGTGCTATCTATGTCTGCCAAGATGCCTCTGCTACTTGTCTTCTTTGCTCCAGCTAAATAACCATAGATAACTTCTGCCTGTGGCTCGAAGTAGAATCCATTCTTACCAATATTTGCTCTATATCCATATTCACCGGATAAGGTTACTCCGTTCATACCGTAGTCGAGTTTTGTGGAAAGTCCTGCGTCGTAGCTTGTTGTGTCGCTTTCATATCTACCATAACGGAAGATGAAGTCAAAGTAGTGACCACTGTCATAAATCTTTGTGTAGTATGCGCTAAGTGATGTGGATTTTACATCGCCACCACCAATCTTATATGACTGGCTTCCGTCAAATCTTTCAAGGGAGAGACCGAAGTAACCGCGAGAGGCTGCATCACTCTTTAAGGCAATGTCATAACCAAGCTGATATAGGTTACCAGATACGTTGGCCTTTCTGCCAGTATTCACATCATCATTGCTCCTCTGGAAGCGTGCCCAACCTGTGTTGCTTGCTTCTCCTCCACGGAGGTCACCAAGGCGTTTTTGTAGGTTGTTAATATTATTCAACCATGACACATTTAGTGCCTGAGCGGTATCAGAAATAGACATTACTGTTTCGCTAACCTCTGGCTTGTCTGGTTCACTTCTGCCACTCTTTGTGAAGGCAAATTCACCAGTCTCTTTATCATAGGCAACGAGGTATTTCCACATGTCAGATGCTACATGTGTAACGTCTGACACGACATGTCCCTTCAAGGCGTCTGTCTCTGAGAAGGCAATATTTGTTTTGTTCTGTTTTGCGTCTGATAAAAGTGTAAGGGCAGTGACATGAAGTTTTCCTGTCCCGGTAACGCCTCCTCCATCGGCAACATTAAGGGTATCCATCAATTTATTTGCAAGGTCTACATCAAGCTTCAAATTACCATTATCAGTAAGGTTAATATTTTTGACCACGTAATTTGACACCTTGTCATCTCTAAAGTCAAAACCACCACCGTTAAAGGTTAAATCATTGTTAGCTATATAGCTTTCAACTGAAACTTTAGAATAGCCTTTCGTAGCTTTTATGTTCTGATTTTTTACTTTAGCTGCAATTTCTGTTGCTGCCTGGAGATCTATCGTACCAATCTGTCCCTCTAGTGCAGTATTCACCTGCTGGGATAAGGTGCCACCATTCAAGATAAGTGTTCCTTCGTTGTTTGTTACTTCTCCTCCAACATTATCTGCTGAAATCTCAAGTGATTTATCTGGATTTATCGTTATCATGTTGGCTATCTTGGTATCGGATTTTACTACTCCATCTATTAGCGTTAAACCTGTCCCCGTTACCGTTACGCCCTTTGCAAGTGTTCCTCCCGTCAAAATCACCGTACCTATATTTTCAAGTCCCTTTTGCCCCGTCATTGCAAGTTTGGCTACATCTGTAACTGTCATTAATGCATTGTTTATGTAGCTGCCTTTGCCTGACAATGTACCTGCTTTCTTTGTATCTTCATCTGCAAATTTCAAAATTGTATTCTGATTAAATGTAACCGTTCCACCATCGTTATTAACTATTCCGTCCAAGAGTGTGAGCTTAACATCTTCTCCGTTAAAACTTAGCTCTCCATTGGAATTAACTGTGAAGGCCTTATGATCCTTCCATTTGGCTATCTCTGCAATATTCTGAACCTCAACATTTTGTGTTTGTTGCGGTTTAGAAGTATCACCAATAATCAGCCCTCCTCTGTCTTCATTGCTAGTAACAGCTGCACCTGTCCCATAGAATTTCATTTGCTTGATTGTACCATCATCGTTTGTACCACTTTTTATTATCATGGAACGAGATGCAGATGCTGTATCCTCCGCACATTTCAGTTGACCTAAGCCACGAGACGCAATGTAGGTATTGTTACCACTATCTTGCAACGTGTAGACATTTACACCACGTGCATAGGCAGAATCTGTAGCGTTAATGAGCTCTCCTGCTTTATGAGTTTTGCCATCATAATCTTTACCATCTTTTTCCCACGTATCGCCTGCAATTACCTCCGACAAGGTGTATGAATTACCTGCTATTACATCCATCCAACCAATAATTTTCTTTCCTGTTCCATCTACTGCTTGTTTGAAGGTAAAGGATGTACCAGTGTTACCAAGCACAGCTGTTAATGAATTTGCTATTGTCATATCTGTGCCAGTAGCAGAAATCACACTGGCGCTTAGATACTGCATTTGCTTTTTATTCTCTTCATATGGCAGCCAAGCAGCTGGATCTACTCCCGTAAGGTTGATATCATGTAGATTGAGCTGTCCTGTTGCTTTACCAACCACATTTAGCATGCGGCCATTTTCAAAAATTGCCTTGCCTCCATCTTCATCTACTATTTTTGCTGCAAAGTTTAATTTTGCACCATTTGAAGTTAGATTTTTTATATTCTCTATGTTGGCCGGTTTAAATTCAGTTCCCTCTTCGAATACAAGCTCGCCACCTGTAACCTTACCGTTTACCCCAAATGACGCACCACTCGCAAGTTTTGTACTTGCTGTCGCTGTTTCATTTGTAACTGTGCTATTTAGCTTTACTCCGTTTTGCATCGTCACCTTACTACTGTTTGCTAAGGCTGTAGTTAGTGTACCGGAAATAAGTTCAAGAGTTCCGCTTGTAACCTTGTTGCTTATTATTCCTTGAATTTTATCCGCATTTGCTGTTATATCACCTGCAAATTCAAGCTGAGAGCTTGTAACATCTGCTGCAAGCTCTCCTCCCGTGAATTTCACTGTCCCGTCGCCCATTACAGCTTTGGTAAGTGTACCTTCATTGAGTGTAAGCGTTACTCCGCTGTCAACCAAGTTGGTCACAGCTGCAACATATGAAGCGTTTGTCACAAGATTTGACACAAATTCGAGCATACCATTTGTTACGTACGCTCCTCCAAGATTTGCTCCGGCAAGTTTAACTATGCCATTGTTGGTTATGGCTTTTGAGAGCGTTCCATCATTCAACGTAAGTGTTACACCATTATCAACTATGTTCGTTGTTGCTGCCACATAATTAGCATTGATTGTCAAATCTTTTGCAAATTCTAGCGTGCCACTTGTTACATGTGCTTCGCCTAGCGCCGCTCCTGCAAGCTTCACTACTCCACTATTTGTCATGGCTTTTGAGAGAGTTCCATCGTTCAGGGTAAGCGTTACACCATTATCAACTATATTCGTTGTTGCTGCCACATAATTAGCATTGATTGTCAAATCTTTTGCAAATTCTAGCGTGCCACTTGTTACATGTGCTTCGCCTAGCGCCGCTCCTGCAAGCTTCACTACTCCACTATTTGTCATGGCTTTTGAGAGAGTTCCATCGTTCAGGGTAAGCGTTACACCATTATCAACTATATTCGTTGTTGCTACTACGTAGTTTGCATTAATTGCCAAATCTTTTGCAAATTCTAGCGTGCCACTTGTTACATGTGCTTCGCCTAGCGTTGCTCCATTAAGCTTCACTACTCCACTATTTGTCATGGCTTTTGAGAGAGTTCCATCGTTCAGGGTAAGCGTTACACCATTATCAACTATATTCGTTGTTGCTACTACGTAGTTTGCATTAATTGCCAAATCTTTTGCAAATTCTAGCGTGCCTTTTGTTACGTAGGCTCCACCAAGGTTTGCTCCCGCAAGCTTCACGACTCCACTATTTGTTATGGCTTTTGAGAGAGTTCCATCGTTCAGGGTAAGCGTTACACCATTATCAACTATATTCGTTGTTGCTGCTACGTAGTTTGCATTAATTGCCAAATCTTTTGCAAATTCTAGCGTGCCTTTTGTTATGTAGGCTCCACCAAGGTTTGCTCCCGCAAGCTTCACTGTGCCACTATTTGCAACGGCTTTTGAGAGAGTTCCATCATTCAACGTAAGCGTTACACCATTATCAACTATATTCGTTGTTGCTACTACGTAGTTTGCGTTGATTGCTAAGTCTTTTGCAAATTCAAGCGTTCCATTTGTTACGTAGGCTCCATCAAGATTCGCTCCTGCAAGCTTCACTGTGCCAGCATTGTCTATCGCTCTGGTGAGTGTGCCGCTTGTTAGCTCAAGTGTTCCACTCCTAACAGAAAGTGCACCAGAATTCGCAAGGTTTGCAACATCTGAGCTTACCGTTCCATCTACTACAAGGTTTCCATCTCCATTTATTACCTTACTAAGCGTGCCGGTTGCTGTGTCTGTTCCTGTGAGTGTAAGTGTTACCCCACTGTCTACCCTGTTTGTTGCTGCTGCAACATATGAAGCGTTTGTAGAAATGCTTTGCGCAAATTCAAGCGTGCCTTTTGTTACATAAGCTCCTCCAAGATTTGCTCCTGCAAGTTTCACTGTGCCAGCATTGTCTATCGCTTTGGTAAGTGTGCCGCTCGTCAACTCAAGTGTTCCACTCCTAACAGAAAGTGCACCAGAATTCGCAAAGTTTGCAACACCTGAGCTTACTGTTCCATCTACTACAAGGTTTCCCTCTCCGCTTATTACTTTATTAAGCGTGCCGGTTGCTGTGTCTGTTCCTGTAAGTGTAAGGGTTACTCCGCTGTCTACCATGTTTGTATCGGCTGCAACATTGGCTACGTTTGTCCTAATATCCGTTGCAAATTCAAGTGTTCCATTACCTGTTACCTGTCCATTTAGTACGATTCCACTAGTAAGCTTTAATGTTCCACTTGTTATCTTATTAGTTGTTCCCTTAATATTGTCTGCCTTTGCCGTAACGTGTCCTGCAATTTCAAGCACTTTGCTTGTAACATCCGCTGCAATATCTCCACCAGTGAACTTTACTGTTCCGTCACCACTTACAGCTCTGGCAAGTGTACCGCTTGTTATGGTAAGGGTCTTGGATGCTGCTATTGTGTTGGTGTCACCCGCAATTTTGTCTGCCTGTGACGTTACATTTTCTTTTATGTTAAAGGTGCCTCCAGCTATCTTTACACCAAGTGTGCCATTATCTTCAAGGTTCACTATACCTTTGTTTGTAAGCTCACTTACGTCAAGTTTTGCCATATCAGCAATTGTCATTGTTCTCTTGTTAATATAACTTCCTGCTCCTGAAAGTTTACCAGCTTTGCTTACATCGTCATCTGCAAATTTCAAAATTGTATTCTGATTAAATGTAACCGTTCCACCATCGTTATTAACTATTCCGTCCAAGAGTGTGAGATTAACATCTTCTCCGCTAAAGCTTAGCTCGCCATTGGAATTAACTGTGAAGGCTTTATGATCCTTCCATTTGGCTATCTCTGCTACATTCTGAACCTCAACTTCCTGTGTCTGAGTTGGTTTTGACGTATCGCCAATAATCAAACCTCCTCTATCATCACTGCGAGTTGGGGTAGCACCTGTCCCATAGAATTTCATCTGCTTAACTGTGCCTTTACCATTAGCACCGCTTTTTATTATCATGGTACGAGATGCAGAAGCTGTATCCTCTGCACATTTCAGTTGACCTAAGCCACGAGACGCAATGTAGGTATTGTTACCACTATCTTGCAACGTGTAGACATTTACACCACGTGCATAGGCAGAATCTGTAGCGTTAATGAGCTCTCCTGCTTTATGAGTTTTGCCATCATAATCTTTACCATCTTTTTCCCACGTATCGCCTGCAATTACCTCCGACAAGGTGTATGAATTACCTGCTATTACATCCATCCAACCAATAATTTTCTTTCCTGTTCCATCTACTGCTTGTTTGAAGGTAAAGGATGTACCAGTGTTACCAAGCACAGCTGTTAATGAATTTGCTATTGTCATATCTGTGCCAGTAGCAGAAATCACACTGGCGCTTAGATACTGCATTTGCTTTTTATTCTCTTCATATGGCAGCCAAGCAGCTGGATCTACTCCCGTAAGGTTGATATCATGTAGATTGAGCTGTCCTGTTGCTTTACCAACCACATTTAGCATGCGGCCATTTTCAAAAATTGCCTTGCCTCCATCTTCATCTACTATTTTTGCTGCAAAGTTTAATTTTGCACCATTTGAAGTTAGATTTTTTATATTCTCTATGTTGGCCGGTTTAAATTCAGTTCCCTCTTCGAATACAAGTTCTCCACCTGTAACCTTACCACTTGCTCCAAATGACGAATCTTTCTCGAGCTTTACCTTGCCAGTTGCAGGTGTGTTTGTAATTGTGCTATTAACTACTGCTCCGCTTTTTGCTGCTACTGTACCACTGTTGGCTATTGCTTTGCCAATCATGCCACTTGTAAGATTTAGCACACCCGCACTCCCCACTTTTATGCTACTAGCGTTGAGGTTATCTATGTTGGTTGTTACGGTTGCTGACTTTCCGGCATCTCCTATGTTTATCGTGTCTTGGGTAATTTTTTGATTTTCTCCAACTGTAAAATCTGTATTGAAGTTTGTTACCCCTTTGCTTCCTTCTTTCATTGTTATGTTGCTTGCTAAAGTTGAACCTTTCTCAAAGTTCAAGAAAGCATTATTTTCAATTTCTTGCTGCGTAACTGCACCATGCAGGTTAACCGTTCCACCATTGATATATATTTTACCATTTGCACCAGTTACCGTGGCAAAGTTGACCGTACCAGTGTAGGTTTTTTCACCATCTGGTGCGTTTATGGAAAAATTTCCTTCATTGTGTACACTATCAACTATTGGGTCTCCGTCTCTACCCTCAAAGGTGATAGACTTGCCTTCCGCAGCACGCAAATACATCTCATTACCATTATAAATTGCACCACCTAGCGCCTTTGTTGAGTCTCCACTACTAACATAGTTACCACTGAAGAGGATATCTTTATCTTCAGCAAGGAATGTAACAGTTCCCGTGTTATAAATCGCACCACCTTGTGCAGAGGATGATCCTGATGATGATGCATAATTGCCTATAAAGTCGCCTGTTAAGTTAATTATTGTTCCACCGTTATTAATCGCACCACCTCGACACATTACTCCTTCTCCCCCGGACATTTCCTCCAAACATGATGCTACTATGATATTGCTATAGGCGTAGTTGCCTATAAAGTCGCCTGTTAAGTTAGTTATTGTTCCATTGTTATTAATCGCACCACCCTGACCTAATGCTTTATAGATCACTTCCTCTGGTGCTAGTTTGTTATTATAGACGTAGTTGCCTATAAAATCTCCTTTGATGCTCCCTATCTCGACATAATCACCGTTAAAAATCGCACCACCGACTACTTCAAGTTCCGACGATGCGTAGTTGCCTATAAAGTCACCTGTTAAGGTGCTCATTATGCCTGAGAATGGTGATATATAAATTGCACCACCGTAGGCATAGCTTGATCCTGATGCGTAGTTGCCTATAAAGTCGCCTGTTAAGGTATCTATTTTACTATCATATTCGTTATAAATCGCACCACCTAGTACCTGATCTGATATTAACGATACATAGTTGCCTATAACATAGTTGCCTATAAAATCTGCATTCATTGAATCTATTATTGCAGTATTTTTAAGTGCACCTCCAAGGGACTGGGTAGTAGTCGCTATACCTACAAAAGCGGTCTCATTGTTATATGCTTCTTTGCGTCTATCGGCAAGACTGCTCTTATCATAATACACAACGATGTCTGCATTTTTGTCTGTTACGTCCGTGCCATCTTCCAATTTTTCACTTAATCTGTTTGGATCTGCATCTGTTCCATTTCCCGTGTGCCAAACGTAATATTTTTCGCCCTTGTTTTCGCCACCCTTATCTGTTGTCCAATGTCCCCAAGCAGTATATCCGGCAGCGTCTTTATACGTCCTGACCTTATAGAGGTAAGATTTCCCGTCCGTGTCATTTTTCACAACACTGCCATAGGGAGCAGTGACACCTGTAGGCCAACTAGCCCCCTTCTCTAGCATATATTTATGTGAAAGTTCCTTAAATGTAAAGCCGGTTAAATAAATGTTTTGGTTTTGCTCATCAAAAGCAAGCGTTGGGCAGAATCTCTTCCCATCATACGTCGTGGCAAGGACTGCTACCGCACTTGACAAGTCACCAGTAACATTAGTGGCAGTTAGCACTGCTATTTGTTTGCCGATAATATCACCTGTAGCCGTAGTAGCCGTAGCAAAGGAGGGGTCATACATAACCTGAATTTTTAGCTTGCCATTAAGTGTCAAGTCGGTCACTCTAAGACTGTCCGCCTTGCTAACTTCACTGGCTGCTGCATCCAATTTTGCCAAGGCACTCTGTATTTTCAAGACTCCGCCGTTTATCGTAAGGCTTGACACTGTTGCGGCGTCCATTTGTGTCTTCTTATTATATGTAGGAGTAAATTTGCCTTTTGCGTCTTTAGTCAAGGTGTCATATGCAATGTCTATCGTGCCGCCGTTTGACAAGGTGGCATTTACGGTGTTGCTTGACGCGTGTTCCGTAAAGACAGGGTGCCACACACCGCTGTCCTTAACGATTAAATTATTGCTCTGATTCAAATTGCCCTTGAGAACGCCGCTGTTTTCTATAGCTGTTCTTACAATTTTACCTGTGCCTGGCAGATTCAGCATTGCACCATCGGCTATTGTTATTTTATTCTGTGTAACGTCTCCAGCAATATTAACAATTCCGCCATTGATGGTCATGGTGCCTTTTGGTGTGGCTGCATCTGTTATCCTGGCAAAGTTGACCGTACCAGTGTAGGTTTTTTCGCCATCTGCTTCGTTTATGGAAAGATTTCCTTCATTATGGACGCTATCCACTATTGGGTCTCCGTCTCTACCCTCAAAGGTGATGGACTTGCCTTCCGCAGCACGCAAATATATCCCGTTATCGCCAGTGCCAGAGTTGTAGATTGCACCACCTAGCGCTTTTCCATTTGTTGCAGACACATAGTTACCGCTAAAGAGAATATCCTGTGCACCAGCAACAATACTCGTTGTGCCCTCATTATTATAAATCGCTCCCCCTAAGGCGGAACCACCATTTCCTGAATTTTTTGCGTAGTTACCTATAAAGTTCCCTGTGATACTCTCTAGTATCCTAACGTTATTAATCGCTCCTCCTGTGGCTTCACCACTATTTCCTGTATTTTTTGCGTAGTTGCCTATAAAGTTCCCCGTGATACTGCCTAGCCTTCCAGAGTTATAAATTGCCCCACCGTAGGCTGAACCGGAGGCATTGCTCGTTACTGATGTGTAGTTGCCTATAAAGTCGCCTTCTAAGATATCCATCGCATTATGGTTATAAATAGCTCCTCCACTCGCCAAGTATCCACTAGTAGCATAGTTGCCTATGAAATCTCCCGTGATAGCTCCAATTGATGAATTTGGTCCGTTATCAATCGCCCCCCCATTCGTTATAGTATTTTCAAATATTGCGTCTATTGCGTCTGCGTAGTTGCCTATGAAATCCCCTATAATCGCGTTTATTTGTCCTTCATTGTTAAAAATCGCTCCTCCTCCATACATAACGTCTTGGTCATTTATTACTGCACAGTTACGTACGAAATCTGCTTTGACTTCCTCGTATTTAACTTTATTAAGGTAGACTGCACCGCCACGCCCACCTGTGTTACTCTTCGCTCCCACAAAAGCGGTAAAGGGCTTATTCTCATCCAAAGCATCCACAAAGCTTTCTTTATGTTGATCCGTTTTCTTTGCCGCATTGTAGGTAACAACGATGTCGGCATCTGCTGCAGTATCTGTCACTTCCTTCAGGTGGTCTCTCTTGTCTGCTTCCTTTTCCGCGCTTGGATCCGCTGTGTGCCAAACAAACCTCTTTGTCTCTGGTGTAACACCTTCGCCCTTATCCAGCTCACGCCCGACACGTCCCCAAGGACCAACTCCAGTCTTCACCTTATAAGTGTAAAGCTTTCCATCCGTATCCTTTTCCACAACGCTGCCATAAGGAATTGGCGAACCTGATTGCCAAGCAGATTCCCTAACCAACTGATACCTGCGGTCAAATCCGAAAGTAAAACCTGTCAGGTATATAGTTTTGTCTCCACCTAATACCAATGTAGGCGTAAAAATTCCCCTAGTTCCACGTATAGAAAGACCGATTATTTTATTCATTTTTGATGCATCAATGCCATTAGTAACGGTAAGTATCGGAATCCTTTTGCCCATAACACTTTCAATCCCCGTAGCAAAAATGGGGTCATTCATAAACTGAATCTTTAAGTTACCTGAAATTGTTAGATCTTCTGCTTCAATCTTACCAGCTTTGTCTTGAGCTAGGTCACTTTGAAGCTTGAAGAGATTATTTTCAAGTGTAAATTTGCCTCCCATTGTGAGAACTGCTTTGTTACCGAGTGTGACATCACCAGTAAGGGTTGTACCATTCTTATCTGCCGTAATTTTACCCTTCTCACCTTCTCCAACTATTATTTTTGTGTCATATTTGCCACCTTCAAAGCCCAACTCACAGTTGTTTGAAAGATTCACTGTAAGGCCTGATGCACCGTATTTAGCATGATTTAAAACCTTAACCACAGCCGGTTTCGCAGGTATCGTAACAGTATGCACACTAAAAGAAGAGGCATAGTCCGTGTTTTTATCTCCGTTTTCCTGTTCACCATAAATATATAGGGTATAATCCTTGCTTCCGCTCTCGGGCATTACGTTAGTTATATCAACAAATTTTGTGCCTGATATTTCTTTTTTTGATGTAATTGCATTCACCTTAGCATAATTCACAAAGGTATCACCGTCTTTGAGCAATGCAGATACATACATATTCTTTCCATCCGGAGTGGCATCACTGTAGGAAATCTTTAGTTTTCCAGTGAGAGTTTGGTCTGAAATATTTATAATTTTTCCTTCTTTTATTGCTACTGCAGCAAGGTCATTGACATCCCATTTTGCGCTAACAACTTCAACAGCTCCCACTGTAGGTGTTTTGATATTATCGTCGCGCAAGGTTACCTTCCAACCATCTTTTCCATCATAGGTATTATCGACCCCAAACTTTCCAACGCAAGCCTCAGCTCTCTTGCCGCCTACGGCGGCGGATAAAAACAAAACCGATTCTGGATTCAGATTGAAAGCCGGGCGAACGGCAAAACTGTAGGAGTACACTCTGTCCTCACCGACTCCGCCGTCAAAGTCGACAGCGAACGCACGGGTACGATAAGAGCCAGGCGAGCGCAACCACCAAGAGCTAGTGCGATATGCACGAGCAGCGATTGCTCTTCTACTGAGGTCATCTGTGAAACCATATCTTTTGGATTTGTCAGTTTTTCCAGCCACTTCTTTATTGCTCAATAGAAACAGATAATCTGGTTTACCACCTGTCTCAACATCTGTTAATTGCGTTTCCGCTATTTGTGCTTTTTCTCTTCCGTCAAATGTTACTCCACTACTAGGCTCAGGACTAGAAGTATGTGCTTTGGTATAAATTTCTTGTAGAAGTCCGCGAACTGTGGACTTATACCATAGATTAGTATATATGGTATTAAATTTTGAATATGCTAGCAAGTTGTCTGACAATAACAGAACTCCGGTTCCTGCTCCTGCCGTGGTAGTTTCATTCGTCGATAGCACTCGCCATAGAAGTCCACTACCATTCTGTTTGCCAAAGTAAATCGTCTTAGCCATGTCTGCGGCAGCTCCATAGCGTTTACTCGCCCCACCGCCTATGCCTTTTTTTGCAGGATCTCCCATCTGCAATATCTGGTCTATCCTTATCAGACCAGCCTTGAGGGGTTCATCCGCTCGGGCGGGCGTCACCACTGACGT
>JAUNHV010000001.1 GCA_030523725.1 Synergistaceae bacterium | reverse complement strand
GTGCTCTCTTTTCAATAGATTATTTTATTAATCCCACACTTTTCCGTGATGAACCAAATTATTTTATTAGACCTTTATCTCTAAAGAATTTTTCAGCTGATGGATGAAGTGGAATGGTAAGACCTTGTGTTGCAGTATCAAGTGTAACTTCCTTACCCTTTGCGTGAGCATTTTGAACCACATCTATGTGATCATATAGGCCTTCAAGGAAGTTGTAAATCATGTCATCATCAGCATCTTCATACGTAACGAGGAAAGAAATAATAGCAGGTGTTTTGACTTCGCCAACACCTTTATATGTTTCAGCAGGAATGATACTGGGAACCATGAATGGGTATGCTTCCTGAAGTTTTGCAAGGAAAGCGTCGTCAAAGCTCAGCAGGGTAACATTGCTCTTTGTCGTCATCAAATCCATAACTGATGCGGTTGGGAAACCTGCTACAACAAAACCAGCATCAATCTGATTGTCCTTGAAACGGCTAGTTGTTGCAGCGAAGTCAAGAAAGTCAGCCTTAATGTCATTGTAGGTTAGACCTGCCTGTTTGAATAATGCCTGTACATCACCTTCAACACCGCTTCCTGGTGCGCCAACACCAACTCTCTTCCCCTTTAAGTCTGCAAATTTCTTAATGTTTGCTTCTTTTGCTACAAGCATCTGAATATGCTCTGGGTAAAGTGCACAAACAGCACGGATATTTCTAACTGGCTTATCTTTGAACATAAGTTCTCCATTATATGCCCAGTAAGCAATATCTGCCTGTGTAAAACCAAATTCAATTTCTTTGTTAGCAACGAGATTGATATTAGCTACAGATGCATTTCCAGTTTCTGATGTTACGTTGAGCTTTCCACCTTCATTTACTGCATTTGCAATAGCACCACCAATTGCAAAGTAGGTTCCTGTTGTACCACCAGTAGCAATTGATACATTGTTTCCACCACTGGCTACATTGCAAGTTGAGCTTTTAAAATACCAAACGCCGAGTGCAACTGCCAATACCACGATTACAAGTGTTACTACCTTCTTTTTGTCCATCTTTGTGAACTCCTCCTAATAGATATAATTTGCAAAGCAAGAAAATCTTGCTAATTGCCTATTTGTTGGAAGCAGCGTTGAAATCTGCTACCGTAATTGGGATGCCCTGAGCTTTTAGTTTCTTTTCCTTCATTTTTTGCATAATGTAAATTACTAAAAGAAGAGCAAGACCCACAATATCTGTGTAAGTGCCAGGTATTAAGAGACCAAGTGCGCCAACAAAAGCAATTATGCGTATAATTGTACTCATTTTTGCTTTAAAGAAACCAATTGTTGACATCGCTAAGAGGAAAACTCCTAGTAAAGCGCTTATGATTGCTTGAATCATTGAACCTGTTTGGTAATTTATAAAGAGAAGCATTGGTTCATATATGTATATGTATGGAACTAAAAATCCAGCTAATGCTAATTTAAAAGCAGTTACTCCGGTTTTCATCGGATCAGAGCCGGAAATTCCAGCACCTGCGTAGGCTGCAAGTGCCACAGGAGGTGTAAGATCAGCAGCAATACCAAAATAAAACACGAACATATAAGCTGCTTGCGGAGGAACACCAAGGTTAATAAGTGCAGGAGCAGCCATAGTACTAGTTACAATAAAATTAGCTGTCGTCGGAAGTCCCATGCCGAGTAAAAGAGAGGCAATCATTGTAAAAAAGAGTGTAAATATTTTTGTAATTTCTTTTGCTATAATTGGATTTGAAGTAATTAGAGCAGCAGGAGCTGCAGCTAAAGTTACAATTGTGTTGGCAATTCTTAGGGCAAGTCCAGTGAGTGTTCCCATACCTACTACGAGACCTACTGTTGCACAGGCACATGCAACACCAATAGCTCCACGTGCTCCAGCTTCAAATGCGTCTAATATACGTGGTAATGTAAGACGTGTTTCCTTGTTTAACCAGGAAAGTACAAAGCTGACTAAAATTCCGTAGAAAGCGGCCTTTAATGGGGTGTATCCTGCAAGTAAAAAGTATATAATTGCGATAAGTGGAATCAACAGAAATCCTTTTGCCTTAAGGAGTGGCCATAACTTTGGAAGTTCTTTAAATGGTAACCCTTTTAAACCAAGACGAGATGCTTCAAAGTGAACTTGAACCATAACAGCAAAGTAATAAAGTAGCGCGGGGATGATAGCAGCCACGACAACGGTAAGATACGGTACGCCAAGGATTTGCGCCATTATAAAAGCAGCAGCTCCCATAACAGGTGGCATTATCTGCCCACCTGTGGATGCAACTGCCTCGACTGCGCCAGCGAAGTGAGATTCATACCCCACACTTTTCATAAGTGGAATTGTAAACATACCTGTTGTGCAGACATTAGCAACAGAAGAACCAGAAACAGTACCCATAAGCCCAGAGGAAACAACGGCTACCTTTGCAGGACCTCCTGTTGACCAACCAGCAAGTGCCAATGATAAATCTATTATGAATTTTCCTAGACCAGTTTTTTCAAGTATAGAGCCGAACAGGATGAACATAAAAACAAAGGTGGAAGAAACCTCTAGTGGGGTTCCAAAAATACCCTCAGTTCCAAGATACATATGGTTAATAATGCGTGCTATATTAAATCCTCTATGAGCAATCATAGGAGGCATGATTCGTCCAAAATAGCAGTAGAGAAGCGCCACAATTGCAATTCCTGGAAGGATTGGATTGGAAATTCTGCGAGTTGCTTCCAATAGCGTTGCAATTAGAATAAACCCCATTGTTAAATCAAGTGCAGTTGGTAGACCAGAACGAGTGACAAGCTGGTCGAAAAATACAACCAAATACATTGCCGAAGTTGCGGCAATAATTGCTAATGCAAAGTCAATAAGTGGAATCCTATTGCGAGTTTTTCCAGAGGTGTCACTTGGATATAGTAAAAAAACTAATGCTAACGTAAAGGCTAGATGAACTGCCCCCTGTTTTTGAGCCAACAGTAAGCCAAAGCCACTAGTGTAAAAGTGAAAGAGTGACATCGCAACAGCTAATATAGAAATTAGTTTTGCTTGCCAACCATCCAATGAACGAAAACGAGATTCAGTATCATATTTTTTCATAATTTCATCAAGATTGAGCTGCGTACCTTTTTGCGTGTTTTCTGTTAATTCACTCATTAGGACTCCTCCATTGGTCATAGGTAAATAATATGCCTTTAAACATTAATTATTATACAAAAAATGGTTTAATTTTCAATATATCTCAATAATAATTTTTAAGTATTTTTAAAAATTAAAAAATAAAAAGCAGAGATTTCTCTCTGCTTTTTATTTCCAATAATTAGGGTAATCCTTACCGTGTCTTGGACAAGGTTTTATACCTATGTAGCGGCAACGCACATTAGGACATCTTTGCGGTGTCTTTTGTAATCCATTCTTGGTAACATGTGTATCTTGTTTTTGACTGGGAAGGGAGATGTCTAAAATTTTATTCTGTTGTTTTTTAGAGTTCTGCTTAGTTATTTTTGCTTTCTTTGAACGCGTTAAAGTATTTCGCTTTGATGGAACAACGCTTTTCTTTGTGTTTTTTCTGTTTTTTGTTAGCTTTTTTTTCTTTGTTTTTTTTAATTTTTTGCGATTTGATTTCTTCTTTTTTATCCTTGTTTTTTTATTTTTCTTTGGTGCTTTTTTCGATATTGATTTACTGACTTTATATGAAGCTCTTTTTGTGCGCTTTTTTGCCTCAGCTAAAGTAAGTGGCATAACTGCGATTGTAGAAATTAGTATAAATATGCAAATTAATTTTAATATTTTTTTCATGCTACTAAACCTCCATCTAGATTAAGGTTACACCCAATATTATATTAAAATTGTATACAAAAAGCAAAAATTGTCAAGTTTTCACATTGTGGGAATATTGGGAGAATATTGGGGGTAAGTGTGTTGTCAATCTGAAAAGGAGTAAGAGGCTATCGATTAATATTGCTGAGAAATTATTATTTTTTGTGTTATAATGCGCTTGTTGCTAATTTTGAGAAAGGAATAGAGTTATGGAGATAAATTTAGTGAAAAACGGAGTTGTTCGTGTTTGTCCTGTTGGATTTTCGTGGACAATGTTTTTCTTTGGATTTTTTGTGCCACTTCTTCGTAGTGACATTCTTTGGTTTTGTTTGGATTTAATTCTTGCAAGTCTAACATGTACTTTTGGAAATTTTATCCTATGTTTTTTTTACAATGGTATTTATATTCGTTCTTTGTTGTCAGATGGGTATGTTCCAGCAGACGAATTTTCAAAACATTATTTGATTAGTAAAAATTTATACAGAGAAGTTTGTATGTAAGGAAGTGTAAAGAAATGTGGAAAGGAAGATTTAAAGAAGCAACGGATAAAAATGTTGTGGATTTCACACAGTCGCTAGATTTAGACTGGAGACTGGCAGAGGCAGACATTCGTGGAAGCATTGCCCATGTGAGAATGCTTGCACATACGAGGCTTTTGCCACAAAATGAAGCAGAAATAATAGAAAAAAATCTGCGTGAGATTGCCACAGAAATTCGTAATAGTGATTTCATTCCTTCAAAAGAGCTTGAAGATGTCCACATGAATATTGAAAGTCGTTTGACGGAAAAGTGTGGCGCAACCGGTGCAAGGCTCCACATGGGGCGTTCAAGAAATGACCAGGTTGCAACGACAATGAAGCTATATTTGAGAAAAGAAATGCTCAGTATTGCTGCTCAGCTTGATAACCTTATTGAAGTGCTTGCAAAGAAAGCAGAAGAACACAAGAATGTAATTGTTCCAGGTTATACACACTTGCAGCAGGCTCAGCCAATTTCTATGGGGCAATTTTGGTGTGCACATATAAACGCATTTTTGCGCGATGCAAAAAGATTGGAATTTGTGTTAGATGCTCTTGATGAATGTCCACTCGGTTCTGGTGCCTTGGCTGGTAGCACCTTGCCACTAGACAGAAAATTTTCTGCTGCCGATCTTGGCTTTGCTGCACCAACAGAAAACAGTATGGATAGCGTTGCGTCCCGTGACCACTTTATAGATATTCTTTATTTTGCCTCTGTCTTTGGGTGTCACGTTAGCCGTCTTTGTGAAGATTTAATTATTTATTTTACAACGGAATTCGGTTGGGTAAAATTGCCAGATGCTTTTTGCACAGGTAGTTCCATCATGCCACAAAAGAAAAATCCAGATGTGCTTGAGCTCTTGCGTGGAAAATCCGGTCAGTTGACAGGGGCTCTTGTTGATCTACTCATAATGACAAAAGGAATTCCTATGACATACAACCGTGACTTGCAGGACGACAAACGTAGCCTGTTCCGCACTCTTGATTGTTTGCAGGGAATTTTCTCCGTTTTGCCACCGCTACTGTCCCGTGTTGAAGTAGATGAAGAGAAAGCAAACAAAGGTTTTGCAGATGGGCTTATACTGGCAACAGACGTTGCGGAGTATTTAGTGTTACAGGGAGTGCCATTCAGAAATGCGCACGCTCTTGTCGGTGGAGCGGTGAAATGGTGCGTAGATAACAAAAGGTCTATGACTTCGCTTTCATTGACAGAATGGCAGGCATTAATTCCTCAGGTGAAGGAAGACCTCTTGCCACTCTTGACGCCACGTGTTTCTGCAGAAAGAAGAAAAACCTACGGTGGCACAGCACCTAGCGAAGTAACACGACAGCTGGAAGTTATAAACGAAAAACTTGCACAATTTAATAAAGTCTGCGGAGAGTATGCAGAGAGGTTATGGCAGTTATAAGGAGTTAGAAATGAAAATTTACAAAAACGCACAAGAAAAAAATTACACACAAGATCCCAGAGTTGCTCAAACAGTTAGTGAGATAATTGCTAATGTGCGTAGTGGGGGAGATAAGGCGGTTGCGGAGCTCAATGCAAAGTTTGGTGGCAAGGCGGATACAAATTTCCTTGTTCCAAATGAAATTGCAAAAAAATGCTATGATAATTTGGAAGAAGATTTGAAATTTGCGATTACGAAAGCAGCAGAGAATATTCAAAAGTTTGCGGAGCTTCAGCGTGACAGTTTGTGGCCACTTGGTGAAACAGAGGTAGTTGACGGAGTTTTCCTTGGTCACTCAGTAATTCCTGTTAATTCTTGTTCTTGCTATGTTCCTGGTGGTAATCATCCGCTTTTTTCCACAGCCTTGATGCTCGTTATCCCTGCAAAGGTTGCCGGGGTTAAAAGAATTATTGCGACAGTTCCCCCTGTTGCAGGAACATCTTTGCCACATGAAACAACGCTCGCTGCTCTTTGGCTTGCTGGGTGTGATGAAATTTATGCTATTGGTGGGGCACAGGCGGTTGCAGCTGTTGCTTGTGGAACAGAGACAATAAAGCCAGTTGATATGATAGTCGGTCCCGGAAACAAATTTGTAACGGAAGCAAAAAAACAGGTCTTCGGAAAAGTTGGTATAGATTTTCTTGCCGGTCCGTCTGAAGTGCTTGTCATTGCGGATGAAAGTGGAGAGGCGGAGATTATTGCAGCAGACCTCTTGGCACAGTCAGAGCACGATCTAGACGCATCTGGCATTTTGCTAACAACGAGTGAAAAGCTTGCAAAAGATGTTGAAGAGGCTGTGCAAAAAGCGCTAAAAGAACTCCCTACGAGAGACATTGCGAGTGTATCATGGCAAAACAATGGCAAAATTTTTATTACAGATTCGCTTAAAGAAGCTTGTGAAATGTCAAACGAAATTGCACCGGAGCATTTGGAAATTCAAGTTAAAAATTCGGAATTGGAATATGATCTGATGACTCGTTTGACTAATTATGGCTCATTGTTTGTTGGCACCGGAAGTGCAGAGGTCTTTGGTGATTATGTTGCAGGAACAAATCACACCTTGCCGACAATGGGTGTTGCACGCTACACTGGTGGGCTTTCCGTTATGAATTTCTTGAAAGTTTGCACTTTTCAGCACATTACGCGCGATGGTTCAAAAGCTCTTGTCCCGTTAGCTCAAAAGATGGCAGAAGCGGAAGGACTTTCCGCCCACGCTCTTGCGGCGTTCAAGAGAAAATAATTTATGATATAGAATGAGCGACTAGTCAAATGACTAGTCGCTCATTGTTATCTTGTCTTAGGGGGCTCTTTATATTTACAAGAAGCCTATCCAGTTTGATATGACATTCACTAGGACTGGTAAAATTTCCGAATTAGTTGTGATTAGGGTATAACACTCAAGCACTTTACACTGATGCTAGGTGTCAATAACCTCGTAACCTCGTCCAATAAAAAAGGTTCATCATGGAAAAGTGTGGGATTAATAAATAACCTATTGAAAAGAGAGTACATATAACCTAACGTTTTTTACTTTGTAAGCAGTGTGAGCATTGCTCCTGCGGCGACTGCTGTGCCGATAACTCCAGAAACATTTGGACCCATTGCGTGCATAAGGACAAAACTTCCTGGATACTCTTTTGAAACTACCTTTTGGCAGACTCTTGCTGCCATAGGAACAGCGGAGACGCCTGCTGCACCAATAACTGGGTTTATTTTTCCGCCAGTGCAGATTTTTAACACTTGACCAAGCAAGCATCCACCAATTGTTGAAGCGGCAAATGCCACCAAGCCAAGGCAAACAATTTTAATTGTTGCTGTCGTCAAAAAAGTGTCTGCTCTCATTGTGGCACCAACAGAGATTGAAAGGAATATAGTTGTTGCGTTCATAATTTCATTCTGGGCAGCACTGCTAAGGCGGTTAGTTACTCCACTTTCACGCAGTAAATTACCAAACATCAACATCCCTATTAAGGGAACAGACGCAGGGAGTATAAGTCCACATGCAATTGTGCAAATAATAGGGAACAAGATTTTCTCCGTTCGTGAAACAGTCCGAAGCTGCTCCATTTTTATTCCTCTGTCTTTTTTTGAAGTGAAAAGCCTTATCACAGGTGGCTGAATGAGTGGAACCAGTGACATATAGCTGTATGCTGCAACTGCAACCGCTGGCAAAATATGTTTAGCCAATTTTGCACAGAGGTAGATTGCCGTTGGACCATCAGCACCACCGATAATTCCAATTCCAGCAGCCTCTTGTATGGTAAAGCCCATTGCCATTGCACCAATTACTGCTACAAAAACCCCCAGCTGTGCAGCTGCCCCCAAAAGGAAGGTTATAGGATTTGCAAGGAGTGGACCAAAGTCTGTCATTGCCCCTATTCCCATAAAAATTATTACTGGGTAAAGCTCATGGTCAATTCCAAATTTGACGAAATATAGGAAACCGCCTGGGTCAACTATCCCAGAAAGTGGAAGATTAACAAGAACACAGCCAAAAGCAATTGGCATAAGCAATAATGGCTCAAAATCCTTAGCAATAGCGAGATAAAGAAGGATAAGTGCAACAAGAAGCATTATGATGTTGCCGTAGGTTAAAGCAAAAAATCCAGATTGTTCAAGCACGCCCTTTAACGCTAATAGATATTTAGCTAATAGAGTAGCTAGATTCATTTCACCAATCATTATGCAATGACCATTAGCACGTCACCGGTTGCAACGTTATCTCCCTCTTTTACACAGATTTTTGCAACCTTACCAGACGTAGTTGTAAATATTTCGTTTTCCATTTTCATGGCCTCAAGTACCAAGACTTGTTGTCCTTCTGTAACTGTATCGCCTTTTTCTACTTTAATTTTCAGTATCTTTCCTGGCATTGGAGCTTCAACATTTACGCCATTTGCGGGAGAAGCAACTGGGGCGACAGGTGCATCTGTCTTTTGTGGTTGTGGAGTATGGGTAGCAACTGTAGGTTGAGCTGGTGTTACTGTTGGTTGTGCCACCTGTGGAGCACTGTTTTGTGCATTTAATTCTTCCACTTGAACATCATATGTTTTTCCGTTAACTGTGACTTTGTAATTTTTTAACATTTTATTCTCTCCTTAATTGAAATTAGAAACAATTTTCGTGATTCATTGTGCGAGCTGCTATCTTCCATACAGAAGCAGAGGGAAGACGAGTGAGTCCTTGCTTTGCCTCTTTTATGGAACATATACGCATATTTGTTCCAGCAGAAGCCATAACTGCTCCAACAATAGCAGCAATAATGTCATCATTAGCTGCGTCAGAATCCGCATTATTTGCCGTAATAGTTGTAGGTTTAGCGGCTGTGGTAGTTTCTTCTTGTAATTGGGGCTTTTTTTTCTTGGCAAACGATTTTGCAATGGTGCTTGATGCCATCATAATAAACATGAGGGCAATTATAACTATAAACACAATTGAAAAAGCGATGCCAGACATAATCAGTCCGCCCTTTAAGCCTATAAATTCCATCTGTGTTTCCTCACTAGATTAGTTAGGCATGATGCCGTGTTTACGCTTCGGGCGAAGCTCGGATTTTGTTTCTATCATGATTAAAGCCTTATAAAGCACTGGGCGTGTTTCTTCCGGTAGAATAACGTAGTCAACATATCCTCTTTGTGCTGCCTTGTATGGATTGGCGAAGTTATCGCGGTATTCCTCAATTTTTTCTTCTCTTTTTAATGTTGGGTTTTCCGCGGTTTCAATTTCCTTGCGGAATATAATGTTTGCTGCACCTTCAGCCCCCATTACTGCAATCTGCGCTTGTGGCCAGGCAATCACGACATCAGCACCTAGGTCTTTTGAGCACATACCAAGATATGAGCCTCCATATGCCTTGCGTAGCACGATTGTAATTTTGGGAACAGTTGCTTCGCTGTAAGCATATAGGAGTTTTGCACCGTGACGAATAATTCCCCCCATTTCCTGCTTCAGTCCTGGTAAATACCCAGGAACGTCTTCAAAGGTTACAATAGGAATATTGAAAGCGTCACAAATGCGGATGTGGCGAGAAGCCTTATCAGAAGCATCTATATCAAGGCAGCCAGCCATATAATTTGCCTGATTAGCAATTATACCAATTGTCCTGCCACCAACTCTGGCAAATCCAGTTACAATGTTTCTTGCATAGAGTTCCTGCACTTCGCAGAAATCTCCGTTGTCAACCACGCGACGGATTACATCACGCACATCATAAGACTGATTGCTGTGGGTTGGAACAATTTGTCTTAATGAATTGTCTTGACGAAGTGGATCATCTTCGGTGTTTATAAATGGTGTTTCTTCCATGTTGTTTGAAGGCAGGTAGGACAAAACCTCTCTTACCTTGTCATAACATTCTTGTTCTGTTTTTGAAAAGAAGTGAGCACATCCACTTGTTGTGTTATGGGCTCTTGCACCACCTATTTGCTCTGAGGTTACTTCCTCACCAGTGACAGATTTTATTACTTGAGGTCCTGTTATGTGCATTATGCCAATTTTATCAACCATAAAAATAAAATCTGTTAGTGCAGGGCTATACACAGCACCACCAGCACAAGGACCAGCAATAATGGAAAGCTGAGGTACAATTCCAGAAGCCTTCACGTTGCGGAAAAATATGTTTCCGTATCCGGACAAAGCATCTACTGCTTCCTGAATTCTAGCACCACCTGAATCATTAATGCCAATGCAAGGACATCCGTTTGCCAAGGCTAAATCCTGAACCTTGCAGATTTTTGCCGCGTGCATTTCGCCAAGTGAACCGCCAGTTACAGTAAAGTCTTGGCTATATACATACACAACTCTGCCATCAATAGTTCCGTATCCTGTTACAACGCCATCGCCAAGGAAAGAAGATTTATCCATTCCAAAATTTGTGCAACGGTGCTCGACAAATTCATCAAGCTCAATAAAACTTCCCTCATCGAGAAGCATATTTATGCGTTCTCTGGCGGTTAATTTGCCCTTTGCATGTTGCTTTTCAATATTTTTTTCACCGCCACCTTGGTGAGCTTTTTCTCTTTTTGTAAGAAGTTCATTGCAAAGCTCGTCAATAGTTTTTTCTGCCATTAGTATGTCACTACCTCTCATAAAATATTTTAATCGCGTTGGCAAAGCTCTAATAAAACTCCACCAGAAGCCTTGGGATGTATAAATGCAATTTTTGCTCCGCCAGCTCCATATCGCGGTGTTTCGTCTATTAGGCGAACGCCCTTTTCTTTTAGTTCCTTTAATGCTTCTTCTATGTTGTCAACTCTGATTGCTATATGCTGTAGCCCTTCGCCCTTTTTCTCTATGAATTTGGTAATTGGGCTATCTTCGGATGTTCCCTGTAAAAGCTCAAATTCTGTATCATCAACTGGCAGGAATGCCGTTTTGACCTTTTGTTCAGCGACTTCTTCTGTCCCATGGCATTTAATTCCGAGGGAGCCTTCCCAAAATTTTAGAGCTTCATCGATACTTTTTACAGCAATTCCAATATGGTCAATGTTTTTTAGTGTCATTATGCTATCCTCACTTATTCCATACTTCTCTTTTTGGCAACAGCTTCCTTTAGCCAAGAAATTGTTTCCTGCGTGTTTGTGCCTGGACAAAAGATAGCTCCAGCACCTAAGGATTTTAATGTTGGAATGTCATCTTCTGGGATAACGCCACCACCAAAGACAATAATATCGTCTGCATTATTCTGCTTTAAAATATCAATGACAGTTTTGAAATAATATTCATGAGCACCGGAAAGGATGCTGAGACCAATTGCATCTGCATCTTCCTGTAATGCAGTTTTTACAATTTGCTCTGGTGACTGTCTAAGTCCCGTATAAATAACTTCCATGCCTGCATCACGCAATGCACGGGCAACTACTTTAGCACCTCTGTCATGGCCATCAAGTCCTGGCTTTGCTACAACAACTCTGATTTTTCTGTCCATTTTCTTTCCTCCGTTATAGCACTACATTTTCTTTGTATTCACCAAAGACGCTGCGGAGCACATTGCAAATTTCTCCCTCTGTGGCATATACACGAACAGCATCTAATATTGCAGGCATAAGGTTTTCATTTCCCTGTGCTGCTTCCTTGACTTTCGATAGTTTTTCTTTCACAGCGACATTATCTCTTGCCTCTTTCATAGCATGGAGTTTCTTTATTTGGTTTTGACCAACAGACGCGTCGACCTTCAACAATTTTCTTTCTCTAAGGTCTTCATCTATTTGGAATTTATTTACACCAACGATTATACGTTCTCCACTCTCGATTGATTTTTGATAATCATAGGCAGAATCTTGAATTTGTTTCTGTGGATATCCTTGCTCTATAGCTGAAATCATACCGCCTAGCTCATCAATTTTATTGATGTATTTTACAGCAGCTTCTTCAATTTCATTGGTTAATTTTTCAATAACGTAACTACCAGCAAATGGGTCAACAACGTTTGTTATCCCAGATTCATAGGCAACAATCTGCTGTGTTCTTAAAGCAATACGAACACTCTTGTCCGTAGGTAACGCTAATGCTTCGTCTAGGCTGTTGGTGTGTAGAGACTGTGTGCCGCCACAAACTGCCGCCATGGTTTGCATTGCTACGCGGACGATGTTGTTTTCTGCCTGCTGAGCAGTCAAGGTGCATCCAGCTGTTTGAGTGTGGAAGCGAAGCATTTGTGCCTTTGGATCAGTTACACCAAATCTTTCTTTCATTATTTTTGCCCAGAGGCGTCGTGCTGCACGGAATTTTGCAATCTCTTCAAGGAAGTCATTGTGGGAATTGAAGAAAAATGACAAACGTTTCCCAAAGATATTTGGATCTTGCCCTGTTTTGATTGCTGCTTCAATGTAAGCTATACCATCAGCGAGGGTAAAGGCGACTTCTTGTATAGCTGTTGAGCCTGCCTCACGAATGTGATATCCTGAAATAGAAATTGTATTCCATTTTGGAATGTTTCTGCTGCAGAAATCAAAAATATCTGTGATTAGCCTCATTGAAGGTTTTGGTGGAAAAATATATGTGCCTCGTGCTATATATTCTTTCAAAATATCATTTTGAATCGTGCCTGAGAGCTTATCCATAGAAATTCCATTTTTTTCTGCAACAGCAATATACATTGATAGAAGAATTGACGCTGGTGCATTTATTGTCATAGAAGTTGAAACTTTGTTAAGTGGAATTTCGTTGAACAAAATTTCTGCATCAGCCAATGAATCTATTGCAACTCCGACCTTGCCACATTCACCAATAGCCATAGGGTCATCAGAGTCGTAGCCTATTTGAGTTGGAAGGTCAAAGGCAACTGAAAGTCCTGTAGTTCCCTGACTCAATAAATAGCGATAACGCTTGTTAGAATCTTCTGCAGTCGCAAAACCGGCATATTGTCGCATTGTCCAAAAACGTCCACGATACATTGTTGGTTGGACGCCCCTCGTGTAGGGATAAGTGCCAGGAAAAGCTAATGAAACAGCATAATTTTCATCCTGGATATCCTCTGGAGTATAAATTCTTTTTAATGGTATTCCACCGCTTGTTGTGAAGTTTTCACTTCTTTCAGGGAATTTTGAAATAGATTTTTCAACTTGTTCGTCGTAGTGTTGTTTTTGTTCTCTTATTTGTTCTAGCTCTTTTGAGTCTAACATGTTGTGTCCTCCAATTCACGCAAACATCCAAACAAGGATTATAGCCTAAAACACCCATAATAAGCAAGCATTTTAATAATAATTGCATAAAAAAAGTGCCTTCTCATAGAGAAAGCACTTTCTTTGAAAAATTATTATTTATCTTTGTTAATACGGAGCTTGATACCTGGCATGGAAACTATGACAATTCCGTCCTTTACCATATATTTCTTCGCGTCTTCATCAAGGTCATATCCAATGACAGTTCCATCAGGAATAGAATTATAAGAATCAATAATTACACGACGTAATTTACAATTCTTTCCTATCTTTACGTTTGTGCCAATGATGGATTCTTCAACTTCCGATCCTTCCAAGATTTCGCAGTTGCGAGATAAAACGCTACGTTTTATTTTTGCACCAAATACACGGCTACCTTCAGCTCTCAAGCATGACTCTATACAACTTTCGTGATCAAGTGCTGGAGGATCTGAGAAAGAAACTGTGCGAATTGGCCACTGTGGATTGTAAATGTTAATTGGTGAATATGGCTTAAGAAGGTCCATATGTGCTTCCCAGAAGGCTTTTATGCTGCCAACATCTTTCCAATAGGGTTTATCATCACATGGTAAAACGTTCGTTGAAAAGTCATATGCCATCAATTTTTTAGTGCCAAAAAGCTTGGGGAGAATGTCTTTGCCAAAATCATGACTTGTTTTTTCTGCATAATGGTCTTCTTCTATGCACTGCTCAAGCATCTCACGTTCAAAAATATAGTTACCCATGGAAACGTAGGTAAACCCAGGTCTTCCTGGAATTTCTGGTGGATTTGCTGGCTTTTCAACAAAATCAATAATTTTCCCTGTTTCATCCACTTTTATGCAGCCAAATGCGCTTGCTTCTTTCGATGGAACAACAAACGCAGCAATTGTTATATCTGCCTTATTGTTAACGTGGAAAGCCAACATTTGTTCGACATCCATCTTGTAAATATGGTCTGCTGCAAAAATCAAAATGCGATCAGCATCAAACAGGGTTATGAGATGCATGTTCTGATAAATCGCGTCTGCAGTACCCTCATACCAACGCTCGCCGTCAGCCATTTGAGCTGGTGCGATGTCTACAAAGTAATCACGTCCTCTAAGTGCAGTGCCGAAATTCCACGCACGTGCAATATGCTCGTGAAGCGACTGGCTTTTGAACTGAATGAGACAGTAAATTGAGTAAATACCGGAATTTACCATATTAGACAAAGCAAAGTCTATTATGCGATATTTCCCACCGAATGGAACGGCTGGCTTTGCCCGGTATTTTGTCATTGGCATTAGACGTTCGCCTTTACCACCTGCCAAAACCATGCCAAGCACACGACCGTATTTTTCGTTTAACATTGACATATCCTCCTATAATTTTTAGAAACATCCGTTTCCTTTTCTCCGACATTATATATTTTTTTTATAGTAAAAGCAACCCATAATTTCTTACAATCAAAAATAAAAAGTGCGGCAACGTTTATTGTGTCGCACTTTTTTTTAAGTTTTATGTTAGTTAAGTAAACTCTTGTAGAGGTCAGTGTATTTTGTAGCAGAAACCTTCCAAGAGAAATCGGCGTTTTTAGCATTAAGCATTAATTTTTTCCAATAAGCTTTATTTTTATAAGTTTCTGTTGCCCGTCTAATTGTGTCTGCAAGGTCGTTTGCACAAACATTGTAGAAAACAAAGCCGTTCCCATTTTCATCTTGGGCATCGATAACTGTATCTCTTAAGCCACCAGTTGCACGAACCAGTGGAAGTGTAGCATAGGAACATGCTATAATTTGAGAAAGCCCACATGGTTCAAATAATGAAGGCATGAGCAGCATATCAGCGCCAGCATAAGCAACGTGTGCTAGTTCTTCATTGAATCCAAAGAATTTTTGTGCATATGATGAGTTGTCAACATAATCAGAAATTAAGCCCTGATAGTAGTCATTGCCAGAGCCGATAATAAGGGTATTCATAACACCATCAGTTTGTTTTAATGCTTCTGCTAAAAGACCAACACCCTTTTGATCTACCAATCTACCAATGTAAACCGCAAGTGGCAGAGATGGATTGGAAAAGCCAAACTGCTCACAAATAGCTTGCTTGCATTTTTCTTTTCCTTTAAAACTTCTTGTGTTAAAGCTTGCTGGTATAGTTTTGTCGGTTGATGAACCCCAAACAGAATAGTCAATTCCATTTAAGATACCAAACACCTTGTGAGCATTTTTGTTAATAACTCCTTCAAGACCATAACCATACTGACTTGTGGCAATCTCTTGTCTATAAGATGGGCTTACAGTCGTAATTGCATCACTATAATTCAATGCGCCCTTCATAAGATTGACAAGTCCCCAATATTCTAGAGTTTCATCCTGACCCCATGCAAAGGATGACCAATCAAAGCCCCACTCTGGTATGCAATCTGGGGCAAACAATCCTTGATGTGCCATATTGTGAATAGTGAAAACAACCTTGTATTTGCTGCGCAATTTGCTGTAATGCTTATGGTATTGTAGTGCACATGGAATAAATGCTGATGGCCAATCGTGGACATGCAGAATTTGTGGTTCAAAGCCGGTAACCTTTGGTAATTCAAAAGCAGCGTATGACATAAGCACAAAAGGTTCAACCGTTCTAGCATTATTCTCGGTTGGATAGACAGCTTTATTGCCGAAGAATTCTTCATTATCCAATAAATAAATTGTCAGTCCTTTAAGCGTTGCTTTCAAAACGGTAATTTCACAAACACGTGCATTAAGCGCAATGTAAAGCGTCCCAAGTGGTTTTTTCTCTAGCTTGCCTAATTTTTCTACTTTTTCCTTTACGCCTGGCCAAGCTGGAAGCATTGCACGTGCATCCACCCCCAAATCAAGTTCAGCTAATGGTAGTGTGCCTGCAACATCAGCGAGTCCACCGATTTTTGCCAAAGGTGAAAACTCTGGAGAAACGTGTAATACAGATAAATCACATTGCTTTTTTGAAACAGTTGTTTTTGCGGTAGTAGTTTTCGTTGTAGTTTTACTCTTTGTTACTGCCTTAGTCTTTGTTGTAGCCATTTGTGTAATCTCCTCTCTGTTAATTTACAGTTTAATGTCCTCTAAACCTTGTATGGTATGCCTTTTCGCAATACTCTTTTACAACTCTGTGTGTGTTAAAATAACTTGCGTTGATAGCAATTGTATTTCTTGCAATCTCTATCCATTTTTCTCTGTTGTTGTAATAAGTAGGAATTAAAACATTTTCTAATTTGTTATAAAGATCTTCTGCATCAAGATTACTGTCATATTGCTCTGTGCTCACTGTGTTATCGTCTGGACCAATTGCCCAACCTGTTACATTTTCAATACACCCCTCAATCCACCAACCATCGAGAATTGAGAAATTTATAACACCATTATGGACAGCTTTCATACCACTTGTACCTGAGGCTTCATGTGGTCTCATTGGTGTGTTTAACCACACATCTACGCCTGATGTGAGCAATTTACCTAGGTTCATATTGTAGTTCTCAAGGAAAACTATTGGCAAATCAGTGCCGGAATCCTTTGCTAGTTTATAGATTTCAGCAATCAAATCCTTACCTGGTTCATCTTTCGGGTGTGCCTTGCCAGCAAAGATAAACTGCACAGCTCCCTTTGTAATTTTTTGTAATCTCTTGATATCAGAGAATATAAGGGTAGCACGCTTATATGTTGCAGCACGTCTAGCAAAACCGATTGTTAGCACCTCTGGTGAAAGCTCTTTACCTGTTTCTTCCAACACATAAGCCAAGAGCTTCATTTTTTGTGCCTGATGTGCCTTCCAAATTTCATTCTTTGGAATCATGAGTGCCTGCATTAGACGCGAAGGATCATTTCTCCAACCAGGAATATAATTATCATATAGTCTAGCGAAAGCCGGACTGGTCCATGTTGTAGAATGAACCCCATTTGTTACCCAATCAATTGCATCATTGTGGAACATTTCACGACTGACAAATGCGTGCTTTTTTGAAACACCATTTATGTAACGACTGAACTTCATGGCTAGGTCAGTCATAGAAATTCCGTCACCAGGCATTACCTTGCGCATTGAGTCAGCTCTAGCATGCCCCAAAACGTTTTCAACAAGCTCATATGAGAAGTAATCGTGTCCAGCTGGGACTGGGGTATGTGTGGTGAACACAACCTTTTCTTTTACCTTATCTTCAACTTCATTATAGCCACGTTCTCTCATAAGCTCAAGTGTTATAAAACCAGCATGTCCTTCATTTAGGTGAAATGTTTCTATGTTACTGTATCCAGCATCACGAAGGAAACGTAATCCGCCCATTCCTAAAATTAACTCTTGCAAAATGCGGTATCTATTATCACCACCATAAAGCTTTGCAGTTAATTCCCTATCCTCAGTTGAGTTGCTTGGTAGGTCTGTGTCAAGGAAGTAGACAGGAAGAGTATGTCCATCTTCACCTGTTAATGTATAACACCAGGCTGCAATTTCAATTATGCGTCCCTCAAGACGTAGAGCAACCCTATGTGGTAGCAATTTTAAATAATTATTAGGCTGCCAAGTTGTATCTGCTTCTGTTTGTTTTCCATTTTTGCCTATCTTCTGCGTAAAATAGCCTTTTTTATACAACAAAGTAACAGCCACAGCAGGAACACCCAGGTCAGCAGCACTCTTCAGGATATCACCTGCTAAAATTCCAAGCCCACCTGAATAGGTAGGAATTTCAGCAGAAAGACCAATCTCCATTGAGAAGTATGCAACATTTCTAAATGCAGGGTCTTTCTCCAAAGTGTCTAGGAAAGAATTTGCCAATTTGTGTTCGTAATTCATTGATAATCCTCCATTACGTAAGTAGTTAAATATTTTATTTCCTGAGATATCTTCATCATTCTGGGATGCAAAATAACTGGATAGTTCTGTATCAATTTTTGGTATAGCCCAGCGCAAAGCAATTGTATCAGCTGTAGGATACTCTTTTGTATTTCCTACTACCTTTGCAAGATCACTTACAAATCCAGCCAAATAATCGACACCAGATATTTCTCTTGCTATCCTTGCTGCGAAGCAAGCATAATAAATTGCCTGCTTTGTTTCAACACCACTGATATCATTAAAGAACCAAGCACAAGAAACAAACGAAAAATTCTTAAGTTCTTGCATCCAAAGCGCAAGTACGATCTTTTCGCATCGTAATTGTTCTAATCCAGACAAATAAATTTTTACAAAATCATCGATTGAACGTTCTTCTAGCTGAACACTTGCAGCATGGAGTAAAAGTTCCTCACTGTTAGGTACACCAACAACCAAATCATCATAGAGCTTATCAAGCTTGTGTGCAAGATTATTCATTGCCTCGCGTAGCGGTTTTCGCCATTTTTGGTTCCACCACGGTTCACCACCTGTGTGACAACCGCAATCACTACGCCATCTCTCAATACCATGACAGCAAGACCAAGAAGTGTTTTCTTTGATTACACAGTGTTCTTTTGCTGGATACATACTGAGAAAATCATTGATATTTGTGAGCTTTGCATCTGGATTTTTTTCGACTAGTTCAATAACTCGTGCTAATGCCATCTCGCCAGATTTGTGATGATGTCCATAGCTTTCTCCATCAGTAGCCACCAATAAGAAATGTCCATCTTCATTTGGCGCAGCATCTACAAGCCGTTCGTAGAATCTGTCGCCACTATTAAGTAACCCTTCAAATGCAATACCACGAGAAATGGCACCATTGTAGAACAGTATTGTTATCTGCCGCCCGGAAGGTAAAGAGCAGAGATAAGGGATCGTTGTGTCAAAATTTCCGTCAGAAGCATCATAGACGGTTCCATTCTTAGTGACGCTTTGACATTGTGTATCAGAAAGAATTGTATATTCTATACCATAGTCACATAATACTTCGAGCGTAGCTGTGTCTACTGCAGTTTCAGGTAACCACATTCCCTTAGCACGTCTTCCAGTACGATGTGTAAAGTCACGACACCCCCAATATACTTGAAAACGCTTATCTCGCTCAGAAGCAAGTGGCATGATAATATGGTTGTAAGCTTGTGCTAATGCTCCTCTTGCACTATTGATTTTTGCTTCTAACTCAGGTTCTTCTTGTTCAAGAAAATAGTGTAGAGTGGCTCCCATATTAAAACTTATGAAGTCGTAGTTATTTACGGTACGTTTAGTCCCCCACCTAGAATCAATAAGCCTTGCATACGCATTTGGTTTATAGCACTCAGCTGTAATTCGTGCATCCCAATCATGTGATGGAAAAGCAGTTGGGTCAACTGGTACTGTTCCAGTTAAGGCATCTGCTCTAGGAGGTTGGTAAAAATGCGCGTGAATAATTATATTTTTCACAATGTGCTCCTTACGTAGTCATAAAATCACGGTGATATTAGCACACAAATAAATTTTAGTAAATAGTTTTCTTTTTCTTGTTATATAAACTCATATAAACTAAACTTCTTTTACTATGCACTATAAGCTAACTTTGTATTGATATTTCTAATAAGTTTACTATGTCTCAGAAAATTTAGTAACAAAAATATCCTAAAAATTTAATTTATGACTTGCAGAAATTTTATATTTTGGTATAATACCGCCGTGTTTGATAGGGGTGTAGCCAAGCGGTCTAAGGCACCGGACTTTGACTCCGGCATCGATGGTTCGAGTCCATCCACCCCTGCCATTTTTATTATGAGGTACTTTGGATGAATAAAGGGTGTGGAACATTAATATTGGCAGCAGGCAAGGGAACAAGAATGAAAAGTAACTTGCCTAAAGTTTTGCATCTTATGCTTGAAGAGCCGTTGATTTCCTATCCAATATCTGCTTCGCATGAAGCTGGTTTAGATGACGTTTGTGTACTAGTTGGGAATGAAGGAAAAGCGGTAGAGTCTTATCTAAAAAAAAATGAAGATGTGACCGTGGCGTGGCAGACTGAACAAAAAGGAACAGGACACGCTGTTTTGTGTGCTGAGAGTTTTTGGAAAGAATTTGACAGTGTGTTAGTTATGCCAGGAGATGTTCCTTTGATTTCACCAGAAACGCTCAGAGAATTTAAGTCTCAGTATGATGCATCTGGTTCAGTTTGTTCGGTTTTAACTTTTGATGTCGATGATCCGACTGGGTATGGAAGAATTGTCAGATGCAATGATAAAGTTTCGATTGTAGAAGAGAAGGATGCCAGTGCTGATATAAAAAAGATTAGAGAAGTTAATTCTGGAATTTATCTATTTAATACTAATGAACTCGCAATTGCGATCAAAAGTCTTACTAATGATAATGCTGCTGGTGAATATTACCTTACTGATGTTCTTACCATCTTGCAGGATAGAGGATTAAAGGTTTCTGCGTTAAAAATAGGTGTGCCTGATGAATTTAACGGAGTTAATAATCAACTTCAATTAGCACAGGTTACCGAAATAGCGAGAAAAAAGATAGTAGAAAAATTAATGTTGGAAAAAGGGCTTCGCTGTATGGATCCAGGTACAGTTTGGATTGGACCAAGGGTTAAAATAGGTAATAACGTTACGATTTATCCTTCAGTTCAACTTTGGGGCGATACTGTCGTTGATGATGAGGTTTTCATAGGAAGTTTCTCTGTTCTACGTTCTTGCTACATTCAGAAGTGTGCTAATCTAAAGGGGTCTGTTCGCATGAATAATGGTAGTGTGGGGCCACGTGCTTCAGCTGGACCATTTGCCTTTATGCGTGAAGGGGCAGTACTTCTTGAAAATGCTCATATTGGTCGTTTTGTAGAGATTAAGAACAGTGTTGTGGGAGAAAGCTCGATGGTTCCTCATTTATCTTATGTTGGTGATACAACAATTGGAACTCATACAAACCTAGGGGCTGGTACGATTACTTGTAATTATGATGGCGTAAATAAAAATAAAACAGTGATAGGTGATCATTGTCTCATAGGTAGTTCTACTATGCTTGTAGCCCCTGTTACTGTGGGTGATTGGGTGTCAACTGGTGCTGGAAGTGTCATTACGCAAGATGTTCCGAGTGATGCTCTTGGCATAGCTCGTGCAAAGCAGCAAAATATTGAAAATTGGGCACAGTTACACCGTAAGGACATAAAAAAATAGCATAGCTATATTTTATAATAAAATTAGGTAAAGGAAGGCTAACAAATGTCTCTAACTGGTCAATCAAAAATGATGATCTTCTCCGGAACTTCTACACCTCAATTGGCGCAACGTGTTTGTGAAGCTTTGGATGTTGAATTGTCTAAGATGAAGATTCGTGAATTTGCTGATTCTGAATTGAGCGTGTTAATTGAGGAGCCAGTTCGCGGAAATGACGTTTATGTTATTCAATCCACTTCAAAACCTGGTTATAAGCATCTGATGGAGCTTTTTATCATAGTAGATGCTTTGCGGAGAGCTTCAGCTTATAGGGTTAATTTAGTAATTCCATATTTTGGCTATGCAAGGCAAGACAGAAAAACAGCAGGAAGGGAGCCAATAACTGCGAGGCTAGTAGCAAATCTCCTTGAGGCTTCTGGTGCTGACAGGGTGGTTTCTGTTGACTTACATACAGGCCAGTTACAAGGTTTCTTTAACATTCCCGTTGATAATCTTTCTGCAATAAATGTTCTTACAGGTTATTTTAGAAAAAAGTTAACCCAAGAAATAAAAGAGAGGAGGGTTACTGTCGTCTCGCCTGATCATGGGGGAGTCGTAAGAGCTAGGAATTTTTCAGAAAAGCTTTCTTCTATCGATGGGGAAAGTTATTATGTTCCATTGTCAATAGTTGATAAGTCACGGGATTATACTACTGAGAATCAATCAAAGGCGATGTCAATTATTGGTGAGAACAATATACAAGGTAAAATTTGTATTTTGGTTGACGATATGGTCGATTCCGGCGGTACCCTTGTGCATGCTGCGAGGCTTCTTCTTGAACGTGGTGCTACGGAGGTTTATGCTTGTGCAACGCATGGAGTTTTGTCTGGAAATGCGCAGAGGAACCTTTTAATGTTATATAAAAAAGCTGGGGAGGTCGTTCCAGACGGGACAATTTTAGAGAATGGTATATTAACGGATGGTGATGAATTGGTCATAAAGGAATTAGTCCTGACTGATACGATTCCCTTAGATGAACATAAGGATTTGCCTAATTTGTTATTACCATCTGTAGAAAATAATCTTAGCATTGCCCCGTTGCTTGCTAAGGTAATACATAAGATACACACAGACTCATCTGTTAGTGAGCTGTTTAGGTAGCGTATATAGTTAGAATCTATTTTTTAAGGAGGAAATATTTATGGCTGATGCGGTAAAAGTTAAGTTTGAAAAAAGAGTGGCTACAGGGACTGGAGTCTGCAGAAAAATTAGAAATGAAAAACTTATTCCTGCAGTTCTTTATGGTCCTGATTTCAAAGAGGGACTTCCTGGTAGTGTTGTAGCAAAGCCTGTTTATTCTGTTGCTAATGGTGCACATAGCGAAACTACGCTTATTGAATTGGCACTAGGTGGAAATAAGAAAGCTAAGGCTTTGATTCGTGAAGTTCAGAGACACCCAATTAGTCGTGAAATACGCCACGTAGATTTTTATCAAGTAGTTAAAGGTCATAAGATAAAGGTAGAAGTCCCTGTCGTGGTGTTAAATGCAGATACTGCACCTGGTGTAAAAGAGGGTGCTGTCTTAACAACTTTGACTCATATGGTATTGGTAGAAGTTGAGCCTTCAAACATACCAGATGAAATTGTTATTGATGCAGCGGAATTTGAAGTTGGTAAAGAAGTTTTTGTCAAAGACTTGAATCTTCCAAAGGGCGTTGTTGCTGTGACGACAGGAGATACACTTGTTTTGCAGGTTGCACTTCCAAAGGTTTTTGAGGAAGCCACTGAGGCTGCTGATGCTGATGGTGCAGAAGCTGAGGATGATTCGGCTAAGGCTGAGTAAAAGTTACTTTTCTCTAAAAAGGCACGTAATGTGCCTTTTTTTTGTATCAAATAGACGAGGTGATTACATCAATGAAACTTGTGGTTGGACTTGGTAACCCAGGAATTGAATATGTGTGGACGCGACACAATGCGGGACAAATTATTTTGTCTTCAATTGTAGAAAAATTGTACTTAGGACAGCCCAAAAATAATTTTCAAGGTAGTTTTTGGGAAACATTTTTTGAAGGTCAGAAAATTGGCTTACTTTTTCCACACACATTTATGAATTTAAGTGGGCTTGCAGTTGCAGAAGCAGTTAATTTTTATAAATTAACTGCTGATGACATATTGATAATAAGTGATGAAGTAGCTTTGTCATTTGGTAGGATTAGATTAAGGAAAACCGGCTCTGCAGGTGGACAAAAAGGGTTAGCTTCAATCCTAGGAGCTCTTGGTACTTTTGATATTTGCAGATTAAGGATAGGGATAGGAACTCCAATCTCAACTACTGAGAAGAAAATAAATTTATCTAGCTGGGTTCTCGGGAAATTTCCGAAAGAGCAGCAAGAAATATTTCCAATAATACAATCTGCCTGTTTTGACGTGTTCAAATTATGGGTAAGAGGAGAGATTGATCTTGCAATGAACCTTGCGAACAATTATAGAAATGAAAAAACGAATTGAATTAACTGTAACAAATATAGATGATATAGCATTATCTTATTGGAAACAAAACTCTTTACTGTATCTTCCAAAAAGTGCTACAATCCTTGCTTGGATTGTTAGAAATACAAGCTCACCCTTACTGGTTATTTTGCCTGATGACAAGACTAAGAGGGACTTGGCAGATGATTTAAAATTTTTTTGCTCGAAATTTGGTGTGTCAAATACAAATATTGTTTCAATGCCAGATGCTTCTTTTAACGCGGACAGTGAAGAAGAAATGGAAAAGCTTGTTCGTGGTAATAATCTTTTGCAATTCAAGCAACTTGGAGGAATTCTTTGCGGAACTCCTAGCTCATTTTTATTACCATTCAAATTAGGTTCAGATTCCTTTGAACTACAGATAGGGCAAGAAATTTCACGAGATATGCTTATAGATACATTAATCTCTAATGGGTACGTGAAAACTGACCTTGTATGGAAGGTAGGACAAATATCTGTTCGAGGTTCTGTAATTGATGTATTTAGTCCTGATTCAATTTATCCATTACGCATAGAATTTTTTGATAATGAAATTGAGAGTCTAAGGTTTTTTTCTACAGAGACTCAACGTAAGGTTATAGATGTTAAATTTGCGAAGGTTCAGAATTTTGATAAGGAAAAGTCTGGGAAATTTTTAGATATTCTTCCTAATAATCTTAGAATTTTATTTGTTGAACCAAATAAATTAGAAGAAAGTGCAGAAAATGCGCAATGGCTTTATTCTTCACTCTACCCGTCAGAAACTATGGAAGTTTCTTGGGAAGAGTTTTCCATGTCTCTTGCAAAATTTCCAAGATTACGAATTACGCACAACTTATATGAAGCTGACTTGTCTCTATCTATATGGCAATTTGAAAATTTTCGTGGCAGACTAAAAAGTGTTGAGGAACATATAAATTTTCTAATAGAAAAAAAATATGAGATTACTGTAATTTCAGAAGTTCAACGAATACTCAATTGGGCGAAAGATAATCTAATTTCTACAATAAATGATACTGTTACCACAGGCTTTATTGATAATGTTGCAAGACAAGCTTTTTTAACGGACTATGAGTTAACTGGTGTGTCATTAAAACAGAGAAGCGGGACTCGAACTCCTAGAGATTGGGGAAACAGTTTGGTCTTGGATCAATATGTTGTCCATGAAGATCATGGAGTGGCAATTTACCGTGGGCTGGAACAAATTGAAATTTCAGGAAATGCCTATGAGTATTTAAGCCTAGAATATGCAAACGCAAGAAAGCTACTTGTACCTTTCTTAGAATTTTACAAGATAGAACCATGGTCTCCGATTCCAGGTAAAGAACCTAAGCTCGATAGCTTAACTACCAAAAGCTGGAGTAAATCTATAGAGCAAGCAAGATTAAAAGCTAAAGAAGCTGCCATTGAGCTGTTACATATTTATGCTAAACGAGAAATTTCTAATGGAAGTGCCTGTCAGGCTAATGAAGAACTTATGTCAATATTGGTTAGTGGTTTTCCACACAAAGAGACAAAAGATCAGCTAGAAGCTATAGAAGAAGTTTTTGGTGATATGTGTAAGAATACGCCTATGGATAGGCTTCTTGTCGGTGATGTTGGTTTTGGTAAAACGGAGGTGGCATTAAGGGCTGCAGGACTAGCAGCTTTTAACGGTAAACAGGTTGCAATAATGACTCCGACAACGATATTAGCAAATCAACATTATGATACATTTTTTAGTCGTTTTGCAGAGACTGGGGTTAGGGTTGAGCAGTTGTCGAGATTTATTAGCGTAAAAAAACAAAAGCAAATAAAGGAAGATTTGAGCAAGGGACTTGTAGATATCTTAATTGGCACTCACATGCTTTTGTCAAAGGATGTTAATTTTAAAAATTTAGGACTTGTGGTAGTTGATGAAGAGCATCGCTTTGGCGTTATGCACAAGGAGAAATTGAAAATGAATTTTCCTGGAGTTGATTTTTTATTGTTGTCTGCAACTCCAATACCTAGGTCGCTTTCTATGTCTCTCTCTGGGTTACGTGATATTTCACTGCTCACTACGCCACCTCAGAGAAGATTGCCGGTTATAACTGTCACGAGACAGTTTTCCGTATATTTCTTAAAACAAGCAGTTTTGCGAGAGATATCACGCGGCGGTCAAATTTTTTATGTTCATAATAGAATATTTGATATCCATGACCGATACATGATGCTAAAAAGATTATTTCCAAATTTATCAATTGCAGTGGCTCATAGCAAAATTTCTGAATTTGATTTGGAAAAAACAATGGCAAAGTTTGTATCGGGTGAAATAGATATATTGCTTTGTACTACGATTGTTGAGAGTGGTTTGGATATTCCTGGAGCAAATACTCTTATAGTTGATGACGCAGAGGAACTGGGATTAGCACAAATGTATCAATTGCGTGGACGAGTTGGGAGAAGAGAAACACAAGCTTATGCATATCTATTTTATTCGGCTGATAAAAAGCTAACTGGAAATGTACTAGAAAGACTAGAAGCCTTGGCATCACTTGATGAGCTTGGTAGTGGATACAAGCTTGCACAGCGAGATTTAGAAATACGTGGTGCTGGGGATTTAATCGGGATAGCGCAACATGGGAATTCTGACAAAGTAGGTTATCAGGCCTATTGTGATATTATGTCTGAAGAAATTTCAAAGCTCAATGGAACCTACAATGCGCCGTTAAGAATCAATATTAGTTTCCCAGTTTCTATTCCTAAAAGTTTTCTGCCTCAAGAATCATTGCGTGTTTCGTTATATCGCAAGATGTTAAGAGTGGAGAGTATTACTGAGGCACTTGATTTGAAGTCTGAAACGCAAGATAGATTTGGTAAGATACCAAAAGAGTTAGATTTCCTTTTTAATGTTTCAGTAGTGCGAGGTGCAAAAAAATATTTAGGGGCAACTGCTTTAATATGCACAAAAGAGCAAACAATTTTGGAGTGTTCTAGCGAAGCACTAAACGAAATCGCAATTCCAAAAACTTTTTACGTGAAGCAAAATAGCCTGATGACGCGTGGTGGACATGATGGCATGACGTTGTTGGCAAAATTTTTAATAGAAACTTTTTATGAGAGGGAGCAAAGTGACTATCATGACGGAAGTAATTGATGCAAGAGAAGATTTAAAAGAGGAATTTGCAAGACTATGTGACGTGATGAAAAGACTCCGCGCAAAGGATGGATGTCCTTGGGATAGGGAACAAACATATATGTCGCTGAGGCGATATATACTAGAGGAAGCATATGAGCTAATCACTGCCATTGAGGACGAAGACAAAAATGAAATGCTTGAGGAACTTGGTGACCTTTTACTGCAAGTTGTTTTTATTGGAACGCTTGCAGAGGAAATTGGAGATTTCAAACTGAAAGATTCTATCGAATACTTGACAAACAAGCTGATACGTCGTCATCCCCATGTGTTTGGTGATGTAACTGTGAAGGATAGTAACGATGTGCTGAAAAATTGGGAGGCAATAAAAAAGCAAGAAAGAGAGAAGAAAAAAACAGATTCGTCTTGTTTGGCTGGAATTCCTCGTGGAATGCCTGCCTTGCTTCGCTCATACAGAATGCAGGAAAAAGCTGCAAAAAGAGGTTTTGACTGGGAGAAAGATGATGTCACACCTGTCATGGCTAAGGTTGAAGAAGAAATGCAGGAAGTGAAGGAAGCCATTAAAGAGCAAAATCTGGAACATTTGAAGGAAGAAATTGGTGATGTGCTCTTTGCTAGTGTGAATTTGTCTCGCCACCTTGGCATTGACCCAGAAGATGCTCTGCATTGTGCATGTAAAAAATTCGAAAAACGTTTTCGTTTTGTTGAAAATGAGGTTGCAAAATCTGGTGGAGACTGGAACAAATTTTCACTTGATGAGCTAGATACTTTTTGGAACAAAGCGAAAGAAGCAGAATAATTTTGTTATACCAATAAAAAATTAGCCATAAGGACAGTTCCTATGGCTAGTTTTTTTGTCAGTCGAAATCAAAACAAAATTAACGCAAAAAAGCCGTAAAATTTTTTAATTTTTTCTTGCGTTTTTGTGGTATTTTGTTATGATACTACAGTGTTTATTCTTGATTTAAAATGTTCAGTAAACCGAACATTTTAAATCAAGAGAAATATGGGAGAAAAATTTTTATGAAGCTTTCTGAAAAAACTAATTTACCTCAATTATTGAAGGAAATACGAAAGAAAAAAAAATTAACGCAAGCCAAATTAGCTGAAAAAATATATTGCTCTAGGCATGAGATTATCAGCATAGAAAAAGGTGAGTATGCACCAAATTTCAAATTGATTTGCCGTTGGGCGAAAGCTTGCGGGAAACAACTTATGTTGCGTTCTATCACAAAAGCAGAAATTGAGATTGAAAAATCTTAAAATAAGTTTGTAACTGTACAAAAAAAGCTCCAAGTTGATGAAAAAATTTTCAACTTGGGGCTTTTGGTGTCTTACTACAAACGAGCTAAAACAAATCAGAGTGTGTGCCAGTTCTAAAAAATAACAATAACAGCTCATCAAGCTCTAATTTGTAAATCAATAGCCAATTTGGCTGGATGTGACATTCTCTAAAGTTGGCATAGTTACCAGACAGTGGATGGTCTTGATATTTCTCTGTCAAAACTTCTTGATTAGCTAATTTATTTACAACGTCTTTTAATAGGTTGATGTTAAATCCACGTTTTTGTGCAAGTTTCAAGTCTCGCTTCATTTGGTTGGATAAAACCACATTAAGCATTAAAGGACATCCTCAAGAGCATCATCAAAAGAAGCGTATCTTTTGTATTTTGCAGGATTGCGTTTCATTTCTTCATATTCATTGAGTGCAACGATAGTTGTTGAATTTGGGGTATTCATAGAAATATCAAATGGTATCTTTTGTTCTCGCACGGCTTGTTTTATGAATATGGTAACTGCAGTAGTCAAATCCATTCCAATGTTAGAGAATAGTAATTGTGCCTCTTTCTTCAAATCTGGATCTAAATTAATGTTTGTGCTTACCTTTGCCATGATAATACCGCCTAAATAATTTTGCATAAATATAGCATGTCGTGTGCAGTTTGTCAATCTGGTGTGTGCCTAAAAAGCCTATAAAAAGCCCAGTTAAAAGCCCCGAGTTGAATGAAAAATTTTCAACTTGGGGCTTTTAGCTGTCTATTGGGATTTTTTCAATATCTCAATTGACATTATGGACAAAATAGTTATACTTACTTCTATAAGTTGCGACGCATGCGACGTAAGATATAGATATTGCGGAGGTGGCATAATGATTATAAGGAATGAATACCTTGATAAATTAAAAGCGGCAATGTGGGATGGAAACGTTAAAGTTATTACCGGACTCAGAAGAGTGGGAAAATCCACATTGCTCTTTGAATTGTTCTATGATTATCTTGTTTCCTTAGGAGTGGAAGAAGCAAATATTATCAAATTGGAATTGGATAAAAGAAAATTTTTTGCCTTGAGGAATCCCACGGCGTTATGCGATTTTGTCGAAAAAAAAATAACCGGTAGCGATGAAAATTTCTTTCTATTTATCGACGAAGTACAAATGGCAAAAAAAATAACTATCAAGAATGAATATGGAATGGATGAAGTTTCTGTCTATGATATGCTCAATGAGCTTAGAGGATATAAGAACCTCGATGTATATGTGACAGGAAGCAATTCAAAAATGCTTTCAAGCGATATTGCTACTGAGTTTAGAGGCAGGTCAACGCAAATTCATGTTTTTCCTCTATCATTTCAAGAGATCTTTTCCTTTTACGGTGGAAATGAAAAGGACGTTCTAGAGCAGTATATGCTTTTTGGTGGAATGCCGGAGCTTACGAAGAAGAAAACAAATCGCGGAAAAATGGAATATTTGAGTTCCTTATTTGCTGAAACATATATAAAGGATTTGAAAGAGCATGGAAGAATTCAAAGAGAAGACGTTCTTTCCAATATACTTGATTATCTAGCCTCAGCAATTAGTTCTCTGACAAATCCAACCAATGTTGCCAATGCTATTAGCAGCACAAAGCAAGAAAAAATTGATAATAACCTTGTTAGTTCATATATTGAAAAATTGAAAGATGCATTCATCTTGTTAGAAGCAAAAAGGTATGATGTTAAGGGCAAAACATATTTTTCCTATCCAAATAAATACTATTATTCGGATGTCGGGCTGAGAAATGCAAGATTAAACTATCGCCAATATGATCCAGGGCATATTATGGAAAACATTATGTATAACGATCTTATAAGGCGAGGATTTAAGGTCGATGTCGGTGTTGTGTATGATAGAAGGAAAGGAAAAAATCTACAAAAAGAAATTGACTTTATTGTCAATGATATGGACAGAAGAATCTATATCCAATGTGCCTATGAATTGAGCAAGGAAGAAAAGAAATCTTCAGAATTGGATTCTTTTGTTTTAACTGGGGATTTCTATAAAAAGATAATTGTTAGAAATGACATTCCGCATCATTTTTATGATGACAATGGAATCCTACATTGTAGTTTGCTTGACTTTTTAATGGACAGAGTGGAATTGTTTTAGTGACGACTAAAATAAAAGTGCCTATCTTATCTATATTTTTAATTTTTACTGCATTTGTAATGAAATTTCTTGACAATGTAATGCAATATTGTATAATCTTGCTAAAAGATGAAGGGAGTGGATAATATGGCACAAACAAATTTGAGTGTTCGTATTGATAGTGACTTAAAGGAACAATTCAACGCTTTTTGCACTGAGATTGGAATGAGTATGTCAACAGCAATTTGCATATTTGCTAAGAAAACAGTCAGAGAAAAAAGAATTCCTTTCAACGTTGGTATGGAGAGTGATCCATTTTACAGCTCTGCAAATATGGCTAGACTGATGAAATCCATAGAGCAAATGGAAGCCTCAGGTGGAACAGTGCACGAGGTTATGCTAGATGATTAAATCGTGGTCAGACGATGCATGGGATGATTATCTTTACTGGCAAACTCAAGATAAGAAAACATTACGAAGAATTAATGCACTAATCAAAGACATTGAACGTAGTGGCTATGATGGTATTGGCAAGCCTGAACAATTATCGGAGAATTTAAGCGGTTACTGGAGCAGACGTATTGATGATTGCAACAGAATTGTATATAAAATCGACGGCGAGACGATAAAAATTGTTCAGTGTGGTTCGCATTATAGGGATAAATAGTTTTTTGGTGACAAATAGAGACATTACCAAAAAGCCCCGAGTTGAATGAAATTTTTCAACTTGGGGCTTTTAACTGTCTTTTGACTCTAGGGTTTGTAAGCAAAGCTGTAGGAGGTCTTTTGCTGCCACACATTCGTGGTGCGAGAGAGCCTCTTTTTTTATTCTGTTTTTTAGAGTGAGGATGAGGGAAAAAATGTCTTGGCTTTCTTGTGTGGCTTCTGGTTTTGTGTCGTTATTTGTTACTCTTTCTATTATCTGTGTGCAATTCACACTTCTGTGCTGTTCCAAACTTATGTTATTGGCGGTGTTTTCTTCAGAAGTTTCTAAAAGTTTTGAGGGTGGAACTTGTAAAATTTCTGCCATTTTCAGGATGTCTGAGTAGCGAGGTTCACGCCGTTCGTTTTCCCAGCGAGACATTGTATCCAGCGAAATGCCAAGTTTTTCTGCAAAGTCTGCCTGTGTAATTCCCCGTTCTTTTCGCAAATTCCTTATGTTCTGCCCAAGCATTTTTATCAACTCCTTACTAAAGGAATTGTATATTAGCAAGGCATATTAAAGAATAGCAAAAAGCTGATAATATAGCACGTTAATACGCAAAAAACATAATTAATAATTTGACAGTTATTGTTTTTGCGGTATAATTTAGGGCATTGCGTAATAGAAATATGATTAAGTTTATATTTTAGGACTAGCAATGGATAATCTGTAATTAATTTTGGAAAGAAAAGGAGAAAAAAATATGGATGAGCAGTTCCCATTAGCGTTGGCTGTTGGCACAAATGTTAATGGCTATGTGGTAAACAAGGTAATAGGTCAAGGTGGATTTGGTATAACTTATCTTGCCTACGATACACAGGCAAATAAGACGGTAGCATTAAAAGAGTACTTGCCGCAAAGTGTTGCACTTAGAAATGAAACAGGAACGGTTACACCGTACAGTGTTAGCGGTGAAAATGACTTTGAACAGGGCAAGGAATCTTTTTTGAAGGAAGCACAAACTCTCGGCAAGTTTAGGAATGAAGCTATAGTCCAAGTCCTTGGTTACTTTGAAGCAAATGGTACAGCTTATACTGTTATGGAATTTGCAAAAGGGGATACCCTTTCGCACAGAATTAAGCAATTGAATGCAGAAGGGAAGACCATGCCAGAAGAAGAGATTATGACGTGGTTTACATCTGCCATGGATGGGCTTGAGTGTGTGCATAAAGAGCAATTTTTGCATCGTGATATTAAGCCTGACAATATAATGTTAGATCCAGAGACTGGTAAAGCTTGTTTATTGGATTTTGGGGCAGCTCGTCATGATGCTGGTGGTAAAACCAAAAGTATGAGTGTCGTTCTAACGCCAGGATTTGCACCGATTGAACAATATTCGAATGCTGGGAAGGGACAAGGAACCTGGACGGATGTCTATGCGCTTGGTGCTACCGTGTGGTGTGCTATGACAGGTCAAGCACCAACTGACGCACCTGGGCGCTCCACTGCCCTCATGTATCAGCAGCCTGATCCAATTGTTGTTGATAAAGATAAGCTTATCGAAAAAGGTTACAGCGATAACCTCGTAAATACTGTAGTTAAAATGTTAGAAATGAATTCTAACGGACGTTTACAGACTATTGCAGAGGTGCGTGAATCATTGGGGGGTAAATTTGGTGGTCTTACACCCGAAGAGCAAAAAAAACGTAAGGAAGAAAGACTAGAAAAACAATATGCCACAACAATACAGTGTTCAAACTCCAACGATATAGCAACCCTTCAAAAAGCTGTTGATGATTTCAAAAAACTTGGCGAGTATAAAGATTCTGCTTCTAAAGTGGATGAATGCCTAAAAAAAATAGATTCTGTTAAGGCTAATTTGCAGAAGGCAAAGAAAAAGAAATTAGGAATTATTGTGGCAGGTGTTGCTGTGATTGCCATCACTTTGGCTTTTAGTCCTATGCTGGTAAAAATGTCACAATACAAAGATGCAGCTAAATATGTAAAAGAAGGTAATTATAAAGAAGCAATTGCAATTTATGAAGAGCTAGGTGATTTTAAGGATACCAATAATCTTCTTGCTGAAGCTAGAAAACAAGGTAATGAGCAAATTTACCAAGAGGCAATGAAAAAATTGCAGGCTAAAGAGTACAAAGGTTCATTAGAGTTATTTAGTCTAATAAAAGATTATAAAGATAGCAGAAATCGTGCCAAAGAAGCCTTCTACAACATAGAGTATAACAAAGCAAAAGATTTGATTGCACGTTCTATGGAAGATGAGGCCTTGGGCGTGTTAAAGCCCATTCTTTCTTTTGGCAAAGCCAAGGAGCTTTACAATGTCATAATAAACAAAAGAAATGCAGCAAGTGCCAATAAGCAACAAAATATGACAAAACCAAAAGCAAAGGAGGTGCGAAACAATAATAACAGCAATAATAATGCAGCAAGAGAGAGAGAAGCCCAAATTAGACGAGAAGCAGAACAGGCTCGTCAAGCTGCAAGGGAGGCTGAAGCACGAGCAAACAGAATTGAAGCACAAAGAGAAGAAGAGCGAAGAAGAAGGGAAAAAGAAGAGGAAACTATGGATTTCGGAGTAGCTCCTGGTGCCGCGCAGAGAGCACCAAAGGTTGATCCAAACACTAAGAGAGGTATATTTTAATTTACTTGACAGATTATTTGAAATATTAGGAGGGGAAATTTATGAAATTTGTTAGAAAGTCTTTATGTAGCATGTTGTTAATTGCAATTTTTGCAACAACATTGTCATTTGGAGTTCAAAAGGCTTATGCTTTAACAGGTGCAGACGCAGCTGTCACAGGTATAGCAGTGATAGGTGGTGCAATTGATCGTTCAGAGAAGGAAAGAAAAGCAAAAGAAGAAGAGAAAGAAAATCAAAAGAAGCTTGATGAACAGACTCGTAGTGAGGTAAGAGATTATATATTTAACAAAATTATTGGTATGAAAAAAGCTCTGCAGTCAAATAAAGAAAAACAAATGTGGGATGGTTTAGCTAAACAATTGCAGCAAAATTACAAAGCATTCCCCAAAACGGAGCAAACAGCTACAAAAACGATTATGACAGTTAGTGATAGAGACAAAGGTGTAGATATCACAGAGACAATTGTTTATGATAAGGCTGCTAATTTAATCACAGTAACGGTTGAACACAAGCCAGGCTTCAAGGAAGAAATGAGCGATAAAGCAAAATAGGTTTGTAAAATTCCCTAATTTTGATACATCGCCAACGCTTTTATTGTGCTTTCAATTCTGTTTGCTCGTGCGATGTGTGAGATAGATAAAATTTTTATAAAAATGAACTAAGGAGGAAAATAAACGATGGCAAGAGTATTTTGTCCACTTGGACATGCTTATGATTCAAATCAGTTTAGTAGTTGCCCAATATGCCAGCCAGGTGGTGGCGGTATGGGAGAAACTCAAGCCTTTACACCTAACGGTGCCATGGGAGGAAATGTGGGCGAAACGCAATCATTTACACCAAATGGAGGTGTTGGGGCAACGCAAGCTTTTACCCCAGGTGGCACTACACCAATGGGGGCGGGCGCACCATCCATGCCATGGACACCAGGCGCTGCTACCGTGTCTCTTGGGAAAAATGGAGCTTCACCAACGCCACAAGGTTTTGGGGCAACAGCTCCGGTTGGTGGTGGTGCTACAATAAGAATGTCGTCAAAAGGTGGCTCTGCGAAAGAAGAAAAGATTGCCCCTGTTGTTGGTTGGTTTGTTTGCATTGAAGGAATTGAAAGAGGTAAAGATTACAGACTTTGTGCTGGTGGCAATACAATTGGTAGAATTGGAGGAAACATTACGCCAGATGTGATTTTGAAGGATGAGCAGGTTTCACGTGGAGCGCACGCTACATTGTTTTATGACCCTGAGGATGACAATTACGTCTTGCAGTCTGGGCAGGTTCATGGCTTAACAAAGGTTAATGGAGTGCTTTTAACTGGGGCAATTACCTTGAATTATCACGATAAAATAAAAATGGGCTCAAGTATATTTCTTTTTGAGCCACTTTGCAGGGAGGGTTTTTCATGGAAAGAGTAAATAAATTTGTATGTACAGTAGTTGTGGCTAGTATTTTTAGTATCTTAATTTCTAGCTCTGCTTTTTCGGCGACACTTCAAAATATGAATAAAAAGCAAAACAAAACAGATTTTCTTGAAATGCCAGTTGAAACAAATAATACGCAAAAGCAAAGAGAAGCTGAGCTATCTAAAAGAGAAAAAGCAGTAGAAGATAAAGAAAAGGCACTTGAAAATCGTGAAAAAGCCAGAAGAGAAGATGAATTATCCAAAAAAGAACAGGCTCTCAATGCGAAGGAAAAAGAGCTGAAGGCAAAGGCAGACAAACTTTCAAATGAAGAGCGCAAGAGACAGGAAGCAGCATTAAAACGTAAAAGAGCTGAGTTAAAGCGTCAACATGATGCACTTAAAAAAAGTGCTGAAGATGCAAAAAAAAGTGCAGAGGTAGCCAAAAAAGGTGAAGCAGATGCAAAAAAAGCATTAGAAAACTTGAAACAGGAACAAGCAAATACTGCAGAAAGACAAGCTGAAAAAGACAAAAGGTCTTTGATTTATACAAGTGTTGGTTGTGGTATAGCCTTAATTATTATAATTTCGTTGTTAGTAATTTTTATCAAGCGCCATAAACGTGCAAAAGAACTTGAAGAGGAATTACTTTTAACAGAATCTAGAATAGAAGCTTACAAAGCTGAACAAGAAGCACAGAAAAAAAATGCTGGTGCTACTCAGAGAATACCAAATCAAGGTGGTGGAAAACACGCTATTTCATTTGTAGTTATCAAAAATGGAATGGCTGCCAATCAACTTTCTGCAAATTTTGATATAGGTCTTGTTATAGGTAGAGCACCAGACTGTGGGTTGAGGCTCGACAATGAGCCGACAGTTTCTGGTCACCATTGCGAGGTCAGGACGGACGGCATGGCGTATTACATTCGTGACCTTGGGTCTACGAACGGAACAGCATTAAACGGCGTAAACATTACAAATTCTACAAAAATAAACAATGGCGACAAACTCTTACTTGGAACGCTTGAGCTAGTTGTTTCCGGTTTGCCACAAAATGCTCCAAGCATGACAAGTAATGTTGGCGGTGCAACTATTAGACAGAGAGTATAATAGTACATGCCAAAATATAGATTGAGCTATGTGCGAAACATTGGCAAGAGAGAAGAACAACAGGATGATTTTGGCTTCAATGGATATGACAATCCGTATGCACTAGAGCGAGAAGGCTTTCTTTCTGTTCTTTGTGACGGAATGGGTGGACTTGTTGGTGGTGCAGAGGCGTCGCGTCTTGCAGTTGACAGATTTATAACTTCTTATAGTATGCAATGTGCCAATTTCACTGATTCGGAAAGCGATGATGCTTTTTTAACTGTCTTGTTAAACGCTTTGCAAGAGGCAAACGAGGTTGTAAAACAGCTAGGAGTCAGGCTCGGGCACGAGTCAGATTGTGGCACAACGCTCATTGCTGTTTTGCTACGGAATGACACCTTTTATTGGGTATCTGTCGGCGATAGCCACATTTATCTTTGCCATGATGGTAAGTTAGAGCAGATAAACAAAGACCATATTTATGCAAACCAGTTGCAAGAGCAGGTTGAGCGTGGACTTATTAGTCAAGAAGAAGCAAGCCTTGACCCAATGAAAGAAGCACTAACAAGTTTTATTGGCATTGAAGAATTGCGTGAAATTTCCTACGGTGTGCAGAAGAATTTTATAAAAAAGGGAACGGACATTTTGCTCTGCTCCGACGGATTTTACAAATTTCTTGGTGATGAGAAACTTTTGTTTCTTCATGAACAAGATGCTGCTAACTGGACTGCTAATATGCTCGAAGCTGTTCTTAAACTTGAAAATCCATATCAAGACAATTGCACTGCAATTGCAATTTCTGCGGAAGATGGAGAATTTGAGGTCACCTCACGAGCAACAGAAAAAGCGATAGTACTAAATTGAACTAATTGGTAGCAAAACAATTTGAGAAGGGGTTAAGTTGCACTCTCGTGCAAAATTACCATTTTTGTGGAGTATTATATAGAAAATGAAGATTGGTGCAACTGTAGTGATTATCATAATTAAGTTCAAAAATAAAAGAAGAATGTCGTTATGATGACATAAGCAGCATTTGAAATTAATGCTAGATGTTAAGGGAAGGAATGAGTAAATATGACTGTAAATTTGATAAAAGATGGGCACGTTCGTGTTTGCCCAGTTGGCTTTTCATGGACTATGTTTTTCTTTGGTTTTTTGGTGCCACTTTTTCGCGGAGACATTGCCTGGTTTTTTATTAGTTTAACCACTACAATAGTTGGTGGACAATTTGTCCTTTGCTTTTTGTATAATAGAATTTACATAAACTCATTAGTAGCAAAAGGATATATTCCTGCTGATGATTATTCAGAACAATGCCTTATTAATCTCAATATATACAGGGGAAAACCATATAATGACGATGATGTTACTGCCGTAGCTACCCCTTGTGCTACACCAATAATTGTGCATGAAAATACCCCTTCTCCTCGGACTGAAATTATTTTGTTTGGAGAAAAAGGCTGTTTTCAAGGGATGACCATGCCTATATATCATTTTCCAGCAAAAATTGGAAGAGATGCATCACAATGTAAAATTCAATTTCCGGAAGGCACTGAAGGAGTAAGCAGAGTTCACTGCACAATATACAATTCTAACGATGGCTTCACTGTGGTAGATAGCTCTACCTATGGAACATTTATAAATGGTCAAATGCTCTCTCCCAATACACCAGTTAGATTGAACAATGGTGACTATCTGGAGATTGGCAGTAGTAATCAAGTGTTTAGTGTCACATTTTAACAGGATGAGTCATGAGATACATTAAAAATTTCATTAAGCAAACAAGTTATTTTGTCTTGTTTGCTACTATTTTATTTTTACCATTGATATTGTTGTGTTCAAAATGTTTGGCAGATGAAACTATTCCAATAGACAAGATGAAAAGCTCTGTTGGACTCGTTGTTAGAGTAGCAGATATCCAAGATAGAAATACGGGAGAAGTGAACAAAAATGTACCGTTAGGTACAGGTAGTTGTTTTATGGTAGGAAATGGGGATTGTGCAATTACGAACTGTCATGTAATTGCTACAAATGACTTACAAAGCATTATGCAGGCATATGCTATTAATATTTCAAATGTTCAATTTTATGTCATTTTCTTTGATAGCTCAGGCAGACAAATAGGTGAATTTATAACAAATGTTATTGATTATAACGCTGCGAAAGATTTGGCACTAATTACTTTGCCTGCTGAGATTGCAAATGCAGGCGTCGAGCCCGTAAAATTTTTGAAAGATAGCCAAATAAAAGTTTTGATGGATGTTTATGCTGTTGGTTTTCCATTTACAGATTTAGGAAAAGAAATGGTAAAAGATCATACTGTTACAAAGGGTGTTGTTAGCAAGGTAAATGCAGAGGCAAATGGTCGTTACTGTGTTCAAACTGATGCAAGTATAAATCCTGGGAACAGTGGTGGTGCATTATATGACAAGCATGGTAATCTAATTGGTGTTAACACATGTGGTGTAAATCATTCAATAGGCGAAGGAATTAATTTTGCTGTTCAAAGTGGAGAAGTTATTTCATTTTTGAACGCAAACCACATTCCTGTTGCCTTTGCAGATGATAATACAGACGCCTGTGGCAATAGCGGTGGTAACAATACTGAAGACTCAATGAACTCAGAGGTTCAACCAGTGTCTGCTAATTCATGGAAGAGTAGCACTGATGGAATTTTGGTTGTGCTTGTAGTTGCTTGTATATTGTTAGCAATTTCCGTAGGTGTTTACATAACCAAGGTAAAGGGGAAAAATAATTCTGTCAGTTTGGCTGGTCATCGTCCACAAAGTAATAGTGGTAATCTTCTCGCTAATTCGCTACCACGGCAGAGGGTTCCACAGGGGGGTGTGCGTGTGGCTGATGGAGTTTTTACCCTCACTGGTGTGCAGGGAAGTTTTACTGGAATGAATATTCCTTTCCACTCTTTTCCAGCTTCAATTGGCAGAGACACAGCTGTTTGCAAGGTTCAATTTGCTCCAAATACAAAGGGCGTGAGCAGACTGCACTGCACAATTTCATTTAACGCTGGCGTTTTTACTGTTACAGATTCATCTACCTATGGAACGTATGTAAACGGAAGCAAAATAGCCCCAAATGTTCCTACACGATTAAGCAATGGTGACAAATTAGCATGTGCAGGAGAAGTTTTTAGAGTTACTATAAGACAATAGAAGAGGTATCATTTATGGCAACAAAAAATTCAATTTTTGCAATAGCTACTGATATTGGTGGCAGAGACGAGAATCAAGATAGAGCCTATGCCCTTTCATTAAATGGACGCACTCTGCTTGTCTTGGCAGATGGCATGGGTGGACACAGGGGCGGTGCAATGGCAAGTCAAGCAATTATAGAAGCAGCTGAAAGACTGTTTCGTGCTAACCCAGCACAAAATCCAGAAGCACTTTTACCACAAATTGTGCAAGAAGCCTGTGGCGTGATTGCAAGAGAAAATTCGGCTCGAAATCTCGATGGACATAGCACTTGTGTGTTAGCGTTTATTGATGAGAAAGCGTGTCTTTCGTGGTTGCGAATAGGTGATTCACGACTTTTTATTTTTGCTGATAAAAATCATTGGTGGCGTAGCATTGACCATACAATGCTGGATTTGAGAGTTTTGAAAGGGGAGCTTACAGACGACGAAGCTCGTCGTCATCCTGATCGTCCTTTTGTGTTCCGTAGCGTTTGTGCGACGGAGCCGGAAATGAAGGTGCAACACTTTGGAACCTTGCCTGCTGGTGCTGCTCTGTTCCTTTGCAGTGATGGTGTGTGGGATGCTTTCCCTGCAAAGGAGTTATACAATGTTACAAAAAAAGGAAATGTAGAGTTAATCACAGCAAAAATAGTTAAGACTGCAGTGGCTCGTAACGGTGCTCATAGTGATAATTGCACAGCCTTGCTTTATCGTGCACCGTTCGGCAACAAACGAATTTCAAGTGGATTAGATATTGAAGATTTGCATAGGCTGCCCACAGTCACAATAGAAGAGCGCAAAAAGCAAAAATTGTTTTTGGGCGGAATTATTGCCCTGTTTTTATTGATTGTTATTATAAGTGCTTCAGTAATAATCATTGACAAGGTAAAACAAGCTGAACCCGAAGGACAATATGAGTGGCTAAAAGACAAAACTACAAATGTTGAGCCTATGATGACTGATGAAAATTCTGCAGATAAAAAGAAAAATCCATTGAATAAGGTTCAACAGTTTAAACAAAATGCGTCAGAAGAAAAAGCTGAAATAAGACATGGCAAAGAGGGTAGGTCTAATAGTAGTAATAATGCTCCTTCTGATGTTAAAGTAGAGAAAAAAAGAACAAGGTAATGCTTGCCTTACCACTTGGAACAAATATTAGTGGTTATGTTGTTACTGGCATCCTAGGGCGTGGCGGCTTCGGCGTAACCTACAAAGGGCAAGACACAAGCACAGGACGAGACGTAGCAATCAAAGAATATTTTCCACAAGATATTGCTATACGCCAATATGGATTTGTGCAGGCAACATCACCGGCAGAGGTAGCGGATTTTCAAAAGGGCAAAATTGACTTTTTGCAGGAAGCCAAAACTTTGGCAATGTGTAACCATCCCTCTATTGTTCGTGTGCTTGGTTTTTTTGAACAATTTGGAACTGCATATATTGTTATGGAGTTTATTTCTGGCGAGACACTGCATAACTTGGTAGAAAACTCATACAAAAATGGCATGACAGAGAAGCAAATTAAAAATTGGCTTGGTCAAATCATAGATGCACTGGACGTTGTACATAAAAAAGGCTTGACACACAGAGATGTCAAGCCTGAAAATATTTTAATTCGCCCTAACGGAAATGCAGTTCTCATAGATTTTGGTGCTGCAAAACAAATCACTGCACGTAATTCTGTCTTTACATCCGTAACCTTGACGCATGGCTATGCTCCACCAGAACAATATGACACAACAGCCAAACATATAGGTTCCTGGACGGATATTTATGCACTTGGTGCTACGATTTTCTTTGCAATGACCGGTGGCACAATTCCTCCACGTGCAATTGACAGGATGAATGCGACTTCTCAAACTCCGCAACAAGAAGATCCACTAAAACCTATGATGAATAAGCTATGTGCCGGTAATAAATTTAGCCAAAATTTTTTAATTGCAGTGCAAAAAATGCTTGCGATATCCCTAAACGAAAGGTTGAAATCAATTTCTGAGGTAAAGGGAATTATTAGTGGCTTTGAGCCCACAAAACGAAGAAAAATTGAGCAAGAAAAAACATCTCAGAAGTTACCACAAGAGGTGCCAATCAAGCAAAATGACAATAATGAACTTCTGCTATTAAAAATTATCATTGGCATTTTGTCTTTCGTAGTTGTTGCTTGTATGTTATCAATATTATCACGTTAGTGACAGATTTAATTGGAGGTATGTTTTATGAAAAACAAATTTTTTGCAGTATTATTACTGGCTTTTGCCACACTTTTATTAAGTTGTAATGCACAATATGTCCTTGCAGATGTTTTCCCAGCGGAGCGGGCAATACATTTTTCACGCAATGACGTTTCAAATCGTGTGCGTTATCCACTGTATTTTAATTGTGTTGGAGCAGACAGAAAAGTAACAAACATTGCTGTCTCCAATGTGTCAACAAACAGTGCGAGCATTTCTTGGTCTCAACATACAGACAACCATGGTGGCAGTCGTTACCTTGAAATTATCCCAACCAAAGGTGGCGGCACAGTGTCTCTTACAGTAACGGCACGTGGCGACAGTGGCAGAAGCTATAAAACTATGGTGGAAATTATCGTAGATTAAATTTACGATTACTATAAACCAATTTCAAAAAACAAAAAATTACCAATCCAAAGGAGATTGGAAAGAAAAATTAATCTGATTTAAGCAACGCTATCTTTTATGGAGGTATAAAAAAACGAAAAAAGTTACTAAAATTATATCCTTAGTGTTTTGTTGCATTTTGCTTGTTAGTAATATGTCTTTTGCTGCGTGGCAGAATGTTGGAACAAGGCAGCTAAACGGAAATAACGTTACAGATTACATTGATGATGATATCAAAGATTGTGAAAATTACTGCATTGTCAAACAAAGAGCTGAATTCGAGGATTCTTCTGACGTGAGTGAAATTTGTGCCACTGCTGCCTATAAACTCAAACAGGTTGGTGACCACAAAGAAGTGGACACGTCAAAGGTTCAAGCCATTGACCTGGTTTATTACGATGCTCAAGGGGAAGAAATTACCTCTATGTCTCAACACAATCAGTATGATGAAAACGCATGGGAGAATAATCAAGAAACTCAGGTAGATTCCTTTGTCAAGAAATGTTACGACGAAAGATATAATTCTTTGCTTGGTCGTATTTCTATGCTCGCACAAAAGAGCATGAAGGTTATTCTTGTCGTCGTGTTTGTGTTCATACTCATAAAGGCTGTAGTGTGACGTCGTGTAAGCTCCATAAAAAATCCCCGATAGCAGCTGCTAAACAACTACTATCGGGGATAGATTCTTGTTGATTGCGTCCATGTCACGCATTGCCTGTGGCGTGTAGCGTAGTAAATAGCTCATTTTGTGTTGTTCTTTCTATTGGCAAAATGATTCGTAAATTCTTCTTCAGATACCCAGCCTTCTTTCTCCGCAGAGCGAATGCCAGCATTCAGCTCACACAAGAGACGTATCATAGCTTCTGCTTTTTGGAAATTTTCTTCATCTTCCATATCACGAATGGAAAAAACACCGTGTCCATTTCTTGTCAGATAAACTGGAGAACCTGTGCTCATTTTTTCAAGCAATGAACCGTAATTTCTCAAATCTGATACTGGTGTAATAGTTGGCATTCTTCACACGACCTTTCGATAAATTTGTAGAAAGAGTATAGCATATTAAATTATCGTGTATGCACGACAATTTTATGGTTGTTTTATCGTGTGTGGACGATAAAATCAAGAGATGAAGTAAAAAAAATATAAATAATACCTCAAACTTCCCGTCATTTACTAAAGATTTAATTCTAGTATTGTTAAAATTATGAATTGTGAGGATTTGTCATGAAAAAAAATAATTTAAAGAAATATTTGCTTATTGTGTTAGCAATAATAGTTGCATTATTCGGTATTTACCTTATTGCAATTGATGGCAAGGATTCAAACAAGCAAGATTTAGGCAAACTGATAAAAGACAGTGATGCCCAAGCTCAATTTGAGCTTGGGTGCAAATATTACACAGGAATCGGTGCCAAACTTAATTACGAAAAAGCACGTGAGTATTTTGAGGTGGCTGCTTCAAAGGGCAGTGTTGAGGCACAACGCTATTTAGAGCTCCTTTACCGTAGTAAAAACTTTGGCGAAACAAACGAACCACAGAAGGATCTTGAAGTTTGTAAAAAAACTGCGCAAATGGGCGATCAAATAGGACAGTTTTTACTTGCTCATTTTTATGATAACGGAATTGGCGTAAAAAAAGATGTAGCACGTGCAATTGAACTGTATAAAAAATCAGCAGCACAAGGGTATTACAGAGCACAAAGCCAACTTGGATATTGTTACGAATTTGGTATAGGCTTAGAAAAGGATATTCAAAAAGCGATTGAGTTATACAAAAAATCTGCTGCGCAAGGTTCTCCTAGGGCAGAATATTATTTGGCTAATTGCTATTTTAATGGGAAAGGTGTAACACGTGACTATAAGAGAGCAGCGAAGCTCTATATATCTTCTGCTGTAAAAAACAATGTGTATTCTGGAATGAAATTGATTAATTGCTATTACAACGGAATAGGTGTGAAAAAAGACTATAAAAAGTGTGCCTTTTGGTTGAAGCATTTTTACGGATATTATGTACAACAAGAGAAAAATGCTAAAGACGTGATATATGATATAGCAACACGTTACGAATCCGGTGATGGTTTAGAGCGGGATTATACAGAAGCTTTCGCTTGGTACTTCAAGGCTCATAAGCTGGGTCATGCCCACGCAATCTACTGCGTAGGAAAATTTTTTGAGAATGGAATCGTGGTAAATAAAAATCTGGATATGGCGATCAAAAAGTATAAATTAGCTGCAGATTGTGGCGATAAAGACGCAAAAGAGGCGTTAAGACGTTTGAATGTTAACAACACTTCTGGTAATTAGGTTTAAGAGTTATGTTTTATATAAAATCTTGTCAAAAAAAATTTTTAGGGCTATGGGTCATAATGTCCCTTGCAGTGTGCAATGTATATTTTCCCGTCCTCTATGTGATAAACAAGACGATTTATGTCGTCAATGCGTCTGCTAAATTCACCAAGCAAATTTCCTTTTAATGCTTCAGGCTTACCAATCCCTTCTAAGCATCCGTTTCTTTCAATATCCTTAATTAGCAGATTGATGCGTTTTAAGGTTTTCTTGTCTTGCGATTGCCAGTAAAGATAGTCCGACCAAGCGTCGTCTGACCATATTTTTTCACTCATCTGCAACCTCAATCAGTTCGTGTGCCTTGCCTTTACCCTCACGAAGTTCGTTAACTGATTTTACTACATAAGCTACATTTTGCTCATTAAAGAATGGATCTGGTTGAGTAATTTCAAAAGGAATGCGGCGTTCTCTAATAACTGCCTTAACAAATAGGTTTATAGCACTAGATGTGTTGAGTCCAACGGACGAGCAGAAAGTATCAAATAGTGTTTTGTCGTTAGAATCAATTCTAGCTGAAATTGTTGATTGAGACATAACTTAACCTCCTCATATTTTAATGCTCTATTGTATCACATTAAAATAATTTTGCAAGTAACTGTATTACGCTGTAATAATTTTATAATCATTGATGATTGTTTTAGAATTTTTTATCATCTTGTGTAATTCAAAATTTTAAGCGGACAATGTCCGCTTTTTTTTATTGCAAAACCGTTAAATTATGGCGGAAAATTTCACAATATGATAAAATACATGCGACAAAAAATTAGTGGGTGATCTTATGCATATTTCTTTGTATAGAAAATATAGACCTCAAACATTTTCAGACATGGTGGGGCAAACAACTGCAGTTGATGTGCTTCGCACGGCACTCGAGAACGGAAGCATCGGGCATGCATATCTTTTCTCTGGTCCGCGTGGCTGTGGAAAAACAACTGTGGCGCGTCTTGTTGCAAAGTCTCTTTGTTGCTTGGACAGAAAAAATTCTGCGGAGCCGTGCGACAAATGTGATAACTGTGTTGCTATTGCACGAGGTGAACATCTTGACGTGGTGGAGATTGACGGCGCATCCAACAATGGAGTGGATGCCATCCGTGAATTGAAAAGCCATGTCAGTCTGCGTGCACTTTCGTCACACTACAAGGTATATATCATAGATGAAGTCCATATGCTTTCCAGTGGAGCTTTTAACGCATTGCTAAAGACACTTGAAGAACCACCGGAAAACGTTATATTTTTGCTTGCAACTACAGAACCACATAAAGTTCCTGTTACGATTCGTTCTCGTTGTCAGCACATACCATTCCACAGGATAAGTGTGCAGGATATTGTTTCTCGCTTGGAATATGTTTGTAACAGCGAAGGAATAACAGCAGATAATGACGCACTGTGGGAAATTGCACGCATGGCGGATGGTGCGTTGCGTGATGCACTTTCTCTCACAGAGCAGGCAATTTCACTCGGACACGGCACTATTACAAGAGATGCCATTGACGAAATGACAGGAGGCGCATCTCGAACAAGGCTTGAAGCTTGGGTAGTTTCCTTATTGGCTGAGCCTAATGTTGCAGCAAGTAGCTTGGCAAAAATTATTTCTTCTGGTACGTCATGTGAAAGACTCTGTGAACAGATATTTATAATTTTCTGTGACCTTTGGTATGCCAAATTGTGGCAGAATAATTTAGATGTTTTGTTGGAGTCATCGCAAGAAGAAATTAGCTTTCTTAAAAATGAAGCTCAAAAATGGGATGAGCGTGTGTTAAGACGCTGTGCCTACGTGACGAATAAAATAATGAGCAAGGCACACAACGGGATTAACGGTGAGTATTTTGCTGGACTTTTGTTTCTTGAGTTGAAAAACGCAATAGATGGTGTTGATAATTCCCCTGCAAAAGCAGAAGCACCAGTAAAAAATCCCCAAGCACAAGTTACGCCACAACCAATTATTCCCAATGCAAATCAAAATACAAGCAATGTGCAACCTGAACAGAAAAAAGTCTCTGCCCCTGTTACAGCAAGCTCATTCAATGAGCCAAGCATTAAAGCTCCGTCTTCATTTGACGAAAGGGTGGATGCCTTTACCTCAACAAAATCAGATAAGATAGACACTAGTAACTTTACGAAATCATTTGGTGAGTGCGATTTCACCAAAATAATAGAAGCTGTGTCGCAGGATAATTATGAATTTGCTGCTGCACTCTTGGATACGAAGGTTTTACAGAATGGAGACGAAATTATTTTTGAAGCTACGGACTCTCCATTATCTGCAGCTTTTCTGAATATTCCATTTAACAAAGAAATCGCCAGTTTAGCTGTAAAAAAAGCCTTTGGGCTGATTAAAGAAACACCAGCTGAAGAGAAAAATGAGGCACAGCCGAGTGTCGTTGATGCATTGCAAAATCCCGTTCAACGAAATTCCGCAGGAGCTTCAGCGCAGGAAATAAATCAAGGAACAACTGGTGGTGTGACACAGGCTATTTCTGCAAATGCAGGCAGGATATTAAAACTTGCGGGAGCAGAGCTTCTCTATGTCGAAAAAGATGTTATGGATTTAGAGGAAGAAAACGATGGATAAACCGTTTGTTCATCTTCATGTGCACACAGAATACAGCTTGCTAGATGGTGCTAACACCTGTGCTTCTCTTGCAAAAACAACCAAAGAAATGGGGATGAATTCTTGTGCAATAACAGACCACGGTGTTATGTTTGGTTGTGTTGAATTCTACAATAAATGTAACGATGCAGGAGTAAAACCGATTCTTGGCTGTGAGGTCTATGTTGACGAACGTGGTTACAGATGCCGTGATGGTAAAAATCAAAATCACTTGATTCTTTTAGCAGAAAATGACGAAGGCTATGCCAACCTCGTAAAGCTTGTTTCGATAGCAAATACAGATGGATTTTATTATAAACCACGTATTGACCACGAGCTTTTAGCAACCTATTCAAAAGGGCTGATTTGTGCTTCTGCTTGTCTTGGAGGAGAAATTCCACAGCTCATTATGGCTGGAGATTTGGAAGGTGCCAAAAAACGTGCTAGCCTATACAATGACATTATGGGAGCTGGCAATTTCTTCCTAGAGGTTCAGGCTAACTCCTTGCCAGATCAGGCCCTTGTAAATAAAAATTTGATAGCAATGTCAAAGGAAATGAATATTCCTCTCATTGCTACAAATGACGCACACTATTTAAAAAAAGAAGATGCTGCGTGGCATGATGTCCTTCTTTGCATTCAGACTGGAGCGCTTGTAACAGACCCACAGCGTTATCGTTTCACTGGGGATGATTATTATTTTAGAAGTCCTGAAGAAATGTGGGCGATTTTTGGTAATGAATTGCCGGAAAGTTTGACTAATACACAGCTGATAGCAGATAGATGTAATGTTAAATTAAAGACGGGAAAGTATTATCTTCCAGTGTTCCCATTGCCAGAAGGAGAAACCCTTTCTACGCACCTCACAAAGATGGCACATGAAGGTTTACGCCGAAGGCTAAAAACGGAAAATCCACCGGAAGAATATCTAAAGCGGCTTGAATATGAGTTAGGAATTATTATTCAGATGGACTTTCCTGGCTATTTTTGCATAGTGTCAGATATTATAATGGCCTGCAAAAATCAGGGAATTCCAATTGGACCTGGAAGAGGTTCCGCTGCCGGTTCACTTGTTGCCTATTCTCTTGGAATTACAGAACTTGACCCTTTGAAATATAATTTACTTTTTGAAAGATTCTTGAATCCTGAACGCATAAGTATGCCTGATATTGATACTGATGTTTCGGACAAAGGACGCGATAAGTTAATAGCATATATTGTTCAAAAATATGGAATTGATCATGTGTCACAAATAATTACCTTTGGACGAATGAAGAGTCGCGGAGCAATAAAGGACGTTGCACGTGCCTTGGATATTCCAATTCCTGAGGCAAATGCGATAGCAAAGCTAATTCCTGCTATGCCAACTCCAGAAATTCCAAACATCAAGGGCGCTCTTGAGCATGTTCCAGAGCTAAAAGATGCCTATGAGAATAAGCCCCACATAAAAAAATTGATAGACATTGCTGTTAATATTGAAGGGCTTGCTCGCCACTGTTCACAACATGCTGCTGGAGTTGTCATTACTCCTAAGCCAACAAGTGATATGGTGCCTGTTAGAAAATTTGCAGAAAGCCAAGTTGCTACGCAGTATTCCATGGAGCCAATTGAAAAACTAGGGCTTGTGAAGATGGACTTTCTTGGCTTGCGTACCTTATCAGTTTTGGAAGATGCGTTAAAAAATATTGAGCAAAATGGCAAAAAGCCGGTAAAGCTTGAAGAAATTCCTTTGGATGATAAGAAAACATACGAAATGCTCATAGCTGGAGAAACTCTAGGAGTGTTTCAGCTTGAATCGTCAGGAATGACCGCCTTGATTAAAAGGTTACGTCCGGACTGTTTTGTGGATATAATTGCTCTTGTTGCTATGTATCGCCCAGGACCATTAGAGAGTGGAATGGTTGATACCTATGTAAGATGTAAGCACGGTGAGGAAGAAGTGCATTATCTCCACCCTTTGCTTGAGCCATACATGAAAGATACCTATGGAGTTATTCTTTACCAAGAACAGGTTATGCAAAGTGCTCAAGCACTTGCAGGTTACACGCTTGGTGAAGCAGATTTGCTGCGTCGTGCCATGGGAAAGAAGAAAAAAGATGTTATGGCACAGGAGCGAAACAAATTTGTTGATGGTGCTTTGAAGAACAACATTGACGGGGCAAAGGCAGGCGAGATATTTGACATCATAGAAAAATTTGCTGGATATGGCTTCAACAAATCTCATAGTGCTGCTTATGGTTTAGTGTCTTATTGGACTGCATATTTGCGTTGTCATTATGGCGCTGAATATCTCGCGTCTTATCTTTCTAGCTTAATAGGTGGCACACGAAAAGATGTTTTTGGTGCATATATCAGAGCTGTGCGTGATGCTGGATTTAAAGTTTTGTCGCCAGATATAAATGTTTCACGCCAAGATTTTACTGTTGATGGTGATGACATTCGTTTTGGTTTGTCTGCTATCGCACACGTTGGTGATACTGCCGTTGCAACAATTCTTGAGCAGAGAGAAAAAACCCCATTTACGTCATTATGGGATTTTTTAACTCGAATTGATACACAAAAGGCTAACAAAGCTGTAATTGAAAATCTGATTAAGGCAGGAGCTTTTGACAGTATTGATTCAAACCGTGCAAAACTTCTTAAAAACCTGCCTGACATGATAGACAAGGTAGGGAAAAAAGAAAAAAATAAAAATCAGTCATCACTTTTTGGAGAGGATGAATTACTGGAAGAACCAAAAATAATTGATTGTCCTGATTTTACTGAGCGAGAAAAATTAGACAAAGAGCGTGATAGCCTTGGTCTTTACATTTCTGGTCATCCTTTTGACCAGTATGAGGCAGAGGCAAGACGTTATGCAACCTGCCCTATAGCTGCACTTGCACAATGGACTTCCAAATCAAAGCCCATTGTTGCTGGATTGCTTTCTTCTGTAGTGGAAAAGTTTAGCAAAAAGACGGGAGAGCCTTACGGGGTTGTCGTTTTGGAAGATAATGTGGCAACTGTCGAAGTTATGCTTTTTCGTGAAAGGTGGACTGCCTTAAAGCCTGTACTTCAAAAAGGTGAATTTTACTTTTTTGAAGGTAATGTGCGTCAGGATAGAGGAGTATCTTTCTTTGTGACAGAGGTCTATTCGGAAAGTGATTACAAAGAAAAATTAACTCCACATGTTACTCTTGAGGTTTTAATAGATGGTAAGGACGAACGATTTTTTGAAGGAATCTTTAAAATTTTGTCAAGCCACAAGGGACATAATGAGGTAATCTTAAAATTAAAAAATGAAGAAGAAACTTTAGTTGCAAAATTACGCAGAGTTATGGTAAAATTAGACGATGGTTTGGTTAAAGAATTAACTGACTATGGTGTAGATACAATAAGTATCTATTAACAAACAACAACAACAACAACAATTAGAGGAGGATTTGTTATGAAAGATGTTGTTCATGAAAGTTTTATCGTGGTCAAGGCAAAAGAAAGTGGAGTAACGGTTACTGGTGTTACTAGAGGAGTTGAGAACAGGTTTTTACACACGGAAAAGCTGGAAAGTGGTGAAGTGTGGATTTCGCAGTTCACTGATAACATTTCTGCTATGAAAATTCGTGGAAAAGCCGAGATAATGACTTCTATTGGCGATCTCATGGGTGGTGAATAAAAGGAACAGAATATGAAAAAATTTGCTTTAGAAAATTCGCTTGAGGATTGGCAGGGGTATATTTCCAATATTGGTGAAGCAAAGTATAGAGCAACCCAGATTGCCGAATGGATTTGGAAAAAACACGTTACCTCAGCTGATGAAATGACTAATTTGTCAAAAGACTTGAGAGAAAGATTAAAAGCAGATTTTTATTTTTCATATCCAGAAATTTTATTGACTCAAAAAAGCAAAGACGGAACAAAAAAATTCCTTTTAAAACTGAGTGATGCTGAAACTATTGAAATGGTATTGATGAAGCATGGTGACCGTCTCACCCTTTGTCTTTCAACCCAAGTTGGTTGTCCTCTTGGTTGCACATTTTGCGCAACAGGAACTAGCGGATTTGCAAGAAATTTGACTGCTGGGGAAATTGCGGCTCAGTTTTTATTGGCAGAAAAAATTACATCACGCGACCTGTCAAATGTCGTATACATGGGAATGGGAGAACCATTTTTGAATACTGATGCAGTGTTGAAATCTATTAGGCTTCTCAACCATGAAAAGTTACGCGGGTTTGGAATTCGTCATTTTACAATTTCAACTTCAGGAATCATTAAGGGGATAGAAGCCTTAAGAGATGCGTCGTTACCTGTCCGTCTAGCAGTTTCTCTTCATGCTGCTGATAGTGAACTACGTAGTTTCTTGATGCCAGTTAACGAGACGAATCCTTTGCCAGAATTGAGGAAAGCTCTTGTTGACTATCAGTCGAAGACAAATGATAGAATTTCCTTTGAATATGCATTATTTGGCGAAGTGAATGATACTGTAGAACGTGCAAGGGAGCTTGTCCATTTTCTTCGTGGTATTCATTCTTTTGTTAATCTTATTCCATATAATGCGACTGGAGGAAGATATAAAACAGCCTCTCCTGAGGCTGTTTTGCGTTTCAAAACTATTCTGGAAACTGCAGGTTTTGAGACAGAAATTCGTTCTAGCATGGGGCAAGATATAGATGCTGCCTGCGGACAACTAAGACGGAAAATTGCTGAAGGTGCAGTTGAAAAAGATTCTTACACGAAAACGGATGCAATCATTCACGCAAGTATGTTGCATGATGCGGCAAATATAGAGCGCTATGAGCGTAAAGCTAAATTGCTAGAAAAAAAGATAGTAGCTAAAGCAACAAAAAAAACTACATCAGGTGGCTTCATTGATAAATTCCGTCGAAAAAAGTCTAACGATACCGAAAAAAATTCTCAGAATTGTTTTTCAAACTTAAAGGTTAAAAAACAAAAATTAGGCTTTAAGAGAACAAAGGGGTAGTAATACTTAATACTTTGTTATGAAAATTGGTGTAGCTTAAGAGGTAGGAAATGAGATTTTTATTGTTTATGTTGCTTGGAACATTGTTGTTTGGTTTCGCATTTCCCAGTGTAGTATTATTGCTTATACTTTTACCTGTGGCATTGTTATTTATAATTCTTTTAATAGGTCTCATAACAGGCCGAGGAACTATAATTATCAATGATGATTTTATTGGAAGGTATAAGAAAAGAAAAGACAAAAAAAAGAAGGAAAAGCAGAATACAATTTATGATGTTCCGCATGATAGAGATGAACACAAAACTCATGCACAAAATCACGCAGTTAGTATTGCGGAGCTTCAAGAAGCGAGTGAAGTAATTGAGTTGGATAATGATGCTTTAAAAAAGGAATAAAAAAATCTTGGTGATAACTGTAATCACCAAGATTTTTTTTATTCATATTTCAGAGCATCTATTGGATTCATCAAGCTTGCTTTCCTAGCAGGATAATAGCCAAACCCAATTCCAACAGCAACAGAAAAAAGGAACGAAATTAGGAGTGAAGAAAACGAAAAAATTGGGGTAACACCAACGAAAGTTGCTAGGACATATCCAAGCGCGAATCCAAGTAATATGCCAATGACACCACCGAACATTGAAAGCACAGAGGATTCAACCAAAAACTGTACTTTTATGTCATTTTGTGTAGCTCCGATTGCGAGGCGAATTCCAATCTCTTTTGTCCTTTCTGTAACGGAGACAAACATAATGTTCATGATGCCAATTCCACCTACTAGCAGTGAAATAAGAGCAATCGTGTATAATAGAAATGTAAGAGTTTGGTTGGCTTGACGCCTTGCCTCCAACATTTGGGTTACATTTCTTACGGCAAAATCATCATCTTCTCCTCGTCTAATACGATGTTTTTCCCTTAGAACCAATTCCGTTTCGTGCTGAACGTAATTTAACGCATCCATTGATACTGCTTTTACATAGATATAGTTAATTCGTCCAGGTGTTGAGAAGCGAACAAGTCTTTTTTGAGCCGCGGTCAAAGGAACCAAAACAAAATCATCTTGGTCAAGTCCCATGGAAGAAATTCCCTTTGACTCAAGAACACCAACAACTTTAAATGGCACCTTGTCTATTCTAATTACTTCGCCGATTGGATTGAAGCCAGTGTAGAATAATTTTTCTACAACGGTACTACCCAGGACAGCTACCTTTGCACTTTGTTTGATGTCAGTTTCTGTTATGTTTCTGCCAGAACTTATCTTAAAATCAGTAACATTAATATGACTTGATCCCACCCCTGACACATCTGAACTCCAATTTGAATTTTTATAAATCAAATTTGCAGACAAATCAACTACTGGAGATATTGCTTCGATTCCACTAACTTCGCGTTCTATTGCCTGCGCATCGCTTAAGGTTAAGAAAGCTATTCTATCTTTGTTAGAAGAATTTCCACCTCTGTCAGGAAAGACCATTATGAAATTGCTACCAAAAGACGATATCTGCTCATCTATGACTTTATTAGTTCCTTCGCCGACTGCAAGTGCAGCAATAACTGCGGCAACACCAATAATTATTCCAAGAGTAGTAAGGATAGAACGTGTCCTGTTTGTTCTTATTGCTTTTATCGCGGTTGTAAAAATTTCATTGGGGGGAATCATAATATTCTCCTCGCTTACCTTCTGTTATCGTTAATTTGGTCATCTTGAATGATTCCATCTTTGAAAAGTAGGATACGTTTAGCATATGCTGCGACGTCAGGCTCGTGTGTGACAAGAATAATTGTGATTCCCGCATTGTTGAGTTCTTTAAAGAGATTCATTATTTCATCACTTGTTTTTGAATCTAGATTTCCTGTTGGTTCGTCTGCCATTAGTATTGGTGCATTATTCACGATTCCTCTGGCAATTGCAACTCTTTGTTGTTGTCCTCCGGAAAGTTGGGTGGGTTCATGGTGAATTCGATCCAATAAGCCCATTTTATCTAGTGCAAATTCAGCTCTCTTATAACGCTCTTGCTTGGATACTCCTGCATAAAGCAAAGGCATGGCAACATTGTCTAAAGCTGATGTTTTTGAAAGCAAATTAAATCCTTGAAATACAAAACCAATTAACTGATTTCGCATGTGTGCTAATTGATCACTAGTTAAAGTTGCTACATTTTTACCATCTAGAAAATATTCACCAGATGTTTGTTGATCGAGACAGCCTAAGATATTCATTGTTGTGGACTTACCGGATCCTGATGGTCCCATCATTGCGACAAATTCCCCTTTTTCTACGGACAAATTTACCCCGTGGAGTATTTCGATAAAATCATCACCTAATTCGAATGATTTTCTTATATCTTTTAATTTAAGTATTGGCATCTTGTACTCCTAAGGAAAATTTATTTCTGATCAGGGGGTAAATTTATACCTACAATTATTGGAGAGCCAACTTCTAAATCACTTATAAGTTCTGTGTTTATGCCATCAGTTATTCCAATTTTTACTCCATACGGAATGGGTTTGCCCTTCACTAATAGGTGTACTACTGCTCCGTCTCCATTTTGCTGACTTGAATCTGTCATGTTTTTAAAGTGCTTGCGTCCCATAAATCCAATAAATCCTTTTGATTTTATTTCTGTTTCTTGTGGTCTAAATCGGAACGCAGCATTAGGAACGCATTTAACATTTTTTTTCTCTTGCAAAATGATATTTATATTCGCTGTCATACCAGGAAGTAATTTTTTATCCTTATTCTTTACCTTGATGACAACTGTGTAAGTTACAACATTATTGTTGTTGACTGGTGATAGACGTAATTGCGAAACAATTCCCTCAAATTTTAGATCAGGGTAAGAATCTACATCAAAAATTGCTTTTTGCCCTTCCTTAATATTTCCAATATCTGCTTCGTCAATATTAGCTTCAACCTGCATATCGGTTAGATCTTTTGCAATTTTTGCTATAGATGGAGTTTGATAGCTTGCAGCAACAGTTTGACCTTTTTCAACATTTTTCATAGTAACAACGCCTGAGACGGGGGAATAAATTCGTGTATAATTTAAGTTAATTTCCGCTCTTTTCAGACTTGCACGTGCTTGACGCAATCTTGCTTTTGACTGTGCTACGGAAGCTATAGCTTTTTTGTAAGTTGCACGATAGCTATCAACTTCTGACTTTGCGATAAGATCATCTTTTACTAGTTCTAAAGCTCTGTTGTAATCTAACCGAGCTTTTTCTAACGTGGTATTTGCAGTTTCTATATCGGAAATGCAAGAAGCTACTGAAGCTTGTGCTTCTAGTTTGTTAGCTTCATAAGTGTCAGAATCCATCAAAGCTATAAGCTGTCCTTTTTCTACTTTACTGTTGTAATCGAAATATAATTCTTCTATGCGACCAGAAATTTGTGTGCCCACGTCTACCGTTTCAACTGGCTGTACTGTTCCAGTTGCTTGGACAACAGATTGGATGTCACCAAGAGTTATAGGTGCTAACTCATAGCTAATTTTATTTGTCTTGCCTCTAAAAGTGAATAAAATAAGTGCAATCAATATGGCTATGACAAAAATTGAAATTGTGTATTTTTTTTTCTGTTTGTACATTGATTTAATTTGCATTGTACCTTTCTCCTATTGCTCTTAAGTACTCTATTTGTGCTGCTCTAAAGGTATATAGTGCTTTTAACGTATTATATTGTGCATTTGCCAACTTTTCTATTGCATCTGAGATTTCTAATGAATCTCCAGTTCCTGCCTTATACCTTCCATTTGCAAGTCTTAAGGTTTCTTCAGCTGCTTTTTCAGCTTCTAACATCGAAAAATAAGCTTCATTTGATTTATTCATTGTTGTTATAGCGACACTTACTTCGTATCTTACAGAATTTTCAATGTCCTTTAATTTGGCAGCTGCAATTTCTTTTTTTGCTTGGGCTTCTCTAATTTTGCTGTTTGTTACTCCGCCATCAAACAATGGTATTGAAGCTGATAACCGAGCATTCCACTGATCAGAATCAAAATATGAGTTGTTTCCAAAATTATAACCAACACCTGCTGTAAATGATGGGGAATAGCCTTTTTTTTGCAAGGCTAAATTTTCATTAGATGCAGAAAGAAGTGCTTTTGTTGCGAGTAATTCGGGACGATTTTTTAACGCGTTTTCTATTGCATTTGTTGTATCAAATTTTGTATCTTGGTATGCTAGGCTTGAGTCTAACTCTTTTATATCCGAAACTTCTAAACTAAGAAGTTGTGCTAATTTTTGTTTGCTCTCTTCAAACTCTGCTTGGTTCTTTACAAGCTCAGATTTTGAAGTTGCAAGCTCTGATTTTGCCCTTGTTACCTCAATTTTTGCTTTTGTTCCAACCCTATAAAAACTTTCTGCCCATTTCAGTCTATTTTCATAATTTTGATGTTTTCTTTCTGCAATAGTTACACATTCTCTATTTACAAGTGTTGTCCAATAGGCAAAAACAGTTTCTACTATAAGGTCGTTTTGTGCTGCTTTAAAATCATATTCAGACGATAAGAGAGTAAATTGTGCCGAGCGAATATTTGCTTCTGTTTTACCAGAATCAGCAATTAGTTGTTCAAGTGTGAATCCAGTGCCATAGGATCCGGTTTGATGTGTTGCGGTAACTCCTTCTGAACCGCTACGAACATAAGAAGCATTTGCAGAGACAGTTGGACTTTTTTTCTTTTTTTGCTGTGCTAGAGCTTCCTTTTGAACTAGCACTTGCTTTGACTGCATTTGTAGTGATGGATTATTTTTTAATGCTGTATCAATTGCCTCAGATAAGGTTAGGGCAAATGATTTGCAAGGATATTGACAGTGACAAATTGTAATGATGGCTAGCAATATTTGTAATTTCTTTTTCATTGTTACCTCCTTGTGAGTATAAATTTTTTAACTATTTAAGCTAGAGGCAGGGAAACATAGAAGCTAGTTCCCTGTCCTAAGGTGCTTCTGACAACGATGTTACCTTGATGTGCTTCAACTATAGCTTTAACGACAGAAAGCCCAATTCCCATACCTCCAGACGCTCTTGTTCTGGATTTATCAGTCCTGTAAAATCTTTCAAATATGTTTGGTAAATCTTTTTCTGCAATACCAATGCCCGTATCAGAAATTGTAAGAGTTACAACATCATCTTTTGGCGATTGTGTCAAGGACACAGAAATTATACCACCAGAGTCTGTATAGCGGATGGCATTTGTTAAGAGATTGTTAATGGCTTGACGTATTTTAGGAGCATCTAGTTTGCAAAATATGCCATCATTAATGTCAGATTTTAGTGTAATACTTTTTGATTTAGCTAGAGGATAGAAGCTTGATATTGAGTTTTTTACCAGGTCACTAAAATTGCCCTGTTCAAATGACATCGCGTTGTCCATTCCTTCTATTGTCATTAATCGTTCAACATCTTTAATCAAATTAGAAAGCCTGTCAACTTCTTCCACGGTTAAATGTATTCGTTCTGGTGTTGGCTGCCAAATTCCGTCCTCTATTGCTTCTAAATGTGACTTAATAATTGTTACTGGATTGCGCAATTCATGTGCGATGTCTCCCATCATACGCTGCCGCAACTTTTCTTGCTGATCAAGTCTTTGACCTAATGTGTCAACACTATCTATCAGTTGTTGAATTTCTGTAATATTGCTTGTCATTTCTTCTTTCTTTACATAATCACCCTTGGTTATAGTTTTAGCTCGTTCTGTTACTGCTATTATAGGCTTGCTTATTTTATAAGCAATGAAAATTGCTAAGAGTGCACTGAGAAGTAAGAGGGAAGCGACAGTATGGAATAACAAAATGTTAAATTTTTTTAAAAATATTCCTTCAGGACTAGCGGAAAATGGTAGGCAAACAAAGCGAAGTGTGCCAATTTTGGTGTTTTTAATATATAGTTTATCCTCATAAACCAATAATTTTTCATCTTTTATATGATATCCTGACCTACGCTCTTTTTTATATAATTTTACAAGTTTGTTATTTTTATCAAGAAGTTGAACAGAGACAATAGGCCATCTATAAAAATCAAATTCTGATGTGTATTTTACTGCTGTGTTCCAATTTTGATTTTTTTTGTATAAACCTGTGAAATATTCACGAGCAGTGCTTCTGTTTTCCTTGAGTTTTTCACTTGCAAATTTTTTGAAGTTCCAATCAAGTAACTGAGATATGGAAACTGGAATTACTAAACCACAAATTAACACTAATAAAAGGTATTGGATGATGTGTTGTGACCTAAGGTTTCTCATTATTTCTCCCCATCTGTGAGCTTATAGCCAAAACCATAAACAGTTTTTATGAAATCATGTTCAGGGTCATTAAGTTTCTTTCTTATGTTTTTTATATAGCTATCTACAGACCTTTCGAAGCCGTCATAATCGTCGCCCAATGCATAGGTGATAAGTTCGTCGCGTGACCAAGTTTTTTCCGGTCTATTTGCCATGCAAGACAAAATCAAAAACTCATTTTTTGTCATTGAAATTTCAATGTTATCTTTGTAAACAGCATAGTTTTGAGGTTTTATGACTAAGTGCGTGCCGATTTTTATAACTTCAGAGCCTTCGCTAAATTCTGCCCCTGTTTTTCTAAGGTTTGCTCGCACTCTTGCCATCAGCACTTTTGGAGAAAATGGTTTTATGACGTAGTCATCTGCACCAGCATCTAGCCCTGCAATGATATCATCTTCACGGCTTTTTGCGGTTACCATTATAATAGGAGTATTTTTTTTAGAACGAATAAAACGGCAGACTTCAAGACCAGACATTCCAGGTAACATTAAATCAAGAATTACAAGGTCATAATCAAATTCTTCAAACTTTTCTATTCCAATATTGCTATTTCCAGCGATGTCGGCAGAATATCCTTCTTTTTCTACGTATGCACGTTCTACCTCTGCAATCGCTTTTTCATCTTCTATTATTAAAATTTTCATAGGAGCTCCTCCAATTTTAAGATACCGTATTCTAGAATAGAAATGTGAATATTTTGTGTTATTTTACAGCAGATCTTTTTTGTTTAAAAAATTTTTGAAGAATTTTTCTGGCATCTTCTTCTAAGACACCGCTTGTAATTTGGCATGTATGATAAAATCTCTCATCCTTAGGAATGTTGTATAGCGAGCCACATCCGCCGCCTTTTGCGTCACTTGCGCCAAACACAATTCTTTTTATGCGTGCTTGCACTAAAGCAGCAGCACACATAACGCATGGCTCAAGGGTAACATATATAGTTGCGTCGTCAAATCTCCAGTTATCTATATATTTTGCAGCGTCGTTAAGAGCTTCGATTTCTGCGTGTGCAAGTGGGGAAGAGCATTCTTTTCTTTTATTTCTGCCACGTCCTATTATTTTGTTATTTTGAACAATGACGGCACCTATCGGGATTTCCATGTGTTCCATTGCTTCTTGTGCCATTGATAATGCTTCGTGCATAAATTTTTCATCGTTTTCATAAGAGTAAAAATTTTCTGTCAAGCCTTTCACCTTCAATTGAATAAAGAAATAATTTGTGCTATACTTAAAAAAAGTGTCTGTAGCTCAGCTGGATAGAGTGTATGCCTCCGGAGCATAAGGTCAGGGGTTCGAATCCCCTCAGACACGCCATTTAATTTTTTATGAGGATATTGTTTTATGAAGCCATTGAAGAAAAATAAAATTTGGAATCTACCAAATATTTTAACACTTTTACGTGTTTTTCTTGTGCCGATTGTTATTGTTTTTTTAACTTTGCGTACACAATTTGGTAATTTTTGTGGTTTTCATGTTGGTGACTTAATTGCTGTAGCTATTTTTGCAATAGCGTCCTTGACGGATGCTATTGACGGATACCTTGCACGCAAAAACAACCAGATTACAAATTTTGGAAAATTCCTGGATCCCTTGGCAGATAAAATTTTAGTTATTGCTGTATTGATAACGATGGTTGAATTGGGACTTTTCCCTTCAATACCTGTTGTTATAATTATTACTCGTGAATTTATTGTTTCAGGTTTACGAATGGTAGCAGCATCGGAGGGCGTTGTGATTGCCGCGTCGCGTGGAGGAAAGCTGAAAACTATTACACAGCTGGTTGGCATAATTATGCTTATGTTGGAGATGCCATTTGCAATGACGGTTATGTGGATCTCTGTCATCTTGACTGTGTGGAGTGGCATTGAATATCTTATCAACGGGTTAGATGTTATTTCAAAATAGAGGAAAATTATAATGACAATTTTACATGCTTGTTTTTGGATTTTTCTTGCATATATGGCTGGTAGTATGCCAACAGGGTATGTGGTTGCTAAAATTTTTGCCAAACAAGATATACGTGAATTTGGCAGTAAAAACATTGGTGCAACAAATATTAGTAGGTTAATGGGAAAATCTTGGGGAATATTTGTCTCATTAACGGATATGCTAAAGGGTGGCTTAGTTGTTTTGCTTGCTTCTCATTTTGTTGATAGTGTTATTCTTCTTGCAACAATTGGTGTTGCTTCTGTTTTCGGGCATAATTATCCTGTGTGGCTCTCATTCAAAGGAGGCAAAGGTGTATCTACAACATTTGGAGTAGTAGCTTTCTATAATTTCTTTAATCTTTGGGTGGCACTTTATGCTGGTGTTGTTTGGTTTTTGGTAATGTTTGTAACTGGTTATGTTTCTATTGCTTCAATTATTGCGATAGCGTCTATGGCTTTCTTTGCTTGGCATTTTAATATGCCCTTGCCATATATTTGGGCAATAATTTTTCTAACATTGCTTACTATCATTCGTCACAAGGAAAATTTAATTCGTGTCTCAAAAGGAACGGAGCTCAAGGTTAATATAAGATTGTTCAAATAAAAATCCGTGTAAAATAAAAAGGTTGAGGATTATTCCTCAACCTTTTTTGTATCTACCTTACTTTTTATGCAACAATGGCAATCCTTTGCAATTTCCTTTGGACAGTCAGCACAATGACAGTTGCAATGTCCGAAATTTTTTATAATATTTCGCAGTGCAATAGCCAAAATTAGTACAACTAAAGAGCCAACAATAATGTTGCCCAAGTTTTGTGTTATAAGAGTCATTATTATTTGTTCCTCTCTTTGGATAACCAATAGGTTAAAATTCCCAAAATTACTGCTGATACAGTTACTCCAAGTGGGTTTGCCCTAGCTCCTGAGTAAAATTTCCCAAGCTGAAAGATTATAAGGGAAACACAATATGCAAAGACACATTGATATGAGATAGCAAATAATGTCCATTTCCAACTATACATTTCTTTTTTTATTGCTGCCATTGCCGCAACGCAAGGAGCACAGAGCAAATTGAAAATTAAGAACGAATAACCAGCGAGCATTGACATGTTTGCAATGTCCAATACACCAAAAACTGCAACAATTTCTTCCTTAGCAATGAGTCCCATGATCGTTGCAATTACAGCCCTCACATTTCCAAAACCCAAAGGCTTAAATAGGAAGAGGAAGTAAGATGCAAGGCGTCCCAACAGACTTTTTTCAAGAGCTAAATTGGGTGTGTATGCAATTCCATTTGAACCACCTGAGAATTTTGTCCCTAACCAAAGTAAAATGGAAGAAATTAGAATGATGCTTCCTGCCTTTTTGATATATGACAATGTCCTGTCTAAAACTGTTCTCCATAGATTTAAGAAACGTGGTAAACGATAATCTGGAAGTTCCATGACAAAAGGAGCCACATTGCCAGAAAAACTTTTTGATTTTTTTAATATAAAACCGGAAATTATGATTGCCAGAATTCCCACTAAATAGGCAGAAAGTGCTACCAAGGCTGAGCCTCCAAATAGAGTTGCAGATATCAAAGCAATCATGGGAAGTTTTGCTCCACAGGGGATGAATGTTGTGGTGATAATAGTCAGCCTTCTATCATTCTCATTTTCTATCGTCCTAGTTGCCATAATTCCTGGAACACCACAACCAGATGCGACAAGAAAAGGAATAAATGATTTGCCTGACAATCCAAATTTTCTAAACAATTTGTCCAAAATAAAAGCAATGCGAGACATATAGCCGCAATCTTCTAAAAAAGTAATACAGACGAAGAGTGTAAACATTTGTGGTAAAAAACTAAGAACAGCACCACACCCTGCTAAAATTCCTTTTATAACTAAATCAGACAATATGGCAGATACGTTCCATTTCGTAAATAAATTACTTAATACTAGAGGCAAACCTTGAATCCAGTGACTCCCCAAATAAGCCCCCTTTCCTAACAGAGTAGCATTGATCCATTTCGTTGTCCATCCACCAACTAGTGAAATGGAAATGTAATACACAAAAAACATTATTAATGCAAAAATAGGCAATGCTAAGAAGCGATTTGTGAGGAGTTTGTCGATTTTATTTGACGGGGTCATGTCATAGTAAGCTGATCTTTGATATGCTCCCTGCTTGATTTGGTCTATAAATTGATATCTTTCATTGGCTATAATGCCCTCAGTTGAGTCATCTAGCTCCTTTTCTGCTTCTCGAATAGATGTCTCAAGTGAATTTAGGGCGTCTTTGCTAATGTTAAGTTTTTCCAACACATACATATCACGCTCAAAAATTTTAATTGAATACCATCTTTGAAGATTGAGAGGTATTTCTTTTAAGACAGCTTCCTCTATATGTGCAAGGGCATGTTCAACTATTCCACAGAAGGGGTGCATATTTATAACTTGTCTTGATTCGTGGGTTGCCAAAATAGCTGCATCAGCCACTTTATTAACACCTTCACCAGTAATAGCAGAAATAGGAATTACTCTGCATCCTAATCTTTGGGACAAAAGTGTAAAATCGATTTTGTCGCCACGCTTGCGAACCAATTCGAACATATTAACGGCAATTACCACAGGAATACCAAGCTCTAATAATTGAGTTGTTAAATATAAATTGCGTTCTAAATTGGTGCCATCAACGATATTCAAAATTACATCAGGATTTTCATCTAGTAAAAAATTCCTTGCTACGATTTCCTCTGGAGAATAGGGTGACAAGGAGTAAATTCCAGGTAAATCTGTTATGGTGATATTTTCTTTGTCACGGAGTTTACCCTCTTTTTTTTCTACTGTTACGCCAGGCCAATTACCTACGTATTGATTTTCACCAGTAAGAAGATTAAACAAGGTAGTTTTGCCTGAATTTGGGTTACCTATAAGAGCAATTCGTAATGCCATTTCTTTTCTCCTTAAATACAAAACTTGTAGCCATCGTTAAATTACTGAAAGCAAATTTCTGTTTCAATTAAGCTGGCGTTTTCATGTCTTAGTGTTAATTCATATCCGCGTAACGTGAGTTGCATTGGATCACCTAGAGGAGCTAATTTCCTTACTGTGATGCAAACTCCCTTTGTTATTCCCATATCCATAATGCGTCTTCGTAATGCTCCTTGACCAAGTATTTTCTTTACCCTTACCGTTTGCCCCACCTTAGCATCTGCTAATGTCGAAATCAAGTTAATCACTCCACTTCACCCTAGTATCATCAAGTATAGATTTTATCTATATATAAATCTTTGTCAAGATGGTTAAAGAGAAAGTGTATGGTATGCATTTTTACGATTTAGTAGTGCACTACAGAGAATAAGAGAATAAAAAAATAAGTGCCTACAATCTGGACGTCTCAGGAAAAGTTTTTACTTTTAGCTTATTTGACCTTCAATAAACATTACTTGTTAAAATAATCCATTAATCTCAATAAAATCTTGCATTTTTATTGACAACAATATGGGGTTACATTATTATTATCAGTGTTATCCTTAGGTACTTATGTTTTTGTACAAATTTAAAAGAGAAGGGGACTAAAAAATAAAATGAAAGAAGAATATTATAAACTATTTATAAAGGCTTCCGTGTGGATTCTTGTGCTATCTATTTTTGGGCAAAGCATTTTGAGTGTGCCAGCCTATGCAATGATTACAAATTCCACAGTGACAGAGTTTAACGAGGGAACAAATGACCCTTACGAAAGCATTGCCGTCACCACTCCCGATAAGGATGGCGCATATGGAATACATTTGTCTAATGCCGGATCGGGTCAACTATGGTTTGCTGACAATCCTACCATAAGTGCAGTTTCCACAAAATACCTTTTACAAAGCCATGGCGCATACGGAATGTATTTTTATTCTAACAATTATATGGATGTTTTGGATGTTTTACTTACAAATAAAGACCATAATCTTGCTGCAATAAATATAGACAAGGTAACAACTATCGAAAAAGATCCCTCTCTTAGTAAACCTGAAGGAACAGAAGCCTATGGGCTAGCGGCGGTTGGTTCTTCGACAACTGTATATACGTTAGGTGCAACCGTGAATATAAGTAATGTAAAGTCAAGCCTTCCCGCTTCTAACTTAAATGATGGTATTTCTGTATGTGGAGTGTATTTAAATGGTGCTACCCTTTCAACTGAAGTTGATACAAAATGGCATACTCTTGGTGGTGGCGGTATCAACGTATCGAATATAGAGGCGAGCAGTAAAGATTTGTGGGCTAAAGCCTATGGTATCTACACCGTAGGAAATGTGTCATCCTTACGCACCGCTAGCGATATTAATATAAATGGGGTAAAAGCTGGTGGCACGAATGAGGCTTATGGAATGTATATGAGTGGTATGGAGGTATGCACAAATGGGAGCAACATTAACATTAGCTCTATTAATCCTAATCCGAAGGATGGTCCGGGGACAGGTCTTTATCTCCATGGAAAAATTTTCACGGTCAAGTTGGATAGCAGCAAGCAAAGCGAAAGGGGCGGAGATATCGTTATCAAAGATGTAAACAACGTAGGTATGGAGATAAAATATACTACTACTCCTTCTTACGTCATAGAAACAGGTGGTGGTGATATCATAATAGATGGTGTTAATGGGATGCAAATAAAGACCTATGGCACTTCCGCCCGCGGTTTAAAGACAGAATCCGCTAAGCTATCGCTAATGAATGCCATTTCAAAGGAAGCAGGTGCGTTAAAAATTAGCAATATCAATGCAGATACTGCCCATGGTATTTATTCTTCCGGTGATTTCCTCGTTATTGGTAATGTCTATGTAAAAATGGATCCTAACAAACAAGATAATTACTCACTTTTCTCAGATTCTGGAAAAATTACACTTGGCTATTTAGAACAAGCAGCAATAAATAAAACTAATTTGGAAATTCAACTTGAGGGAAATGTTACGGCATACAGTACATACAACTCGGCAGAAAACAACATCGCTCTTGCAAACAATAATTCTTATGTGCATGGAAACTTTGTTACTGAAGGCAATGGTGTTAATAAATTATATCTGTCTGACGGTGGGCGATGGCTCCCAGTTTTTGATAGCACTTCCCACAAATCAACAGATAGTGTCAATGTCACGTTAGACAAGGATGGTGTTATAGATGTTGGCTATGATTCTATTACAGATGGCAAGGAAAGTTATGGACGTGAAGTAACCGCAACTACAAAAAGGGAACTTAATTTTACAAATCTCATTGCAAATAACAGTGGCGGAACAATAAAGGTTGGAACATATTTAGATGCCGGCATTTCTGATACTATCACAGTAACAAGTGTTGCAGCTGGTAACAACACTTTGAACATCCAAATTGCCTATGACCCAATCTTTGCAACATTAGCAACTGGTGAAAATATTTGGTCTGGCACGGTTGATGTGTTTACTGCCACAACCGGAGGAGACACAATTTCCCTTGTTGGAAAGCCGACTGATTATATCTTTGGCAATAAAATATATCGTTATACTCCTACAATTGCTCAAAATGGTAACACTTGGCAAATCATATCCTTAAGTGCAGAGAAAATGGTTGGTTATTCCCTTTATGAAGCTATTAACCTCAAGGGAGGAGCTGTAACAAGAACGCCAAGCGATTATGATTTAGAAACTGATGTTGCGTTAGGTGATGGCAGTGAAGCAGGAAATCTTCCAGAAGGAGTGACTTCATTAGGCACCTTGACGGAGAAGGATACAGAGCCAAGAAGTTTTGCAATAAATGGTAATAATCACACCTTGGATGGCGCCGGTAATGGTGGAATTATCGTTAATAGTGATGACACACTCATTATTTCAGACCTTACCGTAAAAGAATTTAATGGGTCATTTGTTACAAACGCTGGGACACTTGAGTTTACAGGCACGAATACCATGAATAATTCTGTGGAAAACAACGGAGTAATGAACGTCACAGGGGAAACGACCTTTAATTCCGACTACGGAGTCAGCGGCAGTGGCTCCATAACAAATACAGGTCTGTTTACCATAAACGTAGGTCAACTTGGTAACACCATTGAGAACAACAAAACACTAACCCTAACTGGTAATGGTGGCACATTAGCAAAAGATATAACAGGCTCTGGCACAACTGTGATAAACGGAGCTGTTGTAGCCAATGCAAACATAGCCAATGAAATAACAATAAATAGCGGAAAATCCCTTACCACCTTGGCAAACTTCCTTGGTGGTGATGTGACGGTGGCGAACAATGGGCAGCTGTATCTTACGGGTAATACCTTGGCAAATGCAATAAGTGGAAGTGGTAAAACGATAATAACAGGAGCTGTCACATCTGATGCAAGCATAGGAAATGAAATAGAAATCCAAAGCCTTAAGTCTCTCACAATTTCTGCAAGTAATATTGGTGGTAACACAACAAATCTTGGAACTCTGACACTTTTGGATGGCACCTTGGCAAAGGCAGTAACGGGAGATGGCATGACTGTCGGCACAACTGTAATAGACGGAGTTGTTACGTCTAATGTAAGTATAGCTAATGCGATAACAATCAATGCGGAAAAGTCTCTCACGATTTCTGCAGGCAATGTCGCAGGTATTGTAACTAACAATGGCGCACTTGTCCTTACAGACGGCACCTTGGGGCGTGCAATAGGCGGAACCGGAGTTACGACCATTTCCGGAAATGTAACATCTAATGAGAGCATAGCTAGTAAAACCTTGGCTATAAATAATGGCAGCACCCTTAACCTTTCAGCTAGTGATATCAATGTTGCAGATGGTGTATCAAACTATGGAAAACTAATTCTAAAAGATGGGGAATTAAAAAAGGCTGTAAATGGAGCTGGATTTACAGAAATAGACGGAACAGTAAAATCCAATTTTGGCATTGCTAATGAAATAACAATAAATAATGAAAAGTCTCTTGAAATTTCCGCAAGCAATGTTGGCGGAGCTGTAACGAACGCCGGGACATTATCTCTTCTTGGTGGTGGAAGTGCTCAAGACAAGGTAACATTGGCACGAGAAGTAACAGGAGATGGCTCAACAGTAATAAATAGTGGTGTCGTAATTTCCACAGCAAGAATAGATAATGCTCTAAAGATAAACGAAAATGCTTCGCTCATTGCTTTGTCAAATAATCTTGCCAAGGCAGTAACAAATGACGGAACACTCACCATTCTAGGTAGATTGGTGGGGCAAAATGTGTCTGCCTCCTCTGACAAAACTGGCACATTAAATCTTGGAATAGGTGAGAAATCATTTGGAACAGGTGTAGAGATAAAAAATCAAAATGTCACCACAAGCGGAATTTTGAGAACAGGTGCAGGACATATAGACGAAACTGATGATATTACGCTGAATGGTGGAACAATAGACATTACAAACGTAAGTGCTGATGACTTAACGGAAGCTAACGCCAACGTTGTTAAGGTTAAAAATTTCAATGCATCCCAAGGAACAAATAAAATTGTATTTAACGTAAAACTTACCGGAACTGGTGTCCAAGAGGAGAAAGAAGGAAAGGCAATTGGTGATAGCATAACAGTAACGGGGACTGCAAGTGGCAGAGTGAATGTTGCTGACACAAAATTAAATATCAGTAATAATCTGTTTGCTAAGCAAAATTTTGCCTATTTGCAGTTGTTTACTGGCGAAAATTTGAACGGTTTAACCTTGGTTGGCGAGAAGGTAACAGCAAGCTCAGAGCTTGCTTACCTATTTACGGCAGATAAGTCTCAAAAGGGTAGATTGAAGATAGAAGCCATGGATGGTTACACCCTTTATGAAGCAATAAACCTAAATACAGACGAAGCAAAAGCGCTTCCACCAGATACATATACTCTTACAGAAGATATAAAATTGCATCATAAGACTGTGGAAAGTGATACAAGTGCTGGTATTGTTCCAGATGATGTGACATCATTAGGAATATTAAATGCAGGGTTGCCAGAGGGCGGCACAAGACACTCCTTAACAATTGAGGGTGATGGTCACACCTTGAATGGCACAGATGGCTCAACAAAATTCGGTGGCGTTGTCGTGAATAGTGGTGACACCTTGACACTTTCTAATTTGACAGTGAAAGGATTTGACGGAGCATTTGTAACTGTAAATTCTGATGAAAAAGGTAGTGGAACACTTGAGTTTGCTGGAACAAACAATATGTATAACTCGGTGGAAAATAACGGGACAATGAATGTAACTGGGGCGACAACATTTGCCTCAGGTTTTGGCGTTACCGGCACAGGAAATATAACAAACACTGGTTCGCTTACGATAGGTGCTAGCAATCTTGGCAACACAATAACAAATGACGGAACGTTAAACCTTGGAGCCGGTGCCTTGAGCAAAAAGGTAAGTGGTAGTGGAACAACAGTAATAAACGGTGCTGTTACATCTAGTGAAAGCATAGCTAACACAATAATGATAAATAAACTAAAGTCGCTTCAAATTTCTGCTAGTAATGTTGGCGGTGCTGTTACAAACGATGGTAAACTTACCTTGACAGGAACAGAAGGAAACAAATTAGAAAATGCTGTTAGCGGAATAGGCTCCACGGTAATTGACGGAGATATTGTATCCAATGCAAAAATAGAAAATAAAATAACAATCAATGAGGGAAAGTCTCTTAAGGTTTCTGCAGAGAATGTGGGTGGTATCGTAACGAACGAAGCAGGAACGTTAAAACTGACAGGCGGTTCTGACGCGGATAACGAAATGATGTTGAACAACATCATAATGGGAGAAGGAAACACAATAATAGATAGTGGATTTGTAAAAACAAGAAAGAAAATACAAAACAAAATAACGGTAGGAAACGGCTCTGCAAAAACAGCTCTTGCAATCTTAGCAGATAGCATCACCCACGATGTCCTTGTAAATAAATATGCGCAACTAGACCTGATACAGGGAACATTAACACACGAAATATCGGGAAATGGTGTTACAGCAATATCTCGTGGCGATGTTAAATCCGAAGCAAAAATAAATACAGAGATTTACATTGAGCCTGGCAGAAAGTTTGAAATTTCTGCTGATAACGTTGGTAATACTATCCATAATAGAGAAGGAACGGTAATTCTTTCTGATGGAACGCTAAACAAGGAAATATTAGATTTTGGCTCTTTAGTGATAGATGGTGATGTAATATCAGATAAGGCGATTACCAACAACATAACGATTAATGATGGTAAATCGCTTAAGATTTCTGTTGGCAATATTGGTGGTGTTACTTCGGATGTTACGAACAATGGAACTCTGACCTTGACAGGCAAATCAAAATTAGGTATTGGTGAACCATTGGCTCATAGAATAAAGGGTAGTGGTAAAACAATAATAGCAGGTAATATATCATCAATAGCGCCAGCCATTGGCAAAATAAGTAGTGAAATGATAATAAATGGTGGCAAATCTCTTCAAATAATTGCATCTAATATTGATGGTGACATAGAGAATAATGGCAAACTGGAAATATACGCATATACAACATTGTTGACTAACGATAGCATAAATAATGCAATTACCGGAAGTGGAACAACATCAATAAAGGCTAAGTTAACAGCAAAGAAAGAAATAAGCACTCCCAAGATCAACATTGAAGACGGAGAACTCAAAATTTCAGCAGGCAATGTTGGCGGTGTTGTAGCAATAAGTAAAAACAAAAAGCTAGTCCTTACAGGAGGAATTCTACGAAAAGAAGTAAGTGGAAGTGGCACAACAGAAATTGATGGAAGTGTAATAAGCAATGCGTCGATAAAGACTAAAATATCAATCAATTCTGGAAAATCTCTTTCGTCCTTGGCAAATTACATTGGTGGAACAGTTTCTAACAGTGGAACTCTAACCCTTACTGGTGACACATTAAGCCATGAAGTAAGTGGTGATGGCACAACAGAAATTGATGGAAGTGTAATAAGCAATGCGTCGATAAAGACTAAAATATCAATCAATTCTGGAAAATCTCTTTCGTCCTTGGCAAATTACATTGGTGGAACAGTTTCTAACAATGGAACTCTAACCCTTACTGGTGACACATTGAATAATGCAGTAAGTGGAAGCGGTAAAACTGTAATTGACGGAACCGTGACGTTTAATGCTAATGTGGCGAACGCAATAACGATAAACAGCGGAAAATCTCTTACTTCGTCGGCAAATTATATTGGCGGAATTGTCGCAAACAATGAAAAATTGACACTCACTGGTGGCACACTGAATAATGCAGTAGCTGGAAGTGGCTCAACTGTAATAGGTAATGGTTATGTTTTGTCTAATGCTCTCATAAATAATTCAATAAATCTTAGTGTTGCACAAAGCAGCCTTGAAATTTCAGCAGATAATATTGGTGCCGGTAAAGCCGTAACTGGCGTTGGCAACCTATACCTCACAGGTGGAACATTAACAACACAGGGCATAGGGACACAAGCAACTGGTGAAAACGTAAAGACACATATTACAGGAAACGTGGTATCCAATGAAAAAATTTATGGCCAATCATTAAGCATTTCAGATAGCCCCAGCGCTCTTCTTGCGATATCTGCGGAAAACATTTGTATTAGTGATTCTCTCGTAACAAACAATGGAACACTGAATCTTACAGGTGGAACATTGGCAAAAGCTGTAAATGGCAGTGGCACGACGGAAATTGACGGAGCTGTGACCTTTAATGCCAATGTGGCAAATGCAATAACGGTAAACGATGGAAAATCTCTTACTTCTTCAGCAAATTATCTTGGCGTGACGGTTTCAAACAGTGGAACACTAACCCTTACCGGTGACACATTGAATAATGCAGTAAGTGGCAGCGGTGAAACTGTAATTGATGGAACAGTAACATTCGATGCCAATGTGGCTAACGCAATAACGATAAACGGTGGAAAATCTCTTACTTCATCGGCAAATTATATTGGTAGAACCGTTTCAAACAGTGGAAACTTGACTCTCGGAGATGGCACATTGAAAAATGCAGTTAATGGAAGTGGTGAAACTGTAATTGACGGAGATGTGACATCCACTGCGAGCATATCCAACGCAATAACGATAAATAGTGACAAAACCCTTACTATTTCTGCGGAAAATGTCGGCGCGAATGTAACTAATGATGGAACACTCACACTCTTTGGCGAACAACTGAGCAAAAATGTAACTGCCACAAACAGGGGCACATTAAACCTTACGCTTGGTGAAAAGACATTTGCTGATGGCATAACTTTAACAAATCAGGATATTTGTGTTACATCGCTTGGAATACTAAAGGCTGGCAAAGACCATATAAACACAACCGATAATGTTACCTTGAAGAATGGCACAATAGATATTACAAATGGAAGTGCCATAGCCTTGACAGAGCACAATGCAAATGTTGTTGAAATAAATGATTTTTCTGCCAAAGATGGGACAAATAGAATTGTGTTCAACACAAAGGTGTCAAAAACGCTTGGAACTGCAAAAGCAATTAGCGATAGCATAAAGGTTGCTGGAACAGTAACGGCAGGTAGCACTCTGAATATCGCTGCCACAAGAGCAAACATTGCTAACGCAGGCACGTTTGGCGTAGGAGATGAGGCAATCATAGATTTATTTGTGCCAGCCGAAACAGGTAACATAAGTAATCTAAAGATTGTTGGTAAGAGTGTAACAGCAAGTGCGGATTTGTCCTATGTTTTCTCTGCAGTAGAAGGAGCAGGCAATGAAGGCAAGGTAAAAATAAACGCAGAAGAAGGCTGCACTCTTTACGAGGCTATAAATTTAAATACACCACGAACAGAATATAATTTACCAACTACCTACAGTCTTACAGCAGACACAACATTGGGAACTGATGGTGCAGGAGTTCTGCCGGAAGGTGCTACCTCATTAGGCACATTAAACGATGGATTGCCAGACGAAAAGACGAGAGAAACCTTTACAATTCTTGGAAATGGAAAAGTATTAAGTGGTAATGCTAAGCAATATGGTGGAATTACTGTGAATGAAGGTGACACTTTAATTCTTTCCGACTTAACCGTAAAGGAATTTAAGGACAATGTGTTTCTAACAAACGCAGGAACACTTGAGTTTAATGACACAAACACAATGGAAAGCTCTGTAATAAATAACGGAGCAATGAATGTAACTGGGGCAACAACATTTGCCTCAGGTTTTGGCGTTAGTGGTGATGGTGTCATAACAAACACAAGCTCCCTTACGATAGGGGCTAGCAATCTTGGCAACGAAACAACAAACAACGGAACGCTAACTCTTAAAGATGGCACGTTGGAGAGTGCTGTAAGCGGAGATGGGCAGACGATAATAGACGGAGCAGTTACGTCCAACAAGCTTATAGCAAATGCAATAACTATAAGTAGTTCAAACTCTCTTGGAATTTCTGCAAATAACATTGGTGGGAGGGTAACAAACGAAGCAGGAACGCTAACCCTGTCCGATGGCACATTAAACTATGCCGTAAGCGGAGCGGGTAGCACCGTCGTTGACGGATATGTGATTGCTAATACACGAATTGCTAACGCAATAACAGTAAATGAAGGAAAGTCCCTTAAAATTTCTGCCGGTCATGTTGCAGGTGACGTGACAAACAGTGGAACTCTAACACTATCTGGTGGAATTTTGAAGCACACTGTAACAGGAAACAATACGAATAGCTCAACGGTAATTGATGGAATCGTAATTTCCACGGCAAACATTGATGACAAAATAACAATAAATACTGACAAGAGACTTGTAATTTCCGCAGATAAAGTTGGTGGCGATTTTACTGTTACTAACAATGGAAAACTAAGTCTTTTGGATGGCACATTGGGCAATGCAGTTGAGGGAAGCGGTGAAACGATAATAGCCGGAGATGTTATATCTAATGAAATCATAGAAAATGAAATAACAATAAATAGCGGAAAATCTCTTAATATTTCTGCAGATAATATTGGCGGTGACGTGACAAACAAAGGCACGCTAACTCTTGAAGGTGACACATTGAGCCGTAATGTAAGTGGGAACGGTTCAACTGTGATTGCTGGAGCTGTAATGTCTGATGCAAGCATAGGAAACACCATAACAATAGCTGGTAGTAATTCTCTCACAATTTCTGCTAGCAGTATTGGGGGAGTTGTAACAAATGATGCTGGAACACTAACATTGTCTAATGGTGAATTAGCCTATGCGGTAAAAGGAAACGGTTCAACAAAAATTGATGGAGATATAATATCTAGTGCGATTATAGGAAACACCATAACAATAAATAATGGCAAATCTCTTACAATTTCCGCTAATTATGTTGGTAATACCGTAACAAATGAAGCGGGAACACTAACCCTTACAGATGGGACATTAGCGAAAGCAGTGAGCGGAAACGGTTCAACAATTATTGATGGAACTGTAACATCTGATAAAAACATTGCTAATAAAATAACAATAAATGCTACAAAAAGCCTTGCAATTTCTGCAGGTAACGTTGATGGTGCTGTAACAAACGACGGAACGCTAATCCTTTCAGGTGGTTCCTTGGCAAAAACAGTAAGCGGAAGTGGTGTAACAATTATTGATGGAGCTGTAACATCCGACAAAAACATTGCTAATAAAATAACGATAAATAGTGAAAAATCTCTTAAAATTTCTGCAAATAATGTTGGTGGTGTTGTAACAAACGATGGAATGCTAACCCTTTTAGGAGGCACTTTAGCAAATGAAATAAGTGGAAACGGTGAAACTGTAATAAACGGAGTTGTAACATCTGATGAAAACATAGCCAATGCGATAGAAATAAAAGGCAGTAATTCTCTTAAAATTTCTGCAAATAATATTGGTGGGATAGTAACAAATACTGCAGGAACGCTAACATTATCAGACGGCAAATTACGCAATGCAGTAACTGGAACTGGTCGAACAGTAATAAACGGAGACGTGATATCCACAAAAAGCATAGCCAACGCAATAACTATATTAGCTGAAGACGCAACTGCCGGGACACCAGCAGGAGCTTTAACTATTTCCGCAAGTGATGTTGCTGGTGACGTAACAAACAATGCAACACTAACTCTCAAGACTGGCACATTAAACAAGGTGATAAATGGAGGCGGTTCTACTGTGGTTGTTGGAACTGTGAGGTCAACTGCAAGTATCGCGAATGCAATAAAAATATACGACAGAGGCTCTCTTGAAATTTTAGCTGATAATGTTGATGGTGACGTAGTGAATAATGGCACGTTAACGTTGTTAGATGGAATATTAACACAAAAAATAGAGGGGAACGGAACAACCGTAATAGATGGTGTAAATGTTGTATCTACTGCTGCGAAAATAGCCAACGAAATAACAATAAATAGTGGCAAAACTCTTTATATTTCTGCAAATGATATAGGAGGAGACGTTACAAATAATGGAACACTTAGATTGTCTGGAGCAGATGCTGAAATATTAAACAATACTGTGACTGGAAACGGTGCAACAGTAATTGATGGAACCATAGTAGCCAGAAAAAGCATAGAGAATGCAATAACAGTAAGCAGTGACAATTCTCTCACAATTTCCGCAGAAAATGTTGGTGGAGATGTAACCAATGATGGAACACTGAATCTTACTGGAAAGATGTTAAGTTACGATGTATTTGCGTCAGAAAATAAGAGAGGCACATTGAAATTTGTTGGTGGCGAAAAATCCTTTGATAAAGGAGTAAAGGTGACCAATCAGGATATTGAAGTTTCTGCAAGAGGAAAACTCAATACCGGTGCTGGCGATGACGGAACAGGACAATGGCACTTAAATGCAACGGACAATGTTACGTTAAAGAATGGTACAATCAACATAACAAATGGAAGTGCCGAGGAAGCAGGTAACGTTGTAAAAATAAATAGTTTTACTGCAGATAAAGGCATAAACAAGATAGTATTTAACACAATACTTTCAACTGATGCTACAAAGGTCAAAAGCGATAGCATAAATGTTGCTGGAAATGTGACAATCCCTAGCAATGTAAAAATAGATATTACTAGTGCGAATATCTATAACGATGGTTCATTTACTATGGGTAGCGGGGCAGATATTTCTTTGTTTACTGGTAATGTAACCGGTCTCACATTAGTTGGTGGCTTGGTAGTAGAAAGTCCGGATATTGCCTACAATTTTACTACTACAGATACCGCAGGACAATTACACATACAAGCAACTGAAGGTTGCACACTTTATGGTGCAATAAACCTAACACTAGAACCATTGAAAGCGAATCCACCAACGGTATATTCCTTTACAGATGATGTAATACTTGGAGTTGATGCTGTTGGGTATATTCCATCTAATGAAACCTCATTAGGTACGTTAAATGGAGATCCTGCTGTGACAACGACAAGAGACACATTTACAATCAATGGCAATGGCCACACGTTGAATGGTGCAGGTTATGGTGGTGTTGAAGTAAACAATGGAGACACCTTGACTCTTTCTAATTTAACCGTAACAGGATTCAACGGTGACTTTGTAACGAATGCTGGAACAGTTGAATTTGCTGGCACAAACAATATGTTTGCTTCTGTTAAAAATAATGGCAAAATGACCGTTACAGGGACAGTTGTATTCAATTCGGGATTTGGTATTAGCGGCATCGGCTCTATTGAAAACAGTGGTTCGATGGCGATAGAAGCTAACGGACTTGGTGCAGATATAGCCAACATAACCAACGATGCTAAGTTTGTATTGTATGGAACGGGAAGTTTGGCAAAGGAAATAAATGGAATCGGTCAAACAATTATAGGTGGCGACATTACATCAAACGTTGCAATCAACAACTCTATATTGATAAACAGCAATAGAAGTCTCACTATTGCAGCAGATAATATCGGTGGCACTGTTATAAACGATGGAATATTAATCCTCACGGGAAACAACAAAAAATTGGCACATGAGGTGGATGGAGAGGGCAAAACCGTAATAAGCGGTAACATTACGTCCACTGTACTCATAACCAACACAATGACAATAAATGATGCCAAGTCTCTCAAGATTTCTGCAAGCAATGTCTGCGGTTCTGTGGTAAACAACGCAGGAACACTTATCCTTACAGATGGAACGTTAAACCATACTGTGATGCAGACCCAAAAAACTGGAACTGGTCATACAGTCATTGCTGGCGATGTTCTGTCAAACGCAATCATAGCTAATGCAATAAGGATACAAAACAGTAAGTCTCTTGAAATTTCCGCGAGCAAGGTTGGTGGTGAGGTAACTGTGGAAGACGGTGCCAGGCTCACTCTTAGCAATGGTAACTTGATAAAGAACATAAGCGGAAACGGTTCAACGATTATTGCGGGAAGTGTAGCCTCAGTTGCAAGCATAGCAACAAAGAACTTAGCTATAAATAGTGATAGCTCACTTGAAACTGCAGCAGATAATATTCAGACCACCAAAGCTGTTGCAAATAAAGGCACACTTACAATTACAGGTGGAACGTCAGCAGATCTCCCAGCAACATTAATGAGTGGAGTAGATGGTAATGGTTTAACTGTAATAGCAGGTAATGTCACTGCTAGTAAAGCAATAAATAACGAGATTTCAATAAAAGAGGGAAAATCTCTCGCAATTTCTGCAACTAATGTAGGTAACGTTGTAATAAACGATGGTACTCTAATCCTTACGGGGGACAACAAGACATTGAACCATGAAGTAAGTGGCTACGGTGAAACAGTGATTGCTGGAAGTGTTACGTCTGACGCACTCATTGCTAATGTCATAAAAATAACACAAAATAATTCTCTTGCTATTGCAGCAGGCAATGTTGGTGGTGCAATCACTAACAATGGAACACTAACTCTTGGTAAAGGCTTATTGAAAAATGCAGTAAATGGAAACGGTACAACAGAGATAGATGGTACTGTGGTATCCAGTACAAAAATTGCCAATGCTGTAACAATAAATAACAATAAATCTCTTGCCATTTCAGCAAGTAATGTTGACGGAGATGTAACAAATGAAGCTGGTAAACTAATATTATCAGACGGAACATTGGAAAAAAATATAATTGGAGCTGGTAACATAATAATTACAGGAGATGTGGCAGCTAACGGAGCTATAACCAACCAAATAGCAATTTTGTCAAATAAATCGCTTACTATCTCAGCAGGAAATGTTTATGGTACTATAGCAAACGATGGGATCTTGACATTGTTTGGGACTGGCACATTAGGCAAGGCAATAAACGGTGGTGGCTCGACCATAATAAATGGTGCTGTGTCTTCCACTGTAAGCATTGCTAATACAATAACAATAAATAATACAAGGTCACTTGTAATCTCAGCAAGCAATGTTGGTGGAGTTGTAACAAACGAAGGAACTTTAACCCTTGCAGATGGAACATTGACAAATGCTGTGACTGGGAGTGGCAAAACTGTGATAGATGGAGATGTAGAGTCTAGCGCAAAAATTGCAAATACAATAGCAATAAACGCGGCTAAATCTCTTGCAACTTCTGCAAACAATGTTGGTGGTGATGTAACAAACGATGGGACTTTAACATTATCAAAAGGTATGCTGGAAAAGACAATAAATGGTAGCGGCTTGACAGTAATAGATGGCAATGTGGTGTCCACTGCAAAGATAACAAATGACGTAACAGTGAATGAAGACAAATCGCTTGATATCTCAGCAGGTAATTTGAATGGTGATGTGACAAACTATGGAGCATTAGTCTTGTCAGACGGAACATTGGTAAATACTGTAACGGGAAATGGTGTAACTGAAATAGTAGGTGATGTAAAATCCGATGCAAGCATAGCTAATCAAATAAGAATAAGGACGAATAAGTCTCTTGAAATATCTGCTAGCAATGTTAGTGGTGATGTGACGAATGAAGGAACGTTAAAATTATTTCAAGGCACATTAAAAAATGCTCTAACAGGAAGCGGTGAAACATTAATAACCGAAGCTGTGGTATCGGCTGCAAACATTGCTACAAATAAAATAACAATTAGTGATAGTGGATCTCTTGTTAGTTTAGCAAAAAATCTTGGTAGTGCAGTAACAAATGATGGAATATTAGATCTTATTGGCACACAGATAGGTCAAAATGTATCTGCATCAATAGGTAAGAGAGGAAACCTCCATCTTGGAATTGGTGTAAAATCATTTAAATACGGAGTAACAGTAAGCGACCAAGATATTGTTACAATGGGAACATTGAGAACAGGTAAAGGTCATCTGAATGAAACAGACAGTGTCACTTTGATTGGTGGGACTATAGACATCAGTGAAGGAAGTGCTAGGACGGCTGGAAATATTGTAACTGTAAAAAATTTCACAGCACTAACCGACGAAATAAATGAGGCGAGCAAAAAAAATGAAGCAAACAAAATAATGTTTAATACAAAGCTCTACAGAGATGGTAATGAAGGAGCGGCAATTAATGATAGCATTGATATAACAGGTACTGCGTTGGGTACAATGAAATTTGCATCCCTAAGGTCCAGCATTTATAACGATGGGACTTTCAAAATAAATGATGAGGCAGATATAGACCTCTTTACTGGTAATGTTAGTAACCTAACATTGATTGGTGGAACAGTGGTAAATGGCACAGATATAGCGTACAGATTTGCAGCAATAGAGGGCGAAGGCAATGAGGGTAAACTACACGTAAAGGCCTTGGAAGGATGTACACTTTATGGTGCGATAAATCTTTCCAAAGATACATGGATGCGAGATGATCCACCACTAACATATGTTTTCTTAAAGGATGTTACTTTAGGAAAGAGTACTGAGGGAATTCTTCCTGTAGGTGCGACCTCATTAGGCACATTAACCAGAAATGGTCAAGAGGCAAGAGACTTTACGATTGATGGTGGAGGTTATACGTTAAATGGTGCTTCCTTCGGTGGAGTTAAGGTAAATGAGGGGGATACACTGAGGCTTTCTAACTTAACCGTAACTGGATTTGAAGGGGCATCTGTGATGAATGCTGGAGCAGTTGAATTTGCTGATACGATCAATATGCAAAATTCCGTGGTGAATGATGGTATAATGACCGTTACAGGGACGACAACATTTGCATCTGGTTTTGGTGTTAGCGGTAATGGTAGCATATTAAATACTGGTTCTCTTACGATTGAGGCAAACGAGCTTAATAACACCGTAACTAACAATGGAACGTTAACCTTGTTTGGAACTGGAACGTTAGAAAAGGCAATAAATGGTGATGGCTCAACAATAATAGATGGAGCGGTGACATTTACCGCAAGCATTGCTAATACAATAACAATAAATAATACAAGGTCACTTGTAATCTCAGCAAGCAATGTTGGTGGAGTTGTAACAAACGAAGGAACTTTAACCCTTGCAGATGGAACATTGACAAATGCTGTGACTGGGAGTGGCAAAACTGTGATAGATGGAGATGTAGAGTCTAGCGCAAAAATTGCAAATACAATAGCAATAAACGCGGCTAAATCTCTTGCAACTTCTGCAAACAATGTTGGTGGTGATGTAACAAACGATGGGACTTTAACATTATCAAAAGGTATGCTGGAAAAGACAATAAATGGTAGCGGCTTGACAGTAATAGATGGCAATGTGGTGTCCACTGCAAAGATAACAAATGACGTAACAGTGAATGAAGACAAATCGCTTGATATCTCAGCAGGTAATTTGAATGGTGATGTGACAAACTATGGAGCATTAGTCTTGTCAGACGGAACATTGGTAAATACTGTAACGGGAAATGGTGTAACTGAAATAGTAGGTGATGTAAAATCCGATGCAAGCATAGCTAATCAAATAAGAATAAGGACGAATAAGTCTCTTGAAATATCTGCTAGCAATGTTAGTGGTGATGTGACGAATGAAGGAACGTTAAAATTATTTCAAGGCACATTAAAAAATGCTCTAACAGGAAGCGGTGAAACATTAATAACCGAAGCTGTGGTATCGGCTGCAAACATTGCTACAAATAAAATAACAATTAGTGATAGTGGATCTCTTGTTAGTTTAGCAAAAAATCTTGGTAGTGCAGTAACAAATGATGGAATATTAGATCTTATTGGCACACAGATAGGTCAAAATGTATCTGCATCAATAGGTAAGAGAGGAAACCTCCATCTTGGAATTGGTGTAAAATCATTTAAATACGGAGTAACAGTAAGCGACCAAGATATTGTTACAATGGGAACATTGAGAACAGGTAAAGGTCATCTGAATGAAACAGACAGTGTCACTTTGATTGGTGGGACTATAGACATCAGTGAAGGAAGTGCTAGGACGGCTGGAAATATTGTAACTGTAAAAAATTTCACAGCACTAACCGACGAAATAAATGAGGCGAGCAAAAAAAATGAAGCAAACAAAATAATGTTTAATACAAAGCTCTACAGAGATGGTAATGAAGGAGCGGCAATTAATGATAGCATTGATATAACAGGTACTGCGTTGGGTACAATGAAATTTGCATCCCTAAGGTCCAGCATTTATAACGATGGGACTTTCAAAATAAATGATGAGGCAGATATAGACCTCTTTACTGGTAATGTTAGTAACCTAACATTGATTGGTGGAACAGTGGTAAATGGCACAGATATAGCGTACAGATTTGCAGCAATAGAGGGCGAAGGCAATGAGGGTAAACTACACGTAAAGGCCTTGGAAGGATGTACACTTTATGGTGCGATAAATCTTTCCAAAGATACATGGATGCGAGATGATCCACCACTAACATATGTTTTCTTAAAGGATGTTACTTTAGGAAAGAGTACTGAGGGAATTCTTCCTGTAGGTGCGACCTCATTAGGCACATTAACCAGAAATGGTCAAGAGGCAAGAGACTTTACGATTGATGGTGGAGGTTATACGTTAAATGGTGCTTCCTTCGGTGGAGTTAAGGTAAATGAGGGGGATACACTGAGGCTTTCTAACTTAACCGTAACTGGATTTGAAGGGGCATCTGTGATGAATGCTGGAGCAGTTGAATTTGCTGATACGATCAATATGCAAAATTCCGTGGTGAATGATGGTATAATGACCGTTACAGGGACGACAACATTTGCATCTGGTTTTGGTGTTAGCGGTAATGGTAGCATATTAAATACTGGTTCTCTTACGATTGAGGCAAACGAGCTTAATAACACCGTAACTAACGATGGAACGTTAACATTGAATGGTGGTACCTTAACTAAGCTCGTTAAATCAAGTATGCCAACTGAGAATGGTGATGTTCAACTAAAAAGTATGTATGGAGTGACCTTGGATGCCCAGCTTTCTAATCAGAATATTATTGCAGCACAAGGATATTCAAGGATTACACAAGAAAGTTATATGGCAGATAATGATTTAACATTTAATGGTGGTGGTTTTGATTTCCAAGACAACAAGGTAATAAGTTACGTTGTTAGAAACATTAATCTATTAGCTGATGGATATTTGAAGTTAGATGTTGACCTTGCAGCAAAAAAGATGGATAACTTTGATGATTCTGTTCCGGTGACCATAGGTAATAACGGTAAACTCCACATCACTGCCTTGACACTCTTAACAGAAGCAAGCGGAGATGTAACGAAAGTTCTCTTTACTTCTAACAAAGCTTTAGCCTCTGCTGTTTCTTACGATGGTGATACAAGGAACTTGCATGTTGCGTCACATACGCAAGCTTATATGGCTGGATACGACAAAGAAAAGGGCGAGTTTACGTTTACCAAGGTTAAAGGAGCGGAAGCTAGCGAGACTACGATGTCACTTTCTGATACAGTAAATGCGATAAATCTCGCTTGGTTGGAGAGTGTCAATAACCTGCAAAAACGCCTTGGCGATCTTCGTAGCGGTGAAGAAAGTAATACTGGTTGGATGCGTTTCCAAAGAAGCTTGGATGACCTCAATATGGGCAGAAAGCTCAATGTCTCTGGCAATCTCTACCAAATAGGATATGACGTTGCCTTGAAAAATGATACAACTTCTCGTGGTTACCTTGGTCTTTCTTTTGAACACATGGACGGAAACCAGTCATTTAAGATTGGTGGTGGCGATTTAGAATCAACATCACTAGGTGTTTATTACACAAAAATCTATAACACCGGTCACTATTTTGATTTCATCCTTCGTTATGGAAAGTACGATAGTGATACAACAAGCTATGATACAGGGATTGTAACAAAATTGGATTATGCTATGAATGGTGTAACGCTCTCTGGTGAATATGGATATAGAGCAAATTTGGGCAAAAATGGTTTTTACCTTGAGCCACAAGTTGAGCTTATCTATGGTTATTTGAGTGGTGCAAAGAAGACAAGTAGCGCTGCTTATGTGGCGGACATAGATAGCACAAACCATTTCATTACTAGATGGGGCATAGCCCTTGGACAGCGAGTTAGTAACATTAACTATTATCTTAATGTAAATTACTACCATGATTTTGCTGGTTCAGCGAGTGTTACATATGGTGATGCATCATACAAACAGGATGGTGCACACAATTGGTGGGAAGTTTCTCTCGGTGGTGGCTGGCAGATGGGTAAAGCTAGCTACTTCTATGCAGAACTTGTTAAGCACTACAAGGATATTAGTAATTCAGTTAATTTTAATTTAGGTTTCCGTTTTACACTATAAAGGCGTGAAGAATCGAAGAACATAATAAAACAGGCGAGATGTTAATTGCATCTCGCCTGTTTATTGTTATTATGTATAGTTATTTCATAACTATAACATTACGTCACTGTCATATAATTACAAAAAAAAATCAGTGGATAATCACCTTTTGTGACATCCACTACTTTTGTTATCCATTAAAGTATGGTGGGCGGTATTGGGTTTGAACCAACGACTTCCACCGTGTGAAGGTGACACTCTACCGCTGAGTTAACCGCCCATGCCCAATTAAAATACTAAAAAAATGGTGGATCGTACAGGAATCGAACCTGTAACCCCCTGATTAAGAGTCAGATGCTCTGCCAATTGAGCTAACGATCCACAAAGTAATTTATGGGGAGGATGAAGGGATTTGAACCCTCGACAACCGGAACCACAATCCGGGGCTCTGCCAACTGAGCTACATCCTCCATCTTCTCATATATATGGCGCGCCTGAAGGGACTCGAACCCCCGCCCCACTGCTTAGAAGGCAGTTGCTCTATCCAGCTGAGCTACAGGCGCTCCAGCCGTGCCAAGCACGCTATGCATTATACATTTAATTTATTATTTGTCAATACTTTGTTTTCTAAAATTTCGGTTTTACCAATTTTATTTATTAAATTATGAAAGTTAGAAACAAAGTCTCCCAGACCTTGAGAATTGGTTGCTGAAATTTTCCCCGCAATTTTATATATCATAGAAGCAGCTATAGCAGCATAGAGTGGAGAGGTTACAGTTAAAAAAGCTGCTATTGCACCGCCTAAAGAACATCCCATGCCTGTGACTTGTTCCATCATAATTGAGCCACCATATAAGTGAAAATGCTTTTCTCCGTTGGTGATAAAATCTACTTCACCTGAAACCGCAATAGTAGCATTGGTAAATAGTGAAAGAGAAATTGCAGCACTTTCTGCTTCTTCTGTGGTGTTTATTGTGTCAACACCACTTGTTATAAGAATTTGATTTTGAGTCAAGCTCCAAAGATTAGCTAAAGTTATAATTTCGGTAGCATTTCCTCTAATAACAGAAGGGAAGCATTTTGTTTCTAACATGTGAAGAAATAATTTATTTCGTAATTTGCCAAAACCAACTGCAACTGGATCGAGCACCCAAGGAAGTTTATTATTTTTTAACGAAATTAGCATGGAAGGAATAGTTTGCTCATATATTGGGATAACAGTTCCAAGGTTAATATAGGCAGCGCTAGAAATGGAAACAATTTCCTTGGCTTCATCTGGCATATTGAACATTATTGGCGAAACACCAAGTGCAAGCTCGACGTTTGCCACAAGATTTTGACTAACTGTGTTCGTAACATTAGCAATTATATTGCGACTTGATTTCAAACGTATTATGGCTGCTATTACGTCATTTTCAATAGATTCGTCAATTATCTTACAAGGCATTTTTTGCCAGCTCCTATCAAATCATATCTTTTTACTTTCATGAGTGCCTTTTTCACAAGATCTTTATTTTCAGGTATAAAGTATTGCAACAACGCACGTTGCATTTTTCTTTCTTCCATAGATTTCGCCACATAAATAAGCTCATTTTTAAATGGATTTATGCCAGTATAATACATACACGTGGAAACGCTTCCGGGAGTTGGAGTAAAATCTTGAACCTGTTCAGGACGTAGTCCTGTGTCTCTGATAAATTCTGCTAACTCAATAGCATCTTCAAGAGTAGAGCCAGGATGGGACGAGATAAAATATGGAACTAAAAACTGTTTCTTGCCAAGCTTATTGTTAATATTTTTATACGCCATTATAAACTTTTCAAAAATTTCTTTTTGTGGTTTTCTCATCAAGTTTAGAACTTTTGTGGATATGTGTTCGGGGGCAATTTTCAACTGTCCAGATACATTGTTTTCGCAAATATATTCCAAAAATTTTGAGTTATTTTCAGCTAATATATAATCAAAACGAAGACCAGAACGAATAAATATTTTTTTTATTTTTGGTATTTTTTTAGCTTTTTCTAACAGTGAAATGTAGTGTTCATGGCTAGTGTTTAGATTTTCGCAGGGAACAGGATACAAACAAGACTTATCACGGCAAGAACCATATTTTGCACACTTTTCGCATTGTGTATGTGTAAAATCTGCAGTAGGTCCACCCAAATCAGAAACATATCCTTTAAAATCAGGATCATGTGTCATTGCTTCTATTTCTTTTAAAACACTTTCATCACTTCTTGATTGAATAATTCTTCCTTGATGACTTGCAATAGCACAGAAAGCACATTCACCAAAACAACCCCTATGTTGTGTTACACTAAATTTTACTTCTGAAAGTGCCGGAACTCCTCCTAGCTTGTCGTAGTCTGGATGCCATTTCCTTGTATAGGGCAATGCATACACCTCGTCCATTTCTGATTGAGTAAGAGGTCTTGCTGGTTTGTTTTGAACAACAAACCATGTTCCTTGGTCTTGAGCTAATTTTTTACCATTAAATGAATCATTTTCTTTATACGCTGATGCAAAAGCCATGGCGTATTTATTTTTATCAGAAGATACTTCTGAGAAGCTTGGAAGAGTTATACAATTTAATTTACTGATATCATGAGTTTTGTAGCAAGTGCCGTCAATATTAGTAATATTTTTTATGTTTTCGCCGGAATCTAGTCTAGTGAGAATTTCTTTTGTTGCTAATTCGCCCATTCCATAGACAAGTAAATCTGCACGTGAATCCACTAATATGCTGCCACGCACCTTGTCGCTCCAATAGTCATAATGTGCAAGACGGCGCAAGCTTGCTTCAATTCCGCCAATTATTAACGGAATATCACCAAAATTTTCTCTTACCTTGTTACAATATACCATTGTGGCTCTGTCTGGTCGTTTGCCTGCAATTCCTCCTGGTGTGTAGTTGTCGTTATGTCTTTTTTTCTTGTTTGCAGTATAATGATTTACCATGCTATCCATGTTACCAGCAGAAAGCATAACGCATAATCTCGGACGTCCTAATTTTGTAAAATCGTCATTTTTGTGCCAATCAGGCTGTGAAATTATTCCAACCGTGAAGCCAAGTGATTCAACAAGCCGTGCAATAATTGCGTGTCCGAAGCTAGGATGATCAACATAGGCATCGCCAGTAATAATGAGAACATCAAGTTGAGGAATGTTTCTTTGCTTTAAGTCTTCTCGCGTAGTTGGTAAAAACGATAGCCTGATTTTGTTTTCTTTTTGCATGTATATTAGTTCTTTTCTTTCAAAATTGTGGTATATTATACCATTATGATTGAACAAATAAAGATTTGTAATGAAATTTTCCATATTAAAAGATTGGCTAGACGGACAAGATGTGCGGTGCTAGTTGGTGACGATGGTGAATTTCTTTTGCATGTGCCTGCCTATATGTCTGATAAAGAAATCAAAATTAATGCTGAGAGATTTATTCCTGATTTTATTGAAAATTTGTTGAACGATAGAGTAAAAACAATAGCAAAATTACATTCATACAATGATGGTGACGAATTTTTCTGTTGTGGAGAAAAAGTAAAATTAAAAATTGAAGATTCTGCTCGTGAAATTAAACGTGACGGTCAATTTCTGATATCTCCAAGAATTAGTAGTAGAGAAGAAGCAAATGTACTTTTTTACAATTTTTATGCTCACTTACTGTATGAATTGCTTCAACAACGCTTAAGCTATTGGTGCAAAAAAACACATCTTTCGCCGAATGCAATTTCTATCAAAGATGTAAAATCTAGGTGGGGGAGTTGCTCTAGTAATAAAAATATTACCTTTAACGTAAAAATGGCACTTCTTCCACAATATCTTTTTGATTACGTAATTGTCCACGAACTATGCCACTTAAAAGAGATGAATCACTCGCCAAGATTTTGGCAACTGGTAAAAAAGTTTATACCTGAAGCAGAAGAATATAGAAAAGAGCTAAAACGTAATGAAGAAAAATACACATGGTAATGAATGTTTAAATTTTCCAGATAATTTTTTATTGTACCTTGGAACTTCCGGGGGACGTTTTTCCATGATTAAACAACTTCGTTCAACTGGGGGAATTTGGTTTCGTTATGCAGGATTGAATTTACTAATTGACCCAGGTCCTGGTAGCCTTGTAAGGATGTGTGAGTCAATATTGCCAACGCAAAACGATGAACATGCAATCGTTGAAGATATTGATGGTATCATATTAACACATAGACATATTGACCATACAGGGGACGTAAATGTAATTATCGAGGGGCTTACACATGGTGGACGCAATAAGCGTGGTTTTTTGGTTACACCACCAGATTGTATTTGGAGTGATGATCAAGTTGTGCTTCATTATGAACAGAAAAACCTTGAAAAAATAATTACTGCAAATGACGGAGAAATGTTATATTTGCCTAACGGTATTTCTGTCTTTCCTGTAAAACATATTCATAATGGAGTTGAACCATTAGGCTATATATTCAGATGTGATGGTTATCCGTCAGTTGGATTTATATCTGACACAAAATACCTTCCAGAACTAGGGACAATTTACAAAGGACTAGATGTCTTGTCAATTAATTGTACCTTTGCCATGCCACGAGCAACTAGCGAACATCTCTCATATCCGGAATCTGTCAAATTAATAGAAGTTGCACAACCGAAACTTGCATTATTGACACACCTTTGTGTACATTTTTTCTGGGATGAATACAAAAATTTATCAAATACGACAAAAATTGGAGAGACTAAACTTGTTATGGCAAGTGATGGAATGGTTGTTGATATAAATTCAAGGAAATTTTGGCGTGACTATGCTAGGTCTAAAACAAGTAAAATTATTAGCGAGGAGATTAATTAGGTGAAAAAACTTAACGAATTATCCATTATCAAACTTATAGGAAACACGCCATTATACAAATTAAATTTAATAACTGGTGGTGCACCGATTTATATAAAGCTTGAGGGGAATAATCCAGGTGGCTCAATAAAAGATAGAGCAGCTTTTGGAATGTTAAAGCGTGCAGAAGATTTAGGCTTGCTCAATGGAAACACAGTGATTGTTGAGCCAACTAGTGGTAACACTGGAATAGGATTGGCACTTTTGGGAAGTGCATTAGGGCTAAAAGTTATATTAACTATGCCTGAATCTATGTCGCTGGAAAGAAGAAAAGTGCTTGCAGCTTTTGGTGCAGAATTGATTTTGACTCCTGCAGATAAAGGGATGGCTGGAGCAGTGGAAGCCGCAAATGGAATTTTGAAAGAAAATCCAAACGCAATTATGCTTGACCAATTTTCAAACGAAGGCAATCCGCAAATTCACGAAACAACAACAGCTGTTGAAATACTGGATCAAATTGGAAATCCAGACAAAATTGGTGCATTTGTTGCTTCCTTTGGCACAGGGGGAACTGTGTCTGGCATGGGAAGAACAATAAAAAAAGAAAATAAGGCTTCCAAAATTGTGGCAGTTGAGCCAGCATCCAGTCCGCTAATCACAGAGGGAAAAGCAGGAGCACACAAAATTCAAGGCATTGGTCCTAATTTCATTCCAAAGTGTCTTGACAAAGGTGTGATTGATGAATTTATAACCGTAACTGACGACGAGGCAATAGAAATGACTAAATATTTATCAAGAAAAGAGGGAATATTTAGTGGTATTTCTACTGGTGCAAATGTTGTTGCCGCAATGAAAATTGCAAAAAATATATCCCCTGACAAGGTTGTAGTTACAATACAACCCGACAGGGGAGACAAATATCTATCTGTGTTTTAGCTTTTATAACTTCTGATTTTCGCGCAACATTCTTTATCACATGAAAAATTTTCAATTTTTTCTTTGAACCAGTTTTCCGCTGGATGATGTCCTATGCCAAGTAATGTTGCAAGTTGTAAATGCAAACATTTTGCTGCGGTGGGATAAACTTTTGTGTTAATTCCACCAATACCTTTTTGAGTTAAGCTTTCTTTTAACTTATCGTCAATTTCATTCCATGTTGAGATATTTTTTTTTGCCACTTCTATGCGAAGATTTTTATATTTTTCGTGCAGAGTGGCAATTTCTTTTGCCTTTTGTTTGAAGATTTCTTCTATTTCCGTTACCCCTGCGTCAGATTCCAGCTTGCCACATTCTTTTTCAAGATAAGGGCAAACAAGCCAAAAAAGAGTGGGGCAGGGGACACCATTTTCAAAGATTGGGCTTGTCATGACTACCTGTGGATATCCCCATTTACAACGATGTGCTACACACAGGCTATTTTCTATATTAAATTTTCTTCCCTGCATATTTGCAGTGATTATTTTTTTGTCTGATTCTGTAAGTTTATCCATTAATCCTTTACCAAATCGGGCATAGCTTTTGTATAGCTCTCTTTCATTAAATCTTGAGTTATTTTCAAGTATCTTTCCGTTGCTGCAATACTTTCATGCCCGAGGAATTCCTGTATAAATTTAAGAGGGGCTCCATTTTCTAACATATGTGTTGCTGCAGAGTGACGCAATGTGTGAGGAGACACTTCCCTCACATTTGCATTTTTTGCTATTTTTGTCACTATCCTAGTAATTGTTCGCACTGTTAAAAATTTACTACGAATTGTTTCTCCCTTTAACAGTGGGTCGTCTGCTTCATGGGGAACTAGTGTTATATAGCTTTCTAACAATTCTTTCAAGCAGAAACCAAAGGGAACGAGCCTCTCTTTTGAACCCTTGCCAAAAACCCGCATAATGCGTTCTTCTAAATCTATGTTTCCCCATGTTAAGGATGCCAATTCAGATACACGCAACGCACATGAATAGAGTGTTTCAAGGATTACTTTGTCTCTCATCGCTGTGGGGGAGGAAGAATCTATCCCTTTAGTCAAAATATTTTCTATAGTAGTTTGTGACAATGCACGTGGCAAAACGATGTTTTTCTTTGGACTCTTGATTGCACTTGACGGATCATTTGTCAAGTCCCCACGTTTCTTCAGCCAGGAGCAAAAACCGCGAAGTGCGGACATTCGCCTAGATACTGTAGATTTTTCTTCATTTATACCGATTATATTTGAGAGGAAAATTCTAAGAGACCTTGTATCAAGTTGCTCAAGTTCATTGATATCTTGATTTTTTAGAAAATTATTTAGGTGCCTCAGGTCAATTTCATAATTAGTTATTGTGTGTTTTGAGTAACCTAGGACAGAGAGATGGTCTAGGTATTCATGTATTAGTTGCTCTATTTTGTTTTCTTTCATACTACCTCGTTTCCAGCATCAAACTATGTTGATTGCTTCCATTGACTTTTTATTAGTGCATGAAGGATATTACTTTTTACATCAGTATGTTTTGCTTCTAGGTATTCAATAATTTCCTGTGCCTCATTGCGTTGTGTGTGGCTGCCAAAAGGGCAAGATGATTGTAATATCGGCAAGTTAAGCCTTTCTGATTCGAGTAGAATGTTACGTTCTTCAACATAAACAAGTGGACGAATAACAGTTATCTTGCTTTTGGTCATAAATAGACTGGGCTCGAAACACTTAAAGTTGCCCGTATGAAGAAGGTTTAACAAAACAGTTTGTACTACATCATCTTTATGGTGACCTAGGGCAATTTTATTATAACCACACTCACTTGCAGCAGTTGCAAGCAGTCCACGCCTGAAGTTGGCACAGAGACTACATGGACTTTTTTCTTTACGTTCAGTAATTATTTGAAATGTAGGGTGAAAACGAGTAATGAGAGGAATATTTAGTTTCGCTAAAAAAGTTTGAATATCTGATAATTCCTGTGTTAGATTGCTTTGATTGATGTAACAAGCTCCTAGCTTAAATTTAATTGGACTTCTTGCCTGCAATGTGCGTAACGCAAGTGTAAGGATAAAACTGTCTTTTCCTCCAGAAAATCCTATTAAAATTTTATCGTTTTCTTCTATCATGCTAAAATCGTAAATGGCTTTTCCAACAAGACGAGAAATTTTTCGAGAAAGCTGTGGAAAATCATTACAAATATTATTAGTTTCACTATTCATGATAAATCTACTTTCAAATTAATTTACTTCGAAATTATATCATCTATTACTAAGATTTTGCATTTCAACAAAAATATTTCTTGCTAAGTAAACTATTTTTGTTATAATTGACTGATTAATTGGAGGTGCAACTGTGACTGTTCGCAAAGGAATTTCTTTTTTTGTATTTTTTGTCTTAATTTCTATGATTGCAATTGTCTGTTATACAGCGGATACAGATACATATTTAGCATTAAAAAATGCTAATATTCCCTTGTTATTCTGTGCTTTTGCCCTTGTAGTATTAGGATGGACGCTTGATTCAATCAAATTTATGACACTTTCTCTGGCGGCAGGAGAAAAATTATCTTTTAAAGATACAATGACAGTGGTGCTTGTAAATTATTTTGGTTGCGCAATTACACCTATGCAGAGTGGGGGTGGACCTTTTCAAGTTTATATGTTATATCAAAAAGGAGTTGCAGTAGGCAAGTCTGTTGCTGTTACACTTGTGCGCACAATTTTCACTCTTGTAATACTAGCACTGGTAGTTCCCTTTGCAATGTCTTTGGATGAAAGTGTTCTGGACAATTATAGATATTTAAGTCGATATTTGTATTTTATATTTGCATTTGTTGTTGCCTCTGTCGCTTTAATAATAGCGAGTATTGTAAAACCCTCCATAATTAAATTTATGGTGGAAAAAATACTAAAATTAATCAATAAGTGCGGTTTTATAAAGGCAAAACGTTTGACGGAAATTTTACAAAAGTTATACAACGAAATAGACATTTATAATTCAAATATGAAAGAATTCGTTGGGCATGGGAAAAAGTGGGTTATTATTTCCTTTCTTGTTGCAGTTTGTCATATGTTTGTTTATATGTCAGTTATGCCTGTCGTTATTTTAGCAACTGGTTTTAGTGTGAACTTTTTGCAGTGTCTAATTGCAGAAGCTTTGTTTTTATTTGTTCTATACTTTGTGCCTACACCTGGGGCTTCTGGTATTGCAGAGTGCGGCGCAGCAACAATTTGTGCTATTTTTATGCCATTGGGAGCTGCCGGTATAACTGCAATTCTCTGGCGAATGATATCTGAATACACCGGAATTGCACTAGGTGCCATTGTCATGATTAAAAGCCTTGGTTTATCTGATGCTAATGACTTGTTAGCAAAATCTAAAAAGAAAGAGAAATTTATAACAAAATAGAGGAGAGAGTAAATTGTTACACTGTGGAATTATAGGTCTACCACTTAGTGGTAAAAGCACGATATTTAACGTAATAACAAAGGCTGGTGCAGAAGTAAAACCTTACGCTGGTGGAAAGACGGATCCCAATAGAGCAGTTGTATCAGTGCCAGATGCACGTTTTGACAAGCTTGTTGAGTTCTATAAACCTAAAAAAGAAACCCCATCACAAATTGAATTCGTTGACCTTGCTGGTCTTTCTCGCGGAGCCGGTCAAGGCCTTGGGTTAGGAAATGCTTTTCTATCCTTTGTTAGTGATGCTGATGCATTGGTACATGTAATTCGTTGTTTTGAAAATAGTGGGGTAGAACATCCAGAAGGTAGTATTGATCCAATTCGTGATTGGGACATTGTTAATAATGAGTTGATTTTTAGAGATCTTGCTGTTATTGAAAACAGGCTTGCAAAGTTATCTGCTAAAAAGAAGCTTTTGCCTGAAGAAGCTAAGGAAAAAAACTTGTTGGAAAAATGTAATGATTGCCTTATGGAAGAAAAACCACTTTCTAGCATTGATATGTCTGTTGAGGAAAAAAGGTCTCTTCGTGGCTTTGCGTTTGTGACATCAAAACCACAGATTGTTGTTTTGAATTTGGATGAAACTCAGGTTGAAGATAGCAAAATACCCAAATATTTGGAGTTGCAGAAAAAAGCGCAAGAGTCCGGAGTGTTACTCGTAAAGTTATATGGAAGTATAGAAATGGATATTGTCGAGTTGTCTCCTGAGGACGCGGCTTTATTCACTGAAGGACTAAAAATTACAGAGCCTGGAAGAGAGCGTCTTATAAGAGAAGCCTACAAAACCCTTGGATTGATTTCTTTCTTTACATCAGGGCAGGATGAAGTTCGTTCGTGGGCCCTTGCTGATGGTGGTACTGCAGTAGACGCAGCTGGTACAATACATTCAGATCTTGCAAGAGGTTTTATACGAGCTCAAGTCGTTTCATATAATGATTTTGAAGCTCATCATAATTCCTTTGATGAGTGCCGAAAATCTGGTGTGTTGCGCCTTGAGGGTAAAGAATACAAGGTTCATGATGGTGATATGATAGAAATTCGTTTCAATATCTAGTGTTTTTAAGATGACTGAAATTAAGAAGTTTGGCATTGATATTGGCGGTCACACGCTGACAATAGCAGAAGTTGTTGAGTTTCCAGAGCCACATATCGTTAATAAAAAAACAATTGCTACTCCGTCACCAAGAACGCCTGAAACTCTCGTTGATTCTCTTTCTTTGCTTGTGCAGGAATATGTACATGACTATGAAGATTGTAGTGTGGGAATCGCAGTTCCAGGTGCGCTTGATAAGTCAAAAAAATATTGTTATCTCACTAATTTTGGTAACATTAGATGTAACTTGCAAGAATTACTTACAGTTGAGCTTGCCAAGCATAATATATTAGCCAATGTGAAGGCTGAAAATGATGCTAACGCTGTTGCAATTGGTGAAAAAGTTGCTGGACAGGCTAAAGATCTTCAGGACTTTATTTGCGTTACATTGGGAACAGGAATAGGTGGTGGAATTTTTTCAAATAATCATCTCATTACAGGTGCTCACGGCTTGGCTGGAGAACTTGGACATATATTTCTTAAGAATGAAAAAGAAAGTTGTGCATGTGGTGGTAAGGGGCACTTGGAAGCGTTTGTTGGTGCTTATACCGTTGAAAATGAGGCTAAAAATGCAGGTGTTGCTGATAGCTTCAAAGAGCTTTGGGCAAAGAGAAACACAAGTGAAAATGCAAGACATATAACAACGAAATTTATTAATAGACTTGCATCTGCCTTTGCTACATACATTGCTATATTAGACCCTGAAGCAATATTTCTATATGGTGGTATCTCAAAAAGCGTTGGGATTGTTCAGGAGATTACCAGTGAATTAAAACCACTTCTCTCTACCGCTCAGAAAATGCATTGTAAAATTATTGTTTCTAAACTTGAGGAAAATGCGGCCATTTATGGTGTGGCTCTTGGCTTATAACAATTCTGCTTCACTATACATGTTTACAACTTTTATTTTGACAGAATATTAAAAAAGTGGTAACATCGTCAGTCGTAATTTTTAACATATAGTTTTGAACTAGGAGGATTTAACGATGAACTTAAAGTTTCACAGACCGTCTAAAAAAACGACAAAAATTCTAATTGTGGTAGTTTTATTTCTTTTCTTGCTTTCCTGTGTCATTGGCTATGGCTTTAGCATTGGACATGGAGTAAAATCTGATCCTAATGACTATGTTGTTGCAGTCTATGATGGTGAAGATATTATGTTTAGTGATTTGCGAAAATCTGCTGAAAAAATTATTCCAAGTCTTGGTGGTGTTCAGATAACAGAAGAAAACAAATATCAGCTTTTTCAAATTGCTCTACAAAATTGCGTTATGGATAGAGAAATAGAAAAGGAAGTTAAGGCTAGAAACATAAGCGTGAAGAGAAAGGAAGTTAAAGAAACTCTTCAAAAAATAAAGGATAGTTATCCTTCAGAAAAGGCTTTTGAAGAATTTCTTAAGCGTAGCGGGAAAAGTGAGAGTGACATAAAGGATGAATTAAAAGAACAACTAAAACGTCAGCATTTGCAAGAAAATATTGCAGGGAATATTACTGTTACTGACGCAGAAGCACAGCAGTTTTATAACCAGGCTAAAAGTCAATATTTTACGACTCCGGATGGTGTAGAAATACTAATTGCGGTTTTTAAGGACAAAGGCTCTGCTGATTCAATGAAGCAAGATTTGACAGATGGTACTGATTGGGATGCGACACTTGCAAAGCATCAAGATAGTTTGGTGACGGCAAACAAACAAGAGCAAAAGTCTATTATGCCACTTTCTGATATGAAGGGTGATTTTGCTTTTGTAAAAGATTTAAAAGATAATGAGGTGTCTGCTGTTAGAAGTGGTCCCAACAATTCTTTCTTTATAGTGAAGAAATTATCTACTGTTACTAAGAGAACAGCACCTTTTGACGAGGTCAAAGCTAGAATAGTAGAAGCTATCAAAAATCAAAAATCGATGATGGCAGTAAATAAATATTTTTCGGAGAAGCTTAAAGGTGTTAAAGTCGACATAAAAGATGAGAAGCTTTTCAAGCCAGCACCTAAAGCACAAGAAAAACCCAAAACTAAACAAAATAAAAAATAATTATTTTAGTTAAAGAAATTACAAAAACAAAGCAGGTTTGTTGTTTTACAGTCCTGCTTTGTTTTTGTAAAGAATGAAAGCGTCATTGAGCGATACTGTGCTGATAATTTTAATCTAACCTATTGTATTTTTTTTACTTATGCTGTATAATCATCGCCGTTGCGGAGAGTTGTCCGAGTGGTCGATGGTGGTTGACTTGAAATCAACTAGGTGTAACAGCCTCGGGGGTTCGAATCCTCCACTCTCCGCCATCTATAAAAATACTGACTTTGCATGAGCGTCTATCATTTTTGCTTGATAGACGCTCTTTTTTTACAAGATGTATATTAGAGAGAATAATTATTTTAGTTCATTTTTTTTGAGGGAACAGATAATGTTATATAAGTGGCAAATTTCGGCACTAGAGAAACTAGGCGTACTAAAGAACAAATTACAAGACGGAATTATTTCTGCTCCAACTGGTAGTGGAAAAACAGTTGTGGCATATGTATGGGCAGGTCTCTTGGATATTAATTTGCAGCCAATTTTTCCAACTAAACGTGTTATTTTTACTGCGCCAATAAAAGCACTTTCAAGTGAACGTTACATGGACCTAAAGAAAAAAGGTTTTGATGTTGGGCTAGAGACTGGTGATTTTAAAAAAAATGAAAAGGCAAAAATTTTATGTTGCACACAAGAGATTTATACCTTGAAATATTCCAGTTTACCTGAACAAATGGTAGTTATTGACGAGTTTCATTATATTTTTAATGATTCAAGTAGGACAAGAGCATACATTGACGCTTTTCGTAGAACCCCATGTGACAGTAGAATGCTTGTTATGTCTGCTACCTTTGGAGAGGCTTCCATAGTAAAGAGCTATCTTTCTACAATGGCACGACGCGAATTTGTCCTCTTTAATACAAATGAACGAGCTACAGCGCTGGTATTTAAAGATAGAGGAATTAGACCTCAATATATACATGACGCGCTTGTCTTTGCCTTTTCCAAAAAGGGAGTTGAGTATGTAGCAAATTTAATTGCTAAAAGTCGTAGGCGTCTTGCCAAACAAAGCAGTGATAGGTTATTTGAAATAGCCAATATATTAGAGGTTGATGAAATTCCTGCAACTTATTTTCGGGGGGTAGGAATGTATTACGGGTCTATGTTACCTAAGGAAAAATTATTTACTGAGACTTCTTTTAGAGAAAGAATCATTGATGTTGTCGCAGGAACGGATGCATTATCATTGGGGGTGAATTTTCCTGTTGAAACTGTAGTTTTTGCCCAAATGGCAAAGTTAATTGATGGTCCACTTACAAAAAATGAGTTTTTACAAATGTCAGGTAGGGCGGGGAGAAAAGGGTATTTTAACACTGGTTATGTAACATATCTGCCAGGTAGTAAATGTGAAAATTTCAGCTATGATACCGCTAATTTATATTTAAACACGTTGCATAAGCCACAGGAATTAGCAAAAATTACAATACATCCATCTATGAATAAATTGCTTACTGGCAATGCAACAATTGAAATGGAAGCCAAAGTTATTTCAAATTGCTCTTTACCTGAGGTATCCTTCAAAAAAGCATTAAAAATTGTGTCACAAAATCTACGTGAGTTGGATTTAGAATTACTTTTTATAAAAGATAAAAATAAACGAAAAATTTTGAAAAAAATATTAGGTGAGATTTGGAGTGATGAGATAGAACTTGAGCAAAATGTTCAAGTTGCAGAACTTTTTTATAGCCATGATGTTGCTACTTCGTGGCAGTTATTATCAATTTTTGAAAAAACTGAGAGAAATAGGTTACAAGCTTTACTCAAAGTAAAGAGGTTTACTAGTCATCTCCCATCCAATTATTCAATTGTAAAATTACAGGAAATTGATGAGGAAATAAATAAGATAGATTCCTCCGTGTTTGGTTTTGAAGATAAAATAGAACTTATAGATGCGAGTATTAATAAAAGCTATTAATAATTAGCAATATTTTTGTTATTAGCCATCATTTAACTAAACTATAGTCCTAAATTTTTCGTCTGGCTAACTATTAAAAAGCATATCAATTTTTCGTGTTTTGTGGTAGAATACGCACCGTTATCGTGGAAGGAAAAGTGCTGAGTTTTATTTCACGTAAATAGTAAATTTTGAATCTTACTAGACAAAGGAGAAAGTTGAAATGAAAAGTGAGATTATTAAACAGGAGAAAACAGTTGTAGAAATCAAGTTAACCTTTTTACAAGATGAGGTGATTGATCAACTGGAGAATGCCTATAGGGATATCTCCCAAAAGGCAAATATAAAAGGGTTTAGAAGAGGTAAGGTTCCACGTGTAATTTTGGAAAAATATTATCCAAAGCAGTCTATTTTACCTGAGGTAGCGGAGAATTTACTTACAAAGTCATTACAAGGAATAGTGGAGGAGTATGATTTAAATTTGATTTCAGATCCTGATATTAAGCTTGAGAAACTGGAGTTAGGTTCTGATTTTGTTGTAAATGTCACGTTTAATGTTGAGCCTGATTTTGAATTACCTAATTTACAAGACATTGCAGTAACAAAAACTGTAGTGAAAATTACTGATAACATGGTTGAGGATGAGTTAAAAGAAATTCAGAAATCTTATCCTAAGACAGTTCCTACCTATGAAGATAGGGCTCTTGTTGCAGGAGATGTCGCATCAGTAAAATATACAACTAAAATTTACTATAATGATTCTACAGAGCACAGCTCTAACGAAGAATTTAAGTCAGAAATTAAGTTAGAAAAAGGATATACAAGACCTGAATTTCTTGAGAATTTGGTCGGAAAAAAGCCTGGTGAAAAGGTGAAGATAGAGATTACTTATTCTGTCGATAATTCAGTGAAAACGAAGGAACGCAAAATATCTAAGAGTATTTACAATATTGAGGTTTTAGGTATTTTGAAAGAGGAAATACCAGAACTAACAGATGACCATGTAAAAGAATTAAGTCAAGGAAAGCTTGAATCGGTGGAGGCTTTAAAAAACGACATAAGAACACAACTTGAATCTATGGAAGAGTCTAGAGCTCAAGAAACGCTGAAAGCAGATGTAATGGAAAGAATTTCCTCTAGTATTGATATTGAATTGCCTGAGGTTATGGTGTCTCGAGAGAAAGAAAACATAAAAAAGAGACAAGAAACTGAGTGTGAAAAAGAGCGAATTTCCCTTGAAGATTTTTTGAAGAAAAATGGAATTACTAAAGATGAAAATGAAAAAAAAGTAGATGAAATTGCAAAACAAACTGTAAAGAATACCTTGATTCTCTATCACATTGTAAGAGACGATAATATTACACTCGAAGAGTCTGATTACAATAAAGAATTAATTAATATGTCTATGAAAATGGGACTTTCACCGAAGCAAATTTCTGATAACTTGATGAAAAATGAACAGGCTTTTGCATCTTTCAAAGAAAGTGTACTTATGAAAAAGGCACTTGATGCAGTGATTTCGAAGGTAAAAGTGACTACTAATAGTGTAACTAGGGAAGACTTTGCTAAAACACTAGAAAAAATACGGGAAACTTCTAAAGGACAGAGCGCCGCAAAAGCAACCAAAACTACAGATAAAGCAAAAACAGTGACAAAATCAAAAAGTGCTACTACGAAAGTTAAAACTGAGAGAAAAACTGCCAAAAGAGCTAAAACAACAGCCAAAAAAGATACAACTGAGCAGTTATTATTAAATCTTGATGATAAAGACAGTACGAAGGATTAAAACAAATGTCTTACTATGTGCCAGTTGTAGTTGAACAAACAGAGCACGGTGGTGAGAGATCTTACGATATATACAGCCGTTTGCTCAAGGATAGAATTATATTTTTAGGTTCAGAAATAAATGACATAGTTGCAAATGTTGTAATTGCTCAGTTACTTTTTTTAGAACTGGAGGATCCAGACAAACAAATTTCACTCTACATAAATAGCCCTGGTGGATCTGTTTCTGCAGGGCTCGCAATATATGACACTATGCAGTTTGTAAAACCGAGCGTTTCAACCCTTTGTCTTGGTATGGCTGCAAGTATGGCTGCGGTTCTTTTTGCTGCAGGAGAAAAAGGATCCCGTTTTATCTTACCAAATTCAAAGGTAATGATACATCAACCGATGGGAGGCGCTCAAGGTCAGGAGACTGAAATTCTTATTCAGGCAGAAGAAATAAAGAAAACGAGAAAAAAACTTAATGAAATATTAGCTTCTCATACGGGACAAACTTTTGAAAAAATTCAGAATGATACTGAACGTGATTTCTATATGACTGCTACAGAAGCGGTTAAATATGGAATTGCTGACGAAATTATCACAAAAAGGTAGATAGTTCATGGTACAAACCGGTAGAAAAAATAGCCACAATAAGAACAAGTGTTCCTTTTGTGGTTGTACTCTTTCTGAGGAAATGCCTGCTATTTCTGCTAGACATGATAGAGACGTAAAAATATGTTTTGACTGTATTCATCTTTATAATGCATATATCAATGAAATGTTTGATATGGTAGAGGATGATCTAGATTTGGAAAAATTGCAATCCAGATCGTTCGAGGATGAAGTTGAAGATGCTAAGATACAGCATAAAGACAAAAAGTTAAGTTTTCCTAAACCAATGGAGATAAAAAAATATCTCGATCAGTATGTTATTGGTCAAGAGGAAGCAAAAAAAATACTTGCAGTTGCTGTCTATAACCATTATAAAAGGATCAATGTACTTGAATCTAGTAATAGTTCAAAAGAAAAAACAGAATTGCCTAAGAATAATGTCCTATTAATTGGTCCTACTGGAAGTGGAAAAACTTATTTAGCGCAAACTTTGGCTAAGATACTTAATGTGCCTTTTGCTATTGCAGATGCAACGACGGTAACAGAGGCTGGATATGTTGGCGATGATGTGGAGAATATTTTAGTTAGACTCTTAGCTGCTGCTGATTATGATGTCAAGAAGGCAGAAAAAGGCATTATCTACATAGATGAGATAGATAAAATAGCACGAAAATCTGAAAATACTTCAATAACTAGAGATGTTTCTGGCGAAGGTGTTCAACAAGCCTTATTAAAGATAATTGAGAGCACTGTGGCTTCTGTTCCTCCTAATGGGGGGCGAAAGCATCCCAATCAGCAATGTGTATATATCGATACCAAGAATATTTTGTTCATATGCGGTGGTGCTTTTGTTGGGATAGAAAAATTTATTTCTAAGCGCACCTCAAATGGTCAGTTGGGATTTCGTGGAAATATTGTTAATAAAAATTCAAAAGCAAGTGACAAGCTCATTTCTCAAGTTGTTCCAGATGATTTACGCAAATTTGGTCTTATACCCGAGCTAATAGGTCGCTTGCCTGTGGTTGTAACTTTGCAATCTCTTGATGAAGATGCAATAGTAAAGATAATGACACAACCTAAAAATGCAACAACGAAACAATATCAGGAGCTATTTTCCTACGATGGAGTGGTTCTTGAGTTTGAGCAAACTGCACTACAACTGATAGCAAAGAAAGCATTTGAACTTGGTGTAGGTGCTAGGGGCGTGCGTTCAATAATGGAAAAAATCTTACTTGATTTTCAATATAAATTACCGTCTGAACCAAATACAAAAAAACTTGTGATAACAAGAGAGTTAGTAGAAGAAAGATTAGCGTGATATGAATCATAATATTGAAGATTTACCGTTAGTTACGGTATACGGTGTTTCTGTATTACCACATATATTAAATCCCTTGATTGTTACTGTGAGAGCGTCAGTTAGTGCTCTCGAGTATGCTGCATCTAAGGGATTATCTGTGTTTGTAGTTGGTGAGATGCATCAGGCTGATGTTAATTCTCAGCCTGAAATGGATAATCTGTATTCCATAGGAACAATTTGTAGTGTCGAGATGAACCAGTCAATACGTTTACCGGATGGCTCATTAAGAATTGTTCTAATGGGATTGAGCCGTGCAAAAATAGAATCTTTACAGGATGTGGGAGATTTTAAAATAGCTAATGTGACCCAATTCACACAGTCCAAGCGAACTAGTTCTGCTGAAGTGGGAACATTAATGCGTTCGGTTATTGAGCAATGTTTTAGAAATGATGCACTTGATTTTAAATTTCCAGGCAAAATTAATCCTAATATCCAAGATATAAAAAATCCAGAAGAGCTTATATACGTTGCACTTGCAAATACAACCTTAAAATATAATGTAAAACAGGAAATATTGGCAGTTCCAACGCTGTTGGTACAGTTGCGAAGGTTATTGGTTGAGCTATTGCATGAAAACTCTTTGCTTGAAATGCAACATAATCTTGAAGAAGAAGTTAAAAGAAATCTTGATATTGACCAAAAAAAATACTATTTAAGAGAAAAGCTAAAGATTATCAATGAAGAGCTTGGCGACGATATTTCACTAGAGTCTGAAGCCAATGAATTGTTAAAGAAGGCTCAGGCTGTTTCTATGCCTAACGAAATTTTTGTTAAGGTAAAAAAAGAATTAAACCGTTTGAAAAAACTTCAACCAGGTTCTCCTGAAGCTGGTGTTTCTCGTGCATATGTTGAAATATTGTGTGATTTGCCTTGGAATATCTCATCAACTGATAATTTGAATATCAAAAGTGCAAAACAAATATTGAATAAAGATCACTGGGGATTGGATGAGGCAAAAGAACGTATACTTGAATATCTAGTTGCAAGAAAACGTGCTGGACAAAACATCAGAAATCAAATTTTATGTTTTGTTGGTGCTCCAGGAGTTGGCAAAACGTCTATAGCAAGATCTATAGCAAGAGCAATGGGAAGAGAATTTGTTCAAATTGCTCTCGGTGGAATGCATGATGAAGCTGAAATTCGTGGACATAGAAGAACATATTTGGGAGCTCAACCAGGACGGATAATTTATAGCATAAAGCAATGTGGTGTAAATAATCCATTAATTTTGTTGGATGAAATTGATAAAATTTCCAGTGATTATAAAGGAGATCCTGCTAGTGCCTTGCTTGAGGTATTAGATAGTGAGCAAAATAGTCACTTTACTGATAATTTTCTTGAGGTTTCCTTTGACTTGAGTAAAGTAGTTTTTATAACTACTGCCAATAATTATGATGCAATACCATATCCATTATTAGATAGAATGGAGATCATTTCTTTGTCGGGCTATGTAATGGAAGAAAAATTACAGATAGCTAAGCGACATTTGTTGCCCAAAATTAGAAAAGAACATGGGCTTACTGAGCATGAACTGATTATAGAAGATGATTTAGTAAAGAAAATAATAATAGGTTATACACACGAAGCAGGTGTTAGACAGCTTGATAGAGTGTTATGTAAAATTGCTAGAAAAGTTGCTGTTCAATTTGAAGAAGCTAAAAATAAAGATATAGATGAATTTACCCTTACAGACAAGTACTTGTTAGAATTTCTTGGAAGTCCTAAATCTTATGACACTCTATTACCTGTTGATCCAAACATAGGGACTGGAATAGGTCTTGCTTGGACATCAACTGGTGGAGATGTGCTTTTAATACAGGCAGTTAAAATGGTAGGTTCCGGTCGTTTAAAGCTTACGGGTAACCTTGGAGATATATTTAAAGAGTCTGCGACGAATGCCTTAGCTCACATAAAGTCGAATGCTAAACTTTATGGACTTAATAAGCTGCAGTGGAATAAAGTTGATGTTCATGTACATGTTCCAGCCGGTGCTGTCCCTAAAGATGGTCCATCAGCAGGGATAACAATAGCTGTTGCTCTTTTTTCTGCATTAACAGAGAAAGAAATCAATAATAAATTCGCAATGACTGGTGAAATGTCATTAACAGGGGACGTTTTACCAATTGGGGGAATAAAAGAAAAAATATTAGCTGCTAGGAGACTTGGAATTAATGAACTTATTATCCCTTTGCTTAATAAACCTGATGTTGCAGATTTAAAATTATGGGTGAAAAAGGGATTAAAATTGCATTATGTTTCGAGAATTGATCAGGTTTTTAAGTTAGTGTTTAAAAAATGAATTTCAATGCAAAATTAACTTGTACTGCTTTCAACAAAACACAGTTACCAGATGTTAAGTATACTGAGGTTGCTTTTGTAGGTAGGTCAAATGTTGGAAAATCAACATTAATCAATGTGTTATTAGGTAGAAGACTGGCAAAAGTAAGTTCTCAGCCTGGAAAAACACGGAGTATAAATTTCTACGAAGTTGAGGCGGACAATTTAACTTTTAACTTAGTTGATTTGCCAGGTTATGGATTTGCTTCACGTGGACATTCTGAACGAAAAGAATGGCAAAAATTAATAGATTCTTATTTTACTTCCATACGTCCAATTTCTTTTGTGGTGCAGTTAATAGATTTTCGCCATGGCATGCTTGAAAATGATTATTTGATGTGTAAATACTTAAAATCTATTGATGTTCCATCGTTAGTTGTGTTTACTAAAGCGGATAAAATTGCTAAAACAAAACGAAAAGCTAATTACGATAAATTGGCTAGTGAGTGCTTATTTTCAATAGTGCCACCAATTATCACATCTGGAGATCAAACGTTAAATATTGATGAATTGAGAAGTACGTTACTTCAAGTAATTAAAAGACTAAAATGCATATAATAATGTTTTTAGACAAATTGTGGGAGGGGATATAAAATGCAAGAGCTAGATAAATCGTATGATCCTAAGCCTATAGAGGATAAATGGTATGAAGAATGGGTGAAAGCTAGACTTTTCCATGCAGATGAGACTTCTGTAAAACCTGCTTTTTCCATTGTTATTCCACCTCCAAATGTTACTGGTTCATTACACGTAGGACATGCGCTAGATAATACCCTGCAAGATATACTTTGCCGCACAAAAAGAATGCAAGGCTATGAAGTTTTATGGCTTCCAGGAACGGATCATGCCGGAATTGCAACGCAGAATGTTGTTGAAAGAGATCTTGCTAAAGATGGCATAAAAAGGCAGGATTTAGGCAGAGAAGAATTTGTAAAACGAGTTTGGGATTGGAAACAAAAATACGGTAACACTATAATTGGGCAATTGAAAAAACTTGGCGCTTCTTGTGACTGGGAGCGTGAGCGTTTTACCATGGATGAAGGTTTGTCACGTGCTGTCCGTAAAAATTTTGTGAATCTCTATAAAAAAGGTCTTATTTATCGCGGAAAGTATTTAATTAATTGGTGTCCTAGGTGTCAGACTGCACTTTCTGATCTTGAAGTTGAACACCATGAACGTGATGGAAAGTTCTACAAGTGTATTTATAAATTTGCGGATGGTACTGATGGAGGAGTCATAGTAATGACAACTCGTCCAGAAACTCTTTTAGGTGATACTGCAATTGCAATCCATCCTAGGGACGAAAAAAATCGCCACTTAGTTGGAAAAAAAGTTATTGTCCCAATCGTAAATAGAGTGATTCCTGTTATAGAAGATATTATGGTTGACCCTGAGTTTGGAACAGGTTGTGTAAAAATAACACCAGCTCATGATCCTAATGACTTCCTCGTTGGACAGCGTCACAATTTAGAGCAAATTTCCGTAATTGACAGCACTGGCAAAATGAATGAGAATGCTGGCAAATATGTAGGTATGGATAGGTTTGAAGCTCGAGAAAAAATTTGCAAGGATTTGAAGGATCTTGGAGTTCTCTTGTCTGTTTCAGACTTAAAACATTCAGTTGGTGAATGTTACCGTTGTCATACAATAATTGAACCTTATCTCTCGGAACAGTGGTTTGTTAAGACGAGGCCTCTTGCTGATGCTGGTGTAAAAAGTGTAAATGCTGGTAAAATTAAGTTTGTTCCTGAACAATGGACAAATGTTTATTACCAGTGGATGGAAAACATTAGAGACTGGTGCATTTCGCGTCAACTTTGGTGGGGACATAGAATTCCTGCTTGGTATTGTCAAAATTGTGGAGAAGTAATAGTTGCAGAAGAAACTCCTCATACCTGCCAAAAATGTGGCAGCTCTAACTTAAAACAAGATGAAGATGTGCTTGATACATGGTTCTCATCTGGACTTTGGCCTTTTTCTACAATGGGTTGGCCAGATGCAACAAAGACATTAAAAAAATTCTATCCTACAAGTGTTTTAGTTACGGGTTTTGACATAATTTTCTTCTGGGTAGCTCGTATGATTATGTTTGGCCTGGAAAATATGAATGACGAAGTTCCTTTTCATGATGTTTATATACATGCCCTTGTAAGAGATGAGAAAGGGCAGAAAATGAGCAAGTCAAAAGGGAACGTTATAGATCCACTTTTGATTGTTGATGAATATGGTGCCGATGCTTTGCGTTTAACTATGGCATCATTAACAGTTCAAGGCAGAGATATTTTTCTGTCCAAGGAAAGAATTTCAACCTATAGATTGTTTATGAATAAGTTGTGGAATGCAAGTAGGTTTGCTCTTATGAACCTTGATGGAGCAAAAGAGAATGAAAACTTTAATGAGCTAGACTTGCGTTTGCACGATGAATGGATTTTAGAGAGAACGGCGCAGGTTGCTCAAGAAATGACAAGATTGCTTGATGGTTATTTCTTTGGTGAAGCTGCTAGGTTGATGTATGACTTTACATGGGGGGAGCTTTGTGATTGGTATCTTGAACTTGCTAAGCCAGCCTTGCGGGGGGATGAAGGGACAAGTAGAAAAGCTTCTACTCAATCAGTTTTGCTTTATGTATTTAAAAATGTATTGAAATTGCTCCATCCAATTATTCCGTTTGTTACAGAAGAACTTTGGCATGCTTTTCCATTTGGCGATTCTTTTCTGATGAACAATTCTTGGCCAAAAATTGAAAAAGAAATTAGAACTGATGTTATCGATGACATGGTAGCTGTTTGTGAAATAATCCGTTCAATGAGAAATTTACGTGTAGAAGCACATGTCGCACCTTCACAAAAGGTAAATAAGTTTATTCTTCAGACAAATGATGATAAGTCTCTTAGTTTGCTAAATGACAATATTGCCGCAATTAAACTACTTGCTAAAGCTGATGATATTATTTTCATGAAAGATGACAGTTCAAAACCCCATAAATCACTAGCATCAGTTCTCGACAATGTACAGGTTTATTTGCCTGTAGGAGATTTATTAGATCTCGATAAAGAACTAGCTCGTTTAAAACTTGAAGTGAAAAAGCTTGAACTTGACATTACAAAAGAAAAAAATAAACTTTCAAATAAGCAGTTCGTTGAACGAGCACCTAAGGACGTTATTGCGAAAACAACCAATGATCTTTCTGAAAACGAAAAAAAATTAGCGAGAATACGTCTAAACATTGAAAATTTAACAAACTAATTAATGAACAGTTTATCAGTAGAGGATAGAATTGAAAAACTAGCAAGTCCTGGTATAAAACCTGGACTTTCGAGGGTAGCTTGTTTACTAAATGAACTTGGTAATCCCCAGCATACTACGAGAGTTATTCATGTAGTTGGAACTAATGGCAAGGGAAGCACAGCTGCTACAATTCATAATATTTTACTTAAAAGTGGATATTCAACAGCTCTTTATACAAGTCCACACTTAGTTGATTTTGAAGAAAGGCTTTTGCTTTTTGGAAAAAAAACATTATCAGCTTATTGGCATGAAGCACTTGATAAAATTGAAGGTGCAATTGCACGTAATATAAAACTAAAGAAATCTCCACCAACGTTTTTTGAGCTTACGACGGTGGCAGCAATTCTGATTATGTCTTCTCAAAATGTAGAGGTAGCTGTTGTAGAGGCTGGGATGGGAGGCAGATTTGATGCAACTAGTATATTAACGAATGTTGTATGCTCTGTAATCTGTCAAATTGATTTAGACCATCAACAGTTTTTGGGCAATACATTGGAAAAGATTGCCAATGAAAAATTTGCTGTTATTAGACAAGGTTCGTTGGCAATTTTTTACGGTCAAGAGTCTCTTAATAAACTTTTTATTAATATTGCAAATTTACATAAGACTTCAAGTAATATATTTACCAGTGAAGCAAGTATTACTAACGTTATATGTTCTTTAAGTAGCACACAATTTTCTTTAACCTTTAAAGGATTAAAAAAAAATTACACGACCCCATTATTAGGTACCTTTGCTTCGGAAAATGTTGCTTTTGCAATATATATTACATATCGTTTAATACAGTACTTCCCGAGGATTAATCAACAATTCATATATAGCGGTGTAAGTACGGTAATTTGGCCAGGACGTTTTGAGATCATTTCAAGTTACCCATTGATAATTCTAGATGGTGGCCACAACCCTCATGCAATACAAAAATTATGTACAACTCTATTAAAATTATGCAACACAAAAATAACATTAGTTGTTGCAATGATGAAAGATAAAGATGTAAAAACTTCTTTGTTATACTTGAAATTACTTGATGCAAATTTTATTGCAACTGAAGTTCCGAATAATTCCCGTAGTATGAAAGCTTCTGAAATAGCGTGTATTGCAAGAGAAGTAGGCTTGACTGTCATTGCTAATTGTTCTATTCCGCTAGATGCTATTGAAATGGCAAAAAAGCTTAGTAATCCAATAATAATTTTGGGGAGTTTGTTTTTAGTTGGTTATGTAAAAAAAATGTATCAGGCAGATTATTAGTATGGTTAAATTTTTCAATTTAGAAATTTCTTTTGTGAATCTGCAAGCACTAGTTGCCCTTATATCATTTATTTCAAGTTTGTTCTTGTCAAGATTAGCAGCAAAAATTATGAGAGGAGAATTAAAGGCATCTCATGTTTTTCTAATTTATTTGAGAGCTTTGATAGGTTTTACGCTAGTAGCATCAATTTACCTAGGACTTTATTCATTAATTGGACAAAATGTTTTATTTAAATGAGATTGTATAAAATGAAAAAGATTATTCAGGATGCATTAAGTGGAAATATAAGAGCTATAAGCAGACTTGTTACATTAGTTGAATCACAATCACCAGATGCAAAAAGTATAATGCAAGATATCTATCCTCATACAGGTCATGCACATATAATAGGTGTAACAGGAAGTCCTGGTGCTGGTAAAAGTACTTTTTGTGATAGGCTTGTGGATGAATTTTTAGAACAAAATAAAAAAGTTGCAGTAATAGCGATAGATCCTTCAAGTCCATTTACAGGTGGTGCAATTTTAGGTGATAGATTGAGGATGCAGCATTTAGCACTATCTCAGAATGTATTCATTCGCTCTATGGGGTCTAGAGGTAGTCTAGGTGGAGTTAGTGCTGCTACGTGGGAAGCTAGTCTAATCTTCGATGCTTGTGGTTATGATATTATTCTAGTAGAAACAGTTGGCGTAGGACAATCTGAGATTGACATTATGAAAATTGCAGACACTGTATGCCTTATTCTCACACCTGGTATGGGTGATGATATCCAGATAATGAAGGCTGGAATTATGGAGATTGCCGATATTTTTGTCATAAACAAGTGTGATAGAGAAGGTGCAGAAAAGGTTGCTTCAGATGTTTCTGCTATGTTGAAAATGTTTACTACGAATTCATGGATTCCGTCTGTAAGGCTTGTTTCCAGTTATTCTAATATTGGTTTTGCTGAAGTTGCCAATGACATTTTTTCACATGAGGCATTTTTAAGCAATACGCCAGCAGGAAAAAATAAATTACTAGACCGTGCAGCTTTGGAGATGGAAAAATTGCTGCTTAATGATTTGTCTCAAAAGGTCTCTTTGTTGTGGAAAGCAAAATGTTCTGTAGAATTATTAGAAAAATTATCTTGTCGGAAGATAAATCCTTATCTGTTGACAAGTGAAATAACAAATGAAATATTAAAATAACGGAGGAAAATTATATGAAAATTGCAATTGCGTCTGACCATGCTGGAGTTACTTTAAAGTCGGAAATATGTAAAATGTTGCTTGACCTTGGTCATGAGGTTAAAGATTTTGGTACATATTCTGCTGAAGCAAGGGTAGATTATCCGGATATGGCCTTCTTGACTGCGGAATCTGTTGCAGCACACAAGTATGATAGAGGTGTTCTGATATGTGGAACAGGTATAGGTATGATGCTAGCCGCAAATAAAGTTCAAGGAATACGTGCTGCATTATGTCATGACCAATTTACTGCGCTCCTAAGCAGACGCCATAACGATTCTAACATAATTGTTCTAGGAGCACGTGTAACTGGAATGGATGTTGCAAAAGAAATGGTAAAGGCGTGGCTAGTTGAGCCATTTGAAGGTGGGCGCCATTCAATACGCCTGCAAAAAATTACTTCCTATGAACAAAAACCTAACACAATGCTCAATGCAGGCGCAAAAGGTGGCAGAACTATTGTATTTGACCATCCATTGGTTAGACATAAGCTTGCCGTTTTGCGTGACAAGGCTACTGCACCTAAAGATTTTAGAGAATTAGTAAAAGAAATTACCTCTTTAATGGTATACGAAGTAACACGAGATCTTCCTGTAAAAGAAGAAGTTGTGGAAACACCTTTGAAGCAAACAACTGTGTTTAAATTAGCTGATAGCAAAATTGCAGTTGTTCCCATACTACGTGCTGGTTTGGGGATGCTGGACGGTTTCTTAAGCCTCGTTCCCAATGCCACTATTGGTCATATTGGTCTATACAGAGATCCAGATTCCTTAAAGCCAGTTGAATATTATTCTAAGTATCCAGCTGATATTACTACAAGCACTGTTTTTATTCTTGATCCTATGCTTGCAACAGGCGGAACAGTTAAGGAAGCAATCTCCATGCTTAAGAAAATTGGTGTGAAATCCATTTCTGTTATCTCGATAATTGCGGTACCTCAGGGTATTGATACTGTTCATGAAGCACATCCAGATGTTGATATTTTTGTTGCAGCTATTGACGAAAATTTAAACGACTATGGTTATATTGTTCCTGGATTAGGGGATATTAGCAATAGATTATTTGCTGCCAAATAATTCAAAAGAGGATAAATTTTGATAAATTATATATTTTCTATTCTCCTTTTATTCTGGGGATTATTGGGTACACCTTTAGCAATAAAATTAGCTGAGGATTTTCGTGCTATGGATATACCTGATGCAAGGAAGTCTCACAAAAAAATAACACCAAGGGGTGCTGGAATAGTAATTTGGAGTGGATATATTTTGTGGGCGCTTGTTATGGCACAGTATAATCGAGAAATATCTTTCATTTCGACGAGTGCAACTTTTATATTCTTTATAGGATACGTCGATGATATGCATTCTTTACCACCTCTGGTAAGATTATTTATTCAATTTATTTCTGCTGCCATAGTTGCAATACCACTTCCATTGACGTTTTTTGCAAAGCTAGTTACACTTGTTTGGATTACAGGAATGATTAATGCATACAATTTTATTGACGGTATGGATGGTTTGTGCCTGACAATATCTTTCTTGACATCGATTGCTTCGTTGTTCTTTTTTCACGGTATATCGATATGGCTTCCATTGGCATCAGTTATTTTCGGTGTATTGTTTTGGAATTTTCCTAAACCGAAGACATTTCTTGGTGATGGTGGAAGTACCTTATTAGGTTTTATTTGCGCTAGTCATATAGCTTGGTCAATCTCTAATTTTTCTCTAAGGAATTCATATAATATCCTAATTTTTGCTTTTGTATTGTTGTTCCTCGGTGGAATTCCTGTGATAGATACTCTTGTTGCGATGACTAGAAGGATTTTGCATAAAAAATCTCCTTTTCTACCTGATAGAGGGCATACTCATCACAAATTACAAGATGCTGGTTTTTCAAAACCTGCAACGCTGTTTATCATGAGTACAATTCATGTACTATTTCTTTTTCTCGGAAAATATTTTTTCTCCTTACTATTGTAAATAAATTTCATACTGGGAGCGGCAATTATGAGGAAAACTATTGTTTGTGTCGTGGGAACTAGACCTGAAGCAATAAAAATGGCGCCAGTTATTTTGGCTATCCATAACGATGGTAATTTTGATGTCAAGGTTTTAGCTACAGGGCAACATGCTGACATGTTGGATAGTGTACTCAATTTTTTTAACATAACACCAGATACTAATCTACATGTTATGAAAAATTGTCAAGGTCTTGAATACATTACCTCTTCTGTTTTGACATTGACGTCAGATTACTTAAAGAAAGTAAATCCAGCAGCAGTATTAGTCCATGGAGATACGACCACTACATTTGCAGCTGCACTTGCAGCGTTTTATTTGAAAATCCCCGTTGGACATGTAGAAGCAGGACTTCGTAGTTTTACGTTGTCTCAACCATTTCCGGAGGAATTGAATCGTGTATTAGTGGATAAATTTGCAAAATGGGCTTTTGCTCCCACGGTGCTTTCTAAGCAAAATCTGATTGAAGAAAAATTTCCTGTGTCGAATATTGTTGTAACTGGTAATACAGTAATAGATGCGTTGTTATGTGCAGTTCAAAGGATTAAAAAACCTGAGATAGACGTGTTTAATCGTTTGTCTGATGACAAGCCTTTTGTTCTTTTAACGGCACACAGACGCGAATCATGGGGGAAGCCACTTGAACATATTTGTCAGGCAGTTGCATTTTTACTTGAAAATTATTCAGATTTAAATTTTCTCGTTCCTATGCACAAAAATCCAATTGTACGCGAAGTATTCTACAAATATTTTACCAATGAAGAACGTGTAGTCCTATGTGAACCACTTGAATATCCGGATTTTGTATGGGCAATGAAAAATTCACTATTTATAATGAGTGATAGTGGCGGTGTTCAGGAAGAAGTTACTGCGATAAAGAAACCTCTTCTAATATTGAGGAGCGTTACTGAACGTCCTGAAGCGATAGAAAATGGAACTGGAATTTTAACAGGGACTGATGAGGATAAGATCATATATTTTTCTCGTAAATTGTTGGATGATAAAATTTATTATGACTCTGTCGTTGCTAAATGTGCTTTGATGCCTTTTGGAGATGGAACAGCTTCGCAAAAAATTGTTGAAGTTTTAAAAGAAAGTTTGTGTGATTGATGGAAGTAAAAGACGAAATGCTACCAGATAAGTTATTGATTCATGGTGGCAGAAAATTAAACGGGACAATAGATGTCCAAGGGGCTAAAAACTCTGCACTACCAGTAATAGCTAGTGCATTGCTTTTGTGTGATGAGACTTTAACACTGGGGGCTGTTCCTCATCTTTATGACATAAACACAATGAAACAACTATTGGAAAGTTTAGGAGCACAGGTTAGTTTTGAAAATCATCATATGAAGATTTATGTTCCTGAAAAGATTTCCTATAACGCTTCGGTTGAACTTGTCAGAAAAATGAGGGCTTCTTCCATTGTACTAGGTCCTTTGACAGCACGGTGTGGAAAATGCCTATTACCTTTACCTGGTGGCTGTGACTTAGGTGATAGACCGCTTGATTTTCATTTGAAGGCACTAACAAAGATGGGTGCAGAGGTAGAATTAAGCCATGGCTCGATTATTACGAGTGTGAACGGAAGATTAAAAGGTGCTGATGTGCGTTTTGATTTTCCCTCGGTTGGCGCTACACAAAATATCATGATGGCTGCGACCTTGGCGGAGGGAACTACTTATATTGATAATGCCGCTAAGGAACCTGAAATTGTAAATCTTGCTGATACGTTGAGGTTAATGGGAGCAGACATTAAAGGGGACGGAACTGAGACTATAAGAGTCATAGGAACTGAAAAATTACATTCTGCAAAAAATACAATAATGCCAGATAGAATAGAAGCAATTACTTATCTCTTAGCAGGAGTTATGACAGAAGGTGCTGTATGTGTACGTGGAATTGATTCGAATCTCTTTTCCGCTGTTTTGGACAAAATGGCAGACGCAGGCGTATGCTTAGATATTTTCAAGAATGAAATAACAGCTAAATATGTTACACCATTAAAAAACACTTCAATCAAGACAATGCCATTCCCTGGATTTCCAACTGATGCACAGCCACAATTCATGGCTTTTCTTACAAAGGCTCAAGGAATATCTATTGTAGAAGAAAGTATATTTAACAACAGACTAAACCATGTTGATGACTTCAATGCAATGGGTGCTGATGTAAGAGTAACTGATAATATTGCCTATATTACAGGTGTGTCATCTTTGCATGGTGCTTCTGTTCATTCTTTTAATTTACGTGCTGGAGCTGCTATGATAATGATGGGACTTGCTGCCCATGGTGATACAATTGTGTCTGATTTAAAACATGTTTGGCGTGGTTATGAAAATTTAATACCAAAATTACGTTCACTTGGTGCAGAGTTGGAGATTTATGAATAATGCCGGAAAAAACTCTTGATGTTTTTTCCCACATAACTACAATTGCATTTGTTGGTCCCGCTGGGACTGGAAAGAGCCATCGTGCCCAAGTTGTAGCTGCAAAGGTTGGAGCACAATATATTATCGATGATGGTCTCATTATATACAAAGGTACAATAGTTTGTGGAAGAAGTGCAAAATCTGAAAATAATAAGGTTAGTGCAATTAGGCGTGCAATATTTGACTATGATGAACACAGAATTATTGCACGCAATTTTTTACAGGATATTCCTCCTTGCACGATTTTAATAATTGCTACAAGTAAAAGAATGCTTCAGATTATCACCAAACGTCTTTCACTTCCTGCTCCTTCAAAATATATTAGGATTGAAAATGTGTCTTCTCCAAGGGAAATTTCGGAAGCAAGAAGGGAAAGATGTTATAAAGGATTACACGTAATTCCTGTATCTCACCTTATTGTGCAAAAAAATTTTGCAGGAAAGGTGTTGGGGCAACTTAAGGATATTTGGCAGTTTGCAACTGAAGATTCTGATGACAAATCCATTGTAAAACCGCCATTTAGTTTTAATGGTACATTAAAGATAGAAAAAGAAGCAATATATCAATTAACTGACCATATAACCAAAACATTATATCAAGTTATTTCTGTTAATAATATTCACATTGAAACACATGACGGAGAGAGCATAATAGTCGAAGTTTCAATCGTTGCTAAAATTGGAGATTTTAGTCTTCGTAAATTAGCAGAAGAAGTAAAAAAACGTGTGTTCATGTCGCTTTCGTATTTTACTGGATTAGATGTAAAAAGAGTTAGTGTAGTTATTGTAGAGGTAAAAATTTAATGGACGGAGCAAAAATTATATTTCAGCTAAACGAAGAAAATAAACTCAAAGCTAGAGATTTGCTTTGGCAAGAAGCAAAAGAATTAGCATTACATTGCAATGCATGTCCTCTGTATTCAACGAGAACTCAGGTAGTTTGGGGGGATGGTGATATAAACTCCAAACTCATGTTTATTGGGGAAGGACCTGGAGCAGACGAAGATGTTCAAGGTGTTCCATTTGTCGGAAGAGCTGGTCAGCTATTAACAGACATATTAAATGCTGCAGGTATTGACAGAAAAAATGTTTATATTGCAAATATTGTTAAATGCCGTCCACCACAGAACAGAACACCGTTACCAATTGAAATGGTTCACTGTGATAAACATTTGCAAACGCAAATTATGTTGATTCAACCCCAAATTATTGTTTTGCTTGGTAGTACACCTACGAGATGGATATTAAAAACTACACAATCAATTTCACAAATACGCGGAAAATGGAAAGAGTGGCATGGTTGTGCTGTGATGCCGATGTTTCATCCTAGTTATCTATTGAGAAATCCTATAAACAAAGAAGGGGCTCCTAAGCACCTCACTTGGCTTGATATACAAGAAGTTAAGCGTGTGTGGGAACTTGTAAAAAATACTGGGACGTTGGAAGGAGTAAAGTTTGAGTAATGGCAACTGAGGACAAAGAATTACGACATATTGGTATAATAATGGACGGTAATGGTCGTTGGGCAAAGTCTAGATTTATGCCAAGAATTGTTGGACATCATGCCGGAGTAAAGGCTGTTGAACGTGTTGTACGTGCAGCAGCTGACTTAAAAATTCCGTATCTATCGCTTTATGCCTTTTCTACGGAGAATTGGTCTCGTCCACAAAATGAAGTGTCAGGTTTGATGGCAATTTTTAAACATTATCTTGCTGCAAAGCTAAATGAGCTATATGAAGAAGGTGTTAGATTACGTGTTTCTGGTAGAGTAAACATGTTACCCAAGCCCCTTTGTGATGCATTATTAGAAGCTGAGGAAAAAACAAAAAATAATAGTCGTATTCAGCTTATAGCATGTATTAATTATGGCGGAAGACAAGAATTGTTAGATGCGTTTAATAAAATCATAAAATCTGATAATTTTAATAACAAAATAGAACTTACAGAGAACATACTACAACAATATTTATATTTACCAGATGTCCCTGATCCTGATCTGATAATTAGAACAAGCGGTGAGCTACGTTTGTCAAATTTCTTGCTATGGGAAGCAGCATATAGTGAACTTTATTTTACAAACAAATATTGGCCAGATATGAATAAGGAAGATTTGAATGAAGCAATTAATTCATTTAAAGTGAGGAATAGGCGTTATGGAAAAATTTAAAGAAAAATTTTCTAATTTTGTTACATTGAACGAAAGGACAGTTACATCGGTTGTGGTTGTCATTTCAGTTGTGTTAGCAATTTTGTGGGCTAACTATTTTGCCATGATTATATTTGGTGGAATTGCACTTTGTTCTATCTATGAATATACAAAATTGATATCAACCAAATATGCTGTTAATCTAAAAATTATGCTAGTTTCGGCAGCAGTCATGCTTCTTGCTTCTCAGTTTACTTGGCTAAATTTGTCTTTAGCTACAATCATACTTTTGTCCATTATATCTTTGACAGCATTTCTAGCAATGACTCAACAAATTTTACTTAGGGAAAACAGTGGAAAAAGCATGGCAGTGGAGATGGCTGGTGCTTACACTTTAGGTCTTGTTTTCATCGTTTGTCCATGGTGTATTTTGCTAATATTCTTAAATTGCTACAAGTTTCCTTCTGTTGCACGTCAACTAATGCTAGCAATTTTTCTTTGTACTTGGGCTTGTGACACATTTGCTTATTTTATCGGTTGTGCAATTGGTCGCCATAGACTAGCACCAATGACTTCTGAGAAGAAATCTATAGAGGGATTAGTTGCCGGGTTTGTTGGTAGTGTTGTTATAGCATTCATCTATGCTTTTATGTTGTCAGTTATTGGAATTAGAGCATGTAATCCTGCTTATATTTTTGCAATTGGAATTATTTGTGGGACGCTGGGGCAAATTGGTGATTTGACAGAAAGTCTTCTAAAAAGAGAATTTGGCGTAAAAGATTCTGGTAATTTGCTGCCTGGTCATGGTGGTTTCTTAGATAGATTTGACAGTGTATTGTTAAATTTAGCAAGTTTTTTTCTGCTTTTTGCAATAATTAATATTTTTTAAGATCATGTATAACTCCAAAATTTCACTGGTAGTTTTTGGCGCAACGGGAAGTGTAGGCACTTCTGTTCTTGATATTTGTGAAAAGTTTCCAGATGTCTTTTCTGTCTATGCACTTGTTGCACAAAAGAACGAAGAAAAACTTGTAGCTCTTGGCAGGAAATTTGGTGCAAAGGTACTGTGTTTGACAACACCAAGCAATGGCAAATTTTCTTGCGATGGTTTTGTAACATTAACTGGTCAAAAGGCAGCTGATGAAATTGTAGAGATGCCAGAAATAAATCATGCAGTTTTTGCATCTTCGGGCACAGATTCTATAATTGCATTACAAAAAGCATTAAGTCGTGGAATTGATGTTAGTCTTGCAAACAAGGAAAGCATTGTTGTTGCTGGACCTTGGGTTATGCCACTTGTCAAATATTCTACACAACTGCGACCGGTTGACAGCGAGCATAGTGCAGTTTGGCAATGTATCAGAAACGAACCAAAGGAAGAAATTTTGCGTGTATACCTCACAGCTTCTGGCGGTCCGTTCAGAGACTATACCCTTGAACAGATGCAAAATGTTACGCCTAAGCAGGCACTTGCACATCCTGTCTGGAGTATGGGACCAAAAATCACCATAGACAGTGCAACCTTGATGAATAAAGGAATTGAATGTATTGAGGCAATGAGACTTTTTGATTTGTCCTCTGAACAGGTTGCAGGTGTTATTCATCCAAAATCTCACATTCATGGTATGGCAAAATTCTGTGACGGAACATATAAGTTAATGATTTCAACGCCAGATATGCGTTTGCCGTCTGCAGCTGCAATGGCATATCCAAAGAGACTTCCCGTATATAAAACAGACCTTACGCCACTTCCTGTGTCTGATTTTAATTTAGTCCTTACAGAAATTGATGAAGCACGTTTTCCTTGTTACAAATTAGCCAGACAAGCAGGGGAAATGGGGGGAGCTTATCCTTCTCTTTTGATTGGTGCTGATGAAGTTGCTGTCAATGCTTTTCTTGAGGAGAAAATTAAATTTCTTGAGATTAGTTCCTTGATTGATAAAGTTTTTGCAAATTACAAGGGAAGTGCACCAAATACATTGGAGGATGCAATTGCACTTGTTGAAACTGGTAAAATCCTTGCACAAGAGGCAATAAATAGTTAATATGATTAACATTATTTCATTTTTGATTGTTATAACAATTTGTGTAATATCCCACGAAGCTGGGCATTTTTTTGTTGCCAAAATTTTTGATATTTATGTTCATGAATTTTCTTTTGGAATGGGACATTTACTCTGGTCTAAAAAGGGGAAAGAAACGCAATATTCCATTCGTGCTTATCCTATTGGTGGTTATGTAAAGCTTGAAGGTGAAGATAGAGACGAAGAGGATGACGAAAATTCTGAAAAAATTGCCGATGATGTAGTAAATGTTCCACCAGAAAGGTCATTCGCAAATAAAACACCATTACAAAGAATTTGTATTTTAGCAGCTGGAGCAACGGTAAACATATTTCTTGCGTGGCTTTTGATGTCGTTTTTCCTCTTTGCACACGGGACATATAATTTTAAGAGCACTGTTGTTGGTGATGTGATGGATGGTTCTCCTGCAATGGAAATAGGCATTGTAAAGGGGGATAAAATTTTATCCATAAATGGAAAGCAACTTCATGTGTGGTCTGATATTTACAAGAATATGAATGAAAACATACCAGCCAATAGTATTTATGAAGTTTCATTTGAGCACAATAGCAAAATTCTTACAAAACATGTAAAAGTGGTGGAGAAGAGCGGAAGAAGACTATTAGGAATTTCTGTTAGTTACTTGCGTTATTCTTTCTTAAGATCCTGCAAGACATCGTTATCCTTTGCTTTTGAGGGAACAAAGGAAATTTTGACTGGAATTTACAAAATGATTACAAGAAAAATCAAGGCTGATGTAGCAGGACCTGTTGGAATTGCAACTATGGCTGGGGATGCTTTTTCGTCCGGCTTCTGGAGTTTTGTTGCCTTTATAGCAATGATTAATCTTAACCTTGGTATATTTAATCTCTTGCCATTTCCTGCGTTGGACGGTGGACGAATTTTATTTATATTGCCAGAAATGATAACGGGCAAAAAATTGCCAGCAAAATATGAGAATACAATAAATCTTATTGGTTTTGTCTTGCTTATACTCCTTGTAATTTGGGTTACGGGATTTGATATTTACAAACTCTTTCTTAAATAAATGAGGTGAGAGAATGGCTTCTATACAAAGTGTTAAGATAGGTAACATTGCAGTAGGTGGAAAAAATCCTATACGTGTTGAGAGTATGTTAAAGACTCGTTTGACGGATGTTTCTGCTTGCATTGAGAGTGCCAATAAGTTACATAGCGAGGGTTGTGAAATCATACGCATTGCTTTTCCAGATATTTCGCTCAAGGATAATCTTGCAGAGGTTGTTAAAAATTCTCGTCCAGAGCTTATGGCAGATATTCATTTTGACCCAAAGCTTGCTCTTGCTGCAATTGAAGCTGGGCTAAAGTCCATTCGTATAAATCCTGGAAATATGACTCAAAAAGATTTGCTTTCTCGTGTGATTGAAACGGCAAAAGATAAAGGAGTCGTAATAAGAATTGGGGCAAATGGCGGTTCACTAAACAATGCTCAGCTTGCAGAGACTAATGGTGACAGATCTCTTGCTCTTTTTTATGCAGTTGACAGACAAGCAGAAATGCTTTTATCTTATAAGTTTGATAATATGATTTTATCCGCAAAATCTTCAAACATAGCAGACACAGTTAGAGCAAATTATTTGCTTTCGCAAAAATATCCCTTTCCTTTTCACATAGGCATAACAGAGGCTGGCTCTGATAATAGCGGAGTAGTGCAAGGAGCAATTGGAATTAGCCAAATGTTGGCACAGGGAATTGGCGACACAATACGTGTTAGTTTGTCTGATGATCCAAGCGTGGAAGTGGAAACAGGCTACAACATTTTGCAATCTTTAGGGCTTAGAAGCCGTGGATGGAAACTTATTTCATGCCCGACCTGTGGCAGGCGTAGAGCTTCTGTTGTTGAGCTTGTCAAACGTTTGAGAAATATTCTTTCTCCAACTTCATACAAGGGACTCACGATTGCTGTTATGGGGTGCGAAGTGAATGGACCAAAAGAAGCGAGCGGGGCAAACCTTGGCGTTGCAGGAAGTCCAGATGGCTTAATTATTTTCAAAAAGGGAAAATTTGTTGAAAGAATTTCTGAATCTGATTTTGAAAACAAAATTCTTTCTATTCTCAAAACATTTGAATAACAAAATAGAATTTGGAGTAAAAAATGAAAGTATCTTTAAAAGGCAGGCATTTATTAACATTAAAGCACCATACACCAAGTGAAATTGAATATTTACTGGATTTAGCAGCGGAGCTGAAGGCAAAGAAAAAGAACGGTGTGTGTGGTCATCTTATGGATGGCAAAAACATCGCGCTGATTTTTGAAAAACCTTCAACACGCACACGTTGTGCTTTCACAGTTGCTGCACAGGACGAAGGGGCTAATGCGGAGTATCTTGGCAAAAACGATATCCAACTTGGACACAAGGAAGATATACAAGACACAGCACGTGTGCTTGGGCGTATGTTTGACGGAATTGAATTCCGTGGATTTAGCCAAAAGACAGTTGAAGCACTTGCCAAATTTTCTGGCGTTCCAGTTTGGAACGGGTTGACAGATGAATACCATCCAACGCAAGTCTTGGCAGATTTTCTCACAATAAAAGAACTCTTTGGACACCTCAAGGGAATTCGCTTTGTTTATGTTGGCGACGGCAGAAATAATATGTCAAATTCTCTTATGATTGGTGCTGTTAAAATGGGGTTGCATTATGTTTGTGTGTCGCCAAAAGAGCTTTTCCCTGATGCAAATTTGGTTGCAGAATGTGAGAAAATTGCAGAAGAGACACCAAGCGGTGGCACAGTTACATTAACAGATAATCCTGTTACGGGTGTAAGTGGAGCTGATGTACTTTACACAGATGTTTGGGCTTCCATGGGAGAGGAAGAAAAACTTGCGGAAAGAAAAGCAATTCTTTCTTCTTACCAAATAAATATGGAAATGATAAAAAATACTGGCAATGACAATGTTATCTTCCTACATTGTTTGCCAGCAGTAAAAGGTTATGAAGTTACAGAAGAAGTATTTGAATCGAAATATTCGCACGTCTTTGACGAAGCAGAAAACAGGATGCATACAATCAAGGCAGTAATGGTTGCAAGCTTTACAGATTAGTACTTAACAAATAAAATTAGGTACCAACGATAATTTAATTGATATCTGTGGGGGAGTTTAGTGTAGTGTATTTATTTTATTGGTATTCATTTTTAAAATAAATTACACTGTAACTGTTTAGGAAAACAGTACTCAAAAAAAAATAATATAAAGATAATATAAAATAAAAAACAGTAAATAGCAAAAAAATAAAAATAATAAAAGCTTGACAATTTAAAAAAAAATATATATAGTATTCTGAATACTACGTAGTTTGTAGTTGGATATTATCGAGGAGGTTCCGTTTAACATGGCTAATGGAACAGTAAAATGGTTCAACGCTACAAAGGGGTACGGATTCATTACTACAGAAGATGGAAATGATGTTTTTGTCCATTTTTCAGCAATCCAAGGCGATGGCTTCAAGACACTAGATGAAGGTCAAAAAGTGAGCTTTGATATCACAGATGGTGACAAAGGCGCACAGGCTACTAACGTTCAGAAGCTGTAATTTATAGCATAGAATTTTATAGGTTATTGAACCTTAATTTTGCAAGAGATGTGGAATGTATTGCGTCTCTTGTTTTTTTTTGTTAAACCAACAAAAGTAATAAAATTATCATAACCACAAATAAAACACAAATAAAATAAATAATTTCAACAAAAATTCATTATTTGTGGTATAATTTCCCGCTGTGTAGTAAAAACACACGAGAACGGATTCAAATTTTGTTCCCACGAAGTGGGGAAGTTTGAAGTTGAAATTCTCGGAGGAGAAAACAAAGGAGGAAATATCATGGCAGTGGTAAGTATGAAGCAACTTCTTGAATCTGGTGTGCACTTTGGTCACCAGACAAGACGTTGGAATCCGAAAATGAAACCATTCATTTTCACGGAGCGTAACGGAATTTACATCATTGACTTGCAGAAGACAGTCAAAGGACTTGAAAAGGCCTATGACTTTGTTCGCGAAGTCGCAAAAGAGGGTGGCACTGTTCTCTTTGTCGGTACAAAGCGTCAGGCACAGGATCCTATTCGTGATGAAGCAGCACGTTGCGGTCAGTTTTACATCAATCAGCGTTGGTTGGGCGGTCTCTTAACAAACTTTGCAACCATTCAGAAGCGTGTGCAGAAGATGAAAGAGATTGAGTGTGCAGTTGAGGATGGTAGCATCAACAAGTATCCAAAGAAAGAAATCGTCACAATGCTCAAAGAGAAAGACAAGCTCGAGAAGTATCTCGTTGGCATCAAGGAAATGAACAACATTCCAGATGTTCTTTTTGTTATTGATCCTCATCGTGAAGAGAATGCAGTAAGGGAAGCAAAGAAACTTGGCATTCCTGTAATTGCTATTATTGATACAAACTGTGACCCAGACCCAATTGATTTTCCGATTCCAGGCAATGACGATGCTATTAGAGCAATTGAGCTTATTGTTGCTGCAATGGCCAATGCTTTCATTGAAGGCAAGCAAGGAATTGATGCTCAACAGATTGAGCAGCCAGCTGAAGCTAAGGTGGAAGTAGACAAGCCAAAGGCAGATGCAGAAGTTACAACCGAAGCCGAAGCTACTGAAGCTGAACCAAAAGAAACAGTTGAAGCATAATATAACAAATTAAGGAGAATAATCATGGCAGAGATTACCGCATCAATGGTGTCTGAGCTTCGTGCCAGAACACAAGTTGGAATGATGGATTGCAAAAAAGCACTTGTTGCTTGCGATGGAGATATGGATAAAGCTTGTGACTTTTTGCGTGAAAAAGGTCTTGCAAAGGCTGCAAAGAAGGCAGAAAGAAATGCCTCTGAAGGCAGAATTTTCACCTACGTTCATAATGGAGCAAAGTTAGCTGTTTTGCTTGAACTTAACTGCGAAACAGACTTTGTTGCAAGAACAGATGACTTTAATGCACTTGGTCACGAGATTGCAATGCACATTGCAGCAGCAAATCCAAGCTATGTGAGACCAGAAGACGTTCCACAATCAGAACTTGACCACGAGAAGGAAGTCATTATGGCACAGGCTCGTGAAGAGGGCAAGCCAGAAGCAATGCTTGAGCGTATTGCAGAAGGCAAGCTAGCCAAGTATTATGAGGAAAACTGCTTGCTTGAGCAGAAATATGTGAGAAATCCTGATCTTAAGATTAAAGATTTGATTATTGAAAACATTGCAAAAATCGGTGAGAACATCGTTGCTCGTCGTTTTGCACGTTTCTCAATTGGTGGCTAAGATTTTTGATTGGCGAGGATAACTTCCTCGCCATTTTTATAAAATTGTGAAGGTAATAAAATGACAAAGTATAAAAGAGTTTTATTAAAATTATCTGGTGAAATTTTAGCTGGTAATGAGCATTTTGGACTGGATTATGATTCTATTGCTACAATGTGCAGGCAGATTGCTGAGGTCGCAAAAAACGGTGTTCAAATTGCAATGGTTGTTGGTGGTGGAAATATCATCCGTGGTGCTCAAACTAAAAAGTTTGAGCGTGTGCAGGCAGACCACATGGGAATGCTTGGCACGGTGATAAATGCACTTGCCTTGCAGAATGCGCTGGAGAGTTTTGGAGCAGAAGTTAGAGTGCAGTCTGCAATAGAAATGAAGCAGGTGGCAGAAACTTACATCAGACGTCGTGCTATTCGCCATCTAGAAAAGGGGCGAATTGTCATATTCGGTGCTGGAATTGGCTCCCCATATTTTTCAACAGATACAGCAGCTGCTTTGCGTGCATCTGAAATTGGTGTGGACTGCATAATTAAAGCTACAAAGGTTGATGGTGTTTATGACAAGGATCCAAACAAATTTACTGACGCTGTAAAACTGCCTACATTAACATTTGATGAAGCAATATCAAAAAGGTTAAAGGTTATGGATACAGTAGCATTTTCGCTTTGCCAAGACAACAACATACCTATAATAGTTTTTGACGTTCGTCAAAAAGGAAATTTGCAAAAATTGCTTGTTGACGGCATGGAAATTGGTTCAATAGTTTCAAATAATAAATAAAAGGAGATTTTATTATGCCACAAAAAGTTATAAAAAATTTATCTGAGCGTGCAGAGAAGTCCATTGAAGTCTTAAAGACATATATGCAAGGCGTTAGAACTGGACGTGCTCACCCTGGTCTTATTGATGATATCAAGGTCGATTACTACGGAACGCCAACAGCAATAAAAAATCTTGGCAATGTTACAGTTCCAGAGGCTCGTTGCCTTGTTGTTACACCTTGGGATACATCTGCAATAGCTGCAATTGAAAAAGCAATTCTTGCTTCACCCCTTGGCATTACTCCTCAAAATGACGGTCAAAGCGTAAGGTTAAACTTGCCAGAATTGACACAGCAGAGAAGAGTTGAGCTAAAGAAAATGGTGTCAAAAGAAGCTGAGAATGCCCGTATTTCCGTTAGAAACATTCGCCGTGATGCAAATGATGCTATAAAGAAGCTTGAAAAAGACAGCACCATAACAGAAGATGTTAGCAAGAAATTCCAAAAGGAAGCTCAGGATAAAACAGATTTTTACATCAAAAAGATTGATACAATTCTTGCTGATAAAGAAAAAGAAATTATGGAAAATTAAAAAAAATGCTTGGCGTAATACCAAGCATTTTTTTGTGCGGTTTATGTTTATTCTTCGCATCTTTTTGAAGTTTGCTGTAATTTTTCTCGTCTGATTTTATTAAAATCAGCTTTTTGTGGTGTAATTTCTCCCGCTGCAAGTAAGGCTTGTTTGGTAATAAGAGGACCACATATTTCGTAAACTAGAACGCTAAACAAAATTATATTGCTTATAAAGTCTCCAGATTCACCAAGTTGTCTTGCCATAATACACATTCCAAGGGCAACACCAGCCTGTGGAAAAAGCGTATAGCCAAGATATTTTTTTGATCTCTCCCCAACTTTTGCAATTGAGCAACCTAAATATGCCCCGTAATATTTGCCTAAACAACGTGCAACTATGTAACAAAGCCCAACGAGAATATTCATTTTGTTTTTGAAAACAGCTAAATCTAAATCAGCACCACTTACAACAAAAAATATAGCATATAGTGGGGCAGTCCAGGACTCTGCTCTATGTATGATGTCAAAAGCAAAAGGACAAATATTGCAAAACACAACGCCCATGGACATACATACTAAAAGCGGTGAAAATGTTAATTCAAATTTTGCTAATGTAAAGGTGAGTTTTGATAGAGCTACTGTTGCAAAAATAAAAGCTATTGTCATAGAAAGTCTGTTTGAATTTGAATGGAATAATTGCTCTAACTTTGTCAGTAATATGCCACAAATTGTGCCAAGAGAAAGCGAAACTATTATTCCTAATGTTGGTGTTAAAAGAATTGAACCAACTTCGTATTCTTCAAATTCTAATGCTTTTGCTATTCCAAAAGACACCGCAAAGACCATAAGCCCAACTGCATCATCAAGTGCTACTACAGGCAACAAAAGATTAACAAGTTCTCCTTTGGCTTTATATTGTCTAACAACCATGAGTGTTGCAGCAGGTGCAGTTGCTGTTGCAATTGCACCAAGCATAATTGCCTGTGATGTTGACAGTATGGTTGGGAAAAACAAATGAAACAGGTAAAGAGCTACATCAACACAAATTGTAGCAAAACCAGCTTGCAAAACTGTGACAATTACTGTCGCACGACCTGTCTTTTTTAGCTGTTCAAATTTAAACTCACTGCCTATTGTAAAGGCTATAAAACCAAGTGCAACATCAGAAATCAATGATAAATTGTGAACTTCTGTTAAAGTATGAAATGCAAAGTGAGGAATATTAAGATAACCGAGACAAAATGGCCCAATAAGAATTCCCCCAAGCAAATATGCCGTTACGTCTGGCAAATGACAAGGTTTCAAAATCCTTGTCATCAATAATCCTGCTAGTATTGCTATTGATAAAGAGAATAATGATTGCATGTTATACCTCTGTAATAACAAAATAAGATGACTACAAGGAATAGTCACCTTATTCTAAATTCATTTCTGGTGTCGAAGAGGGGAGTTGAACCCCTATGAGCTTGCGCCCATTAGAACCTGAATCTAACGCGTCTACCAATTCCGCCACTTCGACCAATCATCAACGGCGCGCATTCTAGCACAATTATTTGTGTTTGACAAGATGTAAAAATTTGCCAAGTGGAATTCCTAAACATAATGTCGCAATTGCTTCACTTATAAAAATTGAAATAAAACCGATCCACATTGGTAATCCAGCTACGTAGGCTACTATACTTCCGACACAAATAGCATTTATAAAAATTACATAAAATGATGCTAAAAATATATTATTTGTTTTATATGACAAATAGCTAGATAGTAATGTAGCTAGACTTCCTAATATAATGTCAAGGAATCCACATCCTGCAATAATATTAGAAAGAAGACATCCTATAAAAAGCCCAAGTATTGCTTCTGGGAAAAAAAATGCAAGAATACATAGGGCTTCAGAAAATCTAAGTTGCATTATTCCAAATGAAAATGGAGATAGAAGTAGTGTTAGTGAAATGTAGAAAGTAGCAATTAATGCTGCTTTAGAGATAAAATTAATTTTTTTCATTAAGTGCATGTCTTATATTATCTATTGTGCAATCCTCTTTTTGAAATCTGTAAAGCAATGTTCCACGAGAAAAAATTAGTACGGAGGGCAAGCCAAAAACCTTTAATGAAATAGCTAATTTTCTTACCTTTTGGCAATCTATCGCGTAGAAACTAACGGCCGGAAAATCACTTTCCAATTCTTCCAGTTGTGGTTTTAATGCTAAACATTCAGGACAAGTTGCTTGCCAAAAATCAATGAGGGCATATTCTTTTTCCTTAAATTCATCAAAATTTTCAGCCAATAATTCAAACATAATAATCACCTCACGTATTTTTATGATATAATTATTTTATCATAGTTTCACATAAAAGTAGGTGCAAATAAAATGAGTTGTGAACAAAAATCAAATTTTAACAAAAAAATTAAAATTTATTCTTTTGGGTTTAAATATGAAACGGGATTTATTGCCGAATGTGTGTTTGATGCGAGGTTTTTGCCAAATCCATTTTGGGAACCTTCATTGAAGCAAAAGAGCGGATTAGACAAGGGAGTCCAAGATTTTGTTAAAAAGTCTGAAGACTTTGAATCTTTTGTCGACTTAATAGTAGAGGCAACCATTTTTTATTTAAAAGCAAGAAAAGAAAAAGAGGAAATTAAAATTGCAATAGGTTGCACAGGGGGAAGACATAGGTCTGTGACAGTAGCTGTACATGTAGCCCAAACGTTGGAATCAAAAGGTTACTTAGTAGAAGTTACGCACCAAGATATAGACAATGACTTAGGTATACAAACATGCTAAATGTGATTACTGTTACCATTATAGCAATAATTGCTTTTTTTCTTGGAGTATATATAAAACCAAATATTATAAATTCATTAAAAAATGCTCTTAACAAAAAAACATCAAATAGTAGCCAATTTGAGAAGAAAGAAATTTCTCCAAAAATTGTAGCGATCGGTGGTGGTACGGGGCTCTCTACACTTTTACGTGGTCTTAAGTTGTTTACTTCTAATATTACTGCAATAGTTGCTGTTACAGATGAAGGAGGAAGTAGTGGTCGTATTATAAAAGAGTGGGGGATATTGCCTCCTGGTGATTTACGAAATTGTATGGTAGCTCTTGCAGAGGATACCAATTACATGACTGAAATTTGGAATTATCGTTTTGATAAAGGGGAGTCACTTGCAGGGCATTCTCTTGGTAATTTAATCGTCCTTGCCGCAACTGAGATACTTGGTGATTTTGGTCTTGCAGTAGAATCCCTAAATAGATTGCTTGCAATTAAAGGCAATGTGCTACCAATGACAGAAGAACGTGTTCGTCTCGTAGGCTTAACAAAGGATGAAAAACAGGTTGTAGGCGAATTAGATATTTCTGAAAATGGGAATAATTTGAAAAAAATTTGGTTAGAGCCTCAGGTAGAACAAATTAAACTATCTGTGAAAAAGGCAATAAAAGAAGCTGATGCCATTGTACTCGGACCAGGTTCATTACTTACCAGTATTATGCCAAACTTATTAGTTAAAGAAATCTCTCAGCTTTGCCAAGATACTATGTCTCCCATCATATATATTGCAAACTTAATGACTCAGCCTCAAGAAACTGAAGGAATGAATATTGTATCACATGTAGATTGGATTGCAGGTTGCCTTGGTCGTGTTCCAGACTATATTATTGTTAATTCAAAAGTTATACCGCAAAGTATAGCTGACAAATATCGTGCTATTGGTGCTGAACCGTTATATTTAACACAAGAAGAAGCTAAATATTTAACAAGTCTTGGTGCATCAATCATATATGGAGATTATTGTGATATTGTTAATGATAAAGTTATCCGCCACAATACTAAGGCACTGGCCGGTGCTATTATAAAAATAATTTCTGACTAGTCAAAAATTATTTTGCTTTCACACATATTAGTTTGATTAATAAATGTGTAATAATCCTAATAATCTTTATCAAATTACCGCATATAGACAAAATAAATAAAATGATGTAGAATTACTACGTTCATTCAGTAACGAAGGTCTTTGGCCTAAAAATTTATATTATGTCACGTAAGGAGAGAAGTAACATGGCAAAGTACAAAGTAGCAATTAATGGTTTTGGTAGAATTGGTCGTCTTTCTCTTAGAGCATTCTTTATGAATGGCAAAGACAATCAATTTGAAGTGGTGGCAATCAACGATTTAGCACCTGTCGAGAGTCTTGCTTACCTTTTTAAATATGATTCAGTTTTTCGTCGTTTCCCAGGTGAAGTTTCCTACGATGATGATAATAACATCATTATAAACGGCACAAAGATTAAGGCGTTTGCAGAGAAAGACCCTGCAAATCTCCCATGGAAGGATCTGGGCGTTGATGTTGTTATTGAATCAACTGGACTTTTTACAGATGGCGAGAAAGCAAAGAAGCACATCGAGGCTGGAGCAAAGAAGGTTATCATTTCTGCACCTGCAAAGGGGCATGATCTTACAGTTGTCATGGGAGTTAACCAGCATATGTATGATCCAGCAAAGCACCATATCCTTTCAAATGCTTCATGCACAACAAACTGCCTTGCTCCTGTCTGCAAAGTGTTAGAAGAGAACTGGGGTATTGAAAGAGGTCTTATGAATACTGTCCACTCATATACAAATGACCAGAAAACACTTGACATTCCACATAAGAAGAAATCACGCGGTAGAGCAGCTGCTCTTTCCATCATTCCAACATCCACTGGTGCAGCAAAGGCAATTTCTGAAGTTATGCCAGTGCTCAAAGGCAAGTTAAATGGTTTTGCTTTACGTGTTCCAACCCCTGACGTTTCTGTTGTTGACCTCACGGTTGAACTCCAGAAGCCTGCAACAGTTGAGGAAATCAATGCAGCAATGAAGAAAGCTTCCGAAGGCGAGCTGAAAGGTGTTCTTGCCTATGAGCCAGAGGATCTTGTCTCTATGGACTTTGTTGGCAATACAAATACGTCTATATTTGCACCAATGCATACATTGTCAATGGGCGACAGATTCTTCAAAGTTCTTTCATGGTATGACAATGAGTGTGGTTATAGCAACAAAGTAATTGATCTTGCAAACTATGTTTGCTCAAAAGGTCTATAGTAAAATGCAATTAAAAAACTTATCAAAAGTTAATTTTAGTGACAAAAAAGTATTGGTAAGGGTGGACTTCAATGTCCCCCTTACTTCTGATGGTAAGGTTTCTGACGATACAAGAATCCGTGCCCATATTTCAACTATTCAAGACTTGTTAAACCAAGGGGCTGTTGTTTCCCTTTGCTCTCACCTAGGAAGACCAAAAGGCGAGAAGAACTTGAAATATACCCTTGCTCCAGTTGCAGATGCACTTGCAAATCTAACTGGTTGGAAGGTTAAATTTATTCCCGATATTATTGGTGAAGTTGTTGACAACGCTGTTGCAAATCAGGCTAAAGACGAAATATTGTTGTTAGAAAATTCACGCTTCTACAAAGAAGAAGAAAAGAATGATATTGAGTTTGCAAAAAAGATTGCGAAGAACTTTGATGCTTTTGTTATGGATGCATTTAGCGCAAGCCACAGAGCACATGCGACAACAAGGGCATTGTCAGACTTGCTTCCTTCATGCTCTGGTAATTTAATTGATCGTGAAATTACTATGATGTCTGAAGCGAGAGACAATCCTAAAAAGCCTTTTGTCCTTATTCTTGGTGGTGCAAAGGTTTCTGACAAAATTGCTGTTGTTGAAAATATGCTTGATAAGGTTGACACCATGTTAATTGGTGGTGGAATGGCATTCACATTCTTAAAAGCTCAAGGCAAGGAAATTGGCAAAAGCCTTTGTGAAACAGCAAAACTTGATTTTGCAAAGGAAATGTTAGAACGTGCAAAAGCAAAAGGTGTAAAAATTCTACTTCCAACAGACGCAGTAGTTGCAAAGGAATTTTCAAATGATTCTCCAACTAGCGTTGTCTCTGTTGATGCAATGCCACAGGATATGATGGGGCTTGATGTTGGACCACAAACACAGGAAATTTTTGCTAAGGAAATTATGGCAGCAAAAACTGTCATGTGGAATGGACCTATGGGGGTCTTTGAAATGCCTTCATTTGCAAAGGGGACCCAAGCAATAGCTATTGCACTCACACAGGCAACTAAAAATGGTGCTTTGACAGTTATTGGTGGGGGAGACTCCGCTGCCGCAATTGCAAAGTTTGGTTTCAGTAAAGACGTTTCTCATGTTTCGACTGGTGGGGGAGCAAGCCTAGAATTTTTTGAAGGCAAAATGCTTCCAGGCATTGAACCTTTTATCTTATAATTACACCAATTTAAAATTTTGAGGTGTTAGTTATGCGCAGAAAATTTATTGCCGGAAACTGGAAGATGTTTAATGACTTAAAAGAAACAAAAAATTTCTTTGAGTCATTTATTCCAGCACTTACAAAAGATGAACAGATAACGAATGCAATAAAAAATAATACACTAGAGGTTGCAATTTTTCCAACAGCACTCTCTCTTTCAACTGCTCTAGACAATGCCAAGGATACACCAATAATAATAGGGGCACAGAATGCATGTAGCGATATAGAAGGTGCCTACACAGGTGAGATTTCACCAATGCACCTTGCAAAAGCAGGTATTACGCATGTGATACTTGGACATAGCGAAAGAAGAAAACTTTTTTATGAAACTAATAGTTTCTTAAACAGAAAAGTAAAGCGTGCGCTTGAAGAGGGGTTGAAGGTAGTCTTTTGTGTTGGAGAGACACTTGAAGAACGCGACGCTGGTGTTGCTTTAGCAATGATAAGAGAAGAATTCCAGGTTGGTCTTGCAGGAATTCCAGCAAAGGATATTGCAGAGAAGATTATTATTGCCTATGAGCCAATTTGGGCGATAGGAACAGGAAGAACTGCTAGTCCAGAGGATGCACAAAACGTTTGTCGTTCAATAAGAAAAATGATTTATGGTCTTTATGATGATGAGCGAGCAGCAGCAGACACTATTATTCTTTATGGTGGCAGCGTAAAACCAGAGAACACAAAATATTTAATTACTCAACTTGATATTGATGGCTTATTGGTTGGTGGTGCTTCTGTTAAGGCTGATAGTTTAATTCAGATAGTTAAAAATTCTATTTAGTAGACTTTATTAATTATGAAACAAAAATATATAGGTAGTGTAAGGTTTTTTAAACACTTAATTATCCTCATAATATTGATTGGATACTTTTTGCCTCTGGTGGCTACTTTTATACAATCTAAAAAAATATCGAAATTAGAGCAAAAGGTTGATAAACTAACACAGACGATAGTTACCCTGAAAAAAAAAAAATAATACATGCTAAGCCAGCTAAGCCAGTTGGAAAAGTTGCATATTTGACATTTGATGATGGTCCATCGAGTATTACCGAGAATATTCTAGATGTCCTCAAGGCAAAAAATGTAAAAGCAACGTTTTTTGTTACATACCACAATGATGCCGACGCAATTAGAAGATTAAGGCGTATAGTTAGGGAAAATCATGCAATAGGATTACATAGTTATACACATAGATATGAGGAGATTTATTCGTCTGTTGAGTCTTTTGTAAATGATATAGATAAGTTAAATTCCTACATCGTCAATAGTACTGGTTATACTCCTAAGATATTGCGTTTTCCTGGAGGTAGTAATTGCTCTCTGCTTAAACAAAATTTGTTTGATCGCTTGAAAACAGAATTAGATAAGCGAGGGTATGTATATTTTGATTGGAACGTTTCTTCAGCTGATAGCACTAAAAATGCTACTTCATTAAGCGTTGGTGAAATTGTTGGTAATTGCTATTCTGGTGCAAAAGATCGTAATGTTGCAATTATCTTGATGCACGATACCTCCGTAAAAAAGAGGATAATTGTTGATGCTTTACCAATTTTGATAGACAAATTAAAACGCGATGGTTTTGTTTTTTCTACACTTTCGACTGAGGCGCCTCAAATTGCCTTTAGAAAATAAGACAGAGGTATTACAATGAGTGAAATTTTGCAAAATTTGAAGAAAGCTATGGATGAGCTTACTGCGGGTAAGGTATTAACTTCTGATGTTGATGATAAAGTTGAAGCTGAAGCTGAAGCTATTAATGCTGATGAAATTATCTTTGAACAACCTGTAATTGACATAAAAGAGCATGTTACTAATTTACCAAATATACGTCAGAAAAGTATAATTACTGAGGGAATGGATATAGTAGGTGATGTCCATTTGACAGATGAAGATCTTGAAGTTTTTGGCAAGATAAAGGGTAATATTGTTTGTAATGGTGGAACTGTTTATCTGTTTAAATCTCATACTGGTAACATCACTGCGCAGTGCGTGTTTCTGTCTCACTGTGCTTCTGTAACTGGTGACCTAGAGGCTAGAGATGCAATACAAATAGAAAAAGGGTGTGTTTTAAAAGGGCACATAAAGACATTAGGTCCAGTTTCTATAAAAGGAAAACTAGTAGGCAATATTACCACTCAAGGTGATGTCTATATTGGCGCTGATTCTGTAATAAATGGTGATGTTTCTTCTAAAAGTATAGAAATTTCTAAAGGTGCAAAAATTAATGGAGCTATTAAAATCGAATAGAACTTTTATTCTTTGCTCTATGTTTTTAAAATAAAATAACATAAGATAAATTATAGGACACTTTATTGAATATAAAAAAATACTAGCTTAGTCACAATGACTGTGCTAGTATTTTTTTATATTATATATTGTTATTATTGTCTACGCCACCTGGTGCCGTCTTTTGTATCCTCAATAACAATTCCCTGTTTTAATAAAATATTGCGAATTTCATCTGATCTTTTAAAATCTTTATTTTTTCTAGCTTCGTTACGTTCACAAAGTAACGACTCAATTTCTGAAGTATCTTCATTATTTTCATTAGATGGTAGATAACCAAGTATCTTATTAGTTATATCGAAGAACTTTTTGGCATATTTTAACGCGTTTTTATCAACTGTAAGGTTATTTTTAAGATAAATATTTAATGTTTTAACAAGATCAAATATAACTGCAAATGCACTTGCTGTATTGAAATCATCATTCATAGCTTCTTCAAACTTTTTTTTTGCTTCATCAACTGCATTTGATAATTCAACAGATTTTTCACCATCTTCCTTATTATCTAGCGCAAAAAACAACTCATTATAAGCTATATGAATTCTCTCAAGTGCTGATTTTGCTTGCATCAAAGCTTCTTCAGTAAAGTTCAAAGGTGATCTGTAATGTGCTGATAATAAGAAAAATCTCAAAACTAACGGATTAATCTTTTTTCTAATCTCACGAACAGTCAAAAAATTACCTAATGATTTTGACATTTTTTCGGAATTTATTAATAAATACGCGTTATGTAACCAGTATTTTACAAACTGTGCATTGTTTGCACATTCGCTTTGTGCAATTTCGTTCTCATGATGTGGAAAAATTAAATCACTTCCACCGCCGTGTATATCAATTGTTTTTCCTAGATATTTTGTTGACATTGCTGAACATTCGATATGCCAACCAGGTCTCCCTTCTCCCCACGGGGACTGCCATTTTGGCTCTCCTGGTTTAGCTGATTTCCAAAGTGCAAAGTCTAATGGATTTTTTTTCTGTTCACCTGGTTCAACTCTAGCACCAGATTGTAAATCATCTATACTTTGCTTTGACAGTTTTCCATATTCTTTGAAACTATCTACCGCAAAATAGACATCTCCATTTGATACATAGGCATGTCCAGTATTTATCAACTTACTTATAATTTCTATAATAGTATCTATCTCTTTTGTTGCTCTTGGATGAACTGTCGCAATATGAACTCCGAGAGCTTCGACATCTTCAAAATAAGCTTTAATGAATTCTTCTGCCAACTCTGCAACTGTAATTCCTCTTTCATTGGCACGCTTTATCATTTTATCGTCAATGTCAGTAAAATTTTGTACAAAGGTAACTTCATAGCCTAGATATTCAAGGTAGCGTCTAAAAGTATCAAAAACTACAAAAGGTCTGGCGTTACCAATATGAAAATAATCATATACCGTAGGACCACAGACGTAGAATTTAACACGCCCCTTCTCCACTGGTATAAATTCTTCTTTTTTTCTTGTTAAGTCATTATAAATATAAAGTGACATCAGATTTCTCCTGTATGTGTTAAAATAATAAACTATGTAATTATACATAATTTCGTAGCTTGTGCAAGTTATGTTTTTAGAGGAATATTCAATGACGAAAGAAGAACTTATAGCATATGTAAAGCGTTTTCCTAATAGACCTGGCGTATATCTTATGAGGGACGCAGATTATAATATTATCTACATAGGAAAAGCAAAGTCATTAAAGAAGCGTGTATTGTCATATTTTAGACATCAAAACTTTGCAAGTCCTCGTTTGAAAAAATTGGTAGATACTATCTATGACATTTCAACTATTCGTGTTGAATCTGAAATTGAAGCCCTAATATTAGAAAATCGTCTAATAAAACTATACCAACCTTTCTTCAATGTAGATTTAAAGATGAATGAAAGGTATGGTTACATAAAGGTTACAGATGAAAAATTTCCACGACTTGAATTTACACGTGTTATATTAAAAAATTGCGCAAATTACATTGGTCCCTTTGTTCGTGTCGGTGAGGTTAAGCTACTTCTTCGTTTAATTGAAAGGTATATGCCACTACGAACTTGTAATTTTGATCTTGTAAAACATTTTCCCAAAAGACCCTGTATGAAATATAGTCTTGGTCGCTGTCTAGGACCTTGTGCGGCGAAATGCACAGAAAAGGAATACAAAGAAAGAGTTGCTGACGTAATATTATTATTACAAGGTAATTCTCTACAGCTTACTGAGCGATTACGTCAAAGGATGGATGTTCTTGCTAGATCCATGCAATTTGAGGAAGCAGCAAAAATACGAGATATAATAAGGGCACTATGGCGTGTATCACGCCAAAAACATTCTACGCCAGATGCAAAAATGGAAGAAGATAATTATTTAACAACTCTTCTAAGCATACAAAAAATATTTTATTTGCCGTTAATTCCATGGAGAATTGATTGCTTTGACATCTCTCATACAGGCGGAAAAGAAACAATTGGGGTAGTTGTTGTATTTGAACAAGGTTATGCTAATTCTAGCTTATACAGAAAATTTAATATCCAACTTGACAAACCAGATGATCTTCGCTCAATAAAAGAAGCTGTTTACAGAAGATACAAGAGAGTAATAAATGGACAATCTCCATTGCCACAATTGATTTTGATTGATGGAGGAAGCGAACAACTTGCCTTTGCCAGAGAGGCACTCAATATGCTTAACATCAAAGTGCCATTACTCGCACTTGCAGAAAGAAATGAAGAAATATATACTGAATTTGATAATTGCCCCATTGTACTAAATAGAAATAGTAAAGTTCTAAAATTACTACAAAAAATACGCGACGAAGCACATAGATTTGCCATTACAAACCATAGATATAAACGTGATAAGCTAATGCAATATTCAAAATTGGAAGATATTGCAGGCATTAGTCATTCTAAAGCACTACTCTTAATTGCTAAGTTTGGTAGTACAAAAAATGTTAGTAAGGCGAGTATTAAAGAGCTTGAAACTGTCAAAGGAATTGGTAAAAAAAATGCTAACACAATATATAACTATTTCCACAAGGAAGAAAATTTTTAAATTAAAGATAAATTTGTGTAAAAATCAATAATTTCTGGTATAATTCACTCGTTGGCTATATTGGAGAAGTACTGAAGATTATGTAGTTTGTGCGGAGGCAAATTATGTTAGATATTAAATGGGTTAGAGAAAACTATACAAAAGTAAAAGATATGTTAGCTTCACGCAATAATTCTTTTGACTTAGATAAATTCATAAAACTAGAAAAAGCACGCCGTGAAATGTTGCTAAAAGTAGAAAACTTAAAAGAGAAAAGAAACGCTGGGTCAAAACAAGTCGGAATTATGAAACGCAATGGTGAAGATGCATCTAATTTGCAAACTGCAATAAGGAACTTGGGGGACGAAATAAAGAAGTTAGACGATGAGTCCAATAAAATACAAGACGAACTAAATGCATTGGCCTTGTCAATTCCTAATATGCCACACCATACTGTTCCTGTTGGTAAGGATGAAAATGATAATGTTGAAATTCGTCGTTGGGGGGAACCCAAAAAGTTTGATTTTGAACCTAAAACTCATTGGGAAATTGGAGAATCATTAGACATATTAGATTTTGAGCGTGGAGTTAAATTAGCCGAGAGTCGTTTTACGATTCTTAAGAGCTATGGTGCAAAATTGGAGAGAGCTCTGCTCAATTTTATGCTTGATTTACATACACGTGAGCACGGTTTTACAGAAATTATGCCACCTGTTCTAGTAAATACAAAAACTATGACAGGAACTGGGCAATTACCAAAATTTGCTGAAGATTTATATAAATGTACCAATGATGACCTTTGGTTAATTCCAACCGCTGAGGTGCCACTAACTAATATTCATAGTGGAGAAACTTTTACTGAGTCGGATTTACCAAAGTATTATTGTGCCTATACGCCTTGCTTCAGAAGAGAGGCTGGGAGTTATGGACGTGATATGAGAGGTATGCTTCGTCAGCATCAATTTGACAAGGTAGAGATGGTAAAAATTTCTACGCCAGAGAAAAGCTATGAGGAACTTGAACATATGACAAATTGTGCGGAAAAAGTCCTACAACTTTTAGAAATTCCATATAGGGTTATAGTACTTTCCACAGGTGATATGGGATTTGGTGCAGCTAAAACATACGATATTGAGGTATGGTTGCCTTCTCAAAAAACGTATAGAGAAATTAGCTCATGCAGTAATTGCGAAGATTTTCAAGCACGTAGACTCAACTTAAAGTATAAACCACTCGATGGCTCTAGGCCTCGACTAGTTCACACACTAAATGGTTCAGGTCTTGCAATAGGTAGAACATTAATTGCAGTATTAGAGAACTATCAACAACCAGATGGAAGCGTTAATATTCCTACTGTTTTACGTCCTTATTTAGGAAATTTAGAAAAAATTGGCTAGTATAAACGTAGTAATCTGCTTTTATCCTTCTTTTGATGCAAATTAGGATAGTATTATGTCGCAAACATTAATTCAAAATTCAATATTTATATTTGTCTTGTGCTCTTCTTGTCTATTGTTGCAGTACTTTTTTAAGGAACATCTTGAAAGTGATCAGTATTTTTATTTTAAGGATATTTCACTTGTAGCCACTATTGCCCTAATGGGAATATGGATGGAAGATTCCCTCCTGCGGATGACCTGTGCAGCTGCTGTAGTTGCTGCCTGTATAGGATTTTGCCAACGATTTCAAATGGTAAAAAATCTGGAGATTTGTTACTTTATAATTGGCATGATCTTTTCGATAGGAGGGACAAGAGTAAGTTTCGTTGAAATAAGTCCAAATGAATTTTATTGTATCAGTTACTTTGCTTCCGTAGCAATAGGTGCTTTGGTATTTGGTTTGTTTCCTATTGCTTTAAATGCCCTCGATGACATTCCAGGGCTTTCTGGTCCAATGATTCTATCCCTGTGGTTATTGTTTACAACTCATATACTGTTTTTTACTGGATTACGAGGCGATATGTTATTTCTTTGTCTAGCATGTTTGTGTATATTTTTTACCTTCTATAAACGTCAAATATATACATACAGAAGGCTTACTGAACCATTGACTGCATTATGGGGGGTCTTGTTTGCGGGGACATTCATTAGGACTGTGAGCTGTGGCGTTCCGCTTTACTCAATGTTGCTAATGAGCTTTGGATTTTTTTTACTTTTGGTAACAACGTGGGTAGAAAATATCTTTAGATTTTTTACATACAAAAAGAACTTTGCACCTCATATGGCTGTCTATTCCACTATGCTTTCCTCGGGTGCCACTCACGCTACAGCGGTTAAGATATATGTGTTTTATTCTGTATTGTCTAGCATATTGCTTTCATTGTGTGGCTCTGGTCGTATTAGGCATAACATATTTTTCATAATGTTCGTTTTGTCATTGGTATTTATTTTTTTTGATAGAAAGGAAGATTCTATGCCACAGGATAAACGTCATCCTACGCTTTGGGGAATTAGAACAGATAACGTTTCTAAAAAGTTTGCATTAAGCAAGGTAAGTAGTTGGTTTTCCACTGAAAAAAATACACCACACATTATTGTTACACCTGATGCACTTGCAGCACTTCTTAGTAGAACTGACAGGAAATATAGTAGCGTAGTTCAAAGTGCTTCGCTTGTGTTGCCTGATGGCATGGGACTCATAACTGCATTAAAGTTTTTACACACACCAGTCCAAGAAAGAATTCCAGGATGCGAATTTACTGTTGATTTAGCTGAGTTTGCATCAAAGAATGATTTGAAGCTGGCACTTCTTGGAGGTCAAAATGGAGTTGCAGAAGAAGCTGCAGCTAGACTACAAGATCAATTTCCATCCTTAAAGGTTTCCTACATGAGAAATGGTTTCTTTACACCTACACAGGTAGATGAAATATGTAACGATATAAAATTAAGTGGTGCAGATATACTTTTAGTTGGACTTGGGGTACCTAAACAAGAATATTGGCTCTATGACAATCTGAAAAAAACAAATGCAACCATTGGCATGGGAATTGGTGGCACTATGGATGTAATAAGTGGTAGATTACAACGTGCACCAAAATCATTGCAAAAGTTAGGCTTAGAATGGCTTTACAGATTAATCCAAGAACCTTTTCGCTGGAGACGAATAGCTAAATTACCTATATTTGTAATATTGGTAATTGCTACTGCATTGCATCTTGATACATACAAAGATGGTGTTAACGTTAAATAAAAATCAATAAAAAAAATACAAACTAAAAATTTGGAGATTCTTTGCTATGAAAATGGATAAGATATTAAAACAAGCTCAAAGAATGCAGGCACAAATGAGTCTTGCACAGCAAGAACTTGACAGTGCAAGAATAATAGGTGTGGCTGGTGGAGGAGCAGTAAATGCTACTGTAACAGGCACAGGAGATATAATTTCAATAAAACTAGCTAAAGAAGCTGTAGATCTTGAAGATCTCGAGATGCTCGAAGATTTGCTAGTTGTTGCTATCAAGGATGCGCAAGAAAAAGCCAAGCAAGAATCTGAAAAGAAAATGAATGCAGTTTCTGGTGGATTAAACGCATTTGGTGGTGCTTTCGGCGGTTTATTTTAAATGGTATTACCAGATAGCATAGGTAGTTTAATTTCTATTTGGAGTAAATTACCAGGTGTTGGCGAAAAAACTGCAAGAAGAATGGTATTTTATCTTCTTAGACAAAATAAGGACATGATAAAAAATTTTGCCAATGCATTATTAGCTTTGGCTGAAAATGTCCAGCATTGCGAAATTTGTGGTGCAATAAGCGATATGCATGTTTGTTCAATTTGTCGTGATACTATGAGAGATAAAAAGACTATTTGCATTGTTGAGACAGAGGAAGATTGTGTTGCACTTGAACAGGCAGGAGTATACAATGGTTTATACCACATTTTGGGGGGACGTTACTCTCCTCTCAACAATGAAACTATTCCTATACAAAGCTTGGAACGTCTTGCCCAACGAATAGCTAATTCTGATGTGGAGGAGATCATAATTGCTACTTCTCCGCGTTTAGAAGGAGATCTAACTGCATTTGCACTGAAGGATACATTAAAGAATTTTCCAATAAAGATCTCCAGGCTATCTTATGGTTTGCCAGTTGGAGGCTCTATTGGCTATGCAGATCGGGTAACATTGCATATTGCTCTTGACTCAAGACAAGAAATGGAGTAACAATGAAAAAAAATACTTATTCATTTGTTATTGTAGCTGGTGGAAGTGGCACAAGACTTGGTGGAATTCCTAAGCAATTTAGACTCTTAGGCAACATTCCAGTTTGGCTTTGGACTTGTAAGACTGCATTAAAATTGCTTGGTGGCACTTTGTGTGATATCGTTCTCGTATTGCCACCAGCATATCTTGAATCTTGTGAAAAAGAGTGTAAGAGCCTAAGGCTTAAAATTAAATGTGTAGCTGGTGGTTCAGAGCGTGCTTTGTCCGTAAAATCAGGTCTTCTAGCTGCAATTGGCGACTATGCTTTAATACATGATGCTGCTCGTCCCTTCTTGACTTCAGATTTAATTTTGAGATTGATCAATGCACATGGTAAGTATGATGCAATCGTTCCTATACTCCCTTCTTCTGATGCGCTTAAAATAATTGAAAATGATACTGTAACAATTATTGATCGTTCTAAAGTATACAGAACTCAAACCCCACAATTAGTAAATAAAAATTTGTTATTAGAATTATTAGACAATAATCCTAATATAAAAGACGAAGCTGAGGCGATAGTAGCTAGTGGCAAATTGGTTGGCTATGTTTATGGCGATGAAATGAATTTTAAAATAACAGATGATTTTGATTGGAAGGTTGCTGAAAAATTGGCAGAAAATTCACAAAATAAAATAACACGAGTTGGTTACGGATATGACATACATAGATTAGTTAAGGGAAGAAAACTTGTCTTAGCTGGGATGGATATTCCTTTTGATATGGGACTACTAGGACATTCTGATGCTGATCTCATTACACATGCTGTTTGTGATGCGTTGCTGGGAGCAGCTGGACTACCTGACATCGGGCAACTTTTTCCGGCTAGTGACCAACAATATAAAGATATTAACAGCATTGAGTTATTAAAAGATTGTATTAATCGTGTAACAAACGAGGGTTGGTCAATAGAGTGGATAGATTCTGTCTTAACAACCCAAGTTCCCCGATTAGGCAATCTTATTCCCTTGATGATAGATAATATAAATAACATAATTTTAAGCGAATTACATAGGAATTATGAGCCTGAATATCCCGCTAATTTTTTTAATTTAAAAGTGAAGTCAGGGGAAGAAGCAGGTTCAGTCGGCAGGTGTGAGTGCATGATTTGTCATGCAGTTGCCACGTTGTCAAAATTTTGTTAGTAAAATTTATCACAATAAATTGGGGAGGACATTAGATAGTGAAAAGCAAATTTGCAGACTTTAATGGATTTACATTTGACGACGTTTTGTTGGTGCCAGCTTACAGCACAGTTTTACCAAATGCCGTTGATGTTACAACCAAACTTGTCCCGCAGATCAAGTTAAATATTCCCATCTGCTCCGCTGCAATGGACACGGTTACCGAGGCATCTTTGGCTATTGCCTTAGCAAGGGAAGGTGGCATAGGTATTATGCACAGAAATATGCCAATTGAAACGCAAGCATTGCACGTAGATAGAGTGAAGAGATCCGAGTCTGGCGTCATTGTTGATCCATTCTACTGTCATCCTGAACAACAAATAAAAGAAGCAGTGGCTTTAATGGAACACTTCCACATATCCGGGGTTCCGATTGTAGATGATAACTTAAAATTAGTCGGTATTATTACCAACAGAGACCTGCGCTTTGTTACAGATCTAGAACAGTTGATCAACAATATTATGACAAAGGAAGGTCTTGTGACAGCGCCTGTTGGTACTACGCTACAACAAGCAAAAGAAATTCTAAAAGGACATAAGGTAGAGAAATTACCTCTAGTAGATGAGGATTTCCACTTAAAAGGTCTTGTAACAATTAAGGACATATTAAAGGCTCAAAACTATCCTAATGCGACCAAAGACAGCAGAGGACGTCTCGCTGTCGGTGCTGCTATAGGTGTTGGCAAGGATTCACGTGAAAGAGCTGATGCACTGGTAAAGGCTGGTGTTGATGTGATAATTGTAGACACAGCCCATGGTCACTCACAAATGGTATTAGACCAAGTAGCATACCTACGAAATAAATATCCTGATTTACCACTAATTGGTGGAAATATTGCCACAGCAGAAGCGGCAGAAGCTCTATTTGCTGCTGGTGCCGATGGTGTTAAAGTTGGAATAGGACCTGGTTCCATATGCACTACCAGGATTGTTGCAGGTATTGGTGTTCCACAGGTTGCTGCAGTATTAAATGTGGCAAACATTGCTCACAAAAAGGGCAAAACTGTTATAGCTGATGGAGGAATACGTTATTCTGGAGATATAGTTAAGGCTCTTGCTGCTGGTGCAGATTCCGTTATGATTGGTTCTCTCTTTGCAGGGACAGAAGAAAGCCCGGGGGAACAGGTTATTTATAAAGGTCGTTCATTCAAAACCTATCGTGGAATGGGATCCCTTGGAGCAATGAAAGGTGGATGCAGTAAAGATAGATATTTCCAGGAAGGTGCTAAGGAAGATAAACTTGTTCCAGAAGGAATCGAAGGAATGGTAGCATATAAAGGTTCTTTATCTTCAGTTGTATATCAAATGGTTGGTGGTATAAGAGCAGGTATGGGCTATTGTGGTGCTAAAAACATCCAAGCGTTACATGAAGAAGCTCAATTCGTCCAAGTCACATCTGCATCAATGAAGGAAAGCCACCCACACGATATCGTCATTACAAAAGAAGCACCCAACTATTGGGCTGAAGAATAATAAATTTGACGTTAGGCAGGGCTTAATGCCCTGCCTATTTTTGAGGAACTAATTATGGAAAATTTAGAAAATTTTTCTGTTGCAACATTTAATGTAAATTCAATTCGTTCAAGATTACACATACTAAAACCATGGTTAGAAAGTAACGACTCCCCCACAATTCTTTGCCTGCAAGAAACTAAGTGCCAAGATTCTGAGTTTCCACAAAATTTCTTTGAAAATTTAGGCTACTATACATACTTCAAAGGGATGAAAAGCTACAATGGAGTTGCGATGTTAAGTAAAATTCAAGCTCATAATGTAATGCTTGGGTTACCTACAGTGGAAGATGAAGCTAGAGCTGAAAGTGAACGTTGCCGTGTAATCAGAGCAACCTTTGCTAATATAACAATAATAAACACATATATCCCTCAAGGCAAAGACATAACCCACGCTGACTATCCATACAAAATTCGTTTTTTTGAAAGAATACTTAGTATGTTACAAGAAAGCTACAATCCTGATCAAAATATTATTTGGGTTGGAGATATTAATGTTGCAAGAACTGAATTAGATATTGCTCAACCTAAAGGAAAAAAGGATAATGTTTGTTTTCACATAGATGTGCGTAATGCCTTTGAAAATGTTATTAATTGGGGCTTTACTGATTTATTCAGAAAGTTTTTACCAGAACCTGGTAATTTCACTTTTTGGGATTACAGAGTGAAAAATTCATTGGAAAGAAATATTGGCTGGCGAATAGATCATATTTTAACAACTTCTAAAATTTCAAAAAGAGCTGAAAATTTATTAGTTAAAAAGAGATTTCGTGCATTGGAGCGCCCTTCAGACCATACAGCTGTGGTCGCATATTTTAAATAACTTATAATATTAATAACAATACATGAGATTAATTATGGACAAAGATTTAACAAAAACATCCTCATATGATTACTATCTTCCACCTGAACAAATTGCACAAAACCCAATTGAACCGAGGGATCATTCTCGTTTGCTAGTTATGCATAGAGATACAATGACACTTGAACATAAGCATTTTTATAACATCATAAACTATTTAAATTCAGGTGACTTACTTGTCTTAAATGACACACGAGTATTACCAGCAAGAGTTTTTGCAACAAAAATTAATTCAAGCGCTGACGGTGCAAAGGTAGAGGTGTTTTTCTTAGCACCAACAGAAAATCATAAGGTATGGAAGGTTCTTTTAAAGCCTGGAAAAAAGTGTAAGCCACTAACAAGGCTAATGCTAGACAAGCAGAATATCATTACAGTCGGTGGATATTTAGAGGATGGTCAAAGGGAAATAATTTTTGAGGATGCACAGGACCCAATAAGCTTAATTCATAAATTTGGTCATACACCACTTCCCCACTATATAAAATCAACTACTGCACCGGACGAACGCTATCAGACTGTGTATAACAATAGATTAAAGGAAAATTCTGTCGCTGCTCCAACCGCTGGTCTACATTTTACACAGGATTTATTAAATCAAATACAAGAAAAAAGCATAAAAATTACATATGTTACATTACAAGTTGGGTTGGGCACTTTTCGTCCTGTAAAGGCAGAAAACATTCATGAACATATTATGCATAGTGAAATTTGCCAAATATCGAAAGAAACAGCAGAACTAATTAATGAACAGAAAACTGCAGGAAGACCAGTTATTGCAGTAGGCACTACAGTTGTTAGAACACTTGAAAGTTTTGCTAGTGTATATGGCAGAATAAAAGAAGGGATACTTGATACACGTCTTTTTATTTCACCTGGCTTTAGTTTTCAAATTGTTGATAAATTAATAACAAATTTTCATTTGCCTGAAAGCACATTACTGATGCTTGTTTCTGCGTTTGCTGGCTATGAATTTACAATGAAATCATACGAAACAGCGGTAAAAGAAAAGTACAGATTTTTTTCCTTTGGTGATTCCTGCTTTATATGTTAAGTATTAAAACTAAAAAGAGTGAGTAGTTAACGTTAAATATTAACTACTCACTCTTTTTATTCAAATAAATGGCGGAGAGATAGGGATTTGAACCCTAGGAGAAGATTTGCGTCCCCTCACTCACTTTCCAGGCGAGCTCCTTCGACCACTCGGACATCTCTCCGCACGTGACGTAAAGTATAAGAAAGCAACTATAGTAAAACTCTCCTTCAACTCGACGTTGCGAATTATACACTAATAGACTTAATTTGTCAAAGTGATAATTCTACTCAAGAAAAACTACTTAACAAAAAAGTAAAAATTACAGATTTGTAGTAAGTTAATTTCAGCCAACAAGATAAGAAGAAATCTTATTTATTTTTTCTTCTTGAACTTGAGAAAGAGACTCAAAATGTCGTTTAGTTTCCTCCACATCAATTTTAATTCTTTTTAAGAGCATTTCTTTGTTTTCAAACTTGACCTCAGGTCTCACTTTTTTGAAAATAAAAAAAGCAAATTTTCTTCCATATAAATTGCCAAAATTTCCTAAAATGTGAGCTTCCATGCGTGGAGGCCTAAAACCATTAAATGTTGGATTACTACCAACGTTTAATGCTACAGCATAGGTTTCTCCATGTATAACAGTTGCAGCAGCATACACACCATCGGGGGGGTAGATTTTTCCACCTTCTATTGGTAAATTTGCGGTTGGATAACCAAGCATTGAGCCACGATTATCACCATGTATTGAGTAACCAGTTATAAAGAAAGAATATCCTAACAGTCTATTTGCCATATTAATTGCACCTTGCGAAACTAAGTCACGTATTATTGAGGTAGAAATTTTTTGAGCATTTTGTGTAACAGTAGGCACTACATTACAGATAATTCCTTTTTTATTGGAATAGTATGTCAAAAGGTCTGTGTCCCCAGATTTGTTACAGCCAAAATGAAAATCCTCACCTACTACCAGTCCAGTTACATTAAACTTATCAACTATATAATCAAAAAACTCCTTTGGAGACATTAGTGCAACACCGGGTGTAAAATCGATTTCATTTATGCACTTACAACCAAAAGTTATCGCTATAGCATTTCTTTCTTCTCTAAAAAAAAGTTGTTTGAAATCATTATATAAAAGTGTGACAATTGGATTACGTGTAAAGGTAATGATACCCCAATCTGTATGTGCATATTTTGCAATTTTACGTGCAACTTTAAGCAGCTCTTGATGTCCTTTGTGAAAACCATCAAAGGATCCTAAACAGTAAATCATCAGTAATTCTCCATTCTGTATAGATCCAGATATCAGTATTTTTAGTAAAAATATATTTAATCATCAATAACAATATTGCATTTAGGTGACGCTACAACAATATTATTTTTTAATGCTAAATTACATAAAGACAGTAAATTGTCACCTATAACAAGTATCTTATTTTTTATCTCAGATTGTCCTATTGAAAGTAATTTTAAATCCGTTAATGGAATTTCTAGGCCATTTTTTATATCTAATTCTCTACCAACCTCTACCCCACATGTTGAAATGAAACCACATAAAGCTCCAATAGGTAAGATGTAGTTTTCTAATGATTGAATGGTTATGTCAGAAATAGCTTTACTTGTAATTGCTTGTGAACTATCAAATTTCCACACAGTTAATCGCACTAAAGAACTTACGTGTGCGACAGTTCCAAGTGCAATTCCAAGATCACGTGCAAAACTTCTTATATATGTACCTTTTTTACACTCAATGAGAAACTCCGCAGTATTATCTGACAATTTTTTTGTTTGCTCTATATGTAAAATTTGAACATTTTTAGGTAAAATTTGAAAATTTGCGCCTAGCCGAGCTAAATTATGTGCTCTTTTCCCATCTACGTGAACTGCGGATATGCTTGGTGGAATTTGAGGCTTAGTACCTAAGAAAGTTGGCAATATTTCACGGATTAATTCATCAGTTAAATAATCTGCATTTTTAGTAGCAATAATGTCTCCAGTCGCGTCATCAGTAGAAGTTTGAACTCCAAAATTAATGGTTACTTTGTAAGTTTTGGGCATTGACAAGATAAAATCTGCCAATCTTGTTGAGCGACCAATGAGTAAAAGAAGTATTCCCTCTGCCGTAGAATCAAGAGTTCCAGCATGACCAATTTTTACACCTTTAGGTAATAGCCTTCTTACCCGTGAAACACAATCTGTGCTTCTAAGGTTTAATTCCTTATATACTGGTAAAATTCCATCTAGCAACATACAATTCTACCGCTTCCTTAACTTGAGATAATGCAGTTGCAAAATCATATCTTAGCGTAGCACCTGCAGCACAAGCATGCCCACCACCACCAAAGCAAGACGCAATTTCTCGAGAGCTATATGGTTCGCGAGAACGAATACTTAATTTTATACCGTCACTTCTCTCTGTCAAAAAAAGACCAATTTCAACTCCTTTGAGTCTCATTATAAAAGAAGCTAGTCCCTCCAGATCTGCAGGAGAAACACTTGAGCGTTCAAAATCACTTTTTGTTAGATAAAACACCGCCACACATCCATCACAAAAGATTTCAGTATGCATAAGCGCAAGCCCCCAAGCTATAAACATATTGTAGGTCATATTTTTGTTGAGAGCCTCATTTACCAGTGTAGGATTTACACCAATAGCCAAAAGTTTTGCCGTTATTTCATGAGTTCTAGAGGTTGTACAAGAATATGTAAAGTTTCCACAATCTGTAACTATGGCAGTATAAAGGCATAAAGCCTCATCCTGTGAAATACCTTGATTAAATGCTTCTAAAATATTATAAGCAATTTCACCGGTTGCCGAAGCAGACACATCAACAATATTAATATCTGCAAAATTTTCATTTCCTGCATGGTGGTCAATGGCAATGCTCCTAGTAGTGTGCAATAGTCCTTCCAAATTATCTAAGCTTCTTGCTTTATTTGCTGTATCACAAATCAAGAGAAGTGAGTTTTCATCAATAGTAGGACAAGTTTGACTTACAAGAATATCAGAAAAGTTGGGAAGAAAAGAATAAGTGTCAGAAGGAGTATTTTTTGATAGGATAAATGCTTTTTTCCCAATTCGTTTCGCAAAATTATAAAAGGCAAGAGTTGTTCCTATTGAATCTCCATCTGGATTTTCATGACCAAATATATACCAAACATTCACAGCTTGTAGGCATGAAATTATGTTATCATAATTATAACTCATATATTTCAGTTATTATCCTCTTCTATTTCATTTTCTGGAATTAATGCCATAACTTTATCTAATAGGGAATCCATCTCTCTAGCTTTTACCTCGGATTCATCAAAGAAAAAATGAATCTCAGGAACAGTTCGTAGATGCATTTTTTTGCCTAGTATAGATCTAATTTTAGGAGCAACTTGATCAAGAGTTGCTTGCAATTCATCACGCTGCGTTGAATCAAGCATAGTATAAAATACCCTTGCATAGGACAAATCACGAGAGGTACGCACAGCAGTTAAAATAGCATTCTTCACCTTTTCGTCTTTAATATCATCAAATATGATTTTATTTATCTGACGCAAAAATTCCCTATTTATTCGCTGAATTCTAAAGTTAATCATGACATTAATCTAATAATTTTTTCTCTTCTATAACTTCAAAACACTCAACCACATCACCTGTGCGGAAATCTTGAAATCGTTCAAAAGACATTCCACATTCATTTCCTGCATTTATTTCTTTTGCGTCATCTTTAAAGTGTTTTAACGCATCTAATGTACCACTCCAGTATACGATACCATCTCTTATAAGGCGGACATTTGCGCTTCGTCTAATTAGACCTTCTGTAACTCGACATCCAGCAATGTTTCCAATCTTTGGAATTCTAAAAATTTCTCTAATTTCAGCTGTTCCTAAAATTTCTTCTCTCAGATCAGGAGCTAGCATGCCTTCCATAGCCGCTTTTACATCATCAAGCATGTCGTAAATTACTTGATATAGTCTTATCTGTATTCCTTCTCTTTCTGCCAGGTTTTTAGCTCCATTGTCTGGTCTAACGTTAAAACCTATAACAATTGCATTAGAAGCAGATGCTAACGTAATATCAGATTCAGAAATTCTACCTACACCTTCATGTATAATCTTAATAGCTACACTGTCATTACTCATTTTATTAAGTGATGAACGTATTGCTTCAAGAGATCCTTGGACATCGGTTTTTAAGACTATGCAAAGTAACGGCAATTCTTCAGTCTGCATTTTGTTAAATAGCTCTTCCAAGGTTAATTTCTTTGCAGCATTACTCTCGGATTCTTTTTTAGCTATCATATTTTGCTCAATAAGTTCACGTGCATCTTTTTCGTTTTTCATAGTAGTAAATTCTTCTCCAGGCGTTGGAACTCCTTCCAAGCCAAGAATTTCAACAGGAGTGGAAGGGCCTGCTTGCATGACCAATTTACCATGATCATCATACATTGCCCTTATTTTACCCCATGTACTACCAGTTTGAATAATGTCACCACGTTTAAGCGTACCTTCCTGAACAATTACGGTAGCAACAGCTCCTTTTCCTTTGTCAAGATTGGCTTCAATTACAGTTCCCCTTGCCTCTGCTAGTGGATCCGCTTTTAATTCTTGCATTTCTGCAACAAGTAGTAACATTTCCAAGAGTTCATCGATATTTTGACCAGTTTTAGCAGCAACATTGATCATAACGGTATCACCACCCCAGTCCTCAGAAATCAAACCGTATTCTGTCAGTTGTTGGCGAACTTTATCAGGATTGGCATCAGGCTTATCGATTTTATTAACAGCAACAACAATCGGAACATTTGCTGCTTTAGCATGATTGATCGCTTCTACTGTTTGAGGCTTAATGCCATCATCAGCAGCTACGACTAACACAGCAATATCGGTTACACTTGCGCCACGTGCTCTCATTTCTGTAAAAGCCTCATGACCAGGAGTATCCAAAAATACAATGGTTTGTCCGTTATATTCTACACAAGATGCACCTATATGTTGAGTAATTCCCCCTGCTTCTCTTGCTGTAACACGAGTTTTTCTAATCGAATCAAGCAAAGTTGTCTTTCCATGATCAACATGCCCCATAACTGTAATTATAGGTGGACGAGGTTTTACTTCACTCTTTACTTCTATTTGATTTTTTTTATTTATTTTTTCCATATGTTTTTGTTTTAATTTCTCCGATTTTTCCTTATAAATTATCGGCTGAATCACTTTAGGAGATTTAGGTTTCTTTTCTTTTTTCGCTTTTGGCTTTGGAATTTGAATTGGTTGAGTAGGTTGTTTTTCTGTATCTTTAGAAACATTTTCCTTTGGCTTTTTATTTTGAGTTTTTTTCTTAAGCCCCCTTTTTGCGTCGTTATTGTTATCATATTCGTCTATGAAATCTTGATAACGCTCATCAATATTCTCTATTTCACTTATATTCTGTACTGTTACTTCAATATTTTTCTTAGTAGCAGCCATATGCTCTTTCGAAATATCTTCCCTAACCAGGTTAACCTTGAATGTTCTTGACAAGGCTTCTAGTGTTTGGTCGTCTGCCTTAGATGTTGGTGGCTTCATCATGCCTGCAAGCATAAGATTCTTTGCTAAAATTCCAAACGGAACCTTCATTGCTTTTGCTACCTCTTGTAAGGTAGGAGCAAAGCCTACAGCTACTTTAGGAAAAGAATCTATATCAGATTTTACATCAACATTTTCTTCTATTCTGAGATTTTGTTGACTTTCCTGTGCAATAAAGTTAGCAATTTTATTTTGCGCTTCGTCATCTAAATTACTACAATGATTTTTTACATCTATGTTCAATTTTCTAGCTATTTCTAAAATTTTGGCACTAGTAGTTTCGAGATTTTTTGCATATGTTGAAATTCTCATTTTTGCCATATCGTTCACTCCTATCTGAAATTCTATACATTAATTTCTTTTATTTTTTCTGCGAAAGCATTATGTTTTTCTATTGCCACTATACATGAAGACCGCATACCAAGTAAAGAGCCTATTTCGCTACGAGAAAGATCAGTATAAATAATTGATACTTTTCCCTTCAATGCTTTAGCTTGTATCTTACGTAAAAGCGTTTGGGAAATATCATTGCTTACTAAGACATACATTTCACACGCATTTTTGAGAGCACGTAAAACAATATCTTGACCTATATAGACCGCATTAGCTTTTTTAGCTAATCCTAAACAATTAAATTTATTCGTCATATCATAAATTTTTTTTACTCCAGATTTCTCTAGTAATTTCTTCCTTTAGCTGTTTTGATATTGCGGCTGCATGTAATGAACGGATAAATCCATTTTTTGCTAGTGCTCGTTCAAGACAACTAACATCATAACATATGTAACACCCTCTAGCATTAGCATTACCTGTAGTATCTAGTATAATACTACCGCTAATATTTTTAACAATACGTAGCATTTCACGTTTGGGACGTAAAGAGCCACAACCGACACAAACACGTATCTTTGCTTGTTTTTCTTCGCTTGTTTTTACGGACATATTATATTTCTTTTATTTAGAAATTATATCAGCAAATGTCGGCATAACTTCATCTTCGTTAGGCTTTATATCAATTTTACAACCGGTCAATCTTGCTGCTAGACGTACATTCTGCCCAGCTTTTCCTATAGTTTGTGAAAGATTATTGGGATGGACAATTGCAGTATATTGAGTTCTACCATTAACTTCAGTTTTCTCTAAACGTAAAATCTTAGGCTGAGACAACGCATTTATTATAAATTGCTCAATATCGTCATCATACTTAACAATATCAATCCTCTCTCCAGAAAGCTCTTGTGTAATGTTTTCCAAGCGCCTTGAACCTGAACTACCTACACATGCACCAACAGGATCAACGTTAGGATCAAGTGATTTTACTGCAACCTTAGATCTAGCACCAGCCTCTCGAACAATAGATTTTATTTCGATAATTCCTTCCTGGATTTCTGGAATCTCAATTGCCATAAGACGACGCAAAAGATTGGGATGCTTACGTGAAACAAAATAACGTGGCTTTCCGCCTGGTACTTTATCGAGGTAAAGATAAAATTTATATTGGCTATTTATTTCATATTTTTCGCCCATAATTTTTTCGTGATCGGGTAATAAAGCGTCAATGTCAAATTTAGAATCTAACGTCACAAATACTTTATCCCCTTTTATCTTACTAATAACACCAGTTATTACATTATCCTCTTTTTCTTTTAAGCGAGCTCTCGACTGATCTTTTTCAGCATCTCTCAGCCTCTGTATGATCACTTGTCTCGCAGTTCGAGCTGCAATTCTTCCAAAATCCTCTGGTGATTTCTCAATTCTTGCATAATCACCAACCGATAATCCCTTTAGACCTGCATACTCAAGGTCTTTCAATGTCCATTGTGTATAAGGATTTTTAATATCATCAGCAGTTTCAACTACTTCATAAAATTCAAATACATGTAGCTGATTAGTGTCAGGATCAAAATTTACTTCAATATTTGTTTTTTGAGCAGAGGCTTTATAGTCCGGATCACACTGTGATGCTCTAAATCTTTTGTAAGCAGCAAGAATTGCCTGTTCAATACTGCGTATGATAATTGATTGATCTAGACCTTTCTGAAGAGCAATCGCAGAAATTAATTCTTTTAGATTGTTATCCTTTGAATTTTTTAATTGCATTATAAATTCTCCTTTTTCTATTTTTTCTTTCTATGATTTTTTTTAAACGTTTTTTTCTCACACTTTTCCACGGTAAAAACGAGATGTGCACTTTTAATTTTATCATACGAAAATTCTAAAATTTTCGATTTAGTATCTAACCTTATAAGTGAGTTATCGGCATCTATAATTTTACCTACAACAGATTTTTGGCTATTAAATATAACTTCTATATTTTGTCCTATATAATCAATAAAATCTTGTTTGTTAAAAAGAGGCCTTTCTAATCCCGCACTTGTAACCTCTAAAAGATAATGAAAAGGAAGTATATCTTCAACTGTATCCAAGTATTGAGAAACAACGCGACTAACAGATTCACAGTCAAGTAAATCAATCCCTTTCTCATTATCAATATATAAACGAAGTATATTTGGATCTTCATCTTGAACGAATTCTAATCCTATACAAGAAAATCCAAGGGATTCTACACAAGACGAAAGCATAGGACAAATCTTAGCATATATCTCTTTGTCCATAAAAAACCTCCATATTAACAAGAAAAGAGTGGGCAAGCCCACTCTTATGATAAAACCGAAGTGAATTTATTTTAACACAAATAAAAAAAATATCAAGTATAAGCTAACAATTAAGTCAATTATTTAATGAAGTAATAAAAAACACTACCAAATAACTGAAAAAATAATTTGGCAGTGTTATGCTTTTACATTTTGGCGCGCCGAACAAGATTTGAACTCGTAACCTCTTGATCCGTAGTCAAGTGCTCTATCCAGTTGAGCTACCGGCGCGCAAAACAAATGGCGGTGAGGCAGGGATTCGAACCCTGGAGAAGAGTTATAGCTCCTCTACACACTTAGCAGGCGTGCGCCTTCAACCTAGCTCGGCCACCTCACCACAACGGGGCGTATTCTACACTTATTATATTGATTTGTCAATAGGATAACTGTATTGCTGAACTACTAATTTATAAATATAAGGTCACGTTTAGAATTTTATCTACTTTTTATCTGAGCCGTATTATGCTTATATTCAGCATATTCCTCATTAAAAACATTATGTAAATCACAAGGAAAATCCGAACAAAATTCGCAACTAATTATTTTATTTTCCAAAGCACAATTTCTAATCTTACATTCTTGACACGTTAGAGACTTAGCACCAATTGTCACACAACCAGTGCAACGATATCTATGCGGTAAAAAAAATGAATTATATTTAGTTTCCATTTCTACCGAAAGATGTGCTAAAAGATGTAAATCGTTCTTTTTAGTTGCCTTGAAAGCAAGGCAGTGAGCACAATCTCTACCACAAAATCCTAGGTTAGCCATTATAGTCTCCTACAAATATTCAATAGTTTACTAGTAAAAAATCCAACTATAGCTCCTGTTGGTATTCCAATTATAAAGATTATTGGAGCCACACAAAAAACCTTCGAACTATTAATTAATATATATACCACAATAAGTTGCCCAATGTTAAAGAAAAAAGCTCCTAGTAGACTAATTAATATTGGAGAATTTATTTTTATATAGGAATACAGAATCTGCTCAGTTAATAAAGAACTAATAGAACCTACAATACTACAAGAAATTGCTAAAACATTACCTGTAAAAATGTAGATAAACAAAAGTCGTGCACAAATTACAAAAATAGCCTCATTTACACCAAATAGCAACAAAGCCGTCAGCGAAAAAATATTGGACATACCAAGACGTACACAGGGGATAGGTAAAGCTACAAAACTTTCCAAATAATTCACGGCAAGTGCGCATGAAACAAATATTGATAAAATAGCTATCTTTTTTATACTCATAAAGGTAACTTCTGTACTAGCTCTATATAAGTAGCTTTCTTCCTCCAACTTCATCAAATATTTATTTTGAATATTTCTCTTGTAATCTGTTGTAGACCAATGAAGGAACAAATTCTTTAACCTTTACACCACCGCCAAATTGGAATGCAGTCTTTATTGCACTACTAGAAATATAGCTATATTGTGCATCTGTAGAAATGAACATAGTTTCACATTCTGGTGCTAAATGCCTATTCATCTGGGCCAACTGAAATTCATACTCAAAATCTGATAATGCACGAAGACCTCTTATAATTACAGAGCAATCAGTCTTTCTAGCAAAATCTACAAGAAGCCCATCAAAACCACAAACTTTTACATTGGGACAATGAGATAAAGCATCTGATATCATCTCAATCCTCTCTTCCATACTAAAAAGCGGATTTTTATCTGGGTTAATTAATACTGCCATTACAACTTCATCAAAGTGTTGTGCGGCTCGTTCTGCAATAAAAATATGCCCTTTAGTAATTGGGTCAAATGCTCCTGGGTATATAGCTTTTAACATAGTGTTACTATCTCCGTTTATAAAATGAAAAGACAGAAAGCCCATATGCTCTGTCTTGTCTTTGCCATACAGATTCATTCAGTATGGCAGGAAATTCATGATTAGAGTGTTCATATACAAAAATTCCATCTTCTTTAAGAAGATTAGAATATTTTTCAAACAAGGAAATTAATTCTTCATTCCAACCAAGCTCATAAGGAGGATCGGCAAAAATTATATCAAAATGCTTATTTGCTTTTAACAATTTGGGTAAGGCACGGCGGACATCAAGACATAAAACCTCTCCTCTGCCTTTTAGTAAATTTTTTATCTCAGCAGCCCTATTTCTTTCACTTTCTACAAAAGTAACTACCTCAGTGCCTTTTTGTAAAGCAGTAAGACCAACCCTACCACTTCCAGCAAATAGATCCAAGAATTTTTTACCAGTAATATTCCCTAGAATATTAAATAGTGCAAGTAAAGCCTTTGATGTTGTAGGACGAACATCTTTCATTATTGCTTAATTGCAAGAAAAAATATTCCAGCTACAATACACGCAATACCTGCAATACGACTAGCTGTTATATGTTCGTGAAAGATAAATTGTCCTGCTAACAATACCAAAATATAGCAAAAGCCAGTCATCAGAGGATATGCAAATGTCATTTCACTTTTAGATAACGCCGCTGCCATAAAGAAAAAGGAAAGGCCAAAGCATATAAACGCTAACACAATCCAAGGATTTAATGCAATTCGCAAAAATGTATTTAGTATTCCCTTTGTCACATAGCTATCAGCACCACCATAGGCGTGATTCATAATAATATTCCCAAATGCATTTGATGCCCCAGAACAAAGTATTAAAAAAAGTGACATTTTTTCCATTTTTTTTTCAAATCCTTTCATCTTTAATAAAAAATTAATTCAGAACTGCCCCTTGTTCTGCAAGCGTTCCAGCTCTACCAAGCAAAGTGCCAATCTCTAGTTTACACCTTGGCAAGGGTGCATCATTTCTGTAATCTTTCAATGTAAAAAACTTTGTATCATGCTGGTAAGCTAAGTCTATAAATCTTTCCAACACTCCAAGTTTTGACATACCTTCCATCTCAGCGTGGACTGTCAAAACATTCCATTCATTTGTCATTTCTTTTAGCCAATACAAAGGAACTGTTTCATCATTTATACCAGGCAAACCATATATTTCATCCATAGTTGCCATTGTGGTTGGTATCTGAGGAACCGAGTATTCTCGTCCATCAAAGACAGGTATAAAGGGGCAATAGCCTCTTACATCGCTAGCATATGATAATCCAAGCTGTTGTTCAGAAGAAAGCACTGCATGCGAAACCTGCCAACCTGGAGCAGCTATCGATTTAGACTTTTGTCCACAAATTTTTTGATAAATCTCAGAAGCCTTATTAAAAAGTGATAAATACTCTTCTTTGGAAATTTTATCCAGACAATCTTGAACATAAACATGATCCCATGCATGTATACCTACATCATGTCCATCGTAAGCTCGCTTCACAATTTCAGGAGCGGCAGCAACTATCATGGGAGCTGGAAGCAAAGTTCCATAAAGCAAGGTTTTTATACCATAGGTGGTTGGAGCTTTTGTGCGAAACATTTTTGAGATAAAGCCTGGACGAAAAATTCTCCGTATTGCTTTACCAGAATTGTCAGGACCAAATGAAAAGAAAATACTTGCTTTAATATTTTTCTTTGCAAAAAGGTCAAGCAGACGTGGAACTCCATTTAAATATCCACGATAGGTATCTACATCAACTTTTATAGCAAGACGTGCCATAACAAATTAACCGTTATTTTTACTATGCCAATCTAAAGTATAGCGAATCGCATCACGCAACGTAGTTTTTGACTCCCATCCAAAAAAATTTTTCATCTTTTCAACTGATGGAACTCTATTTTGCATATCATCATAAGTTTTTCCATAATATGTCCGTGAATCCATTATTTTTAATGTCGTGGCATTTGCTGCTTCAGCAAAACAAGGGAACTTCTTTGCTTCATCGATAATAATTTCTGCCATCTCTTTTATGGAATAATTATTTGATGGATTTCCAATATTGAAAATCTCACCATTAGCATTGTTATTTTTGTCTGCAATAATCTCAGCTAATCCTTCTATAGCATCGCCTACCCACGTAAAACTTCTCCTTTGGGCCCCTCCATCAACGAGAGTAACCTCTCTCCTCTTTATTGTATCATAAATAAACTGTGTTATAGAGCGTGCTTTTCTTTCCTCAGCATCTTTAAAGGTGTCCAACCTTGGACCAATCCAATTAAACGGACGGAATAGCGTAAACTTCAAATTTCTTTCCTGACCATATGCAAATATTAGTCTATCCATCATTTGTTTAGAACAACTGTATATCCAACGCATTTTCTTAATTGGACCAGTTATCAATGGACTTTCATCTTCTCTTAACACATCATCATTACTCATACCATAGACTTCAGATGTTGATGGAAAAATTACCCTCTTTCCATACTCAGAGCACCAACGAACAACCTTCAAATTTTGCTCAAAATCAAGCTCATAAGTCCAAAGCGGTTTTTCAATATAATAGGCAGGTTTTGCGACACCAGCAAGTGTTAGAACAACATCACATTTCTTTATTTCTTCTTCAATAACATCGTTGTCTCGGAAAATATCACCCTTTATAAAACGAAATTTTGTGTTATTGAAAAATGGTGCAAGATTATAATCTGAAATATCAAAACCCGTAATTTCCCAGTCTCTTTTTAGCAATACATTTTCTAAAAAATGTGTTCCTATAAAACCATTTACGCCTGTAACAAATATCTTCATTTTTACTGACCTCGCTTATATTTTTTCTATATCAGATATGCGCAGCAATCCATTCCCCGTACCAATGACAAGCGGAGAACGGCTAACTATTTCCTTTGGTTGTGCTACTCCATCCAACACCTCTGCCTTCCAAATCATACACTTGCGACCATCAAGCTCCGTAAATGCGCCAGGAAATGGATGTGTAACAGCACGAATTAGATTGTAAATTTCTACCGCAGATTTATTCCAATCTATTTCACCATCTTCAGGTCTGCGACGTCCAAAATAACTGGCTTTACTTTCGTCTTGTGGAGTTAATTTTACGCTACCATTTTCCAAGGCAGGCAATGTCCGCTCAATTATTTTTCGAGCAGCTTCCGTCACTTTCAAAAACACATCATGCCCCGTATCCGTCCATTCTATTGAAACAGCTTCACTATCTGCAATATCACCTTTGTCAGCAGCCTCTGTCATAACATGAAGTGTTGCACCTGTTTCTGTTTCTCCGTTTAACACTGCCCAGTTTACACAGGCTCTACCACGATATCGTGGCAAAAGTGCACCATGTATGTTAAATGCACCTAGCTTTGGAATTTCAAGAATAGATTTTGGAATCAAAGCTCTGTAGTAAAACGACAAAACTAATTCAGGAGCAAGTTTCTTTATGTACTCTAACTCCTCTGGTAAAGATGGTTTGGCTACTCTTGTTTCTACTCCATTTTTCTTAGCAACTTCTTTTACAGAACGAAACCATATTTCTTCTTTTGGATCATCATCATGTGTATAAACACAAACAACATTAGCTCCATCAGATAGCAGCTGCTCCAAACACACTGCTCCAACTTGACTGTAAGCAAAAACTAAAATTTTAGGTCTAGTCATTATTTTCACCATTTGTATAAATTCTTCTTATTGAGTAGCGTGGACGATGATTAGAAGCTTTATAAATTCGCCCAACATATTCGCCAATAACTCCAGCTGCTAAAAGATTAGCACCGATAAGTATAAATTCCAATGCATCAAATGCCAAAGAAAAGAAACTTCTGGTAGTCATATGAATTCCAAGAGCAAAACGAATAAAAATTAGAAATATTAAGGATAAAAAGGCAATTACGGAAATTGACATTCCAGCTACTGTTACTAGTTGTAGTGGAACAGTTGAAAAACTAGTCATTAAGTCAAAATTGAGTCTTATTAATTGAAATAAGCTGTACTTTGAATCACCAAATTCTCTGCTTCTGTGTGCAATCGGAATTTCTATTGGATTAGTTGCAAATTTTTGAGCTAGAGCAGGAATAAATGTTGAATTTTCCTGACTTACATTGATAATATCTATAATTCTCCTATCATACCCCCGTAACATGCAACCATAGTCTTTTATATTTAGCTTCGCAATTCTGTTGGTAGTCTTGTTTACATATTTTGAAGCAACCTTACGGAAAATAGGATCATTACGTCCAACACGATATGTTCCAACAACATCGTGTCCCTTATCCATCTCTTCAATCAGGCGAGGTATCTCCTTGGGTGGATTTTGCAAATCTGCATCCAATGTTATGATTTTGCTTCCCTTTGCTTGTTCAAAAGCAGCCATTATTGCCATATGCTGACCATAGTTACCACAAAAATCAATAACTTTTACTTCCCCGTACGTCGCACAAAACTCCTTTAGAATTTCTAACGTTTTATCACGACTACCATCATTTGTAAAAATTATCTCAAAGCTTCTTCCAGTATCTTTCATTACTGGGTAAAGCTCAGCCATCAATGGTCGTAACGATTGCTCCTCATTATACGCAGGTATAATGATAGAAATTTCAGGAATCAACTTTGTATTGCTTTCCATTACTTCAATACTTCCTTTATGGCCTGCACGACATCTTTAGCATCCTCATCAGTCATTGCTGGAAATAGTGGCAAGGAAACTATACGTTCTGAGACATATTCAGCATTTGGCAAGCTTCCCTTAGAAAGCCCAGTTAGTTGACCATAGCAGGAGAAAAGATGTAACGCCTGATAATGATAGCCTGTTCCAATATTACGTTCTTTTAACTTTGCCATGAATTCATCACGAGAAATTCCAGCCTTTTCTATGTCAACTAATGGCGTAAATATGTGCCAAGAGTGAACCAAATCATTTGGCACTACTGGCGGTAAAATCAAAGATGAGACATCAGCAAGCTCTTTCATATAAAAGGCTACTAATTGCTTTCTTCTCTCATTAAAGGAATCAAGTTGTCTCATTTGAGAAATTCCGATAGCAGATGAAAGATCTGTCGTGGTATATTTCAAGCCTGGGTGCAAGATATCGTAGCTTGCACTCCCTTTGGCGCTATACCTGTTCCAAGCACCCTTTGACATACCATTTTGACGGAACATAAGAATATTTTCCGCACATTCCTCATCCTCTGTGCATATCATACCACCCTCACCAGTTGTAATATTCTTTGTTGGATGAAAACTAAAGACAGTTAAATGTTTTGCACCACGGTTTGCACCTATTTTCCTTCCTTTGTATGATGCACCAAGTGCATGGGCAGCATCTTCTATTATTGCTAAATTGTGTTTTTTAGCAATTTCTTCTATTTCATCCATTTGACAAGGTAATCCAGCAAAGTGAACTGGTATTATTGCTTTTGTTTTTGAAGTAATAGCCTTTTCTATATTTTCTGGAAGGATATTGCGAGTTTTAGCATCAATATCAACAAGAACAGGTTTGGCACCAGTGAAAATTATTGCATTTACCGTTGCGGCAAACGTCATTGACGTAGTTATAACTTCATCTCCTTCACCAATACCGAGTGACGCAACTGCAGCATGCAGCCCAGCTGTTGCAGAATTCATAGACAAAGCATAAGTTGCGCCTGTGTAATTTTTGAACACATTTTCAAATTCTATTGTCTTAGGTCCCATTGCAAGCCAACCTTGCTTTATTGACTCAGCTATTTCGGGCAATACGTCCTCAGAAACAGATGGTTTTGCAAAAGGCAAAAAATCTTTTCTCATAACCACTATCCTCCAACATCCTATATAAATTATTTGAAATTTGTAAACACAAGGTATTTTCCTACTTGTGCCTTATTTACATATGTAACGCCTTTAGTAAAAAAATCATCCACTCTCATATCGTCACGAACTACAATGGCATATTTATTTTTACCCTTCCAAAGAGGCAAAAACTCATCTTTAGCCAAGAACCATCCCTTAGCAGACGGTTTAGATGCACCAAACTCCAGCTCCCCTAACTCTTCAACTTGAAGTACGCGTTTTTTAGTGTAAAAAGAAAGCCCCTGTAATACCTCTCTGTAAGAAACAAGTGTTACATCATCTGGACAAGTTACATTTACATATTCTGAAACAAATTTTAATGTCCTCACCTCAGCTATAGCTGGAAATAGGGAATGCAAGGATATCATAAAGACAAAAGAGCTAAAGCACAATACAATCAGTGCATCCTTTACTTTTTTTCTAGACAATATAGTAAACAAAAGCGGCATGGAGAAAATTGCTAAAGAAGATATCAAACCTGTTCTAAACAGACTTTTTCCAATTTCTGCTGTTTCTCCGTTAGGTAAATAGTAACAGATAATTGGAAAAGAAAACAGGGCAAATGCGAGTAATCCATTGCATATCCAAAGCCAAATTTTAACTCCACCAAACACAGTATTTTTCTCCTGCATTTTTGCTAAATTTGCAGAAATCAATACTGCAAGTGGTGGGAAACATGGAACGATATAAGGGATTAATTTTGAGTTCGAGAAAGAAAAGAAAAGAAATATTATGCAAAACCATAAGGACACATAAATAAATAAGTGTTTTTTATCCTTCTCTGTGTCTCCACGTAATCCGTTTTTTGAAAAAATTGAAGGTAGAAAGGCTGTCCATGGCACCATTCCAGCTGGAATTATCGGCAAAAAATACCAAAAAGGCTGATATCTTGAATGTATTTTTGTTGTATAACGCAAAAAATGTTCACGAATAAAAAAGAAATAGAAAAAGTCTGAATTTTTTGCGCAAACTGTGTAAAAATATCCAACTGTAATACTAAAAAACAAAATTAATCCTGGAATATATAACGATTTATAAAACAATTTCCACTGATGTGTTAACACAATGTAGCAGAAAATTATTGCAGCAGGCAAAACAATAGCCACTAATCCCTTTGTTAAAACACCAAATGCAAGAGACAGATAAAAAGCTAAATATCCGATACGACTTTCCTTTTTATGAGCAATAAAAAAAGCGACAAGAGCAATTGTCATAAAGGCAGAAAGGGGCATATCTGTAATCGTAATAGAACCAATTGCATAATACAACAGAGATGTTACAGTAATAACATAACTAAGTACCCCACCTAGAAAACCGATAAACGTACCTGTTAATATACCAACTGACATTGCTCCCAAAATCGCCAATGAAGCAGTAGCAAAACGTGCAGCAAATTCATTTTGTCCCATCAATTTAAAGGAAATAGCATTCAACCAATAAAGCATCGGTGGCTTTTCAAAATAATGGACATAATTTAATCGCGGAGTTATGTAATCACCACTTTCTAACATTTCTCGTGGTATTTCAACATAACGTCCCTCATCTGGTTCCATAAGAGCATAACTTCCCAGGGAAACAAAATACAATAAAAAAGTAGCGAGAAATAAAGATAGAATAATTAAAATTTTCTTATGCCTAATTATCACGGGAACTAATCCTCTCTGTATAAAATCTACACAAGGAATTATACCATAGTTGTTGTATAATTTTATTAAATTATATTGAATTAATAGCTTGCTTTTTAGCTTCCTTAGTCTATAATCAACTTGAGTTTTTGAAAGGGAAAAAATATGCAAGAAGATATAATAGTGGCTTGCGGCACCCCGCAGGGATACGGAGGCATTTCCATCATAAGAATCTCTGGAGTTGGCGCAGTATCTTTAGCTGAAAAAATTTTTGTGTCCTCAAAAGGTCTTTCAAATGTTCCAGCACGTTATATGACACTTGGAAAACTCAAGGACACTGAAGAACAAATTTTTGATACTGTGTTAGCTGTTCGTTTTGCGGAAGGTCAAAGCTACACAGGAGAAGAAATGGTAGAATTTCACTGTCATGGAGGCTTCGCTTCTGCAAATCATTGTATAAGTCAGCTATTATCTTTAGGTGCGAGAATGGCAGTTAATGGAGAATTTACACGTCGTGCCTATACAAATGGCAAAATAAATCTTTTACAGGCTGAGGCAGTTAACGCAATGATATCGTCTTCCTCAACAAGTGCTCTAAAAGCTGCAAGCAGAGCTCTAACAGGTGAATTAACTGTCAAGATACAAGATATTTTGCGAGATTTAACCAACTTTTCCGCTACGCTAGAAGTTGACCTTGATTTTCCAGAAGAAAGCGACGGTTTTTTGACTCAAGAAGAAAAAATAGCAGCCTGTAATGCAACACTAGCTGCATTACAAAAACTCTTAGCCAAATGCAAAGCTGGCAGACTTCTTCAAAATGGATTTAACATTGCAATCATTGGTTTGCCAAACGTTGGCAAGTCTAGCACACTTAACGCACTTTTGGAGAAAGACAAGGCAATAGTAACAGATATTCCAGGAACAACAAGGGACATTGTAGAGGACAAAATTATAATTGGCGGTATTCCGATAAATATAATTGACACTGCTGGGATAAGAGACACAAACGACATTGTGGAAAATTTAGGCGTAGAACGCTCATGCAAGGTAATGGAAGATGCTGACCTCATTCTGTACCTACTTGATGTCTCTCAAGACGCAAATGACCAGATAAATTTCGTGCATAAATACATCACTGACACTAGTTCAATCCTACTGCTAAATAAAATTGACTTGTCAAAAAAAAAGACGCGCCTTTCTTTGGAAATCTTGCAAAAAAATTTTCCTAATAAAAAAATAATAGAAATTTCAGCTAAAAATAATATTGGAATTGACTCACTAAAAAATGAAATTTTTGAGTTTGCCTCAGCCTCAAATGACATTGAAAATGCTTATAGCGTTTCTGCACGTCAAGAAGAGTGCTTATTGCAAACACAAAACGAAATTGAAACAGCAATAAAATTATTATCAGCTGGTGCAATGCCAGATTTAATCATAACTCATATATCAAATGCAAGACAACAAATTGCAAATTTTCTTGGAATTGATGCAACTGAAGATTTGCTTGATACAGTCTTTAGTAAATTTTGTGTTGGAAAATGACAAAAAACATAATTTTTGTTATGCCACCTCAAGGCACAAGCGGTCATATTCCATTAGAATTTTTACTACAAAAATATCCTGTTTTTGAAAAAATTTATAGTCAAACCGAAAGCTATTTCTTAACTCTAGGTTACTCAAAAAAAGAAATTTTTTACAATTTTTCTACTCCAAATGAAAACTCTGCAATCACAAGTCATCCTTTTATCTATTTTTGGAGCGTTGCTATGGCAAGGCTATATATGGACTTTGATATAACGCCAAATGCAATAATTGGACATTCGCTTGGTGAGTTTGCAGCTTTAACTGTTGCTTGTTACACAGAATATATAGATATGCTACATTTCGTAACACAAAGAGCAAAGATGTTGGACGAAATTTCTAAAAGCCATAATTACAAAGGTGTTATGTGCCATGTTTTACTCCCTAGCACTGAGCTTCAAAATATTATTACTCCATTAAAAAACATATCCATTGCGTCCATAAATTCTGCAAATTCTTGCGTTGTTTCAGGACTCTCTAGCGAAATTTCACTTCTTGAAAAAATCTGCGATAAACAACAAATTCCGCACAAACGTCTGTATGTTCCTCATGCTGCCCATAGTTCAATATTGCATAATGTAGATTTTTCCTCTTTACCATTTCCTAAGCTCACGAAGATAAAAAAAACAAAATTTCCTGTTTTTTTATCTTCAGGTATTGACATAGAGCAATTTAACATGGAAAATTATCCTAACTTTCAAGCTAAAAATATTGCAAATTTCTATTCAGCATTTTCAAAAATTTGTGAAATTTATAAAAATCCGATTTGTATTGAATTTTCAGTTCATTCAACGTTAAAAAGTGCCTGTCTTGCAAATGGTGCAGCAGAACACATCGGAGCAAGTACTTTGCCAAGCTATGTTCCAAACCTTCCACGGGAAGAATGCTTTTATAAAGCAATCGAAAATAATTTAGCAAAACTAAGGAGGCTAAACCAATGAAATGTCCAAGTTGCAAAAAAAGAATCCCAAACAGTGCTAGCTTTTGCGAGCACTGTGGAGCGTCAATTCCTGAAGACGCAAAGCCAAAAAGACGTGTAAAATTTGAAGAACCGGTAGGCAACATATCTATTCCAAAAGCAATTTTACGTGGCTTCAAGAAATATTTAGTCTTTTGGGGCAGAGCAACAAGAAAAGAGTTTTGGTGCTTTTTTATCTTCGCTTTCGGCATTTCCTTTTGTCTTTCTGTCTTAGCAGGAGGCTTTACAACCACCCCAGAACTTGAAGACCCATCGAACGTTAAATCGTTAATTACCCTGACAAACCTTTCAATTCTTTGGAATTGTTTTGTTCTCATTCCAATTATATCTTGTTACGCTAGAAGAATGCATGACATCGGCAAGAGCGGTCTCGCGCCACTCAAATTCATACCAACCTTGGGAATTTACGCTGCTGTTGCATATGTTTTCACCATTTTTAGCAACAGCGTAGAAGATGCTGGATGGTTCAAAAGAACAATGCTCCACATGGCAGGAGCCGACACAGAAAAAATTTTATTTATACAGGGAATAATTCAAAACGTTTTTATTGCACTTGTTTCAATTTACATTTTGTACATTGTGATTCTATTGTTAAAAGATAGCCAAATAGGTGATAACGAATATGGAAATGACCCACAAGGTTAAATTACAAAAAGAGAAGGAATAGTAATATTCCTTCTCTTTTTGTATAAATCAAACTTAAATGTTGAATATATCTTCTCTCAATACTATAAACGATTGCATAGCTTTTAAAGCTCGTTGTGCTGTTGCCTCGCATCTTTGCGCACGGCTTTTGATTCTACGCCCTTCAAGCTTTGGCATAATGCCTAGATTTACATTCATTGGTTGAAATGATGAAGGAATAGCCATTTGCAAATAATTGAGCAAACTTCCTATTGCAGTTTCTGTTGGAAATTTCGGCATTGTCTGTCCTCTTAACATAGCGAAAGCAAAGATGCCAGCAGCAAGCCCCATGGCTGTGCTTTCCATATATCCCTCTACTCCACTTGCCTGTCCTGCAATGAAAATTTTTGGATTATTGTTAAAACGGAGATATTCGTCCAAAACCTTAGGAGCATTTACGAACAAATTCCTGTGCATTACACCTTTACGAACAAATTCAGCATTCTTTAACGCTGGTATTAGTCTAAAAACTCTTTCTTGCTCGCCCCACTTCAAATTCGTCTGAAAACCTACCATGTTATAGAGAGTGCCATCAATATTATCCTGACGAAGCTGCACAACTGCATAAGGTCTTTTTCCACCGGTAAATTCTTCAAAACCAACTGGTCTAAGTGGACCAAAAACAAGTGTTTGAGGTCCTCTTTTTGCGATAACTTCAACAGGCAAACAGCCTTCAAAATGTTTTGCTTCTTCAAAGGAATGTCTTGGAGCAGTTTCTGCTTCAATAAGTGCCTTGTAAAACACCTCATATTCCTCTTTGTTCATAGGACAATTGATGTAGTCTCCTTCATTGCCCCAACGATTTCCCTTAAATGCGCATGTCATATCTATGGTAGAAACATCAACTATAGGAGCGACAGCATCATAAAAGTATAAAAATTCTTCCCCCGTTAGCTTGGCAATCTGCTCCGCAAAAACAGGAGAGGTTAATGGTCCTGTTGCTATGATGGTTGGTTCGTCTTCGATTGCAGTTACTTCCTCCGTAACAATATCTACATTTGGAAGAGTTTTTAATTTTTTTGTAATAAATTCTGCAAAAACATTTCTATCAACTGCTAGGGCGTTACCAGCAGGAACGGCAGCCACTCGTGCAGCTTTCATAATTAAGCTATCAAGGCATTCAAGCTCAGCATGCAAAATACCGGCAGTTGTGCTCAATTTATCACCACCAAGAGAATTACTACACACCAGCTCACCAAATAAATCTGTTTGATGAGCTGGTGTGTTTTTTAGTGGTCGCATTTCACAAAGCGTGACGTTTACGCCACGCTTTGCAAGTTGCCAAGCAGCTTCGCTTCCTGCAAGACCAGCACCTATAATTTTAATACTATTACAATTCATCTTTGACATCACTATCTTCGTCTGAATTTTTCTTTTCTGCAAGTGGATTTTTCCAAGACGCATAATCACACTCTGGATACGTACTGCAACCGTAGAATGTTCGTCCTTTGGCAGTTTTCTTCCGTATAACATCCCCCTTGCCACACTTTGGACACTTTACACCAGTCAAATCTAAAATTCTACGAGTATATTTGCAATCTGGATAGCCAGAGCAACCTATAAATTCACCAAAGCGACTTGTCCTGATCAATAATGGCTTGCCACACTCAGGACAAGCTTCGCCAAGCATTTTAGGTTCTATCTTCATTGGCTTAGCATTTTTGGAGACATCATCGATACGTGGCTTAAAATCGCTCCAAAATTTAGCAAGTAAGTCCTTCCATTTAATGGTTCCAACTTCAATGGTATCTAAATGATTCTCCATATCTGCAGTAAATTGTTCATTTATAACATCAGAAAAGTTTTTAATAAGAAATTCATTAACCTTACGACCAAGATCAGTAGGGACAAGTTTTTTATCTTCGCTACGTTCAGCATAAAGCCTAGCTACCAATGTTTCGATAATAGCGGCATAGGTTGATGGTCTTCCAATGCCCTTATCTTCAAGAATTTTTACTAATCCAGCTTCTGTATAGCGTGGCGGATGCTGTGTCCATTTCTGCTCCTTGTTAATTTCTTTAATTATTAATTTTTCGCCAACAATAGCAGGAGCAAGAGTTTCCTCTTTCATAGCAATTGGATAAACCTCAGCCCATCCTTTAAAAATTATTGTTGAACCTGTTTGTTTTGCTTCATAATCGCCGCTCTCACACGCTAGAACTGATCTTGCGACAACAGCATCTGCCATTTGACTCGAAATAAAACGTGACCAAATCAATTTATAAAGTTTATACTGATCTGGCTCTAAAAATTGCTTTATGCTGTCAGGTGTAATTTCAGCATAGGTAGCACGTATTGCTTCATGGGCATCTTGTGCATTTTCTTTTGCTGTATAAATTCTTGGCTTGTCCGGCAAATAATCGGCCCCAAATTTTTCTTTGATAAAATCTCGAGAAGATGCTATTGCCTCTGGTGAAAGTCGTAAACTGTCTGTTCTCATATATGTAATAAGACCAGTTGGACCTCGTCCTTCTATATCAACACCCTCATATAAACTCTGTGCAATTCGCATAGTTCTTCTTGGTGAAAAACCTAGTTTATTAGATGCTTCTTGTTGCAGGGTACTAGTTTTAAATGGAACAGGTGGCGTCCTTTTTGATTGCTTTGTTGAAAAATCTGTTACAGTAAGTCCATATTTTCTTATGTGCGCTTCTGCTTCCTGCGATGCTTTTTCACTACCAATTTGTCCAATCTCTATCTTCTGCCCCTTATATTTTTCAAGCGATAAAGTATAGTGACGCTTCGTATCTACAGAATCAGCCAATATGTTTATATTCCAATATTCTTGAGAAACAAATTTTTCTATTTCGTCTTCTCTTTCACAGAGAATTTTCAACGCAACAGATTGCACTCTACCAGCTGACAAACCACGTTTTACTTTCTTCCATAATACAGGGGACAATTCATAACCGACAAGTCTGTCCAAAACTCGTCTGGCTTGTTGTGCATCTACAAGATTAATGTTTATTTTATCAATATTATCAAAAGCCTTTTTTACACCCGTCTTAGTAATTTCATGCATCCTTATACGACAGATTGAATCTTCTGGCATTTCCAATATGTAAGCAAGATGCCAAGCAATAGCCTCCCCTTCACGGTCTGGGTCGGAAGCTAAATATGTTTTAGCTGCAACACTAGTTGCACTCTTTAATTTTTTTATTGTATCGCTTTTTCCCTTCAAAGGGATGTAATGCGGCTCAAAATTATTTTCTACGTCTATTCCAAGCGAACTTTTCGGTAGGTCACGAATATGACCGATACTTGCTAACACCTTGTAATCCGTGCCAAGTATTTTTTCTAATGTTTTTGCCTTTGCAGGAGACTCAACAATAACGAGATTTTTATTTTTAAAGCCAGCCAAGCCTGCTGTTGAAGTACTTTTTTTCTTTGTGGTCTTCTTCTCAGTACTTTTGGTCCTTGTAGAAGTTACTCCTACTGTATTTTTGGTTTTCTTAGTTGATATTGTATTTTTTGTTGTTTTTGTAACTGTTTTTGCCATAGACTTGCCTTCCTATTGTACAGACCACCTGCCAGGTGAACTTTGCGTAACGACACCTCTCGTCGCCAACATCGTTAGAGACTTTAGCAACGTAGCAGAATCTACCTTTATGTTAGAGGATATGTTGTCAAGTGTTTCGTCTGGATTTTTCGAGAGGAAATTATATATCAAAAGCTCATCTTCTGTCAAAGAAGAATATTGTCTTTCAAGTATATTTTTTTTAGAAGATATTCCCCAACTTTCAAGAAAAGCAGTAGGAGATAGAAACATTTGCGCACCATCGGCTATAAGTTTATTTGTACCAGCAAAATTTTCATTAAAAATCGATCCTGGCACTGCCCAAACTTCTCTCCCCTGCTCCATTGATAAGCGTGCCGTAATTACACTACCGCTACGCAAAGCAGCTTCAACAACAATCAACTTACTTGAAAGCCCAGAGATAATTCTGTTTCTTTGTGGGAATCTCCATTTCGTTGCCGGTGTTCCAAGTGGAAATTCAGAAATTACAAGTCCTTGTTTTGAAATCCGTGAAAATAGTTCCCTATGATGTGCTGGGAAATCTATATCTATGCCCGTCCCATTAACAGAAAACACTTCTCCACCATTCTCAAGGCAGGTTGTTTGCGCAGTTCCGTCTACCCCAGCAGCACCACCACTGACAAGAATAATGTCATTTTCAGCACACATTTTTCCAAGCATAGTAGCAATTCTTTTGCCTTCCTGAGACATTTTTCTTGTACCAACTACACCAAGAATTTTCTTATCGCTTGATAAATTGGCATTGCCTCGTACATAGAGAACAAGAGGTGCATCTTTTAGGTCATGTAAAGTTTTGGGATAATCATTGTCAAAAATTGTAACAATACGGACGCCAAGTTTTTGTGTTCGTTCTTCCTCATATTCACACCACGCATCTCTGTTTAAAGCACGTATAGAATTTAGATGTTTAGCGCTAATAACTTCCTCTGCAATATCAAGACCATTTTTAGGCACCTGCCACAATTCCTGGTACTCAGCACCAGACATAGAATATCTTGCAAGGTGACTAGCATTCATATTTTGTGAATTAAGCAAAAGACAAAACTTTAATTTGGTATCCATTACATTCCCTTACTTTCTTCAAAGCTAATTTTATCTTCCGAACATACAAAAACAGTATGACGAGTCAGAAGAGTAAAAATAGCCGCACATATAATACAACATCCTCCAACTAATACGCAAGCAAGATTATTTCCAAATAACAAAAAGAAAGATAAGAATGTTTCCTTAAACGACGCAAAGAAAGATTCAATTAAGGAGACACTATTTGATGCCTCAATAATATCTATGTGTTGTGTTCTAGCCATTCTTGACCATAGCATATCCTTTGCTGGATTAATAATTTTATCTAGCAATTCAGTAATCACCAGCATAATTATTGCCCATACAATGGTTGTATTCACTGCAAATCCAAGAAATGCAATGCCTAGAGTCGCTAGAAAAAGGATTGATTTTTTCCAAAAATCTATATTTTTTAGTTTACTGATAACAGTCCCTGCCAACATCATTGTCACCGTTTTTGCCAATACAGAAAACGTCGTTATATACATCTTAGGTAAACTCAAGGCAGCTGTATAAATTGGAAAAAGAAAACTTTTGTATCCACTTACAATAATTACCGGAACAGTTAAAAAAAGCCAGAAAGATATCATTGGAACATTAAATAATAGCTTTCTTACCTCATTTAGTTTGCCTTTTCTTTGGCTTTTTTGCACATAATAGGTGTTTTGTGGCATCATAACAAATAACAACAGAATGATGGGAATAAAAGCTACAGTGTTGATGGTATACATTGTGGCATTGCCAAAAGTTTGTGACGCAATTCCACCAATCAGTGTTCCAAAAATGCTACTTGAAACATTGACCAATTCCTTGCTTTGAATAAATTCATAAATTTCATCTTCAGATTTCGCGCGATAAGGCATAGATCTCAGAATACAGAACACTACACTGTCAAATGTATTGCTGAAAAATTTTAGCACACAGAATAATACAAAATAATTTTGCAGCACAGCATAAACAATGCCGACATAAGCAGTAACCATCAGTGTAATACCTGTCAAAGCAAGCCTTCTAACTGTAAATTTTCGTGCTAGGAAAGGGTATATCATCCTTCCCAAAGTTCTACCAATGCCCATAACTAAAGCAGGAATCGACATAAAAAACAGTATTTGATTTCCCGTGACACCAGAAGCAGTCAGCATTTCTTTTGCTATTAACACTAGGATAACTTCGTCAAAGGATGAAACCAAATTAAACAGAAAAACAGCTGGACGAAGCAATGCTAGTTCCGTGTTATTTTCCCTCGCAATAACAGCCTGCTTGCGCTTCCGTAAACCAACCAAAAACGCTTTACCTTCCGTAAATATAATAGCAACACCGACAAAGATAGTCAGCAAAGTTATAAACATTTCAAGGCAAACGGTTCGAACTTGATTTTGATGTGTCAAATAATCCTGTCCTACTTCAATAACACCTATAACGTCTCCAGAATCATTTTTAATCGGATATAAGCAAAAGTAAACTTTTCTCCCATAGCTTGAATAGATATTAACCTTCCCATAATCGCCTTTTGTAATGAGTAACTGTATGTCAACATTATTATAAAACAAATTTTTCTCTTCAGAAGTATAAATAGCAGATACTTTACCGTCAGTAATTTTATACAACACGACAAAAATATAATGATTATTTTCAGCGCAGATATCTCTTAATTTTCCGTAATAATTATCATGATGATTATAATAGGCTATTTTTTCATCAATGCTTCGCAATGTATTGGATTCCACAATCCGACTCTGCTCTATTGTTTCAGCAAAAAATTTTCCATAGATATTAATATTTTCTTTTAAAGCATTTAGGTCACGTTCAGCAAATTTTTCAGAATAGAAAACTGCAATAAATAAAGCAATTATAGCTAAACAAAAAAATATTCCTATTCTTTTTAGAAAGGTAACTCGTCCCTTTACATAAGCTACATACAATACTCTGACAATCAGATATAAAATGATTAGAATCAAATAAATTGCACTAATAAATCGGATAAATGTCATTACAGCAAAATGAGTGGAATAAGGAATTTCTGTTATTGTCTTGCTTAATTCTCCATTAAACTTTTCCCAATGTAAATTACCATTTTCAAAATCAACATATGTGAAATCTTTACCTGAAAAGGAAAAATAGAGTGGATAACGTTGTGCCAATATGAGGCGATTATTAAAATAAATATTACCATCCTTACTTGAAAACCAAAAAAAATTATCCCTTGAGGGAGAAACAAAAGCTAACACATCGGTATAAGGGAAAAATAACGATTTGTCACTATCTTTTTTAATTAAGCAGCCTAATAAATCGTTGTAATACAGTATGCCTGCTTCAGGAGAATAATCTGCTGAAACCAGCATTTTTGTTTTTAAATCCAATGTAACCTTCGGATCAATTACTGTTGCTTTATCAATATTTATTTCTAATATCTGCGTATATTCTTTCAGATAGTTTTTATCATTATCTCCATCATGAATTACAGTAACATATAATTTTCCCTTAACAATATCAACATCCAAAATGTCAGGATGAACAGCCAAGGTTACTGGTTCATTTTTTCGCTTTATTTCATAAATCAATGTAGGGTTTTTGCCATTTATATCATATCGAACAATGCGGTCAAAAGCGATACGAACAGAATTTCGCTTTTCCTTTGTTCCCCAGAGATAAAAATACGTTCCATCTCTTTTGATACCATTAATACAGCTAAGTAAATCCCCACCATCTAAATCAATAATATTTTTAACTTCCCATTTTTTATCTGTAACAATCAAACGTGTGCCATTACAGTCAACAATTGCCGAAGGCTTGTCTTCATCCAGCACTGTTACTGAAGGAGCGTTGAGGATTAATTTTCTAGGAAAAGGCAAATAAATAGTTTTTCCTAAAATTTGTATTGCAAAAAATACAGCAAATAAAATTGAAATAATAAAAACTATATTTTTGCCATTTATATGTTTGAAATTTTCAGGCACACGACAGTCTTTCATCAACATTTTTTTCTCCAGTCTGACAACATTTTTGTTTAGAAATTTTCTATTGCTTGATGGACACACTCAAGATAGAGTATTTAACAAGGGTATTTCCATTCATAATTTTTGTAAGTTAAACAAAAGGCAAAACTTTAATTTGGCATCCATGACATTCCCTGACCTTCTCTAAAACTAACTGCCTCAGCAAGGGATTCAACATCAATTTGCTTTTTGCCCTCAAGATCAGCTATTGTTCTAGCAACCTTTAGCACACGGGAAAGCCCTCTACCAGATAATTTAACTGTTTTTAAAACATCTAATATAAAAGATCTCACTTCTGGTCGTAAATTTATGTTTTTCTGCAAAATCCTTTCTGGAATTTCTGAATTTGTTGTAAAACCAAAATTTTTCCACCGTTCTTCTTGGATTTTTCTAGCTCTAATTACTCGCTCCCTTACAGTAGCACTTCGTTCAACATTCGAATTCTGAACTGTCATTAATTCTTCAGGAGAGAGACGTGGCACAGCAAGGTGCAAATCTATTCTATCCAAAATTGGTCCGGAAAGTTTTTTTCTGTATTTATCTATTGCACTTTGAGAACATGTGCAATGGTGTTCCTTGTCTCCTGCAAAGCCACATGGACATGGATTACACGCGGCAACTACTAGTACATGTGCTGGATATTGCACCGTACCACTTGCTCTACTAACAGTGATAAACCCATCTTCAAGCGGTTGGCGTAAGGTTTCAATTACGTCTCTTGAAAATTCTGGCAACTCGTCCAAAAACAGAACTCCACGAGATGCAAGGCTAATTTCACCAGGACGAAGGCTCGAACTTCCCCCACAAATAGAAACAGAGCTTGCAGTATGATGAACTGACCTATATGGACGCTCCCTAGTTAAACTAAGAGGGATACCAACTGTGCTTTTAATCAACACTACTTCCATTAACTCCTGATTAGTCAATGGAGGTAATATTCCACGCAGAGCCTTCGCAAGCATACTTTTACCAGAACCAGGAGAGCCAACCATCAAGATATTATGATGACCTGCAGCAGCTATTTCTAAAGCACGCTTTGCCATTGTCTGACCCTTTATGTCGGCAAAATCGACTTCACATTCAGTGTAATTATCGCTTATATAACTTGGCTGTATCAATGGTAATGTAGATACACCGTTAAAATGGTCTATTATTTCTTGTAGTGTAGATGCCGCTCTTGCCTTTACTCCAGGGATAATTGAAACTTCCTTGGCATTATCTTGTGGAACAAAAATTTCAAGATCATGTTCTTTTGCATAGATAGCAGCAGCAACAGCACCACGTGTTCCACGAAGTCTTCCATCTAATGCGAGTTCTCCAATAAAAATTGTTTCATTTGTGACAGAAAAAACATCCATAGCACAGGCAATACCAACTGCAATTGGCAAATCTAACAGTGCTCCTTCTTTGGGAATATCAGCAGGTGCAAGATTGATAGATATTCTTCCGCGTAATATGATACCTGTTTTTGCTAATGCAGCTCGAACTCGTTCTCTTGCCTCTTTTACAGCAGTATCAGCGAGACCCACTACATTAATTGTAAAAAGACCTCTGCCAACTTCTACTTCAACCTCAACAGCAAGCGCATTAACACCACGCAATGTAATTCCTAGGATATTTCTTTTCATATTATAGGCTCCGTTATACTTTCATAATGTTCCACATCAACAAATTCACCATTTAACAATGTGACTGCTATCAAATCTAAACGAAAGTAACCACTATAATTATATTTGTTACTCCAAAGTTTTGCAGCTTTTAGCATAGCAGACGTTTTTTTACTAGTAATGGTTTCTTCTGGCGAAACAAATTTATTCTTCTCTCGTGTTCTAACTTCAACAAAAATAATTTCATCATTTTTTTGAGCAACTATATCTATTTCAACTTTACTTACAATTTCATTTCTTGCCAAAATCCTGTATCCTTTTTGCTCAAGAATATTGACTGCATACTGTTCGCCAAGCTGACCAGACTTAATTTTCTTAGAAGTAGAAATACGCTTTAATGTCGTGACTTTACTAGATTCAAATATGTCATCATTTTCATCAAACTGCTCACGTTTTGACATATACTTGCTTGTTCTTGCTTTAATGATACCTGCCATCTATAACACACCCTTATAGCTCAAACGGTGAATTGGACTAGCTCCATATTTTTTTATAAGCTCATAATGCAATTTTGTAGGATAGCCCTTATGTTTTTCAAACTGATACAATGGATATAATTTATCATAAATAGTCATAATTCTGTCACGCAAAACCTTAGCTATAATTGAAGCAGCAGCAATTACTGGTACTCGCAAGTCTCCCTTTACAACACAATGCTGCCTTATTGGGAAATTACCACTAATCGTTTTATTACCATCTAATAAAAGTAAATCAGGTTTTATACTTAACTTTAAAGTAGCCATGCCCATACACCAAAGGCTTGCGCGCAGGATATTTGTTCCGTCTATTCTTTTTGCAGAAGCTGCCTGTGCAGCCCAAAGCACTCCTATCTTTTGCATTAAATCAAAAAGCACTTCTCGTTTCTTAGCAGATAACTTTTTTGAGTCAGTTAAACCGTTATTAACGAGAAGTGCCCTTTGCTCAGTAGTTAATATCACAGCAGACGCAACAACAGGACCTGCAAGAGGTCCTCTACCAGCTTCATCAGTTCCAGCAATTCTTATATTTTTAATAACATAGTCCATAGTGGTTCATCCTTTGGAAGCTCTAGCGTAAACTTCCCCCATTTTCCATTTGCAAAACCTTCTAAAAATAATTTTGCAGCTGCTTCTATATCATATAAACCACCGGGTAACAATTTGCCATATCTTGAGGCAATTTTTTCCAATAGTTCATAAGGTTCTCCATCTACTTCTACCTTAAGTAAAGGGGCAAAATTATGCAAAATGTTTTTTTTGCATAGGAAAGAAATCAATTCTTTAGCATGTTCTTCATAGGAATCAATAACATCACTTCGTGAAGAGCCTAACCAAGAAATTAATCTATGGGCTCTTGCGTCAGAATGAGGATCAAGTATTCCAGGAGAATCAACAAGTAGAAAGCCATTGCCCTTAACCCATGATACACCCTTTGTAACTCCGGGAATTCCACCAACATTTACAGCATAACGTCCCACTAATTTATTGATTAGCATAGACTTACCAACATTTGGAATTCCAAACACAGCAATTCGTAAATCTCTAAATGTTGGCATACTTTTTTGCAAATGTTTTGCAAGTTGAGTAATTCCACCTTGTTTTAAATCAAGTGCCCAAACATCATGTCCAGTACCCTTTATATAATTACACCACATTTTTGTAGATTCAGCATCTGCCAAGTCCGCCTTTGAAAGCACTGTTATAACAGGCAATTTTTTAGCAAATGTTTCAATCATAGGTGACGATGTAAGATGCGGAGCACGGGCATCACGAACTTCAATGAGCATTTCTAGATTTTTGGCAAAGTCTTCAAGCTGTCTTTTTCCCTTTGCCATGTGCCCCGGATACCAAACAGTACGGGGCATTTATTTTACTACACCAATTCGTGACAGTGGCCAATAGCGAAATTTTGCGGGGCCCTTTATATTTTTCTTTGGAACAAATCCCCAGTATCTTCCATCCTGAGAGTTTGGTCTGTTGTCTCCCAAGCAAAAATAACTATCTTCTGGAACAGTTACTTCTTCAAAATCATAATTATCTTTGTTTACTACATAAGGCTCTGGGATTTCTTTATTATTTATATAGAGTCTTCCTTGCTTCAAGGCAACCTTCTCTCCAGGCAATGCAACTACCCTTTTGATGTAATCTTTTTTTGTATCCAGAGGATAGGCAAAGACAATTATATCGCCCCTTTTTATCTCTACATTAAACGGAGCTTTGTATAAAAATTTTAAAACAAAAACTCTGTCTTGCTCCAACAGGGTTGGAATCATTGAACCTGACGGGATCCAAAAGGCTTGAATTACAAATGTTCTTAAAACGAAGGCAAGACCTACTGCCCATAAAACTGTTTCTAAAGTTTCTCTCCACCACGGTTTTTGCATAATGTTCTCCTTTATCGTAATTTCTTCACCAAAATTTACCTTGCCACAAAGCATTGGATATATAAATTCATCTGTAACGCGCAATATTTTTACTTTATTTATTCCACCTTTATTAATAACGGTTATTTCTTTGCTTTTAATCATTCCACGTAAATATGCCGACAAGACACTTGCTGTAGAACCAGTTCCACATGACAGGGTCATAGCCTCGACACCACGCTCGTATGTATAAACATCAAGTTCGTTTTTGTTAATCGTTGGAGCTAAAAAGTTAACATTAGCTCCTTCTGGAAAGAGGTCTAAGCGATTTCTTATCTTTCTACCTATTTCTTCATAATCTTCAAATTTTTTTGAGTGTACTTCCTCAAATACAACGACGTGAGGTACACCAGTATTCAAAAATGCATAATCAAAAGAGACACCATCAACATTGTCTTTACCGTAAAGAACAATTTGTTGTTTTAAAACGGGAGAAAGCTCTATAGCGATTTCGTCTCCATTAAAATGTGCTTGTATTACGCCAGCCAGCGTTTCAAAATTTATATCATTCTTCGAAACAATGCCAATTTTTCTTGCAAAACTAGCAATACACCTTGAACCGTTTCCGCACATTTCAGCTTCTGAACCATCTGCATTGAATAGTCTCATCTTGAAATCACACTTTTTGCTTGGCTCTACAATTAAAAGACCATCTGCCCCACCGAACTCATTGTCCCTGCGACAAACTTTTTTAGCAAAGGACGAAAATTTTTTCTCATCATACTGCAGATGAAAATTGTTAAGCATAACAAAGTCATTGCCATTAGCATCCATTTTTATTGTGCGAATCATATTTATTTTGCATCTCCCTTAGTTAATACAGTTCCTGGAAAATAATATGCAAGGATTTGGTCATACGTCCATCCTGCTTGAGCTAGATATTTACACTGATTTTGTGGCATACCAACACCATGACCATACCCATAACCCGTTATCACAAATTCTTCACCTACTACAGCTCCATTTACAGTATAGCTTTGAACTGGCTCTGACTCTTTTGGATTTGTAACAAAGGTGTCTGGTGCCTTTGTTGGTGGCTTTTTTCCAGTTTTTAATATTTCATATCCATTCTTAATGTATGAATCGTAGTTGTCAAAATCGCCCAATATTGCATAAAGCTCCTGTGTAGTGTAGGCTCCTTGTTCAGAAAGCCACGTCAATTCATCCACCTTGGAATTAAATTTCTGATTAGTACGTTTGATAGCTTTTTTTACATTAACTACTTGCTGTGTTTCTTGTTGTGTTTTCAGAGGAGAACTAGCCTGTTGCATATCATTATCCATTGAACCTTGCGTTTCAATCTTAAAGAGGGTACTTTTTATTTTGTTTATTCCAAATATTGAGCGAAAAAGAGAAACAGGGATATTTCTCGTTCCGCTTTCTCCCCTTACTTCTAGTTGTTTTACACGCCCACTTTCATCCACCACAGTCGGAGTTATTGATAAAATTGTTCCAACATCAATTCCTTTTGAGAGCAATTTTTCCCGCAAAAGTGCCGTATTACATCTAAATTTCCATGTCAAAAACTTTTGAGAAATGACATCAGGGTCAGGTTTGGAAATCAAATATGGAATAACCTCCCTCCCCCAAACATCCTTTGAAGATGCCGTTACTCCTCCAGAATCTGCAAAGTAAAACACTTGAGCCGGTACGTTATTATAGTATAACAACGTACCTTGTGTCTCTGCTAAAGCCTTGGTTATAGTGTCGCAATGTTTAGGAATTCCCTTGTATACTTGACAATGCTCTGAGTTGCATATTGTATATTTACCATGTTTTTGTCCTTGATTTTGTAAATATGTTCGTGCCAAAACGGCTTGTGCTTTTAAAGCTTCCAATGGCCATTTAGGAGACATTTCACAAGCTAACACGCCAGTCAAATAATCTTCCACATCAACATAGTTTACTAAACAAAGTTTTCCGTCCTTTTCTTCCAAAGTTATTGAGCCTTTGTAGTTCAGTCCATTTATGCTAATTGGATTGTTCGATGTTAAAGTAACAGGCAAAATGTATTGTACGTCACCACAATAAACCTCACCAGCTCGATAGTTTAAAACAAAAGAACCACTAAATTCAGGGGTACACATTGAGTCACCAGTAGTTAGGACGAAATCTGTCCCCGAAATTTGAACAGCGTTCGCATTATCAGATAATAATACAGAAACAACATTTGCAAAGGATTTACCGGGCAATAAAAAAGAAAACAATATTATTAAAACAAATACTGTAACCTTTAATTTTTTCATAAGAAATTTTTATTTACTCCTCATCAAACAAACTCTGTTGAGCCTGTTCTGCCTGCAAAAGAAATGATGTCGGTACAGGCAAATTAAGGTATTCCCATGTTGCTCTCGTCGCTTTGCGTCCCCTCGGGGTGCGTTCAAGCAAACCATTTTGAATTAAATAAGGTTCGTAGATATCTTCTATTGTTTGTGCATCCTCATTCAGTGCCGCAGACAAGGTTGAAAGTCCAACAGGACCTCCTCCAAACAACTCAGTAAGTGCATTCAAAAATTTCCTGTCACCTTGGTCAAGCCCAAGTGAGTCAATTCCCAACATATCAAATGCATAGTTAACCAAATCTGGTTCGACAATAGCAACACCTTTTACACAAGCCACATCACGCACTCTCTTTAAAAGTCGCAAGGCTACACGAGGTGTTCCGCGACTTCTCATACCTATCATTTCTGCAGACTCATCTGTAAGCTTTACATCTAAAATCCGTGATCCACGTTCAACAATTGCCTTTAACTCATCCTTCGTGTATAGGTTAAGTTGCTCAACTATACCAAATCTTGCTCGTAAAGGTGAAGTCAAGAGTCCCAAACGTGTTGTTGCGCCTACCAATGTAAAGCGTGGCAAGGAAAGTTTTATGCTTCTTGCTAACGGACCCTTGCCTACAACAATAGAAAGGGAAAAATCCTCCATAGCAGAATATAAAATTTCCTCAACTGCTACTGGAAGCCTGTGTATTTCATCTATAAAGAGTACATCGTTAGCCTGAATGTTCGACAACAAGGCTGCTAAATCTCCAGTTTTTTCCAAAGCAGGTCCTGTTGTTACACGTAAATTGCCTTTCATTTCACGAGCAATTATTCCAGCAAGCGTCGTTTTTCCAAGCCCAGGTGGCCCGTAAAATAATGTGTGATCCATCGGCTCACCACGTGACAATGCAGCCTTCATATAAATGGATAATTTATCTTTTAAAGCAGTTTGACCGATAAAATCACTCAAAGCTTCTGGACGTAACGACTTTACTTCAGAGTCATTATCTTGACTTTCTTGCTTCAAGGTTTCGGATAATTTAAAGCTCTGATTTTTAACTTCTTCTATCATCACTCAACCTCATTTAGCTCGCTGTAACACAGATAGAGCAGACTTTAACAGCGTTTCCTCAGTCCAATTTGTGCTATCGTCACTCTGTGCATAGCAAAAAGCAAGAGCTCGTCTTGCATCAGCTTGAGTAAAGCCAAGCCCAGTCAAGGCATCCGTAACTGTCATTTCAAGACCAAATTTTGTATCTTCTACAGCAGTAGTTGTAAAATTCATAAATTTATTTGCCACAACTTTTTTCATGTCATAGCAAATCTTATCCGCAGTTTTCAAGCCTATTCCAGGTGCTTTTAGGGCATTAACATTTCCAGCCTGTATTGCAGCAACAATCTGCGCAACGTCAAGATATTGCATTAGTGTAATTGCAACCTTGCCCCCAACGGAATTGACCTTGATTAACTCCATAAAAAATGAACGCTCCTCATCGTTCGAAAAGCCAAACATCGTAGGACCAGCATCACTAAATTTCAAATATGTAATACAAAATATTTCCTTTGAAAGCTCAACACTTTGCAACAAGCTTTTTGTTGGGAAAACCTCTACCCCAAAGCCTGCAACCTCAATTATTATGCTGTCTTTCGTTATATCTTGCACAATACCTTTTAATGAATTTATCATTTCAAACACTCCGTGTCTTTATTGTAACAATGCAAAGAAAGCCCCGTGATAGCAATGGCAAGTGCGTCTGCTGCATCATCTGGTGTAGGATTTTTTTCAAGTGACAATATTTGTGCCACAACACGTTGCACCTGTCCCTTTTCTGCTTTAAAATTGCCACAAACAGATTCCTTTGCCTGTCCAGGTGTCAATTCATATGGAGTAATGCCTCGCTCGGCACAAAGCAGCATGACAATTCCTCTAGCTTGCCACACCATTTCTGCTGTTGTAACGTTTCTGCCAAAAAACAATTTTTCAATAGCAACAATATCAGGCTTGACTGCATCAAAAATCTTAACAAGATCATTATGAAGGCACAATAATCTCTCTGAAATTTGCAGAGTCGTAGGCGTTTTTATCACGCCATACCTTTCACAAAAAAGTGAGGAGCCACTCTGCAAAACGACCCCGTAGCCAAGTGTCCCTAGCCCGGGGTCTATTCCTAACGATGTAATATATGAATTACCATTAAAGTTGTGCAAGGATTTCCTCTGGAATGTCAAAGTTTGCATAAACTGCTTCAACGTCATCGTCATCCTCAAAACGCTCCACCATGGAGAGCATCTTTTGTGCGTCCTCCTTTTTGGTGATAGAAATAGTATTTTTTGGAAGCATACTAACTTCCATTGACTCAACGTTGTAGCCAGCATTCTTTAAAGCTTCGCCAACATCAGATAGGCTTGTTGGCTCACAATCAATTTCAAATCCTTCTTCATTTGCTTCGACGTCATCTGCACCGGCATCAAGAGCAACCATCATAATTTCATCCTCATTGATACCACTGCCAGTAACTTGAATAACACCTTTTCTTTCAAAGTTCCAAGCAACGCAACCCATTTCACCAATTGAACCACCTGTCTTTGTAAAAAGTGACCTCATTGCTGGTGCAGTTCTGTTTCTGTTGTCTGTCATAACGTGAACCATAACGGCAACACCACATGGACCATATCCCTCATAGTAGATATCCTCCATCGGTCCGCCAAGCTCGCCAGTTCCTCTTTTGATACCACGCTCAATGTTATCAACAGGAACATTTCCTGCCTTTGCTCTATCAATAGCAACTTTCAATCTAAAATTTGCATTTGGATCTCCACCACCGGCTTTTGCAGCTGCAATGATGTCTTTAACCAACTTTTGGAACGCTACACCTTTTTTTGCGTCCTGTGCAGCCTTGCGGTGTTTAATTCCTGCCCAATGTGAATGTCCTGACATAATCTATCTCTCCTTGAAAAAAATTTGCAAACAAAACCACGGGAATTATCTCATCCCGAAAACACGAGGTGTATTCTAACACACTAGATGCACTTTGGCAATTTCTATGCAAAATTTTTACCTATATTTTTGTAAAATTTACAAAGATTTTCTTGCCAGATTATTACTAAAAATTCCCCAATAGTAGCAATTTAGCTATTATTGGGGATTTTTTTAGTGATTGTAATCAACAAGTGCCTTTTCAATAGAATTTTCTACAAAGCCATTGAGGGAAATTCCGTGTGCCACGAGCGTATATCACACACACGTCACTCTCCAACAAAAAAAGCGTGCATAGCACGCTTAAAATCAGTTCTTTTTTGTATATTTTTCTGCATAAATAAAAACACCACACATCCCCACTAACTGTGTAAGTATCAAAACAAGTCCCTGTATATTGTAGCCACGCAATACACACATCACACCGCCAACAGTTGCTGTTCTGCCATAGCTAAAATTCTACTAGGAAAATCGGGATTAATTGTGGCGTATCGCTCCATTTCAATAGCTGGTGGAATGGGGCCTTGATATGAAGTAGTAATTTGTTGTGCGACAGGTTTAATTTGCTGCTGTTTCACTCATAGCACCTCTGATATAGCTACCTACAATTTCCCAATCCTGCCTTATTGCTTCTTCGTCACTTGGCATTTTATACCAATCATCAGCTGCAAAAGTGAACAATGTCGCTGCACCATCTAAAAAAGCATTACGCATATTTAGCATCTCCTCTCTTATAGGTCAATTATATTTGAAAAACATGGTTTTTCAAATGATGTTTTAGAGTTCTTTTTGGCTCATACGTAAGTATCCCTTCTACTTCTTCTCTAATGAATCAGATACAACTATCATATTTTTTATCCTTTAGGGCATAGTATGTTTGTATCTCTTTTTCTATTTCAGACCTTTCAATATCAAAATAAGGAAGTCCGCAATCTCCATACAAATCTGAGAGTTTCAATTTTGAAATTCCTAAAATCTCTGCTGCCTTTCCGTGAGACATTGTCCTTTTTTTATGTATGGGTAAAGCATCATATTTTTGCAACCTATCACTACTGATCCTTAAGGAAGTTTAAAATTATTTTTTCTGCTTGTCAAGCTGGATTTTGTTATGCCGTTTGCTTGTAATTTTCACTGATATTTTAATGAATTCGGTTGGAAAATGTTAAACTACTTTCGGCTTTCTTTTACACTCCTCCACATCACAAAATTCTAAAAGAAAATCTGAAAATCCTATTATTATGTGCATTAAATTGTGGCTCAAATAATCCATTTTTGTTATGCTATTTTTTGGGGGATAATATGCAAACAATGCAACACCATCATCTGCTGACATTTGTAAATGTGCTTGATGCATAAAAAGACTATGTTTATATGCGTTATCTAGATCGTTGATTGTATCAAAAATTGCTTCGAATTTCTTATAGTGTAATTTTGATTTTACGAAAATTTTTGCTTCTTAAATTCTCGCCCCCTAAGATGAGAGTATTATAGCATAATTTTGATTTTAGTTGCACAAAAGCACAGTGCAAACCAGTGCAAAAAACTGTTCTGCCACAAGAACTATTCCATCCTCATTACAGCCTAAAATGATATAAATTTTCCATTAGACTTCCAAGTTGTTTCCTTTTATAGCTATCACATTTAATTTTTTTGCCGTTTGCGGCACTTTTATTAAATGCAAGCAACACTCATATCACATCATATAAAGTCAAGTGTATCTAAAAAGCCATTGTAAACAAAAATTCAGCAAGATAAAAGTCCCGAGTTGAAAACAATAATTTAACACGGGGCTTTTTGTGCAACAATGCAAACTACACAAAATCACTTCTATTTGACGTCAATATCAATTTCCACAGTTTTATACGAGCGCACAATCAATTGTTTACCGCACGCATTAAGCCAACGGTAGAAAATTCTATATTTCGGTTCATCTCGTCCATTTTCAATTTTGCAAACCGTTTCTCTTGTGCAACCAATTTTTTTTGCCAATTGCTCCTGAGACAATTCAGACTCAAGTCTTGCTGTTTTCAATAACTCAGTCAAATTTGTATTTTCATAAAGCCTCATTAGTATTTTTCCTCAATATAAAAAGTCGCCGTGTGAAGTATATATCACATAGCAACTTTTTACAATACAGTAATGTCATAGCTAAAAGGCGCAAAAAATGCTAAAAAATTTGAGAAATCCACACCACTTTTTTTATTTCACCATTTAAGAACTTTGTTGCTAAAAGTTGCTCAATATATTATCAAAATATTGCTCAATAAAATTATGAAATCTTGCTCAATAAAATTGCAAAATATTGCTCAATTTGATATAATGTCACAGATCGTTCAATGAGTCGTCCCTATTACTGCACTAAAAGATTAAATTGGATACAAAAATACAACAAGGCAATTAACACAAATCAATGTGCTAATTGCCTTGTATTTTTAGTGATTTCTAACAATTTCTTTTATAACCATCAAGCGACTAAGGGTTGCTCTCTCCATTTCATCAAGCTTCATGGAAATCATCTTGATTGAATCAGTGTAGGACGGAATCATAACATGCTCGAGAGCATTAACTCTTCGCCTTGTTCGCTCAATCTCCTGCCCCATCAAGAAAATTGCTTTTTCTTCTGCGGAAAGCTTCAAAAGCTTTGGCAAAAGGTTTAAAAATTTTTCCAACGCAACGTCAAGGCTGCCTGGTGAAGAGGCAAGCCCATAATTAAGCTGAGGGTTCAGTGTCTCACATGCAAAGGAAGGAATGTTAACGCTCATAACATTTTTGTATGAAACATCGACCTTCATTTCGCCACTTGACGTAAGTAAGGTTTGTTCCAAAACTTTTGGCAAAACCATCGCTCTTGCTGTCATAAATCCACCATAGCAACTTGACAGTTCACTTTCAACTTCATTACGAAGTTCATAAGTTTTTTTGGCTTTTTCCAAGAATTCTTTTACAAGTGCGTCTTGTTTATCTTTTAAGAGTTTGTGACCGCGCTTGGCAACCGCAAGCAGCCGCTTCAAACGCGATAATTCCATTCTATTAGGGTTTACATTCAATGCACGAGCCAAGCCAGCTCACCCCTTACTCGCTTTTATTTTCCAAGAGAGGCTTGAGATACTTCTCCAAATATTCGTCACGCACACGCTTCAATTCCTCTATTGGAACTAAGGTCAGCAAATTCCAACCTATTTGCAGCGTCTCTTCTATCGTTCTGTTTTTATATTCATCCTGGCGGACATAAGTATCTTCAAATTTATCTGCAAACTTTGCAAAAGCCTTGTCTTCTTCCGACAAAGCTCCATCTCCTAAGATTACCGCAAGTTCTTTTGCTTCTTTACCTCTTGAGTAAGCAGCAAAAAGCTGGTTCATAAGGTCTGCATGGTCTTCTCTTGTTTTATTTTTACCAATTCCTTTATCCTTCAAACGGCTCAAGGATGGCATAACGTCAACAGGCGGATAAATGCCCTTTCTGTGTAGTGAACGGGCAAGGATAATTTGTCCCTCTGTTATATAGCCGGTGAGGTCTGGAATTGGGTGGGTTTTGTCATCTTCTGGCATCGTAAGAATAGGAATCTGTGTTATAGAACCATCTCTTCCACGCAAACGACCGGCTCTTTCATACATAGTAGCAAGGTCTGTGTAGAGATAGCCAGGGTAACCACGACGACCTGGAACCTCTTTACGAGCTGCAGAAATTTCACGCAAAGCTTCTGCATAGTTTGTAAGGTCTGTCAAAATAACCAATACATGCATACCACACTCAAACGCAAGATATTCCGCTGCTGTCAGAGCAAGACGTGGAGTTGAAATACGCTCAATTGCGGGGTCATCTGCAAGGTTGACATACATAACTGTACGCTCCAATGCACCAGTTTTTCTAAAGTCTTCCATAAAGAATGTAGCTTCTTCAAACGTAATACCCATCGCGGCAAATACAACAGCAAAGTCACTGTGACCAGAGATAACTGTCGCTTGACGTGCAATTTGTGCTGCCATTCTGTTGTGAGGCATACCAGAACCAGAGAAAATCGGCAACTTTTGCCCACGAACAAGTGGATTCATGCCATCAATAGTAGAAATTCCTGTCTGGATAAATTCTGATGGATAGTTGCGACTGTAAGGATTCATTGGGTTACCATTAACATCGAGTTCTTTGTCTGCAATTATCGGAGCACCACCATCAATTGGCTCTCCCCTACCATTAAACACACGCCCAAGCATATCACGTGAAACAGGAAGTTTTAACACATCTCCAAGGAAACGAACATTTGTCGATTTAACATCAATTCCCGTTGTACCCTCGAACACTTGGACTAGTGCTCTGTCGTTATAAATTTCTAAAACCTTTCCACGACGTTTCTCACCGTTTGGAAGTGAAATCTCAGCTAATTCATCATAAGCGACATCATTAACCTTGTTTACAACCATCAAAGGTCCAGAAATATTACTAATTGTGCTATATACCTCTGGCAATTTCATTAGTTTTCCCTCCCAGAAATATATTTTCCTAAAGTAATCTTTATCTTCTCTTCCAGCTCATCAAGCTTGTTTAATTCAGTCTCAGCTGTATACCTCATACGAGTAATTTCTCCTCTAATAGGAAGAGAGGTAATTGCTTTTAGAGGCTGACCAGAACGTAGTGCCTGCATTGCCATGTTATGGAAAAGACAAATGTTACGTAACATTTTGAACTGCTTATCCATAGAAGCGTATGTATCTATCTCGTGGAATGAATTCTGGTGCAAGAAATCTTCTCTGATTGATTTAGACGTTTCTAAAATCATTCTTTCATCCTTTGACAAAGCATCAATACCGACAAGACGAACAATTTCCTTCAATTTGTCTTCATCTTCCAAAAGTGACATTGCCTGCACACGAGTCTTTGACCATTCGCCATCATAAATTCCGTCCCAATATTCGCCCAATTTCTGTGCGTATAGGGAATAACTGTTAAGCCAATTTATCGCAGGGAAGTGTCTCTGATAGGCAAGGCTTGAATCAAGCCCCCAGAAAACTTTTGCAACACGAAGCGTGTTTTGTGTAACTGGTTCTGACAAGTCACCACCTGGAGGAGAAACAGCACCAATAACAGAAACAGCACCTTCTCTGCCGCCATTGCCAAAACAAATTGCACGTCCTGCCCTTTCATAGAACGAAGCAAGTCTTGTTCCCAAATATGCAGGATATCCTTCTTCACCTGGCATTTCTTCCAAACGACCAGACATTTCACGCAATGCTTCCGCCCATCTTGATGTTGAGTCTGCCATAAGTGCAACGGAATAGCCCATGTCTCTAAAATACTCCGCTATCGTTATTCCAGTGTAAACAGATGCTTCACGTGCTGCAACAGGCATATTTGAAGTGTTTGCAATCAACAATGTGCGTTGCATAAGTGATTTACCGCTACGTGGGTCTTCCAACTCAGGGAATTCACGAAGAACGTCTGTCATTTCATTTCCACGCTCGCCACAACCAATATATACAACAATTTCTGCATCAGCCCACTTTGCTAACTGGTGCTGAATAACAGTTTTTCCGCTTCCAAATGGTCCTGGAACACAAGCTGTGCCACCACGTGCAATCGGGAAAAATGTGTCAACTACTCTTTGCCCTGTAACAAGTGGCACTTCCGGTGGCAAACGTTTCAATACAGGTCTCTGACGTCTGACCGGCCATTTTTGGAGCATTGTAATTTCTCTGTCTTGCCCATTGTTATCAGTAATGACAGCAACAACTTCTTCCACAGTAAAGTCACCGTTATTAATGGATTTCACTACTCCACTTAAACCGTAAGGCACCATTATTTTGTGGTCAACAAGGTCAGTTTCTTGAACGTGTCCCAAGAAATCTCCCTGTGCCACTTTGTCTCCAGCCTTAACTAGAGGAATAAATGACCATTTTTTTGCTCTGTCCACTGCAGGAACAGTAATACCACGCAAAATGTATGGGCTTTTAGCAGCTGCCTCAATTGCTTCAAGTGGTCTCTGAATTCCATCATAGAAATTCTGAATCATGCCTGGAGCTAATTCAACACTCAAAGGCTGTCCAGTTGAAACAACAGGTTCACCTGGCATAAGGCCAGATGTTTCCTCATAAACTTGGACAGATGCTTTATCATCCTTTAATTCTATTATTTCTCCAACTAGCTTTGCACGCCCGACTTGACAAACGTCGGACATACTTGCACCAGCCATTCCGCCAGCAATTACTAGCGGACCAGAAATTTTTTCTATATAGCCTGTAACCAGTTCTCTTTGCAAAATTATTCGCCTCAATTCTTTGTAATTTTAGAAAAAGAAAACAAACTAATCTTCTTCTTGCTTGAATATATCCATTCCAACTGCACGCTCAACTATACTTCTTATGCCACGCAAACCATAATTTGTTGACACACCTTGCGACGGAATTGGAATGATGCTGATAGCTTCGGTTGTATTAACCTCCTGCACTACATCGGCAAACCTTTTGCAAAGATCTTCCGTTAGAAACAGTGCGGCATAATTTTTCGTGGAAAGCTGTGAAATTTTTGCACCTAAATCGTCTAAATTGGTCTCAGTAACAACAAAAACATCAAGACCAAGTGCCTTGAATGGTAGCACACTCTCATAATTACCAACGGCAATTAGCTTTTTACTAGAATCCATCTCTCAAAAGCCCCCTTACTTCTTCTTTGCTTTGGGCAAGTGATTTTGAAACATAAATCACACGGATATTCTTTACTTCAATCTCCTTACCCCAAAGAAACGCTAATACATTGGCTGGACTATCGGCAGAATAACGAGATTGTTTAATAGTTTCTAGTAAAAAATTATCTATTGCACATTCTAACGCAATAATGTCTTTGCTAAAATTGCCTAATAATTTTACCTTTTCAAAGACTCGTCCAATCTTTTCATATTCAAGATATGACTCCCATAACAACACATCTTCGTCAAGCAAATGAATAAGGTTTCGGACTGGCACATTACCGCCATCACAAAGGAATGGCAGAGCTTTTTTCTTTGAAAATGCGAAACGTTTTAGGCGAAGGAGTGAACGGAGATTTTCTACATCAATCTTTAACTTTACCCATTCAACAATTTCATTTGATTTCAACTCTTCTGCTAACGTTAGCATTTGAGCATACATTGCTTTATCAAGTTTCTGCTCAAGTTCTAACATATCTACTTTCAAATCTTGAAGAGGCTGCCAAATCTCTTCACACAATTTGGCAAAAAATTTAGGCAAATCTGTAAAACGTTCCGTTTCAAAAGCTTCAACAAAAGCCTCTGGTGCTACGCTTCCAAGATATGTCAAGAGTCCCCAACGTTTTTCCGAAGCCGTCTGTGCAGCAAGTATGCTCTTCAAAATAACCTTAATGTTATGAAAATCATAGGGCAACTTTAAAATAGCAGTGAGATTTTCGTCAGGAAGAAAAGAATCAAATTCATTATATGTGTCCTGCAAAACTTGTTCTAACACTGCATCAATATTGCAATCATCTTTACTAGCGATATATTTGCCATAGGAAGTTTCACTCAGAATTTTAAAGAAAGAAGTAATGTCATATGCGTCCAACAATCTCGAAAAGGCTTGTGCGTCTAGCAGGCGCAACTCCATTGTCCGACATCGTGCCACAGCATAACCGTATGACACCCCACTGGACATAAAATCGCCTCCTCTCTATTTTGCAGTTTGTAAACTATCCAAAAGATGTTTTACAACTGTCGATTCACATTTCTCGTTATAATTCTTCAAAAGCATTTCAAAGGATAAATCATAGGTTTTATTTTCCGTGTAAAAGATGAAACCACCTACAAAGTTGCTTTGCTTTTCGGATATAGAAATTTCTTTGCCTTTTTGCTTACAATAGTCAGCTAACCACTTTTTTGTAATGTATTTCTCTTCATTACCTAACATCATGACACCATCAGCATCAATCTTATCAAGTAATTTAGTCATAAATTCAAGATATTCATTTTTTTTAAGTGATTGCAACTTTTGCAAAGTAAGTGCATTGGTCGCTGCTATTAAATCTCGCTTGCCTTGCAATTGGATTTTGGCTACATCTAACTTTCCGACAATTGCAGATGTTTTATAAATTTCTGTTTCTTTATCCTTAAAACGAACGACAAAATCACTCTTAATTTTTTCACATTCAGCATGAGCCTCTGCCTCAATAGCAGCAACTCTATCTTTAGCTTCCTTTAAGATTGTTTCTGCCTCTTGCTTTGCATCGTCAAGGATTCTATTTGTAATCTGTTCCAGTGCCATTATAGTGTAATCCCGTTAAGCATAAGTATGCTAACAAGAAGACCGAAAACTGCGTAAGTCTCAACCATTGCTGGTAGAATAACTGCTTTACCAATCTGCTCAGGATGCTTGCTAATTATAAGGATTGACGCAGCACTTGATTTACCCTGCATCACGGCCGAAGTGTAACCGGCAAAGGCAATCGGCAAGCATGCAGCGGCTATCTGAATCCCCTTCCAAAGCGTTAAGGCTGTACTCAATGCTCCACCTATAAGACCAACTTTCTGTAATGCCAAAACAGCAATTAAAAGCCCATATATACCTTGTGTTCCAGGAAGAGCAAGAAGAACAAGGCAATAACCAAATTTACTTGGATCTTCTGTCATAACTCCTGCTGCAGCTTCATTTGCTGAAGCAATACCTCTAGCAGAGCCAGTTCCTGCCACTGCAACCGCTAAACCTGCTCCTATGAGCACCATAATTGAACCTAATAATTGTTCCATAACTGTTTCCTCCCAAATATTAATTTTGTTTTACTAATTTAATAATAGCCGATTAGGCTTTTATCTTTAAAAATTTTGTTTTTATGCTAAGTGGCATAAATTCCCTGCCCCCAGCTTCATAAAACTTTCCAAAAAATTCCACAAATTGCAAACGTAGATCGTGAACAAATGCACCAAGTATATTAACTGCAATACTAAAACCATGCCCTAACACAAATATTAATATTGCTAGTAGCCAACCTACATATTTTATTGGTAGCACCATATTAACCAACAGGTTAATAACCATTCCAACTGCGGCTCCTGAAAGTCCCAAAGCCAATAATCTACTGTAACTTAGAACATCACCAAAATAACCGGTAATGTTATAAAGACTGAGAATACCGCTAAATAATTTTACAAAGATGTTCTTCTTTTCTCGTCCTTGTGTTAACACCAAAGCTACAGCAGAAGCTATTGCAACATATTTACAAACTGTAGCGTAAAGTGGCAAATTAACTAATCCACTAAAAACACCAAGACCGACAAGCCCAAGAAGGAATGTAATCCATGCACCTTGATCAAATATGGCAGAAAACTTCTCACCGTTTTTCCAGGCATGAACCATTGCAATAGCAAGTCCCGCAACAATCTGAAGAACACCAATTGCAAGCGAAATGCCAAGGAACGTCATTGGATCATTCATTGGGTCAAGTAGTTGAATCTTTTGTAGGTGAGCTGTGACAGGTGCTAAAAAGCTAAATGCAGTAAGAGCATCACCAAAAAATGTTCCCGTAACAAGACCAACAACAAAGGATGAAAACAAACCGACTAGAAGTATTATAAAAAATTTACGTAGCAATGGCGGCATATTATGACGTATTAAGAAATATCCTACAACACCAGAAAGCAATAGACCGTACCCTGCATCTCCAAAACAAATTCCAAGAATTAAAAAGAAAAAGGGAGCCATTACCGAGCAAGGATCGGGCGTGCCATATGTAGGTGCACCATACATCATAGTGAGCGGTTCCATGCAGTTGGACCAATTAGGATTTGATAAAAATGTAGGCGGTAACTCCCCTTCCTCAGGCTCAACAATCTGTAACGCAACCTTGTCACCAAAATTACGAACAATTTTGTTAACCTTGTCAAGTGCTGAAGATAATATCCAAAGATCCCACACAAGAACTTTCTCTGTAGGCTGAGCAGCTTCTCTTACACTTTCTCTCTCATGCAAGATGCTGTAGTAGTCAAAAACCTTGCGCAACTTGGGTAAATTATTATCTGCTAAAAGTACAACGGTACCTTCAATACTGTGTATTTCTCTCTCAACGGATATTATTTTACGCTTCAGTTTAGTTAATTCATCAGAGGCGGATTCTCTCATCCATGATTCTACACCAACTGTAAACGCAGAAAAATTATTTGCTGTATCGCGAAGAATACCTTCCTTTGTAATAGGAGCAATAACCACAAGCATATCAGTGGAAGATTTTTTATCACCGTTAATCAAGGTGCATTCACATAATTTGTCCAGTCCAGTTTGAACAGCTGCTACAAATTCTTGAGATCTAATTTTTGAAACCTCATAGATAAAACCTTTAGTCAATCCAGTTCCAGAAATAAAAATTTCTAATGGATAAGGAATATTTATGAATTTTAAAAGTTGCTGCTCCATAGTCTGCAAGTTTAGTAGTTCAGCATAAGATGCTTTTAGATTCCTATCAGCTTGTAGTGTATCAGAGTAGATACCATCGAAATCTAGTTCTGCAGATAAAACTTTTAGATGAGCTAACGTTTCTTGCGGAATTTCTCCCATCATCATTGCAAACGAATCAGGTTTAGTTGTCTCGTAGGGCTCCAATATTTTAAATATAGACTTTAATTTTTGAAGCTTATCTTTTATGTTTACAAGATCAACTGTTGACTCACTAGAATTTTCATAGGAACTTTTAATAAATTCACATACAGCTAATTTTTGCAACTCACTGGTAAGGTTAGTAGCAACAGATTTGTGCACTGCAATTCGCGCACGTGACATCTTACTAATTGCCATATGAGATTATCACCTCGTTTGCTAACCAATTTGCAACATCCGTTACTGTTTTTTGTCCACTCTCAAAAAACAAGTTTTTATCTTTTGTTGCATCATCAATTAACTTTGCAACTTGATTTCCAGCCTGCACTTCTGTGTCGTGAACTTTTTCACGCCACTCATTAAAACAAGTTTGTCTAGTAGTTTTTACTAGATTATTTGCCTTAATTCTAGCATCTTCAATCAAAGACGTTGCAGAATTTTTTGCGTCTAAAACAATTTTTTGAGCAAGTTCCTCAGCGTCTTTAATTTTTTCCACCATGTTTTTGTTTGTTTCGCCCATAAGGGAGCACCTCCTCTCAACCAATTTATGCGAAACAGTTACATTTTATTTTTTTTAATGAAAGTTGTCAATAAAGTATCAAACATTATTGACAAAAAAATCCCCACAGATCCGATACAAGGGAGGTCTTGACCACAGTTTGAACTAAAATTCAGGGCAGAATGAGCAGAATCGGTCGACGAAACAAGCATCTCCACCATCACCTCATAGACCACCCAACTGGGTCTTATATTTTGTAGGTTCAAGACTCATCCCTCTACGCACGAAACCCGCAGGGATATATATCATTAAATTACATTGTATTATATACAAAACATTTTTGTTTGCAAGTGTTAATTTGATAATTTAAAAGAAAATGGAACTTTTACCATAAAATTTCCATCACTACTAAATATCCATTTTTTCGCTGCAATTTGCGCAGCAGAGTCTAACCGCGAAAATCCGGAAGACTTATCAATGGATACGCTACACACTGTACCATCTTTCACAGTGAGAAGTAATAGCACAGTCCCTTCCTCTCGCATTTTTCTGGAAAAAACTGGATAGCGAGGAATTTCTTTATGCTTAACAACTACAGCATCTAATTCCCTCACTTTATGGGGCTCTTCATTGCCCTCTTGTAAAACAGATTCACTCTTCCCTTCATTACCAAAGATATTTCCTAATTCTTCTGGCTCATTACCGCAATTTTGCAAATTAGTGGTATCGCTACCAATTTCAACAGCTTTGGACAAGTTTTTTTCAATAGCTTTGTTGACAAGCCTATTCCTTGTCAAGGTTTTGCCCTTACTCCTCTCACTTGACTTACGAGCATTAAATTTATTACCTTGTTGGGCAGTAAATACATTTATATTTTTAGGAAGTTTCACTGCTACAAGTTGAACAGGAACAGTGGTATATTTCTCATGATTAACCACCAATTTCCCAATAAAAGCAAAAAGCAAACAATGAAAAATTAAGGAAATAAGTATTGCTAAGAAATTTTTATTTTTTAGTATTTTTGTAATGTTAGAAAACATTTTTTTCAAATTTATTCTTCAGCAAAAGTCGTAACTAGTCCTACACTAGCGGTACAGTTCTTTTGTAGCAACGATAAAAATTCAACAACTGTGCCATAGTGCAAACTTTTATCAGCAATAAGTAAGATTCCTTTATCTTTAGCAGCATTTAATCTCTTAAACACATCTTCTTTGCTTACTTTTTGTGAATTCAAAAACACACTTCCATCCTTGTTAAGCGTTATCACATTAGATGCATCGAGAGAGTTGCTTGAATTATTATAGCTTTTGGGCAAATCTACAGTCACGTTTGTAGAAATAAAGCTCGCAGTAAGCACAAAAAAGATTATGAGCATAAATAGCACATCTATCAAAGATGTTATATCTAATTCGGCTATTTTACGTCTATGTTTCATTAGTTTTTTCCTTATGCTATTTTTTTACTTACCATTTGAATTTATTGAGAGATGCTCTCTAACAATATAGTCAGCTATCTGCTGCATCTTTTCTTCTACCGAATCAATATGTGAATTCAACAAGCCTGTAACTGACACTACGGGTATTGCGACGATAAGCCCAGCTACTGTTGTAAACAGTGCTTCGTATATTCCACCAGTAACAGCAGAAGCATTTATTGCACCAGTCAAATTCAATGACTGAAACATCTTTACCATTCCGAGTACAGTCCCGAGCAAACCTAGTAAAGGAGCAATTTTTGCAATTATATCCAAAACATTTATATGTTTTTGAAATTTGAATATTTCTTCCCTTACAACGCTATGCATTAAAAGACGCATTTGCTCTGTAGTAATCTCCCAATGAGCTAACGCTACGCAAAATATTCTATGATAACAAGTGTCTCTTTCTTTTATTATCGTCCATGCTTTTTCTCTATTATTGGCAAAAATTTCTTTGCCAAAATTTTCTATTAAATTACCTGTATTGCACTTTGAAGATGTAAAAAATATTAGTCTTTCAATAATAACTGCCAAAGATAATATTGAAAGAGAAAATATAATCCACATAATGAAACCACCTTGTTGAATTACCGTAAACATTTTTTTAGCCCCCATAACAAGTAATTTATTTTCTAAGCAAAAGAAATAGTAAAAATAGTGACCCTAAGCATGAAGTTACAACTCCAACAGGCAACTCCTGTGGTGCAGTAACAACACGAGCTAACGTGTCACAAATAACTAGAAACGAGCCACCAATAAAAAAAGAATTTATTGCCAATCCTCTATGGTTAGTGTGAAGAATTAACTTTGTAATATGCGGACACATAAGCCCAACAAATCCTATTGGCCCAGCCATTGAAACTACAATAGCAATTGCGACAGAGACTACTAATAAAAAAGTAATTTTCACGCTTTTTACATTAACCCCTCGTGTCTGTGCTAACTCTTCGCCACACAAAATCAAATCAAGCGTTGGTGCCAATAACAGACATAGAAATATACAAAAAAATGCAGTTATCATTACTAACAAAATTGGAGAAAACTTTATAGCATGCAATCCTCCCATAGTCCAACGCATCATTCGAAATGTGTCAATGTAACCACCACTATATTGCACAATCATTGTTAAAGCTGAAAACATAAAATTTAGGACGATGCCAAGCAGCAGCAAAAAGGCAGTAGAAGCCCCCTCCTTCTTAACCGCAACGGCTGAAAATAATATTACAATAGCAAAAATTGCACCAATAAATGCAAAATATGATAGACCATTTTTTATGCCATATAGAAAAGATAAGGCAGCACTAAGTTTAATATATGTAACTGCACCGAACGATGCACCACTGGAGACTCCGAGCATATCAGGACTCGCTAGAGAATTTCTAAATAGCGCTTGAAAAACTAAACCACACAATGACAATATTCCACCAACAAAAAAACCAAGCAAAACTCTTGGAAGTCTAAGTAGTACAAAAATTTTGAGTAAAACTTCATCTCTTGCGAGCAATGCAAATGGAGATATGAAATTTGCACCAAACAAAGGGCAGAAAATAATAAGAACTATTGATAATAAAATTATCAAGCTTGAAATAAAAATATTTTTTTTCATAGTAAGCCTCAATAACATAATGACAAGATAGTCTTACCATTGTCTGTTTTTGCAAACTCAAATTCAGCATTGAATATATTTTTCAGGAGTATAAGGTCAAAAAAGTTTTTAGCAAAACCAACTTTTTCAATCTTACCATCCTTTAATGCAACTATTCTATCCGCAATACGCAAGGCAAAATTTATATCATGGGTCACAACTACTATCGTTTTACCTAGGCTTTTAGCTTTTGCAATCAAGGAGAATACTTGCTGTATATTTTGAACATCCATAAAACTTGTTGGTTCATCCAAAAACAAAATGTCGCTTCCTTGTGCAATTGTCGCTGCAAGATAAACACGTTGTTTTTCTCCCCCAGAAAGGCTCGCAATGAGCCTATCTGCAAGATGTTCAACTCCAGTCATTCGTAATGCATTCAATGCAGCTTCTATATCTTTTTTTGTGGTGCCTTCAAAAAACTTTTTTTTTGCAAAGCGTGACATTGAAACGAAATTTAACGCAGTATAGGGTAACTCTGCTGTATGCACTTGATGCAGCCAAGCAATTTTTAACGCTATATCACGAGAGGACAATTTTTGCAGGTCATATCCATCAATCCTAACATCACCTGTATATGGTAAAAGCCCGCCTATACACTTCAATAACGTGCTTTTTCCCACACCACTAGAACCTATAATTGCAAGAATTTCTCTTTGTACCACACTAAACGAAATATCATCTAAAATCTTATTATCTGAAATTTGAGCACTCAAATTTCTAACTGTAATAATATCCATACGTAAAAACTCTTTTCTCAGTTAGAACCTAGCGCCTGATTCATAGCACGTAAAATTTCTACAATTCTAGGACCAGGCCGAAGAAATTTCGTACCGAGAAACGGCACAATTCTAATATTTATATTATTATTAATCATACTTTTTCCCCAAATTTTTTTTATATGCTCTAGATTAAACATTGCCTGGTTATTAAATTTTTTTTCTGTTTTAACTTCACCCAGTAAATCAAAAACTACATCTGGCTTCAGCGCCATTAAAGCATCTATAGTCATAAGGGGATATTGAACAGGTGCTTCACACAATGCATTTTTTCCACCAACAATTTCGAGTAATTCATTATAGAAGACATTACTGCCAGCAGCATAAAAATTATAAATTGTCTCTTCATTGACATCACGTGAAACACAAAGCAAAACAGATTTTGTTTTACCTTTATGCACTTTTTTCTTTATTGTGACAATTTCTCTTTGAATTTTATCCACTATAGCTTTAGCGCGTTTTTCTTTGTTACAAATACACCCAAGTGTCAAAATACCATCAAGAATATCCTTGATACAATTCTGTCGCACGACAACATATTTTATGCCAAGTGCATCTAGGTCTTCGGTCGCTTGTTGGTGCATATCTTGCAACACAACAAGGTCAACTTTAGCCTGTAATATCGTTTCATAGTTTATTTCAGCAAAATCGCACAATACAGGCTTTGTTAAAGCTTCTTTTGGATAATCACAGAATTTCGTCACACCAACAACGTGCTCTCCTTCGTCAAGTGCAAAAAGAATTTCTGTCGCGACAGGAGAAAGGGACATTATTCTTTTCGGAGTTGCAAAGGCGCAATTACGAAAAATACAAAAATAAAATATTATCAATAAAGTAATTTTTTTCGTCATCTAATAATCATATGAATATAAAAAAAGAACCCTCCGCGGGTTCTTTTTTTCCTTCCATTTAATTCCACGGGCAAATTAAACAGCAAAATCTACGCAAGGTATTCTGACTTCGGTTTCTACTAAACCGCTCACAGTGGCTCGTCCGTCAAGGATAATTCCCTTGTTCCCCTAGGCGTAAATTGTTTATTCTCTCTATAATATGCAGTAATTAATCATCAAGATCAAAAAACTTTTTGTTGGGCACATCTCCCCAAAGACTGTCGAGATTATAATACGACTGACCATCTTTCGTCAATATATTGATAACAATATGCCCACCATCCATCAATGTCCACTTCGAACCATTCTCTCCTTCAGTGGTATATGTTAATCCCATGCTATCAAGAATTTCTTCTGCGCGATCTTTTAATGTTTGGCTGTGTATGTTGCTACGTGCAATAGCAACGATAAATATCTCTGTAAAACTAGAAGCTTCTGAAAGATCATATATTGACACCTCAATAGCATGCTTATCAAGTAATCCATTTATAATTGGCATATATTCTCTGTAAAACTCTTCAGCCATAATTATCACCACATTTTATCTCTTTTTGTACTGCAAGTAGTTATTCAGGGTATCAAGTACCGCTGTTTTATAATCATGTCCTAGAACAATTGAGACACAATTGGCTTGATTAGAGGCTCTAATTAAATTATCCGCTACACCAAAAAATGTTCCCAACATTTTCGCTGTATTTTTCATTCCTATCGACGCATTTAGAGGATAAATAATATTTGAAAAATTATAATCGAAATGTTTAGCATTTCCTGTCTCTCTCACATCTATCCCTAGCTTTTGAAGCCTTAGTGCGACCTCTTTACATATTCCAGCACGACCGTCTCCGTTTAGGACTGCAATATCTGTATTAATACCTTCAACTAATGATTTTAAAAGTTGTGGATCAATTTGATTTTCATTAGTGCTTTCAGCGCCAGCAACAGCTTGCCCAGGTAAATTTGTTACACGTTTAACAGTAGAAAAAGGAATTTTCGTTTCTCTTCTCCTAGAATCCAACTTAACCAGTTTACCTGTATGAAGCACGCTCAGTGGCGCAGTCAAGAATAGGTTAACAGCCTCTGGATCGCCAATCCAATAGCTACGTTTGTTTACAGTAGCAGGTTCTCCAGGGCACATTGTGAAGAATATATTTTCTTGTGGAATTTCTTTTTGTACAAAGTTAGCCAAACCAATAGCATAAGAAGTGGACATATCTGACCTAAATAAATGCATTGCACTTCGTATTAACGACGGAATATTTGACAATGAAGCAGGATCATATACCTTTGTAATAACATTTTTAAGAAACTTTTGTTGGCGTTGTATACGACCAATATCTCCCATTGCATCATGTCTAAAACGAACATAATGCATCGCCGTTTTACCATCCATGTGTTGCAAACCAGGCATAATGTTTATATCTAAATTTCCAGCCTTGTCACGATACTTCATCTTACGCTCTACATTTATATCAATACCACCTAAAGCATCAACAAATGGTGGAAAACCGTCATAATCAACTACGACACAATAAAGAATCGGAACAGATAGATAATTTTCTATGGTAGTCTTTAATAATTCTTGTCCACCATAGGCATAGGCATGATTGAGCTTTTGCGTTCCATGCCCCGGAATAGATACCCTTAGATCACGAGGTAACGACACAATTCTAATATTTTTATCATCGACATCGACAGAAACTAGGAGAATTGTATCACTACGTTTTGACTCTTCAACATTGTCCTCACCAATAATAAGCATATTAAAGCGACCCTGCTCTTTTATTAGCTGGGAATACGTATCTTCTTCTTTCCGCTGGGAATCTTCCATAAGAAAATTCAGCACACCTTCTTGTGTAGGATGCCAAATATTTTGCATTCGTAAAAAAATGCCCCCAGAAAATGCAATTATCCCACACAACAGAATAATTAATAATTTATGCTTTCCCATGCACTACTTCATCCTTTCCAGTCATACAACCTATGCGAAACTATAAAGTCAAATACTTCAGTTGGAAACATAAAACGAACACTCTTATGATTTTGAATACGATATTTTATATCTGTACTTGATATTTCTAATTCCGGTTCCTTCAATAAAATTACTTTTTCTCTTAATTTTTTAGGTAGAGAATTGAATTTTTTTAAACTTGTATGTGCCCTCGTAATTGAAACAAAGTTACACATACTGAGAATTTGTTCAGGTTCTCTCCAAGTGGCTATACCACACGCAGCATCAAGACCAGTAATAAAAAACAACTGGGAAGCCACATATTTAGGCATTTTTTTGATAGCGCGAAGTGTATCTACAGTATAACTCTTTCCTTCTTTTTTTACTTCTATATCAGACACAGTAAAATATGGAACATCTTTTGTAGCAAGATATACCATCTCCAAACGGAGCTCTGCATCTACCACGACATGTCCGGACTTGTGAGGCGGATTTCCGCTTGGAACAAATAATACTTCATCTAGTTGCAAATTGTGATATGCCGTATCCGCCGCAAAAAGGTGCCCTAAATGAATAGGGTCAAATGTTCCCCCCATAATTCCCAACTTTTTAATAAAGTTTTTAAAATTATTTATCATTTGCATCTGAACCAACAGAATCTAAATCATCGGTATTAAACTGATCACTTGGATAAAAATCAGGATAGAAAACAAATTCCTTGTGGGCAATATGAATTGTATCCCCTTCAACAGCGCCAGCCCGTTCTAACAGTTCTTCAACCTTATATTTTCGCAGTAAACGTGTAAAACGTGCAACATTTTCTTCTTGATTAAAATCATATTTGATAGCAGCATCTTCCAATTGACTGTGAAGAATTTGATAGCCTCCACCGTGCAAGGCAATAACCTGAATTTTTGTCCTTTTGCGAACAGGGTCTTTCTCGTACTCTCTATTTTCCCAAGCAAAAAGTTTAACCTGACTTTGAGGGCGCGGATGAATTTTTGTAAACTTCACCAATTCTTTTGTCAAAAACTCAATTCCTTCATCAGTTAAAGCACTTGTAACTACAACAGTAAGTCCCTTGGTTTTAAAATATTCAGTCAATTTTGCAATAAGTTTAGGTAACTCAATTTCATCAACTTCATCTGATTTATTTAAGACAATAAGCGTCGGTCGCTCCGAGAGACGAACATCATATTCCGCAAGTTCACTATTAACAATCTCATAATTTTTTATTATTTCGTCAAAATTGCTGCTTTCTAGCGAAAGAACGTGCAATAAAAGACGTGTTCTATCTATATGACGCAAAAATTCAAGTCCAAGGCCTTTGTTTATATGCGCTCCTTCTATCAAGCCAGGAATATCAGCAATAATGATTTTTTCATCATCCGTGTTCAAAACACCCAAATTTGGAGATAATGTAGTAAAAGGGTAATTTGCAATTTTCGGCTGTGCAGAAGAAAGAGAAGCCAAGATGCTGGATTTTCCGACGTTTGGAAGTCCTATGAGCCCAACATCAGCTATTAACTTCAACTCTAGCCTTACATGTATTTCCTCACCAGGACCCCCCTGTTCACAAAAACGTGGCGTTTTTCTGCAACTAGAAGCAAAATAACGATTGCCTCTTCCGCCTTTACCACCACGTGCGGCCATAAATGAGTCACCAGGTTCAGTCAAATCCGCAAGCCCTTCATTTGTTTGATCATCGTAAATGACAGTTCCACAAGGAACAAGAATATTTATATCTTCCCCCTTGGCACCATTTCGTTGTGCCCCTTCACCATGATCTCCATTGTTACCTTTTATATGATGTATGTATTCAAGATCTGCAAGTGTTTGTAAATTATTGGTTGCAGTAAACCATACACTTCCCCCATGGCCTCCGTTGCCACCATCAGGACCACCATTTGGTTTAAATCGCTCACGCAAAAAACTCATACATCCGTTTCCACCATGCCCGGCAACGATTTTTATTTTCAATTTATCTACAAATTTCATGCGCTACTCCGATATTACTAAAACAAAAGAGGCAAAGTCAAAATTTTGACCTTAGCCTCTCTAAAAATTCTGCTCAGTAATTATGCTTCGCAATCTTCTATTGTGAATTCTTCAACCGTTGCATACTTACGGTCAGCCTTAGTGATGAAACGAACAGTTCCAGGAACAGTTGCATAAATCGTGTAATCACGACCTAAGCCGGTTCCAACACCCGGACGAATTTTTGTTCCTCTCTGTCTTAAGATGATAGTGCCAGCATTCACAAAGGAACCATTGCCGCGCTTAATACCTAAATATTTAGGTTGACTATCACGACCATTAGTTGAACTACCTTGACCTTTTTTATGTGCCATAAGTTAATCCTCCTTCCTATGCTTCCACAGAAACAATTTCGATGAGTGTGTACTGCTGCCTGTGACCACGGAATTTACGATAATTTTTCTTCCTGCGGTACTTAAAGACGATAACCTTATCATCTTTGCCACTCTCCAAAATTTTTGCCGTTACCTTGGCTCCTTCAACATAAGGAGTTCCAATAACTGTCTCGTCATCTTTGCCAAGGAGAATAACCTTGCCAAGTTCAACAACAGAGCCATCTTCCGCTTGGAGTTTTTCCACGCGAAACTTGTCTCCCTTTACTACACGGTATTGCTTACCGCCTTGTTCAATTATAGCATACATTTCTTTTCCTCCTCCGCTGCTGTTAGGTAAAACACTTACGTGTAAATTTTAGACCTAAAACAAGCGTAATTTTTGAACAGAGGGGATTATACGTAAAAAATACTCATCTGTCAAGGCGTTTTATTAACAAATTATCTAAAAAATCACGTTAAATTAGAAATAGAGACAATTTTGTCTGTAATTTCTCTGGTCAATGACCTATCTAATACTCCGTTTCTTAATTTTAGTGAATGGTTAGCTCCACTAATTATGAAAAAGTTTTTCATATGCTTTGGTTCTACAAATGAAAACAATTTTTCGCAAGCATATTTTGGAAATATATCGTCAAACTCACCCCACAAAGCTGTAGCAAAATTTGGACGTGATGTGATAAAAGATGTATCCGCAACATTAAGCAAATCTCTTGTGATAGGCAAATTGCTTTGTATTTTTTCAACCGATGGAAAAGCAAATGCTCCACTTCCACAGAGTATCAAATGATCAATCTCATTAGTGGTGGTAGAGATTACATATGCAATTATGCCACCAAGTGAAAAACCACAGAGCCATATTTTTTTGAACTTTTCACGTGCCAAATTGGCTACATAATAAAAAGCTGTTTTACAATCAGCTAACTCATCTGCAAAAGTTTTTCCCTCAAATGCAGACATAATCCAAGATAAACTATCATTTTCAAATGCCGCAATATCTCGAGTTTTTCTGCTCGTTTCGCAAAGAAAAGGTGTGTAACCTAATTTGGCAAATGAATTAGCTAACCAGCGATATTTATTCCCATGAGAAAAATTTGCAGAAGAGTGAACACCATGAAAGAAAAGTATGTAGGTGTCATTTGCCGCATCTGGTTCAAGACTAGACAGCAAAACTTGTTTGTCACCATAGCTACCAGGTAAGGATAAAACGTTTTCTTTCATGGTGCATAATTTTATGCTTTATGTTGAGCTACGAGGCAAGCAGAAGCAATTGAATACATCTTTGTTTCCGCTGAATCCGCTCTACTGGTCAAGATAACAGGTGCTTTTGCGCCAAGAACAAGAGCTGCAGTCTTGTTACGCGCAAAATAAACCATTGATTTTGCTAAAATGTTACCCGTTTCAATATTTGGTACAAATAACACATCAGCCTTGCCTGCAACAGGTGAAACAATTCCCTTATGTTGTGCAGACTCTTCAGAAACAGCATTATCTAGTGCAAGTGGCCCATCCACGATGCATCCTTTAAATTGCTTTCTGTTGCTCATCTGAGCAAGTGCTGCTGCATCGAGCGTTGGAGGCATAGCAACATTTACAACTTCAACTGCACCAAGAATGGCAACCTTTGGGCATTCAAGTCCAAAGGCATGACAAATATCTGCACAATTATTAACGATATCAATTTTGGTTTTCAAATCTGGATAAAGATTGACAACCCCATCTGTAACAAAGAAAAGTCTATCATAACCTTCAATTTCGTGAATGTAAGCATGAGACAAAACTCTGCCTGTTCTAAGTCCCTTTTCTTTGTTCAAGACAGCGCGGAGATAATCAGCTGAATGAAGCATACCCTTCATGAATATATCTGCATTGCCGCTTGAAACAATTTCTACCGCTCTGAGTGCCGCAGCAGTATTTCCACCACGCTCATCAACCACTTCATAATTACTAAGGTCAATTCCTAACTTGTTTGCAACAGTTTTAATTTTTTCACCATTACCGACAAGAATTGCAGAAATAATTCCCTCTTTTCTAGCAGCCTCGACTGCTTCCATAACCTCATCATCTTCAGGCACTGCTACGCTAACAATTTTCTTTTCACCTTGTTTTGCTGCAGCCATTAACTGTGCCATTGTCCTAATTTGTTCCATTGCACAAAAACCTCCAAAATATATTTTACGTTTACTTAACGCCTAATGAAATTATAGTGGAAAATGCTTCTTCCGGTGTTTTGTCTATTATTGTTACAACGTCCTCCGGCAAAAATAACACTAAACCTGTCGTAGGATTTGGGCTTGTTGGAACAAAAACAGACAAATACTTTTTGCCATCTTCTTTGACAAAGCTATTGGTCACGAAACCTATCATGTGCCCTCCGCAGACTGGCACTGTTGCAGTTCCGAGATACTTCCCTTTACCTCCTGTTGCAGTAAAAGTTTTAACCATATCACTAAATGCTTCATACCAACCGCCAACAACAGGAATTTTTTCTATAACATATTTTTCAAATAGGCTTAGAAGAGATTGTTCACTGCGCCTCAATTTTCCACCTATATACACTATAACTAAGAAAAGAACGACCAGTATTGCTATTGTTATTTCAGCGGAACGAGTTGCAATATATATTTTACTACCAAAAGACTTACCAAACCTAACGAGATAGATAATCAAAACAACGAATAACGCCAAGGGCGTAAATGCGACACAACCCAACCCAAAATCTCGTATTACTTTAGAAATAAAATTTTTTTTCTGTACTGCCTTTGTTTCATCGACCTTTTCACTTAATTCACTAGGCATAACAATTTTCTCAAACTCCATATTCTATCCTCCTGGAAATTTTAGTACTACAAATATTATATTGATAATAGATTTTCATCTTGAAAAATGAGTAAAAAAAATGTAATATTTCACCAACACTAGAGATTAGGAGTTGTTTCATATGAAATACATTGATAGGATATTTTTTTGGCTCTTTGCATCAATACTCTACATTTATTTCAAATTATACCACCGATTAGAAGTTTTAGGCAAAGAATTTGTCACGAAAAAAACATCCATAATAATTGCATCAAACCATGCAAGTTTTTTAGATCCGCCTTGTATTGGTATAGCATGCTTACCTAATAGCTTAAATTACATTGCTATTGATTATCTTTTCAAATTTCCACCGTTAGCCTGGGTGCTGCACGTTTCTGGTGCTTTACCAATCAGCGTTGACACAAAGGCAAGCTCAGCGGGTTTAATCGTTACCATGACAAAGTATCTAAAAGAGGGAAAAAATGTTTTCGTTTGCCCAGAAGGGCAACGCACACCAAATGGTCATCTTTGTCCCTTGCAAGGTGGCGTAGCTCTCATGAGTATAAAAAGCGGTTCTCCTGTCATTCCAACCTACATTGCCGGTTCGTATCGTGCAATGTCTCGCCATGTAATTTTTCCTCGCCCATACAAATTAAGAGTTATATTTGGTGAGCCAATAGACCCTAAAACTTTACCAAACGAGTTAACTGACAAAGAGAAACGTAAATTTATTCTAGACCAACTCCTAAGCTTTTACAAAGAACAGGAAAAAATATATGGCATTGACTGATACACCACAAGCAAACAGATTGCACATTGCCTTTTACGGCAGAATGAATGTAGGAAAGTCTAGCCTAATTAACCTATTAACAGATCAACCCACAGCACTAGTATCTAATACAGCGGGGACAACAACTGACCCTGTCATAAAAAGTATGGAAATTTTCCCGTTAGGTCCTGTAGCACTTATTGATACTGCAGGTTTTGACGATACTGGAGAATTGGGAAATTTACGAGTTACTAAAACAAAAGAATTGCTAAAAAAAACAGATTTAGCAATTCTTGTTGTTTCTCCAGAAAATATAGACAATCTTGCAATAGAAAAAGAGTGGATAAAAAGGTTTAACACATTAAAAATACCCTATTTGCTGGTGCTTAACAAGTGTTATCACTCTACCGATAGCGAAGACAGGGCAATAGAATTTTTAACAAGAAATTTAGGAAATGTCGTAGTAAAGATATCAGCTCTCAATAAGCTTAACAAAATTAAGCTTTTGCAGGAGATAATAAAAATTGCCCCACAAGATTTTGAAGCTTCGGTTTTGTCATCTGATCTTTATTCCTCTGGTGACTATGTTGTCCTAGTTGTGCCGCAGGATATTCAAGCTCCCAAAGGCAGACTTATTCTGCCGCAGGTTCAAGTTATTCGTGATATTTTAGACAACGGAGCCACTCCACTTTTAACAAAACCAGAAAATTTAGAATCTCTGCTCTCAAATCTAAAAACACAGCCACAATTAGTAATTACAGATTCACAAATGTTTGACTTTTGCGAAAAAATCTTACCTAAGAATATGCCATTGACATCATTTTCTGTGATTTTTTCTCGCGCAAAAGGCGATTTTGAAACATTCATCAAGGGAGCAAAAACAATACCAAACTTGAAACCTAGCGACAAAATTTTAATTGCAGAAGCTTGCACACATGCACCACTGGATGAAGATATTGGCAGAGTAAAAATTCCAAGAATGCTAAAAAACAAACTTGGAATTATAAAATTTGATATCGCAACAGGATTAACTTTTCCTCAAAACCTCAATGATTATGCCCTTATTATACATTGCGGTGGCTGTATGTTTACGAGACGTCAGTTGATGTCTCGCATTAGTGAGGCAAAAGAAGCGTCAGTTTCAATAACTAATTATGGGTTAGCCATAGCAGAAATTTTAGGAATTCTAGATAGGGCTACCAAACCTTTTCACATTAACACCCTTGACTAATACCTTATCTTGTAGTAAAATCTCCTCCGTTGAAAGGAAGTGGCTCAAGCGTGGCGATAAAAGTCAATTTTCGTTGCATTGGTTGCGGAGTCTGTTCTCATGTTGCACCAAACACCTTCGGTCTAGATGATGCAAGAGGCGTTTCAGTTGTTTTGTCTCAAATCGTTACAGATGCGGCAAAAAGAGCTGAAGAGTCGTGCCCAGTGAACGCTATTTCCATTGATTTGCCCAAAACGGCAAACGATTAATGGGCTTATAGCTCAATTGGCTAGAGCTTCCGGCTCATAACCGGATGGTTCGAGGTTCGATTCCTCGTAAGCCCACCAACTAACCAATATAGTGTCGTTCTTCTTTGGAACGACATTTTTTTTACAATAAAAAACGAGGTGAAACCCTATGCTTCATAGTAAAAAAATCCTAAAGAAACTTTTCTTTTTTTCTTTCATTTTCCTTTGCTCGCTATCTTTTTTGTTATCTTCGGCATCCGATGCAGAAGAAAGTCTGCGTAATTTACATGCACGGTTAGACAGTTATTTAGACACTCCAATAAAAAGAGCTATTGCTCTACAAGGCGAAGTAAGAAAACTAGACTCAGCAGAAAAAACACTCGCAAGTGGATTTGGTATCGCTGTGTCTGATATCTATGAACACAAAGCTGCTATAACAAAGGCAATAGCCGAATATTATCTTTTGGATAGTATTAAGACAGAAAATGAAAAATCAAAGAATGTTACCTTTACACCAAAAGAAGCTGCCAAGATATTATCAAGTGAAAACTTCTTGATGAAGGATATGGTTACAATCCTCAAGGCAAAATATGCTTGCCATAAAACTGTGCAAGGATATGAGCAAGAACTTGCTTCAAGGCAAGAAGCCTTTAAAACTGCAAAAGAAACATTAGAACGACTAGAAACAGAATACAGGCAACTTTCAGAAACAGTGGATAACAAAGCCTACTCCTCATGGGATAAAGATAAATTTCGCTTAAGCAAGTTAAAAGCAGAAATAGAATCTCAATCCACAAATATGGCTATCTGTAAATTATATTCAAATTTAGTCACAGATTTACTGCGCGGATTTCAAGTGCAATATGAAGACTTAAAAATAGCTGCTAATAGATGTATTGCTAATCCATCAAAACTGGTAGGAGAAAGTAATTTCTTGGATCACAATATCGAAGATAATACTTCTTGGTGTTGGAGTGAATACACAAAAGTTGCTCAAAAAAGAAGCAGCACAAGCAAATTACACCTGACATCACCAACGTTAATTGCTGTAGAGTCAAGACTTGATGCTCTTGCTAATACAGACACGCTTTTACTTCTTTCACTGGCAGAAAACTGGTCATATCTACTCAGAAATTGGTATTGTTTGCTTGACATAGTGAAAAATGTCCTGCCTATATCCTACACGGCTCAACTTCAAAAATACACAGACTTTGCACAAAATTTCATACAGCAATCAAACCAAACCGCAATGATGCAGTTAAGCACGCTAAAAACGTTGCAAAACAATGTGTCTTCCATAGATTTATCTAAACTTACAAAAGACGATAAAATTGCCATCACAAACTTTGACAAAGAAATTACGGGAATGCTACAAAGAGTAGATAAATACCTTGTTCAGTTGAAGGAAATGGGAGACCAAACTCAGATCATAGATGATACATCAGAAGAATTGGTCAATAAATCCGACAAAAAAGTATTTTATTTTGGTTTGCTGCGCACAAAGCTCGGTTCATTCCTAACAACAGAGCTTTTTACCTTGGGAGAACGTCCAATCACCATAGCAAAGTTGTTAATTGCAGTGGTGCTTCTCTTATTAGGTCATTTAATATCTAAACGCATTTCCTTACGGATAAAAAAACGTTTTGATGATGGGCTTGATAAAAATTCGGCGTCTTTGCAAAAGCTGTCAAGTATTATAATTTGGTTTTTCACCTTACTCGTAATTCTATGGCAGCTTAGAATTCCCATCACTGCTTTTGCTTTCATCGGTGGCTATGGTGCATTGGCTATAGGTATTGGAATGCAACGCATACTTGGAAATGCAATCGCAGGCATAATCATTCTTGTGCAAAAACGTGTCCGTGTAGGTGATATCCTGACCATTGATGGAACATGGGGCAAGGTAAAAGAAATTACGCTGATGAACACTGTTATATCCTGCGCCTTGGCAAGTGAACACGTCATAATTCCAAACTCAAAGATACTTGATTTATCCGTTAAAAATCATACTTGGAAAGATAATTATATGCGCTCACTTATTTATTTTTGGGTGTCTGGGGAAAAGGATGTTGAAAACACAAAATCAGTCATTGACTATGTCATTACAAATGACGACACTGTTGTAGTAAAATCTCGCCCATACTTTATCCGTGTCGCTGACCTTGGCAATGATTCTGTAAAATTCGAAATTGCATATTTCTTTGACGTGACAAAATTTTTGCCTAAAGACTCTCAGGCAGTGTTACGAGAAAAAGTCTTCACAGAATTCCGTAAGCGTGGCATTGTAGTAAGGGATCAAGATACCGTAATACAGATGGTTTCCGGCAGCTGAGAAAGCATCGTATATACAAAAATCGTGGTTACAAGTGCATTTTGTGCATCTATAACCACGATTTTTTATGCTAACAAATCTAATAAAAACTTAGTCTTCCTTCAACGCTTGAGCAAGGCGCTTTATACCATCAACAATAACTTCTTTTGAAGAATTGGTGTAATTCAAACGAAGTGTATTAACATTCGTTTTATTTGTATAGAATGGATCACCGGGAACAAAGGCGACCTTTTGTGCCATACATTTATTGAAAAGATCAAGAGCAGATTTTCCTTTTGGCAAGGTTACCCAAATAAACATACCACCCTCAGGTTGAGTAAACTTGACATCTGAGGGGAAATATTCCTTCATAGCAGAAAGCATCGTTTCCGACTGTTCCTTATAAAGGGCACGTATTTTTGAAACATGAGAAGCAAAGTCGTTGTTGGCAAAATAATCAGCCAAAATATACTGGCAGAAAATGTTTGTATGCAAGTCAGATGACTGTTTTGCTGTAACAAGATGATGCATAAGCTCATCATTTTTCGTAATAAGATAACCTGTTCTCATACCAGGTGTAACTGTTTTTGAGAAGGAGCCAAGTAAAACACTGCTCTCAAGTTTTTCAGCGCCCATGTAAGGCAGGAATTCGCCCTTAAAGCGGAGATCACCATAAGGATCATCTTCTATGAGCGTCTTGTTGTATTTTGCAAAAAGCTCTGCAATCTTTTTACGCTTCTCTGCTCCATAGGTAAGACCAGTAGGATTTTGGAAATTAGGAACAGTATAGGCAAATTTCATTTTTGGGTCTTGCAAGGCACGCTCCAATTCTTCCAAATTTAATCCATCGTCTTCCAGCGTAACTGGCAAGAAACTAACTTCAAACATAGTAAAGGTCTGAATTGCACCAAGGTATCCAGGTTCCTCTACAACAACTTTGTCGCCCTTGTTGAGGTACACCTTTGCTAAAAGGTCAAGTGCCTGCTGTGAACCAGTTGTAATCAAAATGTTTTTGGGTTCAAGGTGAAGACCTTGATTTTTGTTATAGCGCTCAGCTATTTGCTCCCGCAAGGGTAAATAACCTTCTGTAGTTGAATACTGGAAAACCTTGTCACCAAATTTGTCAATTACATTTACTGTGGATTGTTTCAGCGCTTCCTGTGGAAAGGAAATAGGATTTGGCAAACCACCAGCAAAAGAAATAACACTTGGATCTTGCGTTACTTTCAAAATTTCACGAATAAACGAGGCCTTTGTCGCTAAAATTCTGTCAGAATAACTACTCATTTATACATCCTCCGTCAAAATAGACTTCAAGTAAGGAAACGCTGATTAATTACATAAACAAACAATATACAACATACAAGTAAGGTCTCTACTAAAACTGAAATACTTGCAGCGTAAAGGTTCTACAGGTAGGGTTCTACTTGTAGAACCCGCCTTTTCTGGCACTACAAGCAGTGCCCCTACACCACAACATAAACATTATAGGAACAACAGAAAAGATGTGTAACAGTTCTATAATCGAAATTAACTCAGCGCCTACCAAATTACCTATACAACTGGCAGCAAATTATAAACGTTTTTTCTTAAATTACAAGTAGTATCTGAAAATTATTTTTTTTGTTGTATAATACAATTATTGTGGGAGGTGGATCTAGTGATACTAAAATTAAATTTACTAGAAACTATAGCGTTTGCAATGGCAATTTATGGTCTGGGGAAGCTATTAAAGAAAAAAGTCAATTTTCTTTCAAAATACCTCATCCCAGCCCCGGTTGTTGGCGGTGTCATATTTTCCTTGCTAAAATGGGCACTGCGAAACTACGTAACCTTTCAATTTGATATGACGTTACAAGAGCATCTTATGATTACATTCTTTATCGCGACGGGACTTTCTGCTAGCTACTCAATGCTAAAAAAAGGTGGCATACAGGTTTTTGTATTCCTTGCTGTGGCTTCTTTACTCGTATTGTTGCAAGATGCATTATCAGTGTCACTGTCTTACGTAGTTGGTATACCACCGATTCTATCAATGATTGCTGGCTCCATCACAATGACGGGTGGACATGGTACTGGTGCATTGTATGCCAAAATTTTTACCAACATGGGCTATAAAGGATGCATGGAAATGGCTATGGCCGCTGCGACCTTCGGACTTGTTAGTGGTTCAATTATGGGTGGTCCACTCGCAAGAAAACTTATAAAAAAACACAACCTACTCAACAAGGTGTCAAATACATCTTCCTTAACCATTAACAACGAGATTTCTGTTGACATGGAATTAAATGATGGACAGGTTACATCAATTGCAATAATAACTACTATTTTTCAATTTTCATTAGCTATGGTGCTTGGACATTTTGTGGAGCACCTAATGATACCACATGGAGTAGCACTACCAACTTATCTATACGCGCTCTTTGTTGGAATTTTTATTCGTTTAATAAGCGACAGAGCACGACGTTACAAAATTCATTTACGAATTGTTTCTATGGTGGGTGAAGTGTCGCTTGCAATTTTTCTCACACTTTCACTAATGTCTCTTGAGCTTTGGCAACTATCAAACTTAGCAGGTCCAATGCTAGTGATACTACTTTCTCAAGCAATTTTAATGTACATTTTTGCCTATTTTGTCACATTTAATATTATGGGACATGATTATGCAGCGGCAGTCATTTCAGGTGGACACTGCGGGTTCGGGCTAGGAGCAACACCAAACGCAATTGCAAATATGGATGCAATTGTTGCTCAGTATGTTCCCTCACCAAGAGCATATTTTGTTGTATCAATCGTTGGTGCATTTTTCATTGACATCACCAATGCTATGATTATTCAGACTTTTGTTTCTTTCGTTCGTTAGGAGGGACTTGACATGTTATTACTAAGATTCAATTTAGTTCAGACAGTTGCGTTCGCATGTTTTCTCTTTGCATTAGGGGTATATCTATACAATTATTTCCACCTAGAATCAGACATAAACATTCCTCCTGTAATAATAGGAGGAACGATTTTTATCATTGCACGTATAATCCTTAAGGGAAAAATAAATTTTGAATTTGATTTTACGTTTTTTGAAATATGTAGCACAATTTTCTTCACAATCATAGGTTTTGGCATAACAATTGATTTTCTAAAACAAGCAAAAACAGAGGTTTTTCGCTTGTTATTATCTGCAACCGGTCTTCTTATCGTTCAAAATATTCTAGCAATTTTTCTTGGAAAAGCGCTAGGGCTTTCTCCTCTGATATCTTTTATGACAGGTAGTGCCGCTCTGACTGGTGGGGCAGGTACAGCAAGTGCAGTTGCCTCCTCATTAGAACCATACACAAAAACCCAAGGGCTGATGGAGATTGGCATTGCTTTTTCTTCACTTGGGGTCTTATTTGCTTCATTATTTGTAACACCATTTTGCACAAAAATAATTGAAAAGAAAAATTTATTTTCCACCAAAAATCCAAAGCCGCAAAACACCAGAATAATCAAAAATTTATTTTTAAACGAAACGCACACTAAAATCACATTGGAAAATATTCTGATGACCATCTTTCAAATCTGCTTTATCGCTGGCATCGCAATTACATTAAGCAATTATCTTGAAGCTTGTAATGTATATGTTCCATCTATACTGATTGCAGTGTTCCTAGCAATTTGCCTTCGAGGCTTGTTTGACAAGATTTTTAAAGCCCAAGTATCACCACGGCTGCTTCGCTTTTTTGCAGATTTTAACCTTATGCTTTTGCTGGCACTTTCAATAATGAGCATTGATTTACAGCATCTTCATAGCTTATCAATTCCTTTATTTATTATTTTTACCACTCAAATTTTAACTACTTTTGCTTGGTGCTATTTCGTTACATATAGATTAATGGGAGGCAATTATAAAGGTGCCGTCGCTATGGCAGGACATCTTGGATTTGGCATTGGAATAGCAGAAAATGCACTACTTAATGTTGAAAATTTGTCTAAACTTTATGAACCTAACCCTGAGATTGCCTTTGCAACTTTCGTGGTAGGAGCCTTTTTAATAAACATTGTAAATATAAATTTTCTATATTTGCTTTTTAAGCTAACATTCTAGCTTGTCACGAAATAAATAAGAAGCCGAGAGGATTTTCCTCTCGGCTTCTTATTATTTGGAAATTTCTAAAAAAGTCCACTAACCTTTCCATTATTATCAACATCAATATTACATGCTGCTGGGCGTTTTGGAAGACCTGGCATCGTCATTATTGTACCAGTTACAGGAATTATAAAACCAGCTCCGGCAGAAAGTCGAACTTCGCGAACTGTAACCTTGAAGTTTGTCGGGCGACCAATTTTTGTTGGGTCATCTGAGATAGACGCCTGTGTTTTTGCCATACAGATGAGTAAATCGTCTTTTCCAAGATCGTGAATTCGCTTCAAATCTTTTTCCGCTTTATCCGTGTAAACAACATCATCTGCACCATAGATTTTTTGTGCTATTTGCAAAATTTTCTGCTTTGGAGACAGTGCAGTATCATACAAAACATGGAAGTTAGATGGTCTTTCACAAGCATCAAGCACTGCTTTTGCAAGTTCTATGCCACCTTTTCCACCTTCTGCCCAAATATCAGACTCAACGACAGGCACACCAATTGTTGCAAGGCGTTTTGTGATAAAGTCAAGCTCCTCTTTCGTATCTGTTGGGAAAGCATTAACTGCAACAACAACGGGCACACCGTAGCTTTGCATATTCTCAACATGCTTTTCAAGGTTTGGAATACCTGCCTCAAGGGCTGCCATATCAACCTTAGCGAGCTCGGCTTTTGCCATTCCACCGTGCATTTTAAGAGCCCTTATTGTCGCAACGATAACGATTGCATCAGGTGCAAGCCCTGCAACACGGCATTTAATGTCAAGGAATTTTTCTGCCCCCAGGTCAGCAGCAAATCCTGCCTCCGTTATGAGGTAATCAGCTAACTTTAAGCCATATTTTGTAGCGGTAACGGAGTTGCAACCGTGAGCAATATTAGCAAATGGTCCACCGTGTATAAAAGCAGGAACGTGTTCAAGTGTCTGCACAAGATTTGGCTTTATTGCATCTTTTAAGAGCATCGCCATTGCACCATGTGCTTCAAGGTCTCTTGCGGTTACAGGTTTATCGTCATAAGTTTGAGCAACTATTATGTTTGCAAGACGCTCCTTCAAATCATCTATATCCTTTGAAAGGCAAAGTATTGCCATAATTTCTGAAGCAACTGTAATGTCAAAACCATCTTGACGAGGAATACCATCAGTTTTTCCTCCAAGCCCTACAACAATGTTGCGAAGAGCTCTGTCGTTCATATCAAGCACACGTTTCCATGTAATTTTTCTTGGATCAATTCCAAGTGGGTTACCTTGTTGCAAGGAATTGTCAAGCATTGCAGACAAAAGATTATGAGCACTGGTAATTGCGTGGAAGTCGCCGGTGAAATGAACGTTTATGTCTTCCATTGGCACAACTTGGCTATAGCCACCGCCGGCAGCTCCGCCCTTGATACCAAAAACTGGACCTAAAGATGGTTCACGAAGTGCAAGGCACACATTTTTATCAAGCAAAGCCATTGCCTGTGCAAGTCCCACAGATGTTGTCGTTTTGCCCTCACCGGCAGGAGTTGGAGTAATCGCCGTTACCAAAATCAATTTGCCATTCTTGCGGTCTTTGATTTTATCCCAGAGCTCAAGAGAGACTTTTGTTTTATACTTGCCGTAAAGCTCCAGATCGTCTTCTGTTAAACCTAATTTTGCGGCAACCTTTACAATAGGCTCCATTTTTGTTGCTTGTGCTATTTCAATATCACTTGGATAGTTCATCTCGTTCCTCCTATAATGTTTCGTTTACCTTTTCTACTGCTTGAGCAGAAATTATTTCCACATTTTTTAGTGCAGTTTGTAACCTGCATTTAGCGTTCTCTACAAAACTTACATCTTTTATGTTTGGCAAATTTATCAACACATTGTAGCTTGCAGATTTCGCTGCAGCATATGCAAGTATTGCGCCAATTGCGGCATCTGTGGCAGCCATTTTGTTACCAAATTTTGCTGTCTCTAAAGATAGCCTTGACACCTTCTCACATGTTTCTACAATCTGCAATGGCACAAGAGTTGCTTTTTTTGATGCTTCTTCCATTGCCTCAGCACGTAATTTTTTTTCTAAATCAGTTTCTTTGGGCAAGCGGAGCGCTGCCATAAATCCGTTAAATGCCTCAATGTCACTATCCGCAAGTGCAAGAAATTCGCTGCGCAAGGACGTTACTTCTTGCAAAACATCTTCCATTTTTGCCCAAGAATCTTTATATTTTTCCTTACCAACTGTAAGATTTGCCACCATAGAAATAAGGGCAGAAGACACAGCCCCAATGATTGCAGACACACTTCCACCGCCCGGCGTAGGCGAAGAAGAAGAAAGCGTTTCTAAAAAATCGTTAATCTTCTGTTCTTTCAAATCCATAAAACTCAACCCTCAAAATTGATGTAAATTTTACAAACTCTCCACAAATTTTTTAACTCTTTTCATACCCTCTTCAATGTATTCATACTCTCTGCAATAAGCTAGGCGTATATGACCTGGCATACCAAAAACATCACCAGGCACAGCAGAAACACCAGCTTCTTCCAGTAACTTTTCACAAAATTCAAAGCCAGTCAATGTGCCATCCTTTATTTTATCTACCAAGGGGAAAGCGTAGAAAGCACCTTGTGGTATGTCAAGCGAAAGCCCATCAGTATTCTTTATATAATTTAACACCATATCACGACGACGTCTGTATTCTGACACCATTTCTTTCACATCAGCATCAGCACTGCGAAAAGCTTCTGCAACACCAGCTTGTGCAAAGGCATTTGCACAGGTTACAAGGTTTTGGTGACATTTATTTACAAATGGCCTCATCTGTTCAGGAGCAATTATCCAGCCTACACGCCAACCGGTCATTGACCAGGTTTTTGATGCGGAAGCAACTGTGACAGTTCTGTTTTCCATACCTGGCAAACTTGCTATGCTGATGTGCACACCATCATAAAGAAATTTTTCATAACATTCGTCAGACACTACCCAAATATCACGTCTTTGTGCTACTTCTGCAATTTCTTCCAAGCATTTTTTTGAAAAAACTGTGCCACTTGGGTTATTGGGCGTGTTGATTAAAATTGCAGCAGTTTTTTGTGTAATAGCACGCTCAATATTTTTTGCTGATGGTTCAAGTGAACCTTCCCTTGGTTCAACGGGAACAATATTCAAACCACAAATTGCTAAAACGTCTGCGTAGGCAGAAAAATATGGCACAGGAACAATCACTTCGTCTCCTGGATTACAAAGAGTGAGCATCGTGGCACTGAGTGCTTCCATTGCTCCACCTGCTGTCACGACGACATTTTTAACAGGGTCAACCTTCATGTTGTTTTCACGGCAATATTTCTTTGAAATTTCCTCGCGCAATTCCTGAGTGCCGCCCATGTCAGTGTAGTGCACCTGTCCATTATTCAATGCCCAAACAACACGGTCTTTTGCACATTGTGGTGAATCAAAGTCCGGACGACCTATTTCCATGTGGATAATTGATCTACCCTCTCTTTCCATTTGTTCCGCTTTGCTTAAAATTTCGCGGATACCACCACTCATTTTTACGCGCTTCATTCTTTCATTTGGAAAAACATGCTTGGTTTCGCTCATTTTTATTAACCTCCTTTTTTAAGATTTTAACAATTTTGTAAGAACAGGTACTACCTGTTTTTTACGAGAAACAAGCCCTTTAACAAAGGCAGTGTTATTCCGCAACATAATGCCAAAAGCACGACAGACAATATCTCGCCTGTTGCCAAGCACTAGCAGATCGGAATCACAGTTTATAATGTCCGTAATCATCACCAAGAATAGGTCTAAACTTTCATTGGAAATTATGTCAAACATTTCCAGCTCAATTTCTTTGCGCCTGTCTAAAACTGAATCGTGTTTTACAAAGCTCGTTGCAGAAATTCTGATTCGCAGTTTACCAAGTGTGTACAATTTGGAGTCTCCAAGCAAAATATCACGTGCCGTCATTTTACTCGTATCTGTTCCAGAAGAAAGAAGTGCAATACCATATTTTTCTAAATTTTCACCTAGCTGGGTTGCAAGCTCTTTCGCAGCACCTTTATCTTCTTCTGTAGTTGTTGGACTACGCAGCAACAACGTGTCTGAAATAATAGCAGAAAGCAACATGCCCCAAACATCTCTTCTTGGCTTTATATTTGCTTCCTTTAACATTTTATAAATTATGGTAGAAGCGCAGCCCCAAGGTTTAGTCGTAAAATCTATCGGGTTCGCATTGCTAAAATTATTTATTCCATGATGGTCAATAACCATCATAATATCAGCATTTTCTATGTTCACTGCACTTTGAGAAGCTTCATTATGATCTACTAAAATTACTTTGTCTTTGTCAGATACTGCATCAATATACTGCAAATCCACTTCGACAGAAAAATGTTTCATGGCAAATAGCGTTTCTGCATTATATTTTCCAAGCCTGCAAGCATTAACATTCATACCGCGAGAGTTCAAAAGATAGGCAACTGCAATCGAGGACGCAATAGAATCAAGATCAGGGTGCTGATGTCCAAAAACCTTTATGTAACTTCCAGCAGGATTTATTATCTCACTTAAAGGAAATAACTTGTCTTGAGATTCAAGCAATGGAGATGTTTCATCTTCTTTTACCCAGATATTCAGTTTTTTGTTGAATCTAAACACAAATGCTCCTCCAATCTCTCAAAAACATCGCAGTAGTATAGCATATAAAAAACAAAAATAACATTCAAAATCAATTCCACTAAAAATTTTAATTATTTAGCCTAATAAAATATTCCCGCTACAAGCGTTTCATATTCGGGAAAAGAATCTTTACTCCACAGTATCTCAAGTCCTAAAAAGTCTCTTGATAATTTCACAAGGTCAAGCCCTATTCCAGAAAAGGAGTAACGCATCTTTTGCGGGAAACGACATGCTTTTTCTTCTTGCTTTGCACAGATCTCACAATTTTCACACACACCAGCAGCAATGGAAACTCCCCCATCAAATTCACCCTCAAGAGCTAGGCAGGTGTTATTCAAGATACGTTTTACACGACCGTATGTGACAAGACGCAAAATGTCTTTTTGCTTTTCGTTTAATTTTTGTGTTACCCTTATTAAGTATGGCTCATAATATACTTGAACAGCCACAAGAAAGCCATTTGTTTTACCAAAGAGTACATCTGACGCAACTGAAGACGAAGGTGGACAAGACCAAATCTTATCGTAATACGGGCAAGCACAACAAGCAGTGCGAATTTCCTTTGACCTATAATATTTTGGGGTCAAAAACTCTTTCACTGCTATATTTTTTACATGTATTTTTGTTTTATATGCCTTGTCAAACATTGTCAATTGTCTCATGCACATCGTATTAAGCAATTTCTTAAAAAAACATCAAACTATTCACCATGAGTTGATTTCTTCCGCAACAGCTGTTTTCTTTTTTTTCTAATATCATTTTCAATGAAATGACAATCCACCTCATCTTTAACCACCATAACAAATTCTTGGTTCAGGAATACACAGACATCACTTGCTATTTCTTCAATTATGGCATCATCAGCACCTATCAGATTGATTACCAATGAGTTTTCTGACATAAAATAGTCATCTGTCTTCCAAAATCCGCCTTGTGTATTGGCCATTGTGTAGTTAACATGATACTGGCGGCAAGTTTTATCAATCAAGGCTTTTAACTCTTTTGTGCTATTTTTCTGTCGAACCTCATCAGAATCTGTCAATCCTACATAAATCGAATGTCTACTGACAATCATAATAACCTCCTAAATTTCTCAAAAAGCAATAATTTTCAAGTAATCAAACATCTCAAAAACAATTTCCATAGCATTTAATCTTTATCTTGCATCTTTCACTCTTACGCTTGATTTTAGCATAAAACTAATAGATTGTAATCTATATTATATTTCCATTTTGCAGAGCTTATACAAACAAAAAACAATTTACTAAACAATTTTTGTCTAAAGATGTCGTAAATTTTTTTTTAGCTTTTACACATGTTATAATTACAATCAGCTTTACTGGGAGAAGCAAGCTAATGATTGAAATAAAAAATTTAACGGTATTTTTTAAGGAACACACTGTTCTTGATAATATTTCCTGTCAGATAAATGACAAAAGTGCCATCGGATTGGTTGGAGCAAACGGAGCAGGAAAAACCACTTTTTTGCGTTCAATTGCAGGACAAATTGACTACGAAGGTGTCATAACTGTTTCTGGCTCACGCCGTGAACATGAAATTGGATTTTTACCCCAGGATTTGGCAGAAATTCCTGCAATGCCTTTGATGAACTTCTTGGCACAGTCTGCCGGCGTGTCAGAAAAAAAACAAGAGCTTGCACTTTGTGAAGAAGCTCTTGCAAAATCAAATGGTGAAGAAACAAAAAAACTGCTTGCAAAATACGAAAAACTCCAAACAGAATTTGACGCAATGGATGGATTCGATTTTGAAATAAACGCAAAAAAAATTCTTCATGGCCTTGGTTTCAAACCAGAAAAAGACGCCACACAAAACACAGCATCTTTCTCTGGCGGTTGGAAAATGAGAATTGCACTTGCCGGGCTACTCATAAAGCATCCATACGTATTACTTCTCGACGAGCCGACAAATCATCTGGACACAGAAAGTATGGAGTGGCTTGAGGACTACCTCACCAATTACGGTGGAATAATTATTTTTGTCTCACACGACAGACATTTTTTGAATAAAATTGCAAAGAAAATTTTTGAAATTTCCAACGCAAAGCTAGACACATATTCATGTGGATATGACCAATATTTAACCGAGAGAATTACCAGGCTTGAAGCGAAAGAAAGCGAAAGAGAAGCAAACATAAAAAAACGGGACGAAATAATGGCTCTTGCAAATCGTTTTCGTTATAAGGCAACAAAAGCCAAGATGGTGCAAAGTCGTTTGAAGCAGTTGGATCACATCGTGATAGAGGACGACGCACCACGGGAAAAAAGCGTAAGTTTTTCCTTTCCGAAATGTGAAAAAAGTGGGCATATTGTAGCAACTGCCATAGAACTTTCAAAACGCTATTGCGACAATTTAGTTTTTAATAATATTTCTTTTGAAATTGAACGGGGCGAAAAAATTGCACTGGTGGGTGTTAATGGCGCTGGCAAATCCACCCTACTACGCTTGTTGGAGGGAATTGAAGAGCCAACAAGTGGCGAAGCAAATCTTGGTTATAATGTCCGAATGGCGTATTTTTCTCAAGAATCAGCAAAAAATTTGAATTATGATCACACAATTTGGCAGGAAGTAAATAACACCGGCTCACTTTTATCACCACAGGAAAAGAGAAATTTGCTAGGTTGCTTTCTGTTTTCAGGTGAGGCAATAGAAAAACCTGTCCGTGTCCTTTCTGGTGGAGAAAAAAGTCGCCTTGCAATGCTCAAAATGCTGCTTTCACCATCAAATTTTTTAGTGCTGGACGAACCAACAAACCACCTAGACATAAAAACAAAAGAACTATTTTGCCAAGCGTTGCTTGAATATGATGGAACAATTATTATTGTTTCACATGACAGAGAATTTCTCGACGCACTTTCAACAAGAGTATTTGAAATTCGAGATGGCAAATTTTACGATTACCATGGAAATTACAGCTATTTCATAGAAAAAAGAAATGAAAAACTCGCAGAACAAAATTCTATAATTTCCAGTACAGAAGGCAAAAAAATTACCATGCCACAAACAAAGGAAGAAAGAATCCGTCTGCGAGAAGAACAAAAGAAACTCGCACAAGTTGAGGCAAAGAAAAATAAAAAAATAGCAAGTCTTGAAAACGAAATTTCGAAATTAGAAACAAGAAAAGAAGAACTTACGTTAAGTCAATGTTTGCCGGAAGTATATAATGATTTTCAGAAATCAGACAAGGTTCAAAAAGAGCTTGAAGACGTAACATTAAAAATTGACGCATGCTACGCCGAATTATTAAAATACGAATGAGGATAATTCAAAAATATGAAGTAAAGTAAATGTTACATTGCCAAATTGAAACATCCGCTAATTGCAAACATAAAACGCATAAAATTCACCCAATTTTTTGAGAAAAATATGCGTGTATTTTCTGAATTTTTGACGGTGTATTTTTTCAAAAAATTGGAGTTTTATATAGCTTGCACTCTTGACAAGAGGGGGAAAAAGGATAATATTACTAAGTTAGATTTTTAGGAAAGAGGGAAAATATTTAATGGCAACTGTTGGAAATTTTGAAAATGCAGCTAGCTTTGCTGCAATTAACAAAACGCCACTACGCACGACGGTTGAAAGTGCGTTTTATGGAAATAACGTAAAATTTGTAAAGGATTTGAAGGAAGCATACAAACTTGCAAAAGCATCACCAGGAACAGTCGAGTTGACTGGTATGCCAATTTACAAGCCAGAGAGCATCGGTCTTCCATCAGCATCAAATGTTTTGCTTTTTAATGATGGTGCAGTTTTTGGTAGATGTGCCGCTGCTCGTAGAATTTTGGGCCAAGCAGGAATTAACACAGCAGAGCTTTGCACCGTTATACGCGAAGCAATGCACAATGCAAGAAACAGAACCTTTTACACAGCTGATGCAGTCGTAGGCTTGGAAGAGGATTTTATGGTCAAGGCACACATAATGCTTCCAGAAGGCTACGAAAACAATTTACTCAGCTGGATGTTGAACTTCCAATATTCCAATAGCGAATATGAAAGACTATACAAGAAATCACGCAAATATGAAAATGACGGAGATATTTTTGTTTACGCAGACCCATACTGGAGTCACCCAGATTTTCCACTTGGTTTAGCTTGTTTTTCACCAGAAGAAAATGTCGCAGCAGTCTTAGGCATGAGATACTTCGGTGAACTCAAGAAGGGGACATTAACATTAGCTTGGGGAATTGCGGCAAGAAACGGTTATGCTTCCTGCCACGGTGGATTAAAACGCTACAAAACAAAAGATGGAAAGAAATTTGTTTTGGCTGTCTTTGGTCTCTCCGGTAGCGGTAAATCAACGATTACCCACGCAAAACATAATGGCAAATACGAAATCAAGGTTCTACACGATGATGCGTTTGTTATCAATGTTCAAGATAAATATTCAATCGCGTTGGAACCAGCATATTTTGACAAGATGCAAGATTATCCAATCGGTTGCCCTGACAATAAATATCTTTTAACACTTCAAAATTGTGGCGTAACAAAAGATGAGCATGGTAAACTTGTATGCGTTTCTGAAGACATTAGGAACGGAAATGGTAGAGCAGTCAAGTCTCGTCTTTGGACTCCAAACAGAGTTGATAGAATTGATGAACCATTAAACGCAATTGCATGGTTGATGAAGGACCCAACCTTACCACCAGTCGTAAAAATTACCGGTTCAGCTTTAGCATCTGTAATGGGCAGTACCTTGGCTACAAAGAGAACTACAGCTGAACGTCTTGCACCAGGAGTTGACCCAAATGCTCTAGTAATAGAGAGTTACGCAAATCCTTTCCGCACCTACCCACTTAGCATGGATTATTCACGCTTCAAACAACTTTTTGACGATGGAGTTGATTGCTATATCATAAACACTGGCTTCTTTGGCGATAAGAAAATTCCAAAAGAAGTAACCTTGGACATCTTAGAAAAAATTGTAGAGAATAAAAGTGAATGGAAAGCCTTTGGCAACTTGCCAAATATTTCTTACTTACCAATAGAAGGCTTTGAACCAAACTTTGAAGACCAGTCTTATAAAGAACAATTAAAAGCTCGTATGCTAGACAGAGTTAAATTCGTAGAGACAAGGAAAACAGAGAAAAATGGAGCAGACGTTTTACCGGACGATGCACTAAATGCACTAAAAGAAATTATATCTGCCATGTAAATAGAAACGCAAAAGGCGTCGACTATCTTTTGATAATCGACGCCTTTTTTATTCTTATTTTTCATCATGCATTATCATGCAAAATCATCTACATTTAACTGTCAAAGAAAGAGACACATTGTGTGAATATTCATTATGTGCATTTACTGTATCATAGAGTGGATTTGTTATCCCAGGTTTCAGTTCATGAGATTGAACCACCCTATCCCCCATAATAACGTAACAATACGCTAAAGCAAGTGTCATTACGTCATTGGGAGAATATTTGCAACCCGCACTAAGATAATGTCGGTTACCAGTTGGAAGACTGAGATTGACATATTTGCCAGGAAATGGACTTTGATCCCACGTATACCCAGCAAGAAGTGTCCATTCTTTATTTAGCTTGTGTTCAATCCCTACCCCAAGCTTCCAAGATGAATTCCAGTTATTCTCTATTGATAGAGTTGGTGATATCCAAGGTTTATCAAGAGTAATATTCAATTTGTCGTAGAGTGACCAATGTGTCCAAGTCACGTTTGCCTCTACACGAGTTTTATCGTTGAACCTATGCCCAATACCAAAAGTAAGTGAGTCAGGCAAAGTAACGTCTGTTTCTGCTTTTGCAAAGTGAGGAATTCCACCTTCTGCAACGAAATCAGCTTCGTTGACTGAGTGGTGAATCCGTGAACGATACATAAGAGCTACACTTGTCTCATCATCAAAATCATACATAGCTGAAATAAGATATCCAACATTAATTGAATCACCTTCTACCTGCAGAAATGACTCGCCCCCTCCCAATGAAACTGGTGGAATTGCTTTTTTATTTTTCAAGCCACCATAGTTTAAATCAAGTCCAAATGCAAGAGACCACTTTTTATGTGGTTTAAAGGCAACTGTTGGCTGAACTGTTATGCTCTTTACTCCTGCAAAAATAGTGTCATAACGTCCCCAACCATTTTTGTCAAGCTCCATGGCATTGCCAAAACGAGCAAAAACACCAACGCCCCACCAAACACCACCACCTCTTGTATCCTGTACATAGAAGAGGCTGGGGACAGTTGCAGGGTTATAATTTGTTGTGGTATGTGTGCCGTCGGAGTAACTTCCATGGAAATCTAAGCTAATGGATGGATTGATAAATGTAAAACCAGCCTGTAAATAACTACCACGTATTTTTGTAATTTGAGCTGGGTTATAGGCAAGAACAGAAGGATCATCTTCACCAAACATATAATTATGCGACATAGCGTTTCCAGCCGCGCTCCAATCGTAAAGTCCAAATCCTTCTGCAAATGCTACACTAGGCACAAACAAGATTGTCATTAAAAATGTCAAAATAATTTTTTTCATAATTTAAGTTCCTTATCTTACATTTTATTTCAATAAAGTTTATTTTAATTTAAACGTCAATGAAAGTGAGACTGCATGAGTTAAACCATTGTTGGTTGTAGCGGTTATAAAGGAGGGATTAATTGCTGTTCCATGGATTGTCCTGCTTGCTGTCCAAATCATTGTATATGCAAAAGCCCATGTTGTATAATCATTGGGAGTATACTTGAAACCTGCACTCCATCTGTGACGATCACCAGTTGGGACTGTAAGATCAATGTAAGCATCTGGAACTGGACTCTCATCAAAAACATATCCTGTGAGCAGAGCCCAATGTTTACTAAATTTATGCTCTAAGCCTATGCCTAATCTCCATGATGAACTCCAGTTTTTTGTTGCATTCACATTTTTTATACCAGGCAGAATATCGTCGTCAAGCGAAATATTTAATGCATCATAGGTTGTCCAGTTCGTCCAAACTATGTCTGCTTCTACACGAGTTTTTGCACTTAATTTATGCCCAATTCCAAAGCTAATTGAATCTGGTAAAGTAACAACACCATGTGCTCTTGTATGTAACGGTCCACCTAGCAATGTTGGGCGATCATCTACATCAAAATCTGCATCCATAGATTGACGAATTTTAGAGCGATATGTAACTGCTGCACTCGTTTTATCATTAAAATCATACATAGCAGAAACCACATATCCAACATTAAAAGATGTCCCTTCCAAATTAAAGCAACCACCATCAAAACCACCATATAGTGGAACCCAAATTGCCCTATCCATCCTTAAGCCCGTATAATTGAAATCCAGTCCTAAGGCGAGTGACCACTTTTTATGAGGCTTAAATGCAATTGTTGGCTGAATTGTTACCCCCTTCATTTGTGAATATACAGTATCGTAACGTCCTAATGAAGCTCTGCCGTGCTCTATTTCATTTCCAAAACGTGGGAAAATGCCAACTCCCCACCAAAAATTGTTACCTTTAGTATCTTGTGCATAAAACAAACTAGGGGCAATCACAGGACTGTAATTATTACTTGAATTGTATATTTTTCCTGATCTATCTAGGTAGTCAACACCAAGTGTTGGATCAATCCAAGTAGCCCCAAACTGCAGATAACTGCCGCGAAGTTTTGTTATTTGAGAAGGATTGTAAGCCAAGACGGCTGGATCATTCTCAGCAAACATATAATTCTCGCCCATCGCAACACCAGCAGCACTCCACTCATAGACACCAAATCCTTCTGCATATGACACAGTCGACACAAATAAGTTAGCTACTAGTAATAGTAAGTGTAACAAAATAATTTTTTTCATAAGCCCTCTTTCTAACCTAATTTTCAGTAATAATTTTATATTCCATTTTTCTATTGTGACAATAACAAACAAAAGGTAAAGTAAAAGCATTTATCCAGATGGTTTCAAATTACCTTTAGGAGATATAAGCTAAGTCAAAAAGTTAAATATCTAAACAATCTTTCAAAGCTCTATCTCCTCCCAAAATAAGGATGTTTGAATTTTCCTCAAATATTGTTTCAGGAGTAATGTTAGTTGTAACTGTGCCATTTTTCTTAATTGCCAATATATTTAAAGAATATCTTTTTCTCACATTAACTTCTGAAACTGTTTTTCCAATCCATGCTTTAGGAATTCTAACATCAACAATTGAATGCGAATCATCCAACTTGGTATAATCTAGTAAATTATCAGCACTGTATCTATACGCAGCCCAGAGAGCTAATTGTTTTTCCGGATAAACAACATAATCAGCACCATTTTTCAAAAGAAACTTTTCCTGTACGTCGCGCTCCGCACGCGAGACTACCATTTTTGCTCCAAGATCCTTCAAAAGAGATGTTACTTCAAGTGAATTTTGAAAATTTGCTGAAATAGTTACAAAGCATACATCAAAATTTGCAACTCCAATGGAACGTAGAAATGCCATATTAGTCGCATCACCTATTTGAGCATCATTCACAACAGAAAGAACGTTGTTTACCCTTTCTTCATCTGTATCAACCGCCAAAACTTCATGTCCAAGTTCAACAAGTTGCCTTGCAACATGACGACCAAATCTGCCTAAACCAATGAGTAAAACATTTTTCATGTTGAAATCCTCCTTCTAAATCTCAAAATAATTCTAAATTAACCGACAGTAATTCTTTCCTCAGGAAATCTTGAGGTACTTTGAGAGCTAAAAAACGCAGCATATATGATTGTCAAACCACCAACCCTGCCAAAAAACATCAGGCAAATTAAAATATAACGAGAGGGAATTGACAATTTTGGCGTAATTCCTAAAGATGAACCAACTGTGCCAATTGCAGAGGCAGTATCATACCAAGTGGAAGGAATGGGCAGACCATCAATAGTAGATATTGCTATTGCTCCCAATAAGCTAAATACGACATACATCATAGCAATCGTTGCAGCATTTTTTATTATGTCAATTTCAATACGCCGCCCAAAAATCTCCGTATCTTTTTTTCTACGAAATACCGCTATGCAGGTCATTAAAAGAACTGTAAAAGTTGTGTTCTTCATACCGCCACCTGTCGAACCTGGCGAAGCTCCTATTAACATAAGCATAATCGAAATTCCTTGACTAGCAGAGCTCATACTCGCAAGATCAACAGTATTAAACCCAGCAGTTCTTGGCGTTACAGACTGAAAAAGCGAAGCAAGGATTCTGGATTTCAAAGGTAAAGATGCAAAATCGTAAAAGAAAAAATAAATAGCAGGCAAAGTTATAAGACATAAGGTTGATACGAGTATTACCTTGCTTTGTAATCTATAGCGCGAAAATCTAAATTTTTCTTCTCTCATATCTTCCCATGTTAAAAATCCAAGTCCTCCCAAAATTATCAGGGACATAATTGTAATGTTAATGGTTGCATTAGAAACATATCCAGTTAAGGACGGAAATTTATTCCCAGGCCAACCTAAAAGGTCTATCCCAGCATTACAAAATGCAGACACAGAGTGAAAAAATGCATACCAAATACCTTTAAGACCATAGTCAGCACAAAAAACAGGCATCATAACCAACGCACCAAGACACTCAACTAGTAATGTTCCCCTTATTATATATTTAGTCAAATGTGTGACGGAATCAAGAGTCGAGGATGAAGTAGCCTCTACAATAGTATTCCTAGCGTGTAAGGAAATACGTCGCCCTGAAAACAGAGCAAAACTTGCAGCAACAGTAACGACACCTAGCCCTCCAATCTGTATTAAAAGCATTATAATCATATGTCCGAAGCTAGTCCAATAAGACCCAGTATCCTGAACAACTAGCCCAGTAACACAAACTGAAGTAGTAGAAGTAAAAAGCGCTTCGTTGAAAGGCGTCCAACCACGGCACGTCGAGGAAATTGGAAGCATCAAAATAAAAGCTCCGAGCAAAATTATTCCTGCAAAGCCAAGAACTATTATTTGAGCCGGTGTTAATTTTTTCATTCTTCACCTCAAACTACTATTTTTCTAACAACGACGTTGCATTAAAACGTATACCGTTCCAACACATTTCAAGATGCAAGTGTGGTCCCGTAACTCTACCACTTGCCCCGGACAAGCCAATCACCTGACCACGTTTAACAATATCGCCAACCTTTACAAATTTCTTTGACATATGACAATATGAACTAAAAAGTCCCGCACCATGATCTATCATGATTATTCCACCACTGAGATAAAAATGTGAAGTAAGGCAAACCCTTCCATCTGCCACAGACTTTATCGGTGTCCCCATGGATGCACGAAAATCAGTACCACCGTGAAAACCAAAAGGTTTATTATTAAATATACGTACATTGCCATATCTTGAAGAAAATTGTCCCTTGCATGGTCTAGCAAATGGCAGTATAAAATTTCCTCCCTTGTATGAGCTTGCAGTAACATCGCCATATATTTTTTTTTCTTTCTCCAGTCTCTTTTTAATATCAGAACTAAAATTTACTTTATTGGGATTAACTCTTAAAGCTTCCTTAGGATAATTTTTTGAAATTATATTAACACTCTTTTGTAATTCATAATTCTCTGCTCCAATACGAAATCTCAAAGTCACTGTTTGTTTTCCTGGTCTCTGTAACGCATTGGAAGCCAGTATTGCTGTTATTTTACCATGCACAGGCGTGTTTAGCAGTACAGTAGATTTGTTAAGCCAATGTAGTGTAATGTCTTCAAGTGTTTCATTTGTAAATATTTTTACTATAAATGGTTCTCCTTGCTTCACTGACTCAGGAACTGAAAAATTGACAATACCATAAGCAACTTTAGCTGTAAAACACATAAAGAAAATAAGTATAAAACAAAAATTTTTAATTTTTTTTTCAATCACTTTACTCACAACCTTTATCTCTCTCTGTCGTGGAATTATAACACAATTTTCACAAAATTGATGTGACAGAAATTACATTTTGTGGTATCATACCAAGTTGTGTTAAATAACATATAAAGACTTAGGTCTTACAAATTTACAACCTTTAAGGAGGGTTTTTTTATGGCAGATAAGAAGTATATCTACGATTTTGCCGAAGGCAACGCCACAATGAGAGAACTCTTGGGTGGAAAGGGTGCTAACCTTGCAGAAATGTCAAGGCTTGGTCTTCCAGTTCCTCCAGGATTTATCATCACAACAGAGGCATGCCACAAGTATTGGGAAGAAAATGACTTCATCGCTACCATTTGGGATGATGTTAAGTCAGCAGTGGCAAGAGTCGAAAAACAAACTGGCAAGCAGTTTGGTGGAGATGTAAATCCCCTTCTCGTTTCTGTAAGATCCGGCGCTCCAGTTTCAATGCCAGGAATGATGGACACAATCCTCAACCTGGGTTTGAATGATGTAACAGTTGAAGCACTTTCAAAGGCTTCCAGCAATGAGCGCTTTGCATACGATAGCTATCGTCGTTTCATTCAGATGTTCTCTGACGTTGTTCTTGGCGTGGATATTGCCCTATTTGAGGAAGAATTAGCAAAAACACGCAAAGCTTGCAATGCAGAATATGACTACCAGATTCCTGCAGATGCTTTGAAAAAACTCGTCGTTACATATAAGGGAATTGTTGCTTCAAAGGGACTTGAATTCCCAACAGACCCATGGCAGCAATTGCGTCTCGCAATCGACGCAGTTTTCCGTAGTTGGAATACACCACGTGCTATCAAATATAGAGAAATTAACAAAATCCCAGCACACTATGGCACAGCCGTCAATGTTGTTACAATGGTGTTTGGTAACCTCGGTGATGATTGCGGAACTGGCGTTTGCTTCACAAGAAGCCCATCATCTGGTGAAAATAAGCTTTTTGGCGAATACCTTATCAATGCACAAGGCGAAGACGTTGTCGCTGGTATCAGAACCCCTGCCCCAATTGCTTCCCTTGCAAATGATATGCCAGACATCTATAAGCAGTTCTATGATATTGCAAAAGGGCTTGAGAAACACTATGCAGATGCACAGGATATTGAGTTCACCGTTGAACATGGACGTCTCTTCATCTTGCAGACAAGAAACGGAAAGCGCACAGCAGCTTCCGCCGTCCGCGTGGCAGTTGAAATGCTCGAGGAAGGTCTCATTGACGAAAAGACAGCTGTCAGCCGTGTAACACCAGAACAAATAGAAATGCTTCTCCACCCACAGTTCAATGCAAAGGCAAAGAGAACTGTAATTGCAAAGGCACTTCCAGCAAGCCCAGGTGCAGCTGTTGGTAAGGTAGTCTTTGACGCAGATGAAGCAGCAGAAAGAGGTGGCAAGGGTGAGGCAATCATTCTTGTTCGCCCAGAAACTACACCAGACGATATTCACGGCCTTTTTGCAGCACAGGGTGTCTTGACAAGCCATGGTGGTATGACAAGCCACGCAGCAGTTGTTGCACGTGGACTTGGTAAGCCATGTGTTTCTGGTGCTGAAAACGTTTCTATTGACCTCGCAAACAACTGCTTCACAGTTGATGGCGTCACAGTTAAAAAAGATGACTATCTCTCACTTGACGGAACAACTGGTGAAGTTATCCTCGGTCAGATGGAACTCGAAGATCCAAAGTTTGATGATAATTTCAAAAAACTTATGGCAGTTGCAGACAAGCTCGCAAACCTTCAGGTTTGGGCAAATGCAGACACACCAACAGACGCAAAGAGAGCAAGAGAATTTGGTGCAAAGGGTGTTGGTCTCTGCCGCACAGAGCACATGTTCATGCAAGTTGACCGTCTCCCAGTTATGCAGGAAATGGTTGTTGCTACAACAAAAGAAGCACGTGTTGCACAGCTCAATAAATTAGAAAAAATGCAAGAAGATGACTTCTACGGCATCTTTGAAGCAATGGACGGACTCCCAGTTACAGTTCGGTTGCTTGACCCACCACTTCACGAATTCTTGCCAAAGATTCCAGAGCTTACCAAGGCACTAGAAAATGTTGCTCCAAACAGTCCTGAGGCAGAGAAAATCAAGGCAACGATGGTTCGTGCAAGAGAGCTTCACGAACAGAACCCGATGCTTGGCTTCCGTGGATGCCGTCTTGGTATGATTTACCCAGAAATTTATGAGATGCAGGCACACGCAATCTTCAATGCAGCTTGTAAACTTGTGAAGAATGGTGTCACTGTAAAACCAGACATTATGATTCCTCTTGTTGGAACAGAAGCGGAATTAAAGGCTATGGAGCAAATCGTTCGCCGTGTTGGTGACGAAACAATCAAAGAATTTGGTGTTGAGCTCCATTACCTCGTCGGAACAATGATTGAGCTTCCACGCGCTGCAGTTATCGCAGATCAGCTTGCGCATACAGCACAGTTCTTCAGCTTCGGCACAAATGACCTTACACAGACAACCTTCGGTTATTCACGTGACGACGCGGAGGGCAAATTCCTCCGTCAGTATGTTGAAATGGGAGTCTTCAAGGTCAATCCATTTGAACAGCTCGACCGTGATGGTGTTGGTGGCTTGATGGAAATTGCAGTTAGCAAGGCACGTCCAGTTCGCCCAGACATCCAGCTTGGTATCTGCGGTGAGCATGGTGGTAACCCATCCAGTATTGCATTCTGCAACAAGCTTGGTCTTACATATGTCAGTTGCTCTCCATTCCGCGTTCCAGTCGCAAGACTTTCCGCAGCTTTGGCAGCAATTGGTGAATTAAAGTAATTCTAGAATTTACTAAATAGTGCAGGCTTTTTCCGCCTGCACTATTTTCATCACAAATTTCTTAAAATAAAAAATTTGCGAGCAATTTGATGTTAATCAAATTGCTCGCTTTGTTGTTTTTATATTTTTCTTAGGTAATGTGGATTAATAATCCATGCCACCCATTCCGCCCATACCACCTGCCATATCAGGTGTTGCTTCCTTCTTCTCAGGCTTGTCAGCTACTACAGCATCTGTCGTCAAAATCATGGCTGCAATGGAAGCTGCATTCTGAAGTGCACTTCTTGTAACCTTAACAGGGTCAATAATACCAGCCTCAACCATGTTAACATATTCGCCAGTTGTTGCATCAAGTCCCTGACCTGCATATAATGTCTTAACCTTTTCAATTATGACATCCCCCTGCAAACCACTATTCTGAGCAATAAGGTAAAGTGGCTCAGTTAAAGCCTTGCGAATAATTAAAGCACCAGTTTTAACGTCACCATCGAGGGACTTAATCTTCTCATCAAGGGCAGGTAAGCAAGAAACTAGGGCAACACCACCACCAGCGACGATACCTTCCTCAACTGCTGCACGAGTTGAATTCAAAGCATCTTCAATGCGAAGTTTGAGCTCTTTCTGCTCAGTTTCAGTTGCAGCGCCGACCTTGATTACAGCAACTCCACCTGCTAGCTTCGCAAGACGCTCACGGAGTTTCTCTTTATCATAGTCGCTTGTTGAATCCTCAATTTCTTTCTTTATCTGTGCAATTCTATCTTTAATTGATGCCTTGTCTCCTGCACCCTCAACAATTGTAGTATCATCTTTTGTTACTTTAATTTTCTTTGCATTACCAAGATCTTCTACGCTTGCAGATTCAAGTTTTCTTCCGACTTCTTCTGAAATAACTGTTGCACCAGTAAGAATTGCAATATCCTGAAGCATTGCTTTTCTTCTGTCACCAAAACCTGGCGCTTTGACTGCAACAACTTGGAGGGTGCTACGAAGTTTATTTACAACTAGTGTTGCAAGTGCTTCACCTTCAATATCTTCAGCAATTATCAAAAGTGGCTTTGAAATCTGCATTGATTTTTCAAGAACAGGAATCAAATCTTTAATAGCAGAAATTTTTGAATCAACAATTAAAACGCCAGCATTCTCCAACACAGCTTCCATTTTGTCAGCATTTGTAATGAAATATGGAGAGAGATAACCTCTATCAAACTGCATACCTTCAACTGTTTCAAGTGTTGTTCCAAGGCTTTTTGAATCCTCTACTGTAATTACTCCCTCTTCGCCAACTTTTTCCATTGCTTCAGCCAGCAGTTCGCCAACCTTTGGATTATTAGCAGAAATTGAAGCAACCTGTGCAATCATCTTGTGCTCTTTTACAGGAGCAGCAAGTTTTTTAAGTTCTGTAACAACAGTTTCTGTGGCTGCCTCCATTCCTTGACGAATAAGCATACCGTTTGCACCAGCAGCTACATTCTTTATTCCCTCGCGGGTCATTGCACGTGCTAACACAGTCGCTGTTGTCGTTCCATCACCTGCAATATCATTTGTTTTCTGCGCGACTTCCTTTATGAGTTGTGCTCCCATATTTTCAAACGGACACTCTAGTTCAATTTCCTTTGCAATAGTCACACCATCATTTGTAATGACTGGGGAACCAAACTTCTTTTCAAGCACTACGTTTCTGCCCTTTGGTCCAAGCGTAATACCAACAGTATCTGCGACTTTATTGATACCACGCTCCATTGCCTTTCTTGCATCTTCCTTGAATAGCAAAACCTTTGATGACATAATTAATTCCTCCTACTATTTCTCAATTACAGCTAAAACGTCTCTCTCTCCGATGACTAAGTATGTTTCACCGTCAAGCTTAACTTCTGTTCCGCTGTATTTGCTAAAGATAACCTTATCTCCAACCTTAACTTCCATTGGAATACGCTTACCATCATCAGAAAGCTTACCAACTCCAACAGCAATCACTTCACCTTCAACAGGTTTTTCTTTTGCTGTGTCTGGCAGGACAAGTCCGCCTTTTGTCATTTCCTCGCTTTCACTCGTCTTAATGACAAGACGATCAGCTAGTGGTTTTAACTGCATTTTTATACCTCCATAAATTTATTTGCAATTTTAGATATCATTAGCACTCTTCATAGGAGAGTGCTAACATCAAAACAACGATATTTTACCACTAATTTTTTATATTGCAAGTGCTGTTTGTAAAAAAAGACAAAAAAGGTCAAAAAAAAGTGAAGATAAAAACATCTTCACTTTTCTTGTTTTCACTATTATCTTTTTAGCTTCTCAAATATGACATTTACTATAAGATCTGCCACGAGAATTAGAAGTAATATAACGATACCAAGACGGACAGCTGGCCACAAGTCGCCACCAGATGCTAATAATCTATAATTAGACTTTGCAGATTGAGCCAAAGAATATAAAGCAGTAATAAGCATAAAAAACATAGGAATATAAATCATATGATTATTTCTGCCAATATGATCAAGCCAAGCTGCAACTCCAAGCAATGCTAGGGCAGCTAATAACTGGTTAGTTGCACCAAACAATGGCCAAATATTTGCATATCCATTGTAACCTAATACCATTGCGAGTCCAACAGTAATAAACGTTGCAACGTAAGGATTTACCAAGATTCTTTTAAAGCCTTGGGTATTTTCAGGCGTCTCATCTGCTGAAAGCCAAAATTCTTGAAACAAATAACGAGCAATTCGTGTGGCAGAATCCAAACTTGTTAAGCAGAACACCGACACAGATAGCACAAAGAATGTATAAAGCAAATCGTAAGCTGTTTCTGAAGAATTAAAGAGCACTTGAACCATACGAGAGAGCCCCTTAGCAAAAATGACAACTGGTGTGGACATTTTTTCACCAGATGCAAGAATTGCTACTTCATTATCCCAGACATAAGCTATAGTGCACAAAGCAATTATAGCCAAGAAGGATTCTATCAACATGCTTCCGTATCCAATTAGCAGGGAATCACTTTCTTTGTTCAACTGTTTGGAACTCGTCCCTGATGAAACGAGGGAATGAAAACCAGAAACCGCCCCGCAGGCAATAACTATGAATAGAGCCGGAAATAAACTATTGAAATCTGAATATTTTGCAATAAAATTGTTATCAGTCATTGCTGGCAATGAAGTAGTTGGATGTAAACCAAATATTCCCACCACAGCAATTATCATCATTGCATAAAGTAGGAAAGAAGATAAATAGTCTCTGGGTTGGAGCAAAAGCCAAACTGGGACAACAGAAGCAACTGCAATATATGCACCGATAATAAAAAGCCATGTCTTTGATGAAAGATAAAGTGGATGATATGAAAGTGAAAAATACATTAAAAAGAGAAGTGCAAGCAGTGCAAAAGCTGTTGTGATTCCGAGTGGAAATTTGCGTCCATAAACCAAATAGCCAAACACTACTGCTATAACTATGAACCAAATCGAAATCATAGCAGTGATAGCATTTGTTTCAGCAGTTTCATTATAAACGACATTCCCAAATCTTGTAACATCTGCAGCAAAGGTATGTGCAACAATTGCAGAAAAAGCAGCACATATAAAAAGCAAGGTCAAGTATGCAAAAGCTACAAACAATCTGCGAGCCTTTAATCCCATAGAGTTTTCTATTATAGCTGCAATAGAATTCCCACGATTTTTTATTGAAGCAAAAAGTGCACCGAAATCATGAACACCACCAACAAAAATTCCACCTATTAACACCCAAATGGTAACAGGTAACCAACCAAAAAACGCTGCCAAAATTGGTCCATTAATTGGTCCTGCTCCTGCAATGGAAGAAAAGTGATGTCCCAAAAGAACAGGCGCTTTTGCCGGAACGAAATCAATATTGTCAAGCTGAGCATGTGCAGGAGTTGGCTCTGCATCTTTCGTCAGATTGACCCCCCATTGTTTAGCTAAATAACGACCATAAAACACATAGCCAAGCAACAAAACAATGAAACTAACTCCAAGTAAAACTCCGAGATTCACAATACATTCCTCCTATATGGCACTTAAATTTATTGTTTTTGTTTCAAATCTCATCCAACCATGGAAAGAGAATAAAAAACTCTTTGTAAATTTTTTCTTTTTTGCTTTTTTCAGCACGGAATTTTCCGTCTTGTTATACAAAAAAAGTGCTGTAACTAACGATTCCATATGTGTGCTATCCGGTTTTATTTTTTTCAAAGCCTTTTTCCTTGCTACTTCACAGCAACTATCAAGGACATCTTCCGTCAAATTCTCTGTTCCAAAAACATATATGTAATGATTCGTTTTGATTTCGGCAAGAGTCAAAACACCAAGAAAGGCCGTTTTAGTTTCGGTTTTGTGCATTTCAAGCTCTGCCAAAAGTGGAAAGGCATTTTTTTCTGCCATTGATATGTCATAATAGGCAGAGTAGCTTTTGCAAAGTTTTTCTAAATATTCCTGCTGAGTCACAACCACAACACAAACCACCACCTTGACAAAATCATAAAAATTGATATACTATCCAGCATCCGAGCAATATTCGGTCCTATGCAGCACAACGCTCCGAACCTGGTCAGGTCTTGACGGAAGCAGCCATAAGAAGCAGTTTGTGGGTGCCATAGGTTAGCCGATGTTGTTCGGTTTTTTCGTTTACAAAAAAAAATGCTAAGCGATCAAGCAATTAAGAGTATTTCAAATTTTGTTTTTAAGATAAATCAATTTTTATTTCTGAATAGTGTCGCAAAAATTGCACCGGAGAGGTTATGCCAAACTGAAAAAACTGCTCCTGGAATCGTCGCCATAGCCAAATTTGGGAATGTAGTAGCAGCAAGTGATGTAGCTAAGGCTGAATTTTGCATACCAACCTCTACAGCTAGAGCTTTTAATTTACTCATTGGAAATTTTAATAGTTTACCCAGCGCAAAACCACAGCCCATACCTAATAGATTATGCAAGACTACAACAATAAACACTACCCCACTTGTTGCTAGAACCTTATCACTATTGTGTGACACGACAATGATGATTATAAAAGTGATCGCTAGAACAGATAGTGAAGGTAAAATGTCACGAAGAAATTCAGCAACTCGTTGAAAAACCTTATTTAAAACAAAACCTATAGCAAGTGGCAAAATCACAATTTGCATAATTGATATAAATAATGAATACACATCCACTTTAATGTTAGCACGTAAAAGTAAATATGTTATCAGAGGTGTCAAAATTGGAGCTAATAGTGTATTAACACTTGTCATACTCACAGAAAGTGTCACATCTCCATTAGCCAAATATGTAACTACATTACTTGCCGTGCCACCAGGACACGTTCCCACGAGAACAACTCCAACAAGTAACGCTGTATCAAGGTTGAATACCTTACCAAGCCCAAATGCTAATAAAGGCATTATGGTAAACTGTGCCACACAACCTACTAATAAATCTCGTGGACGTGTAAGGACAAGCTTAAAATCGCTCAGTTGCATAGTGAGTCCCATACCTAGCATGATGAGCATCAAAAGTGGAGCTATCCAAGTACTTTTACTCCAAGAAAATCTCGACGGCCAAAATAAAGCCATACAAGAAGCTACCCCAAAAATTAGTGTCATATGTTTTGTAATAAAATTACAAAACATATCAATATATTTCATTTTAATCCTCCAACGAATTGGTAAAACTAACAACCATTTTAGTTAATTTTCACCAAACGTTTAATTGTTCAATTAATTTCTGGCAAATCTGCAAAAGATGCGTTCAATTCTTCATCAGTTGGAATATAATCTTCCATCTTACCATCATGGAATTTTTCATAAGCATACATATCAAAATAACCAGTACCGGTAAGCCCAAAAAGAATTGTTTTTTCTTCTCCAGTTTCTTTGCAACGTAATGCCTCGTCAATTGCAACCTTGATTGCGTGAGAGCTTTCTGGCGCAGGAAGAGTTCCCTCAATACGTGCAAAATATTCAGCAGCCTTGAATACCTCAGTCTGCTTTACAGATGTAGCTTCAAGCAATCCATCTTCGCGCAGCTGAGAAAGAATTGGATTCATACCATGATAACGCAAGCCACCAGCGTGATTCGATGACGGAATAAAATTGCTACCAAGCGTATACATTTTTATCAAAGGACACACATTACCAGTATCACAATAGTCATACACATACCTGCCTCTCGTAAGACTTGGGCAGGAAGAAGGTTCAACAGCAATAAAACGGCAATTACTGCGGCCAAGTATTTTTTCTTTCATGAATGGAGCCATAAGTCCGCCAAGGTTCGAGCCACCACCAGCACAACCTATAATTATGTCCGGAGTGATATCAAATTTATCCATTGCTGTCTTTGTTTCAAGCCCAATTATTGTTTGATGTAGCATAACTTGATTCAAAACACTACCCAAAACATAACAATAGCCGTCAGTATTTTTCGCAACTTCAACAGCTTCTGAAACAGCGCAGCCCAAACTACCACCTGTGCCAGGGTGCCTTGCTAGTATTTTTTTACCCACTTCTGTATCCATTGAAGGAGATGGCGTCACACCTGCACCGTAAACACGCATAACCTCACGCCTAAATGGCTTTTGTTCGTACGAAACCTTAACCATAAAGACCTTGCAGTTAATGCCCAAATATGCAGCAGCCATTGCAACTGCTGTTCCCCATTGTCCAGCTCCAGTCTCAGTAGTAACACCTTTGAACCCCTGTTTCTTGGCATAGTAAACCTGCGCAATAGCAGAATTTAATTTGTGCGAACCACTAGTATTGTTTCCCTCAAACTTGTAGTAAATATGCGCCGGGGTTTGTAACCTTTCCTCCAAATTATAAGCACGAACAAGAGGCGACGGACGATACATCTTGTAGAAATTGCGAATATCCTCAGGAATTGCAAAATAAGCAGTTGTATCGTCCAGCTCCTGCTGGACCAACTCGTCACAAAATATAGCACTCAACTCTTCCGCCGTTATAGGCTTCAAAGTAACAGGATTCAAAAGTGGTGCTGGCTTATTCACCATATCTGCACGCAAGTTATACCAGTATTTTGGCATCTCACTTTCTTTAACATAAATTTTGTAAGGAATTTTTGTGTCCATTCTAAAAACCTCCCTGAATAAAAAAAGACCTTGCCACCATAAAATGACAAAGTCCCAGGAATTCACTTTATTAACTTTGCTATTCGTTGGCTTATCTTTCCTAAATATAAACTAATTGTAAATAGCGCAACGCCTACGCAAGGCACAACACCAATATTTATTCGTATTCTAACAAAAAATATTTTTTTGTCAAGTAGAATTGATTAAATTAATTAATAACCTAAATCCTCCTTCATAATAAAAACGTATGCTTTCCTATCCATAGGTGCCCTATGAATAAGCTGGCTAACACGGCAAAACCTTTGCGGTGAATTACAATCAGCACAATGACCAGTAAGAGCACATGGAGTTTGCATATTGAGGCGTTTTGCGTTTTTAGGGCAAGCAATGTTTTTCAATCGTTCAAATGCCTCTTGTAATGCTGGAACAATTTTATTCACACCCACAATATAAATTATATCACCATTGCTCCAAGACATTCCAGCCACACGATTACCCACTCCATCAATATTAAAGATTTCTCCCGTGGCAATAACCGCATTCGCACTTGTGAGGAAAAAATCAGCATCAAGCGTTTGTAAAATTTCTTTTTTCTTTTCCTCTGGAGTTTTCGCATCACCGTTCCATCTATCAATCACTTTACATCCTTTGTTCTTCAATAAGGTATTGAGTCCTAATTCACGCACCGTTACAGTACCTGGAATGGCAACGGAAGCATTGCAACCTACAATCTTCGTAATTCTGTCACAGAGATCTTCCCGTTCTTCAAAAAATTCTGCAACAAATCCGTGATTCTTCAAAGCCTCTATTGTCTTTTGTATTAATTCACTCAGCATTACAATCAGTCCTTTCATCAAAGTTCAAGCGAATTTTACAATACTGTTAATTATTTTTCAATAAGCAGTCATTTTTACAGTTTAGAGAGAATTACCGTCTTGACAAAAATGTTATTCTCTTGTAAAATCTCCACTCGTAGGGTATTTGCCTTGCGTGCTAGTGTGGCCGAGTGGTCAAAGGCAACAGACTGTAAATCTGTCGGCGTGAGCCTACGGTAGTTCGAACCTACCCGCTAGCACCATTTATAAAATGCCGACTTAGCCCAGTAGGTAGAGCACATCCATGGTAAGGATGGGGTCTCCGGTTCGAGTCCGGAAGTCGGCTCCATTAAAAATTCACGACCAAATTTTTTGGTCGTTTTTCAATATTTATGTTGCGAGAGTGATGGAATTGGTAGACATGCAAGACTTAGGATCTTGTGCCTTCATCGGTGTAGGGGTTCAAATCCCCTCTCTCGCACCATTTTTATATAAGAATTTAAAAATGTCATGCAATCTTTCTTGTCGCTTGCATGACATTTTTGTTTTAATACATTTTATAACTTCTCTAAACCTGATCAATTTTCAATAAATTTGTTGTTCCAGCTACTCCAGTCACAGAACCACACGTTGTAACAATTATATCTCCTTTTGCAAGATGAAAAAGATCACTTGCCTCCCTCTTTGCAGAATTTATAATTTCCTCCACAGAGCTATGTTCCATCGTAAGATGCGGCAAAATGTTCCAACCTAACGCAAGTTGATACCAACTTTTTTTTGTAGTAGTAAGAGCTAAAATCGAAACATCAGAATAAAAACATGAAATAAGATATGCAGTAAAACCAGAAACAGTGCAAACAGCTATAACCTTTGCACCAACATCCATTGCCAAGCCACAGATACCGTGCCCTACTGAATCTGTGAGGTTCATAGGAATATATTCAGTTGCTTTAAACCTTTTCCGATATGAAATATTTTTCTCTGTTTTTTCTGCAATTTGTGCCATTGTTTTTACGGCTAAAACAGGAAATTTACCTGCCGCAGTTTCGCCTGAAAGCATAATTGCACTTGTGCCATCATAAACTGCATTTGCCACATCAGAAACCTCGGCTCTTGTGGCCCGCGGCTTAGTTATCATTGATTCTAGCATCTCAGTAGCAGTTATAACACATCTTCCGAAACGACGTCCCAATGCAATAATATCCTTCTGTATTTTAGGCAAATTTTCGTATGGAATTTCAACTCCAAGATCTCCCCTTGCAACCATAATACCAGCACAATACTCAATTATTGATTCAAGATTATCCACGCCAGATTGATTTTCTATTTTGGCAATGAGAGCAATATTTTCTCCGCCATTTACATCCAAAAAGTCACGCACATCTTTAATATCTTGGGCTGTGCTCACAAATGAACAGGCAACAAAATCTACATCATTCTTTATACCGAAAAGCAAATCAGACTTGTCCTGCTCACTCAAATAGATTTGTTTTAAGACCTTGTTGGGGAAACTCATACTTTTTCTATTAGAAATTTCTCCACCAATTTTGACAACTGTCGTAATTTCCGTATCGCTGAGTTGTATAACTTCAAAGGCGACAAGACCATCATTTACCAAAATTGTATCACCAACGGACAAATCTTTTGCGAGCCCCTTGTAGTTCACGCTGACACGCTCATTATTCCCCTCAACATTATCTACACAGAAAATAAATTTATCTCCCTCTTTTAACGACACGCTACTATCACGAAAAATTCCGACACGATACTCTGGTCCTTTCGTGTCCAACAAAATTGCTATAGGCAAATTTAATTTTTCACGAACAGATTTTATCATATCGATGCGTTTTTGATGTTCTTTATGTGTTCCATGCGAAAAGTTTAGCCTTGCAACATTCATTCCGCCAAGACAAAGCTTTTCAAACACATCGGCGCTGTCACTAGCTGGACCAATCGTGCAAATAACTTTTGTTCGTCTCATTTTTTTTCACTTCTTTCTACAATTTGAAAATAATTCCAACAATTGCCGCAAGGCATATGTAAAACATAGCATGCAAATGGAATTTTCTCATTAAAATAAAAAATATGATAAATACTATAACTTCCTTTTTCGTAATCAAGTCACGTATCACTTTTGTTTGTTCGTATAATGAAACATTAAACATTACATTTGACAAAACTTGGTAAAAACCAGCACCAATAATTCCCACAACGGCCGGACGAACAGCATAAAAGCCATCTCGCATGATTGGGTGTCTTTGATATTTTTCTATAGTTTTTGAAAGCAGCGTAACAATGATTATTGCAGGAGCAATCATACTAAAAGTCGCGATAATGCCACCTAACATACCTGCAACAGAGAAACCAACGTATGTAGCCATATTTATACCTATTGGTCCTGGCGTTGATTCTGCCACAACAACCATATCTGTAATAAACTTTGCAGTGAACCAACCAGTTTTGTCCGCCAAGCGGTAAAGAAAAGGCAAGGTCGCCATTCCACCACCAATAGCAAAGAGACCAATTATAAAAAATTCATAAGCAAGTCGTAAATAAATCATGTTTTATGTCCATTTCTCTAAAATTTTAAGATCTTGATGAAAAATCTAAATCAAAATTATCATTGCTATCTATCTCTTGGGAAAGTTTTTGTTTCCATTTGCCCTCAATCATTCTATATACTTTACAATACACTATACCTACCACAAGAGAAACAGGAATAATTATAACAGGAGAAGGTTTATATAAGAGGGTTAAAGAAAGAACAACAGCAAATACAATAAAGGAAAAAATATCCTTAATTACCCTTCTAAACATTGTAACGGTAGCACTAAAAATCAAGGCACAAACACAGGCAGAAACTGCATTAAGTGCGTGGGTAATATATGGATTTGTTGAATAATTTGTAAATAGTTTAGCAAGCCCCGTTATGATTATTATGCTTGGTGTCACAACCCCTAATGCTGCCACAATTGATCCAAGCTTCTTTCCTCTTTGATAACCAACAAAACATGAGATATTTACCATCATTATTCCCGGAAGTCCCTGACATAATGCGTAGTAATTGAGCAAATCTTCTACCTTTACCCAGTGGCGTTTCTCCACAAGCTCCGCTTGCAAGATAGGAATCATGGTAAGTCCACTGCCAAAACTCATTGAGCCAATTCTGAAAAAAGCATGAAAAAGCATCAGTAAGTCATAGGCTCTTGAACGCACAATTTTTCTGTATTTATCCACACAATACAGTAATTTGTTATTCATTATTTTTTTTCTTATTTTGTCAAAATTTAATTTCATTTTATTCGTATTTTTTCTGCATTGCAACTACCTAATATCGGATTTTTTGCAAGCCCTTTCCATATTTCGCATGAGGCAAGTTCAAAAGCACTTACTTCCCTAGCAAAATCACTCACACACGAGGCAGTGCCATAAGTTGTAACAATCGGTAACTTTGCACAATTTTTCATTTCTCGCAAAAGTTCACGCCCTGCTTCATTCATGGCAAGTGGCTTTATGTAAGGCAAAATGTTATCTTGAACCTGTCTGTTTAATTTTTCTTTGTAATTTAACAACACGTGACAAACATTCCTTGCCACACGGCTTTTTGTGTAGCGTTTGGAGACACAAGAAGAAATGAATTCGTCCAAGGTGTTTGAAGTAAGTGCATGTTGCTTTAATGTATTTTCAAAGCCCTCTTTTATTTCTGCAGTATCTTTTATTTCCTCATTTCTTTTCGTTAAAAGTAGCGTTCGCAATGTTTGCCAAGCACTTTTCCACTCAGCTTTTGACACAAACTGTCCCTTTTGAATAGCGCTATAAAAAATTTCTCGTGCAGCAGGGGGGATTTGTTCCATAAATCTATCAATTTCATTATTTGCAAAGGCTTTTCTTAATGCCGTAGCCGAAGAAATTTCCACTACTTGTTCTTCGTTATAATCACTACCGACTCGCTTGATTGCCAATGGTGAGATATTCGGAAATTTTTCTGCCAATTCCATACGGTAGCAAAGAGCTAAATTGTTATTGCTGCCTTTTATGTAGTCACTTGACCCCTTGATTTTTTCTTCAAGTGCAAGGCTTCGTGCCATAATGAATGAGTAACCATCATCCATATATTTTTTTAACTGTGCTTTGAAATCTTCATCTTCGTGAAGTAACACATCAATAATTTTTGATGCATCAAAATTCGTGTCTTCTACGCCAAAAGAAAGACAATCAACAAGCCCAGTATTTGCAAGAAGAGCCACGGCACATTTTGAAAAGACAAAACCATTGTGACAAGAGGCAACGACGGGTAATTCAAGCACAAGGTCACAGCCAGAGGTGACAGCCGCTTCTGAACGCACATATTTGTCAAAGAGAGCAGGCTCGCCACGTTGCACAAAATTTGAAGACATAACGACAATAACACGTTCGGCATGTTTCTTTGTTTCCGCAACATGGTGCAAATGCCCCATGTGAAACGGGTTGTATTCAGCTATTATGCCAGCAACCTTGTATTTTTTCATTTTAATTTGTTTTATTTCCTAGATATATTGAAATTTTTTCAAAATTAAACTATACTTCTGCGGTTGTCACTCGCACAAAGTTCGTTAATTTTAACACAAAAAAATAAAAATAATAAAAACGGAGGGGGAAAAGTTATGAAAATTCTCGTTTTGAATTGTGGTAGTTCATCACTCAAGTATCAAGTCATTGATATGGATGGTGAAAAGGTTTTAGCTAAGGGACTTGTTGAGCGCATTGGTATGGATGGCTCAAAAATCAAGCACACAAAAATCGGACTTGACGCTGTAACACGTGAAGTACCATTTGCGAATCACACAGAGGCAATTCGCTATGTGCTTAATATGTTAATAGATAAGGAATTCGGTGTGCTTGCCAGCTTTGATGAATTGGCAGGAGCAGGACACAGAATAGTCCACGGTGGAGAGAAATTTACAAAGTCTGTTCTCGTTACAGAAGAAGTCATCAAGGGAATTGAAGAAGTTTCCACCCTCGCTCCATTGCACAACCCAGCAAACTTGCAAGGCATCAGAGCCGTTATGGAAGTTTTGCCAGGTAAACCAAACGTTGCAGTGTTTGACACATCATTCCACCAGACAATGCCATCTGCATCATACCTATATGCAATTCCTTATGAGTATTACGAGAAAAATTCCGTCCGTCGTTACGGCTTCCACGGCACAAGCCACAGATATGTTTCCGCTCGTGCAGCAGAAATCTTGGGCAAAGATCCAAAGGATTTGCGTATTGTAACTTGCCACTTGGGCAACGGAAGTTCCGTTGCAGCCGTCAAGGGCGGTAAATGCCTAGACACAAGCATGGGACTCAGCACAGCAGAAGGTCTCATCATGGGCACAAGATGTGGCAACATTGACCCGTCTGTAATGGTGTTCTTAATGGAACAACTTGGCTCTGCAAAGGCAGTCAGCGACATGGTGCAAAAGAAATCCGGCTTGCTTGGATTAACAGGAATTTCAAGCGACATGAGAGATATTGAAGAAGCAGCAGAAAAGGGCGACGAAAAATCAAAGGTTGCCTTGCAGATTTTAATCAACGGAGTAAAGAAATACATTGCATCATACGCAGCAGAAATGGGCGGTCTTGACGTGGTTGTATTCACAGCCGGCATTGGTGAAAACGGAATTGACTTCCGTGAAAAGGTCTGTGCAGATATGGAGTTCCTTGGCATTAAATTTGACGAGGAAGCTAACAAGGTGCGTGGCAAGGAAAAAATCATTTCCGCTCCAGATTCAAAGGTAACAGTTATGCTTGTTCCAACAAACGAGGAGCTTGTTATTGCAAGAGACACATTAGAGTGCATAAAATAAGACGATAAAAGCCTACATCTTGGGGGGGAATTCTTAGATGTAGGCTTTTTCTTTATTTCTATTTAGTGTTTATATCACACTATTGTATCTCGTATAAAAATATTCGTAGATTATATTTCGATACTTATCCACTGTTTCAATGTCATTTGCATAAACATATGGTAGGTACAAACATAGTTTTTCACGTATTGTCCTTAACAAATCCACACGACCTTGCATCTTGTCAAAGCAGTTGTTATATTTGGCAATTTTTGCTCAAAAAACAAAACATAAGCTATTTGTTCCACAAACTAACGTTTTTGTTTTGTCTCTTTTAACATATTAAATTGTTAAGTTTTTTTACATAAGTAAAACTCTCAATACAGTAATACCAAAAACAAAAACACATAAAAACGCTAAAAATTTTGAGGAAACTACTGTTTTACACCTGTGCTGTATTTTTTTATTTGTTCTTTTATCAAGGCTCCGTCATCAAAGTAATCTATTTTCATTGCGTGGCGGACTTCTTTTAGCGTTTGTCTTGCGACTTCTTCTGCGACAATTGTTCCTTGCTTCAATATGTCATAGACAGCAGGAATGTCCGCTTCCCATTTTTTACGCTCTGCTCTAATTGGAGCTAACACATCTTGCAAAACGTTATTAAGGAATTTTTTAACCTTAACGTCACCAAGCCCACCACGTTGGTAATGGTCTTTCAGCTCTGCCATATTTTTGTAATCCTGCCAATATTTTTCAAAGTAACTGTCATCACAGAATGCGTCAAGGTATATAAAAACAGGATTTCCCTCTGTTTGACCTGGGTCTTCCACCTTCAAATGGTTCGGGTCTGTAAACATTGACATAACCTTTTGCTTAACATCTTGTTCAGAATCGGAAAGATATATGCAGTTGCCGAGAGATTTACTCATTTTTGCCTTTCCGTCTGTACCAGGAAGCCTTAAACACGCCTTGTTATCTGGCAAAAGTATATTTGGCTCAACGAGAGTGTCACCATATACAGAATTAAATTTATGCACAATTTCCCTGCACTGCTCAAGCATTGGCATTTGGTCTTCCCCGACAGGGACGACATTTGCCTTAAAGGCTGTAATATCTGCCGCTTGGCTAATGGGGTAGGTCATAAAACCAACAGGAATTGTTGCCTCAAAATTTCTCATTTGGATTTCTGCTTTTACTGTTGGGTTTCTCTGTAAACGCGCAACCGTCACAAGGTTCATGTAGTAAAAGGTCAATTCCGTCAATTCTTGAATCATTGACTGTATAAAGATATTAGATTTTGTTGGGTCAATGCCACAGGAAAGATAATCAAGAGCAACCTCAACAATATTTTGACGAACCTTTTCAGGGTTCTCCGCATTGTCAGTTAGTGCTTGTGCATCTGCAATCATTATAAATATCTTGTCAAATGTTCCACTATTTTGAAGCTCTACTCTGCGACGAAGTGAACCAACATAATGCCCTAGGTGTAATCTGCCTGTTGGTCTATCGCCTGTCAACATAACTTTTGCCATTTATAAAACTTCTCCTAAATTAATATGCTTTTGCAAAAATGCAAAGACGTGAATTTTCTTTGCCCGTGAAGAAACATTTCCCCGCTTCTCCACTTCTGGTTAAAGGATAACAGCGTGGTGTTGCTCCTGTTTCTTCTTTTATTTTTTTCTCGTCTTCCTTTGTTCCACCAAAGTAAACTTCCACAAATCCACCTTTTTTGTCAATTATTTCTTTGAACTCGTCGTAATTTGTCGCTTTAGTGGTTCTTTCAAGTCTATTTTGTAAGGCTCTGTTGTAAAGATTTTCTTGTATTTCTTCCAAGAGCTTTGGGATAACGTCCAAAATATCATCTGACGCAACGGAAATTTTTTCACCAGTGTCACGACGAACAAGTCTCAACTGACCAGTTTCGGCTTCCTTTTCTCCTAGCTCTATGCGGAGTGGAACTCCCTTTTGCAGATGGTCAAAGAATCTGTCGCCAGGTCTTGTGTGGAAATTTTTATCCAGTTTGACAAAGAAACCACCAAGTTTGTCGTTCAAAGATTTTTGCAATTTTTCTGCCTGTGGCAGGATTTCATTTGTAAGTTTTTCTTCGTCCTTGCATATAGGAATTATAGCCACCTTTGTTGGAGCAATGCGAGGTGGCAAGATTAGACCGTCGTTATCTGAATGGGTCATAATGACAGCACCAATAAGGCGTGTTGAAACACCCCAACTTGTTGTATAGGCGTATTCCAATTCCCCGTCTTTATTTTGAAATTTTATATCAAAAGCATGTGCAAAATTTTGCCCAAGGAAATGGCTTGTGCCTGCTTGAAGAGCCTTTCCATCACTCATCATCGTTTCACAAGTGTAGGTATCATCCGCACCTGGGAAACGCTCACCTTCCGTCTTTTCTCCTGTAACAACAGGAAGCGCAAGGTATTCTGTCATAATTTGACGATAGACTTCAAGCATTTTTAGCGTTTCTTCTACCGCTTCTTCTTTTGTAGCATGTGCTGTGTGCCCCTCTTGCCACAAAAATTCACTGGTCCGCAAGAAAAGACGTGGGCGTTTTTCCCAACGCATAACATTAGCCCATTGATTTATTAAAATCGGCAAATCACGCCAAGAATGAATCCATTTGCTATACATGTGACCGATAACGGTCTCAGATGTCGGTCTCACCACGTAGGGCTCCTCCAGCTTTTCACCGCCAGCATGGGTAACAACTGCACATTCAGGAGCAAACCCCTCAACATGCTCAGCTTCCTTTTCCAAAAAAGAAATAGGAATCAAAAGAGGGAACATTGCATTTTCATGACCAGTCTCTTTGAAAGCTCTGTCAAATTTCTTCTGAATCTCTTCCCACAAGGCATATCCCGTTGGACGCATAACCATGCAACCACGAACAGGAGCGTAATCAGCCATTTCAGCAGCTTTTATTACGTCTAAATACCATTGCGAATAATCATTTTCTTTCGGAGTTATATTTTTTGCCATAGCTTAATACCTCAAAACTTTTTATCTATTTTATTCTCATAGACGACCTGTGCAATTATAAGGATTTTCCCAATAATTTCAAGCTCAAATAAAAAACCGACTCAAAAAAGAGTCGGTAATAATCAAATGGTGCTAGCGGGTAGGTTCGAACTACCGTAGGCTCACGCCGACAGATTTACAGTCTGTTGCCTTTGACCACTCGGCCACACTAGCATATAAATGGTGGAGCTGAAGGGATTTGAACCCTCGACTTCTTCCTTGCGAAGGAAGCACTCTCCCACTGAGCTACAGCCCCATTTGCCTAGCAGGACAAAAGATAAAAAAATGGAGCGGAAAACGGGACTCGAACCCGCGACCTACGGCTTGGAAGGCCATCGCTCTACCAGCTGAGCTATTTCCGCAACGCGACGTATGTTACCACTAGAAAGCCTATTTGTCAATACAATCTTATTCGTTTAAAAAATTTTATGCAAGCATTTTTAACGAATGTGAACAATATCTGCGGAACAAAATACTTCTTCACCTTTTTCGGTTTTCACCACAAGTGCCCCATGTTCATCAATTTTGCTAGCAATTCCAGTCCTCGTTTCATTTTCCAATATAACATTTATTTTTTTCCCGATGGTATCGCAGCTCGATTGATATTTTTTTATTAATTCGCAGCTTCCACCTTGCTCAAGAATTCTTAAATAATCACTAAAACAAACTAAAAATATCTCTAGAAATTTATTTTCTTCAATTTGCAGATTGGTTTCAAGTAATAGAGATGTAGCAATGTTGTGTAAATCAGCTGGAATATTTTCTTTTTTCATATTTAGATTTACGCCAACACCACAAACAATCCATTTTACTGTGTTACTAGTAGAAGCAGACTCCGAAATTATGCCACAAATTTTCTTACCATTTAACAAAATGTCATTTGGCCATTTTAATTGCACAGATGTCAAATATAGTTTTTCTATCGTTTCTTTTACTACCATTCCTACAATAAGTGAAATTATTGGAAGAAACTGAGGAGAGATGCATGCATCAAATAACATAGAAAATTTTAAATTTTCTTCATCACTATACCATTTTCTTCCAGCTCTACCCAGCCCATTTGTTTGATGTCGAGCCACACAGACAAGACCTCTCTTGCCATTCTGAGCCATCAATTTTAAGTAATCTTGAGTGTTTGAAACTGTTTCAAGACAAATTATTTCACGAAAATAATCATTTTGTGATAAATTAACCCAGAATTTTTCTGTAACCATAAAAATCTTCTCTCTAAAATTGAAAATTTGAAATTTTTGAGGTATAATACGTCGTTTTTGTTTGAATTTCTAATTGTAATAAATATTCTTGTTTCACTTACCTCGGTAAACCACTCAGTTTCATTGAAAAAGGTGAACCTATGCAAAATCTTCCATTAACAACATATCTTGAATCCATAAGCTCAAGTTTAATAGATTTGAGGGATAGTCTTTGACCTCACAAGTTTGCAAACTCGATTACAAAAATTGAAACAAGCAACGCTTGATGAAGACTTTTGGAATACACCTGAAGTCAAATCGGTTATGCAAGAAATTTCTGATATCGAGGAGAAACTTAGTGAATATACCTCAATTGATAAAAAATTTCAAGACCTAGAGACAATTTCTGAAATTCTAAAAGACTCTGATGATAACGACTTGGAGACTGAATTTCAAACAACAGCAATTTCGCTTACGGAGGAAATTTCAGCCTTTTATACAAGAAATTTATTGGACGGCGAATATGACACATCTGACGCAATACTTACAATTCATTCTGGCGCAGGCGGAACAGAAGCAGAGGATTGGACAAGCATGCTTTACCGCATGTATCTTCGCTATGCGGAACGTCATGACTATAAGGTAACATTGATTGATGCTCTTGAAGGTGGCGAGGCTGGCTATAAGAGCATTACGTGTAAAGTGTCAGGTAGATTTGCCTTTGGTTATCTTTCCTGCGAACAAGGAGTCCACAGACTTGTGCGCATTTCTCCTTTTGATGCTGCAAAAAGACGCCATACTAGTTTTGCTTCTGTAGCGGTCTTGCCAGTTTTACCCGAAAGTGCACAGGTAGATATAAGACCAGAAGATTTGAAAATGGATACATTTCGTGCTAGCGGAGCTGGTGGACAATATGTAAACATGACTGACTCAGCTGTCCGCATAACGCATATACCAACTGGTATAATTGTATCTTGCCAAACACAACGAAGCCAGCATCAAAATCGTGCAGTTGCAATGACTGTTCTTGCCTCAAAATTATACGAACTCAAACGGAAAGAAAGACAAAAAGAACTTGACACACTTGGCAGTGGAAAGCAAAAAATAGAATGGGGTTCTCAAATTAGATCTTATATACTACAACCGTTTCAGTTAGTAAAAGATCATAGAACAAAATTCGAGAATGCTAACGCAACTTCTGTACTCAATGGTGGGATAGATGAATTTATATCTCAATACTTACTATTAAAGAAAAAATTAGATATACTATAATCTTGATATAGTTTTAGTTTTTAATATTTGTTGTATAAGTCGGAAAGGAACGTAGCCCAAAATGCAATTTGAAAGAAAAAAAAGAATAGCAGTTTTAACTAGTGGTGGTGATGCACCTGGTATGAATGCCGCAATACGTGCTGTTGTCAGAAATTCAATCTGGCATGGTGCTGAAGTGGTTGGTGTGTTGCGTGGTTACGATGGTCTGCTAGCCGGAGATTTTATTCCCTTAGATCATAAAAGTGTTGGTGGAATAATACTCTATGGTGGTACATTACTACAAACCGCTAGATGTGATAAATTTTTTACCTCTGAGGGAGTAAAACAGGGCTATGACCGTCTTAAAGCTTTTGGTGTTGACGCTCTAGTCGTCATCGGTGGGGATGGAAGTTTTCACGGTGCCGAGAAGCTTGCTGCTCTTGGGATGCAAGTAATAGGTGTTCCTGCAACAATAGATAAGGATATGGGAGGAACATTTACTACTATTGGTTTTGATACCGCATGTAACACAGCTAGAGAATGCGTGCGTAAGCTTCGCGATACTGCCTCAAGTCACGACAGAATGTTCATAGTTGAAGTTATGGGAAGAAATGCAGGATTTCTTGCACTAGAAACCGCCGTAGCTTGTGGTGCTGAATACGTATTAGTTCCAGAAATAGAAACAGATTTTGATGAACTTTGTGAAAGATTACGTTCCTCAAAATCTAGCGGGAAAAATCATGCTATCGTCATTCTTGCAGAAGGTGTAATGTCTGCTTCTCAACTTGCGGATAAGCTTCGCACGATGGATTGTGGTTATGACCCAAAAATTACAGTACTTGGTCACCTGCAACGTGGCGGTAGTCCAACTTCTTATGATGTCGTATTGGCAACCAGATTAGCTGACATAGCAGTAGAAGCAATATTCCGTGGTGAGACTAACGTAATGACTGGTTTGATGCATAATGAAATCATCACATGCCCAATTTCTGATGCATGGGAGAAAAAAGCCCCGCTTGACATGGAACTTTTCAATATGATTGAAAAATTGTCAAGGTAATTCATTTGATATACTCTTATCTATAAGGTATGGAAATTGTTAATGTTTACATTCTTGAAAAAAAAAATTAACAAAAGAATTCTGTCTATCATAACTATTTTTTTCACTTGTATTATGCTATTCTTTCTTGTGTACGCAACATCTCCAAGCATTACACTCTCTAATGTTGTTTTATGTAAAAATTTAGACAATGAAATGGCTCCCATTGACGTAATAAGAGGTGAAACAACACCTACTGACCGTTTGATTCTTTTTTTTGATTATTCGAAAGCCAATATTGGTCTAACACTCAGGGTTGTATGGTATTATAATAACTCATCGATAGCAGCTGACACATTAAAACTGTCGAAAACCGATGGGAACCGTTCAATCGCCTTGCTATCTACCACAGGTTCCTACTTACCTTCTGGTGCTTATTGTGTAAAAATTTTCCTAGGTGATGATGAATTAAAGCAACTTTCTTTTATCATCTCATAAAAGAGGTAAGGATTTGAAGAAATATTTTAATTTTTTCGATTTTAAGACTAAGAGAAAAGTATTAGCAACAATACTCTTTATTCTGCTATATTTGGTAACCTTATTAATATCAATAAATTATGCTGAGCGCAAAGGGGTATGTTGGTTAAATCCTAGTTACACTTTGGAAATACCACAAAACCAAGCTCCTGGCTTTTACACAGTGGATATTTCTCAACCTGATGAGTTAACTAAAAAATCAAATCAAAATACAACGGAAAGTAACGTCAACATAGGGGAAATACATCATTTACCAAACATGAGTAAGTTTGAATTATTTCTCTATGATACACTTGCTAAGAATGGTGGTTACCTTACAGATAAAGACATGCAAAAGCTAAAAACTTTGCATACTAAAGTTGTTTCACAACCTGGAACTCCAATTGATCAATTTTATGATTTTCTTTTTCAGGATAAGGGAGAAGATTATCTCACGCAGAAGTTATTGTTAGCCACTGAAGATTCTTCTCAGGCGGATATAACCGACGAGGCACAGCATAAATTGAAACATGGCTTAACTTATTCTAATCATAAAGTTAAAGAAGGTGAAACTCTTTGGAATATTTCTAGAGATTTTGGGGTATCCATTAAAACAATTCTTTCCTCAAATCAAGATGTACTATCTAGTGATGGGTCTAATTTAAAAGTTGGTATTACTCTTCGCATTCCAAACATGAGAGGTATATTTATAAAAGCCGCAAAGGGTGATACTATTTCGAAAATTGCTAAACGTTATAATATTCCTAAGAAAAACATACTAATTGCAAACAAAAAAACTTCCGATAAATTGCGAATAGGTGAAAAGCTATTCTTACCCGGAGTAAGAGAAGTACGTACCGCCAAGGAGAGACACGTAAAGGTAGAAGTAACAACACGTCACGGAAAGAAGATAAAACGGTATATTTCAGTATCAGAAGGTAGGAGTACTCCTTGGAAGGGATATTTTGCTTGGCCACTTAGATCAAGGATTGCCTTATCAAGCAGATTTGGTGTAAGACGAAGCCCTTTCCGTAGAGGTAGAAGACGCACTGCTTTTCACGCTGGAATTGACCTCAGAGCCCCACGTGGCACGCCAATATACGCATCGGCACCAGGTCAGGTTACATTTTCTGGATGGCGAAGTGGTTATGGTAAGACTGTAGAAATTAGACATTCTAACGGAATAAAAACAATTTATGCGCACTGTACAAGTTTGTTGGTACGCACAGGTCAATCAGTTGGAATGGGACAAACTGTGGGTACGGTAGGGGCTACTGGGCGTGCAACTGGGAGTCACCTACATTTTGAAGTTCGTGTAAATGGAATTCCACGTAATCCGTTTAGCTATTTAAAATAATTAAAAAAAATTCATATAGTTTCAGGAGGACAAAAATGACAAAGTACATTTTTGTAACTGGTGGCGTTGTTTCTTCTTTAGGTAAGGGTATAACAGCAGCTTCTCTTGGTGTACTTTTGAAGCGCAGGGGATTCAATATCTCTATCTTAAAAATGGATCCTTACATCAATGTAAATGCTGGAGCAATGAGTCCTTACCAACACGGCGAAGTTTTTGTGACATGTGACGGTGCAGAGACTGACTTAGACCTTGGACACTACGAACGCTTTATTGATGAATCAATAAAGGGAGAAAACAGTTGTACAACAGGCAAAGTTTATAGCACAGTAATTAGTCGTGAAAGATCTGGAGGATATGGTGGGACTACTGTTCAGGTAATTCCGCACATTACAAATGAGATTCAAGATAGAATTGAAAGAGTTGGTAAAAATAAAGATATTGTTATTGCAGAAATAGGTGGTACAGTTGGTGACATAGAGGGTTTACCTTATCTTGAAGCAATAAGACAACTTTCTTCACGTGTAGGAAGGGAAAATATTCTCTACTGTCACGTAACTTTAGTACCTTATATCGCTGCAAGTGGTGAACTTAAGACAAAACCGACACAACACAGCGTCAATGAACTTAGGCGTATAGGAATTCAACCTGATATAATTGTCTGCAGAAGCCAAATGGAGGTACCAGAAGATCTTAGGCAAAAAATTGCTTTGTTTGGTTCAGTATCTGAAAAATCAGTTTTTCAAGCCTTAGATTCTGATACCATCTACAGAATTCCCATCACACTACATAAACAAAATTTTGACACTCTGGTTTTGCAAAAGCTTGGTCTTTCTACTCAAAATGAGCCTAATCTTGCTGACTGGAAAGATTTTCTAAAAAAATACGAGACAAGAGAAAGAGAGATTGTGGTTGCATTGGTGGGCAAATATACGGAAGTAAAAGATGCATATATTTCACTGGATGAAGCATTACTACACGCCGGAGTACACCTTGGAACAAGAATTAAGGTGAAAAATATCAGTGCTGAAACATTGGAAAATACAGATGCAGTTGAACTATTAGGAGATGCCGATGCTATTCTTGTACCATCAGGATTTGGTACAAGAGGTGTTGAGGGAAAAATAAAAGCTTGCAAATATGCAAGAGAGCATGGAATTCCATTTTTAGGTATAGGGCTTGGTATGCAAGCAATGGCAATTGAATTTGCAAGGAATGTCCTAAATTTACAAGATGCCTATTTTTCTGATACAAGTATTGTTACTTCAACACCGCTGATACACATTTTACATGATGATAATATTTCTTCTGAACCACACCAAAGGCTAGGTGCATATAAATGTAAATTAAAGCATGGAACAAAGGCTCATGTTATATATGCAACAGACGAGATAGTTGAGCGCCATCGACATCGTTATGAATTTAATAATAAATATGCAGAAATGTTTTGTACAAATGGTATGGTAATCTCTGGAATATGCGAAGAGGATAATACAGTTGATATAATAGAAAATGTTAATCACCCTTGGATGATTGGCGTTGAGTTTTTACCAGAATATTTGTCACGACCAGTAAGACCTCATCCACTTTTTTCTAGTTTTGTAAGGGAAGCAATAAAAAAAAATAATGCTTAATTTTTTGGAGGAATTATAATGAAAAAATTTACTTCTATTTTGTTAATCTTTACAGTGATATTTACATCGCATACATTTGTTCCAAAAACGTATGCTGCTTCTGCTGATGCAGTCCAAGCCTCTTCAACTACTCCACCTCCTGCAACACAAAAGGTGACTCCCTTGGCCATTCCAAAGGCAGATACCACTAGTCAGCAAAATGTGCCTCAGGCTCAATCACAATCTTCTGAGAATACTGACACGTCACAGACACAAAATGTAACGAGCTCACTGCCACCAATTACTAAGAACCTTTCTACTGAAAACGAGGTGAAAATCGCACCTACTGACCAAAACGCAAAACCAGCATTTGAAATTTTAGACCGTGTTGAGACGATTGTGTACGGTAATATCAACTCTGGAGGGTTAATTGAACGGCTTCATTCAATCGAAACTGTGGTATTTGGTAGAGAGCTTCCTGGAAGCATAACAGAGCGACAGACTAGCTTACTTGCTTTCTTAGAAAAAAGTATGGGAAGTCAACCTTCTCTCCTATTTAAAACATCCATAGCAGAGTGGGCTCTGGAGCAAAAAATACATCCAAGCGTATCACTCATAAAGCGTATTGAAAATCTTGAGGTGATTTTGAACGGAAACACAAATGGTGGAGCTATCTTACCACGTCTTGAGAAGATTTATTCTCAACTTTTGCCAGAGGGGATTACGCTTGTGCCAGTCGAACTTCCCAAAGGTACTATCGTAAAAGCCAAGTTAACCCAGACGATAACTGTTAGAACTGTAAAAAAAGGAGATATTATAGCACTAACTACGGCAGAGCCTATTATGATAGGTGACGTGTTAGTAGCCCCCATCGGGAGTCGTATATTAGGTCATGTAACTAAGGTTCGCCTACCTGGAGCATTTGGGCGCTCTTCTAAAATTGATATCGAGATTGATACACTAGAGATACTCGGACCATCAACTGTAAAGCTGGGCATCGGGACGGAAGCAAAGAAAGCTACAGAGGCATATCTACCTATGGCTGGTGCAGCAGCAACTAGTTTAGCTGGAGCCTTATTATTAGGGCCTGTTGGCTTAGTTGGAGGCTTTTTTATTCGTGGTAACGATCGTCAACTCAAGGAGGGCACTGTATTATTTGTAAACACAGAGGATACCGCAAATGCACTTGGCTATAAGATACCTACCGCTATTACACCTATAGTAACTCCAAATAATACGATTCCTCAGGGGTCATCTACCGTTACACCTCAACCTCAAAAATAACCTAATGAAGCTTTGGAATAAAAAAAACATATTATATTTTTCCTTTTTTCTTCTTATACTCCTGGGCATTATGATTTGGAGAGACTTGCACATAGATCTTGAAAAAGATGTCACTAATAAATCTACTTCCCCTGAGTTAACCGTAAAAGGGATATCATTTGAACGAGTAATTTGCGATAAATTATGGAAAGTAACTTCTCCACAGGCCTATAAAGAAGGTCAGTATATTTCTGCTACGAATCTTGATGCTTATGTAAGAGGAGAAAATGATCAGACTAAAATCAAAGCACGGTCTGCCAATTATCATATGACAGATCAAGTTTTTAATTTTGCTGAAGCAACGGTTATTTCCATGCAAAATAACAATGAATATAATATCGTCGCTAATAACTTATCGTTTGAAGCACAAAGAAAAAAATGGAATATAAAGGGAAATGTCTGTGCAACTAGCAAGGAAATATTAATAAAAACTAATACTGCTATTCTCCACGAGACTAGTAAAACTTGTGAGATGCCTAATGGGGGAAAAATTATATGGAAAGAAAAAAGATAGCAATTATTATTTTATTCTTGCTTTCCAATCTATATTTTCAGATATTCCCTAATGTACTGTATGCACGTGAGGGATTTTTACAAGAGGATTTGGCTGAAGATCCACATGATATTTCCCAAGAGAAAATTTTAAATAGCGAAATTCAAAAAAAATTAGACGCTGATTATAATACTGAAAAGAAAAAAAATAGTTCTATTACTGAAAAACAAGAAATAACCCTTGACGCAGATGTAGTGACATTTGATGAAACAAATTCTATAGCTACTGCAACTGGCAATGCAGCTATAACTGATGGAAGTATAACAATTACGGCAGAAAAGGTAGTATATTACACTGATCTTAATCTAGTTGAGGGATACTCTCCATCTGGCAAACAAGAAGTAGTGTTAAAAGACGCAAAAACAGAACTCAGAGGAACTCATCTTCGATATGACGCAAATCTTGGACGAGGGGAACTGTTAACTCCACATGGTTCAGTAGATAAAATGTTTTTTACAGCTGGTACTGCAATTGCACTCAAAAATACACAAGCAGCCCGGCAAGGCTACGTTGCTAAATCAAAATTAACTCGTCTTAATCCCAACACATCAGTTTCAGTGTGGGAAAATGCAAAAATGACATCATGTGAAGCTGAGCTTCCACATTACCATTTTGAGACAAAGCAGGTTGTAGTCGTACCAGGGGAAAAAACTGTTATTAAGCGGCCACGTTTATACTATGGTAAGAGTCTATTATTTGTTTCACCATTTGATATGACTATAGGTAGATCAAAACGTAAAATAAATCCTACCGTTGGATATGATTCTAATTTAGGAGTTGGTGTAGGACTACGAGGTCAGCTTGACTTTGATGATTTTGGAAAATTAGACTTATGGGGAATGGCGTGGTTTCGCAGTTTTTCCAATCTTACACCAAAATTTGAAACAAAGCTCCGCTACACAGTTGATGTTTTTGATGGCATGAAGTTATATGGTCAGTTAAATAGACTATATAATAAACGTGATGATGTTATTCGTTGGAGACCAGAGTATGGCTTGCTTTTCACTAAAAATGGTTGGAATGCACATTTTCGAATCAGCAAATATGAACTTCTATCTACCCGTATGAGAATTGGTGAGGAGGATGTCGAGCATAATTTAACAAGGCAACCTGAATTTTCATTAACTACACCAGATGTTAACATCGGCAAACTTGGAAAAATCAACCTGAAAGCAATGTGGGGGAGTTATCAAGAGTCAGATTTCGGCGAAGAACATTCCCCTTGGATTGAACGTTTTGGCTATGGTGCAAATTTTACAAGTCCAACAACATGGAAGTTTTTAATATTTTCGCCTTATATAGGTGCTAGCTTTATGCGTTACAATTATTCAAGCTATGATGAAGCCCAACAGGTGTGGAATGCCAGAATTGGACTTAACTACCAAATTGGTGCTTTCTTGCTCAACTCATCGTACCAGTGGCGTAATGTTCAAGGGACATCTCCTATGAGCTGGGATAGATACGAGGACAACAGAAATATATTCCAATCATTAGCCTTTAAACTACCATTCGGCGATGCAAATAACAAATGGTTTCTTGCACTGCGGGGTGGCTACGACTCTATTACTAACAGTTTAGCTGAGATGCGCTACGTATTAACATTTATACGTCACTGCATGACATTTCAGCTTTGGTGTAAAGAATATTACACTAATTATGATCTAAAGGTAGGTTTTGTCTTCTTTATAAATGCAAAACCTGAGCATAAGCTAACATTTGGTGGTGGAGATGATGGATATTATTATAGTGTTCCATCTTCAATTGATAGATAATAAAAAGGGGAATCTGCATGAAAATAATTGTTTTAGCTGGTGGCACAAGTCCAGAGAGAGAGGTGTCTCTTAACTCTGGCAGAGCGGTTGCCGATGCTCTATCATCGATAGGCTTTGTTCCTATCTTTACAGACATTAAAGATCCTCTAAGCCTACCTGAAATTTATAAGAAAAATTGTGCGGAAGGAGTATTTATTGCGCTACATGGTTCATGGGGCGAAAACGGTATAGTTCAAGCTGTTTGTGAAGCAGCCAATATTCCCTATACAGGAAGTGGAGTAATTGGAAGTGCATTAGCAATGAACAAATTTATGTCAAAGCCACTTTTGAATAGTGCTGGTATAAAAACACCTATCTCATTTGTTGCTACATCAAAAAATTCAAATGCACATGTTGCACAAAAATTATTAGACCAACATGGGAAAATTTTTGTTAAGCCTAATTCTGGTGGTAGTACGGTAGCTTGCTCCACTGTTACTTCAATCGACGAATATAATTCGGCTTTGAAACTGGCTTGGCAAAGTGAGCCTTTTGCCTTAGTTGAAGAATTTATAGAAGGTGAGGAAGTAACCGTTCCTGTCTTTGAAGATGAATCAGGAACCCCCTTTGCCTTGCCGGTTATTCACATAAAGCCAAGAACAGGATACTATGACTATAAAAACAAATATACTAAAGGTGCAACTGAGTATATTTGCCCCGCCGAATTTTCTACCGAAATAACACAGCGACTACAAACTCAAGCTGTTTCAGCTCACAAAGCTCTATCTTGCAACGTGTATTCGCGCATAGATTTTCGACTGACACCCAGCAGCGAAATTTATGCCCTGGAGGCAAATACTGCTCCCGGTATGACGGCTACTAGTCTTGTTCCAAAAGCTGCAAAAGCATTTGGTCTTGAATTTCCACAGTTTTTACAACAAGTAATTGAAAGATCATTTTCTTTAACAAGGTAATTCTAGTAATAAACAAAAGGATGAAGCTCACGCTTCATCCTTTTTGTTTATTGCAAAACTAATTCTGCTTTAGCAGTGAAAAGTTACCTATCTTTCCAAAGAAACTATCACATGCCTTTAGCAATGCCAGCCTATTTTGTTTTATTGCTTCATCTTTATCCATGACGAGCACTTTATCAAAAAAGTCTGTAATTACAGGTGACATCTCTGACATTATCTTAGCTAAAGTCTCCCAATCACATAATACAATTGCCTTGTCAGCAGACATATCAGCATTCTTTAATTCTCCGAAAAGCTTCTTTTCTTCGTCAAGAACAAAAACCCCTTCATCAACAACATCACTTAGTACAGATTGTTTAAGTACAATATTTCTTACACGAACTGCAGCAGTTATGAGATCCTCAAACCATTTATCATTTGCATTTTTAGTAAAAACAGATGCCATTTTCAAAAATTGTAATGGTTTCATAGCTTGTGTTTCTGAAGCCAAAGTAATAGAACTTTGTACCAATCCACGCTCCTTTAATTGAATTTGCGTTCTTTGTTTTATAAACAATACTAGTTTATCGAGTCGATCGCCTTCCAAATGTAACAAATCTGACGCGAAATCAAATACTTCAGTAAGATTCACATCTAAGTTAAGTCCCCAGACCAACTCATTGATTGTTCTAGCAGCACGACGAAGTCCGTAAGGGTCTGCCTGACTTGTGGGCTCTGCTCCAATTTTGTAAATTGAAACTAATGTATCAAAACGTTCTGCTAAACCCAGTAAAGCACCATAAATTTGTGTGGGTAATTCTCCACCGGCTTGTTTTGGTAAATACTGTTCATAAAGGGCAAGAGCAACTTCTTCCTTTTCTCCCGCTCTACGAGCATATTCTCTCCCCATAACCCCCTGAACATCAGAGAACTCATACACCATATTAGACACTAAATCAGCCTTAGATAAATCGCACGCACGAGAAAGAATATCGCCAGAAATGTTTAAATTCAGTTGCTCTGCTAAAAACAGAGCAATTTTTTTTACTCTTTGAACCTTGTCATAAAGACTTCCAAGTTGCTGCTGATATGTAACTTTTTTTAAGCTTTCAGCCATTTCATCTAGTGATCGTTTAGCATCCTCATCCCAAAAGAATAGTGCATCATATAACCTAGCTCGTAAAACTCGCTCGTTACCATCTTGGACAACTGACATGTCCTTAGCTATGTTATTTGAAACACCAACAAAGTATGGCATAAGTTTGCCCTTATCATCCGTAACAGGGAAGTACTTTTGATTTGTTGCCATAGAAAGAATGGACACTTCCTGTGGAATAGTAAGAAATTCTTTGTCAAATGTGCCCAAAAATGGGACGGGATATTCATTTAAGTGAACATTCTCGTGCAATAAATCAGGATCCACAGAAACTCTAGCTCCAAGTTTTTTTTCAATATCAGCTACGCCAGACAGTATCATTTTGGCTCTTTCAGCTGGATCCGTGATAACAAAATTTTCTTTCATTTTTCTATCATAATCAGTAGCAAAATCAAGTTGAACATTTTTCGATCCCATAAAACGATGGCCTCGGCTAAATCTTGATGTAGCTAGTCCAGCAAATTCAAATGGAATTATGTGATCATCAAATAACGCAACTAACCAACGGACTGGTCTCGCAAATTTCGTAGTTTTCTCTTTCCAATACATATTTTTAGGGAAAGAAAGACTTACAGCTAGCTCTTTTAATATTGCCGGTAAAAGACCTTCAACGGCTTGGCCATCTTTTACCACCTCTGCAACAAGATATTGTCCCCCAGCTATGTCTGCAATTTTCAAATCAGCTGCTTCAAGCCCTTTACTTTTTGCAAAACCAATAGCAGCTCTACTAAAATTTCCTGATTCATCATAAGCGGCTTTAGCAGCGGGTCCCTTGAAGACCTCCTTTGCGGCCTCCGTTGTTGCAGAAACACCATGCACTTGGAGTACAAGACGTCTAGGTGTTGATCTAACTGTCAAATCTTTATACACAATTCTTGCTTCAGCAAATTTCTCTTTTGAGGTAGCTTCAATTTCAGATAAAGTTTGTTTCATAAAACGTGCTGGAATTTCTTCCGTACCTATTTCAAAAAGTATCTCTGCCATCTTACTCACCGTCATTCTCAAAAGAATCAAATTTTCCCATTAGAGGATAGCCCATCTCTTTTCGTTGCTCAACATAGGCTTTACAACATGCAGAAGCAAGTGCACGAACACGTCCTATGTAGCTAGTTCTTTCTGTAACGCTAATTGCATTTCTAGCATCAAGCAAGTTAAAAGAATGTGAGCACTTTAGCACATAGTCATATGCTGGTAAAACTAAACCTTTAGCAAGGACTGCTTTGGACTCTTGCTCAAATTTGTTAAATAATTCAAAAAGCATTTCAGTATCTGCTACTTCAAAATTGTAGGTTGAATACTCAACCTCACCTTGATGGTGAACATCACCATACTTAATATTGCCTACCCAATCTAAATCATAAACGTTGTTAACACCTTGAACAAACATTGCAACTCGTTCTATGCCATAGGTGATTTCTGCTGGCACAACTTCCATATCAACACCACCCATTTGCTGAAAATATGTGAATTGTGTTACCTCCATACCATCTAGCCAAACTTCCCAACCGAGTCCCCAAGCACCAGTGGTTGGATTTTCCCAGTCGTCTTCTACGAAACGAATGTCATGCTCTTCAGGTTTAATTCCAAGCACACGCAAGCTTTCAATGTATAGGTCTTGTATATTAGCAGGAGCAGGCTTAATAATTACCTGGTATTGATAATAATGCTGCAACCTATTTGGATTTTCACCATAACGCCCATCAGTTGGACGACGAGACGGTTCAACATATGCAACACGCCACGGCTCAGGTCCCAACACACGAAGCGTAGTCGCAGGATTCATCGTTCCCGCACCAACCTCAAGATCGTAAGGCTGCTGTAAGACACAACCTTGTGAAGCCCAATAACTCTGTAACTTCATTACAATGTCTTGAAAATTCAACTTTATCTCCTCCAATTTCTATTTCAATCTTTCAAAATATTTTTCTAATATTTCCGAACACTTGCTTAATTTTTTAGTGTAATTGGCTGATTTACACCAACTAACAAAATCGTTGTGATCTAGGCATAATGCTTTATGCATATCTAACAAATCATTCAACTCTAACGGCAAGTCACTAAAACTTGCACACTTGCCACAGAATATGCCTTGACTAGACAGATGTGCAACACCGTGTATTGCACGACCGCAATTAGTGCAAACGTGAAATGACGGCATTATGCCATAGTAAGAAAGAAACTTTGCAACAAACCTAAAGTATGTAGCTTCACCTGTAGCTCCTTCATCTATCAAGGTAAGTGTATCATAGAGGCTCTGTAATAATCGATTGTTCTTTATTTCAAGTGGAAGTCTATCCGCAAGCAAGCTATATATCCTTGTTGCAAGATAAAGACTAGTCGCACTCTGTCTTAACGAGAGAAAATCGTTCTTTATATTTACATTTTTAAGAAACAATCCATGCGAATTTTTATATACATTAAATTCGCCCCAGATCATTGGTTCTGTTGCGCCAAGGAATCTGTTACGCCCCTTGCCTTGAACAAAAATCCAAGTTTTTCCGATGTCCATCAAGAATACCAAAAGTGCTTCACTATCCCTGTTTTGTTTCAGGACAGTTCCCTTATATATATAGTCACCCTGAGGTAAATCTATCACAACACGTACCCTAAATGACGCAGTTCCTCAACTTTTTTTTGCCAATCTGGCTTTACCTTTACCCAAAGGCTTAGGAAAATTTTATATCCAAGTTGCTTCTCTAGCTTTTCTCTTGCATCAGTACCAATTTCTTTTAACATGGAACCCGCATGACCAATAAGAATTGCTTTTTGACCAGGACGCGCAACGATAATTGTAGCTCTAATAGTAGCAATATTGACATCATATTCGTCGGGACTTTTAAATTCATCAATAACTACCGCTACATTATGAGGCACTTCTTCCCTTGTGTGAGTAAATATACTTTCACGAATTATCTCAGCTACGAGAAATCTTTCAGTAGAGTCCATAAGCATGTCACTAGGATAAATTGCAGGTTGGATTGGTAAAAATTTAGCTATTGCTTCTGCAGATTCTCTTATTCCGATTTCATTTTTTGCAGACACACATAAAGAATCCTTTATATTCAGCTCTTTGTTATATACATCTACGACCTTTTGCCAATCAGCGATTTTGGTTAATTTGTCAACCTTATTGACTAGTAAAATTACAGGACAATGCATTTCCTTAAGAGCAGCAATTATCATGTGATCTTTTTCACTAATTGACCTATCTGTTGCTTCAACAACATAACAAACAGCATCTACACATGAAAGAGCGTCTTCTGCTTCCTTTATCATAAATTCACCCAAGGCATGCTTTGGCACATGAATGCCGGGAGTATCAACAAATACTATTTGTTTGGTGGCATCAGTATATATACACCGTAAAGAATTACGTGTAGTTTGCGGCTTTTCAGAAACTGCTAGTATGTGTTCGCCCAACAGAACATTGATATAAGAAGATTTTCCTACATTTGGTCTTCCTAGTATTGCCACAAAACCCGCTCTAAAATTTACTAGTCCATTTTGATTAATATTATCATTCATTATTAGAAAAAAACCTTGCTAAGAGTTTATCTTGCTCTTGCCACATAATTTGCTTTTCAGATTCTTCCAGATGATCATGTCCGATTAAATGTAAAAAACCGTGACACAAATCAAGCACAGTTTCTTGACGTTCAGAGGTTAAATTTTCTTCTGCACATTTTCTTACTTGCAGCGGACAAATAAAAATGTCACCTAGAGGTAATTCAGACCAAAGCTCTGGTGCATTTTTCCACGAGGAATTTTCCCAAAGAGGAAAAGAAAGAACATCAGTCGGTCTAGATATATGACGAAAACGCTTATTTATTTTTGTCATTTCTTTTTCAGAAGAAATAGACAGAACTAACTGAACAGCAATAACACCAGATGGTAAAACATCATTTACGAACAAATAATCTCTAAATACTCTTGATAAAGTTGCAAGATCAGATTTATCAAGTGCAAAATTTTCGCTATCAGTAACCTCACCCTCTATTATTTCAAAGTTCATCTGCAACGTCCTCAGTATCTTCTGCAGCTTTAGTAGCATTTACAACATTTTTCGCATTAGAAACTTCATTTTTCAATATTTTGTCTGACACCAATTCCGAGATAGACTTAACATGTCTTGAGTAATTAATGCTTACATAATTGTCAGCTAATAATTGACAAATTGTATTTAAATCTTTTAATGTAAAGTCAACACGATCAAATTGATATGCTTCAATCTTGGATGCAATTATTTTCTTTATAAAGTTGTAAAGATCATCTTTTGTTTCCAATCCGGATGTATCACCTTTTAAGGCTGCTTCAACTGAATCAATAATCATAAGAAGAGCAGCCTCTTTTGACTGTGGTTTTGGACCAGGATAGATAAAATCTTTTTTTTCAACTTCAATATTTAATGCTTGAGCTTTTTCGTAAAAATAAGAAAGGAAGGTCGTTCCGTGATGTTGAATTATAAGGTTACAAACCTCTGATGGTAGCTTAAGCTCCTTTGCCATTTCATAGCCATTTTTCACATGGCTAATTAAAATTTTTGCAGACATTACCGGTGATAAATCATCATGAACATTATTATCTCTTGGTTGATTTTCAACAAAATAAGCTGGGCATTTTAATTTGCCAATATCATGAAACAATGCTCCCACTTTCACCAAAAGCGCATTCAGTCCTAGCTGTTCTGCCACGCTCTCTGATAAATTTGCAACAGCCAAGGTATGATTATAAGTTCCAGGTGCTTCTAGCTGAAGCCGTTTGAAGATTGGTTGCGACATAGATGACAGCTCCAATAGCTTAAATGGCGTTATTATTCCAAAAATAGTTTCAACTAACGGAAGTCCAGCCACAACCCAAATTGCCCAAAAAAGTGCAGATATAACCGGAGCAACTATAAGCTCGAATGTAGGGCGCATAGCACTTAAAGGTAAAAATATAAGCATGTAAATTGCAGAGACAAAAAGCGAAAAGGTAGCTACTCTAAACCAAATAACACTTCTACGTACAAATGGTATAGATCGAGACAAAATGATATAGCCCAGAGTAGCACTTATAATAGCAAGCAGACAACTATCATATTCGAAAAAGAGCAACAATGAGATGGTAGCACTTCCCAGTACAATATTGTATGACAGCTCCGGTTGCAATGTAAGAAAAAGGAAGCTAGTAAGCCCCACTAATGAAAAACAACGATACAGCACCGTACGACATGCGATAAGCTCTATCCCCCAATGAATTGCTAACATTGTGGCTATGTAAAGCCATTTGCTCATTGGCAAATTAATTTCCAACTTTTTTTCTAATAAAATAGGGAAAAAAGTCCAAATATAAACAACCAAAAAAGTAATGATCAATAAAGTATATGGGAATTTCGTTTCACGGAAACCGTTAAAAGCTAGTATATGCTTAAGATCCCTAGTAATTATGGTGCCCTTAGCAACTAGCAAATCACCAGGTTCAAAATGTCGACTGATCAATGGGATTTGTTGTGAGACATTGTCTCTAAGATTTTCCAACAAATTTGGGTCAGCTTCATAAGTTGAAACAATTAGCCCTTCACACATCTGAAAAACAATGTTTTTTTCTGATCGAGTTAAGTGTTTGTTTGCATCCAGTGCTTTCCAGATAGCCCTGGACTGAGCTGTTTCTTCTGAATCCTCTAGACTTAGATTTTTAAGTAAATCAATTGTTACTGCTGATAATTTTCTTTGTTCTTTTTTACTTTTATTTCTAATGACTTTAACTAACTCTGGAGAAAAAACTTCGTTTAATGCATCGTTATCAATTAACTTTATCTTCTCTTGTAATTTGCTATTGGCATCTCCACCTCTAACCATAACTTTGACTATTCTGAGTTCAGCCTCATCACGCAATTTCTGCGTAGCATCTCTGTCATAATAATTCGTTTCAACTTTTGCATAATAATTAAGTGGCGCAGGATATCCTACCCTAAATTTTACTTTAACATCAGTCATATACCAGTGTGCTATAACAAGAAAAACCACTGAAAGCAAAACAATCAACCTGAAATAAACATAAGGACGATTTTCAACTTCCAGTGACTCCCTGTAATATTTTATAATACTATTTTTAATTGTTAAAATAAACGCTATTAGTTTTTTCATATTTTTCATATGCCTTTACGATACGTGCAACCGTCTCATGACGTATAATATCTACCTCATTCAAATAAACAAAAGCAATTTTTGGAACACCTGTTAAAATTTTATCTATCAACTTCAAACCAGACTTGGCCTGATTGGGAAGATCTACCTGAGTAATATCGCCAGTAACAACAGCCTTTGAACCAAATCCTAATCGGGTTAAAAACATTTTCATCTGTTCAGGTGTTGTATTTTGGGCTTCATCTAAAATGATAAAGCTATCATTCAAAGTCCTACCTCGCATATAGGCAAGTGGTGCAAGCTCAATAATTCCCTTTTCAAAAAATCTTTCAAATTTATCATTTGGAAATAATTCATAGAAAGAATCGAAAAGCGGACGCAGATAGGGAGAAATTTTTTCATTCAAATCTCCAGGTAAATACCCAAGCCTCTCCCCTGCCTCAACGACAGGTCGCACCAAAATTATGCGGCTTACCTGGTGAGTTTTAAGCATAGCAACCGCTTGTGCAGCTGCAAGATAAGTTTTACCTGTGCCAGCTGGACCAATGACAAATGTTATATCATTATTTCTAATGGAATCTATGTAACGACTTTGCCCCTCCGTATAAGGACGAATTCCTTGTCCTCTGTTATTTACACAAACAACATCATTGTAGAGTTTCTTTAAATCTGGTACTTCTCCTGCCTTGATTGCGTTTAATGCATAACGAACCTCTGCTATACCAAGATTTTGACCTACTGAAATACGATCAGCAAATTGCTGTAAAACTGACTTAATCTTTGGCACAATTTCAGGATTTTTAGACTCTATGGTGATTTTGTCACCGCGAGAAAAGATATGACATGAAAATTCTTTTTCAATCAATGACAAAATGCCATTATTCTCAGCAAGTAAGCGAACAATAACAGCCTCATCAGATGTTAAAGAATTAGCAGGAATAAATATGCCCATATCACGCTTAGACAAAGAATTTTCAGAGCTCTTTTTTGTTCCTGATGTATTTTTTTTCGAATTCTTCACGCTCTAGCGACTTCTTTAACTTCTGGAATAAAATTTGTAATTGTTTGCTCAACTGTCATTCTTAGTGTCTCTTGTGCATAGGGACAAGTACCACATGCACCAACCAAAGAAACATAGAGAATACCAGTTTGCTCATCAAATTTTATAAATTGGCAATCACCACCATGCGTTTGAAGCACTGGTGTAATGTGCTCTGCCAAAACTTTTTTAATATTTTCTTCTACAGTCATGACAAACACCTCAATTTATCAATTTACCGTGTATTATACAGCAAAGGTATTGAAATACAAAATATTTTATCGCCTACGATAAAAAATGTTATAATTTCACACGTTAGTAAGAAAGAGGCAAACTAACATGAAAAGAAAAAAACTTTTTATTTCAACAATTGCAGATGACGCCCCACAAGTAGCCAAAAATTATGGTCTTGGGCTAGAATTGACAGAATTTTGTACAGCAATAAATATGGACAAAAACTACAACGTAACGCTAAAAAACGTGCGAGAAAAAATGAAATCAACCCAAAATTTTTTCTTCCATGCACCTTTTAATGAGCTTTATCCCGCCGCAATTGACCCTTTAGCAGTGGAACTTGTTCATAAAAGATTAAACCAAGCAACCAATATATCATCATCGCTTGGTGTTAAAAATATCGTAGTTCACTCAGGGCATATTCCACAGTTATATTTTAATGATTGGTATATTGAAAAGACAATAGCATTCTGGAAAGAATTTTTGGCCAACAAACCGCTTGACATCCACTATTATGTGGAAAATATGGTGGATATAGATCCTTCTCCACTAGTTGAAGTGGTTTCGGCCATCAATGATGAGAGGCTTCGCCTTTGCTTAGACATAGGACACGCAAACTCAGTTTCTAAAATTAATGCCTTTGATTGGCTGAAGCAGGAATCAAAATACCTATCACACTTTCACATACACAACAACAATGGAGAATACGACACACACAAAAATCTGGCAGAGGGAAATATTAACATAGCAAATTTTCTAACAGAGGCAGAAGCACTTTGCCCAAATGCCACCTACACAATAGAAACAATGCATGCAGAACCATCTGTAAATTGGCTTATAACAAATAAATTTTTAATATAAAACAAATAACAATATGGAAAATTTAGAAAAATCGCTAAAAAATTTTTTGTCAAACATCACGCCACCAGACAAACAAGCAATGGACATTGCCAGAAAACGCCAAGAGTCGCTAGCTAAACCTCCAAAAAGTTTGGGAGAACTGGAAGAAATTTCTGTCAAACTTGCTGGCATTACTGGACATGTTCATAACAAAATCAATAAAAAACGTTTGCTTGTTTTTGCAGCAGATAATGGTGTTGTGGAAGAGGGTGTAGCTGCTACCCCACAGTCCGTAACAATGGTGCAAACCATAAATATAGCACGTGGCAAAACAGGAGCTGGAATTATTTGCCGCCATTTTGGAGTAGAAATTTCTGTAACAGACGTTGGTGTAAAAGCTCAAATAAACGACGCTCAAGTAAACAAGCAAAAAGTTTCTATGGGCACGAAGAATATTTACCATGAAGCGGCAATGACACGAGATGACACGCTCAAGGCAATTTTTGTTGGTTACAATGAAGTAAAAAAAGCCAAGCAAGACGGCGTTGACATTATTGGCGTTGGGGAAATGGGAATTGGCAACACCACAACTTCATCTGCAATTTTATCTGTTTTAACAGATTCTCCTGTGGAAAAAGTGACAGGCAAGGGCGGTGGATTGACAGACGCAGCCTTTGCAAAAAAAATAGAGGTAATAAAGCACGCAATTGCTATAAACTGCCCTGACAAAAATGACCCGTTTGACGTAATTTCAAAGGTTGGTGGACTTGACATTGCGGCAATGACAGGAGCATATATCGCAGCGGCAGAACAAAAAATTCCTGCGGTGATAGACGGCTTTATCTCGATAGTTGCAGCACTTTGTGCCGTTCGACTTTGCCCTATAGTGAAAGAATATCTCTTTGCTTCGCATCAATCTTTTGAAATAGGTTACGACATATGCGTTAAAGCACTTTCATTATCTCCCTTTCTTGCGTTAAATATGAGGTTAGGCGAGGGAAGTGGCTGCCCTTTTGCATTTGAAGTTATATCGGCTGCGTGTGCAATCATAAACAATATGGCAACATTTGAAGAAGCAAACATAAATGATGACTATTTGTGTGAAATTCGCAAGGGAGATAAATTTTCTGTGTCAGCAAAAAAAGAGAAAAAAGAGAAAAATTAAAATGAAAATATTTATTTCTGGAGGCTGCAAAAACGGCAAGTCTTCCTTTGCACAGGACATTGCAAAAAAACTTGCAGGCAATTCAAAGCTGTATTATTTTGCGACTATGATTCCAAGAGATGATGAAGACAGACTCCGCATAAAAAAACATATTCAAAATAGAGACGGTATGGGTTTTGAGACAATTGAAGTGGGAAAAGACATCGCATCCTGTTTAGATAAGGTTGACAAAGAAGCAACTTTTTTGCTGGATAGCGTCACAGCACTACTGCAAAATGAAATGTACTCGCCTGATTTCGAAAATTACATTGACCCTAACGCTATTGAAAGAACAAAAAATTCTTTGCTACTTTTTGTAAAAACAGTAAAAAATGCAGTCTTTGTTTCCGATTATATTTATTCAGATGCTTTAACTTTTGAAGCATCAACAGAAGCATATCGTGCTGGACTTGCCAAACTGGACAAAATGTTAGCAAGAGAATGTGACACAGTGATTGAAGTCTGTGCAGGAAATGTTATCCTTCACAAAGGAGTATTGGAATAGATGATAAAAAAAATAATGTATGGGGCTCTCATGGCTTTTACAATGTTTTCCGCAATCCCCTTGCCTTTTCACGGTTGGGATGAGGACGCAAGACCCTTTATGATACTCTTTTTGCCACTTGTTGGAGTTTTGCATGGATTTCTTTGGATGTCAGCTGCAATGCTATTAACATATTTTAATGTTAATGCTTTGCTTGCATCAGTATTACTTTCTACCTTTCCGTTCCTTCTCAGTGGCTTTATCCACATTGATGGCTTTATGGATGTTACAGATGCCATAAAGTCATGCAGAAGCAAAGAGGAACGCATAAGAATTTTGAAAGATCCTAATTGTGGTTCCTTTGCTGTAATTTCCGCCATAATTTTATTTGCTGTGCAATTTGCATCACTTTTTGTTATTTTTCAAAATAAAAATTTTCTTCCCTTAATTTTTATTCCGACTATATCACGAACATTATCAAGCCTTTGTGTTTCAATTCTACCCACCCTTGCAGAAAGCCAATACAACACAGAATACCAGAATAAATTTAATAAATTACATATATCAATTCTATTTATATTATTTTTTGCAACTATTCTTTGCGCTGTTTTTTATTTAGATAAATATTCATTCACGTTATCTGGAGTAATACTTGGCTACATGTTTGCTTTGCAAAGAGCATACTCATCACTTGGCGGAATATCTGGCGATGTATCTGGCTTTTGCATAACAATAAGCGAGATGGTTGGACTTCTAGTTCTGGCATTGGCGGTGTAGCATTATGAATTTAATAATTGGTGGAGCTTATCAAGGTAAATTAGATTATGCAAAGAATAAATTTTCACTTTCTGATGCACAGATTTTTCATTGCACAGATAATCTTGATATAGATTTCAATTTTATCTGCATAAATCACATTGAAAATTTTGTGCTATATTGCATCAAAAATAATCTTAATGCGCTAGAAATTTTTCGTGCCAATAAACCTCTATGGCAAGATAGCATTTTAATTTCAAATGATATTTTTTGTGGTGTTGTGCCTATATCAGCAGAATCAAGAGCATGGCGAGAAGCAACAGGGCATTTACTAGCCTATTTGTCACAGGAAGCAGAAACTGTTACACGAATTTTTTGCGGACTGGAACAGAAATTGAAGTAATGAAATTACTACATACAAAGGCAGCCGTGAGACATAAAAATGTCTCACGGCTGCCTTTCTTCATTTATTCTTGTTCAGCTAAATCCTCTGGGCTATAGTAGCTACCCATAAGTTTTTGCCAAGAAACTTCATCATCAAGAAGGTTCCTGCAACTTACATCCGGATAATACCACCTTCTACCCAGCCCCATAAGCATCTGCCACCAGTCATGAACATCCGGTGACAAAATTTCACCGTTCATTCCAATGCGGCGAAGCTCACGGTAAAGCAAAGCTACCATTTGGTTTTCATCAAAAGCTGCTGTTGTCTTTGCATAAACTTCTATAACAAATTTATAATTATATCCACCAAGCTGATACAACAATTGTGCCCATTTTTCAGGAACTCGTGCTGTGTTTGCCAGAGTAATTCTACGTTTGTTCTTTGCGCTCTTGTAATTCAATACAAATAGAATTTTTTCTACATCTATATGGTGCAACTCGTCGAATTTTTCCACTAACTTCTCAGCAATAGGGCGCAATTTGTTATTTACTATTTCATATGTAAATTCTGCTTCTTGCTTTTCATCCATCTTAAAAATCCTCGTTAGAGTCAACTATACCAGCCAGAATGACAGTAACCTTAGCATCGCAATCAAGGTCACTTACATTATCAATATGACCTAAAACAAACTCTGCATCCTCAAGCAAATATTCCTGGACAAAATTTGACGCTTGTGCAATCTCAGCAAGCCCAGCCTTGTTTTTACAAACTATATTTAATATCGCAGCACTAGCAACCTTGCGTTTTGAGGAATTGACAATTTCAATTATGGCTTGCTTTGTTGCATCCAACACGCTTGAACTTCCGCAAGCTGAAGCCACTCCCATCAGTGCTTCACCAGAATCTTTCAATACTGCTTTTACATCCGCAAAGTCCACATTAATGTAGCCAGAATTTGTAACTAGATCTGAGACTCCACCAACGGCACTAGCCAAAATGGCATCAGATAATGTAATGGCATCGGAAAACCTTGTATTCTTTTGCGAAGAAGCAATTATCTTGTCATTTTCTATTACAATTAGCGCATCCACATTCTTGCGAATTCTTGCAATACCTTCATCGGCTACCCTTGCTTTTTTCTTTCCTTCAAAGAAAAATGGTCTTGTCACAACTGCCACAGTAAGTGCTCCACAATCTCGAGCTACCTCTGCCACCACAGGAGCAGCACCTGTGCCAGTGCCACCTCCCATGCACGCTGCAATATAAACCATATCAAAACCTTGAATAGCTCTACGGATTGCTTCCTTTGAGGCACGTGCAGCTAGTCTACCAACTTCTGAAGTAGCTCCGGCACCAAGCCCTCTTGTAAGCTCTTCTCCCAACAAGAGAGTCTTCTCGCATAAAGAATAAGAAATATCAGAAGCATCAGTATTCATTGCAATAGTGTTAAATCCCTTCATGCCATTGCGTATCATGTAATTTAACGCATTGCCACCGCCACCACCAACTGCAATTACCAAAATCTTCGGCTTGCATTGACTGGCTGACAATGAATTTTCGTCTTCAGAATAATCCTCTACATTTGTAAGGCAAGGCTCTTCGTAATAATTATATTCGTCTCTGCACGGTAGCCCCATTTAATTACCTCCACAAAATCTATTCAAAAGTATAAGTATGTGATATTATAACATACAAACTTCCAAAGATAAAAGGTAATTTTAATGCATAATTCTATTGTGTCCATTGTACAAAATATACTAATAGGAACGTCATTAGCCGCAGATGCATTTTCCGTATCACTTTGCATGGGGCTCGCTCACAGCAATTTGAGCAAAAAAAATGCCACCAGTCTAGCAATAGCTTTTGGTGGCTTTCAATTCTTAATGCCCATTTTTGGTGGAATTTTAGCGTTATTTTTGGGCGGCTTATTTGGTTCTTACGCAAAATATATTTCTGCAGCTCTCATTTGTTATGTCGGAGGCAATATGCTCAAAGAAGCTTTTAGCGCACAATCCACAGAGAACACAAGAAATATGTCTCTTGATGCTAAAAATATTCTCCTGCTTGCAGTTGCTACGAGCCTAGACGCTTTTGCAGTTGGATTCTCCATCTCACTAAAAAGAACTTCCCCACTTTCAGTTGCAATAATTGCCGGAATAATCACATACGTTTTATCTTATGCTGGAGCAATGCTAGGCAAGGTAATAGGATCTGGAGTAGGGAAAAAAGGTGAAATTCTTGGGGGTACAGTACTACTTTGCATAGCAATTTCAACGCTATTTAATTAATTTTCCTCTTCAGAAATCTTCTTGTAACCTTTGGGTTTCTCAAACATAGCTGGATTAAGCTGTCTAAATCTAATATTTTTATACTCTGTCGTAACTGTGCCATCAATATTAGACGTTTTAACAGGCAAGGGAAAATCCGTTCTATACCACTCATAATATACGTCGCTCACAGAGTCTCCTTTTAAATTATATGTACTCTTTACAACAAATTTTCTCATGTTATAGGAATCAATATTTTCCTCGCCGACATACTCTCTGGTAAAATTTGCGCCATTGGCAACAATAATCGGCTCACGATTTTTACCAAAAATATTTGATAAATTTGGCACGTGCGACTCTTGGTAAGTTTTTTTGTCAGTATCAAGTAACCATATTAGTCCCTTATCGTAACGAGTCACTTGAATAAAATTCTGTTTTTTCCCGGATTTTATCTCAAAACGTGTTGCATTTTCCCCCTTAAAGAGCTTCCCCTCTGTCTTAACTCCATGATCAATTTCAACATAATCAGCCATAAATTGATAGGCAAATACTCTAGAAGCACAAATAATTCCTGCCAGCATTATACAAAAAATAATGCTGGCATTTTTTATAAACTTATACAGTCCTTTTTGCATTTTGTTTTTCTTCCTCCAACCAGTTGTATAAACTCTCAATAAGATCAGCTTTATCAAATTCATCTCTAATGCCAAAACGAGTAACAGCAAAATCATATTTTACAGGATCTACCTCGCAGATATCTCTATAGGAGTCCGTTATCTCTTTTGCTGCCATAAGACAAACATTGCGTCTTTTACAAAGTCCTAAATTACTTGCAATACTCCATGCGTGAGTATCGACCGGAACAATCAAAGAAGAAGCAGAAACGCTCCTGCACCAAATCCCCAAATCAACATTATCATGGCGAACCATCCAGCGTAAAAATAGAAATAACCTTTTGCAGGCACTACCACGAGAGGGTAAAGGTAAAAGAGACGTTTCGTACCCAATATATGACGTAAAGTTTAGCACAAAATTGTTAACGCTACGGACAATATCCCCATTAAAACCACTAACAAAAAGTTCCTCTATCGTTCCTTGACGCAAAAAATTTCCAATTGCAAGTAAAAAGTCCCCCACGTCACACTCATTATTAAAACGATAAACAAAGCCCTTTAACCTATGTCGCAATTCTTCTGCACTAACATTTTGCAAATATTCCGCTGGGGATTGCCCCAAAATATTCAAAATATATTCTACAGCTTTAAGAATTTGCCCTACTCTACCATAGGCAAGTGATGAAGCAATAAGGGCAACTGCCTCGATGTCTTTTTGAGAGGTATAGTTATACAGAAATTGCAGAGGATCCGGGCTAACAAGCTCACGGACTGTGTATCTATTATAAATTTCTTCAAAAAAAGGGCGAGAAAGTATTCTCGCCTCTTTAGTTTCTAGTGGGAAACTCACATTCATTCGGCATCGTTACCGCCTGGCGTTTTAATTTCCTCAGAATTTTTCTTTTCATCTGCACCAACGTAGGTTATCAGCACCTGAGCAATACGATGATTTTCAACCTTCTGTGTTTCTATTTTCCAATCACCAGTCTTAAAAACTTGACCTTCTTTTGGAAAATTACCTGCCAACTCCAAAATCATACCTGCGACAGTATCAACTTCAGGAAAATCTTCGTTAAATGGATGTTTTAACTCCTCACCCAAGTCCTCAAGGTTTACAAAGCCTTGCACAACGTAAGCACCGTTGTTGGTTTTGGCAATATCTGGCACTTCTTCATCATATTCATCTTGAATATCTCCAACAATTTCTTCAATGAGATCTTCTAAAGAGACAAGCCCCGCAGTGCCACCATACTCATCGACAACAATGGCAATATGCTTGTGCGATTTTTTCATAAGATCAAGGGCTTCATCAGTTTTCATTGTCTCAGGAACAAAAAGAGCCTGCCTCATAATACTCTTGATGGTAAAATTTTTTGCAGATGAAAGGGGCTTTAGCAAATCCTTTGCATATAAAATTCCAACAATATGGTCTATATCGTCATTATAAACTGGAATACGTGAGTGACCACTTTCAGTAAAAATTGTAATTGCATCATCTATAGACTTGCTAACTTCAATCGTACTCATATCGTTACGTGGTTCCATTACTTCAGATATTCTAGTGTCTTCAAGCCCGATAACACCGTGTATCATCTGGCGCTCTTTTTCTTCTAACTCGCCACCAGCACTTGATTCTTCCACAATGTAGTCAATTTCTTCTCTTGTGGCAAACGCATCAACATTATCAAGCTTCAATCCAAAAACTTTGCTAGTTAATGCGAGCAACAAACCAAGAAACCAAGTTATAGGTGTTAAAAGCCAACCAATTATACGAAGTAATGGCAAGCAAAGTAGGAGGCATTTTTCCTGGTACGCCATACCTAAATTTTTAGGCAATATTTCACAAAAGATAACTATAAAAACAGTCATGATTGCCACAGCAACAGGAACCGCAACAGGAGATTGTAAAATATCTATTGCAATTTTTGTAGCCAAAGCAGATGATGAAATATTAACCAAATTATTGCCTATCAATGTAATATTCACAGCCAAAGGCACATTGTTCATAAGCCAGGACAAATTTTTTCTCTGACCATAGTTTTCTTCTGACAAAGTTTTCAAGCGACTTCGGTTTATTGAAGTGATAGTTGTTTCAGTCATCGAAAAAAAAGCAGAAAACAAAAGGCAAATCCCTAAAGCAATAAAATTTCCTAAATGACCAACCAATTGATGATAACATCCTTTCGAAATAAATATAAAAACTATAAAAAAATAGCTCTTCACCGCCAAGGCGAAAAGCTATCAAAATTTTGTTTCTGACCTACCTTAACGAAGTCAAAACTTACTTAATAAAATGGCAGTCCCTAGGGGATTTGAACCCCTGTTGGCGGGCTGAGAACCCGTAGTCCTAGACCCCTAGACGAAGGGACCAAATAAGAATAATTTGGCTGGGGTACAGGGATTTGAACCCCGATTACCTGATCCAGAGTCAGGCGTGCTGCCGTTGCACCATACCCCAGTCTGTAGAACAAAAGTTCCAACGGCAACGCCGGGTATGTTACAACAAATAGCCATAGTTGTCAAGAGATAAAATATAAGTCTAGCAAAATTTAGAACTCTTCAACAGCATTTTTTACCCTATTATCATGCTTCCTTATCAATAACCTTCACTGGACATTTTTGAACACAAATACCACAGTTTACACATTTATCCGTATCAATAACAGCAAGATTCTCTTGCATAAAAATAGCTTGTTTGGGACAGCTTTTAACGCACAGCATACAGCCTATACACCCAGCATTGCAAACTTTTTTTACGAGTAGCCCCTTGTGAGTATTTTGACATTTCACTGTTACTCGTGAAGTTTTAGGGATTAAAGTAATAACTCCCTTTGGACAATTTGCAACGCAAGTGCCACAACCTACACACTTTTCTCTATCAACCACGGCAATGCCATCCTTGACACTTATTGCATCAAATTTACATACACTAACACACGTACCAAGCCCAATACAGCCAAATTGACAAGAAACTGGACTGTTACCTGGCACACGAGTAGCAAGACGGCAATCCATCGTACCTTCATACAAATTTGAACCAATTATTTTATCGCACGTTCCTTTACAACGAACAACCGCCACACATGGCACAGAAGCATCAGCTTTTTGCCCCAAAATTTCTGCAATTAGTTCTAAATTTTCTTTTGTGCAGGCAGAACATTTTCCGAGCTTTGTAGTTTGCTGTACAAGAGCATCTGCATAGGCATCACAACCAGCAAAGCCACAACCTCCACAGTTTGCTCCAGGAAGCAGTGCACGAATTTTCGCTTGTCTTTCATCCACTTCCACAGCAAATTTTTGTGAAGCAAATGCCAAGAGAGAACCAAATATAACTCCAAGCGAACCCATAATAATTGCAGAAATAATAATATCTCTCATCATGATTTTCACCTCACATAAGCCCTGCAAACCCCATGAAGGCAATCGACATTAAACCAGCCATAACAAGAGCAATTGGCAGTCCCTTCATGCATTGCGGCAAGGAAGGATTTGACTCCACCCTTTCACGTAGTCCAGCCATTAGCACTATCGCAACAAGAAAACCGCAAGAGGAACCCAAAGCATTAACAATTGACATAAGAAGTCCGTAGCCTTCATTCATGTTCGTTACAGCAAGCCCAAGCACCGCGCAGTTTGTTGTAATCAGAGGTAAATAAATTCCAAGTGATTTGTAAAGTGAAGGCACAAAACGCTTTAACACAGTTTCAACAAATTGTACCAAAGCGGCAATAATCAGGATAAAGGCAAGTGTATAAAGATATTGAACCTTTAACGGCACAAGGATATATGTCCACACAAGCCACGTCATTATACAAGCAAGCGTAATGACAAAAATAACAGCCAGTCCCATCCCTCTTGCCGTCTTCAAATCCTGCGAGACACCAAGAAACGGGCAGCAACCAAGAAAACGTGCAAGTAAAATATTATTAACAAAAATTGAAGCAATAAAAAGTGTTAAATAACTCATTATGCATTGCCTCCAGTGTGGGTAGTTCTGTCGGTATTACTGCAAAAACTTGTGTTACCATCACAGGTTGCTCCGTGACAAAGTCCCTTCATAGCGCACCCTTTACAGCTGTCAAGTTCCTTCCAGCCATCATAATTTGCAGGAAGTACCTTCCTTTTTATCTGTAAATTTCTAAACACAGCCATCAAAATGCCAAGGGTGATAAATCCACCAGGAGCAAGGATAACCAAAAGAGCCGGAGAATAGGACAAAGGCATTACATGAAAACCAAAGCAAGTTCCGTTTCCCAAAATTTCTCTTATTGCCCCAATAAAAGTGAGCGAAAGGGTAAAACCAAGTCCCATTCCAAGTCCATCAAATATTGAATCAACTACACCATTTTTGAAAGCAAACGCTTCTGCTCTAGCAAGGATAATACAGTTTACAACGATAAGAGGAATAAAAATTCCAAGTGCCACGTCAAGTGAAGGCGCGTAAGCCTGAATTAAAAGCTGAACAACAGTGACAAAACCAGCTATCAATACAATAAAGGCTGGTATTCTTATTTCGTCCGGAATAAATTTCCGTAATAATGATATAGCCGTATTTGAACCTATAAGGACAGCTGTAGTAGCAAGCCCCATACCAATTCCGTTTTTAGCGCAGGTTGTTAAAGCAAGAGTAGAACAAAGTCCAAGCACTAAAACAAAAATTGGATTTTCTGTAATTATTCCATTTTTAATTATCTTTAGAGGATTTTGCATCTTAATTCTTCCCCTTAAAATTTGCTTCGTAATAATCTACAACATGATTGACAGCGTCTGTAATTGCTTTTGAAGTTATCGTGGCTCCTGATATTGCAGCAACCTCGGAATCACTTTCTACATCGCCCTTTACAACATCTAATGTTTTTAAGATTTTATTGGAAAATTGTTCAATGAAAGAACCTTCACCAGTTTCTACCGATTTTGCACCAAGTCCAGGTGTTTCAGAATGAGTTAGCACCCTAACACCTGTGATTTTATCATGTGAAATTCCAACAATTAACTCAATAATACCACCAAAACCTTTTGTTTCTACCACAAAAATATGACCTATTACATTTCCTTTTGAGTCACTTGCTTCATAAATATTCTTAAAGACTGAAGTCTTAGGTTTAACTTCGGTAAAACGCGCAGCACTCGGCATAGCCTCTTTCTGCGTTTTTGTGAGAGAAACCTGCTTTGCCACAGCAATAGGTTCTAGTGTAAGCGAGTAAACAGCGCCAAGGACAAGCCCGGTTATAGCGGTAATTGAAAGGAGAATTAAACCAAGTTTTATTATCTTACGCATCTTTAGCCCCTCTTTTTTCTCCAAAAATACGAGGCTTCGTTATCTTATCAATTAGCGGAACAGTTAAGTTCATAATAAGTATTGAATATGACACTCCCTCAGGATATGCTCCCCAAAGGCGTATTATTGAGGTCAAAAGACCACAGCCTATGGCAAAAATTATTTGTCCCTTTTTTGTCACGGGAGAAGTTACATAATCCGTTGCCATAAAGACTGCCCCAAGCAATAACCCACCATTAAGTACATGGTATATTACCGGCATATCATCAAAAACTGCGGTAAAAATTGCTACAGTCAAGATATAAAAAAGCGGAATATGAATTTTTATAACATCCTTATACAGTAAAAATAAGCCACCAATTATTATTGCAATTTCGCTGGTTTCTCCTATACACCCACTTGTCTTCCCCAGTAACATATACAACTTGCGTGGAAGCTGCGTAGCTACAGATTCCTTGACAAGAGCAAGTGGAGTTGCAGAGCTCATAGCATCTAAGCTATATCTTGTTACTGCTCTAATGGAAGTAACACTTTTAGGTGAACTCCAACTCGTCATGGCAAGCGGCCAAGACGAAAGCATAGCCGCCCTTGCTGCTAGTGCTGGGTTTACAACGTTGCAGCCAAGCCCACCAAAGAGTTCTTTTACTATGATTATTGCAAAGGCACTGCCACAAGCACACATCCAAAGCGGAACAGATGGTGGCAAGTTATATGCCAAAAGAAGACCAGTTACACAGGCAGAGAGGTCAGATATTGTGTGTGCCTTTTTAGTAAAACAGCACCATAAAAATTCGCTAGCAACGCACGAGAGAACGCATGTAGCCATTACCAGCACAACCCTCACACCAAAACAACAAAATCCAACAAAGCCAGCAGGCACAAGTGCCAATAACACAAGTGCCATAATCTTTTGTGTTGTTAAAGGTGAATGATCATGCGGAGATGATGAAACGACTAAGAGATTTTCCATAATTTCTTTCCCCAATCTATTTTTGTCCATTTTGTTCAAGCTGTTGTATTTTTTTTCTTTTCGCAATCACGCTAGCCTTTCCATCGCGACAAGTCTGTGTCAATGGTCTGCATGCCGGACAGACATAAGTACAAGAGCCACATTCAATGCAATTCATTCCACCGGCAGCCTCAAATTCATCGTATTTTCTAGCTATAACAAGTGGATCAAGCACTACTGGTTCAAGTCCCATTGGGCACGCAGCAACACACTTACCACAACGTAAACATGGCGTGGCTTTATGAATCATAGCGGATTGCTTTGTCAATGCGAGAATACCAGAGGTGGCTTTTGTAACAGGTGCATCAAGATTACGCATAGTAATCCCCATCATAGGTCCACCACTAATCACCTTTATAGGTTCAGCAATAAATCCACCACAAAAATCTATTAACTCTTTTATATTTGTGCCAAGCTTTGTTCGAACATTTCTAGGCTCTTTTATTGCATCCCCAGTAACGGTTACTACCCTTTCAGTTGAGGGTTCACCCAATTTTATTGCTCTATAGATTTGCTGTGCTGTGCGAACATTCAAAATTATGCACCCAACATTTGCAGGAAGGCAGGAGAGAGGATATTCCTTTCCGGTAACAGCCTCTATCAACATTTTTTCAGCCCCTTGCGGATACTTCACTTCAAGTGGCAAAATATTTACCTTTGCTACATCTTTATTTTGCTGAATTAAGCTTAACAAGCTTTGCTTCATTGTTTTTAACGCTTCTTGCTTGTTGTTTTCTATAGCGACAATACCTTGTGCCTCGGGAAATAATTCAAGGACAATTAAAAGCCCCTTCAACACTTCCTCGCTAGCCTCAATCATGAGACGATTGTCACAGTTAAGATACGGCTCGCACTCAGCACCATTCAAGATAATGTGTGTAATTTTTGTTGAGGGTGGCGGAGTTAACTTTATGGCAGTTGGAAAGGTGGCACCACCATAACCAACAATACCAGCGCGACGAATTGTCGAGATGTATTCTGTCTTGTCAGTCGTAGGACTTCCCCACCCAGAATCAAGAGTGTATTGTCCGTCGTTATCCACTATTATACACTCTTCAAAATTACCAGTAACTGACTGCCTAAGTGCAACATCCTTTACTACACCAGAGACACTCGAAAGCACAGGCGCAGACATCTGCACATCTGTCATAGCCAAAGTTGTACCAACAAAAACTGCATCGCCTTTTTTCACTACCGCCTTATTAGGAGCACCAATATGTTGTGAAACAGGAAAAACCAGTTCTCCTTGCGGCACATAGTAGATGATTTTATTTTTATTGGTAAGCTCTTTATGAGAACAGGGGTGAATTCCACCCCAAAATGTCGGAAATTTCATAATTACCTCCATCGTTACGTGAAGAAACTCCAGGACTACATTGACTAAAATTATAGCATAAATGCAATTTTTGTAAATTGCTAGAATGTTTGCTAGAATGTTTCGTGAAACAATAAAGACAAGCCAAATTTATTTGTCAACTATTTGTCAACTTTGCAAAAATAGATTGACAAATAAATTATTTTTTTCTAGAATGACTTTAAGTTGTAGTTTATATTAATTTTATGGGGTGCTTACTGTGAAAAAAAAGTTTTGCTCACTATTTTTATTGGTCATGCTGCTATTATCAATGAACGATATAGCCTTTGCTATGCTGCAAACAAGTAAACAAAGTAACTATTCGTTGGCAACCGCTGCTCAGGCAAGTGCGTATAACGCATTAGGTAATGCAATCGTAAATGCAGTAAATTCTGCAAACAAAATTTCTCTTACTGCTTCAATAACCGGAGGGTCGATTCAAAATATCGAGCTTATGACAAAGGACCGCAATGTCATAGCTTTAGTCCAAAATGACGTGCTCCATTGGGCAACAATGGGAGAAATGATGTTCAAAGGCAGAAAAAATTCCAGGTTAAGGCTTTTGGCTTGCCTCTATGATGAGCCACTTTTCCTTGTCACACGTAAGGCTGCAAAAATTAACTCTCCATCTGACTTAAAAGGACACAGTCTCTGCATCGGAACGGAAGGAAGTGGTAACGAAGCAGAATCCATTGTTGTTTTAGATATCGCAGGTTTGGATATCGATAAGGATTTTCCACGACACATTCACGGTACATATACAACAATGGCAAAGCTCTTAAATGAAGGTAAAATTGATGCCTGCTTTGTTATGGGAATTGGTAACTTTCAAAATTTGCGTAAAGCATGTGCCAAAACACCACTTGAAATTGTAAATTTTCCAACTACAATGTTAGATAAATTAACAGCAAAATATCCATGTTTTTGGTATCATATTATTCCAGCAAATGCTTATGATAACGATAACACTGTTCAAACACCATGCGTTATGGCTATGTTAGCTGCGGATTATCAGGTTCCAGATGATGTCGTAACCAATATCCTTACAGCAATATTTGACAAAACAAATTTGGAAAATATAAGAAAAACCAATGCCTCAACCAAGTCAATTAGTTTGGAAGATGCGTATTTAACCTTGTCAGTTCCATACCATCAGGCAGCAATTAAATTCTACATGAATAAAGGGATAGTAAAATAATCTAGTAAATATTAAGAGACCTCAAGTATTTATACACTTGAGGTCTCTTTTCTTCTTTATTAGTTAAATCTGACTGTTAGATAATCTTGCTTTTATGTAATAAACAAGTAAGTCCACAGTATTGTCGACACCAAAGCTTGAGCTATTTATACACATATCATATGCTCTTGGGTCTCCCCACTTACCTTGGCATCTACTGTTATGATATATCTTTCTTTTTCTGTCACTACGTACCATTTCCCAATAGGCATCATATGTATTTAAATTATACTTCTCTTTTATTCGTGCTATCTTTTCTTCCTTGTTACCAAGGATAAAAATTGAAATATGCCCAGGTCTATCCTTAAGTATCAATTCCCCACATCGACCTACAAGGACAAATGACTCCCCCGAATCAGCCTTTTCACTGATATAATTTTTCTGAAATTCAAAAACCATATCCTCTAAAGAGTTGGAATAATTTCTGACTGTCCTTGATAAAAAAGGAACTCTATTCCTCTCATCATACTTTTCTATAATGTCTTCATCAATTTTTAAGTTTGAAGCAAGTTCATACAACATAGCACGATCATAAAAGCCTATGCCAAGCTTTTTTGCAATGCACTCTCCTATCTCGTGTCCAGCACTTCCAAATTCTCTTCCAATTGTAATAAGTATCTGATTTTTCATACTTCTACCATTCCTTCATCTATACATTTTATCAATTAACAATACCTAATAAAGATTATTATCATTGAAATAGTTACTACCATTATCGTGGCAGGAACTGCTCCCTTGCAGTATTTTCCCCATCCAATGGGATAACCATTCCTATTGGCCACAGCAGTTCCAACTACATTGGCAGACGCACCTATAGGCGTAGCTGCACCACCTACATCCGTCCCAATCGACAATGTCCATGCCAGTGTTGCCTGCACTGCAGGATCTCCTGCTGCCAAAGTCTTGATTATCGGAACCATTGTTGCCGCAAAAGGAATATTGTCAATAAAGGCTGACGCTACTGCCGATACCCATATGACAATAGCTACCATCATTTTAATGTTACCACCACTAACTTGAACAATAAGCTCAACAATTTCATTAATTGCCCCAGTATGTTCCAAGCCAGCAACTACAATAAATAATCCTACAAAGAACAATAGCAATTTATAATCGACCCTCTTCAGTATTGTACCAATCTTTTTGAAATTTACAAGGCACGTAATCAAACCTATCACCGCCCCAATGAATGCTACGGACATATGAGTCATTATGTTCGTTGTCAGCAAAACTATCGCTAGGGCAAAAATAACAGCATTTGCTAGAAAATCTTTCTTATTTTTAATAGCTTCGCTTGGATCGGGTATACTAGAAGCATCAACCTGCTTGCCACTATTTCTGAGTTCATTTCGATATATGAAATAAAAATATATAATAACAAAAACAAGGCATATCGCTGCAATCAAGCCGGTGTTAAGCAAAAAGTCCGAAAATGAATAATGCAACTTTGACCCAATAATAATGTTTGGAGGGTCTCCACACATTGTTATAGATCCTCCAAGATTCGCACAAAATATCTCCGATAAAATACATGGTATAGGATTAAATTTCAGAATTTTGGACAGTTCAACAGTTACTGCTGCCAAAAACATAATAACAGTAATGCTATCAATAAACATCGATAATACTGCAGCCAATAGCATAAACACAATAAAGATGGGTATGGTTCTGTAATTTACAGCTTTTGCAAGTCTTAAACACAACCACCTAAAAAAACCTGCTTCAGACATCCCTTCAACCATAATCATCATTCCACCTAGGAAAATAATTGTTGCCCAATCGATTCCTAGCGAATCGGGAGCTTCACCAATCCAAAACCCTCCTTGAAGGATAGACTTAAAATTGAGCACATCAATGATTGCGTTCATGTCACGCATAATAATACCCAGAACAACAATAAGCATTAATGCTCCGCATGCAAGAGTAACATGCTGTTTTTCAAATTTTTCTGATACTACAAGTAAAAACATTGCACAAAAAATCAAAACAGCTACAATTAAAGCAATATTCATTTTTTATCTCCGAATCAAAAATTTTCTATAAACTCTACCACTAATTTTTAGGCAATTTTTAAAAGACTTACGCTAAAACTAGAACCCACAATCACAGCTTGTTTACCTATTTTTGTCGTCTGGTTTTTGGCAGATAAAACCAAAGCATATCCACTGTAAAACGGATTTACAAACGCAGAAGCAATTATATCTCACTACTCAAATAATTACCACTCTTATTATTTGACCATTCATGCTACAATTTTCTCCGCTTCCATAGTTTTCCTATATTTTGCAAACGTATTTTGATATGAATTACCGCATATCTGTAATTCAAACTTTTATTGCAAGGTACAATAACCATTTCCAGAAATTGTTAAGGTTTTTACTATGTATTTGTCACCTGATTTCCAAATTTTCCAAGAAAGGGCAGGTGTCATGGTAAAGCTAGCACCATCAAATGTACATTTTTCCTCTACATCCATGTCTGCATATTTTAGGTATAGGTATTCGTATTTCTCAAGCGCACCATTTTTATGACAAACTATCACGGCTTTTGTAGAATAACCACCTTCATGCACTGTATTTACTGCAATGGTAAATTCTGTATTGCGACTTGAGGCAATTTCAATTGATTCACACACAAAATTTCTAATTTTTTCACATTCATCCAAAAACAATTTGTTATCTTTTGAATTTGTTATAACAGAAATTGTAGCAGTTAAAGTAGCAAAAATTGCTACTACAATAAGTACTTCAATCATTGTGAAGGATTTATGAAAATATATTTTCTTCACTTTTGTCATCAAATACACCTGAGATCTTGTAAAAAACACATTTTTTTATATAATAACAAAATAAAATGAATTTTCAAAGAGGTGTTTTTCATGGATAGAAATAAGGTTCGTGTCCGTTTTGCTCCATCCCCTACAGGTGCACTTCACATAGGTGGTGCTCATACCGCACTTTTTAATTATCTTTACGCAAGACATATGGGAGGAACTTTCATCCTCCGTATTGAAGATACAGATGGACAACGCTCCACCAAAGAATATGAACAAACCATCATGGATGGTTTGAGGTGGCTTGGTCTTGACTGGGACGAAGGACCTGACAAGGGTGGAAGCTACGGACCTTATCGCCAATCAGAAAGAATGGAAAATTATAGAAAATATGCAGAGCAACTTCTTGACGAAGGCAAAGCCTATGAATCTGATGGCGCAATTTTATTCCGTGTTGAACCAGGCAAGTTAATTCAATTCCATGACGAAGTTTATGGCGATATAAAGGTGATGTCAGAGAAGGCTAGTGTCAACATGGACAATACCATAAAAGACATTGTCATTATGAAAAAAGACGGTTTGCCCACATACAATTATGCCGTTGTGATTGACGACCATCTCATGGATATTTCTATGGTAATTCGTGGTGAAGATCACGTAATAAACACACCAAAGCAACTTTTAATTTTTGACGCACTAGGTTTTGAGAGACCTTCTTTTGCACACTTACCAATGATTCTCGGGCAGGACAAAAAGAAGCTTTCCAAGCGTCACGGTGCAACAAGCGTCTTTGAATATTGTGACATGGGCTATCTTCCAGATGGAATTTTTAATTTCCTAGCCTTACTTGGTTGGACTCCAAGAGATGGCAAGGAAGTATTCACAAGACAGCACGCAGAGGAAATTTTTGAAATTAACCAGGTAACAAAAAAATCAGCAGTCTTTGATTTCAAAAAATTAGACCACATAAACCAGGAACAGATGAAACTAATGACAGGTCATGATCTCTATGATGCAATTGCTCCATTTTGGAAGAAAATGGGACTTCCTGTCGAAAGTTTTGAGCGTGAGCACTTGGAAAATTGCCTCGTAGCTATGGGTGGCAGGGGCTCTACCACAATCCAGCTTGCTGAATATAGCGATTATTTCCTAGACTTTAACTGTGTAAAATCTCGCTATGATGGCAAGGATATTACAGAAGAACTTAGACCAAAGTTAAAAGCAATCTATAATGAATTGTTAGAAAAATGGGGACAGGGAACACATGATCACCTCTATAACACTGCTGTAGAAGTGTTCGCTGCACATGAAAGCAATATGAAAGAAGCCGCAACTCCTATGAGATGGGCTTTGACAGGAAGAAAAGTTAGTCCTGGCTTGTTCGAGGTAGCAGCGTTACTGGGTAAAGAAGAAGTTGCTAATCGTCTAAAGTTTTATGGCCTATTATAATTTTTTAATATTACAGGTATCAGTATATTTTTATAATAACTTCATCAAGGAGAAACTAAATGACCTTTACATCTATCTTATCACGATTAACTAATAATTTTTCCTCACGGTTAATATTGTTGTTTTCAAAAACAACACACCTCAATTTTTGGAACAACTTATTAAAGAAAAATACAGCAACAAAGGACGAATCCTACAACCTAGCCCCTCTTGTGGGAATTATAATTGGTTTTGTCATAGCTTCTATAGCTATACTAGGCAGACTTTTCTTTTCTTATCGCATTATTGCCACAATTGTTGCTTTTGTTTGCTATCTTTTCTTTGGCTATGTCAATGTACTTTACGGATTTGCTCTTACCGTAAGTAACCTCAAAAATGAGGATACCATAAATGTAAACGTAGATAAATTTGGTATTATTGCTATCATTCTTGCCATTGCTTTGTGGTGCACATGTGTAACCTATATGCGTCCAGCGAGATTATTTTTATCACTCATGTCAGCAGTTTGTTTATCTCGCTTTGCATCTTGCCTTGTTGTATATATTGCAAATTGTCAGGAGCATGCTGAAGAAAAAAAGGAACATGTAAAATCCTTTGACAAGGTTGATTTAATTGTTGCTATTTGTTGCACAGTTCCGTGGCTTATTCTCTGTTTAGAAAGATGTCTCCCTACTTTATCATTCGCCATTATATTTGCCATCTCAATTATGAAATTTCTTAATCGTAATTCGTCTGATGCAACAGCAAAAATCTCCAGTACAGCTATTGTTGTTACCGAAATTTTTTCATTACTAATTTGGTTAATTTAGAAAATGACCTTGGATATTACACACAAAATAAGTTTAGTCGCCCTCGATATGGATGGCACAACATTAAACAGCCAGAATATTATTACTGCTAGGAATCAGCGAGCAATAACAAAGGCAAAAGAATCTGGCATACATGTAGCAATTGCCACAGGGAGAATGTATGTTGCTTCGCTACATTTGATTGCAGCAACAGGAATAGATGAAACCTCTGTATTTTATAATGGCGGAGTTTTATGGAATCCAAGAACAAAAAAAATTATTTATGAAAAAAGATTGGGATTTGATTTAGCAACAGAGGTTTTTGAGTTCTTATTAAGTCTAGGTGTATATACACAAATCTACGAGGATAAAGAATTTTTCGTAAAAGATAGACACGATCCTAATGCAATGTTGTATGAATCTCTTGCTAAACTTGCAGGTATCGAACTTGGCGATAAATTTGAAAGCCATCGTTGTAATGCTAATAAATTTTTGTCAATGTTCAATACAAAAGATGAATTACGTGAAGCGTATGACAAGATTGTTTCACACTTCGGAAATAGGGTATACGTATCAACAACGGCAGATACCTTCCTTGAAGTAATGCATCCAGATGTTAACAAGGGAATTGGGCTAAAAATGCTCGCAAAAAGTTACTCCATCCCGAGAGAAGAAACCATGGCACTTGGAGACGGTGGAAACGATATCCCAATGATTGAATGGGCAGAGGTCGGAGTCGCAGTAGAAAACGCAATGCAAGAAGTTAAAAATATAGCAGATATCATTGCTCCTTCAAATGATGATGATGCAGTAGCAGAGGTCTTGGAAGCTGTTATAGAAAACAATAAAAGATTTGCGTAATTCACGACAGGAGAAGCAAAATGAAGAATTTTTTTGACGTAACAAAGCCTACGTTATCGTTTGAAATTTTTCCTCCCAAAAGGGAAGGAGAACTAGAATCAGTTTGGACAACGGTTGGAGCACTTTCTTGCCTTGATCCAGATTTAATAAGTGTAACCTATGGTGCTGGTGGCTCATCACGTAGAAACACAGCAGATATAGCAGAACGAATAATGACTGACTATGGCATTCCAACGTTAGCACACTTAACTTGCATAGGTGCTAGCAAGTCAGAAATGACGGATATTTTGGATAACCTAGCTTCCCGTGGCATAGAAAATATTCTTGCCCTACGTGGTGATATGACAGAAGAAGGAACAAAGGATTTCACTTACGCAAGCGATTTAATAAAATTTATAAAGCAAAATTACGATTTCAAGGTTTTTGCTGCTTGCTACCCAGAAAAACATATAGAGGCTAAAACTCTAGAAAAAGACATCGAGCATTTAAAAGAAAAATGTGATTTGGGTGTAGACATGCTCGTTACACAGCTTTTCTTTGATAACGATAATTTCTTGCGCTTTAGAGATAAAATTGCACGTGCTGGGATTACATGCCCTATTGACGTAGGTATAATGCCTCTTTCTAGTGCAGGTCAACTTGAGCGTATGTGCAAAATGTGTGGTGCACAAATTCCAGCAAAGATATCTAAAATTGCTGAAGCCTATGGACATAATGCCATGGTAATAAAGGAAGCAGGTATTATGTACGCCACAGAGCAAATTTCAGAATTGCTTTCTGAAGGTGTAACTGGCATTCACCTCTATACAATGAACAAACCTGATATTGCGGAAGCAATTTGCAGGAATATTCGAAGCATTTTATCTTCATTAAAAGTGAGAAAAAGTGAGAATAAATAGTATGCTAGAACCTGGTTTATTGAAGGATAAAATTTTAGTATTTGATGGAGCAATGGGGACAGTTCTTCAAACGAGAGATGTCCCCTCTCTTGTTGTTCCTGAAACACTAAACATCACCCATTCCAACGTTATCACAACCATACACAAAGAATATATTGCTGCGGGTGCTGACATAATCACTACAAATACATTTGGTGCAAATCGCTTCAAGGCAGAGCTTGCAAATGTTCCACTAAAAAACATCATTACATCTGCAATCAACAATGCAAAGAATGCAGTTGAGAATGGTAAAGATAAATTTATTGCCCTCGACATTGGACCATCTGGCAAGGTTATGAAACCATATGGTACACTTGATTTTGACGAAGCAATTGAGGTTTTTGCTGAGATTATACGTTTAGCAAATGACAGCACAGATTTAATTTTGCTCGAGACCTTTACAGATTTGTATGAACTAAAGGCAGCAATAATAGCAGCAAAAGAAAATTCTTCCTTGCCAATTTTTGCTTCCATGAGCTTTGATGAACACGGAAAAACATTCTTTGGTGCAACGCCTGAAACAATGGTGTTGACGCTCGAAGCACTTGGCGTGTCTGCCCTAGGTGTAAATTGTTCTCTCGGACCAAAACAACTTGCACCAATTGTTAAAAAGTTAACAGAAATTTCTTCTATTCCTGTTTTTGTGCAACCAAACGCCGGCTTACCTGTTTTAAGAGATGGTAAAACCACATTTGACGTATCGCCAACAGAATTTGCAGAATATGCAAGAAGCTTTGTTGGTTATGGCGTAAATGCTATCGGTGGTTGTTGTGGAACAACGCCAGCCCACATACAAGAAGTTAAAAAGTTAATTACCAACACAAAACCGATAGAAAGGTCAATTGAAAAATTTGCAGGCGTGTGTTCTGCTTCACGCTATACAGATACTTCGCGGGTCTTATTAGTAGGAGAAAGTATCAACCCCACGGGAAAGAAAATCTTGCAAAAGGCATTACGCGAGAACGATATAGAATACATTATTTCCATCGCAAATTCAGAGGTTGAGGCAGGGGCTGATGTGCTTGATATCAATCTAGGCTTACCAGACATTGACGAAATTGCATTGCAAGAAAAGGTTATAACAAAAATTCAAGCTATATCCAACATTCCCTTACAAATTGACACAGCAAACTTCAAGGCAATGGAGCGAGCTGCACGCATCTACAACGGAAAGACACTGTTAAATTCTGTCAATGGCAAGCAAGAAGTAATGGACGAAGTTTTTCCAATAGCAAAAAAATACGGTTGTGCTGTTCTTGGTTTAACTCTTGATGATAACGGATTACCCAAAACGGCAGAAGCACGTTTTGAAATTGCCAAAACTATTGTAAAAGAAGCCCAAAAATACGGCATAGCTAAGGAAGACATCTTTATTGATTGCCTTATGCTTTCTGTTTCTGCCATGCAAAATCAAGCAAATGAAACGCTAAAAGCTCTTTCTATGGTAAAAACTCTTGGTGTAAATACTATACTTGGAATTTCCAATGTTTCTTTTGGTCTTCCACAAAGGCCATTGCTAAACAGAACAATGTTAACTGCTGCAATTTCCTATGGGCTTGATGCTGCAATTATGAATCCACTTGATTCTGAAATGCAGGACGCTCTCTATGCCTCCCAAGCATTGTTTGAAAAGGATGAAAATGCAGCTCATTATATTGCAAGATTTAAGACCTCTCAAAATACAATGCAAGCCTCTAACGCTACAACTATAAACGAGAAAAAACAATATGACCTTATCACATTGATAGTAAAGGGCATAGCTCAAGGGTGCAAAGAAGAAACCCAAACTCTTTTGCAAAACTTATCCCCCCTTACGGTAATTGAAGAAAAAATAATTCCAGCACTCGATAAGGTCGGAGAGTTATACGAAAAAGGAGATATATTTTTGCCTGGGCTAATTAAGTCCGCCGAGGTTGCAGGAATTGCATTTGAAGTTGTCCGCTCTGCAATGAAACAAATTACAAACGGACAAGATCAAAAACGCCCCAAATTTGTAATTGCAACTGTAAGAGGCGATATCCACGATATTGGCAAAAATATTGTAAAAACTATCCTTGAAAATTATAATTTTGACGTGATAGACCTTGGAAAAGATGTTTCACAGGAGACAATTTTAGCTGCATTAGAAGAAAGCAAAAGCAAATTGTTGGGACTTTCTGCACTGATGACTACCACGGTAACAAATATGAAAAACACAATCGAATTTATTCGTTCAAGATGTAATGATGTAAAGATTATTGTTGGTGGAGCGGTTCTTACTGAGGAACTAGCAGCCTTTGTCGGTGCAGATGCCTACGCTTCCAATGCTCCAGACACAGTAAAATTAGCACAAAAATTTCTCAAAGAATAGAGCATGAAATAAAAAAAGCACCCACAGGGTGCTTTTTTTATTTCAAATTTCTAAATTTTCTGTGTTGCCAAAGCCATTGTCCTTTAGCTCTACATATCATTTTTTCGTACGCATGATTTATATCAAACGTCATTTTTTCTATTGCCTCGTTTCTTGGCAAATCTGGAATTGGGATAACATTATCAGCAAAAAATTTAAACTTAAATGGCGCAATGCGGATTATATGGGCAGGAACTATTGGAGCTTTTGTTAAATAAGATAAGGCTGCCGGTCCAGTGATTGTTCCTGACAAATGTCCAAAGAATGGTAGCTGTATTCCTTTGGCTTCGTGTTGATCTGAAAGCAATGCCACACCACCACCACGGCGTAGATGATTTGCTAATTTCAAAACTGGCTCACTTTTCGAAACTGTACGCAATCCTGAATTTACTCTGAGTGTTTCAATAAATTCCCGTTGAAAATCGCTATCAGCATGACGCACAACAGACAATAGATTATAACGACGTGACACAAAGGCTGCAGCTAATTCCCAGTTACTCATGTGGACACTTGCGATAATTAGTCCCTTACCTTGGGCATAGACATTGTCTGCTATATCAAGCCCTTCCCGCTCTACAACCATCTTTTCAATCAGAGACGGATCGTGTTGCCAAGATAAAAGCTCAACTCCAGTTCTTACCATATTTTCATAAGATTCAGCAATTGTAGCCTTAACATCTCTCTTCGTCATATCAGGAAAGCAAAGCTCTATATTCTTTTTTGCAGTACCATATCTCACATGGCTTAAACGTAATACTGCAGAAAAAAATGCTATAAGACACTTCGCAAACCAGTTCTGTCTTATTTTTTTTGATAGTTTAATACATATATCCACAGATGTCATATCACGGCACCTCTCAGGTACAAGCTTTTATTTTAGTAGTATAGCATAAAATTCAAAACATATTCCAAAATTTATCTAACAACCACGGCAGAGCATAGTAGACAGGATTAAATCTAATATGCTCTGTCGTCATTTATTTGTGCTTAATTCAAAAATTCTATATCAAAACCAACTTCATCAAGTATTTTAATAAGTTGATCATTGCTTAATGAAGCCTCAAGCTCCACAATTTTTGTGGATAAATCTAATGATGTCACGCTACCACCAGCTTTTGTAATAGCATTACGAACAGCATTTTCACAATGTGCACACATCATACCTGGAATTTTAATCTTCAACATATTTTCTCCCCCACTCCAAAAATGTATTAAAATTAATACTTTGCACTCCAAAAATAAAGTCCCTCTGGGGGAAATGTTCTACCGCCTGAGCATCTAGATTTTTTACTATCAAGCAAATCCAAAATCTCATGTGGTGTAATTCGTCCCAACGCAACCTGCTCAAGATTCCCCACTATTATGCGAACCATGTTGTAAAGAAAACCATCCGCTTCAATGCTATAAACCAGCAAGTCTCCGCGCTTTTGGAGGCGCGATTTTAATACACTCCTTATAGTGTTTCTCTCTTTTTTTCCCTCCGTTTGCTCAAGGTGGCAAAAATTACGAAAATCATGACTGCCCAACAAGAGCTTTGCCGCTTCCTGTGCTTTGCCCCAGTCATATCCGCTTCCCTTGAGCCAACAAACACGTCCCCTCATGTGCGGGTAAATTGTGCTTGAGTGCCAAATAAAATATTTGTATTTACGAGATTTTGCATCAAAGCGAGCGTTAAAGTCTGCCTCTGCTTCTTTAACCTTTATGACAGAGATACCCTCCGGCAAATGAGCATTCAGTGCAAGTGCCAAACTGCGTTCGTCAATTTTTCGCATAATTTCAAAACTAACAGATTGACCAACAGCGTGAACACCAGCATCAGTTCTACCACTTGCTGTGGCAGTAACCTTTCTACCTTCTAATTCAAATAGAGCATTTTCAAAAGCTTCCTGTGCTGTAAAACAGGATGGTTGGCGTTGCCAACCAAAAAATTTTGCGCCGTCGTAACTTACTATTGCATGGTAATTCATGCTAACCACAACCTATCGCAAATCAATAAACAAATACTAACAAAAAAAATTGAAAGAAGAAAAACTGTATCTTCTCTGCACCATACAAGAGGATGCAGGCTTGTTCGCTTGGCACCTGGAACATATCCACGGCTTTCCATGGCTAGTGCCAACTTATCAGCGTGGGAAAAAAGTAATAAAAATTCTGGTGCTAAAACAGATGTATAGGCGTGAAACTTATCCTTTAATTTTTTTGCCTTGAAATCCACACCTCTACTTGCCTGTGCAAACATAAGTTTTTTTGTTTCCAGAACAATTATTGGAATAAATCGTAATGACATACTTATTATCGTTGCAAAACTTTGGACATCAAAAAAACGCGAAAAAGGTTTTAGCATGTAGGTGATTGAATCTGCAATTTTTTCTGGCGTTGTAGTTGCCGTAAATAGACCAGCAAATAATGCCATAAGAATAATACGTAGTGCAAAAAATAGGCCTTTCAATGCACCATGAGCGGATAAAATCACTCCATCGCTCCAAAAGCAATGCATCAAAAATGTAAAAATTGCTAAAAAAATTATTGGTCTTGCACTACGTAATAGCATAAAGATTGAAATTTTCGTCAAAAAAGCAAGTAAGAAATAACATCCCGCGATAAGGAGAAATGACCAAAGAGAAGACACACAAAGCAAGACCACAAGCGACAAAAAAGCCATTGCAAATTTGTCACGAGGGTCTCTCTTATGCAGGTATGACCGACCTTTTATATATTGACCTAATAAAACAGAATTTCTGCTCATTTGAAGACTATGACAGCTCTTTCATTCTGTGTAATCTATTTTTTCGGAGTTGCTCGATTTTATCTACAACTATTGAACAAAGAATATTTGACTCGCAGGTTGCCGCAGTACTAGGCATATCAATAAACGCATAAACAGCAAACAAAAGTCCCATAAGACTTTGATTCACAGTTACATTCAAGAATGAAAGTGCTGTTGGAATAACGAAAACAGCTCCCATGGGGATAGCAGGCACTGCCAAGGCACACACCATCGCTAAGAAAATCATATAAAACCATTTATAGAGTGGCATAACCGTACCACTGGCGGTAATAACAAAGGCAAGCAGGCAATAAATGTTCACTGTGCTTCCTGTCTTTATCAATAAATTAGTTAAGGGGACAACAAAGGAGGATGTCCCTTTATGGCAGCCTAATTCATCTGCACATTTCTGTGCAAATGGGATACAGGCAGGTGAAGAAGTTGTTACAAAGCCAAGAAATACAGCTGGATATTCCGTAGCAAGACAGGTGACAAAAGATTTTTTTGTGGCAATTGCTACAAAAAATGTTGCTATAACTAGATATACTACACATATTACCAGTACCAGACAAATTAGTCCAAATAAGTTTTCCAACACTCCAAGATCATTGGTTGCAAAGGCTTTAGCAGTTATTGCAAAAATACCAATTGGAGCAAAACTAACTGTTATACCTAGCATTTTATTTAATACTGAATTCATCGAGGCAATCATTCTAGTAAGATAATCAAGCTTACCTTTTTCAAACACTATAAAAATACCAAGCAACAATGCTACAACAAGAACAAAAAACAAGTTTTCCCGCATAAATTTTCCTAAAATACCAGACGGAACAGTGTTCATTAGCTTGTCCATGTAATTTTGGGCAAAAACCACATGCTTAGAGGTGAGAATATTTGGTGCCAACGATAAAAAATTATGAGTAACAAAAAAAATCGTAACAAAAAAAGCTATAACGCCAATTAATGTTGCAGAAAAAATATTGCTGACAATAGTCTCACATGCTAAGGAGGCTATTTTTTTTACGCTGGGCCGTGAGGTGATAGAAACTATAACAAGGCAAAATACCAGAGGCAAAGCAACGAATTGCAGCATATTAACGTATAATGCCCCTACAGGCGATAAAAAAACATGGCAGATATTAGCGTGCCCAGTAATGTTTAACACACAGCCAACTAAACCGCCTAATAGAAGTGCAATAATATTCACTAACTTTGATTTGTTTTTCGATTTATTCATTGAATTTCCTCAGATAAAAATTTTGTCTTTCTTTTGCGCAAATTAATTTTATCCACTAACACTGCGCAAAAAACATTTGACTGACAGCTAACAGCTGTGGCGAGCATATCAAGAAATGTATATACTGTAAACAAAAGCCCCATAAGGTTATTGTCAGCAATTATATTTAAGAATGAAAGTGCAGTTGGAATAACAAAAATAGTTCCAAGAGGAATTGCTGGAACTGCAAGTGCACAACACATTGCCAATAAAATCATAAAAATCCATCTAGTCAGTGACATTACAGTGCCGCTAGCAGTAATAACAAAAGCAACCATGCAATAAATATTCATGGTGCTTCCTGCTTTTATCAATAGGTTTGTTAAGGGAACAACAAAAGAAGAAATTTCCTTTTTACATCCCAAATCGTCTGCGCATTTTTGTGCTAATGGAATACAAGCAGGTGAAGAACTGGTTACAAAACCAAAGAACAATGGAGAAAACTCCGCCCTGACACATGCATAAAAAGAATTCTTAGTTGCAATAGCAACTATGGTAGTAGTAAGTAGTATATAGACTATGGCTACCACAAATGTCATACAGACTAACCCAAACAAATTTTTCACTACAGCTAGGTCGTTACTCGCAAAGGCATTAGCGGTTACCGAAAAGATACCTATTGGAGCAAAACGAACAATTATGCCTAGCATTTCTTTCAATACTGAATTTATTGAAATAATCATCCTAGCGAGTGGATCAAACTTTTCCTTTTTATACACCATGAGAAAACCAAGAAAAATTGCAGCTATAAGAACAAAAAATAAATGTTCTCGCATGAATTTTGCTATAATTTCTGACGGCACAGTAGTTATGAGCTTATTTACGTGATTTTGTGCAAAAGACAGATGCTTGGAGGCAAGGACAGTCGGTGCTAATGTTAAAAATTCACGTGCCACGAAAAAAGCTGAAACAAAAAAAGCAATAACACCTATTAATGCTGCAGATAAAATATCGCAGATAATGGTCTTGTACACTAAAGAAACTATTTTTCTTATGCTTGGCTGTGACGTAATAGAAACTATAACAATACAAAATACCATAGGCAAAGCAACAAATTGCAACATAGACACATACAAGGAACCCAATGGAGCAAAAAATGTATTGCTAAACTCCACATTTCCAGTAACATTCAACGCGCAGCCAACAACAAAACCTAGCAAAAGTGTAATAACATTCACTAACTTAGATTTACTCTTTGATTTATCCATTAAATAACCTAACGTAAAGCTTCTTACCTTTTACACAATCTAAGTTTATCCACTATTACTGCGCAAAAAACATTTGACGCACATGTAGCAGCTGTGCCAAACATATCAATAAAAGTGTATACAGCAATCAAAAGCCCTGTCAAATTCTGATTCATAGTTATTCCTAAATGAGTAAGTGCGGTAGGAATAACAAAAATAGCTGCCATTGGGACAGCAGGCATAGCGAGCGCACAAGCCATTACTAAAAAAATCATATAAAACCATTTGTAAAGTGGCATAACATTACCACCTGCAACAATAGTAAAGGTAATCAAACTGTAAATACTCAAAGTGCCTCCTGCCTTTATCAACAAATTTGCCAAGGGAACAACAAAAGAGGAAGTTTCCTTTCTGCACCCTAATTCATCAGCACATTGCTGAGTTAAAGGAATACATGCAACCGAGGAACAGGTTACAAAACCGAAGAAAATTGCAGGATACGTGGTAACCAGACATGAAATGAAAGACCTTTTTGTAACAATAGCCTCAATGAGTGTTGCAACTAACACGTAGCTTACAGCTATTACACATGCCATTCCTATCAAGCCTAGTAAATTTCTTAATGTACTAAGATCATTACTTGCAAAGGCGTTGGCTACAATTGAAAAAATAGCTATTGGAGCAAATTTGACAACAAGATCCAACATTTTTTTTAGTACAGAGGTTATTGCGTTTATCATGTCTGCAAAGCTATCAAGCGTCTTCCTGTGGAGCACCATAAGTATTCCAAATGATATTGCTACAATAAAGACAAAGAATAAATTTTGTTGCATATATCTTCCTATTACACCGGATTTAACAGTATTCATCAACAAATCCATATAATTTTGTGCATAGGCTACATGCTTAGAGGCATGAGATGCTGTAGCAAGTGTTAAGTAATTATGTGCCACAAAAAAGATTGTTACACAAAAAGTAATAATACCAATTAATATTGCAGATACAATATTGCAAAAGATGGTCTTATATGCCAAGGAGGCTATTTTTTTTATGCTTGGTTGAGATGTAATAGAAACTATAACAAGGCAAAATATCATGGGTAAAGCGACAAATTGCAATATGCGAACATACAAAGAACCAATTGGTGCAAATACTGTGTGGCTAATGCTTATATGTCCTGTGACATTCAACACGCACCCAACAACACAACCTAAGAAGAGAGCAATAATATTCACTAATTTTGATTTGTCTTTTGATTTATTCATTTCGTAACACCTATTTAAGATGAAGCTTGTGAATTTTTTCTACAAGATATAATTTTATCCAAGATTACCGCAGAAAATACGTTCGACGCACAGGTAGTAGCTGAACCAATCATATCAATAAAAGGATCGATTGCAAACAAAAGCCCAAACAATTTTGGATCAGTTATCATCCCTAAATAGGCAAGAGCGGTTGGAATCATTAATATTCCAACCATAGGAATAGCAGGAGCGGTAAGTGAGCAAAACATAGCTATAAAAATCATAAAGAACCATTTGTAAAGTGGCATAGCGTTACCGCTAGCGACAACGGCAAAGGTAAGAAAACAGTAAAGATGCATAGCAATTCCAGGTTTTATCAACAAACTTGTTAAGGGAACAACAAAGGATGAAGTCTCCCTTCTACACCCCAAATCATCGGCACTTTTTTGCACTAACGGAACGCATGCAAGTGAAGAACATGTTACAAAACCTAGAAATATTGCAGGATACTCTGCCTCAATATATGAGGAAAAAGACTTTTGAGTAACAGTAGATGCCAAAAAACTCGTTAGTAACCAATAGATTAAGCTGGCAATGCATGCCATGCAAAATAATCCGAGTAAATTTTTTAGTACCACTAATTCATTGCTAGCAAAGGCATTAGCAGTTATCGTAAAGATACCTAGTGGGGCAAAACGGAGAATTATATCCAACATCTTTTTTAACACAGCGTTGGTTGAAATAATCATCTTGGTAAGACAATCAACTCTGTCCCCCTCAAGCACGATTAGTATGCCAATAAATATTGCTATAACAAAGATTGCAAGTAAATATCTTTGCAAGAACATTCCAAAAATACCAGATGGAATCTTGTTCATAAATTTGTCCATATAACTTATTGCAGGAACTATAAATTCATCAGACATAGCCCTTGATGTTATTGTTATATAACGCTTTGAAACAAAAAGGATTGCAACACAAAAGACAATACTACATAGAAAAATTACCACAACAATGTTGCAAAGAAGAGTTCCAACACTTAATAGAACCATATTTTTCAAGCTTGGCGATGAAATGACAGAAACAATGATAAGGCAAAATATCATGGGCAAGGTAACAAATTGCAGCACTCGGATATACAACGAACCAAAGGGTGCAAGGACTGTGTATGTAAAACCTGTATTTCTGGTAATGTTTAGCACACAGCCAGCAACACAACCTAAGACAAGAGCAAGAATGTTGATTAATTGTGATTTATTTTTGGGGCTACTCATGTTACGACATTAAGTAAATTTTCGTGATTAATTTTGTTTCTCTGCTTCCCTGCACCACTGCTCGATGCAAACTGAGGCAACCATGTCTCCTGTTACATTAAGGCAAGTGCGTCCTATGTCAAAAATTTTATCTACAATATAAATCAGCATTATAAGATTAACATCAAGCTTCAATGCCCCCATAACCATGGAAAGCATAATAAAACCAGCGCCTGGCACACCGGCAGTTCCAAAAACAGCTAATATTACAGTAAAAGTCATCAAAATCATCTGCCAAATGGAAAGGGAAACACCAGAGCCAGTAGCGAAAAAAATAGCACAAATTGTGAGATAAACTGCTGTTCCATCCATATTTACAACGGAACCTGAAGGGATAACAAGTGAGGTGACTGTGTCCCTTGTACCAAGAGAGTGCGAGACTTCCTCTGCAACAGGAATGCTCGCAATTGAGGAAGTAGAGGTCATGGCAAATGCTATGACGGGGAAAATTTTCTTAAAGAAATTAAGCACTGGAATTTTAGCAAAAAATTTCAAAGCAAAACCAAAGGTAATCACAATGTGAAGTACGTAACCAATTAACACGGCGACAAGTAGCCACTTCAACTGTCCCATTCTTTTGTAGCCAAATTCAGAAACAAGCCATGCGCACATTGCAAAAACGCTAATTGGTGTAATTTTCACAACAATTGAAACCATTTTTTTAATAACAAAATTTAGCGAGACAATTAACTGGTTAAACATTTCCCCGGCTTTTCCTGCTGCAGAAATGGAAAAACCAATAAGAAGAGAAAAAATTAAAATCATCACAACATTTTCTTTTAATACAGCATCAACCAAATCAGCAGGAATAATGTTTGTCAAGGATTGCATAAATGCTATCTGTTTACTATCTTCAACTAATGTCTTACTGTATATTACTATCTCCTTAAACAAATTAAGGTGCTTAAAAATTAGTGCTACAACAATTCCAATGATACAAGCCATAACTGTTGTTCCTAAAAAATATGCTGCAGCCCTACCTAACATCTTTTTGTGCTGCTTTACACCTTTTAAGGAAGCTATTGTTTCAATAATGGAAAAGAAAACGAGAGGAACTGTAAGCCCTGACATAAGATTTACCAAAGCTTGTCCTATCGGTTTTATTTGCTCAATTCCAAAGCTAGCATTTCCAGTTTTTTTACAAATGATTCCTACTAAGATTCCCAAAGCAACAGCTATAAGATTATAAAAACTTAGATTATTTAGTTTTTTTGTTTGGACTTGTTGCATCTAATTCTCCTCCGAGATATTTGTATAATATTTATTAACGCGCATTCTAGCATACTTTCAACTTTGCTGCACAAAAATTTAATAAAATCAACTTTTCTACATCTTAAAATATACAAAAAAAAGCAGGTTAATACAATCAACAAGTTGCATTGACCTGCTTTTCTCATATCTTATTTGAATACAAAAAAGAAGATACTGAAAAATTGTAATAAAACTCCCACATCTACCAAAATATGAAATATGGAATGCATATATCTAATTTTTGAGTGCATCAAATAAAAAGCAGCACCAAGAGAAAAAGCAATACCACCTGCTAATAACCACATAAAGCCCGCCAAAGACATAGCAGATATAGCTTTAGTTAAACCAAGTATAATACACCATCCCATACCCAAATAAATTACAAACGAAATTTTTTCAAATTTGTCCATATCTACAGCATTCAATATAATCCCAAGAATAGCTAATCCCCATTCTATTCCAAAAATTATCCAAGCAGTTGTAGAATACAGTGGTCTTATGGCTACTAATAATATTGGAGTATAGGTTCCAGCGATACAGAGGTAAATATCACAATGATCTATTATTCTCAGCACTTTCTTGCCCATGCATGGTGGTAACCCGTGATAAAGCGAAGAAATTGTAAACATCAAAAAGACAAAGAAACCATAAACACTCCCTGTTACAATTATCCACGGATTGTGTAACGCAGTTCCTTTTATTACTCCCAAAACAATCATTACAATAGACATAACGCCACCAACAATGTGAGTTATGGTGTTAAATATTTCCTCACCTATTGTGTAATCAGGCAAAATTTGAATATCAATTTTCCTAACACTATCTGTCATATAAAATCCACCTTTGCACGTCAACAAATTTTGCTAATGTTTTGCTTTTGGTGCTTTAGTCCACAGAAATTTTTTTAATCTCCATTTTTTGCATTGGCCTGTCAAATCTATCTGTTGGAACATGACCAATTGTTTCCACCACATCCATGCCATCAATAACGTGACCAAAAATTGCATGATGACCATCAAGCCAAGGTGTCGGAACAAGCGTGATAAAAAATTGACTCCCGCCTGTATTTGGCCCAGCGTTAGCCATGGAAAGAATCCCCGGTGCATCGTGCTTCAAGCCCTCGCCAAACTCATCGTCTATTGTGTAGCCAGGACCACCAGTTCCAGTGCCAAGTGGGCAGCCACCTTGAATCATAAAGTCATCTATTACACGATGAAAAATAAGCCCGTCATAAAAACCTTTCTGCACGAGGTCTGTAAAATTTTGCACAGTCCTTGGTGCAAGGTCATTGTAAAGCTCAATCTTGAATGTTCCGCAAGTTGTTTCAAATGTTGCTATCTGTCTTTTTGTCATAATTTTTCCTCGTTCGTATAAAATTTTGTATGCAGTATTCTACCACACAATGCTATTCTTGGTTAAATTTAACTGATGTTTTTATTTTTTAGCCATCTGCGCTCGGCTTCGCCTCGCTAACATAAAGGCAAAAAAGAATAATATAGCATTCGTGTATATCACGAAAAGCTTGCAAAAAAAGATATTTTGTTATATAATCCGCCCAGTGTTAGCGATGCGTTAGTTTGTCGCGCTGTTGCCGGAGTGGCGGACTGGCAGACGCAGTGGACTCGAAATCCATCGGGACTAACACCTCGTGGGAGTTCGAGTCTCCCCTCAGGCACCATTTTTTGAAAAAATTTTAAACAAAAAGCCACTGATAAATTCAGTGGCTTTTTTAATTAAATAAAAAAGAATGGAGTGAAAATATAACATGCAAGAAAGAAAACCAAGTTTATTCAAATTACTTCCAATTGCTATATTTGTATTAATTTATATTGCACTTGGATTAGCTTTTGAGTTTATTTTGCCAAAGGAATACGGTATTTACCAAGTCCCGATTGTTGTTATATTTTTAATCTCTCTTGGTGTAGCAATTATACAATCACCTTTGCCAAGCTTGAAAGAAAAATTGGCACAAATGGCTAAGGGTTTGGGCGACGCAAATTTGATAACGATGTTAATCATTTTTCTCGAGGCAGGAATTTTTGTAGGTGTTATTGGTAGAAAAGGGGCAGAAAATATTGTTTACTACATACTCCCTAATTGCCCACCATACCTTGATCTTCCTGCGATTTTTGTTTCTTGCAGTTTAGTTTCCATGGCAATGGGCACCTCAGTTGGTACGATTGCATTAATGGTACCTATAGCTACTGTAATGGCACAGACAGCACATTTCCCAGTTACGCTTTGTCTAGGTGCGGTAATCAGCGGTGCTATGTTTGGAGATAATTTGTCATTAATTTCAGACACAACAATTGCTGCGTGTCAATATCAAGGTTGTCAAATGAAGGATAAATTTAGGACTAATATTGCTATAGCGATACCTGCCGCTTTGCTTGCCATAATAGTTTTTGCGCTTCTCGCTCGTGGTCATTCCTCCATAGAAATTGTTGGAGAAAATAGCAATTTGGTTTCAGTGATACCATATTTTCTGGTTCTTGTAGGGGGAGTGCTAGGGCTGAATGTCTTTATAGATTTACTGGTAGGAATTATTTCTGGAATGGTAATATCAATTGCTTCCGGTCATATTGATTTTTTGAGAATCTTTACAAAAATGGGCAGTGGTGCCAGTGGAATGTTTGAGACGTCCATGGTGGCAATTCTCGTTTCTGCAATATGTGCCTTGATAGCAGATAGCGGAGGTTTTGAAGCACTTATCATAAAAATAAAATGGCTTTGCAAAACAAAACGCGCTGGGCTTCTTGGTATAGGTATTTTAGTTTCTGCGTTAGATGTGGCGACAGCGAATAATACTGTGGCAATAATTATTGCAAATCCAATAGCAAAAGAGCTTGCCAAAATATATCAAATTGCCCCCAAGAAAGTTGCATCTGTGCTTGATATATTCAGCTGTGTTGTGCAAGGGCTCTTGCCCTACGGGGCACAAATGCTTGTTGCACTTGGCATAGCATCACAATTAAAGGCAGAAGTTTCTCCCTTTGATGTCATTCCGTGTGTCGTTTATCCATTTTGTCTATGCATTACTACAGTTATTGCTATTTTATTTATGAAAAAGGACGATTAAAATGGATATTAACTACATATTAAATCATTGTGATCATACGCTTTTGTCACAGGGGGCAACCTGGAGCGAAATTAGGTCAATTATTGACGATGGTATAGCATATAAAACTGCTTCTGTATGCATTCCACCAACTTATGTGAAGCGTGCTAGCGAATATGCGGCAGGGCGTGTCGCAATTTGCACTGTCATCGGTTTTCCAAATGGCTATGCCACAAAAGAAGTAAAATGTTTTGAGGCTCGTCAGGCGGTTCAAAACGGTGCAGATGAAATTGACATGGTTATCAACATCGGCGATCTAAAAGACAAAAATTATGACGAGATTTTGGAAGAAATTAACGAAATAAAGCAAAATTGTCTTGGAAAAATTTTGAAGGTAATAATAGAAACTTGCCTTTTAACAGAAGAAGAGAAAATAAAAATGTGTGAGATTGTGAGCAAATCAGAGGCAGATTTTATCAAGACTTCAACTGGCTTCAGCACTGGTGGAGCTACCAAAGAGGATATAGCACTCTTTGCAAAGCATGTCACAAATGGTAAAAAAATTAAAGCCGCCGGTGGAATAGGAAGCTTGAAAGATGCAGAAGATTTCTTAAATCTAGGTGCAGAACGTCTTGGCACTTCTCGCATTGTAAAGATTGTTAAGCAAAATGGCAGAAATTAGAAGCAATATTGATTTGATGGCAATGTTGCATGAACTTTCCGTGCAGGTTGTAACAAAGGCAAAAGAAAATGGGCTTCACTTTACCTTTGCCGAGTCTTGCACAGGGGGACTTTTGGCGAAGAGCGTAACAGATATTGCCGGTTCTTCTGCTGTGTTTTATGGCAGTGTTGTTTCTTATTCGGACGAAGTAAAGGCTAGTGTCTTGCGTGTTTGCCAAAAAACGCTTGATGAGGTTGGAGCAGTGAGTGCTGATTGTGCTTCTCAAATGGCAAGCGGTGTGCTTGGCGTAATTCCGAGTGACATAGCAATTTCTGTAACGGGCTTTGCAGGACCGGACGGAGGCACAGAGGAAAATCCGCTTGGCACTGTTTATTTTGGAATTGCAACAAAGAGCGGAATAACAAAAACCTTTAAGAAAATATTTGAGGGGACAAGAGAAAACGTTCGCTTGCAAACTGCTGTAACGGCTTTTGAAACTCTCTTAGCATTTATTGAATTTCTAAAAAAACGCTAACTATAAAAGACAAACAAGGCATTGCAAATATTTTTTTGCAATGCCTTGTAATTTTTATGTAAGAAACGACGCTGTCGTTTTACTTATGTTAGGCAAGCCTACGGCTTGGTGCTTATGGCAAAAGAAAAATCAAACAATTACACCGCCACCGAGCAAATAATCATCGGCATAAAACACAGCGGATTGTCCGCTTGTAATTGCCCTAACAGGCTCATCAAATTCAACAACAAGAGAATTGCCATCAAGAGGAAAAAGCGTTGCTGACGATTCTTTTTGTTTGTAACGAGTTTTTACTCTGCACCTCAAGGGAGCAGTCAAGGAAAGTCCGTCTATAAAATTAACATTACGCACCACCATTTTTTTTGAATAGAGCTCGCTTTCTTGCCCTAAAATAACTGTGTTATCCTCAAGATTTTTGCCCACAACATACAATGGAGCTGTGCTTGCAATTCCAAGCCCCTTTCTTTGCCCCAGGGTGTAACAATGCAGACCATTATGACGACCAAGGAGCTGTCCGTCACTTGACACAACACTACCCTCAGGGGGAAGCTTGTCACACAATTTTTCTAATACTTGAATGTAATTGCCGTGCGGGACAAAGCAAATGTCTTGACTTTCCTTTGCATTTGCTGTTTCAAAATTTTTCTCTCGTGCTATGTATTTAACTTCGTTTTTTGTTAATTCGCCAAGTGGCAACAAAAGGTGTGACAAAATCTCCTGCGTCAGGTTATACAAGACATAACTTTGATCCTTTGCTTCGTCTCGTGCCTTCCGCACAAAATATTTTTGTCCGTGTTTTTCCACCCTTGCATAATGGCCTGTAGCGATTGTGTCAAATCCATTTTCTTTTGCAGTTTGCAAAAATGCACCAAATTTTATTTTTTTGTTGCAAACAACACAGGGATTTGGAGTTCTGCCTGCCAAATATTCTGCCTTGAAATTCTCTATAACTGTTTTGCTAAATTCTTCGGAAAAATCAAAGACAAGATAAGGAATAGAAAGCCTGTCACAAACTTTTTTTGCACGGGTTAAATTTTGCTCGTCTTTTTCATCTCCGTCAAAAAGTTTCATCGTGGCAGCTGCCACATCCTGCGTTACAGATTGGCAAAGCAGGCAAGCGACAGAGCTATCCACACCACCGCTTGACGCGACTAAAATCTTCAAGCTAGAAAGTCCCCTCCGTTTCCTGCATTGCTAAAAGCGTCTTTGACAAAAGCTCGTCAAGTTCCCAGCCCAAAAGTTCTGCACCCTGCTTTATCACTTCTCTGTCACAACCAGCAGCAAATTTTTTGTCCTTGAATTTCTTTTTTAAGCTCTTTAATTCCATATCCTTTGTGCTCTTTGATGGTCTCATGAGTGCTGCTGCCCAAATTAGCCCTGTTAATTCGTCACTTGCAAAAAGCACACGCTCCATTATGTGCTCTGGCTTTATGTCACAGCAAAGTCCATAGCCGTGACTGCAAATTGCATGCACCATTTCTTCTGGCGCGTCTATCTCTGCCAAGAGACTTGGAGCTTTTTTACAGTGCTCCGTCGGATACATTTCAAAATCAATATCATGCAGTAAACCAACTGTTGCCCAAAAATCAACATTGTCCTGTCCAAGATTTTGCGCAAACCATCTCATTACTGCTTCCACAGTAAAAGCGTGACGAAGATGAAAATCGTCCTTGTTATACTTCTTCAAAAGTTCAAGTGCCTGTTCTCTTGTAACCATTTCTACTTCTCCTTTTCGTCCAATGCCTTGTTGCTTAGCATATCAGCATATTTATTTTTTTCTCGCTTCACCCACTCAAATGTCACATTCATTCCTTCTGTAAGTTGCCACACCTGCATGGCAAGAGCTCTCAAGTGTGGAAGATTTATTTTCCATTCTCTTTTCACTTGGCAGATTACAAGCCTGCTGTCTCCTTGCACTATCAAATTTTCTATCTTCAAATTTTTTGCAGCGGTAAGTAGCATAATGAGCGCCGTGTATTCCGCTTCGTTATTTGTCTTTTGCCCGAGGTAACGTGCCTCTTGCCAAAGGATTTGCCCGTCCTCTTCAATGTATGCACCTGCTCCTGCTTCACCAGGATTTGAACGTGATGCACCATCAAAATGCCCAATAATCATAATGTTATACTCCCTAATTTTGCGTTTGTTGCTTTTATAAGGTCATCTGGCTTCATCTTGAATAACAGCCCTCGTGCTCCAGCGTTTACCGTAATGTAATCAAACAAAATTGCAGTTTCGTCTATCACTACGGGATAATTTTTCTTTGCACCTATTGGGCTACATCCACCTCGAATGTAACCCGTAAGAGCAGTAACTTCTTTCAAATGCACGGGAGAGGCAGACTTGTTGCCGGAAATTGCAGCAAGAGCTTTTACATTCAAGGTTGTTCCTGCTGGGGCAACTGCAAAGAAAACACCTGTTTTATCTCCTCTGCAACAGATTGTCTTGAAGGTTTGCTCCATCGGGATCCCCGTTTTTGCACTTGCATCTTCCGCCGATAAAAGCACTGGGTCAATTTCATATTCCATAAGTTCAAAAGGAATTTTTAGGTTCTCTAGTATTCTAACTGCATTTGTTTTCTTCACGTTCTTTACATTCGCCATGAAATCACCCCGCGTGCAATTTTAGCATAATTTTTGCATAATTTTCTACTTTTTTACTCTTCTGTATCTTCTATCGGAATTTCTGTATCTCCCTTTGTTTTCACACGCAAAATGAGCTCTCCCCCACAGGCTCTAATCCAACAGCACAACGTTTTATAATTAGGTGCACGATTACTTCTTTCTATGTTAATAATTTCATGCCGAGAGCACTTCAGCTTTTCTGCCAATTTAGCTTGCGATATTTTTTGGCTAACCCGTAATTTTTTCAAGGTCTCTGGTAAATTTGTTTTTTCGTAAAGAATCATAAATTTTCCTCCAAAAATTGTGCTAAAAAAAATGTTCACTTTTGTGAACATAGCCAAAATTCAAAATACAGTAATATCATAGCAAAAACACGCTAAAAACGCAAAAAATTTTGAGAAAATTTACTGAACAGTTTTACTTATCAATATATTTGACAAATAAATATTTCATGTTAAAATTCGGGTAGTAATTGCGGAAGGGAATTTGGTGAAAATCCAAAACAGTCACGCTGCCGTAATCTGGACGAACCATAAATACCACTGGTTGTTAAAACTGGGAAGGTTTGGTGAGGGTGAAGGAGAGTCGGAAAACCTACGCAGTGAATTATTTTCCTAACTGTGGCGAGCGAACACTGTGAGGCTTTTTACTTTCTTTATTAAGATTTTTTCTTTGCGTAATTTTCTTTTCTATGCAGAGAATTTGTAAAAATTGCTAAACTATTTGTTGCGGTTTCCAAGTTTTTAGGAAACCGCAATTTTTTTATCGTTGCAACTTCGGAAAAAACAAAATTAACGGAGGTGCTATTATGCACAAAAAAATTACAGCACTTATTTTATCTTTTACGGTTGTTTTTGCTTCAACCTATGCTTTTGCCAAGGACGAAGAAATTAAAAAGCTTGACACTGTTGAAGTGACAGGGTCACGCATAGTAGAAAGCTTTGATGAAGTCCCTGCACAGACCTATGTCGTGACAAAAGAAGATATTGCAAATTCTGGGGCAAAAACAATCCATGATGCATTGAAATATATTCCAGGTCTCTGCACCACTGTGAATGATGCTTCTATGGCTCAAAAAAAAGGACTAACCATAAGAGGGCTCACAAGTGAAATGCTTTATTTGATTGACGGAATAGCAGTAAGCGATCCAAATCATGGGACGGGGAGCGATTTAGGCGGTCCATTAGATTTACGCACGATAGATTTAGATACAGTTGAACGAATTGAGGTGTTAAAGGGCAGTTCTTCTGCAATTTATGGCAGTGATGCCGCAGGTGGCGTAATAAACATCATAACAAAGAAAAGTTTTGACAAGCCCCACGCTTCCACATCACTATTTGCTGGAAGCAACGGCTACTTCTCCACTTCCACAAGAGCAGGTGTGGTAGAAGACGCATGGCGTGTCACCCTAGGTTACCGTTATACAAGAGAAGGAGAAACACGAATTAGAAAAAGCGAGGACGGCACTTACGACCACGCAAACCACTATTCATCAAATGACTATAATTTTTCCATTGGTTACAATAATTGGAAGTTTGTAGGTTTTGCTGGGCAGAATAAATCAGACTGGGAATCTTCTCAATTAGGCTTCCAGCAATATGACCAGAAAAACACCTATGGTCGTTATACATTGCAATACGATGATGGAAAATTTTTAGGAAGAGTTTTTATAAATAAGCTCGAAAGCATCACGGCTGCACGAGATAATTCGGAAAACTCAGACATGTCCTCAACAACATACGGTGGCACCTTGACAAGGAAAACACACATAGGTATCCTTCCATTTTCCTACGGAATAGATTACAAGAAAGACAAAGCAGCCTATACAGATAGAACTGGCTTTTCTTATCCCTACGACAAATCACGGTTTGAAGTTGCTCCCTACATTGAAACATCGCTACCTATTGGTGTATGTGCATTTGATATCGGATTGCGTTATGAATACTGGAATATATCAGATGGGGCAAATTATAAAGAGCTGATGCCACGTTTTTCATTTAATTTTGCAAATGAGCAAGGAACTACATATTACTTAACAATTGCCCGTCATTTTTCCATGCCAACCTTATATCAGATGTTCGGTGAGAGTGCATACTTATCCATCAACCCAGATTTAAAAGCTGAAAAGGGATGGGATTACGAAATTGGCATTAAAAATGCAGAAAGCAAAAATCCGTGGAGTGCCGGTATTTTCTACATCAATCTAGATGACAAAATCAACTACGTAACAACAGATCCATCTTCATGGAAGGGACAATATAGAAATGTAGATAAATATCGTGCATGGGGCTTTGAAGCAAGTTATCAGTGGAATTGGCACAAAAATTGGAGCTTAACCCCTGCAATTTCATTCACAAAAGGTGAAGAAAAATATGCTTCTTCTCATTGGGTAAGGTCAGGTGAACCAAGGTGGAAAGCAAGTGTCATCTTAGGCTTCAAGAAAAACGGTTGGACAGCTTCGCTAAATGGCTTGTTTTATGCTGATAGAACCTTTGGCGAAGGTAATTACATATATGATTCTGGCAGCATCTTCACCATGGATTTTTCTCTTGCAAAACAGATTAAGGATTTAACACTACAATTTTCAGTAACTAATATATTTAACAAGGAATATTTCACCAGTAAAGATGGATACCTCAATCCAGAAAGACGCTTTATGTTCAAAGCAACCTATAATCTGTAACATATAGATTTTGGTTGACCCTTTCTTTGGTAGGTGCTCCCTAAATTTTGGGAGCACCTTTTTTGTTAGCTTTTGACCTTAAGGCTTGACAAGTTTGCTTTTTGTGATATAATTCCTCGCGTTATGGCTCAAGACAGTTGGTGTAGGAGTATTTCTACTTAATTTCCAACCGAGGTCAGTTTTTTTGAAGTTAATTTTTATTATGTAACTTCCTGACCCTCTTGTGCGGGGTCTTTTTTTTATGCCACACGAGAGGTCATAGCAAATAAAATTTTATTTTCAGGAGGTGAAACCAAATGCCAACAGAGGCAAAACGTGAAAACATTTCAGCTCTTGTCGAAGCTCTTGCTAAAGCAGATGCAGTTTATGTTGCTGAGTATCGCGGCTTAACCGTTGCAAAAACTACTGAGCTACGTAAGGCAATACGCGACGCAGGTGGTGAAATGAAAGTTTGCAAAAACACGCTTATGCGTTTAGCTTTGGATGAAGCTGGCATGATTCGTGCCGATGGAATTGATACCGGTCCAAACGGTTATATTTTGTCCTATGGTCATGTGGCAGAAGTAGCGAAGGCAATTCGTGACTTTGCAAAGGTAAAAGAAAATTCGGCATTTGTTGTTAAGGGGGGTATCCTTGGTAAGGATGTAACTCTTGATCAAAAGCAAGTGTTTGCCTTGGCAGATCTTCCATCAAGAGAAGAGCTGCTCGCACAGGTTGTTGGCTTGCTCGCCGGTCCTATGCGTGGACTTGTTACAGCCCTTTCTGGACCAGCTCGCGGCTTAGTCAATGCTTTGTCAGCATTGAAAGACAAAAAATCAGCATAGAAATATGCTACTCACTAGACAGTAAAAAAATTAAAAAATTAAAAACAAAATTAGGAGGAATTTTACAATGTCACGTGAAGATCTTATCAAAGCAATTAGCGAAATGTCCGTTCTTGAGTTGTCAGAACTCGTGAAGGATTTGGAGGAGAAATTTGGTGTTTCAGCAGCAGCTCCAGCAATGATGATGGCTGCTCCAGCAGCAGGTGCAGCAGCAGGTGGCGCAGCAGCAGCTGAAGAAAAGTCAGACTTCAATGTTGTCTTGGCAGAAGTTGGCGCAAACAAAATTGCTGTTATCAAGGTTGTTCGCGAAATCACAGGTCTTGGCTTGAAAGAAGCAAAGGAGCTTGTTGATGGAGCTCCAAAGACAATCAAAGAAGGCGTTGCAAAGGAAGAAGCCGAAGCAATGCAGAAGAAATTTGAAGAAGCCGGAGCAAAGGCTGAACTTAAATAGTTTTGCAAAAAATTTAGAGCAGACGAGAATTTTTCTCGCCTGCTCTTTTTTTATTTTTTTATATTCCAGGAATTTGTTGCGTAATACAGTGGATATTTCCACCACCTTTTAATATATCAATGGCATCTATTCCAATAATTTTTCTGTGTGGCATTGCATCAGACAAAATCTGCAAAGCTCTTTTGTCACTTTGTTCATTTTTACCACCAAATTGCGGAACTAATACAGAGTTATTGCAAAAATAAAAATTGACGTAACTTGCAGCAAGTCTTTCGCCAATTTCTCGCTTGTCTTCCCCCTCCTCAAAGACATACTCATCGCAATCCTCTTTTGTTAGTGTAATTGGATAATCCGGGATTGGAAGGGGAACAATTTTTATCTTTTGCCCTAGTACATCACAAGCATTTTTTAAATATTCCAGTGTTTCTTGTGACGGCTCATATTGAATGTCATTTTTATTGTCTGTTGTTGCTAAAACAACACAGGCAGAATCAATAAAGGCACAAATATTATCCACGTGTTCGTTTGTTTCGTCCCCAGCAATTCCGCGAGGAAGCCAAAGAATTTTTTGAGCGCCGAGATAATTTTTAAGATTTTCTTCAATTTCTATCTTACTTAGCTTGGAGTTTCTGCCTTTACTTAAAAGGCAAGCTTCCGTAGTAACGATTGTTCCTTCACCATCACTATGTATGGAACCGCCTTCAAGGATAAAATGTGAGGCATCATAATAATCGAGCCCCAATTTGTGACAGACAAACGGTGCTAAAGCATTATCTTTTTTCCACGATGCGTATAGCCCGTCATAATCTCCACCCCACGCATTAAATTGCCAGTTAACACCACGAACAGCTTGACCATTTGTCAAAAAAGTTGGACAAACATCACGCGCCCATGAATCGTCAGTTTCTGCAATTATTATGGTAGCACTATTCCCCACCATCTTTTTTGCATCTTCAAGGTGTTTTTCGTCACAAATCAAATAAACCTTTTCACCCTTAGCAATTTCTTTAATAACATTTGTAAAGGCAATTTGAGATTTTACAGGGTTTTTGCCCCATGAACCAGCCCTAGTTGGCCAAATTAGGCAGGTGGCTTCGTGTGTCTCATATTCAGCAGGCATATAAAAATTATCTTGCTTTGGAATTGTTGCAAGCATTAGGATAATCGCTCCTTGAAATCTTTATAACCGAAACTTTTTACAATTTCGCAGGTGTTATTTTCTTTTAATAATACAATATCGGGAAGAGGCATACCATTAAACGTATTATTTTTTACCATGGAATAAATTGCCATATCTCCAAAAATCAACATATCACCAACCTCAGGTTTTTGGTCAAAGCTATATGTTCCTATTACGTCTCCGGCCAAACATGTACGAGAAGCAAGACAATAGTTGAAAGGTTTTTCACCTACTTCACCACAGTTAAAAAGAGGCGGCCTGTATGGCATTTCCAACACGTCTGGCATGTGGCAAGTTGCACTGGTATCCAAGATTAAAATTGGAATTTCGTTATCTACAATGTCCATAACTTTTGTTGCAAGATAGCCCGCATCTAGCGCAACAGCTTCGCCCGGCTCAAGATAAATTTCTAAATTGTAAGTTTGTCTCAAACGAACAATGAGAGCAACCAATTTTTCTATGTTGTAACCATCTTTTGTAATGTGGTGTCCTCCACCAAGATTAAGCCATTTTGCTTCATGCAAAAGTGTTGCAAACTTTTTTTCTAGTACTTCAACAGTTTCAATTAAAGGCTCAACCATCTGTTCACAAAGTGTGTGAATGTGAAGCCCCTCAACTCCTTTTGGTAAATGTACCGTCATGTTGTGCTGTTTGATTCCAAGTCGTGAAGTTGGGGCGCAGGGGTCATACATTTCATGCCCTTCTTGAGTGCTATGCTCAGGGTTTAATCTAAGTCCGACACTTGCATTTGACAAGCTCCATTTTGCTCTATGATGTTCAAGCTGCGAAAGTGAATTGAAAATTATATGGTCGCATATCTGGCATAGTTCCGTCATTTCTTCATCTGAGTAGGCAGGTGAAAAAACGTGATTTTGACCTTTCATTTCCTCATGTGCTAACCTAGCTTCAAAAAGCCCACTAGACGTTGCACCGCTGATATATTTGGAAATTAACGGGTAGGTAGCAAAGGCAGAAAAAGCCTTTTGCGCAAGGAGTATCTTTGCTCCACTTCGCCTTTCAACATCGGCTAAAATTTCACAATTTGAACGCAGTCTTGCCTCGTCTATTACATAAGCAGGGGTTTTTATATCTTTTAGTAATTTGAATATATCTTTCATTAAGGCAAAGTTTTTAGTCAACTAGGACTGGATTTTCCACAACAACCCACGGCAAACCAAATTTGTTTAACATATCCATGTATGGATCTGGATCAAATTCATCGGTTGTTTTTGCACCGCGCCCATTCCATACGCCACTCGCGACCAAAGCAGTACCAATCATTGCCGGAACACCAGTAGTATAGCTTATTGCCTGGCTTCCTAGCTCCTTATAACATTCCTGATGGTCACACACGTTGTAAATATATATTGTGCGTTCTTTTCCATCTTTCTTTCCACGGAAGATACAACCAATATTTGTTTTGCCAACCGTGCGAGGACCAAGTGTAGCAGGGTCTGGCAACAGTGTCTTCAAAAACTGAATAGGCACAATAGGAACGCCATTATGCATAACGGGCTCAGTTCCAAGCATTCCCACATTTTCAAGACACTTCATATGCGTTAAGTAGCTCTGTCCAAATGTCATAAAGAAACGAATGCGTTTAATTTCTGGGAAATTTCTTCCAAGTGCTTCAATTTCCTCGTGGTGCAAAAGATACATATCCTTCTTACCCACGCAGGGGAAATCATACTCACGTTTAATGCTCATTGCGGGAATTTCCACCCAGTGCCCATCTTCCCAGTAGCTACCAGGAGCAGACACTTCACGCAGGTTTATTTCAGGGTTAAAATTTGTTGCAAAGGGGTAACCGTGGTCGCCACCATTACAATCTAGAATATCAACCTCATCAATTGTGTCAAAATAGTGCTTCTTTGCATAAGCCACAAATACACTTGTTACACCTGGGTCAAAACCTGTCCCCAATAGTGCAGTTAAATTTGCTTTTTTGAAGCGTTCGTCGTAAGCCCATTGCCATGAATAATCAAAGTAGGCAGAAAAACCTAATTTTTTGCAACGCTCGTCATATATTTTTCTCCATTCGGGGTCGTTGGTGTCCTCAGGTTCGTAGTTTGCAGTGTCAATGTAATGCACGCCACATTCAAGACACGCATCCATTATGGTCAAATCTTGGTAAGGCAGGGCAACATTCAAAACACAATCTGGCTTGTAGCTTTTTATTAGTGCGACAAGCTCCTGCACGTTGTCTGCATTCACCTGTGCAGTAGAAAGTTTTGTTTTAGAATAGCCATCTTGCTCGATTTTTTCTTTTAACGCATCACATTTTGACTTGGTTCTACTTGCAATGCAAAGTTCTGTGAAAACTTCATCATTTTGACAGCATTTTTGAATTGCAACCTGTGCAACTCCACCACAACCAATAACTAATAGTCTAGACATTATTTTTCCTCCTCAGTAAGCAAATCTTCAACATATTTTGGCAACATGAATGCGCCTTTATGTAGATGCGTCGTGTAATACCAAGTTTTAATGTTTCTTTCCAACCATCTCTCAGGATTAAAATCGTTTAAAGGATGATAAATTTTTGAAGCAAAACCAAAGAGCCAATAGCCAGCAGGACAGGTCGGAATATGTGCCTGATAAACTCTGCTTATTGGAAAACTTTTAAAAGCTTTCCTGTGCATTGCTCGGCAGGTTTCCTCATCTTCGTCGTAAAATGGGCTTCCGTGCTGATAAACCATTATCCCATCTTTTTTTAGTGCCTTAAAACAGTTCCCATAAAATTCTTTTGTAAACATTCCTGCAGCGTGTCCGAGAGGATCGGTACAATCGTTAATGATGAGGTCATATTCGCCTGTTTTTCCACGCAAAAAACGAAGCCCATCTTCGTAAAAGACATGCGCTCGTGGATCTGAGAGCCAACGAACACTATCAGGAAAATATGTGTTACAAATTTCAACAAATTTTTTGTCCTGTTCAACGATGTCAATTTTTTCAATTTCATCGTAATACTCTAATTCTCTTGCAACACCACCATCGCCACCACCAATTACCAAAACGCTTTTAACATTTGGATGGACAGCCATAGGAACATGAACAATCATTTCATCGTAGGTAAATTCATCAGCTTCAGAGAAAATAATGCTTCCATTCGACGTTAAAAATCTGCCAAACTGTGGTGATTCAAAAACATCTATTCTCTGATATTCGCTCTGAACAGATGCTAATTGTTTATCTACTCTAACGGAAATTTTTACATTTCCGGTGTGCATTTCACTAAACCAAAAATCCATTTTTTACTCCAATTTCTCCCACTTATTTAATCACGTTTAATGTTGAAACGTCAAGGCTTTCAGGCCCTTGCAAAGAACAACCTTTTTCCTTTGCATACAAAATATATTCGAAAATATCCCTTGTAATAACTTCGCCAGGTGCCAGGATTGGAATTCCTGGTGGATAACACATTACAAATTCACCACAAATTTTGCCAACGGAACTTTCAAGCGTTACTGTTTCTTTGGGGGCATAAAATGCTTCTTGCGGAGTCATTTTAACCGTTGGAGAAATGTATTCAGCAGTGAATAGATCTCTCTTGGGCTTGATATAAAGACGTGCAATATCTGCCAAGGCACCTACAAGACGCTCAATATCTTGAATCCTATCGCCTATTGAAATATACGCCAAAATATTGCTTATGTCACCAAATTCAATTTGGATATCATACTCATCGCGAAGTAAATCATAAACTTCTATTCCAGCAAGCCCAATATTCGTTGTAAGGACGGAGAGTTTTGTCACGTCGAAATCAAAAATGCTTCCGCCGTTACACAACTCTCTGCCATAAGCATAATAACCGCCAATGCAATTTATTTCCTGTCTGGCATATTCTGCCATCTTGCTCACCTTGTCAAAAGACTCCTGACCACGCAAAGCAAGATTTCTTCGTGAGATGTCAAGACTTGAAATTAAAAGATACGATGCACTAGTGGTCTGCGTAAGGTTAATTATTTGCGCAACGTGACGTGCATTTATTTTTTCTCCAAGCAAAAGAAGCGAACTTTGAGTAAGACTGCCACCGGATTTATGCATGGAAACAGCAGACATATCTGCTCCAACGCTCATTGCATTTTGCGGCAAATCGTTTCCAAAGTATAGGTGCGTTCCGTGTGCTTCGTCTACGAGTGCCAACATCCCACTCCTATGAGCTAAAGCTACTATTTCTTTTATGTTTGAACATATTCCATAGTATGTTGGATTGTTTATCAAGATTGCTACTGCATCTGGATTTTCTTCTATTGCCCTTTTTGTCTCTTCTACTGTAATGCCAAGCGGAATGCCAAGTTTTTTATCAACATTTGGGTCAATATATATTGGTACAGCACCACATAACACAAGAGCATTTATCACGCTTTTATGAACATTGCGTGGCAAAATAATTTTGTCTCCTGCTTTGCAAGATGCCAACACCATCGCTTGAACAGCACTTGTTGTTCCGCCCACCATAAAGAAAGCACTTGCAGCACAAAAAGCATCAGCTGCCAATTCCTCTGCTTCCTTTATGACAGAAAGTGGATGACACAAATTATCTAAAGGTTTCATGGAATTTACGTCTATTTCAACACAACGCTGTCCTAGAAATTGGACTAACTCTGGATTTCCCCTGCCATGTTTGTGACCAGGCACATCAAAAGGAACGACGCGCAATTTGCGGAATCGCTCTAATGCTTCATAAACTGGTGCGTGTTTTTGTCTTTCTAAATTCATATCTATTCTCCATTAAAAGAAAAAGGTAGGCTAGTGCACAAACACAGCCTACCTGTAATTTAAATTTACAAAAATTTTTTTTTGCATTTTGCATAAAGCAACAAAAGCGGACATAACGCTTCGGCTTATCCAACATTACAAGTGGCGTGCGAAAGCACACAAGGTTATAAAGTAACCAACTTTTACCCAAATGGGCACCCGTAAAATGAGCAAACAATGCTCAATGAGCAAAAAATTGCTCGTTGAATATGTGACGCGAAACCGTCACCCGCGGCGGCGACCAGCCCTGTCCGATGAGCCATTCAAGAAATTATTTCAACATTTCTCTAAGGTCTTATGTCTTAGGTTGCTAAGAACATCGCAGTTATTCTAGCATATAAAAGTGTTTTGTCAATACGACTTTTTGGCTTAAAATTATATCACTTAAAATTATGTTAAACATTATCTAAAAATTAAATTAAAGTGAGGATTATTATGGAACAGTTATTAGCAATAGGCAGCATATTTCTGATTGGCTGTCTCGGTTCTTGCCTTGGCTATTTTATACTGCGCTATGCCAAGAGTTTAACAAAACTTCATTGTGACAAGAGCATGGCAAAAATCCAGCCCCAATGTTTTCACACCTTAGCCTTGAGCATTTTTTTATTTCTCTTCTTCGCATTTTTTATAATTTTTTATAGGTTATTCGGCATTTCTCCTGAGCTTTTCGTCGTGTGCCTTACCTTTTGTGTGCTATTTTTTCACGCTTGCACAGATTATCTGACCGGCATAACCTTTGACCTAGTTACATATACCTTTGTTCCGTGCCTATTGTTGCTTCGCCTATGCTTTGGGCTAGATTTCTTTTTACAAGGACTTTACTCAATGCTCATGTCTCTAGGAGTAATGCTTTTAATATTTCTTGCCTCACGGGGCAAAAGCGGAGCGGGAGACGTTTTTGTAGCGTCATGTCTTGGGTGTGGTTGTTTTGGCGTAGCAGAATGCACATTGTGCCTTTATCTTTCCTTTTTGTTTGGTGCAATTGTAGCAGTGGCACTCCTAGTGGCAAAAAAAATCACAAGAAAAACAAAAATCCCCTTTGCGCCATTTCTCTTTATCGGCTACGCAATGGGGATTGTATTGTTTTATGTGCTTCCAAATTTTCGCGTTAATATTTTTTTCTAAAAGTAAGTTTTCGTACGCAGACTTTTTTCTACATAGTAAAAATACACGATGCAGTAATATCAAGGATAAATTGGTTAAAAATATTAAGAAAATTTAAGAAAAAACATGTGCAGTAAGAGGTTAAAATATTTTTCTTGTTTTGGTTGTATGGTTTGATTAAATAAAACAGTATGCCTAGCTGGTAAAGGAGAAGGCAAGGAAAATGGCTAAGAAGCCTTATCCTATATCCGGCTCTCTGTAATAGATAGCCTTGACATCTAGCGGTGATTGCGGCTTTGCAGTTTGTTTTGCCAAAAGATTTATAAAACACTTGGTTATGTCATTTTCTAATGAAATTGAGAGCTGAGCAAGGTCCTCGTAAAGTGCTGTGTCGTAAGAAACAAAAATTGTATTTTTATTTTGCTTTACAAAATCTAACAAGCAGTCTAGAGTGTGACAAGCAGGATTCTCAATTAACTTATTTTCAGTTCTATCAAAAATTTGCGCAAATACAGAGTTGCTTTTAGATTTAATATAAGGAATTATAAATCTCTTATCAGAAAATTTTTCTTGCATCAAGGCAGCTTCCTGCAACAAATCCAAGGAAGAAAGCGGAACAACAGGAAGCTTTAGGGCATAGGCAAGTCCCAAAGCAAAGGTTAGGCCACACCTGATTCCAGTGTAAAACCCTGGTCCATTTGTTACAGCAATGAGTTCTATGTCTTCCTTCGAAAGATTGGCTTCTGCTAGTAGTGCGGAAATTTTTTCTTGCAAAAGATTGGACTGTTCTCGTCCAAGATCAGCACAGAATGAAGAAAGAATTTCTTTTTCATTGTGCAAAGCAAGGTGTGTTATTTTTGTCGATGTGTTAATTGATAGTGTAATCATTGGCAAGTTCTTCTTTTACTCTTGATAAAATTTGTTCGTGTTTTTCACCAAAAGCTGAAAAGGTGATCAGTCTACTTGATTCATCTTTTTCGCTTATTTTTTTTATTTCAATTTTTATGTACTCGCTTGGCAATTCCTTCCAATTTTCGCTCCATTCAATGCAAACAGCAAAGCCATCTTGTAAATAGTTATCAATCTCTAATGAGTCAATTTCCCTTGCTGTCGATATTCTATATAAATCAATATGCAGTAATGGAGGAATTGTGTCTTCATACTCACTTGCAATGATGAAACTAGGGCTTTTCATGCGTTTTATGCCAAGGCTATAACCAATTCCCTGTGTAAAAAGCGTTTTGCCAGCTCCAAGGTCACCATAAAAAAGGACAAGCGTTGAATTCTCTATGTGCCTGCCAAAGCACCTAGCAATATCAGTAGTCTGTTCTGGTGCGTATGTAGTTACGCTAAACATTCAAAAACCTCGGTAGCTCGTTTGCAATTTCACTGGCTAGATTACCATTTACACCAAATTTTTCTTCCAAAGAAATTCCTGCCTGTGCATGTGCATTTGCTGCCAAATAAACAGCGTGGTGAAAGGTGTCTAGGTTTGACAAATTTCTTTTCTTTGCACGAGCCAAGAGAGCACCGATGGCACCAGCCAAAACATCGCCACTTCCTGCAACGGCAAGGGAAGGACTTCCGGAAGAAATTTTTGTTGTCAGAATTTTTTGCCCGTCTTTTATCGCAAGAAGTGATCCATGTCCCTTCAAAAGTGCGTGGCAATTTGTCGCCTTTATCAAATTTGCGGCGGTCAATTTAGTTAATGTAACGTCCTTGCCCAAAATCCTGCTTGCCTCGCCTAGATGTGGAGTGATGATAATGTTTTTCCCGTCTTCTTCACTTGGTGTGAAGCGTGTTAAGTAATACAAGGCGTCTGCATCAAAAACCTTTGGCAAGTGTGGAAATTGTGTTGCAACAAACTGCAAAATCTTTTGTGCCTCTGCTGTGCGTGAAAGTCCTGGACCAAGAACAATAGCGTCTATCTTTGGCATGATGGGCTCTATCTTTTGTGTGAGAGAAGCAAAAGAAATTGCCCCGTTTTTTGCTTCACAAACAAGCGGAATTGCTTCGGACAAAGCAACATTTAGAGAGGAAGCGGCAAAGTGCGTTGTAGCCACAAAGACAAGCCCTGCCCCAGCTCTTAAAGCACCAAGAGCCGAGAGGGTTGCTGCTCCGGGATACATATCACTCCCTGCAATTATTAAGAGGTTGCCTCTTGAATTTTTGTTTATGTTTTTGTCCATTTGCAAAAGTTTTTTCATAGCTTTGTCCTGTGATATTAAATTTTTGGAAGTGCTGCAAGAAGTGCTTTTGTATATTCGTGGCTTGGAGATGTGAGAATTTCGTGGGAATTGCCCTGTTCAACACAAACGCCGTTTTTCAACACCAGCATTTTTTCGCCAATTGAAGAAGCAAGCAAAATATCATGTGTAACGAATATCATCGCCATTCCACGTTCTTTGTATGAATTTAACAAATTGATTATGTCTTTTTTTGTGCTTGCGTCCTGCATTGAAGTGGGTTCGTCTGCAAATAGTAACATCGGGTTTGTTACGAGGGCACGTGCTATTTGCACACGTTGCCTTTGACCGCCAGAGAGGTCGTAGGACTCTGATTTTAGTAATCTTTCGTCAGCAAGTTTGAGCGAATCCAAGAGTGTCAAGGCGCGCTCATTGTCCGAGTCTTTTACAACGCCATTTTGAATAAAGAGTGGTTCTGTAACAGCATCCAACACATTGCTTGCCGGTGGCAAAGCTCCATAGGTATCCTGCAAGACAAGTGAGAATTTGAAACGCATTTCTTGCAAAAGTTTTTTGTTCTTTGTGTTTAGCTCTTTGCCAAAAACACAGACTTTTCCCTTTGTTGCAGGCAAAAGCCCCGTGGAACACTTTAGGAGAGTCGATTTTCCGCTTCCAGATTCACCAACGACGGACAAAGTCTGCCCTGCTTCAAGAGAAAAGGACAAATTGTCCAAGGCAAGCTTTGCTTTTGCCTTGGCTGATTTATATATTAAGGTTAGATTTTCACATTCAAAGATTTTTTTATCAATTTTATCCATTTTGTCAATTTATCCCATTTGCTTTCAGTTTCTTGATTTTTCTCTGTGTTTTCATTTTGCACAAAATTCTTTCTATAAAAATTTGCTGCTTCAACAAGTTCTTTTGTGTGTTTTGCCTGTGGTGCAACAAAAATTTTATCTCGTGTTGTTGTTTCTATCAGGTGTCCGTGTTCCATGACAAAAAAGTTTGTGGCAAGGCTTGAAGCAACAGCGAGGTCATGTGTAACAAGAAGAATGGTTAAATTCTTTTCCTTTTGCAAACGCTTTAGGAGTTGCAAAATTTTGTCCTGTGTCACAACATCAAGCGCCGTTGTTGGCTCGTCTGCCAAAAGCACACGACACCCTGTTACAAGGGCGGCTGCGATTGCAGCACGCTGTCTTTCTCCACCGGACATCTCGTGTGGGTATTTCGGCAAAAATTCGCTAGATAAACCGCAGTCAGCAAGCGTTGCACAGATTGTGTTTTTAATTTCTTCTTTTGTCAATTTCTCTTTGCTGTGCAAGGTAACAAGCTCTTCCAAAATTTTTCCGAGTGTGAAAACTGGCGTAAAAGAATTCAAAGAAGCCTGCGGAATAAGAGAAATTTTTTTGCCACGAATGGAGAGAAATTTTTCTTCATCGTAGGTCAAGAGGTTTACACCGTCAAGCAGGATTTGCCCTTCAATCTTTGTGCCCAGTGGCAAAAGTCCCAAGATGGCAGACATTATTGTGCTTTTTCCGCTTCCGGATTCACCTATAAGGCAAGACGTTTCGTTGTCCTGTATGGTGAAAGAAACATCTTGAACCGCAGGAGTGTCAAATGTACCATTGTTATTTTTGTAGGAAATAGTTAAGTTTTTAATTTCAATCATGTTGCTACCTTTTCCCCAAGCACTAAAACTTGTCCTGCAATCTATGGTCAAGTTTTTCTTCCATAAATCTTCCGGCAGTGATAAAGGTTAAAGACAAAAGGCAAATTGCAAGTCCAGGTGGCAAAAGTATCCACCAAGCAAGATGAGTAAAAGCTCCAAATGAATGAGCGTCATGTAACACTCGCCCCCAAGAAATTATGCGAGGATCAGACATACCAAGAAATGATAGTCCAGCCTCCCCCATAATTGCAGATGGGACACCAATTACTATGTTTGCTAAAATTATAGGGTAAGTTTCTCGAATTATGTGACGACTGATTATGTATTTATTGCTTGCCCCCATTGCCTGTAAACTTTGAACCCATGCGGATTCACGCAGGCTCTTGACATAGGCACGGATTGTCCTCGCCGTTCCCATCCATGCAAAAATGGACATAATAAAAACTATTTGCAAAATTCCTTTGCCCCAAAAAGCAGCGAGAATTAAAAGAATTGGCAAGGTAGGGATTGACATAAGAATGTCACAGAGTCTCATTAGTAAGGTGTCCAAAATTCCACCGAAAAAGCCGGCAATACAACCTATTATAACTCCCAGAATACACGATACCAGAGCAGCTGAAATACCAATAAAGAGCGATGTTTTTGCGCCTGTGAGCATTATACTGAAGATATCACGCCCCTTGTGGTCTGTTCCCAAGAAGCCAAAGCGTTTGCCTAGCAATTGCATCTCTAAATGCGCCTTGCCACCTAATACTTCTATCTTGTATTTTGCCCCCTTTTGAAACAAAAACTCTGTAGCAGTGTCCGTTGGAGCAAGAGAAAGTTGTTGTTTGAACGAGATATCCCTTGCATCCAAGTCTATTCCATGAACGTTATTGTCTTTTGTTTCAAATAGAATAAATTTATCTGTTTTGCCTTCAAGCTCTCTTGTCAAAACTATTTTTGCACCGTCCTTTTGCTCCACCTCTAATGTTCCAAAGAGAGAAAAAATTGCAGGAGCTCCATCTGCCGTTTCAAAGGTTAGCGCGTTGTCAAAATTATAAGTTTCATTTTTTGAAAGGAACGAAGACCAAATAGGAGAAGCAAAAGGAGCAGCAACGGTCATTCGTGGAGAATAGGGAGCAATCCAAGAGCCGAAAATCCCAACAAATAGAAAAAGTGAAAATGAAAAAATTAAAAGATTCTTTTTCATGGTTGCACCTAGTTTTCTGCCTTTATTCGTGGGTCAGCAACGCAAATAAAGATATCTGCTAGCATATTGCTTGTTATTGTAATCAGAGCAAGCAAGAAAAATGAAGCTTGTGCAGACGGATAATCTTGTGCCGTAACAGATTCAAGCAAAAATGTTCCTAGCCCTCTAAGAGAAAAGATGGTCTCTGTGATGACAGCGCCAGAAACAAGCCCAGGTAGGGACATTAGGATTATTGTGATGATTGTTGGCAGTATTGTGCGAAAGATATGATGCGAAATAGCTTTTTCAGAAAGCCCCCTTGCTCTTGCTGCAAAAACAAAATCTTCCTGAGTTGTTTTTATTGTCAAGTTTCGTACATAGAGTGCCCATGAGCCAAAGGAAAGTAACGAAAGCGAAATTACAGGTAACGCCATGTGCCAGATATAGTCAATACAAATATTGAAAGCACCAACTGGCTCTGGAATAGAGGTCGTACCACGGAGTGGAAAAAACCCTAAGCCATAAGCAAAGAACATCAAAAATAGTAGCTCTACAAAAAATGAAGGAAAAGCACTGGTCAAAGCAGCACTGCGAAGCACAAATTTTTCTGTTTTGCCACCTCTTGAATATGCAGCCTTTATGCCAAGAATTATACCAGTAATGGCAGAACAAATCATAACAGAGCAAGAAAGAAACAATGTGTTCAAGAGTCGGGAATGAATTTCTTCCCAAACAGGTTTTTGTGACAAAAATGACATACCAAAGTCAAAGGTGACCATACTCTTTATATAAACTAAAAATTGCTCTGGCAGAGTTTTATCAAGAGCATATAGATGACGTAAGTGTTCCTTTGCTTCTTGTGAAAAGTTTGGATCAATTATAGTGCTTACTGCATCTCCAGGCATCAGCCTGAATAAAAAGAAATTAAGCACAATTACACAAAGAAGGACAAATAAAGCTGAAAGTATTTTTTTTGCTATGTATTCTTTCGTCATCTAAGGTCCTCCTTTTTTACTGGAAATTTTGTGCGAGTGTAATGTGGATTTTTCTTCATAGTTATAAATTCACCAGGCTTGTATTTGCCTATCACAAATGGTCCGGTGCCAACGAGTTGTGAGAAGGTTGGCTTCCATGTTTGCCAATTCTTTACAGAATCTATAATTTTTTTAGGCATGACAAACATTCCACCAACTTTATCAAGATACCAATAGCTTATTCCGTTCAAGATGATTGCAATTTTGTTATTAGAAATTACAGAGATTTTTGCTATGTCCTTTACGGAATCATAAAAACGTGGCACTTTATTTTTTTTCAAAAACTCAAATGTACTAGCAACGTCTTGTGCTGTCAGGTTTGAGCCATCACTAAAACGGACAGAAGTATCTATCACAAATGTTATCGTGGTCGTGTTTTGTTTTTTATCTGTTGTTAACTTCCATGATGAAGCAAGCCATGGAATGTCTTCCATTGTGTACGGATCAGAAGAAATAAGGCTTTCATATAGAAGCCCCAATATTTCCCAATCATAGGCAGAACTTGCAACAAATGGATTCAAGTTTCTTGGCTCTTCCGCCAAAATAGTCCGCAAAACTTTTTTTTCGCCCTTTTTATGCACCTTTGGTTCAGCAAAAAGGTAGGTGTAAGAATTTACTGCGGAAGTTTTCTTTGTAGAAAATATGTTTTTCCATTTATCACTCACACAGGAAACAGACATTCTGCTGTAAATTGGCACCATGGGTCGCAAATCACATAAAATTTCCTGTGCTTTTTTTGAGTAAAGAGTGGCTTCCTCTTTATCCTTTGCGGTTCGCAGTTTTTTTAGTACATTGTCAAGCTCTTTGCTTGAGACACTTGTCATATTGTAACCACCCTTTGTGTCACACTCGGAGTGATAAAAATTGTAGAGGCTGTCAGGATTACGTCCCATGCTCCAAGCCAAAACAGAGGCAGTATAGTCACGTCTGTCAAGGCGTGAAATCATAGTTGAAAAGTCTATTGGTGTTACATAGGCATCAAAGCCAAAGGCAGTTAACGTGTCTGCTATATCTTTAGCAATTTCTTCCGTTGTTGGTGCAACACTTGCCGTTGGAGATAATATTTCGATCTTAAGCAAGGTACGTTTATTTTTGTCTTGCCATTTTCCAAGTAATGTTTTGCTGTAACCAGCTTTCTTCATTATCTCTTCAGCTTTTGCAGAAGAAGCAGCCTCGCCCGTTTGTGACACTGCCCAGGGTGATGTTGGTGGAAGGTAAGAAGTCAAGGGCATTGAGTAGCCAGAGAAAATAAGACGAACAATAGACGATCGAGGAATTACAATGGATATTGCCTGTCTTATTGCTTTGTCATTGAGCGGAGTTTTTTTGTTATTAAAAAGCAGAAAAAAAGCATGACTCATTGGGGCGACTGACATCTTGAGATTTTTATGTTTGCTCAAAAGTTCAATGTCGCTTGGTCGTGTCAAGTCGCCAAGCATATCTACGGCACCAGAGGCAAGAGCCATAGTCTGTGCGTCTGGATTTTTAATTATGAGGTAGGTTAGCTCGTCTATTTTTGGCACGGAAACCATTGAGTATGCTTTTCCGTTACATAGGCATAATACTAATACTAATAAAATGCTAATTATTATATTTTTTTTCATGTTAACACTCTGCATCGTCTAACAAAAACGATATTTCTTCCTTTGTTGTTTTATTTTCCTGCAAAAGTTTTAATGCGTTTTGCTTCATCGTTGTCATACCGTTTGTTATTGCCTGCTCTCGCAGGACACTTTCTGGCGTGTTAGAGTTTATGAGGTCTATTATATTTTTATCCAGTTGTAGAATTTCACATACTGCAACTCTCTTTGTAAAATATCCATCCTTTATGTCACAACGAATTAATCTCTGTGCAACAATAAGAGATACAGAAGCAGAAATCAAGTAACTGGGAAGACCCATGTTTTGCAATCGTTCTATTGCGGTGGTCGCATTTGTCGTGTGTAAAGTTGCTAAAACAAGGTGGCCAGTGAGAGCTGCTTGTGTAGCTGCTAAAGCTGTTTCTTTATCACGAATTTCCCCAATCATAATTATGTCGGGGTCTTGTCTCAAAATGTATGGCAGAATGTTATTAAAGCTTAAGCCAATTTTATCGTTAACTTGTATTTGGGAGACTCCATCAATTTTATACTCAACGGGGTCTTCAACTGTAACAATGTTAACGTCTGGTTTGTTCAAAATTTGTAACAAGGAATAGAGGGTTGTAGTTTTTCCGCTTCCCGTAGGACCGGTCAATATTACCATACCGCTCTTGCAAGTGATTGCTTTTCGTAGAATTTCAAGTTGTTTTGTATCAAAACCTAAATTATCAAGCTCAAGACAGAACGCTTTGGGGTCAAGCAGACGGAGTACGGCCTTTTCATTTCTTGCGAAAAACTCATCATCACCTAGAGGAATGGTGGAAACTCTTATGTCTATGTTTCTTCCTGTAGCATGCACATGGAATTTTCCATCCTGAGGTAGGCGACTTTCGGATGTATCAAGTTGCGCCATGTTTTTTATGATGTTGATAATGTTTCTATGGTGCTCAGTCAAATATGGAAATTCAAGAAGAGTACCTAATACACGAAAACGTAAACGGTGAGGTTCAAGGTGAATGTCAGATGCACCGATTTCTATCGCCTTATCAATTAGGCTATCAAAATACTCAGTAGCGCCAACAGCCATTGTTTAATTAGTCAAAATTAACAGTTGTTGCCCAAATAAGTCCGGTATCTTCCAGTAGTCTCTTTCGCGTCTGCGGCTCTATGTCACCATCAAAAGATATTGCACCGAGTGCCGTTCCACCGTCTTTTCTACCCAAGGCAAAATTTGCAATGTTGACATTGGCGTTTCCTAAGATACTACCAATTTTTCCAATTACGCCTGGTGTATCGTGATTTTGGAAGAGTAAAATTTTCCCTTGTGGAACAAAATCAATCCAATAATCATTCACTTGAACAATACGTTGACGACCTTCTTCTGTTATCGTTGCAGTCGCGCAAACTGGACCTTTTGGTGTGTCAACAGAAACGGAAATTGTATTCTTGTATGTCTTTGGATCGCCTGTAGTTTCTACAATGTCAACATGCCTATCTGCTGCGATAAGCGGTGCCATCATGTAGCTAACGCCTTCATTTCCGCTCGCTTCAAGCACACCCTTCAAGGCAGCTACTGTATAAGGACGATAGACACCAGCCATAAGCTTTAATTCTGTGTTAAAGAGACTTCCTCTTAAGGTTACATGACAGGAGTGGATTGAAGAATTATTAAGTCGCGCCATGCGTGCAACAAGCAAACCAAGTTTGCGAGAAATTGAGAGATATTTCTTTTGTGTTGAAGTAAGCGACTGCTCAATGAATGGAAGGTTGACAGCGTGTTCATACTCTTCACCACGCAAAACTGCAAGCATATTTTGTGCCGCAATGCGAGCAACTTCGTCCTGTGCCTCAAAGGTATTTGCTCCAATATGAGGTGTTAAAACAATCCTATCAGCCAAATCTTCGGCTAAATATGGGTGGTCAAGCTTTAGCGGCTCTTTTGGATAGACGTCAGTTGCAAAGCAGGAAAGTTTTTTGCTTCTGAGTGCTTCGCAGATTGCAAGCTCGTCCACGATTCCGCCTCTTGCACAATTTATTAAGCATGCTCCGTCTTTAAAGTGAGACAAGAGCTCTGCATTTATCATCTGGCTTGTTTCTTCTGTCAAAGGTGTGTGGATTGTAACAATATCCGCTTGTGCTAATGCTTTTTCAAGATCGTCATACAAATCAACGGAAAGTGATTCTGCCTTTTGATTGGTAATGTATGGGTCGTATGCGATTACCTTCATGCCAAAGCCATGGCATCTTTTTGCAATTTCAGAACCAATGCGTCCAAGACCGATAATAAGCACTGTCTTATTGAGGAGTTGCATACCGGTGAACTTTGCGCGTTCCCAAATTCCTTTTTTGATTGTTTCAAAAGCCTGTGGGATGTGGCGAATAACGGAAAGCATATTTGCCATAGTCAGCTCTGCTGCTGCAAAGGTGTTGCCAGACGGAGCGTTAATTACGATAATTCCACGGCGTGAAGCTTCTGCAAGGTCAATATTGTCAACACCAACGCCGGCTCTGCCTATTACCTTTAGGTTTTTACCAGCATCTATCTTTTCTGCATCCATTGTAGTTCCGCTTCTTGTCAAGATGCCGTCATATTCCGGTAATATTGCGAGTAATTCTGGAAGTGAAAGTCCAATCTTGATGTCAAGTTCAACGTCCTGAGCTTGCCTTAAAAGGTCAAGCCCTGCTTCTCCTACGTGTTCTGTAACTAATACCTTAAATTTCTTTTCCATATCAGCTTACCTCATACTACATAAAAATATCATTTGTCATGCAAATTTTCTGAGTGTGGATTATACAACAATTTATATCTTTTGTGAACATTTGAGCAGGCTTTAAGCACAGAAATCAATTTTTCTTAAAGCAATTTTTAATTTTTTTATTAGCCATAAAGCACATAAAGCCGAAATGGCTACGTCATTTCTAACAAAAAGCTTATTCACATTGCAATGCGAATAACAGAAGAGAGAAAAAAGTTGTTGATTACGTAAAAAAATCGTAAAAAATTCAAAAAAAAAGGCTTGACATAATATATATATATACTTGGTGCACCGTAAGGAATCACTTGAAATATAAATAAATTTTTTGAGGGAGGTGTATTCGTATGAAAAAGTTTTTAGCATCGTTAGTTTTGGTTGTTTCATTGGTTGCCCTTGTTGCTCCTGCATTTGCTAAATGTGAGTTTGGTTATACATACCGTATTAATCCGAACTGCGAAAAATGCGGAAGTCAAGACTATTTTATTTATGCGGGTAGTAGTACATACGCCGTATGTAAACAATGTAGGGATACTTCGGATAATATAGTGAGCGACCCTCATTTTTAGCTGTTAAGAGTTGAAGTGCGACTTGGATTTATGTCCAAGCCGCACTTTTTTTGTCCTTTGCGTTAGCCAAGCCAAGGGCTTTGGTGCTTATGGCTAAAAACAAAATTCTTAAATTTTTTCTTTTATTTTATATTTTTTACTGTATAATATCAGCATAAATTCTTTGGAGGTGTCACTTATGGGTAATTTGGTAAATATTCCTCGTTTGATTTCTGCTTACTATACGCAAAAGCCAGATGCAAACGACATTAATCAAGCAGTTTCATTTGGAACTTCCGGACACAGAGGAAAGTCTTTTAACAATAGTTTTAACGAAGATCACATTCTTGCAATTTCACAGGCAATCTGTGATTACAGAGCAAAGCAAGGCACAACAGGACCTCTTTTTATGGGAATGGATACCCATGCTTTGTCAGAAGCGGCACTCCGCACAGCAACAGAGGTCTTTGCAGCAAACGGAGTTGAGCTCTATTTGCAAGATGGTTTCTCATATACACCAACGCCAGTAATTTCACACGCGATTTTGTGCTGGAACAAGGCAAATTCAAGTGTGGCAGACGGTGTTGTCATCACTCCGTCACACAACCCACCAACAGACGGTGGCTTTAAGTATAATCCACCAAGTGGCGGTCCTGCTTCCGCAGAGACAACAAAGATAATTGAAGACCATGCAAATGAAATGCTCAAAAATGGTCTTAAAGGTGTCAAACGTATGCCATTTGAACAGGCTCTTAAGTGCTCAAATGTTCACTTCTATGATTATGTAATTCCATACGTAAAAGATCTTGGCAATGTCCTCAATATGGAGGCAATTGCACAGAGTGGAGTTAAGGTCGGAGTTGATCCACTTGGTGGCTCTGGAATTTATTTCTGGCAGCCAATCAAGGAAATTTGGGGTGTTAACCTTACCGTTGTAAACGAGGCAGTTGACCCAACATTCTCCTTTATGCCACTTGACCATGATGGCAAGATTCGTATGGACTGCTCAAGCCCATGGGCAATGGCAAAGCTCGTCGCAATGAAAGACAAATTTGACGTAGCTTTCGGAAATGACCCAGACTATGACCGCCATGGAATTGTTACACCAGACGGACTTATGAATCCAAACGCATTCCTTTCTGTTGCGAACCAGTATCTTTTCCAGAATAGACCAGGCTGGAAACCGACATCAAAAATTGGTAAGACACTTGTTTCTTCCAGCATGATTGATAGAGTCGCAGCAGGAATTGGCAAAGAAGTTTGTGAAGTTCCTGTTGGATTTAAGTGGTTTGTTGATGGGCTTCTTTCTGGTGACCTTGCATTCGGTGGTGAAGAGAGTGCAGGTGCAAGTTACCTTCGCAAAAATGGTGAGGCATGGAGCACAGATAAAGACGGTATAATTATGAGCCTCTTGGCTTGTGAAATCCTTGCAGTTACCAAACAGACACCATCACAGATTTATAAAGAACTTGAAGCAAAGTATGGAAAATCCTACTATTCCAGAAAAGACGCAGCCGCAAACAGAGATCAAAAAGATAAACTCAAAAAGCTCTCTCCGGAGAACGTTACAGCAGAAACGCTTGCTGGAGAAAAGATTATTCGCTGCCTTACAAAGGCACCAGGCAATGGAGCTGCCATTGGTGGCTTGAAGGTCATTACAGAAAATGGCTGGTTTGCAGCACGTCCATCTGGCACAGAGGATATTTACAAAATTTACGCAGAAAGCTTCAAGGGACAGGATCATTTGGAGCTCATCAACGAAGAAGCAAAGAAAATTGTGCTTGATGCAATAAAATAAATTAAAATTCTACTCCCTAATAAGTGAAGGTGAGATTTAGGAGATAAAAATATAGACATTTTAGCTGTAAATCTATCTCATCTTCACTTTTGGATGTATAAAACAGATTCACCGCCTATACATTTCAGAAAGCACACACAGCCCCAGGATAACTGTAAGAACATGGTGAGTTGGATACTACCTTGGGGTATTTTCTCTTGTGGAGTACCAGACGGAATATTATCACAAACAAATAAGATACATACATCGTACGTAAAAACGTAAAAAATGACATCACAGGAAAATTTTTCTTGTTTTGTGATATACTGGCGGGGTTGGAATTTGTTTTGCGGAGGAAATTTTTATGCCAGAACATACAACAGTCAACGAGATAATTTCACGTCTCGAAACGATAAAAGAAGAAGCAATTAAAAACATTGAGAATGCCAAAAACTCTGAGGCTTTGCAACTCGTCAGGTCAACCATTTTGGGCAAAAAAGGACGTCTAACCGAAATATTAAAGACCCTAGGCAGTCTCTCACCAGATATGAGAAAAGATATCGGAATGGCGTCAAACAAAATAAAGTTATTTCTACAAGAAATTTGCGATAAAAAAAGTGACGAACTTGTATCAAAAGCCAAAGCATACGATGGGGAAGTTGACATAACAGTTCCAGGTATCCTCCCCTTCGTTGGTGGGTTACACCCAATCACTCAAATGTGCTATGACTTAAATGATGCTTTTCGTTCTCTAGGATTTGAAATTTACTCTGAGCCGGAAATCACCAGCGAAAAATATGCTTTTGACAATTTAAACTTTGCCCCAGAACACCCGGCAAGAGAGAGCATGGACACCTACTGGATAGAAGGGCACGAAACTGGAAACGGGAGCGAAAGACTCTGTATGAGACCTCACCTAACGGGTGGCAGCGTTCGTTACCTTAAAGAACATGGGGCTCCTGCCCGTTTTGTTTATCCAGGCAGGGTTTATCGCAATGAAACTACAGACGCAAGACACGAAAGAGCATTCTTCCAGTATGAGGCACTCATTGTAGACAAGGATTTTTCCTTTTCCTCCGGCATGATACTAATTAAAACAATCTTAGAAAAGGTCTTTGGCAGAGAAATAAAAGTTCGTATGAGAACCGGGTTTTTCCCATTTGTTGAGCCAGGATTTGAGATTGATATGGAATGTCAAGTTTGTGGCGGAAAGGGCTGCCGTGTTTGCAAACACGTCGGTTGGATAGAGGTTATGCCTGGCGGCACACCACATCCGAACGTTCTGAAGGCAGCGGGGCTCGACCCTAGCATCTGGAGCGGATTTTATATCAACATCGGACTTGACAGACTCGTTATGATGCGTTACGGAGTCGACGATGTCCGTCTATTCCACTCAGCAGACCTACGTTTCTTGCAACAATTCAAATAGGTATCAGGTGAAATAAAATGAAATTTTCTTTGAATTGGATAAAAAAATATGTAGATTTGCCGAGTAACCTTACACCAGAAAAACTTTCCTATGACCTAACCATGACAACTGTTGAGGTTGAGGAAGCTTATGACCTTGGTGCTTCGTTACAAGGACTTTTTGTTGGCGAAATATTGTCTATTGATGCTCACCCCAACGCAGACAAGCTTCGCATTTGCTCTGTAAATTGCGGTAAAGACGAGCCACTTTCTATTGTCTGTGGTGGTATTAACCTTGTGGTTGGTCACAAGGTGGTCGTGGCCGTGCCGGGTTCTATGGTTAAATGGCACGGTGAAGGTGAACCTGTGGAAATAAAACCGGCAAAACTCCGTGGCGTTATGAGTTATGGCATGATTTGTGCCTCCAACGAAATTGGACTCGCAGAGCTTTTTCCTGCAGAACACGCAGAAATTTTAGACATCTCAGCATTCAACTGCAAGCCAGGAGACAAACTTGCAGATGTGCTAAATTTAAATGATATAATTTTAGATATAGACAATAAGTCTATGACAAATAGACCAGATCTTTGGGGACATTACGGCATGGCAAGGGAGCTTGCCGCAATATATGGATCTTACCTAAAGCCAATAACTTTGGCAAAACATCCAACAGATTTGCCTTGCTTGCCAGTGGATATTCAAAACTCTGACCTCTGCCCACGCTACATGGGAGTTGTTTGGAGTAGCGTTAAGACCGTTACTTCACCATTTGAGCTTCAAAGTTTGCTATGGAGAGTTGGTCAACGCCCGATCAACTTAACAGTTGATCTCACAAACTACGTTATGTTTGCCACAGGACAGCCAACCCATGCATTTGACAAATCTCACATAAAGGATGGCATTGTCGTTAGAAGTGCTTATAACAATGAAAAACTTGAATTACTCGATGGCTCACAGTTAGACTTATCAGTTGATGATTTGGTCATTGCCGACCACGAAAAGCCTGTAGCTCTTGCTGGTGTTATGGGAGGGAAACACGATTCAATCCTAACAGACACCAATGAAATAATTTTAGAAATTGCAAATTTCAATGCTTTGTCAATTCGCCGCACTTCCAAACGCTACGACACAAGGACAGAAGCCGCAACTAGGTATGAAAAATCAATTGATCCACAGAGGGTTGATTTAGCATTCACAGTTTCTTGCGAGATGTTTGCAACATATTTCCCCGAAGCACAAATGACCGCTTTCAACGATGTATATGCTAAGCCCTTGGCAAATTCGACAGTAGATGTTACCCTTGATTTTCTTTGCAAAAGGCTCGGCAGAAACGTAACTAAAAATGAAGTTACAGAAAAATTAAATTTACTTGGCTTTGAGACAAAAGCGGAAAATAATACACTCCATATCACCGCGCCTTCATGGCGTTCCACAGGCGATATTTCGTTACCTGATGATATTTTGGAAGAAGTTGCCCGTCTAATGGGTTATGAAAACTTTGATTTTGTTGCACCAACCATTAAAATAACAAATGCGATAAATCAACCAAAGTATAATTTGGAAAGAGGTATCCGTGAATATTTAGCTTTTCGTTGTAATGCACAAGAAATTTTTACATATCCATGGATAAACGATGAATTTATTCGCATGGCAGAAATTCCAGAAGAAGATATGCTCCGCCTCTCTACCCCACCATCCCCAGAAGAAGCACATCTTCGCTCAAGTTTGATTCCTGGTATGATTTCTTCTGTTGTATCGAATCTTCGCTATTACACAGATTTCAGAATTTTTGAATTAACGCCTGTATTTTTTAACAGAAATTTTGCCAGTGTCAGTGATGAAGTTGAAAAACTTCCAGAAATGGCTCGTCACCTTGCATTTGCTTTTGTTGGAAGCAATGCACGACAGCTGTTCCGTGAGGCAAAGGGAGTACTTGAGCAAATGCACAGAGCCACGCAGATGGAAAGTTTAGCCTTTGCGCAAATCAATAAACCTAGTTGGGCAGATGAAGCAATGTGGCTGAACATAAATGCAGGAAAAGAAGTAATTGGTTCATTCGCTCTCATGTCCGTTAAGGTTAGCAAGGCTTGTGGTATAAAACGTAGCCTCGTTGTACTTTGCGAACTTGATGTTGAAAAACTTACCCCCCTCGCTTCCCGCACCAACACTTTTGAACATTTACCACTCTACCCCACTTCAGACTTTGACCTGTCCATTGTGTTTGACGAAAATGTAAAATGGGAAGATATCAAAAAACAGATTGAACGCGTTGAGATGGTAAAGGATGCCGCTTTTATTGACGAATATAGAAGCGACAAGGTGGGGAACAACAAAAAATCTGTAACCTTCCGCGTTTGGATTGCAAGCGATAAGGGAACATTAACAGGTGAGCAGATAGAACTTGCTCAAAAACAAGTATCAAAGAAGATTGAAAAAAAATTCGGCGGCTACGTCAGAATTTAAAATAAATATTTTATAAAAGGAGAGTTTTACTATGAACGAGCAGTTACAGAGATTTAACGATTTACTTGACACACTAGAGGGCAAACTTCGTTTGTTAAAGCAAACAAATGAGACTCTAAATGACACTATAAAAAGACAAAAAAATGAAATGGACGAAAAAGATTTTCAACTTCTCCAACTCCAGGAAGATCTTGACCATGAAAAACAAAAGAGTGAAGACCTTGCAAGACAATTAGATGAACTAAACACACAAACCCAGAATCATATGAATGAACTTTCTGGGGATATGAATAACATTATTTCTCGCATGGAACAAATTTCAAATGAGAATAACGAGGGACAAGATAACCAGGGCAATAGCTGGGACAACAACTGGGACAATAATAATCAACAGCAGATTTTTTAGAGGACAAGCTTCATAACACATTGGCGCATTTGTAAATCTAATAATTAAGGAAATGAAACAACGATGTTTATCACTAAGAATACAGAAAAATTCTCTTTTATAGTTGGAAACAAGCAGTATTGTTTAACTTCTCCCCTGCCACGTGAACAGATGGAGGAATTATTAGAGCGCGTCAATGCTAATGTAATGGCTCTTCCTCCATATCTAACACAAGACGAAAAATTGCTACTTACACTTCTAACACTAACAGCTGATTTCGATACTCTTGAAAAAAAGCTGAAATCAATCGTAACAAATTTGTCCTAGGGAGTATTTAGCTTGCTAGACACACTACTTATCTTTCTTTGTTTATACTTTACCATTCGTGGAATTAGTAGGGGCTTTATCGGCGAAGTTATGTCAAACGTGGGCTACATCGCTGCATGCTATTTTACATTCCACTTTTTTAGCGACGCTGGAATGTTACTTGAAACAGCTATAGGAATGAATTTTTTTCTTGCAAACATACTGGGCGCTATAGCAATTTGGTTCCTCACCACACTTGTAGTCTTCCTCGTAAAGAAAATTTTGCATGGCGCTGTTGTTTCTGTAAGATTGGGAGCACTAGACAGACTGCTTGGTATGCTTGCAGGGGTTGTAAAAACTTTATTATTGGTATATTTGCTTATAATATTGGGAGTCAATGCAGCTTACTACGCCTCTCCAAACTGGATGACCAACAGCGTTATCATGATGCGCTTTGGTGACTATTTACCACGAGTAACGGGGACACTAAAAGCAACCGGTTTACTTCCTGAAAACACATCTGTTCCAGACACAACCTTGAGTGACTTTATACTCAATTACAACCAAGAAAATTTAACAGAGAAAACGGACAAAACTATAAGAAGAAGATATTAGGCACGATATGTTTATTCACCCAAATGCATTAAATAGTTTAGAAATAAAAGAAATAACCAAGTTCGCATCTCAATTTTGTAGATGCGAACTTGGCTTTTTTGTTTCAGAAAATACTAGGCCAGCAGAAAATTTATCAGACTTAAAGGAACGGCTAGCATTATTTAGTAGTTATATCAATTTTATAGACAAAAACGGCGATTTACCATGGTCACCTAAGATAGTACCAATTTACCATATGATTGATTCAGCAAAATCCTGCGGTATATTGTCTGGTCAGGAGTTAATATTTGTACGTATACTGATGTCACTTGCAGATAGGTTAAAATACACACTGATGGAATTTTTAGATGAATATCCCCAGTTTAAAATTTTAACAGAGCAACTTAGAGACTTTTCTTCTGAGTTAGAACAGCTATCTGTAATTGATGAAGATGGTTATTTGTACGATTCCGCAAGCGAATATTTATCAAACACAAGAATGAATATTCGCAACATCCGTGATAAAATTAGAGCTCGTGCTAACACGATTTTTAATGATAAACAAATTTCCCCTCTCCTTACTGAACGTGTTCTTTCTCAGAGATATGGTAAATTTGTATGCCTCGTCCGAGCTGATGCACGTACCACCTTCCCAGGTACACTAATTGAAGTAGCCCCAAGAGGAAATAGTGTATATATGGCACCTCATGTACTAGATAACCTCAATGCACAATACAATTCACTCTGCGCTGAAGAAAAAAATGAATCCGACAGAATATTGACAGCAATTACCACCAATCTCATTGCTCGACTAGGTGCAATCAACAGCGCTGAAAATGTCATTGGGACCCTTGATTTATTCTTTTCTCTAGCCGAAATAATAAGGAAATACAAGTGGCATATTCCACACATCGCTACAAAAACATACGTCAATTTGAAGGAAGCCCGTCACCCACTTTTGCCACAAAATTCTGTCCCTATAAACATTTGTTGCGGAGAGGATTTTTCTAGCCTAGTAATCACAGGTCCAAATACTGGAGGAAAAACCGTTGCACTAAAGACCGTAGGAGTCTGTACGATACTTACGTGGTTTGGCTGGCCAATACCTGCATCTGACGATTCGACAATAGGTGATATTGACGCAATATTTACTGACATTGGCGACGAGCAGAGTATAGAGCAAAGTCTCTCTACCTTTAGTGCCCATATAAAGCAAATAAAAGAAATAGATGAAGCAGCAACGGGAAAAAGTTTAATTTTGCTTGATGAACTTGGTGCCGGAACAGATCCAGAGGAAGGTGCTGCCCTCGGAATTGCAATGCTAGAAAATTTTCTCGAGCGTGGCTCGTTAGTTATCTCTTCAACCCACCATAACCCAATAAAATATTTTGCAATAACCCACAAAGGAGTTGAAGCAGCAAGCGTTGAATTTGATGCAAAGACACTTTGCCCAACATACAAGATTTTAATAGGAGTTCCAGGTCAAAGCAACGCCATTACAATTGCCTCTGTACTTGGTCTCTCACAAAAGATAATTGCTCGCGCAAAAAATGCTATGCAGGGCGAAGCAAATACTCAGGAGATGATCTCTGAACTTATTCAAAAGACTGAGGCACTTGAACTAAAGCAAAGAAAGACCGAATCTTTATTCCAAAAAGCAACCGAGCAAAAAGAGAAATACGATAAGAAACTAAAAAATCTTACAGATAATGAATTTGAAATTGTTAACTCAGCAAAAGAAAAAGCAAATGAAATTCTTCGCTCTACACAAAATGAAGCCAAAAACTTTATAAAAAAAATCAGGAATTCTCATGATTTAAAAGATGCCCAGAGAATTCTTGAAAAGAAAAACAAGAGCGTAAAAGAAAGAGCTACTTCTCATACTCGTTCAATTGAAGATAAATTAAAAAAAGAATCTGTTGCTGTAACTGGGGAAACTTTGCAGACAGGTGATACAGTAATGATCTTATCACTTGGAACAAAGGCTATCATACAAGAAGTTAATAATAAAGAAGCTACTGTAACTAGTAAAAACGGAAATGTCACAATATCTCATGTTAAACTATCTAACCTAAAATTAGTTGCTTCTACTAAAGAAAAAAAGCCAGAGAAAAACGTTACGATTTTCATAGAACGCCCAACAAATGTTCCCATGGAGCTAGACCTCCACGAAATGGATAGAGCTACCGCTTTACCTGAGCTTGAACAATATTTAGATAGAGCTTATAGGGCAGGATATGGATCTGTGAGGATTATTCATGGACATGGAAAGGGCGTTATGAGACAAGCAGTTCATGATGTTTGCGCTGCAACTAGTTTTGTAAAAAGCTTTGCACTGGCTGGTATATCTGATGGAGGATATGGTGCAACCATTGTAATATTTAAACGAGGTTGATCTTGATCTAAATTCTACCAAGTAATAATACAAAAAGCAGGGAAATTTGCAACATCCGCAAATGTCCCTGCTTTGTTATTCAATGTTATGATAGCAACATAAAACTATTTCTTCAAGAAAATCATTCTATCCTGTTTTGGTAATTTAAACTCTTTACCAATTTTTGTGAGCTTTTGAATGAAAAATTCTTTATTGGTGGTTGCTGTGTTAACAGGCTTTTTACCAGCAAATGGATAATACTTGTCAGCAGCACTTGCTGTCCAGTCAGTTGAGGCAACTTTGTAGGTTGCTTTAGGATCTACAGGGACAAAGTTGTTTCCCTGCAATATCTCCAACTTTACAACTCTTTCGCCTGGAAATTTAACATTATTTTTGTTATCAACAAGTGCTGGCTTCTTTGACATGTCATACGTTACACGCATACCAGAAATCTGCATAAAGCCGCCACCTGGCGTACGGAACTGACCGTCAAAGCCATCTCCTTCGTAAACATAGGCAGAAGCTGCAACTTCCATAACCTGTTTTAATTCTTCCCCTGTTAACTCTGTAACGCAAACGTTGTTACCAAATGGGAGAATGGTGTTCATTGTAAGTGCGCTCACAGGACCTGGTTCAAGTGTCAAGCCCCCGCGAATACCACCTGCGTGCTGAATAGCAATGTCAGTCTTCGCACCCTCTCTCATCGCATCTGCAATCATGCTTCCTATTGGAGACTCATTTGATCTCGTCCAAGTTTTCCCAAGGTTAATTGGATCAAGGCACGTTGAAATAGTAACACCAAGCTTTTTCTCAAGCTCTGCTTTAAATGGCGCTAAATATTTCACGATTTTTTCATTTTCTTTATATTTTGCACCAAGTGGTTCCAATTTCCACTTTGATTTGGCAAGAACAGTTTTACCATTTTCAACACAGAGGTCTAGCTTACCCATGTTCTCTACATAGCAACCTGTCTGGGTTATGATAACATCATTACCATCTGGGTCTTTTCTTGACATAAGCTCTTCAACTTTTGTATGTGTGTGACCACCAATAATTGCATTAATACCACGTACACGCTGTGCAAGCAAAATTTCTGTCTCATGACCAAGGTGTGATAAAACAATAATCATGTCACAGCCTTTCTTCTTAAGCTCATCAACTGCTGCTTGAGCAACCTTTGTTGTATCCTGCTCAACTGTAACAAAACCTGTTTCGCAAATGTGGCTCGTAGCTGCAAGCTCTGTTGTGGTAAGACCAACGAAACCGACCTTAACCCCACCCTTAGTTTTGATAATGTGAGTACGCTTTACTCTTTTGTTTAATGATGGATCTTTGAAGGTCAAGTTGCTAGAAATCATTGGATACTTGATAATATTCAAGAACTTGATAAAATCCTCACCACCCGCATCAAATTCGTGGTTACCAACGGTTGTAATATCATAACCAACCATGTTAGAAGCTGTTGCCTCTGGAATACCCTTGAAGTAGTAATAGAAGAAGCCTTCAGTGTAGTCACCGCCTGAGCATACAAGAGTATCACCCTTGTAAGCTTTCTTGGCAATATCAATCGCTGTACGAAGCTTTGCAAAACCACTAGAAATTTCCTGTGTTTTGGCATTCTTCTCTGAATAAAGACGGCTGTGCATGTCATTTGTTGACAAGAACTGAACATTTACTGCCAAAGCTGGTGAAACAAAAAAAGCTAATAATGCTACGGCTAAAACAACTTTTTTTTGGAACTTCATAGAGTTCTCCTCCTTAAATATAATATGTATTTTGCATATTCCCAGGACAGAAACTTCAACGGTAAATTGAGTTAACATCTGCACAACGAGGTATGCAAAAAAAATACAGGGTAATTTTAGCACGATAAAATTACTCTGTCAAAAAATTATACCAATACAGGTATTTTTACTTAAACCTCCGCTAGATTTTTGCCAATCTTTGGCTCTGCAACTAACGGAACATTTATTGCTCTTATGCTTTCCATTGTGGAAACAAGTATCTTTTTTACTGCTTCCGCGTCAAATTCATCACATTCGCAAACTATAGAATCATGAATTTGTAAAATAATTTTTGCCTTCGGAAATTGCTCCGACAAAACCTTTTCAAACTTTATCAAGGCAATTTTAGCAATATCGGATGCTGCACTTTGAATCGGGCTATTTTGGCAAATTCTTTCGTATGGAGAATTTCCTCTCGTTGCCATAACAATTTCGCTTGTAGGGCGAATTCTGCCAAAAATTGATTCAAGTGTGGCTCTCTCCTGCCCTTTTTTCTTGGCATCTTTTATGTATGCTTTAACGTTTGGCAAGGCATCAAAATATCTTTCTGAAAGTGATGTGGCTTCTCTACGTGGAATGCCTAGCTTTTCTGATAAACCAAAGGCACTAATGCCATAGATAAGTCCGAAATTTACTGTTTTGGCTACTCTACGCTCCTCTTGACCTATTTGGCTTTCGTCATAACCATAGATCATGCAGGCAGTTTGTTTGTGTATGTCTTGTCCTTTAGCAAATGCTTCCTTTAATTTTTCTTCACCGGTCACTGAGGCAAGAACACGAAGCTCAATTTGCGAATAATCCGCTGAAACAAAAACATGACTCTCCTTGCGTGGTATAAAACAAGAGCGGAATGATTTTGCAAAGTTGCCAAATTGAGGCATATTTTGCACATTTGGATTGTAGCTGGCTAGACGTCCAGTTCCAGTAGCAAGGTGGTCAAAGGTAGAGTGAATTATCGGCTCACGTCCTTTAACTATTTCATCTAGTGCAAATTTCAAAAAAGGTTCAACAAAGCTACTGTAAATTTTTGTCAATTCTCTATATTCAATTATCGCTTGCGGGACAAGACAGAATGGCTCTGGTAGTCGCGCCAGTTCTTCCATAACCTCTATGCTCGTTGAATAACCTGTTTTTATCTTTTTTATTGCTGGCAGTCCAAGCGTTTCAAAGAGAAGTGCTCTAACCTGTTTTGGCGAAGCAAGGTTTAATTCCTGCCCTGTTAATGTAAAAACTTCTTTTTCTTTTTTTGCTATTGCTTCTTGTAACTCCAATTCAAGTGCTTTTAGTTTTGCAACATCCACAAAAAGTCCATTGCGTTTCATATTCAGCAATACACTAGCAAGAGGCATATCAAGTGTATTTTTCAAATTTATTAGCTTTTCACTAAGAGCTAGTTTCTTTGAAAGCTCAAAATATGAGAATAGCTTTGCCTTTTGACTTACGGCACGGTGTAGAGAAGTATAGCCACCTTTCTCTTGCCATTTTTGCCCTGCATTATCTGGGTGCAAAAGGTAATGATGAGTTGCAAGACAAATAATATTATAGAAATTCAAACGTAAAGTAGAGTTTTTGTCCTCAAGCGTTTCTATAAACTTTGGGTAAGACTCAAGAATAAAAATCCCGTCTGAATTGTGCCAATTGTTTAATGCTTCAACTTTTTTTTCATTGTCTAAAGAAACGACGGTGTAGTTTTTATCATTTGAAATTAGCAAAAGCTTACTTGCGTCCCTTTCAAGAAAATCAAGTGCAAGTAAATTTTTTTTATTCGCTTCGAGCAACGCAACTAAATCACATTCTATAAAGTGTGCTTCCTCTATACCAACAGATTCAAAAATGTTTTCTTGGATTATTGTTTCATTTGCTTTTGCGGTGGTTTTGTTTTTTGTAGTTGGTTCATTTTTTAAAGCAAAGTTTTCAAAGGAGGACAAAAATAAATCTTTTTCATTCAAAAAATCTTGTTTAATTTTTCTTAAGGCTAATCTGTCACAAAACTTTCCAAGTTCCGTCGCATTCATCTCTGCTTTTAAGATTTCTTCTGTTGCTAGTGGGGCTGTTGGTTGTGGCAAAACAAGAGATAAACTTAAATAAGCAGCTTCTTTTCCCTCTCGCAGATAAGTTTGCTTAACTCCCTTTACTTCCTCTATTTGTTCATAAATTTCATCCAGTGTTCCAAATTGTTTAACAAGATCATTCGCACCCTTTTCACCAATGCCATGCACGCCAGGTACATTGTCTGCCGTGTCTCCCATAATTGCCAAAACGTCTGCAATTTTGCTTGGTTCAAAACCACGTTCGTCAAAAAATGTCTGTGGTGTGTATGTTGCAAATTCGTTTACGCCTTTTTTAGGACGAAGGATTGTTATATGATCTGTTATCGTCTGCATAAGGTCTTTATCAGAAGTTAAAATAAGAACTTCATAGCCCTCATGCTCTAAATTTTTTGCCGTAGAAATAATAAGGTCATCTGCTTCCACTCCAACTTCAAATTTCACAGCGTAACCAGCAAGACGACAAAATTCTTCAGCTAAAGGTGTTTGTATTTTTATTTCATCTGGCGTTGGCTTTCTTGTTGCCTTGTAATCTCTAAAAATATTTTTTCTTGCATCGCTTCCCCCAGCGTCAAAAAACACCGCTGTGTGGATAGGCTTCACAGTGTCAATTATTCCTTTCAACATATTTGCAAAACCAGTTAAAGCACCTGTTGGCGTTCCGTCTGGCGCTTTCATTGTAATTGGTAAGGCATAAAAGGCACGAAACAAAAGCCCGTGTCCATCTATTAAAAGTATTTTTTGTCTTTTTTGTCTTTCTTGTCTATTGTTCATTTCGTCCAACGTGTTTTCCCTCTTTTTATACTGAAATAACTTTCTAAAATTATATCATGATATGGCTAAAAAGAATTACAGTGAAAAAATCTATTTGCCAAAAGTGCTATTTTATTATATAATCAGATAGAAGTTAGCGATACGTTGATTTGTCGCACAGTTGCCGGAGTGGCGGAATGGCAGACGCAGTGGACTCAAAATCCACCGAGGCTAACACCTCGTGGGAGTTCGAGTCTCCCCTCCGGCACCATTTTTTGAAAAATTTTCAAACAAAAAGCCACTGATAGGTTCAGTGGCTTTTTGTGTTAGTTATTAGGGAAACACTGATTAAAACAAATATCAAACAAAAGTGTAGCTACGAAAACATGTCTATTTTCACCACACATTTCCAAGCTACAAGTTGAATGCAAATGCAAAAATAAAATTTTCCACGCATTGCACGTTGTAATATTGTTGCACTAAAAAAAATTGAAAAATAAACGGAGCTAATTAAAATGGACATTAACTACATATTAAATCATTGTGATCATACGCTTTTGTCACAGGGGACAACTTGGAGCGAAATTAGGTCAATTATTGACGATGGTATAGCATATAAAACTGCTTCTGTATGCATTCCACCAACTTATGTGAAGCGTGCTAGCGAATATGCGGCAGGGCGTGTCGCAATTTGCACTGTCATCGGTTTTCCAAATGGCTATGCCACAAAAGAAGTCAAATGTTTTGAAGCTCGTCAAGCAGTTCAGAATGGTGCAGATGAAATTGATATGGTCATCAACATTGGTGATCTAAAAGACAAAAATTATGACGAAATTTTGGAAGAAATTAACGAGATAAAGCAAAATTGCCTTGAAAAAATTTTGAAGGTAATAATAGAAACCTGCCTTTTAACAGAAGAAGAGAAAATAAAAATGTGTGAGATTGTGAGCAAATCGGATGCAGATTTTATCAAAACTTCAACTGGTTTCAGCACTGGTGGAGCCACAAAAGAGGACATTGCACTCTTTGCAAAACACGTCACAAACGGTAAAAAAATTAAAGCCGCTGGCGGAATAGGGAGCTTGGAAGATGCAGAAGATTTCTTAAACCTGGGTGCAAAACGTCTTGGTACTTCTCGCATTGTAAAGATTGTTAAGCAAAATGGCAGAAATTAGAAGCGATAATGATTTGACGGCCATGTTGCATGAACTTTCCGTGCAGGTTGTAACAAAGGCAAAAGAAAAAGGGCTACACTTTACCTTTGCCGAGTCTTGCACAGGGGGACTTTTGGCAAAGAGCGTAACAGATATTGCCGGTTCTTCTGCTGTGTTTTATGGCAGTGTTGTTTCTTATTCGGACGAAGTAAAGGCTAGTGTCTTGCGTGTTTGCCCTAAAACGCTTGATGAGGTTGGAGCAGTGAGTGCTGATTGTGCTTCCCAAATGGCGAGCGGTGTGCTTGGCGTAATTCCTAGTGACATAGCAATTTCTGTAACCGGCTTCGCAGGACCGGACGGAGGCACAGAGGAAAATCCGCTTGGCACTGTTTTTTTTGGAATTGCAACAAAGAGTGGAATAACAAAAACCTTTAAGAAAATATTTGAGGGGACAAGAGAAAACGTTCGGTTGCAAATTGCTGTAATAGCTTTTGAAACTCTCTTAGCATTTATAGAATTTCTAAAAAAACATTAGCAATAAAGGATTTAGCCATAAACATAAAGACCATAAAGGCTCTGGCTTCGCCAGAGCAAGTAGGGGGTCTACTTGTAGCCCCCGAAAAGCTGATAAAAAAATGTTCACTTTTGTGAACATAGTGTAAGTGGTAAAAGCAGTAATATCATATAAAAAAGCAGTGTAAATTTTGAGAAAATTTTAAGAAAATTTAGTTAAAGTTAAAACATTAGCCATAAAGCACATAAAGGCGAGAAGCTGTTGGCAAATTCAACAACTTCTCACTATTTTTTTTGTCGGCGTAGCCGACAGCTCTATGCTCTCTATATTCTCTATGGCAAAAAGAGCTAATGTTTTTTGTAGCAATTATATTGTAAAAAAAACATTGTAAAATATTTTTTTTTGATATAATAAGCTTGATTTTGTAAAGGGGAAGTGTTTTTGAATGCAGATTGCAATCATCGCTGGTGAGGGTGCTCTCCCAGTTTCCATAGCCAAACAATTAACTTTAGACGGAACGCCACCTGTTACCTACTCAATGAGGGAACATGTTGGTGAACTGTCTCGTTATTCGCTCGATGTAGTTGACATTTCAAAACCTAACCTTAGCTTTACAATAAAGGATATGAAATCACGCGGTATTACCCACATCATAATGGCAGGTAAAGTCTCAAAAACTCTTGCCTTTAAGCCATCGCTCTTTGACCTTATGGCACAAAAATTTTTAGCAAGCCTAATATTACGAGACGATCATTCTTTGCTTGGAGCCATAGTTGACCTATTTGAGAAGCAAGGTTTTAAGGTTATGCCATATAAAAATATAGTAGCGGAGCTCATTGCACATGAGGGGCAAATTGCTGGAAGAAAACCTACAAAACAAGAGCTACAGGATGTTAAATTCGGCTTTGATATCTGCCAAAAACTTGTTCCCTTGTCCTTTGGACAGAGTATTGTTGTGCATAAAACTGCTGTTATTGCAGTTGAAGCTATGGAAGGCACAGACGCCATAATTTTGCGTAGCGGCGGGCTTTGTAAAGGCGGTGTAGTGGCAAAGATGATGCGCCTTGACCAAGACGAACGTTACGACATTCCAACTGTGGGACCAGTTACATTAAAAAATATGAAGGATGCACACCTTACATGTCTTGCAGTTCATGCTGAACACACGCTTATCGTGGAAAAAGAAAAATTTTTTCAATTAGCAGATAAATATAACATAGCGGTTATTGGAGTTTCTCCATGTCAATCTTTGTAAGTGCAACTGAATCTTCAGCTGATCACTATATTGCTAGACTAGTTAAATCGCTTAGAGAAGTTGGCTATACAGATAAAATTTTTGCATTGGGAGGGGTAGAAGTTCGTCAGACAGATGCTGAGATAGTCCAAAATGGTGACGAGTTACAAGTCATGGGGCTTTTCGATGTGGTATTTGCCTTGCCCAAGATACTAAAAATATTTAATAAAGTTCTGAATTTTATATTAGAAAATAACTGTACAACTGTAATCGTTTGTGACGGTGCAACTTTTCACATGAAACTAGCAAAGGCTTTGCGCAAAAAAGGTTATAAAGGACGTATTGTTTACGTTTCGCCACCAACAGTTTGGGCTTGGAAAAGATGGCGCGTAAGAGATTTACGTAAAAATATTGACCTCTGTTTACCACTCTTCAGATTTGAACATGAATTTCTTTTGAAGCACAATGTTAAAAGTCTGTGGCAAAGCTATCCTTTGAAGCAAGAAGCACAAGAAAACATTTTAGCTTCCAAGTGGAGTTTGGGCACTGATACAGTTGCATTTTTGCCTGGTTCAAGAAGAGGTGAGATAAAACGCCTTTTGCCTATTTTACAAGACGTGGCGCACGACATTACAGCAAGAGGTCATCACGTTATTTTCTCCGTAGCACCTGGTTTGGCAAAAGATACAAAAAGGCTTTTGAAAGAAGAATTAAAAAACAATAATTTGCCCTACTATGAAGGCTCAGGACAGGATTTGCTCTATGCCTGTGATGTGGCTGTTATTGCATCTGGAACAGTAACTGTTCAAGCGCTACTTGCAAATTGCTATTCCATAATTGTCTATCGTATCAGCAATATTGCAGGTTACCTTGCAAGAATTTTAATTCCTATACGTTTTTTTGGTATGGCTAATATTTTGGCAAATAATGAAATTTTCCCCGAGCTTTTGCAGGAACACTGCACAAAAGAAAATATTTTGCACGAGCTTGAGGCTTATTGGAATGGGCAAAAAGGGCACGACGAAACCTACCAAGCACTATTAAGCAAAGCAAAAGAAAGTTTTGGGAGTGGTGATACCTATAGATTTTGGGCATCACAGATTATTTAATTTCAGCAAGTTGTGATATTTTTCTTTGATTGTACAAAATTGATTTGAGAAATGGGAGAAAAAAGATGAACATTTTTACAAATAAGAGAGATTGGACATCTTACATCAGACTTCTAAAATATTGTTGGCCTTACAAAAAACGTCTCTTTTGGGGTGTAATTTGCATGGCACTTGGAGCTTTGGCATCCATAACACCTCCATGGCTCATTAAAAATGTGGTCGACGATGTTTTAATCAAAGGAGACTCCAGTCTCCTTGTTCTTCTTTGTCTTGCAGTTGTCTTCTTTTATACCCTAAAAGGCATATTTAACTATCTTCATCTTTATCTTATGACCTGGGTGGGAAACAAGGTCGTTATTGATCTTCGTCTTGAGCTCTACGACAAAACTCAGCGCTTGCCCTTAACAGTAATTTATGGCAGACGCAGCGGTGAGTTTTTGTCTCGCATAACAAACGACGTAGCAACTATACAAGGAATTCTTTCTACGACGGTAATTAGTTTTGTTGTTCAAGGCGTTACTTTCTTAGGAATTTTGTGTTTTCTCTTCACCCTTGACTGGAGTCTAACCCTTATAACCTTTGCTATTATTCCACCAACAGCTTTTATTATAGACAAAACTTCGAAAAGACTTCGCGTAGTTGGGAAAGCAACACAAGAACGTCTAGCGTCTGTTGCAGCGATAGCACAGGAAGCTGTTTCTAGCATAAAGGTTGTAAGAAGTTTTGCAACAGAAGAACAGGAATATAATCGTTTCAAGGATGAAAGTTACCGTCATTTTGAAACACTCATTGAATCTACCAAGCTTAAGGGGATTTTGGAAGGCGTTGTGGAGATAATTTTAATTATCGCCTTAGCATTTGTTCTTTGGTGGGGAGGCAGAAATGTTATCCTGTCAAAACTTACTGCTGGTGGACTAATTGCGTTCTTAACTTATCTCGGTTTGCTGGTTCAGCCAGTAAAAACAATTTCAAGTGTTATAGGCCAAATCCAACAAGGAGTGGCATCTGCTGATAGAATTTTTGAAATTTTGGATGAAAAAAATGAAGTCCCCGTAGCAAAAAATCCAATAAAGCTTGATAACATGAAAGGACATATTGAATTCAAGAATGTGTCCTTTGCCTATGTGGCTGACGCTAATGTGCTAAACAACTTGTCTCTTGAAATAAAAGAGGGAGAGAAGGTCGCAATAGTCGGGCATACTGGAGCTGGTAAATCTACAATTGCAGACCTAATCATGAGATTTTACGACCCCACAGAAGGTGAAATTCTTATTGACGGTTTAGCATTAAAAGAACTTGACTTGAAAAATTACCGCAAGCAAATTGGTGTTGTACCACAAGATCCAGTACTTATGAAGGGAAGCCTCGCTTATAATATTGGCTATGGCATTGATGATGTTACAGAAGATATGCTGGAGCGTGCAGCAAACATTGCCGGGATATATGATTTTATCAATGAACTTCCCAACCGTTTTAACACTGAAGTAGGTGAACGCGGAGTTACACTTTCAGGGGGGCAACGTCAACGTGTAGCTATTGCTCGTGCTGTTTGCCGAAACCCAAGGATTTTGATAATGGATGAAGCAACAAGCTCTCTTGATGCGCTTGTCGAACAACAAGTACAAGGGGCAATGAATGCTGCTATGGTTGGAAGAACATCTATAATCATTGCACATAGGCTTTCTACCATTAAAAATGCTGACAGAATTTTAGTCATAGATGGCGGACATATTGTTGAAAGTGGAACCCATGATTCTCTGATTGCACTTGGTGGTACCTACGCTGAAATGTACGCCGCGAATATCTTCACAGATGAAAGTGAAGACATTAATGATAAGGAATAAAAAATTTCAAAAGAAACGAGATAGCTATGCAAAAAATTGCTAGGAATTTTTTGCATTTTGCACGAGGCGAAGGTGGAAGTCCTCTTTGGAAATTGCTTTACCCCGTACAATTTGCAACAAAGTTGTGGATGATTTTCCGTCTTTGGTGTTTTGACCGAGGAATCTTTTCCGTTACCAATCCGTGTTTACCAACCGTTAGTGTTGGTAATAACTGTTTTGGTGGAACAAACAAAACACCAATGACAGAATTTTTGGTACGCGAATTTGTGGCAGCGGGAATTCCTGCTGGCGTCGTATCCCGTGGCTACCATACAAAGAATCACCCCCCCCTTTATATAGGTCAAGACAAGAGAAGCCTAACTCGCAATTTTGCCGGTGATGAACCTCTTATGCTCGCTTCTCGCCTACAAAATTGTCCAGTGGTAGTTTCCAAAAACAGACTGGAGGGGGTAAAACTTTTGGCATCGCTTGGTGCCAAGGTTGCCGTCACTGACGACACTTTCCAACACAGAGCCATCAAACGTGATGTTGACGTTGTATTGGTTGACGCCTCATGCCCCTTTGGCAACGGCTCACTCATTCCGGCTGGCTCTATGAGAGAACCAATGAGCGCCTTTAGTCGTGCTGACATAGTAGTAATTACAAAGGCAAACCAATCTACTCCACAAAAGGTAGAAGAAATAAAGCAAATTCTTTCAAAATATATCAAACCTGACAAAATCTTTGTCTCTAATCTTGTATTACAAAACTGGAATATTTATAATCCCAAAACAGCTAAATTAGAAATTCACAAGGCACCAGCAGGTAAGCTTTTTGCAATTTCCGCTATCGGAAGTCCCAAAAGTTTTAGCGATTCATTGCGACAAGAAGGGATTGAAGTTATAGCAACTGAAACTTTCCAAGACCACCACACGCTTACAACTTCAGAAATAAAAAAACTGAACAAGCAAGCCCAGCAAATAGGCGCAACAGGCTTTGTCTGCACAGAAAAAGACGTAACAAACATTCCTCACGGTCACACTTTTAATTTGCCTCTTTACGTTCCTTCTGTTTGTGTAACAATGGAAGAAAAAACAAAGTTTTTTGAAATTATTTGTTCTAAGCTTCAACCGAAAATTTTACTTGCATCAAATGGTCATGGAGAAGATGCAATTGGTGTAGTCTTAGCTCAAAAGCTTTCAAAACGTTTTCCTGCTGCAACACTCGACGTTTTCACTTTTGTAGGTTCTGGAACACCTTATGAGGCAAAGGGGTATCATGTCATTTCGCCTGCCGTTGAAATGCCTTCTGGTGGAGTTATAAAATATAACTTCCTTGATTTACTCAAGGATTTACGTAGCGGACTTGGGCGTTCTGTAATTGAGCAACTCCATGCCTTGCGTAAACTATCCGGATATATCACCCCAATTTGCGTTGGAGATGTTTATCTTTTTGCTACAATGCTTTATGGCACAGGACTTAGTCCAATGCTTGTTGCTACAGCAAAAACAGTCTTTCTTTCTGGGCATTTCTCCATTGAAAAATGGCTCTTAAAAAAACGCAGTCTTACAACCTTCACTCGTGATGAAGAAACTGCACAGGAATTACGCGATGCGGGAGTTAAAGCCGTATTTGCTGGAAATCCTGTTATGGATTTACTCGAAGAAGCAAAAACACCGGAATTTGCCTGGAATGGTAAAGGAACAAGAGTATTATTACTTCCCGGGAGCAGACTAAGAGCGTACAAGGATGCAAAACTAATCCTCGACTCGGTTGTAATTTTGGCAGAAAAAACTTTATGTACCTTTGTTATGGTTATTGCACCAACTATTGATGCAGAAAAGTTATCATCCCAGCTTGATGATTGGATTTTTGCCGATGACATTTTAACGCACAAAAAAAATACCACGCTAAAGGTACAGATATCAAAAGCCCCAGTTTCATCCGCTGCATGTGGTGCAGAAATATTAATAGGTCTTGGTGGCACAGCAAATCAGCTTTGTGCAGGTCTTGGAATTCCTGTCATATCTATCCTGGAAGTCGGCAAGCTTCGTCAAAAGATGTTGTTACGAGACGCTGAAATTTTGGTTGAGGCAAATCCCGAAGCACTTGCAGGAGCTACATACAACGTAATTACAGATGAGGTAATGCGAAACAAAATGCAGGCAGCTGGAATTAAAAACCTTGGACGCACAGGTTGCCTTGATGCTGTTTGCGACTATCTAGCTACAGAACGAGGCTTGGATGCAAGGTGTGAAACATTCTTAAAACTAAAGGAAGCACTTGAACAAAAAAGAATATGAACAATAAACAACGTGACACTCAAGGCACACAAAATTTTATCTGCATTCTTTTGCCTAGATATGCATAGGGAGAAATCTTGAAAGAACTAAAATGCTGACCATAATAAAAAAATTCAAAAGACTGCTCAGTGAAGAAGAACAAAAAAAAGTTATTTGGCTTCTTGTAATTACAATAGTTGGGGCATTCTTCGAAATAATTGGTGTTTCCATGGTAGTACCACTTATCATGACAATCATGCAACCCGATATAATGAAAAGCAATTCTTTTATAGCACAGCTGTGTAGCTTACTTTGCATTCACAGCCACATTGGCTTTATTATTTTGTGCATAACGGTAATGATACTTGTTTTTATAGCAAAAAGTTTGTTTCTCGTTTTTCAAAATTACTACTCTGCAAAATTTGTCTTTAACAGTCGCTTTCGTATGCAACAAAAAATGCTCCACGCATTTCTAAAAAAACCGTATGAATATTATCTTAATGCTCAATCTGGAGAAATAATGCGCATTGTCTATGGTGATGTCCAAAGTTCATACAGCATTTTAAATACCCTCCTATCCCTAGCATCTGAAAGCCTTCTGTCTTGTGCAATTATTATCGTTGTGGTACACGTTAACCCTTTAATGAGTCTCCTAACTATGGCTATGGTTACACTGCTTGTGCTGATTACTACAAAAGCAATAAGACCTATTTTGCAAAAGGATGGCGATATATTCAGACAGCATTTGTCAAAAACATATAAGTGGTTGCTACAATCAATTCAGGGCATTAAAGAAATAAAAATCTGCAGGCGTGAAATTTTCTTTGAACGTAACTTTGAACAATCTGGACAACTGTTAATTAATTCTGAAAAAAAATACTCAGTTTTGAACAGCATTCCAAGAATTATCATCGAGGTGGGGTGTATATGTTCTGCATTGCTAGCAATGCTCATAATGATCGCATCTGGAAATGATGCAAAATCATTGGTTCCTGCCCTTGCGGCCTTCACCATGGCATCGATAAAGCTTATGCCAGCTGCAGTTCGCATTATCAATGCAGTAGGTGTAATTTCCTATCACGGCCATTCTCTTGACAGATTGATTGAGCATGTCAGCTCTCTTGATGACAAGACAAATATAGTTGAAAATAATGCCATTCCAATAACACTGCATGATAAGATTGAGCTAAAAAATATCACCTACAGATACAAAGCAGAAAGCGAACCTATCCTCTCAGATACTTCTATGGTGATATTGGCAGGAAGCACTGTTGGCATTGTTGGAACATCTGGGGCGGGAAAAACCACTACGGCAGACATCCTGCTTGGACTTTTGCAGCCACAGGCAGGAAAGATACTTTCGGATGGCATAGATGTGATGGAAAATTATGCTGGCTGGTTGGATCTAATCGGCTATATTCCGCAAAGTATTTTTATGCTTGATGACACTATACGAGAAAATGTCGTTTTCGGTAACAATTCCTTTGATGATGCTAAAGTGTGGAAAGCTTTAGACGAAGCTCAATTGGCTGATTTCGTAAAAAGACAACCCATGGGGCTTGATACACAAATTGGTGAACGGGGAATACGTTTATCAGGTGGACAACGACAAAGAATAGGCATAGCACGAGCTCTGTACAACAACCCTAAATTACTGGTGTTTGACGAAGCAACTTCTTCACTGGATACGGAAACAGAATCAGCTATTCTAGAATCGGTCAATGCCCTGCATGGTCATAAAACAATAATTATTATCGCTCATCGTCCGCAAACGATAGAAAATTGTGACGTAGTATATCGTGTGCAAAATGGCAAAATTATAAAAGAGCGTTAAAACAAAAAGCAGTTGCTACATCATATTTCAACAATATGATACAGCAACTGCTTTTTACATCCTTGTAATATAAAACTTTTTTAACTTTTGGGTTTCTTCTCTTGCCTTAGCGTTAGCACCAAAGAACATTTTCATACCAACCTTCTCTTCTCTTGCACGTCTTGCCCAACGAATGAGCTGATATAGCCAAGCAAATGGCCTTAAGCAACGGTGCTTTTGGCATGCCTTCCAGTTGAGACAACCATACCTCTGTGCTGTAGCAAGCCCTCGCAACGGATTACGAAATTTTTTCAGGCGTGAGGCTACTGTCGCCTTTGCCCTTTCCGCCTCTGATGCTATAGCTTTTTGACCAAAATTACCCTGAGATAAAATGTATTCCATCAGTTCATCACAGGCTGGTTCATACGGACACCAGTGAATGTCTTTTTTTAGCCCTAAATACTTTTGGCACATAGCAGTGGTAATTATTGCCAGTTGCTTCATACCAATTTTTTCTGCCACTTCGGCGAATTCTCTTTCCCAAAACTCATCGTCAAGATAACGCTCCACATAACACATCCAGTCAATTATCTGTCTGAGCCCCAAGCCATCCGAAAGATGCTGATTGATATGCCCTAAAAGGACAAGACCATTTTCCTTTATCGGCAACATGGCGACATTGTAATTTGCAACTTGCACTTGCACACGACGATTAGCTATACCAGCGAATAGCATTTTGTCAAGTGTAGTATTTTGCTCTTTGTTATCGCTACTTGAAAAATAGTTGTGTAGTTCTAGATGAATATTCTCTGGTGTGATAAAACCTACGTGTCTATAAAACACATCACGTGATTCTTCCGTTTTATAGCCAGCCTCAACAAGCGTTTCATAAGCACTGCGAAAATATTCTGGTGGGACAAGAATATCAATGTCGCCCATAGCACGATACTCTGGAACAGGATAATTGACGGCAGCAGAAGAACCCTTCAATACCACTACAGGAATATTTGCCTCGCTAAGCAATGAGATAACTTTTTCTTGTTCTTGCATTAACAGATGAAAATTCATCAGATTAAGGCAAACTTGACTTTTGTAGGCTTGCTGAGCATCTGCTGGCAAAGCAAGAGCAGAAATATATGGTGCAGGCAAGGCAACCACAGCTTGTGCCATAAGCTCGTGCAAAACATCATGCCAAAGCTCTAGCGATATTTTTTCTGGCGTTTTGCCATGAAGGACACTCGCAAGCAGTGCCAAAGTAGCTTTATTTGTTTCGCTTATCATAATTTTCTCCACTAATACTGAAGTCAAATTTTTTAATTTTTGCCAAACAAGCCTCTCTTAATTTTTGCAGCAACTCGCAATGGCAGGCGCAAGAGCCCTCTAACCCTCCAAAGAGATGTCCAGACCTTAAACACTATTTTCCATCGTATCTTTTCGCAGTCAATAGTTATCCTACCATGTTTAATGAGGATAGCTTTACCGATAATTTTTTCCTTTGGCATCCAGACATCTGGAGTCCTACAGTTATCACCAAAGGTCTGCACCAAATTGTCCTTCATTTTATACACACGATGTAGGCAATAATCACCACGCATATGCTTTATGGGAAAAAGAACAATGTCGCCAATCTTTAATTCATCAGGTTTTACAGGCACAAGCAAAATATCGTCCTTATTTGCCCTTATGAAGGGTAACATACTGCCACTGATAACCCTCACCCACATCGGAACTGTGCCAGCATCATCAGCACCTAGTTGAACGAGCTCTGCCCATTCCTCTATACTTAAAAAACGCTCTTTCATCTACTTTTTTCTCATTTTATACAAATTCTTGCCCTAAGCGCTAGAGCCTTTATGTTAGCCAATGCCGAAGGCGTTGGCGCTTTATGGCTAAAAAACTCTTATGTCAGCCGCGAAGTGGCGCTTTATGGCAAAAAATAAAAAACCAAGAATTGTGTTACTCAACAACACCTGCTTCTAGCAAATCTGCACAGGTGGCTTCCACGTCTTTCATGGCTTCCTCCTGTGTTACGTCATATTTTTCTGTTAAGGAGATTGCAATTTCTTCCGATGATTTGCCTTCGCATAATTTCTCATAAATGAAAACCCCAGTGTCATTCAGTATCAATGAGCCCTTATAGGCCTTGATGTTTTCACCGATTGGCATCACGAGATTCATCCCTGGCATTTTACGCAAAACAAATCCTTCTTTTCTCTTCATTGTATTTTTTTACCTCTTTCCTATCAATAAATGGCGAGCAGAATGACAATCCGACTTCTGCTCGCCATTAAATTTACCGTAATTTTTTTGACTCTTGTAGCCAATCGCAATACTTCTGCCCAAATTCACAAACTCTTTCGTCACATTCGTGTCTCAAGGCACATTTTCCATGCTGAGCTGGGCAATAATGACACCTTGTGTTATAGCTACAGGAATGGCACTTCTCTGGCACAGAATAGTTTTTGACAGCCCTATTTATTTTCTGCCAAGAAGCAACAAAGCCCCCTTGCAGCACATTGGCACTGGCAATTTCTTTAGGAAAACCAGGGCAAGGTAGCATCGTTCCATCCCAGCATACAGCAAAGGCAGTACGTGCCGCGCCACAATATAGCCCTCGTTCTGAGACATGTGGTCTTTTTGCCATATCTTCACGGAAAAGTTTTTGTCCTTCTGTAAGTTTCGCTTCTTTAGGGAATAATTCTTTTTTTCGCTGGTGGACATACAGATATTCATCTATTGTCAAATCGAAATCTGACTTTACCCGTCCCGTTTCTTCCCTTGGCTCGTTCAACAATAAATTCACTCCCCCAGAAACATCGAGGTCTTTTAAATATTCTAATGTCCGCTCAAGCCAAGGCATAAGTGGTTTGCTGGGCGTGATTGCAATGTAAAGAGGAAGGCCTGCTGCAATTACACTTTTTATATTGGCATCAACAATGTCAAAGACATCCCTACCAGTTACAGCTATGTAAGACTCCCTGTCACATCCATACAGGGAAACGTCTATACGCTCTGGTGGATATTGTTTTAACCTCTCCACGTTTTCTTCGTTCAGCAGAACGCCATTGGATTTTACATGAACTAGCACTCCTGCCTGCACAAGACAATCATAAATCGCCCAAAAATCTGGATGTGTCAAGGCTTCTCCACCTGTCAAGGTTGCAGAAACCATTCCACCAGAAATCGCTTCCTTTATAATTGAAATCCACTGTTTCCCATCCAGCAACTGTTCCTTAACTGATGGGTCATTTAGATGCACATAACACATTTTGCAATCAAGGTTGCACAGCGGTGTGAGCTCAAACAGCCCTGTTGCTGGAATTTCACTTTTAGAGCTACTCTCTAAAAGTGCATAGAGAAACTCCTCTTGTGATATTGTCTGCATCCCTGCTCGTCACTAGGAACTGCTTGTTGTCAGACAGGCAGGTGGCATAACCATTATGCAAACGCTTGCGACAATTGCTTCATTAAAATCGACTACTACCTTGGTTACAGTCGGTTTTTCATAACGCATTTTTTCTTCCATAACCTTTACCTCCTAAAAATTTAACTTGTTTTTTATGTTAGCGTGCGAAGCACGCGCTTATGGCTAAAAAGCCTCTATGTTAGCCGCATTAGCGGCCATCTATAGCATAGCTATTTTTTAACTTCGTAAAGTGTATTATATACCAAATTCACACATTCTTCATCTGCCATATTTTGCAGATGATAAAATGGAAGATCCTGTGCCATAGACCACATTTGCTCGGTGTTTTTTTGCATAGCCTCTTCATTCCACACAGGTAACCTAGCCTGACGAAGGAGAACCTGCATCGCTTCCACTGCACTCAGTCTGCAAAGCCTGTTTTCTTTCGCCTGCTCTAATGCTACCAGTGCTCTTACAGGAACGAATTTTTGTCTCTGTATGTCGTCTGTTCCGTCCCAAGGCATGCCATAACCATACCAGACACTACCAAATTGACGACACACAGCTCTGTCACCTATAATGAAGTCAGCGCCCAAATACCTTTCCCACAGCTTTGCTTGAGTTGATTTGCCCATACCAGATGGACCTAGGAAGAGCACACCAAAGCCGTCACGCTCCACCAAAGATGCGTGCAATGCAAGAGTACCCCTCAAGGCCATAGAGCTTATAATAAAATGTGGCACATACGCTGTCACAAGGATTTTTTTTGCTTTGTCAATTTTTGAATCCGACGAAATAAAATTTCTCTCTTTAGGCATATATATCGACATTTGAGCACAATCCCTAGAGCTTTCTAGCAACATGCAGGAAATTTGTTCCCTTGCTGGGGCAACAACAGCCCAACCGTCTTTTAGCTTATGAACAGCATAGCGCTGCGTATCCTCAAATACCTTAGGTGACGTTATGGCCTCTTCATACCGTGCCTTGAACTCTGCTTCATCGCCAAGCTGAATTGTAAAGGTATCCGTGTAGGACATAGGCTTTTCAAAGTCCGCCAAATGCCCAGTATGAGGTTCGTTACAAATTGCTTCATCAAGAAGCAACCTATAATTTGCAAAATAAAATTCTCGAAATTTCATATTTATTTGTTTTTATTTTTTAGCCATAAAGTACATAAAGGGCACAGAGGCTCTAGCTTCGCTAGAGCTTTTTTGCTCCAGTTGCCACCTCAAGCATTTTGCTCTATTGCTCAACACAACCAATCTCGAAACTCAACGAGATCTTCTTTTTGCTGGCGAAGCCAGCCTTTATGTTAGGGATGGCGAGCTCAGCTCGCCATCCCCTTTATGTTCTTTATGGCTAAAAAACCATTACAGTGTGAATCTGAAACCTAAATTGAAGTTCAAACTATTACTTACATCCTTGAAGTGTTTGGTGAATTCTGCATAGAAGTAGCTTGTGTCTGATATGTTCCAGCCACCGCCTAGGGAAACTTCCCACCAGTTCTTGGCTCCATCCTGTTCGTATGGTGCGTCACCATACGCAATTTTCACTGTGCCTGCAAAGTCGTGAAGGTAGCTCGCTCTTAAATAGTAGTTGAAGTTCCTCACCCTCTGACCAAGTGCAACGCCCCATCTCGTGATAAAACGATTGGTGTTATCCATATTGAACAGCAATCCTCTGCTACTTGTCTTCTTCGCACCGGCAATATAGCCATAGTAAAGCTCTACCTGTGGCTCAAGGTAAACTCCGCCCTTGCCAAGATTCCATCTGTATCCATATTCTCCTGAGAAGGAAACTCCATTCAAGGCGTAATCCAACTTTGTAACAAGACCATCGCTATTGGTCGTGGTATCACTTTCGGATCTGCCATAACGGAAGATTAAGTCAAAATAGTGACCGCTATTGTATATCTTTGTGTAGTAAACACCAAGGGATGTTGATTTAAGGTCACCTCCACCTATTTTTAATGACTGGCTTCCATCAAAACGCTCAAGAGAAACACCAAAGTAACCACGTGATGCTGCATCATTCTTCAAGGCAAAGTCATAACCAATCTGGTATAGGTTACCAGAAACGTTTGCTGACTTTTGAGCATTGATGTCATCGTTATTTCTCTCAAAACGTGCCCAACCGGTATTGCTTTCTGCTCCACCACGAAGGTCACCAAGACGTTTTTGGAGGTCATTGCCTCTTAATGCTGACACGGCTGCCACACCACTGGAAGCCAATCCCTTTACAGTCTCACTAACTTCAGGAGTCTTGTAAAAGGTAAAGACACATTGTTTAACACCATTAGAAGTTAGCCCATCTGCTGCTACATCACCAAGAGTTATACCATTTTTTACTTTTAAAACGTTAACAAGTTGAGATTTATTTTGTTTTTCAAAGATAACGGCAAGCTTAGTGCAGATAATATGATATCTAAACGTATCTGACTCAACGTCTGCAACATCACTTACAAAATCCAACCCATCTGTCTCCGTAAATATAACTTCGGTAGGTATACCTTTCTCAACTGTGGCATCTGACAAAAGCTTAAAAGCTGTAATATGAAGTTTTCCACTTCCAGTAACTGTCTCTGCATTTATAGTATCCATTTTTTTATTTGCAAGGTCAACATCAAGCTTCACATAGCCGTCTTTTTCAAGATTGATGGTATTGAACTTGATATCTGACGTTTTACCGTTTCTAAAATCAAAACCAGAATATGCATCACCATTGAAGGTTACATTGTTGGTGCCACTGATTAGATTACTATCATCTGTAACCTCTGAATAGCCCTTCTTCACAATAATGTTTTGATTATTGATTGTATTGGCAATTTTCGTTGCTTCCTGCAAATCTATTGTTCCTCTTGCGCCAGCGGTCTGTGTCGTCACCTTGGATTCAAGTGTGCCTCCTGTTCCTGTGAACTCTAACGTGCCTTCGTTTATGATTGTGTCTGCTTTAAGGTTACTTGCATTTGATGTCAGGACAGCAGCTGACAGTGGATCTGTATCTGATGCTTTACCAAATATTTTTAGCGTTCCAGCTTTCATTACGTCATTGTTTTTCACATTTGCGCCATTTAATATGTTAATTTGCTGTTGCGTAATGGGGCGGTTAACCTCTAGATATACCTCCCCTATTCCGGATCCCAGGCTTGTGTGACCACTTGCTGTATTTTTAGCAAGGTTAGTAATTCCATAGTTAACTACATCTCTTGACTCTGAGGTTCCACCAATAAGGCTCAAATACCCATCGTTATAAATGTATTCTGCTGCAATTTTACCTGCATCAGACAACATTTCACTTTCAGTATTGTCTACGCCACCAATTTTGCCTCCGATTTTGATCACTTTGGCGTTTATTTGTCCGCCCTCTGTGTTTCTGAGTGCTCCATTTGTTATGTCAATTTCCTTCTGCGTAATGGTGACGCCACTCTTCAACCAGGTATATGACTTGTTTTCATTTCCAGCAGTGGCATCCCCAATTACCAACCTGCCCTCCGTTGTCTTGGCTTCGCCTGCAGTAGCAGAATCTGTATTAGTAATTGATGACCTTATTTCGCCCCAATATCCACCAGCTGCATTATTTTTTCCGCCTGTGAGGTACATTGTGCCATCATTTTTCAAGCCATCTTCTGGTAGTAGATTTGCTGTAGCAATTTTCAAGGTGCCCTTGTTTGTTACATCTCCATCACCTTCAATCTTGGCTCTCCCCTCTTGACCTTCGGAGGTTTCTTCAGTGGCTGTAAAGTCGTTAGTGCCTGAAAGGATTAATTTTCCACCAGACATATCGACAGCATAGTCGTTGACACCAAATTTGACATTTTCAAGCTCTAACGTGCTACCTGTATAGAGCACAAAGGCCGTCTCAAAGCCAGAAATTGTGCCTGTGGTGGAAGTATTATAAACAGACAATGTTGCGTTACTTCCAATCGAGATTGCGAATTCGCCTGTTAAATTTTGTCCGTTTAAGCCTATTGTGTAGTGGCTTCTGGCCCCCCACGAACCTACATCAACGGAACTATTATTTATAGTTTCTGCCTTTACAAGGTCATATTCGTCTATTGCTCCTGCTACTTCGCTTTCTTGATCAAAGAAAGCTTCTATCGATTTTATGTCATTTTTTGCTACTTTAACTTGAACCTGCCCATTCAGTTCTGCTGTAAATGTGTGAAGAAAACCGTCGCGCTGTATTGCAATGCTACCTTCTTTATTCTTGCCTTCCACTTCTAACTCTGCACCTGCTCCATCCCGTAATACATACAAGGATGTTGTAGTTTCTTCTGTAAGCCCTGAATGGAGGTGAATGCTTGAAAGGGTTATTGGAATAGATATATAGTTACTATAGGAAATACAGTCGTTATTATTACCCGCTAAATCGACATCGATTTTTAATTCACCCTTGTTAGATAGTGCCTTAACAGATAAAGTGGAGTATGCAGGAGTTGCACCAGCTGCTTGTTGCATATTTAAGATACTGTTATTCAAATCTAGTACGCCATCACTGCCCTTACCTAAATCCATATCTGCCGTAACATTCAATGTCTTGCCTGATGCAATCTGAACAGTGCCACTGTTGGTTAGTTGGGTTAAGTGGTTAAGATCACCGTATGTGACAAGTGTGCCGGCATTTGTGAAGGATGTGCTAACATTTACGTCATCTGCCTTTGCGGCCATGGTTGCACCAGATTTTATATCTAGATTCTTTTGTGTTAGAGTACCTGCCACATTAACTGTGCCATTGTGTATGTTCATGGTGCCAGTGCCACTATCCGTAACCGTTGCAAAGTTGACCGTACCTTTATATTCTGTGTCGCCATCTTGTTCGTTTATGGAAAGAGTTCCTTGATTATGGACACTATCAACTATTGGGTCGCCGTCTCTACCCTCAAAGGTGATAGACTTACCTGCCGCAGCACGCAAATATACCCCCTCGCCTTCACTGCCCAAGTTGTAGATTGCACCACCTAGTACATTAGTGGAATTTTGGCTACTAACATAGTTACCACTGAAGAGAATATCTTTTTCCTCAGCAAGGAGTTTCAAAGTTCCCCAATTCCAAATCGCACCACCATGTGCTGCAGACTTTGCCGATACATAGTTGCCTATAAAGTTCCCTGTTAGCGCATTTATACTACTAACACTAGAGTTATAAATCGCACCACCATTTGCAGTGTTATTTGCTGACGATGCGTAGTTACCTACAAAGTCCCCTTTTAAGGTATTTATCGTTCCACCGCTCATGTTTTCAATCGCACCAGCTTCTCCAGTCATTGTACCTGACGACGATGCGTAGTTGCCTATGAAATCTCCTACTAAGGTACCTATATATCCATAGTTTTCAATCGCACCAGCGTACACTGCGGAGGAGTTGCCTATAAAATCTCCTGTGATACTGCCTATTTTGCCTTCTGAAATATAAATCGCACCAGCGCACGAGGATTTTTCTGACGATACGTGGTTATCTATAAAATCCCCCGTAATAGAGTCAAGAATTTCGTCTCCAGTATCAATATAAACCGCCCCACCATAAGAAGCTTTTAAAGTCGATGACGCGTAGTTGCCTATAAAGTCTGCCTCTACTACTGGATTAGCGGCTGAATTAACGAAAAGTGCACCTCCTTTGACACCGTTAGAATCTGAAGTTTTTATACCCACAAAAGCAGTCTGATCGCTATAATCCACCTGTCTTGTAGTCGGGACACTCGCGTCAATGTATCCTACAACAATGTCGGCAGTATCTGCGTCTGCACCTACTAGCGTGGTTTCGCCCCATTTGTAATACTTTGGCATTCCTTTTTTTGGATCCATGCGTCCTTCACGTCCCCATGCCTTGCCGGTAGCATTCTTCACCTTGTATAACACATATTTCTTTGTCGCTTTGTCATACTTTACGACATGACCGTATGGAAAAGATTGACCTGGCGTTGGCGTGTATGCTCCCATATCCACTAACGTGTAAATGTGCTCCCCTTCGGCTGCCCGTGCCGGTGTCACAACCAACGTCACGTTGATTACCGCAAACATGACAACCATAACTAATGCCAAAAATCTTTGGCGCTTCCTTTGTTTCATCCCGTACATTTTTAATGTCCTCCTTCAAAGTTTTGAAATGAAATAAATGATAAATGTACTACATATATAAAATAATTGGCTTTACGCCATTATTTTCTTTTTTACTTTTTCATTTTTTTAGCCATAGAGAACAAACCCGTTGAAATTGAGAATGGAGAATGGAAAATTGCGGTGTTTTTGCTTTGCAAAAACGATTTTTAGTGAGGCTCCGCCTCACTC
>JAUNHV010000009.1 GCA_030523725.1 Synergistaceae bacterium | reverse complement strand
AGTTGGCTTTCGTATTTTTTAATTTTAATAGTGAAATTATTTTGAGCAACACAACAGAGCGTGTTAGGAGCATTATGCCCTAACGCGGGTCTTGTTGTGTTGTTTTTTTGTTGGTTGCTTTCCGTTAGCCATAAAGCGCCGAAGTGAATTGAAAATTGAAAATTGAGAATTGAAAATTGATGTGTGCCACTTTGTGGCACGAATTAGAGTGAGGCGGAGCCTCACTAAAAATCGTTTTTGCAAAGCAAAAACACCGCAATTCTCCATTCTCCATTCTCAATTCTCAATTTCAACGGGTTTGTTCTCTATGGCTAAAAAATAAAAAGTAAAAAAGGGAAATCATGGCGTAAGCCAAGGTTTTTTATAGATTGTCGCAATGTGGGTTTTAGGCATGGGCACCGAGGTTTGCGGTGCCACAAAACAAGTGAACGGTAAGTTCAGAAAGGAGAGAAATTTCAAGATGGGAAATTTCAAAAGTTTCAAAAAGTTGGTTTTATTGGTTATGCTTGTGGTGTTTACCGCAAGCTTTGGGACGCCTATGGTGACGCCGGCTCGGGCGGAGGATCCCCAGGCTGGTCTGATAAAAATAGACCAGATATTGAATATGGGAGATCCGGAGAAAGCAGGAATAGGCGGTGGAGCGAGCACAAACACCGGTGCTGTGGCAGACCCATACAAGACAGTTTACTTTGGCAAACAGAATGGTGATGGGCTTCTTTGGCGAGTGCTATCTACAGGGGATAAGGTTCTGTTATTGTCAGACAAGGTGCTAACAACATCAACGTTTGGTAATAGTAATGTGTGGAATGGCTCCACAATTCGCGGACTTCTACAAGAAATTTATACCAAAGCAGATACTTCTAATCCTGAGTCTAGTAGTGGAGTAACATTTGACGGAAGAGAAAAAGCACAAATAGCGGAAACGCAATTAACAGATGTTGAGACAGGTGGTACATCAGATCATCTGTTTCTGTTGAGTGGCAAGATCAACTATGATGGATCGTGGCAAGTCATCGGTTGCGAAGGTGATGTATTTAAGCCAGAGTATGGTTTTACTAACAATGTGGTTTCCAATGACACTAGGAAAGCACTAGATACAGCCGGTGCTTCGGCCTATTGGTGGCTGCGTTCGCCTTTCCTTTCCAGCTATGCGTTCTCTGTCACCACTGCCGGCAATGTCAACAACGGCCCCCTGGACGATTCTCGTGGCGTTCGTGCGGCTTTAAATCTGAATCCAGAATCGGTTTTGTTTTTATCCGCCGCAAATGATACGCAAGGCAAAAGTGCCACAACAATTGGTGCCTTCAGCATTGATAATACCTACACTGGTTCAGACGGTTGGAAGGTAACTCTGAAGGATACAGACATAATAGCACCTACGGTAAACTCTGTAACACAGACAAAAACTGGTGGTGTAGATGACCTTGCTACAACAACCTCCACTGGTGAGCTTGATCTGACAAACGGAGTAGCTGTAGACTATACAGACAATCTGAGTGTAGCTTATAATGCCGATGCTTCTTTTGCCTCGTATGCAAATTATGTATCTGCCGTGGTGAAGGATTCCTCTGGAAAATATGTCAACTATGCGAAAATTGCAGATTACACTGCTACATCAGGTACTAAGACAGTTGACACTACAAATCTTGTCGATGGTGCATACACGATGTACATCTTTGCAGAAAAGGCAAATGGAGATAAGGAAACGGATTACGCTTCAGATTTTAGTAACGCAGAAGGTTACACCATTGGAAAGGGTAACGTAACAATCTATGCGGACAAGCTTAGTGAAACGCACAAGGACAAAGCTTTGTTCTTACATCTTGATAAAGGCTTCAACCTTTCCTTTGATGCTGCAACATACCAACAAACAGTCGTCTATGTTGACCCGGGCAAGACAGGCAAGATAACAGCTGCCCCGGCTGGAACGACAGTATTTAGTGTTTTTTTGGGGGGTGGTGCTACCCTTGCCTTTGAAAACAATTTTACCATATCAAAATTTCTTTCTGTGAAGAAGGATGACCTTCTCAAGATTAGAAGCAATTTTGGTAGTAAAACAGCGGATGCAATTACAGTTGGCGCCTTGGGTATCACTAACACAGACACATTAAAAATTCAGATTGAGTGGGATCCTGGCTTTGAGACTTGGACAAGTAGCGTTAGTGGTGAGAGAATTCCTGTGATAAGTGCTGCTAGTATTCAGGGTGCGTTAAACAATGTAACAGGCGTTGTAACACGGTATAAAGGTAAGAAATTCACCCCAACGTTTGACATTGAAGGTTCTACGATTATCTTAACCGGTTTTACCCTTGGTACTCCAAAAACTAGTAACGAGACGGTAAAGGAGCTGAGCGGTCCAACAGATCAAGGATGGGAAGAAATCACCGTTGAAGGTGAGAATATAAAGAGTGGTGCGCCGGCGGCAGTTTGGCTTGTTGACCAGGTTGACCCGGACACGGAAGAAGGCGAGTTTAAGTTGGATAGCGCGGGTGCAACAATTTCTGCAAAGTCCACAGCCGCTAGCGGCGGTCCTTGGGTCTATGGTATGTATATGGAGGAAAGTACTGCAGACAAAACCATTACCCTTAGTGGCGGTCCTGCTACAATTTCTGCAATTAACGAAAAAGAAGTTACCGGTGCAGGCGCAACAGGACTTCACGCTGAGAATCTTATTGTTAAGACTGGTGGAAATGATTTAACGATTGATACAGTTACGTCAAAAGGTAGCGGAGGTAGCCCTGCTGCAGCTTCCTACGGTGTTCACCTGAATAACGCAACGCTAGACCTTTATGATGGCAGCAGCACCTATGGAAAACTGATAATCGGTGGAGCAGATGCTGGCAAAGGAATAATATCCACTGCTGCCAGTGCCTATGGACTTCATGTTGAAGGTGGTGCGACAGTTAACGCTGGTGCGATAGAAATCACAAACGTGTCGGGAGTATCGAGAATGGGCGGTAATCTTTTACCAGTTGCCGGTGTGATTGCAGGAGCTCTAGATTTCTCTTCCTCCGGCGCGATAATCACATATGGAAATGATTTAACAATTAAGAACATAACTGATACTGCTGAAAGCGGAGGTGTTTCATACGCTGTTGGGCTTATGTCTAATACATCAATCATTTATTTGGCGGATGACTATCCAAAACCTAAAAAATTTGGCAAATTAACAATAGATGGGGTTACCTCTAGTAACGGTACTGCTATGGGGCTTATCGTCACGGGTACTATGTTTGGGACATCTATGCCTGCTGTTTGGGCTGGCGAGATAGACATCGAAAACGTGTCGGGAAAAAGTACTAAAGGACTGGTGGAGGCGCCTGTTGCTGGTTTTTTGGCAATGGGGACAACTACAACTGATGTTCTGTGTCCTATAGTTGTCAACAACGGTTTAACAATCAAGTCAATAACAGACACTGCTGAAAGCGAAAATGCTTTATACGCTGTTGGATTAGAAGCTGCACAAAATGTAGGAATAATGCTTACGGATGTTAGTAGTAGCTCTCCAACATTTGGCACATTGACAATTGGTGCAGACGGAGAAGGTAAGGGCATAAAATCTACTAATGGAACTGCCTATGGGCTTAAAGTTTCCTCGGCAGTGGTTATCAGTGGCGCGATAAACATCGCAAACGTGTCGGGAAAGAGCAACAGAGCTCAGGAGCTAACAGTTGCTGGTGTGTTTGTGGATGGATCAGGGGAAAAGCCCCAAGTACCTTTCGGGGTGAATACGTATGGAGAGAATTTAACAGTAACTGGCGTAGTTGACACCGCAACAGAAGGGGCCGCTTGGGGTGCTGCTGGGGTTCATGTTGCAGGTGCTTCTCAATTAAACCTTTCCTCCCCTCTTGGGGATACACTATTTGGTACATTAACAATCGGCGATTATGATGATTCGGTTGTAAAGGGAATAAAATCTACTAATGGTGAAGCTATTGGTCTTTTGGTTGATGGTGCAACAGTTAACGCTGGTGGAATAGCCATCAAAAATGTGTCGGGGCAATACAGCTCGGGTATGTTTGTGAGTAATAGTCAGGAAATCAGTGCCAGTGTAAAGACGAATGGTAATGCTGTAACGGTTGAAGGAATTCAGGCTACTGAAGGTAGCGCCAGTGGTGTTTATGTTGAAAGCGATGTTGAATTAGACCTGACCAAGGGTACTGGTCCTACTGCTACCTATGGAAAGCTGACAATCGGCGATTATGATGAAGGTTCGGTTGTAAAGGGAATAAAATCTACTAATGGTGTAGCCTATGGACTTTACGTTGAGGGTGAAGCGACACTTAACAGTGGTGAGATAGATATCAAAAATGTGACAGGATATGGAGATACGTATGGTGCGTATTTGAACCATAGTGTGAACAATAACGCAAGCACCAGCGTGAAGACGAATGGTAATAATGTAATAGTTGAAGGAATTCAGACTAGTGATGGTTACGCCAGTGGTGTTTATGTTAAAAGCGGTGCTAAATTAGACCTTACTAACGGTGGCACCTATGGCACATTGAAAATAGGTGATGATGACACAGAGACGGTTGTAAAGGGAATAAAATCTACTAATGGAGCTGCCTATGGGCTTAACGTTACCGGTGGTGCTGCTGTTGACGCTGGTGCGATAGACATCAAAAATGTGTCAGGTAATAGCTCAAGTGATCCGGTTGCCGGTGTGTATTTGGAAGGCAAGAGTACAGGAGAGGAGCAAACGCCAAGCACAATAAATACAAATGGGCAAGGTTTAACAGTAACTGGCATAGTTAACACCGCCGCAGGTGGTAAAGCTAATACAACTGGAGTTTATGTTGCATACGGTGCTAAATTAGACCTGACTAAGGTTGAAGGTGTCACTAAGACCTATGGCACCTTGACAATAGGCTCAAATGACTCAGAAGACAAGGGAATAAAAGCTACTGGTGGTGAAGCCATTGGGCTTGACGTTAAAGGTGGTGCGACAGTTAACAGTGGCGAGATAAAGATTATAAATATTAAAAGCAGCAACCGTTATGCATATGGTATGTATTTGGATGCGGCTCGCGTTGATACAAATGAACAAAAAATAACGATTGACACAGTTATAAGTGAAACAGACAGTACATATTCAGCCTTGGGACTTGGCGTTGAGGGTGGTGCGACAGTTAACAGTGGTGAGATAGAAATCAAAAATGTGTCTGGTGAAAGCTATGTGGGTGAAGACGTATTTGATCCGGTTGCTGGTGTGTTTTTGACGGGCACTGACGGTGCTGCCACGCCAACGCCAAGCACAATAAATACACATGGGCAAAATTTAACAGTGACTGGCATAGTTGATAATGCCACAGACAATGCTTACAGAGCAATTGGGGTTGCTGTTGCAGACGGTGCAAAATTAGACCTGACTAAGGGTACTGGTCCTACTGCTACCTATGGAAAGCTGACAATCGGTGGAAATGAAGAAGGCGAGGGAATAAAATCTACTGGTGGTGAAGCCTTTGGACTTGACGTTGAGGGTGGTGCGACAGTTAACAGTGGTGAGATAGTCATCACAAACGTGTCTGGAGTAGACTATACGCCTAGTGTGCGTGGTGTTTGTGTGCGTGGTGTGTACTTGAGCGACTCTGGCACTAGAGTAAAGACAAATGGTAAAGATGTAACAGTTACCGGAGTTCAGTCTAGTCGTGGGGAAGCTTATGGTCTAGGAATGTACATCGGAGCCGAATTAGACCTCGGAAGTGGCAAACTCACCATAGATGGTGTAAAATCGACAGCTGCAAACGGTTGTGCCTATGGGTATGAAGTCTGGGCCGCAACTGTGGCACACAAGGGTTCTGTATCTATACGCAACATAGAATCTCCCAAAGAAGCCTTTGCAATTGTAGTAGAAGGATTACAAGGCTATGCCCCTGGCAAGCTTACCCTTGGCTATGACAGCACAACAGCCTCTGGTTTCTCTGGTGGCACATATCAAATAGAGGGTGATGTGGCGGCTACAAAAGACAGTGGGTCAACTACTGCAAAGCTAACAATGGCGTTGCAGAACAAAGATTCTTACCTCTATGGTAATCTCTTGGCCACATTACCTTCTTGGGAGCTTTATGAAAAAGGCGATATTAAGTTAGATTTGTTAAACGGTGGTACATGGTATCCTGCCTTCAAAGACCTCTCGTCTAACGATAATGTTGCTACTATTACCCTGTCCAAGGGCACAAGCGAAGGTGTGATAGACCTCGCCTATTCCGGCTTTAAGATGAAAAGCTTAGTACCAGCAGAGGGAGACAAATATGAGCGTGATAAAGCTGGTGCCTTAATACCGGAATATAATCTGAAGGCATATGACGGTTCTTTTGTGACAGCAATAGTACGTGGTGATGGTGACCCAAACTTCTTCACAATCAGGAACGGACTCTTAAAAATCCAAAGCCACGGTTATGCTGAAGGTGAAGCTTATTCAAGCTTGGCGGACCACCTTGTTGCAGAAACAGTGATACTTGATGGTGACGAGCCGACGTTAAACATCCAGGTAATGAATGATCCATATTTTGCAGATCCCAAAGGTCCACATTTTGCAATTAATCCTGTTGATGTATTTGGAAGTGGTACTGGACTGTATGGGTTAAAGGTAATTGGTGTTTTAACACGTGCAGATGCCTCTATTGGTGGTGGCTTTATACCAACATTTAAGGAAATAGGGGAGGAGGATAATTTTGTTTACTTGAATGGCTTTGACTATGTAGCTACAACCACAAGCGAAGCACTTGGAAACGTGGGCAAAATTACTAACACGAAAAACTTTACAATGTTTGAAGATGAGACCCTTTCAGCAGACTGGGGTACATTTGTAGTGCGTTCCGATGAGGGAAAGGTTCTTACCCTAAAGGGTGATGGAACGGGCAAAAACACCGTAGATGGTGGCAGCAAGAAGGGGCTTATCGTCGATGGTGATGGTCACGAATTGACAGTGGATTCTATTACAGTAAAGAATATGGCTAACCCATTTACCGTAAAGAAGGGAACATTAACCTTAAAAAATGTAACGATAGGTGGTGGTGTTACAGGTGCTATTGTCAATGATGGCACCTTGAATATAGATGGTACAACATTCAGCCTTGATGTAAGGCCTAGCAAGGCTGTGAGTAGTACCACGACGAATTTTATGACCGATTTTACAGTTGATTCTAGCCAAACATTTGCGCAACCAACTATCAAGGTTGCTTCTGGCGCAAATGTTATTAACAACGGCACGTTAGCTACTTCTCAGATTGAAATTGCCGAAGAGGGTGCTTTAACATCAAATGCAAATAAACTCACCCCAACAAACGGAATTAAAAACGATGGATCAGTTACACTCACTGGTGGAACTTCCGCAAGCGCAAGAGCTGAACTAGGAGCTGCAATAAGTGATTCCGTAAGTGCAACAGACACGACCAAGGGAAATGTGAAATTTGGTGACGGAACAAGTGCAGCATATATCAGTAATGCCAATGCCATTACGCAAAATGCAATCACAGTAGCAGCAAGCGCAGATGTTACAAATACGGGAGCTTGGACAGCTGCTAAAATTACGAACAACGGCACATTAGAAACAGCAGCAGGGAACCTTACATTAGGAGAAGATGGCTTATTAAACTATGGAACTGTGACCATTAATGATACAGCTGGTGCAGAAATCGGCTTTAACATTTCTGCAGATACAGATAAACGAGGAACGCTTAATCTAAATACTGACACAACATTTGCAAGCGGTGCCAAGGTTACTAATCAGGATATTGTCCTTGCCAAAGATAAAGTATTAAAAACTGGTGTCGGTGCAGGACCAGGTCAAGATTACCATTTAGATGCAACAGATAAAGTTACCTTGAAGGGCGGAACAATAGACATCACAAATGGAACTGCTTCTGAACTGGGTGAATATGGTAATAAAGTACATTTAAAGGAGCTAGCTACAACAGAAGCTTCCGGGATAGTGTTTAACACAAAGCTTTCAAAGACAGGCGAAACGATAACTGCCATTAATGACTCCATAAATGCAGATAAAATTTCTGGCACCTTTAACCTTGCACACTCTTCAGCTAATGTTGCTCGCGATAACAACTTCAAGGTGGGAGACACTGCACAGATAACACTTTTTGCCGGCAGTGATCTTTCAGGGCTTACACTGACAGGTACGAACGTAACAGCAAGTTCACTCATCTCCTACATCTTCACTCCTGCAAGCACTAAAGGTGTGTTGGATATAACAACCACAATGGGCTGTACCCTCTATGAAGCAATTAATTTAAGTTCAGAGGCAACAAAAGCCAATGCCCCAACCGAATATATTATGACAGAAAACATAACGGTGGACAGCAAAGGTTTAGGCACATTAAATGGAGATCCTGCTGTGACAACGACAAGAGACACATTCACAATTAACGGCAACGGCAAAAACTTGATCGGTGGTAGTAATAGTGGAGTTAAGGTGAATGAGGGAGATACATTAACATTGTCTAATGTTAAAGCCAGCGGTTTCAATGGAAATCTCGTTACAAATGACGGCACCTTGAATGTAACGAATGGCACTACCTTCTCAAATAATATAAGCGATGATGCAGGAACAGGAGCAAAAGGAACAACAAACTTTAATACAAATTTTGTCCTAGCTTCTGATCAAACAATTACACAAAAGAAGATTACCATTGGTTCTGCTAATATATTAACTGCAGATATTGATAATCTTATTACTACAGAAGGTATATCCATAGGAGAGAATGGAATACTCCTCATAAACGCAGACGGAACAATAAAAAGCGCAATTACCGGCAGTGGCACAACGCAGATTGGTAACGGAGAAGCTGCCACTGCTGTGACACTAGATGCTAAAGGTTCCGTAGCGGGAAAAGTGGATATAAAATCAAATGGTCAGCTGACAGTTACAAATGGCCAATTTGCACAACTTACCGGAGATATTGCTAACGGTGGTTTACTCATTGTCACCGGGACGAACACAATAGCTAAAGGTGTAACCGGTGGCGGTAAAACGGAGATTGGTGATGGCTCAACTGATACTGCTGTTACATTAGATGCAGCAGCTTCAATGGCAAATAATGTTGAAATAATGAACTCGGCACAACTCACTGTTTCCAATTTTGCGAATTTGACAGGTACATTAAATAATGGTGGAAAATTTGTTGTCACAGGAACAAATACAATAGCTAAAGCTATAATTGGTGCAGGAAAGACGCAAATTGGTGACGGCTCAACTGCCACAGATGTCACACTAGATGCTACAAGCGGTTCAATAGTCGGTGATGTTGAAATAAAAAAAGCTGGACAATTCACCTTGAGCGACTTTTCAAAGATAGGTGGCACAGAGGTGGATAATGCTGGCACACTTATCCTTGCAGATACAGCTACAATAACTAAGGACATAACCGGAGCTGACGGTACAACAAAGATAACCGGTACTGTTACAAACAGCGACAAGACCATAACGCAAAAAGCGCTTGTTGTAAATGAAGGTGGCAACTTTACAACTGAAATAAATAAACTTGCTGCAAGTGACGGAATTACCAACAATGGCACGTTAAAACTTACCGGTAACGAAGCGACCAACGCGCTTGAAGAAAAAATAACAGCAGACGCTGGTAAGGGGTCACTAGAATTTGCAGGAAGCAAAACAATCACAGCAAAGGGAGCAATTACACAAAACGCTGTTACGGTAAATACAGACCTCGATATGCAAAATACCCTCACCGCTACAACGACAACAGTCGCAGAGGGCAAGAGCCTTGCAATAAACGCAGATAAGCTAAAGAGCGCTGTAACGTTGAACGGAACAGCAGCAGCCAACGCTGCTACAGCAAAGCTCGGAGCAGGAACACTTGGCAGTTACACAATAACCGGAGGTAACATAGTTATTGCCGGAGCAGTTGTGACAAATGCAAATAACCTTGCATCAAGCTATGGCATAAAGAATGACAACACCTTGAAATTAAACGGTGGAGTGATTCAGGATAATATTTCAAACGCCACAGCAGGCACTGGTACACTAGAAATTACCGGCACTGTTACAAATGATAATAACAAGACCATAACGCAAAAAGCGCTTACCGTAGCAGATGGCGGCAACCTTACCACAGAAGTGGATAAGCTAGTGATAAATAGCAACGCAGGACCCATTACCAATAATGGAACCCTGAAGCTTACAGCAGACGGAACAACTCCAGATAAGCTGGAAGAAACAGTAACGGCGGATAGTGGTAAAGGAACACTTGAATTTGCTGGTAGCAATAAAATCACAGCTTCTGGTGCAATTACACAAAAAACTGTTACGGTTAATACTGACCTTGATGTGCAAGCAGCTTTGACTGCCACGACAACAACAGTTGCAGGAGGCAAGAGCTTCACAATAGGCGCAGGCAACCTAAATAGCGCTGTAACGCTAAACGGTACAGCAGCAGCAAACGCTGCAACAGCAAATCTCGGAGCAGGAACGCTTGGCAGTTACACCATAACCGGGGGTAAGATAGTTACGACAGGAGATGTTGAGGCAAATGCAGACAACCTTGCTTCAAGCTATGGCATAACAAATGACAACACCCTTACCCTGAATGGTGGAACGATTAAAGACAAAATTTCAAGCACTGCAGATAATAAAGGCACCACAAAGATAAGTGGCACAGTTACTAATGCTAACAAAAAGACCATAACGCAAAAAGCGCTCACCATAACAGACGCTGGAAACTTTACTACAGAAGCTGATAAAATTGTGATAAATAGCGATGATGGCGCTGTCACCAACGATGGTACACTCACCCTTACAAATGCGGCAGCATCTCATACATTTGCTGCGGTAGTGAAGGATTCTGCTGGCACTGGAGCAAAGGGAGTCATCAATTTTGGTGACGGTACAGGCACAAACAAGATCACAGCAGACGCCGCAGTAACGCAAAGCACGGTCTTTGTTAATACAAATTTGGACATGAATGACACCTTGACTGCCACAACAACAACCGTCATGACAGACAAAAAACTTGCAATTGACGCAACAAACTTGAAGAGTGATGTGGAAAACAATGGAACACTAGCCCTTGCAGATGGAGATGGTACGCTAAGCAAAAATGTTTCTTCCTCAGGGACAGGAACACTTGACCTTGGAAGTGGCGTAAAATCATTTGGCACAGGCGTAACAATAGCCAATCAGAGCATTTCTACCAAGGGAACGCTAATGACTGGCAAAGGACATCTTGATAACACGGATAGTGTTACCTTGAATGGCGCAACGATTGACCTTACCGATGGTACAGCCTCTGCCATGACGGCAGGTAACGCTGTGGCATTAAATAACTTCACAGCTGCTAGTGAGGCAGATAAGATTGTGTTTAACACAAAACTTGCAAAAGCTGGTAGCATAAGCGACGCAATAGACGTTACAGGCAAAGCATCTGGTACTATAAAACTTAACCTTGCTTTGGCAAATATCGCAAATACGGACATTGAAGTAGGAGACACTACGGAGATAGCCTTGTTTAACGGAGGTGACCTTACAACCCTTAACCTTCTTGGTCAGACAATAGTTGCAGGAGCGGAGATTGCTTACAAATTTATACCGCTAACTGGCGCAGATAAGGGAAAACTCCAAATGAAGGCTTTGGAAGGTTTAACTCTTTATGATGCAATAAACCTCATTTCTTCAACTGCACTAACAGAGCTACCGGATACATATGATCTTATAGACAATGTTACCCTGATAGAAGGCGGCACAGCAGCTGGGTCTCTGCCAGAAGGTAAGGATTCTCTTGGTACGTTAAATTCTAGCTTGCCGACAACCACAAGAAAGAATCTTACCTTAAATGGTAATGGTTGGACGTTGAATGGTAATGGCAAGAAGGGTGTTACAGTTAATGAGGGAAATACCTTGACCATTTCTAAGATGACGGTGGAAGGTTTTGATGGAGCATTTGTGACAAACGGTGGCACACTTGAGTTTGACGATACAAACACGATGAAGAGTTCCGTGGTAAATAATGGAACAATGAGCGTAACAGGAACGACAACCTTTGCTTCAGGATTTGGTGTTAGCGGAAGTGGTAACATAATCAACAGCGGCTCATTCACGATTGATGCAGATCAGCTTGGCAACGTTATGACCAACGATGCGACATTGACCCTCACAGGAACAAACGTAACATTAACGAAGGAAATAAAAGAAACCGAAGGTGCCGGAGGTATAACACAAATTGATGGCGTTATAGCATCCGACGAAAAGATTGCTAACGCTATAACAATATTTTCTGGTAAGTCTCTTGAAATTTCAGCAGATAATGTTGGGGGAGAAGTAACAAACGATGGGGCAACACTTATCCTGAAAGGTGGAACCCTAGCCCAGCAGGTGAACACGGCACTAGAGGAAGAGATTGGAACAATAGACCTCAGGGCAGCTACTAATATTGCAGCAGAAATTAACAATCAGAACATAGTAGCTACCAATGGTTATTCTACAGTTGCAATGGAAAGTTACATTGCCAATAATGACTTGACCTTTAACGGTGGCGGCTTTGACTTCCAGGACAATAAGGTGTCAAATTACGTGGTCAATAACATCAACATGGCAGGTGATGGTAATTTAATGCTTGATGTAGACCTTGCAAAGAAATCGATGGATACCCTTGACCTTGCCGAAGGTGGAACCGTTAGCGGCACAGGAAAGCTTCACGTTACAGCTCTTACGCTTTTGTCTGACGCAAAACAAGACGTAACAAAAATTGCCTTCACAGAGACAGACACCTTGAAGGGACATGTTGCCTCAGACGTTACACATGTAGCATCAGATATGTGGAAATACACGGTTGCATATGACGACAAAACAGGTAAATTCTCCTTTAGCAAAGACATAGACGCCCCAGAGGTCAGCGAAACAACAAAATCGATATCCGATAGTGCAAATGGAATAAATGTAGCTTGGTTAAGTGGTATCAACAACCTGCAGAAACGCCTCGGTGATCTGCGTGGAGGAGAAGCAAGCAACACAGGTTGGGCACGTTTCCAGAGAAGCAACGATGATGTGAATACTGGCAGACAACTAAATGTTTCCGGTAACCTCTATCAGCTTGGTTATGACGTTGCCTTAAAGAACAATACGGCTGCTCGCGGTTACTTTGGTCTTTCTGTTGAGCATTTTGATGGAAGCCAGTCATATAAGATTGGTGGTGGCGATGTAAAATCCACATCACTTAGCGCATACTACACAAAGATTTATGACAGTGGTCACTACTTTGACTTCATCTTCCGTTATGGTAGATATGAAAGCGACACAACAAGCTACGACGCAGGACTTTCCACAAAACTCGACTACGGTATGAACGGAGTAACCTTATCCGGTGAATATGGATATAGAGCAAATATTGGTAAGAATGGATTCTACTTCGAGCCACAGGCAGAAGTTATCTATGGTTATTTAGCTGGAGCAAAGAAGACAAGTAGCAGAGGCATCTTGGCAGACATAGATAGCACAAACCACTTTGTGACAAGACTTGGTGTTGCCTTGGGTAAGAAGGTTAAAAACTTTAATTACTACTTAAGAGGCAGCTACTATCATGACTTTGCTGGTTCAACAAACATCTTGTATGGAGATGCATCATACAAACAAGACAGTGCGAGAAACTGGTGGGAACTTTCCCTCGGTGGAGGCTGGAACATGACAGACGCAAGTTACTTCTATGCAGAACTCACCAAACACTTCAAGGATGTAAGTAACTCGATAAACTTTAATTTAGGTTTCCGCTTTACACTGTAAATAAAACGAGGATTATATACCTCATCTGCTTTGCGGTTGGGCGTAAAAGGATGCTCGATGGACGACAAGTCCACCTGCGCTCCTTTTGCACCCAACCGCTTTGCATCTGAGGCATCTAATCCTCGTTTTTGGATCGTAGCCATAAAGCGCCGCTAGCGCGGCTAACATAAAGGCGAGAAGTTGCTGGCATAACCAGCACCTTCTCGCTAATTTTTTGTCGACAAAGCCGACAACTCTAAGTTCTCTATGTCCTCTATGGCAAAAAAAAAGAATTAAAAAGTCTGCTACTCAATTATTACTAGCAGACTTTTGCTGTTTCGTGTATAATAACGCGAAAATAAAATAAAGGGGCGAGCTATTATGGCGTATGACGAGATGACGCTTGGTTCTTGTCGTGAGTTGCCACGTCGGGAAGATGTGCCGCAGGAATTCAAGTGGTCAATAGGGGATATTTATAAGACGATTGAAGACTGGAAAACGGATTTTAACGAGGTAAAAAAAAGCTTGTCTTGTTTTGAAAAATACAAGGGGCATCTGGATAACAAGAAAACAATTCTCGAGTATTTTGAAGTTTCACAAGAAGTTTCTATAAAGCTTGAAAAAATTTATGTTTGGGCAAATATGAAAAGCCATGAGGACACAGCGAACGCAACATATCAAGCAGCAGCGCAAAAAGCCTCAGGTCTTGCGAATGATTTTGCTGTTGCGACTTCATTTGTTGTGCCAGCACTTTCCGCGCTTAATGATGATTTGCTTAAAGAATTAGCAAGCGATAAGGATTTGGCAGACAGAGATTTTTACTTTAAAGAACTTCTTCGTAGCAAGCCACACATTTTGAGTGAAGCAGAGGCAAAAATTTATGCTGAAGCTGGAGAACTGACGGAGGTGGCTGACAACGTTTTCTCTATGTTGACAAATGCTGATATGAATTTTGGCAAGATAAAGGATGAAACCGGTGCGGAAGTGGAATTATCAGAGGAGAAGGCTGTTTCTTTTCTTCGTTCAAGAGATAGGCGTGTAAGGCAAGATGCGTTTAATGCCTTATACAAACCGTATGCGGCGGCAAAAAATACACTTGGAGCAACCTTTGACGGAATGTTAAAATCTTCAAAGTTTGCCTCTGTGACGCATCATTACGACACACCATTACATTGTGCATTGTTTGACGACAATGTGCCAATTTCTGTATATGACAATCTCATAGATACCATTGAGGGTAATTTAGCGTCTCTTCATCGGTATGTGGCACTTCGTAAGCAGGTGCTTCAGCTTGACGAGGTTCACATGTATGACCTCTACGTTCCACTTGTCGACAATCCCTATGGCGAAATTTCTTGGAGCAAGGGAAAAGAAATGCTGCTTGATATGGTTGGTGTGCTCGGAGCGGAATATAAATCACAGGTTACACAGGCACTTGCTGATGGTTGGTGTGATGTCTTTTGCAACAAGGGAAAACGTAGTGGTGCATACAGCTGGGGAACTTATGCCACACATCCATATATTTTTCTAAATCATACAAACAGGTTAGAAGATGTTTTTACAATAGTGCATGAGATGGGGCATGCAATGCATAGCTTCTATTCACACAAAACTCAGCCATACGCAAAGGCTGATTATTGTATCTTTACAGCAGAGGTTGCTTCCACAACAAATGAAGTCTTGCTCCTGTCACAACTTTTGAAAAAACTTGAGGAAGAACCACAAACGGAGGTTACGAAGCAGAAAAAAATATTCCTCTTGAATCGTCGCTTGGAAAACATCAGAACAACGGTTTATCGTCAGACGATGTTTGCATCATTTGAAAAGGAAGTGCATAATAGATATTTGAACGGAGGAGACACAACAGCAGATGCACTCTGCAAGTTGTGGAGTGAGCTTAATCGCAAATACTATGGTACAGAAATAGTGGTGGACAGCTCTCTTGAAATGGAGTGGGCTCGTATTCCACACTTCTACACACCTTTTTACGTTTATCAGTATGCGACAGGTTTTTCCGCTGCTACGGCGATAGCAGAGGGAATTTTGTCTGAGGATATTGAAAAACGAAAGGAAAATTTGGCAAAATATCTTGCATTTTTAACAAAAGGTGGAAGCAATTATCCAATAGATTTGCTTCGTGATGCAGGTGCAGATATGGAAAACCCCGCAACAGTCCAAGCTGTTTGCACACAATTTGAAGAAACATTAAATGAAATTGAAACGTTAATATAGAATTTAGTAGTGTTGAAAGGAAGTAACGAAGTAATGGAACAGGAAATTAAACAGATATTAGAGGGAAAGGCAGTAGAGCCAGGCGGGACATTTAAAGCATTCTGCATTTTTCGTGAGGTTACAAAACGACAGGACAAAAACGGAAAGACCTATTATGATGCAATAGCCTGTGATTCAACGGGCAATTTAGATGCAAAAATTTGGTCAGATGCACTTTGGCTAGACAAAAGTGGCTTTGCAAAGACAGAAGATGAACATATGACGGAAGATGATATTGCAGAAATTGTTGGTAAAACCATTGGAATTAACGTTCGTGTCACAGAATATAAGGGAGCTCCGCAATATTCCATCACAAAGGTGACACTCCTGAATCAGGATCAATACCCTCCGAGTGCTTATGTGGCACATTCACCGATACCGCAGAAAATACTTGAAGCACGCTTTGAGCGTCTTGTGTCGCAAACTGACGGGAAAATTAATGATTTCTTAAAATTTGTTTTTACTGATAAATTGAAGAAAGATTTCTTCTACTGGCCAGCCGCTACAGGCTATCATCATGCCTATGCTGCCGGACTTTTGGAACATACTGTTTCTGTTACGGACCTTGCATTGAATATGGCTAAGACGCTTGAAGAATCCGGCTATGTAATAAATAAAAATATTGTTATAGCAGGTGCTTTGTTCCATGATATAGGCAAGTTAAGGGCTTATCGTATGACGTCCGTTCCAGAGGTTACAGTTGGTGGAGTCGTGCTTGATCATATTGCCTTAGGCTATGAAATGATAGCTCGTTTAGCTGACGAGTTTGGACTTGAAGAAAAAACAAAATTGCATTTGCTCCACATTATTTTGAGCCACCATGGACAACGCGACTTTGGGTCACCAGTTGTGCCTGGTACTCCAGAAGCAATGGTAATTTCGTCTTCAGATGAGCTGGATTTTCGTATGTTTTGCTGTTTTGATGCCTTGAAGACAACAAGTACAAGTTTTCCAATTTCTGCATGGAACAACGCAACACAACGCAGATTTTGGAGAACGGAGTGATGCAAATCAGGATAACTTTAGATAATGATGGACGGCGCCTTGATAGATTTTTGCGCGTAACATTTCCAGCTGTGCCACTGGGGCAAATTATGAAGTCTATTAGAACGGGCTTTGTCCGCCTTGATGGCAAGCGAGCCAAACAAGACACTCGCCTAACTGAAGGACAAATTGTTTCTGTTCCTTGGGGTGAATCAGAGCAAAGAAGAAGCCAACTGGCTTTCGATGACACAATAAAAGCACATTCAAACCAAGATAATTTATGTTTGAATGTGCTTTATCAGGATGAACACGTGCTTGTGGTAGAGAAGCCGTCGGGACTCTTAACTCAGCCAAGTACAAAGGGCGAAGATTCTCTCATTACGCGTGTACTTAAATTTCTCGATTGGCAGCGCCGCGACTTTGTGCCCTCGACTGTCCAAAGGTTAGACAGGAATACAAGCGGTGCCGTCATCGTGCCACTTAATGGTAAATCGCTCCGTGTATTTGCCGAACTCATCAAGGAAGAAAAAATTACAAAAATTTATCGTGCCTTGGTAAGCGGAGAAATTCCAGATGAGGGTAAAATTGATGTTCCTCTACAAAAGGACCCTGCAACGAACACGGTAAAGGTTACTGAAAATGGAAAGGGACAAAGAGCCGTAACACTTTTCAAAAAGATAAAAGATGGTAAAAGACATGGTGAATATTTAGTTGAAGCAAATCTTGTCACTGGCAGACCTCATCAAGCAAGAGTGCACTTAAGCCACATTGGTTGCCCTATTGTAGGAGATACAAAGTATGGCACAGTGCGAGGTCCACGCCTTATGCTCCATGCTTATAAACTAATTTTTCCTGATGACGAAAGGTTAAAAGCACTTTCTTCTACACTTTGTGGATTGGAAATTATTTGTCACCATAAGTTATTTGAATAAATTGCCAACATTGCATAATAAAAAGAGTCTGTCTCTTAATTTAAGAGACAGACTCTTTTTATAACTTGCCCTAACTTTTTTATGTTAGAGATTTTCTTAAAAAATCCAGTGTTTTTTAGCTGTTTTATCCTTGGTATTACTGCATTGTGCTTTTTGCCTATGCAGAAAAAAGTCCGCAATATTTCAACGAATTGTAGCCAACTGTTCATGGCTAAAACATTTTCTTATTTCTCTAGGGCGCTCTTCAAAAAAGTTAATAATAATGTTTAGCTGGTTGTCAAAATCCTTTGCGAAGGCATCTTGCGAATATCTTTTCCAATTTTTGTCAAGAGCCTTTTTATAAACCTTCGCGGAATTCAAAAGGAAACGCTTTACCTTCTTTGGCTCAAAAACTTTATCTGCTATAAAATACAATCGTGTCTCGAATTGTTTTCTAAATTGCGCATTTTTCCAAAGTGAACCAAAAAGTAAATCATTTTTTACGATATAATCCAAATCATTTCTTTCACTATCTTCCATTGCCATTTGTAGGTCAAAGAGCTGGTAATGCCAAAGGTAGTTGAGATTTTCTTCTCCATCATCGGACTTCTGCCATAATCTGACATTATGGCGTGGCCAGTCTAAATTTCCTATGTAAATCTCAGTTGCGTAGTAATCTATCAATCCCGCAATGTTGATTTTTTTACAAATTTCTCTGTAAGTGGCGTCATTTGAGCAATCCGCTCGCTGAACAAATTGCAAAAAATCTTGATAAGCATTTAACGTTAAGATGCCCTTAACACCACCTTGTGACTGAGGTATAAACTTCGGAACTATTTTTACTCGGGAAATTTTCGCATCACGAGTGTTGTTGTAGTAAGAAATGAAAGCATCATCAAAACGGGAATGAATCCAGTAAAATCCCCAGTATTCGCCATTCAAAAAGAGCACAGTTGGTATAAATTTATAATAATCAAATTTTAATTTATATGGTGGTATAAGGGAATGTACAAGATAATCTTTTAAAAAGGTAGCCTGATCTTGCCCCCCTGAAAACAGTACAATCGAGGAAGGTAAAAAGCCGTCACCAAAGAAAGGGTGTTCAAAACAAGATGTCCCATCGTATTCCTCTCTGGCAAATAGGCTAAAGGCTTTGTGCGAATCTTCACGAGTTGACCATCCATGCATTCTTACCCCACAGTGTTTGCCTTGCAAGAAGGCGCCTTGTTTGTCAAAGAAATGAAAATATGCCTGTCTCTCGCTTTTTTTGCCTCTCCACAAGTAATTTAACGCTTCTGTGTATAACAGCACATGATAACTGTTAGAGTTATATAATCGTAATGCGTCTAGCACAGGGTAGCGTGAGCCACGCACCATGATTCCTCTTTTGCTGTCAAATAAATCTTCTGGGGCAACAATGAGAGAAACTATGTTACATCCGTCAAAATCACTAGGAGATTTACCAACAAAATAAGACGCACAGGTTTCCTGTCCTTTATTTCCATCCTTGTCATATGCAACGGCACGAACAACTTGGCATTTCTCAAGGTTATAAGCAGGTGGAACTACATCGTTAATAGCAATTTCTCTGACATTAGCGTAAACATTTGGTCTCTTTGTTGCATCGTCCATTAAAATTGGGGATGTGTAGAGTTGTGAGCTGTTTGTTGGCTTACTACTGTCGAGAGTGTAGTAAATTTTTTGTCCCGCTCCAGCCTTAATTTCTAGCTTAAAGGGTTTTTTATAGAAACCTGAAGAGTGAGAAAATCGTGGCTTCGAAACTGTAATGGTAGTATCACGATTTTTAGTGTTTATTGTGGTCGTAGAGTAATAGCATAAGACAATAAGAGACAGTAAGATTACACCGATGAAGCATAGTATTTTTAGTCGTTGACCACGGAAAAACATAACGTTTGTTATCCTAGAAATTAAAACGCAACTTCTCCATCATGTGCTATGAGAGAACACTTTTTGACTTCACCTAGAGCAGAAATATTTGCAATTAAATCATGTGATTTAGGGAATCTTGCTTCAATTATCAGGCAGATATTTCCACTGGTATTGCTCTCTGATTTTACCGTGTAATTTGGTGTTACAGCACGAATAATATCAAAGAGCTTTGTTTTGTCGATAGTTTCGTTTGCGTGAATTACCAAAAGCTTTGGAGCTTTTGCGACTGGCAGAAGCTCCATTAATATTAGCCCTAGGGTGAGCAGAATGTTCATAATTATGGCAATAGCAAAAAGCCTTGTGCCACACAAAATTCCTGTAGCAACTGCCCAGAAAACAAAAGCTAAGTCCATTGGACGTTTTACGGCAGTGCGAAAACGAACAATAGACAGAGCCCCGACCATACCAAGAGATACCACGAGGCTCGATTGTATCGCAATAATCACAGCAGTGATAATAATTGTAATTATTGGTAAAGACATATTAAATTCCTTGTCATAAAATGATTTTCTTGTATAAATTCTGTAAACAAAAAATAAATAGAGTGCTAATAAAATCGCAAACATAAAACTTAAAACAACAGAGAAATAAGGCAAGGTAATCTGAGTCAAAAGGTCTTTTCTAGCGATTTTTAGTATTTCTTTTATATCTAGTGATGAATTCATAATAAAATTTCCTCTCGCGTTTTACATAAATAAAATTTTGAAAAAGTGGTCTGAGACAAACCATTAACCTGTGCTGCGTGTCGTATAAAGTCTGGAAAAAATTCGTCAAACTTTACTTCTAATACATGATGACCCCAAAGTAATACTGGAGTGCATACAAGATTCTTGTCAAAAAATGATTGCATGTTACTTGAGGCTCTAATATTTGTATCGAAGGTGACGCGGACATTACCATCTGCATATACATAAGGCTTTCTGTCATATTCAACTATTATTGTCGGGTGGAGCAGATGAGTTTCTTGTAGAACGAAGAATTTTTTTAGTAACGGTGGCAAAGCTTCGTCATATTCCAATGTGCCATTTATTAACTTGCATGCCGTGTCAAAATCAATAGCACAGGAGATTTTTTGTGTCAAGGTTGCTTCTTTTTTTTTCAGTTCAAGAGCAATATGTTTTGTTGAAGCATTGTATATTCTTATCCTAAATTTTTCTCGTGGATCTGTTCCGTTTACATTCGAAGCGAATGCACTGTTATCAATGTCGTCAAAGTATAAGCTCCTGATAGAATAAGTATTGCCAGCTACTATATTTTTGTCAATATCCATGATGCTTGAAATGTTGTTATCTATGATGGTCAAATGCGACATATTGACGAGATATTTCAATTCATGGCGAAACTTCTTTGGCTCCCTGTGAAAAAATTTATTTAGCACCTTTTACACCATCTTGTTTGGGTCAACAATTTTGTCAAATTCTTCCGCCGTCACAAAACCAAGGCTTATGGCACTCTCTTTCAAGGTTAAGTTTTCCTTGTGGGCTTTTTTTGCAACCATGGCAGCATTTTCATAGCCAATCTTTGGACTAAGAGCAGTAACAAGCATTAGCGAATTTGTGACATAATCGGCTAACTTTTCTCTGTTTGGTGCAATGTTTGCTGCACAGCGTTTGTTAAAAGAATTCATTGTGTCAGCCAAAAGACGAACGGACTGCAAAAAGTTGTAAATGCAAACTGGCATAAAGACATTTAACTCAAAATTCCCCTGACTTGCAGAAAATCCGACTGCCACGTCATTTGCCATAACCTGCACACAAACCATTGTAAGTGCCTCACACTGCGTGGGGTTCACCTTGCCTGGCATAATGGAAGAGCCTGGCTCATTCTCTGGAATGATGAGCTCTCCAAGTCCACAACGAGGACCGGAAGCGAGGAAGCGAACGTCATTTGCTATCTTCATCAGGTCTGTTGCAAGAGCCTTTAATGCACCATGTGCAAAAGCAAGTTCGTCTTTGCTTGTTAGTGCATGGAATTTGTTTTCTGCTGTAACAAATTTTTTGCCAATTAGGGAAGAAATTTCATCTGCTACGAGTGTATCAAAATTTTTGGGTGCGTTTAGTCCAGTGCCGACAGCTGTTCCGCCAAGGGCAAGTTGCCGTAAAGGTTCGAGGGATAATTTTATGTATTCTTCACATCTTGCTAGTGAAGCAGCCCAACCGCTTATTTCCTGCCCCAAGGTTAATGGCGTTGCGTCCTGTAAATGGGTTCTGCCTATTTTTATTATGTCTGCATAATCTTTAGATAATTTTTCAAAGGTTTTGCGTAAGCTAGCCAAGGCAGGCAAAAGCTTATCTTCAATTTCTATTACAGCAGCAATGTGCATGGCGGTGGGGAAGGTGTCATTGGAGCTTTGAGATTTATTTACGTCATCGTTGGGGTGGAGAAGTTGTTTGTCTGCTACACCGTTAGCGCGGTTAGCGATAACCTCGTTTACATTCATATTGCTTTGTGTGCCACTTCCAGTCTGCCAAACAGCAAGAGGAAATTCGTCATTTAATTTCCCCTCTAAAATTTCATTGCAAACAGAGCGAATTGCTTTGCACTTTTCGTCATCAAGCACGCAAAGTTTGTTGTTTGCAATGGCAGCACCCTTTTTCAGATATGCAAAGGCACGAATAATTTCTGTCGGCATTTTTTCTGTGCCAATGGGGAAATTTTCAAAGCTACGCTGTGTCTGTGCTCCCCAAAGGTGATTTGAGGGTACACGCACTTCGCCCATTGTGTCATGTTCAATTCTATAATCCATGCTAAATTTTCTCCAAAAGAAAAATTTTAGCCATAAAGAACACAGAGGAAGTGACAAAGGCGGTCGCTACAAGTAGCGACCCTACAAAAACCTTTGCTGCACAAGGTAGGGCTCTACTTGTAGAGCCCGAATGAGGCATAAGCCTTCAATCCCGAAGCACTGCACCTAGGGTAAATTTTTTGCTCTGGCAAAGCCAGAGCCTTTATGATCCTTATGTTCTTTATGGCTAATTTTTTAATGTTTTGCAAAAATATATTTCTCCGCATTCTTATAATACAGTTTTTCTCGCTCTTCGTCTGTGAGATCTTGTAAATTTAGAAAATCTATAATGTCGTGGTATGGTTCATACGGATAATCTGTTGCAAAAAGGATTCCATCAGCACCGATGACATTGAGGGTGCATCTTAAAGCATCAGGTGACATATTGCCACTAGTTGTTAGCATAACGTTTCTATTCTCAAAGTAATATTTGATTGAATGCTTTAGTTTGTTATATTCTGGTTCCTTTACGACGGCAAAACGGTTATCCATACGATCCAGCACAAACGGATAATATTCACCAAGATGACCAAGAATCATTCTTAACCTTGGAAACATATCAAAGATTCCATTGAGAATTAAGCGGAGAGAAGTTCGCATTGTGTCCTGCCCAAATCCAAGTCCCGCACCTGGATAATTAAAGCCGTACCCTTTCAGATCAGGATCATCAGAAAAGGATGGATGTATATAGAATGGACAATTGAGTTCCTCTGCTTTTGCTAGGAGAGGCAAATATTTTTCATCATACAAATGTTCATCACGGTAATTTGAGTGTGTATGCCAGAAAACAAAGCCAAGTTCTTTGATGCATCGCTCAAGCTCTTTAATGGATGCATCAACATATTTAGTAGGAAGGGTAGCTGAACCTAAGAATCTTCCTGGATATTTTTTTGTGAGAGCTGCTACAACATCATTTGACTTTTTTGCGAAGTAAATAGCTTCCTTTTCTGGAAGTTCTTCTATTCCAGGAGATGAGCTGAGTATGGCGACATCAATTCCAGCTTCGTCAAGTCTCTTTAATCGTTCCTCACTGAAATCACATATATCATCAAGCATGGAACCACCGTAATTCCAAGATTTTCCGTATGGAGCTGCCAATCCCTCTCTTAATTGGACACTGTTAGTTTCTTTGTTAAATTTTGGCAATTCACTACGTGTGCCAAGATAGTCTATCAACTCGCGAAGATAAAAATGATTTTCAAAATCAATTTTTTTCATATTAAGGTTGTCCTCAGTTTTTCTATTAAACTTTATTCTGCACAAACTTCTTTCAAAACATCAATTGCCTTGACGAGTAAATCAAACGGAATGTTGAGGGCAGGAAGGAGACGAACCTTGTCGTGAGCAGTAAGGACAAGAACGCCACGCTCAATGCACTTCATGGCAATTTCTTTGGCTGGCTTTACTGTCTTTATTCCTATCATGAGCCCCATGCCTGTAACGCTCTCAATTCCCTTAGCACCCTGCAAGGTGCTAAATATGTAATCAGATTTATCCATAACGCCTGCAAGCAAGTTGTCGTCAATGCGTGACAAAATGTTTAGTGCCCCCGCACAAGCCACTGGGTTTCCGCCAAAGGTTGAGCCGTTAAGCCCTGGTGCAAAGGTGTTTTCCACCTTCGCTCCAAGCATGGTAGCACCGATTGGCAAACCGCCACCTAGCCCCTTTGCCGTTGTAACAATGTCTGGCAAGAAATCAAAATTCATAAAGCTGTATAGTTTGCCACTTCTTCCGTTTCCTACTTGAACTTCATCAGCGATAAGGAGAATGTCACGTTCTTGGGCAATCTTCACCATTTCTGCGACAAATTCCTTTGTTAATGGCAACACACCGCCCTCACCACGAACTAGCTCAAACATAATTGCCGCGACTTTTTTCTCATCTACAATGCGGCGCAATTCTTCAACTGTTGGCTCAATGTGACAAAAACCATCTGTTAATGGTAAAAAGTCCTTGTGAAAAGCGTCTTGTCCCGTGGCAGCAAGTGTGGTAAGGGTTCTGCCGTGGAAGCTATCACGAAGTGTAACTATTGTGTAATAGTCTTCGCCCTTTGTATCGCGAGCATATTTTCTTGCGGCTTTGATGGCGCACTCGTTTGCTTCCGCACCCGAGTTTGAGAAAAATACTTTTTTGAGCCCTGTTCTTTTGCAGAGTTGCTCTGCTAGCTTTGCACAGGGAAATGTGTAGTATAGGTTTGACGTGTGCTGGAAAGTGTGAAGTTGAGTTGTAACTTCTGCCATCCATTCTTCGTCGCAAAAGCCAAAAATATTAACGGCAATTCCTGCTCCAAGGTCTATGTAGTCTTTGCCGTTGTTGTCAATGGCAACGCTTCCCTTTCCTGCTACGAGATTTACAGGAAACCTTGCATAGGTAGGAGCAACATATTGTTTGTCTAATTCAAAAATATCCATTTTTTATTCCTTTCATCTGATATTTTGTAGGTTCTTTTTTAATCGTGTGTAGAGTATTGATACTAGGTATGACGCCACGAAAATTGTAATGTATAGCAAGAAGACATTTGAGCCGGAAAAATATATAAAGCGGTCAGATTTCATGAAAATGGTATCTAGATTACTAATAATCATCCATTGGATGACATAAATATGAGTTAGCTGTTTTGCAATGTGGGAACAGGCGGTGTTAAATGTTTGTGCTTTGGAAAAGACGAAATGTAAGATACAAAAAAAAGTAACTGCTCCCAAAAGAATTAATATTGAGTCAAAGAAATTCTGACTGTGCGCTGTCGCACAAATACCAGAAAAACCTAGCTCTTCATATTTTGTAAAATTGAAAACAATATTTCCAAGGTGAAAAGAAGAATTCAAAAAAATTGCAATGATAAGACATGGTAAGGCAACCAAAAAAGATTTTTTCATCAAGCTATTAATATCTTCGCATCTCACCATGTAATAACCTAAAAAGTATCCGCATGCAGGATAGAAAAACCAAGTAAAAAACGGAAAACCGTCATAACCACAGGAATCGTAAAAAAGCTCTGTAAAGGCTGCTTTTAGGACATCAAAATGTGTTCCCACAATAGCATCAACGTGCCCACTTGTAAAATATATCCAAGTGCCAAGCCGTGAAAAATGTGGCAAATATGGAGCAATAACTGTGCCAACAAGCGAAATTACGATAGCAATAACAGGAAATTGCCAAGGCTTTGTTTTTAATTTCACCAATAGAGCAAAAGCCCACATGGTAAGTCCTGCAAAGAAAAAGATATTCTCATCCATAAAAAGTAATATCAAACTTGCGGGGCGAGTAATTCCAATGCATATGGCATAAGCGAGGTTTCTTGCAATGTTCAGTAAAAGACCCCAAATCATAAGATTAAGTCCTTTTTTTAGAAAACCACGCACGGAATTTTTGCGGCTACAGTGGACACTTAATCCCATGATTAACATAAAACCAGTAGCACCTATAAATATACTTCGTATATGGTTAAAAAATGAGAACCATGAAGCCTGAAAAGAGGGCGAAACATAACGCAAAAATTCTTCAAGGATGTGGGTGTAAACCATTCCTAAAATTGAAATTGCCTTTGCTATGTCTAAAAAATTATATCGTCTCATAATTGGATTGGGTGAAAAATCCATATCATAAACTCCTATTTTCAAGCGTGCTGTAATTTCAATTTTAACTGTGTGTAGAGTATTGAGATTAGGTATGATGCCACGAAAATTGTAATGTATAACCAAAAGACATCAGCACCAGAAAAATATATAAAACGCTTAGACATCGTAAAAATTACATTGAGATTACTAATAATTATCCATTGAACAACATAAATATGAGTTAGTTGTTTGGCAAAATGTGAGCAAATTGAGTTAAAAAATTGCGTTCTTGCAAAAACAAAATGTAGAACACAGAAAAATGTAACTGTCCCCCAAACAAGTAACACTGTGTCAAAGAAATTCTGACAATGTGCTGCTTCGCAAATGCCGGCAAAACCGAGTTCTTCATATTTTAAGAAATTAAAGATAAGATTACCAGCATGAAATGTTTTGTGCAAGATAAGTGTGAGAAAAAAGCAAGGCAAGGCAACAAAAAATGATCTCTTTATCAAGTCATCAAGCTCTTCACAGCGCACCAAGTAGTAACCCAAGAAATATCCACAGGCTGGATAGAAAAACCAAGTAAAAAACGGAAAACCGTCATAATTGCAGGAATCATAAAAAAGCTCTGTAAAGGCAGCTTTTATGACATCAAGATGTGTTCCAACAATGTTGTTAATGTGTCCTGTAGTGAAATATGTCATTGCACCAAGTTCTGGAAAATGTGGTAAATGAGGTGCAGCAAAAGTTCCAAGGATGGAAAGAACAGCAACAATAATTGGAAATTGCCAAGGCTTTGTTTTTAATTTCACCAGTAGGGCAAAAGCCAACATCGAGAGTCCTGCAAAGAAAAAGATATTCTCGTCCATCAAAAGCAATATTAAACTTGCGGGGCGTGTAATTCCGATACATATTGCGTAAGCAAGGTTCCTTGCAATATTCAACAAAAGCCCCCAAATCATGAGATTCGTTCCTTTTTTTATAAATCCTTCAACAGAATTTCTGCTGCTGCAATGAACACTGAGCCCCATAATCAACATAAAAGCTGAGGCGCCGATAAACATACTTGCATAATGAATCAAAAATGAAAACCATGAAGTTTGAAACGTAGGGGAAATAAATCGCAAGAATTCTTCAAGCACATGGGTGTAAACCATTGCCAAAATTGAAATTGCTTTTGCTACATCTAAAAAAACATATCTTCGTTTAATTGGGTTCTGAAGAAAATTCATATTGTTTTTTGGTACTAATAATGCAAGCTATGCACGAAACATTGTCCCAAGTCCCTCGTCAGTTAGGGTTTCCATAAGGATTGAATGTGGTACACGTCCATCTATGACAAAGACCTTTTTAACGCCGTCTTTTATTGCATCTGTGCAGCACTCAACCTTTGGAATCATGCCTCCAGTAATTGTGCCATCTGCCTTGAGCTCTTCTGCAGATTTAAGAGTTATGCGACGAATAAGGCTTGACTCGTCATTTGGATCACGCAAAATGCCTGGAGTATTTGTAAGAGAGATTAAGCTCTCTGCATTGAGAGCTGCTGCGATTTTTGCTGCGGCTGTGTCAGCGTTGATGTTATATACAACACCATTTTCATCTCCGCCGACGGTAGAAATTACTGGAATGTAGCCCGAGTTCAGCAAATCTAAAATTGGTTTAGGATTTATCTCTGTTATTTCTCCTACAAAGCCGAGTTCCTTGTCCTTCAAGGTTGCTTTTATAAGGTGACCGTCAATGCCGCAAAGTCCGATTGCATTACCACCAAGGCACTGAATGAGATTTACAAGATCTTTGTTTACCTTGCCGGCTAGCACCATTTGTGCAATTTCAACCGTTTCTTGGTCTGTAACACGAAGTCCGTTTACAAAACGACTTTCCTTTCCAACACGCTTCAGCATGCCAGAAATTTCTGGACCACCACCGTGAACTAGTACAACCTTTACGCCAACAAGACGAAGAAGCACAATGTCTCTCATGACGCAATCTTTTAAAATCCCATCTGTCATTGCATTTCCACCGTATTTTATTACGATAATCTTGCCGGTATATTCTTGAATGTAAGGTAAAGCTCTAACTAAAATTTCAGCTCTATCTGCATTGTTTAAATCCATATTTTTTTCTCCTATTTTTAGCAACTTTTATTTTTAAGAAAACTCCCCATTTTCTTTTCAAGCGTGTATTCTAGCATATATTTGCAATTTTGCAATAATAAAGCGACTAATTTGAAATTTATAAAATTTAGTTTCAAATTAGTCGCTTTTTATTGTTTACCTGAAATCAAACATATCTGTGTGAGATTTATAATCTACTTTGTCCCCCACAATATATTCACTATACATAGCAATAACAAGGTCTGGTTTAACTTTTTTTATGTAGCGCTTAACGCTGCCTGTAAAAAGACGAAGATCAAGTGAATATACATGCTTTACGCCGAGTGCTAAACCAGAGATCAAACAATCTCCAAAAGAATCACGGATTATTAGAATTTTTTTATCTTCGGAATTGAGCAAATTTTCTATTTCAATTAGAGGTTTATCGCCATAATTACATGTGTGATATGAGCTTTCAACATAATAGTCAGTATGCCCGAGCCTGTTCATATCATAGCAAACGGAGTAATCTCCAATCTTATCAATTCCGAAGTTATAAATCTTATAACGAAACTTCGTTTCATATTTTGGATAAAGTAATGAAAAATCGTCTGGCGTTGCTCTTGCAAGTGTTACTTTTTTACCTTGCGAACCCAAGAATGAATTAGGATAGTTTTCTATCCTAAATTGTTCTAAATTCAACAGATCAGTCTGAACAGTCCAGCCATATTTATCACAGCAGTACTTCAAAATTTGTTGCGCTGCCCATATACCTGTTGTTGTCCGCCAATGGTGGTCTGTCCTGTAAAACAAGGAATGGTTGTTGAAGCCAGCTTTGTGTATTGCTTCTCTGATGTCAAAAGTATCAATACTAGTGGCGCGAAGCCTTTGCAGTAATTCATTCGCATTTTGATTTGCAAAATCAACAAAGCCAGACATGTCCTTATCGTCATACTGACTTATTTTACTCGGTGTTTGAACATACAAAAAATCTATCTTGTTGTTCTTGCAATAGTCATTAAGTTCCCTTATTGCATTGAATTGGTCAGTAACATTTTTTTTTGCACAATATGACGTAAGATATTCATCTGCGAGTTTAACTGTTCCGTTATATTCTTTAAAAGAAACAAAATTCCAGCCTATTGCTTTTACGTAGATGTTAGCAGCTTCTATTATTTTTTTATAAAACGCCAATGATTCACTTGCATATTTGTTAAACTCAGCCTCTATATCAAGAATTGCTTTTTCAAAGGTGTTGTCGCCTTTTGAATCTGAAGTACTCATAGCCTGAGTGTTGTTTTTGTCAAAGGGATATATAGATGCCCAGTCAAGATATGATGCAACATACGGTATAATTACTGCCTTTTCTTTATCCCTGCCGTTTCCGTACTCATCAACTGCATTATCAAACCAAAGTAGCCGTGTGACAGCATTATTCCAAAGACATCCTTTAGTTAAAATTTGTTCGCATAAATATCTTGTGGCAATTGTAACAGCAAAGAAACACAATATAGCGATGCATAATCCTGCACAGACTTTTTCAATTTTTGTTGTTTTCTGTTCCATTCTCATGACACCTTTAGAAATTGAAATAGATGAAAGGATTGTATGTTGAGCTTACCACTTGGAGTAATGATAACATGAAAAGTAACGTTACCCAAAGAGTCTCAATCATATAAAATCTTGTTTGTTTCAATCGAGTCATTATATTCTTAAAGCAAGGAGTTGTTCCTATGATTGAGAATAGTAATACTGATGCTGTGCTTTTGATATAAATGATAAAGGCTGAATCAATAACAGAAGTAGTGCCTACGCCAAACATATTACCTAAATAAATAACAGCTTCGCTCATGGTGTTTGCCCTGAAAATTACCTCAGCAAGAATAAGAACCAACATAGTGTAAACATGAGAGAAATATTTCGATTTGCCTGTATAACCTGTAAATTTCTCCGCAAGAAGCACAATGAAATATATCAGCCCCCACACAATATACGTCCAATTTGCACCATGCCAAATTCCTGTAAAAAGCCATATAATAAACAAATTAAAAATCCAACGAGGTTTGCTTACTCTGTTTCCTCCTAATGGAATATAAACATAATCTCTAAACCACGTTGAAAGGGAAATATGCCACCTCTTCCAAAATTCTGTTACGGATTTAGAAATGTATGGATAATTGAAGTTTTCCGTGAAGTGAAAACCGAACATTCTTCCTAAACCGATTGCCATGTCAGAGTAGCCAGAAAAATCAAAATAGACTTGGAGGGTATAGCAAATAGCTCCTAACCAAGCCATTGCAACAGATGTATTGCCAACCATATAATCAAACAAATTATCTGCAATTTGGGCAAGATAATTTGCTAATAAGACCTTTTTGGCAAGTCCGTATGTAAAGCGTTGAATACCTATAACTATGTCGTCATAGGTTTCATGTCTGTCTGTAATGGCAAGAGCAATTTGCTCGTATCTTACAATCGGTCCTGCAATCAACTGGGGAAAGAGAGAAACATATAATCCTAAATATAAAAGATTCTTTTGAACTTCAGCCTTCTTGTAATACACGTCAAACAGATAGGACATTAACTGAAACGTGAAAAAGGAAATTCCAATAGGCAAAGCTATGCTTACCACAGACCAATCCTTGTTGAGAAGCAATCCAAGTTGCTGTGCAAAAAATGAAAGATACTTGAATACAAAAAGAATTAAAATGTGATATGAAATGCCTAATGTCAATACCGTTTTTGAATTAGAATTGGCTATTTTCAAACCTAAAAACCAAGTGATAACAATAGAAAAAATCATTAGGAATACAAAAATCGGTTCTCCCCAGGCATAGAATACAAGGCTTGCAATAAGCAAAAATATATTCTTAAAAGCTCTGCTTTTAAATATAGGGTTGTAATAGATTGCAAGCACCAGCGGCAAAAATATAAATAAAAATACAGTAGATGAAAAAACCATATGTTATCCCTTTACGTAAAAGTATTAAACTAAATTTAGTTTGCAACAAAAACTTTGTAGTCAGCAGTTGAAAAAACTTTCTTATAGCGCGTTAGTAATTTCCCTTCATTTTTCCATAGTCCGTCAACTGGTGTAACAAGTATTGCCTTTACCTTTAAGTCGTCAATTATATAATTCACTTGATTTTGATCTGGAGCACCCTCAAAGAATTTAACGACACGGTCAAAACGAGCGTTCAATTTATCAAGGTCATAGTCCATTGAGTAGCACCACGAAAAAATTGGAATAGACACAGGCGTATTGCGTCTGGCGTAGCAAGAAAAGAAAACATCTACACAATTACCAGCCGTATTACTACCTCCAGTCAAAACTCCAAAAGCACTGGGATTGGACAAAACCAAATCTTTTTTGTCTGTAACTTCTCGCACCCTTTCCCAACCCTTTACTGCCTTGGTAAAGGTCTCACGCAATTCAGGGTGATTCGTATGAATTATGATAGCACTGTCATATTTTGGATAGAATAAGGCTACGGCCTGAATTATCGTGATAAAAACAACTAAAGCATAGACTATTTTCTTTTTACTTTCATATAGGGAAACAAAGATTTTTGTTAAACATAAAGTAGAAAAAGCGTAGAGGAACAATGATGTCGGTTCTGATGTTCTCCAGCCGAAATCATTTGAATAGAAGGTTGAATGGACAAAGACTATAATAATTAAAGTCGTAATTGCCAAAAGTTTTCCAAAAAGTAGAAGTCTATCTTGTTCCTGTCTCATTTTTGGGTTAAAGATATGAACTATAACAAAACCAAGTCCAAACACATAAAAAAGTCCAAGGTGCTTTGGTAAAACTATGAAATAAAAACTCAAGATATATTTAAGAAGTGGTAAAAAACCGCCTCTAAATGAATCACCATAGGTAGGTTGCACTCCGAATGCGACAGGAGCTTCTTTTAGATCTATAAAAATGTGCAACACATAAGGAAAAACTATTATAAAAGCTATTACAACAGCCCACAATACAGAAGGAAGCTTTGAATTAAAGTCTTCTCTAAATTTACTATTTCTAATATAAACAAAAACAAATGCAACAAGCAAGAAAACAAATGGGAAAGCCCCAGCATAGATAGATGTCATAATAGCTGCGGATGCAATAATACCAATAAATATTGTTAATTCTTTTACGCTTTTTTTCTCATTACAGGCTAAGAGCAAGTCATATAAATAGATTATAAGCACGGTAAAGGTAGCAGCTACATAGTGTTGTGAAGTCCACATACAGTTAATAAGCAGAGGCCAGAAGCCAACCATTGCTAAATTTGCAGGATAAAATGCTGATTTTATACCTTGTGGCAACAGATCAAAATATACAGAAAGTCTCGCAGAAAAATACATAAGGCAAAATGCGATAAACAAAAATTTCTTGTGCTGTGGTTTGTTAAGACCAGTCCTCTGTGCCAATTTAAGGCTGAGTGCTAATATGGTTGATGTACTTATAAATACGCTAAATCCTAGAACTAGGGATGTATCTGCCATATAGCCGGAAAGACCAGTAAGTATCGTAAGCTGTGCAGCAAATGCATGCAAACCATAATAATAAACCACATTCACAGGGATACCATTATCTGCTATCCAAGGATTTCTTGGTGGTAATCCAAAGTTTGCAATAGAGTCAATTAAAGCAACTTTAACGTGGTCATATATAGATGAACCAATATAAATTTTCCCGTCAAATTCAAGTGGTGCAATTGAACAGCAAGAAACAAAAGCTACAACAGTAATGATTATTAAGAAAATCCAATAGAATTTTGCTTTTGGAATAAATATCTTCTCTCTTTTAAGATAAATAAAAACAAAAGCTATTGTAAAAAGCGTGTATAGCAAAGGAGCCGTGTAACCCATAATAAGACCAAGCGAAATAATGGCGGCAAGCCAAACGGCCGTGCCCAAAATTGGCGATAAGAGTGCTATAAATTCTTTGTCTTCCTCGTTACGATTATCAAGAAGCACAGCAGATGGCATTAAAACCATGCCAAAAACTGTGGCAAAAATATATGTGACAAGTGCAATTATTGTTGCCGTTAATGCAAAAAACATGATGACCTACCTTTCTGTTCTTTTATTTCCTTTCTCAGACGCATATTTTAGCATAGATTTTCAATTTGCATTTTTCTCTATGACTCGTTAAATTTAATTTTTTACAAAAACCTTATAGTCATCAGTTGAAAAGACTTTTTTATATCGTGTTAGTAATTTTCCTTCATTTTTCCATAGTCCGTCAAGTGGCGTAATGAGTATTGCCTTCACCTTTAAATCATCAATAATATAATCCACTTCAGCTTGAGGTGGGTTACCTTCAAAGAATTTAACAACACGATTAAAACGGGTTTTTAATTTATTCAAGTCATAATTCATGGAATAGCACCACGAAAAAAGTGGATCAGATACAGGAGTAGAGCGCCTTGCGTAGCAAGAAAAGAAAGTATCTACCCAGTAATTATCCTCAATTTTACCAACATAACACAAATGCTTAAAGGTTACGGGATTGGATAACACCAAATCTTTTTCATCTGTAACTTCTCTCACCTTTTTCCAACCCTTTATAGCCTTGGTAAAAACCAAACGCAATTCCGGGTAGTCTGTGCGAATTTCTATTGGCTCACTATCCTGAGGATATAATAATGCCACCACTTGAATTATCGCGATAATAACGACAAACGCATATGCTAATTTCTTTTTATTTTCATACAGGAAATTATAAATCTTGACAAAGCACAAAGATGCAAAGGCGTTGAGAAACAATAAGGTAGGTTCTAATGTTCTCCAACCAAAATCGTTTGAATAAACAGTGGAATGGATAAATGATATGAAAATCAAAGTTGAAATGGTTAAAAGCTCTCCAAAAAGTATAAACCTGTCCTGTTTTCTTATCACTTTTGGGTTGAAAATATGAACTATAATAAAGCCAACACCAAGCACGTAAAAAAGACCAAGTTGCTTTGGCAGAATAATAAAATAAAAGCTAAACAAATATTTAAGGATGTGGAATAGTCCGCCTCTGAATGAATCACCATAAGCAGGTTGCACCCCTAATTCAATAGGAATGCTTCCTAGCTGCGTAAAAAATTGCATCAAATAAGGAAAAGCTATTATGAAAGCTATTGCAAGAGCACATAATTTACAAGTAAGTTTTGAATTAAAGTCTTTTCTAAATACGTTGTCCTTAACATAGACAAATGCTAATGCAGCAAGCAAAAATCCCAGAGGAAAAACTCCTGCATAGAGAGATGTAATAACTGATGCAGATGCAATGACACCTATAAATATCGTAAGAACCATCATATTTTTTTTATCACGGCAAGACAAGAGCAGGTAGTATAAATAAATTATAAGCATAACAAAGGCTGCAGCTACACAATGTTGCGAAGACCATATGCAGCCATTTTCAGTAGGCCAAAAGCCAAGCACCGTTAAATTTGGTGAAAGTGCAGATTTTATGCCTTGAGGCAAGAGCTCAAAGTATGCAGAAAGTCTCCAAGCAAAAAACATAAGGCAAAATGAAACAAGCAGAATTTTTTTGTGGCAAGGTTTGTAGGAATTACTTTTCTGTGCCAACTTGAGAGTAAAAGCCATCACAGATGATGTGCTTATGAGGACGCAAAATCCGATAACAAGGGCAGTATCTGCCATATATCCAGAGATACCAGTTAAAAGCGTAAGCTGTGCTGCAAATGCCTGCAAGCCGTAATAATAAATTACGTTAACAGGAACACCATTATCTGCAATCCATGGGTTTTTGGGTGGTAATCCATATTTTGCGATAGAATCAATTAAAGCAGCTTTAACGTGGTCATAGAGGGACAAACCAAAGTAAATTTTCCCGTCAAATTCAAGTGGTGCAATAGAGCAACAACCAGCAAAAGCTGCAACCAGTATGATTGTCAAAAAAAGCCAATATATCTTTGAGCTTGGAATAAAAATCTTGCCCCTTTTTAGATAGATAAAGATAAAGGCTATTGCAAAAAGCGTGTATATCAAGGGGCGTGTAAAACCTATGATAAGCCCAAGCGAAACTATGCAGGGAATCCAAATTGCAGTCCCCAAAATTGGCGATATTAGGGCTACAAATTCTTTATTTTCCTCGACTAAATTGTCATTAAACACAGCAGAGGGCATTAGAGCCATACCCAAGATAGTAGTAAAAATATAGGCAATAAATGCAATTGCTGTGGCAGTTAATGCAAAAAGCATATGATATCATCTCCTTCTTTTTATGTGTTAACAAGTAAAATTGTTTTATGCTATTTAGCTTTTAGAGGTATCGCAGGATTGACCTTTGAAATTTCTTTGGATGGTCATGAATTGCTTTTTTAGCCCTAATACCAAGCCAAGTTGAAATAACCAAAACAAACAATGCAATCCCGATTATGGCTAGAAGAGGAATGTGACGCTCAGCGACAACAGCCATTATGCACGCAACGAGCACCCAATGTATTAGGTATATGATATTTAGCGCATTGCTCATGGTCATGCACAAGGTCTTTAGCTTTAGCGAAAAAAGCTTTGATACAAAGTGGAGAAAAGAAAAGCTAAACATGCAATAACACAGACAAAGAACCGCATCTGTCAGTATCATGTGATGGTAACCTAGCTCATCTTTCATCATGTTTATACCGTAACGGTATTCAAACAACACTCCGATGATGCAAATAAAAAGGCAGGGAAAGGCAATAGTTAAATAAAAACGATCTAGATTCTTGATGTTTCTCAACTTATTACCAAACCAATAGCCAAAAGCCACAAAGATAAACCAAGTTGCTAACGGGAAAGACCCAGCAGGAAACTTACCGACAGCAAACAGTATAACCAAGCCGGCAGCTTCACTAACCATGAGTCCTTGAGCTCTTAATGTTGGAATCATCGTTGCACAGAGGGAGAATATAATGCTTAAAATGAGAATCGAAATATCCCGCAACTTGATATGCCGAAGTATGCCAAAAAAAATTAAAGCAAGCCCTGCAAATTGAAAGATATCTCCCGCTAACAAAAGGTTTGTAATCATCTTCAGATGTTCCATGAATAAACCCCTTAAGAAAAATGAAAGAGCTAAGGGTGTCGTCCTAAGAAAATTCAAGATATATCCGGCAAGTAGAAGAAATGCACCACGTGAGATAATCGTTTTTGGGCTGTTATTTCTGGAATAGGCTAAGCCCACCCCCATGCAAACAACAAAGACAGGAGCTCCCATAAAGCCCCCTATCCACAAATCTGCAACATAGCCGAAGCCTGTTTCAACATTTACTCCCAAAAATACTAACGAGTGAACTAATATCATAGCAACAATTTCGTAGCATTTAGCTACATCTATGTTAAGTTGTCTTCCTGTGTTGCAGGGTTCTTTCATCATAATTTTTCTTCCATTCCTTTACTAAAACTTCTTTGCTTACGAATCCGTTCTATGAGCAAAATTGTGGCAACAAACGCCACCAGTTCAATAATGTTATACCACATATCTTCATGTGGTATCATTTCCATAAAAAATATATCTGGTGCTGCTTTTTTCCCAGGAATTTTAAGATATAGACCTTCCATTACGGAAAAAAAGAAAAACTGCCATAGGTATAGTGTCATTGTATTCTGTCCAATTGCAGAGAATACCTGCTCTACTACACCAATCCTAAACTTTTCTAAGATTTTGCATAATATCAAAACAGCCACACTGGCACAAGCCCCCGCTACAAAGGTCATATATGAACTCCATATTCCATAGGGACCGTAATTGCTTTTTATCATTCCGCCTCCTCGAATGTTTAAGCCAAAAATGAATATGAGAGAAACGGAAGAAGTAGCAATAAGAACAATTAGCTTAGTCCAGACACTGCTTTTTTCAAAGAATGCTATTTCCTTTAATTTATAACCTAAGAGCATAAATACCGCACCTACAAACCCTCGCCCTAGACCATATGGTAATTGCGGCACGCCATCAAGGGACTCTATACCTGCAATCAGAAGGAACAAAAGTGAAAAGGTGACCAATGCAAATTTTTTGTTTCTGTAGTGCTTTATTAGGACAAAAAACAAGATGCTAGCAGTAAACATTGCCGGCAAAAACCATAGGTGACAATTAGCCGGCAGGATAATATCAACCGTAAAAGGCAGTTGTGTCTTATATGGTATGCATATCGTCATTAGTTTACCTAGACCAAACACATTTGGCAGTTTTCCCGCAGAACCATATATCGTGCTTAACAACGCAGGCAATGCTACCTTATATGAGCCATATTTGAAGAAATACGCCCTTGCTATTTCAAGAGGAATGTCTAGCAACATCACGTACCAAAAAGGGAGAATAAGTCGCTTAAATTTGGAACGTACAAACTCACAAAGAGTTGTGTTTTTTATATTCAATGTATAACCAGACGTGATAAAAAACATAGGCATTGTAAATAGCACTAACTGCAAGAAAATCTCTAATTCCAAATGGGCAGTTAGCACAAATAATATCGCCAATGCTTTTCCGTAATCAATAAATGCAAGTCTTTTCTTTTCCATTGTTATTTCCTTCAAAAATCCGCTAATAGTCGTGTGTTTTAGCATAAATTTTTAATTTACAATATTAAAGCGGCTAATTTAGAATTTTTTGTATTCAATTCCAAATTAGTCGCTTATTTATAAAAGTTTGTTCTTTATTTTATTAGTTGATTGACGTCCTCTGTAATTTGTTCCTTTGTTAAATGGTATTTTTGTAATGATTCCTGCAAGGGGACATAGTGTGTAAATTCTTTCTTTGCCCCATAGTTTAATACCTTCATATCAGAATTGCCGTAAAACCTTGCAATTTTTTCACCAAAACCGCCGTCAAGACATCCGTCTTCCAAGGTTATTACAATATTGTGATTTGCTTTTAATTTGTTTAGCAAATCTTCATCAATGCCGGTTAAATAAACGGGGTTAATTACGGTTGCATCAAACCCCAGTTGCTTTTTTATCTCTTCTTTTGTTTCAAGTGCAAGGCGATAAAAACTTCCTGCACCGATTATTGCAATTTTTTCGCCCTTGTGTGTTAGCTTATATTTGTTTAATTTTGAATAGTCTGTTGTGTCCTTTTTGCCAGTTGAAACAGTCGGTCTATAAGGAACTCTAATTGCCACTGGATATTTATTTTGTTCAACTGACCAATCGAGCATAGCAAGATATTCTTCTTTTGAAGTTGGCGCAAGATAAACAATATTTGGAATGTTGGATATCAATGGGATATCAAAGGTTCCGCAATGAGCTGCGTCCCAGTTTGAAATTCCTTCTACAAAGACTAAGATTGTAGCTGGTGCATTGTTAATTGCAATATCTTCTGCAATTTGGTCATATCCTCTTTGGATATATGATCCCTTTACTCCAAGAATAGGTTTAGCTCCATTTGTTGCCAGTCCTGCAATATAGCCCAAGGCATTTTGTTCTGCGATGTCAACATCCATATAATTTTTCCCCATTTGTTTTCTGAGCTCAGGTGTAAAGGCAAAAACATCTGGTGTCGCAGGAGTTATGGCGATTATTCTGTTATCTTTCTTCTTTTTTGCCAGTAAATAATCAGCAGTTACAGACATATATGTTTCTGGTTTTGGCTTACTAGCTCCATTGTTATCAAGTGTATGTGGAGCAACTACATGATATTTTTCCGGATCTTTTTCTGCCGGTTCATAGCCCTTACCCTTAATGGTGTGTATGTGGACTACCGTGGGTTTTGGTGTGTCTTTTACTTGTTTGAAGATTTTAATTAAATCTGCAATGTTGTTACCGTTTTCCAAGTAATAATAGTCATAACCCATTATCTTGAAGATATTTTTGTCAGATTTACCGTTAGTAAGTCTTAAATCGGTAAGCCCTGCATATAATCCACCATTGACTGGCGCAATGGCTATGTTATTGTCATTCACAACGATGATGAAATTACTGTTCAAGGTGGCACCGGTGCTTAATCCCTCGAGTGCCTCTCCTCCGGACAAGGAGCCGTCACCGATAATTGCTACGATGTTATATTTTTCGCCCTTTAAATCTCTTGCTTTAGCCATACCACCAGCAAGGCTGAGGGAAGTTGAGGTGTGCCCCAAAATGAAAAAGTCGTGTTTACTTTCATGTTGGTTTGAAGTTATGCCGATGTTACTATGCAGTGGGTCGGAAAATCCTTTTTTCCTGCCAGTAAGCATTTTATGTGTATAAATTTGGTGAGAAGTGTCAAAAACAAATTTATCAATAGGGGAGTCAAACACATAATGCAAGGCAATGGTGGCTTCCACCATTCCTAGCTCTGCAGACAAAGGTCCTCCGGTGAGATTTGCACGGTTTAGAATTCCTTCACGAACATCTTTTGCCAAGAGGTCTAATTGTTCAATGGATAATTTCTTAACATCTGCAGGGTTGTTGACTCTGTCTATAATTTTAGCATTGTTTGCTAATGCGACATTTTGGCATAACACTAACATCAATAAAGAGAATGCTAACAAAAACTTTTTCATTGTAAAGCCTCCAAATATAGGAATGTTAAAATTGTGTAACTGCTCTTTTATCTTGTAACAAATTTCTTTTAAATATTTAGTCCTGTTGTTTGGGCAACGCCAAGCACATAATTCAGTGCTTCAATGGCAGCACCGCTTGCGCCCTTTCCTAAATTGTCATAACGTGCAATGAGCAAAATTCTATCTTCATTTCCAAACACGGAAACTTCCATGGAATCTTTGAATGCAAGCCCAAGTCCGGAAATTAGTCCGTCATCATCAGCACGGTCGGTATAGGTAACAATAGGTCCTGTGTATTTTTTCTTATAAATTTCCTTCACTGTTTCTATCGTTGCGCCGTTCTTCAAATCTTTTGCGAAAAGTGGCACAGTTACAACCATACCGCTATAAAAATCAGAAACGATTGGACAGAATATAGGGGCGTTACTAACGCCTGTTATTGCCACCATTTCCTTTAGGTGTTTGTGATTTTGTGTGAGTCCATATTGGCGAGGTGCAGAGAGCAAGGAGTCTCTGTCCTTGTCCTCATACTGCGCAATCATTTTCTTCCCACCGCCACTGTAACCGGTAATTGAATGACAAGTTAAAAGTGTGTCGCGTGACACAACGCCTGCTTCAATTAAAGGATAGACAAGACCAATAAAACCGCTTGCGTGGCAACCGGGAACAGCAATTCTTTTTGCAGTTTTAAGCCGTGCTGTAAAGTCCTCGGAGAGCTCTGGAAAAGCATAACACCAACCTTCGTTTGTTCTGTGAGCGGTTGAGGTATCTATCACCACCGTGTTAGGATTTTCTATCATAGACACAGATTCTCTTGCGGCATCATCAGGCAAGCAAAGAAATGCTATATCTGCCTTGTTTAAAATTTCTTTTCTTGCTACGGGGTCTTTTCTCATTTCTTCTGAAAGAGCGAGAAGCTCAAGATCATTGCGTTCTTCTAACCTCTCGTAAATGCGTAGTCCCGTTGTGCCGACACGTCCGTCAATAAAAACTTTCTTTTTGTTTTCTGACATTTATTCCACTCCTTAAATCTAATTTGCAATAAATAATGGCGAATTATATGGCAAAGTGCAGAATCTTGCAAGTTTATGGCAAAAAAAATGTTGGGTAAAAAATGATTGACAATATATATATATATATACTCGATGCACCATATGAAATTTCTTGTAAGTTAAATTAATTTTAAGGAGGTGAGTTTATTATGAAAAAGTTTTTGGTAGCTTTAGTTCTAGCAACCTTAGTGAGCTCTGTCAGTGCCACATATTGTGCAGCTCAAGACGGTTATGGTATTTGGACATGTTGCTATTGTGGAACTTACAATGTCACATCTGGAAGAATAGGAACTACAACTAGTGGATATTGCACAAACTGCGGTATGCCTGAGGGTGTTACTATAACTTCTCCTGAGCCCGTAGACCCCCCCCCCTCGTATTATGGTTATTAGTTTAGGTAATATTACAAAACCTAGCCTTTCTCAATTAAAGAGGGGCTAGGCTTTTTTATGCATGTAGTTGCCTTGGCTCTGTCAAGGCATCAAAAATATTTGCGGACGTAATCCGCACCTCTATGTTAGCGAGGCACAGCCGAGCACTTATGGCACAAAGAAAAAAGACGCAAGGTTAATCTTGCGTCTTTTTGTATATGTAACGTAAATGTCACATAGTAAAAACTTATAATTCAGTAATAACAAAGAAAAAATAGCCGAAAATCTTGAAAAATTTTGAGAATTTTTATGCGTTTAAAAGTAAATAAGCTCCCCATGCTGCGGCAAAGGTCAACATACTCTCTGGTATGTCATACCTAGGGTGGTGTAGCGGGTATTCCTTGCCAGTTCCGAGCATCATCACGACAGACGGAACGGCGGAGGAAATGTAGCTAAAATCTTCGCCAGAAAGCACTGGGTGGTCAAGCCACTTTATCCCTTCTTTGCCGAAGAAAGGAATAGCTTTTTTTATTATATTTTTTACTAGTTCTTTGTCGTTTGAAACATTTGGGTAATTTCTGGTGTATTCCACAGAGGCAATGCCACGATTTGCCTTGGCAATAGCAGGTGCAAGCGTTTCTATTCTTGACTGTACAAAGTCGCGAACATCTGGATTAAAGGTGCGAATTGTGCCCCAAAGTCCTGCAAAACCTGGAATAATATTGTAGGTTGAGCCAGCTTCTATCTTGCCAAAGGAGACAACTGCCACATCTCTTGGGTCAATTTCTCGTGCAAGCATTGTCTGTATTGCCACTAGTATATTTGCAGAGATCATAATAGGGTCAACTGCCAAATGAGGTTCTGCCGCATGTCCGGCTGTGCCTATTACATCAATATGAATTTTGTCAGAAATTGCTGTGATTGCTCCATCTCTGAGGCAAAGTGTGCCATAGGGAAATTCCTGCGACCAGTTGACAGCAAAGGCATTTGTGATGCCGAAGTGTGAGAGAAAATCACTTTCCATCAATGTTTTTGCACCATTTCTGCCTTCACATGCAGGTTCAAATAAAATGACAACTCGCTTTGTTAATTTATCAGCAAAGTGTGATAATAATTTTACCGTTCCCACAAGAGCTGTCATTTCAGCATCGTGACCACACGAGTGGCAGACATTCGGATCGCAAGAAGCAAAGTCTAGACCAGTTTCTTCCATCACCTGTTCTCCATCCATTGCTGCACGCAGCAGGATGGCATCTCCTTCAATATCTTCACGGATAATAGCGATGACGCTGGTTTCTATGGCGAAGCCAGTAATCAGCCTAACATTTGGCAAGCCCTGCAAAGCTTCTACAATTTTGCTTGCCGTTAAGTGCTCATCCATGGCAAGCTCTGGAAATTGGTGGAGAGTGCGACGTAGGGTTACTAACTCAGTTGTGTCCTTTTCGGCTTCAGTGAGTAGAGCTTCTCCAAGGGAGGTTAATTCTTCGTTTGTCATTCTTTACCTCCAAAATATGATAAAAAAATGGCGTCCCCGGGCGGATTCGAACCGCCGACCTTTCGCTTAGGAGGCGAACGCTCTATCCTGCTGAGCTACGGAGACACAATGCACAATTTGTTGCGTAAATAATAGAATTAAAAAAGAGAGTGCCTAGACACTCTCTTTTTTTTGAGGGATTATTTTCTAATGGTGCCGGAGACGAGAATCGAACTCGTATGGGTTGCCCCACACGCCCCTCAAACGTGCGTGTCTACCAATTCCACCACCCCGGCATGTAACAAGCACACGCGTGCAACGTCCGTGATTATATCTATTTTAATTATTTTAGTCAAGGGGGAAGGATAAAAAATACCTAAAAAATATCCTAAATTATTTTTTTCAGCTGAGTTTATGTTAAAGCTCCGTTATTTCAAGTCCTGCTTCTTTGAGGAGACTTGTACCAATTTCATCGGGATAAGGGTGGGCGTAGATGATTTTTTTTATTCCAGCATTGATGATAGCTTTTGCACAAAAAGCACATGGTTGATGTGTGCAGTAGAGAGTAGCACCCTTTGTTGTTGTACCTACAGAGGCTGCCTGTGCAATGGCGTTTATTTCTGCGTGGCTTCCACGGCAAAATTCGTGCCTTTCGCCAGAGGGGATATTATTTAATTGACGGATACAACCAGTCTTTTTACAGTGTGGGGTGCCTTTGGGTGAACCGTTGTATCCTGTTGAAATTATGTGATTATCCTTTACAATAACTGCTCCGACTGCGCGCCTAAGGCAAGTACTACGTTTTGCTGCAACTGTTGCTATCTCCATAAAATATTCGTCCCATGTCGGTCTATTGTCCATTGTTTACCTCCTGAGCTTTGAAAGAGTAATTGACAAAATGCTCATCTATTATAACATGAATAAAAACAATATAAAAAAAACTTGATTTTTTTGCATTTTGGGGGTCTGCGCAGTGTCGTCAACACATTTTTACAATTACCCTCTTGACTTTTATGGATTTTGCTGTAAAATACTCTCTCGTGATGTCGAGAGCCGTTAGCTCAGTCGGTAGAGCACCGGACTTTTAATCCGGGTGTCTCGGGTTCAAGTCCCGAACGGCTCACCATCCTTTCGTTTTGGTCCTATCGTCTAGAGGCCTAGGACACGGCCCTTTCAAGGCCGCGGCACGAGTTCGAATCTCGTTAGGACCGCCATTAAAAATTCAGACAACTGTTCCTGTGAGCAGTTGTTTTTTTTTGAGCAAAATCAAGAAAACAATGATCTGTTTTTTGATTTTAGTGTTTGACAAGCTGTACGCATAAGCATTATAATTGCGAAGTTTTAATTGCCTATTTTGTATTGTAAATGTGGAGAGGGTAAATGAGAGACAAATCTTTGAAAAAAGTGTTGGTATTAGGGTCAGGTCCAATAAAAATTGGTCAAGCTGCAGAGTTTGACTATGCAGGTACTCAGGCATGTAGAGTTCTACGTAGCGAAGGAATTTATGTTGTGCTTTTGAACAGCAATCCTGCAACCATCCAGACAGACAACACTGTTGCGGACAAAGTTTACATAAGGCCATTGACCAAAGAATACATAGAAGAAATCTTAAGGACAGAAAATCCCGATGGCGTGCTTGCAACGCTTGGTGGACAAACTGCCTTGAATCTTTGCATGGAATGTGAAGAGTTGGGGATTTGGGAAAAATATGGTTGCCGCGTGCTTGGCACTTCTGCAAAATCAATTTGGCGAGCTGAAGGTCGTGAACCATTTCGACATGCGATGTTACATGCGATGCAGCCAATAGTAGAAAGTCGTGGTATTTCTACTGTTCGTGAAGCAAAAGAATTTGCAGCACATAATCCTTTCCCCTTGATTCTCCGTCCTGATTTCACACTTGGTGGTACTGGTAACTCTGTTGTTTATCGTGAAGAGGACCTGGTCCAACAAACGGAAGATGCACTTGAAGCAAGCCCAATACATAAGGCACTTGTCGAAAGATATCTGCTTGGTTGGCACGAAATAGAGACTGAGGTTGTTCGTGACAAAGTAGGCAATAAAGTTCTTGTTTGTAGCATGGAAAACATTGATCCAATGGGTATTCATACTGGCGACTCTGTTGTTGTGTCTCCTATTCAGACGGTTTCCAGAAAAGCTTGGAAAACTTTGAAACAGGCAGCTTTTGACATAGTCGATGAGCTTGAAATTTGCGGTGCTTGCAATGTTCAGTTTGCATTGAATGATAAAACTGATGGTACCTTTGAATATTATGTTATAGAGGTTAATCCACGTGCAAGCCGTTCATCTGCCCTTGCCTCAAAAGCTACAGGTTACCCAATTGCACGTATTGCAACTCATATAGCAATAGGACAAAACCTTGATGAAATCCCAGATCCTGTTACGGGTGAGGGTTATGCTACAAAAGAGCCTCAACTGGATTATGTCGCAGTTAAGGTTCCAACATTCCCATTTGAATCCTTCCCTGGTATAAATAAAAAACTTGGCTCACAAATGAAGGCAACGGGTGAGGTGCTTTCTCTAGCAGAAAACTACACACAGGCTATTGTAAAGGCGTATCGCTCAATCTCATATAAACATACAATTCCATTCCCTAAGCTTCGTATGAAATCTGAAGAAGAGCTTTGGAACGATGTGTTACTGCCGACTCATTTGAGAATGGAAGCCATGGCGGAACTTTTACGTCGTGGTGTTACTTCTACAAGGGAATTAGCAAAGAAGACATACATCGGTCAGCACTTTATTAATTGTTTGAAGAAAATTGTAGATGTTGCAAACACTCTCGAGCAAGAAGGTCTTACCGATGAAGCGTTGAAGCGTGCAATTGACCTTGGTTTCAATGAAGAACAAATTACAGTTCTTACAAATGTCGATGAAGGAAATGTTCGCAAGAGAAAAGAGGAGCTTGGTAAATACATTCGTTATAAAAAGGTCGCACAACACAAGGGTGACGAGGGTAGTGGTTATTACTACGGTGTTCCAAGAGACATTGCTGAAGGCAGACAAGAAGCTCCAAATGTTGATGGTTCCATAGTCGTTTTGGGATCTGGTCCAATAAAAATTGCACAAGGTGTTGAATTTGACTATTGCTGTGTCAAAGCTGCAGAAGCAGTTCGTCGTCGTGGGCTCAGAGCTGTTATGATAAATGTTAACCCAGAAACTGTAAGTACTGATAGTGATACTTCAAACGCCCTTTATGTAGAGCCACTCACGGCTGGAGATGCACTGCCGATACTTGAAAGGGAAAAAACGCGTGGTGTCTTTGCATGCTTTGGTGGGCAAACATCATTAAATCTTGGGCTTGATCTTGCAAAATGCGGTGTTCAACTCTTTGGTAGCTCCGCAGAAGCGATAGATACAACAGAAGACAGAGGAAAATTCTCACGCCTTTTGGCACAGATTGGTGTTAATGAGCCTAAGGGATGGGATGTTGCTTCCATAGATGAGGCTCTTGAAGTGGTAACAAAATATGGATATCCGATAATGGTTCGCCCAAGCTTTGTCATTGGTGGTGTTGCTATGACAGTTGCACATAATGAACAGGAACTTAGATCCGTTCTGGGTGAGGCATTTGACGTAATGCCTGGCGCTCGTGTTATGCTTGACCAGTTTATTCACGGCAGAGAATACGAGGTCGATGCGATTTGCGATGGTGAAGATGTCCTTATCCCAGGTATATTTGAGCACATTGACCCAAGTGGTGTCCACTCGGGGGACTCCATGGCAATTTTCCCGTGTTATTCACTTTCTAAAAAAGACCAAAATCAAGTACTTGAGTTTGTTCGTCAAATTTCAAAGAATCTTAGCTTAAAGGGACTTCTTAACGTCCAGTTTGTTCGTTTTGAAGATGAATTCTATATTATAGAGGCAAATCCGCGTGCAAGCCGTACAGTTCCGATTGCCTCAAAGATCTCTGGGCTTCCAATCGTTGATATTGCAGTAGGTGTTTCACTTGGCGAAAAGTTAAGCGATATGCCATACGGTACAGGACTTTACAGTGGTGTTACCAAAATTGGTGTTAAGGTGCCTGTCTTCTCAAATGACAAGTTACCAGGAATGTCTAAAAATTTAGGTCCGCGTATGATGTCAACAGGTGAATCACTTGGCATTGCAGATAATCTTTCTGCTGCAATTCACGAAGCGCTTATCGGTGCAGGTTGGAAGGCTCCAAGTGGATATTAAAAAATAAAAAAATGGTTAGTAAAAACAACAGGCGAGGGGAATGCCCCTCGCCTGTTGTTTTTACTGCTTGCGATTTACTTCAGAATTGTAATAACAAAATGTACATATTTACCCTCTGCCTTCATGGAAAGATCTGTAACATTTGTACGTAGTCTGCATATCTCAAGCAAGAATGATTGTAGCAGAAAATAATCAGTTGTGTCTTCAATTGAATATGTTGTCACTCCATCATTTTGTTTGATTGTTAGACAATCATTCGCAAACGCATATTGTTGCAAGAGCTTTTCCAATTTTCTTGTAAAAGCTTCTGGCGTTAGAATATTGTCAAATGAAGCCGAATGTCTCTTGACAGAATTTTGCAGGGTGATTATTTCAACCGCATTTTTGCTGATTCTACTTTCAAGTTGACTTTTTTGTGACAGCAAATAATTTATATCACTTAACCTTGTGTTTATTATGTGGAGTGCAAAATAGAAAATTAGTGCAATGACAAAGAGACTCCAAAATACATATGAAATATATGATTCTTTCAAGAGAAAGCTGTTTTTCATTGCGTTTTTCCACCTTTTTTCATTGTTACTAATATATGAAAAGTAAGCGAATATTTTGGCAGATTTGTATTTTTTTCGACTCGATTAATTGCAAAATTGGTGACTCCTTGTACTAGACCGGACTTTTTTATTTGTTCTGAAAATTCAATAACTGAGGTTTGATTGTTTGAGAATCCGGCAAATTCAATCTGGTTGGCTGTTGCTTTTATCTCGTATATGATGGCGTGCTTACTTTTTAAGTGGAGTAGTAAGCGCAGAAATTGTGAGATATCAACGCTGTTTTCGCTTTGAATTATTTGTGCCGTTATTTTTTCTTGTTTTGTATGTAAATCATCTAAAGTTTCTTTCTGATTTGCTTCAAGGCTAGTAAGTTCATTAAGCTGCATGTTCAATTCTTTCTGCGTAATGCAGAGTGAATGCCATTTTACAATTATCGTAATAATAGCAACTACTAGCATAAAGACAGATATGGCAGTTAGTAGTTTTAATGCCTTAATGTGTCTTGCATTCATTTCTTTTATTTCATCAATTGGGAAAAGATTCAACCTTAGCATTATGAATTCCTCAGAGCAGCTCCAAAAGAAAGTACATCTTCTAGTGACGTAAGGTCAAGTTTACATTTTGCAAGAGAAACTTCTTTTGCAACGTTTAGTTTTTCCAAAGTTTCACATATTTTATACTTTATATCGTCACCTGCTAATTTTATTTTCAACGTATCATGTTCGGGATGAAAATTTTCAGCAACAGAAATAATAGTTTCTGAAAATTTCTCAATAAAACCTTCTTTTTCTGCATCAAAAGCAGGTGCATAAAAATTTTCTGTTCTTCCGTTATGCAAGGTGACAAAAAATAAAAGAGTCAAGCTTGCAAATACAAATAAAACATTTCCCTGTGATATGTTAGTAAAGGCTCGTAAGGCACAAAGTGCAACTGGTTCGGCTGTGATTAAGTCAATATTGTTAGCATTTGCACATTCCTTGAGCATTATCATGTTAGCCATTTCTGCACAAGCAACAAGGTATTTCGATTTTTGTTCCTTTGGGCTTTTACTGACGTAGCGTTCAATTCTACATACAGAAAAAATTGGTTCTGTAAGATGCCTGTTAAATATCTCTGAAGATTGAAATTGAGTGTAACCTCGTGCCTGAATATCTGTGGCAAAATGTACTGGTGTTACAGCTATGTTAGCAATGTTATCAGGCAATATAAGATTTATATCCTCAGTTTTCTGTGGTACAAACTGTTTTATAAAATCGAAGATGTATTTTGCTGAGCTCTTATCCGTAAAGAAATCTGTTGCATAGCTTTTTATTGTAGCGGGGAATCTTGCGCTGTAACACCTCGTTGTTTCCTCAATCTCTGCAATGTTATCAATAACACAAAGGGAGAAGGACTCTGCACCTATGTAGAGCCCTACTCCCTTTTGTTGTTTTGTTTTACGACTAAAAAGTTGCTCGTAAATTTGATTGAAAATTTTTAAAAGTCGCACCATTACAGTGTAAGAAGTGCAATTTGCACAGCATTCTGTGCAGCACCCTTTAATGTGTTATCACCAACAACCCACATTGCAAGTGCATTATCAAGTCCAGTATCGCGACGTATACGACCGACATTTACTTCATATGTTCCAATTACATCTGACGGTAATGGATAAACGTTGTTTTGGGGATCATCTGCCAATTTGACACTTGGTGCATGACTCAAAATCTCTTTTGCCTCTTCTGGAGTTAATGGCTTGTCAAATTGTGCAGTGATGGATTCACCGTGACAACGGAAAATTGGTACGCGAACAGTTATGCCAGATACTTGAAGATTAGGAATATGCATAATTTTTCTGCTTTCATTGACCATTTTCCACTCCTCTTCAGATATTCCATCTTCATCAAATGCACCAATATGTGGCAAGAGGTTAAAAGCTATATTATGTGGATATACCTCGTCCTTATATTCTTGTCCGTTGAGATAAGCAGCACTTCCATCTCTTAATGAAGTAATTGCTTTGATTCCAGTGCCAGCAACAGACTGGTAGGTGCTGACATTGATGTACTTTAATCCTGCAGCGAGGTGTAATGGAAAAAGTACTGTATTTGCAATAATAGTTGAGCAATTTGGGTTTGCAATAATATTCTTCTTGGTTGCGTAAGAGATATCCGCTGCATTAACCTCTGGAACAATTAGAGGAACATCTGGATCCATTCTCCATGCAGAGCTGTTATCAATGACAAGTGCTCCCTGTGCTGCTGCAATTGGCGCCCAAGTTTTTGACGTTGAACCACCAGCAGAAAAAAGTGCTATGTCCACTCCTTTAAAGTGTTCCTCCGCAACAGCTTTAACCTCTATTTCCTCACCTTTAAATTTCAATTTTTTGCCTGCACTACGTGGACTTGCAAGAGCAACTAGTTCAGACACCGGAAAATTATAATGCTCAAGTGTTTTTAACATCTCCGTGCCGACAAGACCAGTAGCGCCAAGAACTGCAACTTTCTTTGCATTTGGTTGTGACATTTTTTCCCCTCCGTCTATAAATCTATATGCTTATATGCTTATGGGCTTAACCCAATTTTATTAAGCTTCTTCTATAAAATTTTTGTGTAGAGCTCGGACTGCATCATCAACATTTTGAGTTGCAACGACACAAGTCAATGCGAGAGATGTGGATGCAATCATTTCTATGTTTATGCCTGCTTCCGCAAGTATCTTGAACATTTTTGAAGGGATCTCTGGATGATTTGCAATACCTGCACCGATAATTGAAACGCGGGCTACTTCTGTGTCAAAGGAAACGCCCTGGGCCTCAACTTCGTCGCAAAGCTTGCGACAAACCGCAATTGCTGCTTCAAGATTTTGATTTTTCACCAAGAAGCCAATGTCATTGACACCGCCTCTCATGTTATTTTGAATTATCATTTCAGAGCTAACGCCTTCATCCGCTAGATTTGAAAATAATTTTGCTGCTACACCTGGTGTATCAGGCACACCTAGTAGAACAACTTTTGCTATTGATGTATCTTGTACGACTGCCTTAATTACGAGTCCTTCGCTAACTGTTTCTGACATAATCCAGGTCCCCTCCTCTTCAACAAAACTGGATGCCACATATATTGGTAAATTATATCTTGCTGCCATTTCAACGCTACGAGCTTGAATAACGCCTGCTCCCTGGACAGACATCTCCATAGCTTCGTCAAAACCTATCTGTTTTAATTTTACTGGATGTTCAACTACTCGAGGATCAGCTGTCAAGAGCCCTGTAACATCTTTCAAAAGTTGACAGGATTTTGCTCCCATGGCAGCTGCAAGTGCTACACAGGAAAGATCTGAACCACCTCGGCCTAGTGTTATAACATCTCCCAAGTCTGTTACAGCCTGGAAACCTGTAATAACGGCAACCTTGCCCTCGTCGAGTGCTTTAATAACATACTCAGGCTCAATCTTATATATACGTCCCTCCATGGGGAAGCCTTTAGCATATATTCCGGCTTGTGCTGCAGTGAAGGACTGTGCAGGAATGCCAAACTGTTGCAGTGTTAACGCTAAAAGTGCACAGGCCTGTTGTTCTCCTGTTGCAAGTAGCTGATCCATTTCTCTGCCATCTCGTGACATTGAAACACTTTCAGCAATGGCGATAAGATCATCTGTCGTATTTCCCATAGCAGACGCAACAATTGCTACACGATAACCTTCGTTTCTGATACGCTCGATTATCCCTGCAACATGTCTCATCCTCTCAGGACTGGCAACAGATGTTCCGCCAAATTTTAGGACTGTAATAGGCTTATCCTTCCATTCCATTTTACTTCTTCACCACCTTTTGAAGTGCTTTTTGTAAATCTTTGGACGCTCTTACAAAAGCACCATTTTCGGTTCCCTCAAGAACAAAAAATTGAGAACGAACCCCACGCTCTGTAAAGGTTTTGCACATTGCGTTTGCGACGCGGCTAACAGTTGAGCCCTCAACAAAAGCAATAACGGAAGGTCCAGATCCTGAGATTGCAACAGACAAACATTCTGGCAATTCACGAACTCTGTCAAAAATGACATCTCCACCAGAGAAAAGCTTGTTTCTATAAGGCTGATGAAGTTTGTCTTCCATTCCCCATTTCAGATGCTCCCATTTGCCTGTCGCCCATGCCGAAGCCAAAAGTGCTGCCCTACCAAGATTAAAAACGGCATCTTCAAAAGAAACGGTTTGGGGCAAAACTGCTCTAGCGTCGCTTGTGCTAACCCGTTCTTCTGGAACAGCGACTACACAAAGAATTTTCTTTGTTAAAGCTGGGAGTTTTACGTACCGTAACTGAGTTTTATCCCAACATGATACTACCATCCCGCCCTTGAAGCAAGGTGCAACATTGTCGGGGTGACCCTCGATTTCTGTCATAATAGTAATTAGCTCATCATCTGTTGCGTCATAATTTGTGAGGTGTTTAGCAATCAGGACACCAGCTACGACGGCACTTGACGAACTACCAAGTCCGCGGCAAAGAGGAATGATATTGTGGCACCACATGGTGAAGCCTGGACCTGTAACGCCCCATTTAATCAAGGCCTTTTCATATGATTTAATAACCAAATTCTTTTCTGGATTAGTAAGCTCTTTTGCTCCTTCACCTTTAGCTTCAATTTTATATTCACCTTGAGGTAGCAATTCTGTTATCTTGAAGATGTTGTACAGACCAAGGGCAAAACCCATGGCGTCAAAGCCAGAGCCAAGGTTAGCACTTGTCGCTGGAACTCTAATAGATAATAAACTATCCATAGTGTGGTTTTAGCCTTTCATTACTGCTAAAAGTTCATCTAATGTATCGCCAATTTCGATTGGTTTTCCAACTTGTTTTAACGCTGTGTCTGGATCTTTTAATCCATTTCCTGTCTGTACCATTGTGACAGTTATGCCACTTGGTAAGCGTCCTTCTCTTTTTAATTTGCACAGCCCTGCTAAAGGTGCGCAAGAGGCAGGTTCTGCAAAGATACCTCCCTTACTTGCAAGATATCTCTGTGCTGCTAAAATTTCTTCATCTGTTACGGAATTGAATTCGCCATTTGTTTTCTCTACTGCTTCTCTTGCAAGGTGAGCTGAGACAGGGTTGCCAATTCTGATTGCTGTTGCAACTGTTTCTGGATTTGGGCAAGGCTTGTTTGTGACAAGTGGTGCTGCTCCTTCTGCTTGGAAGCCCATCATGCGTGGTATTTTTGTGCTTTTCTTTATTTCCTTATACTGGCAGAAACCGGCAAAATACGCGGAAATATTGCCAGCGTTTCCAACTGGAAGTGCGTGCCAATCTGGAGCGTCACCGAGCCTGTCTACTATCTCAAAGGCGCCAGTTCTTTGTCCCCAAAGTCTGTATGGGTTTACAGAATTGACGATAGCGTAACCGTCGTTTTCGGCTGCTTTACGGGCCATCTCAAGTGCCTTGTCAAAGTTACCACGAACGGCAATAACCTTAGCACCATACATAAGAGCCTGAGCAAGTTTTCCCATTGCAACGTGACCGGCAGGAAGTAAAACGAAGCATGGAACACCTGCTGTTGCAGCGAATGCTGCTGCTGATGCTGATGTGTTTCCTGTTGAGGCACAGATAAGAGCTCTTGCTCCTTCTTCTATTGCTTTTGCAACAGCAAGCACCATGCCTCTATCCTTAAATGATCCAGTTGGATTACACATTTCTAATTTGCCGTAGAGATTTATACCAAGATCATGGCTAATTGTTGGGTAGTAAATTAAGGGAGTGTTGCCCTCCTCAAGAGTAATTTGTGGAGTCTTTTCTGTTACGGGCAGCAAATGCCCATAGTTTTTGATAACGCCCATTTTTATTTCTCTCCTACATAAATTTATTTAGCGTATTTTAAGAATAAAAAAATCGCCCCTTGCAAACTTGCGAGAGGCGACTTTGAATTCGCTGTTCCACTTTCGCTTCACTCGCAACTTGCGCGAGCCTTTATGACTGATGACGGGGTCAACCGTTTGCCTTAATAACTTAACGTCTTTCGTGCAACCGCTCCGTAGGTGGTCTTCATTTGCAATACATGTGAGTGAATCTCAGCCACGTTCACCCTCTCTGTTAGATGTTGATTGTAAACTACTCTCCTCATTATTGCGTTTAACGTGTTATATTTTATAAAAATACTTGTAAATGTCAAGCGATTTATAATAATTTGATAAACGGAAAATGGTAAATAGTAAATGGTAATTGCAGCTTATAAAAATAAATTAGTATTCTTCTCATCATCACCTTCTCTGTACCGTCACTAATTCGTTTGCAAAAAAAAATATTTTGTGGTAACATTAACACGTTTTGACATATTTATAAATTTTGGAGAGAGAGTATGAAAAAAATTACCAAAACAATATCAATTTTTTTAACAATGATTGTACTTTTGAGTTTTTGCACGGTCTCTTTTGCAGATCAGTTTGATGACGTAATGAATCGTTGGAGGCAGAAAGAATATTACAGTATGAGTAGTGTCGGTACGTTGGAAATTGCTGCTACATATTTCTCTGCTGAGTATTTGGAAGCCTATTTTCAAAAGGAAGCAAAGAAAAATCTCTGGACAGAGCAGGAGCTTGAGGACTTTAAGTTGCGTTACCTTTCATCATTGAATATGAATGAAATGATTCCCATACGAGTTGAGTTTGTAAATTATGGTCCTACGATGTACATGAGCCCTTTTGATATACAGTGTTATCTTAAAATAAGGGGTAAAGACTACAAATTAGCTGACTACGATAAGCGTTTAAATTTTAAGTTTCAAGGTGAACGCGAAGGGCTTATTTATTTTCCGAGATATGATCCAAAGACGGGAAAATCGCTTTTGGAAGGTGTAAAAGAGATTTATTTTACAATTAAGCCAACTATCAGTTCTGTTATGGATGGAAAACAGGCACAATTTATTTGGAATGTAGCCAAAGATGATCCAGGCAAATTGTTTAGGGGAAAGACAGGAGCACGAATGGAGCTTGATCGACTCATGAAACGTCTTGAGCTTTTACGTAAAGATAGAGCAGTGGAGGAACAAAAAATAAAGGCAATTGATACGGAAATTTCATCAATTCAAAAACGCGTCGACCAGCTGAGTACTTCAGCACAATAATTCAGCTTCTGGTAATATAATAATACAATAAATAACACAAGAGGGCTTAGGAATGTTCTTAAGCCCTCTTGTGTTATTTATTGTAGGATGTTTTGATGGAGTCGTTTACTCCTGTTGTGGAGGTGGAGTAAATTCAATTGGTTCGCAGATTGCTTCTGCATTTTCACGATAGATGACTATTGCGTATGGTATTTTTCTCTCTGCGCCATATATGTTACATGGTTTAGAAAAGCTGAGTCCATTCCACCACACGGAACTGGAACCACCTCCGTCGAGGTTTAGTGCGTTTACAAAGTGGCGTTCTTTGCAAAATTGTTTTAATTCAGCTATTGTCATGCCGACACTGTGGGCAGCATTTCTTCCATCAACAACACCCCAAACAAGCGTACCATCTGGTTGCTCTGCTACGAAGGTTCTTGGGTGACGCTTGTTCATAATGTCCAAATCTAAGTCTTCTTTGTTTTGTGATATTTGTCCATTAGAAATTAACATAGGTCCAGCTTGAAAGACCTCAGTATATTTGTCAAAAGATCTATCACTTACGATTGTTTGTGTTATGCGACCATCAAAAAATTTATGTTCGCCATTGTTGTTCCATGCAATACCAGATCTGTGAGGACAAAATTTTTGTCTCATAGTGTTCCCTCTAAAACGAAGTACACCGATAATCTGTCCTACTCCAACACCAAAGTAACCACCGTTGATAGCAAATTCTGCCCCTTCTGTTTCGTGTGCAATTGTGGAAAGGGGAAGTTTGTCAAGCCCTAGTTGTTCTGCAGGGGCTACCCCTGCCATATTCTTTTTAGTGTTGTGTATGTAATAAACAATAAAAAGTGGAACGTTCTTTGCTTTCATATCCTGTACATATCCGGAAGAGGGAGGTACGCCTCTTTTAATGAGATAAAGTGAGTTGCCGTTGACAGTAAGCCTAGTTTCAAGTTGAACATTTTTTACGCATTTTTTAGCCCATTCCTTGAGCTTTATGATGTCTTCATTCGGAAAAATCTCCTCTGCTGGAGTAAAAAGGTTTGATGGTGGAGCAGGTTGCATATTAGTACGGACATAATCAACAGAAGAAAAAGACGCATATTCTTCAAAAATTACTAGTTTATTTAACAAGGATAGTGTGTTAGCCCATCCCATTTTTGTTAGACATGTAAGAAAAACCTCTCGCCTAGTTAATTGTTGCAGAGGAAGCTGTGGTGATTCTGTTTCTTCAGGCGTTTTATTGACATTCTCATCTTGCAAGCTTAGTGGTTGCGTGGTTTTTTCTGTGCCGGGTAATGGGATGGTAGGAATTACACTTTCAGTCTTTGGCGTTTCGTCATTTTCGCTGTTAAAATGTGGAATTTTTACTGTGTTAGTATTTTGTGTAGGTTTTGTTACTTTTGTTACTCTGTACTCAGGGATGTCATACGAATAGGGATCATTTTCAAGTTTTTCTTGCTCTAAAACAACATTATTTTGTTTCTGAGTACCTTGTTGGATTGTGTGCATGTTGGGAAGCAAGACTGACTTGATGCACGGTATGTCTCTTTCTGTGCCGTGTATAAGAGAATCCATAAGGCCTTCAACTTCTTGCCTTGTTATCGCGTGTGAATCTTGAGTAAGAAATAAAAGTAGCATCAAAATAGCGATTGGTAAATATTTTTTTTTCATATACTCAGCCTTTTAATAATAATTTTTCAAAAAGTAACGCGTGTCTTAAGGATTTGTCGGACACGATTAGCTCATCTTGGTCACAGGCAGACATTAGAGCATGGGTAATGCAACAGCCTGCAAGTATTATGCTAGCGCGCTTTGGCGCAACATGCAAAATCTTTTTACGCTCTGCCAAAGAGGAATCAGCATAGAGTGCTATTTGACGCTCTACTTCCGCTTTTTTTAAAATATGACCATGTATTAAACTCGAATTGTATCTTTTCAGTCCTAAAGCAACACATAGCTGTGTAGAAACATTTCCTCCTACACCTATAAGTCTATCACATATGAGATCCTGAGCTTTGAACTTGTCAATTAGCTTTACGATTACATTTGCTACAATGTGATGAGCAATTCTATCTGCATTTAGGTATTTATCGGTCAAGGTAACAGCACCTATGTTTATACTATCTGATGATATTGGCTTGCCGTTTTTTATCTTTGTTACTTCCGTGCTACCCCCACCTGTGTCAAATATTGTGACACTCCCAGTAGTAAGCCCATCTATTGAAGAAAGAACGGCGTTTGTGCTGTAACGAGCTTCGTCATCGCCTGAGATAATTTGCAAGTCTAGCGAAGTAACTTCTTTTAGCCTTTGGGTGAATCTATTTGCATTTTTTGCCTCGCGAAGTGCCATAGTTCCGACAGTGATAAAAGTGTTTGCACCTTCCTTCTTAGCAAAATCCAAAAATGCCTTTACTGCTTTTATTGTTTGAGTGATTGAACTTTCAGTCAACAATTTTGTTTCATTAAAATTTTTTGCAAGAGATGTTACAGTGCTTGCATCAAAAAGTAAAACTGGTTTGTTATTCTGTAATTCACCTATTGTTAATTTTACAGAATTGCTGCCTATATCAAAAACTGCAACCTTGCTCATCTCTAATCTTTTAATGAAATAACCATATTTTGGCCGTTTGGTATATTCTTTAGATTTAGCCAAATCATTTCGGCAGGATGTAGTTTTTTTGTTTTTCTTTGGAGAATTTCCTTGCCGTCTAGTGTTACAGATATAGTTTTGCCAGTGCTTGGTGCGGCAACCCGAAAGGCGAGAGAAATATCTTCATTTGTCTTTATTGTTGTTGGAACGACATAGCGAATTCCGTTAGCGGTTTTTACTGAAATCTCGTTCATTTGAGTCGCATCTTTGTGTTCAATATATTCAGCAGCTGCCTTACCGGCTTTGGCAGCCTCTTTTGAAACAAAGTCAACTAGATCATGAACATGTAAAACATTTCCGCAGGCAAAAATTCCATCAATATTTGTCATGCAGTTGTTATCCACAAATGCACCTTGTGTAAGAGGATTGATTTTTACGCCTGCCTCTCTTGTTAATTCATTTTCTGGAATCAAACCAACGGACAAAAGTAGGGTGTCACATTCAACAAATCTTTCTGTCCCAGACTTAACTCGTCTTTTTTCGTCAACTTCTGCAACCGTTACACCCTCTAGTCTGCCTCCCTGTCCTTTTATGTCTACAATAGTAGTGGAAAGATATAATGGAATGTCATAATCATTTAAGCATTGGTGTATGTTTCTAGCCAGACCGCTGGAATACGGTAGTACCTCAAAAACTGCAACGACCTTTGCCCCTTCGAGTGTTAAACGACGTGCCATAATGAGTCCAATATCCCCACTTCCAAGTATTACAACTTTTTTACCAGGCATAATATTTTCTATATTTATAAAATTTTGTGCTGCACCTGCGGTATAGACACCTGATGGTCTGTGCCCCGGAATAGAAATTGCGCCACGTGTTCTTTCGCGGCAACCCATTGCAAGGATGACAGCACCTGCTTCTATCTCTTCAATCTTTCCGTTGTGGCTTATAACGAGTTTTTTGTCTTTTGATAGACTTGTGACGATTGTGTTTAACATTACGTTTATATTTTTGCCATTGAGCTGATCTATAAAACGTTCTGCATATTCAGGGCCTGTTAATGCTTCTCCAAATGTGTGAAGCCCAAAACCGTCATGTATGCACTGATTTAAAATACCTCCTAGCAATCTGTCTCTCTCAATTACTACAACATCCTTTACGCCAGCTTCACTAGCCGCTATTGCAGCAGCTAGTCCAGCAGGTCCTCCACCAATTATAACTATATCGTGATAATTACCGTTCATCATAATTTCTCGCTTTTCCGTTGAACATGTATGAGGATTTTTCGCGTAATTTGAAGTCATCTTCAGTCCAACCATATTCATCTCTTAGTATGCGAACAATTTTTGGCATACAAAAACCACCTTGGCAACGTCCCATTCCGCTTCGTGCACGATACTTTATGCTTTCAAGTGTCGTAGCACCAAGCTTGTTTTCTATAGCGTCTTTAATTTCTTTTTTTGTAATTTTTTCGCAACGACAAATAATTTCGCCATAGTCTGGATAAATTTTAACCAGTCGTTGCTGCTCTTCAAGTGGCAAGTCACAGAAGTGTCCGGTTATCCCTGCTCTTTCACCGTTCCAATTTTCTTTTTCGACTAATTCGAGCTTATTTGCTAAAATTTCTTTTACATCAAGTGCAATTGCAGGACTTGACGTAAGTGCAGGACTTTCAAGTCCAACAAGATTGATAAAGTTTGGAACATCTTCTGCTTCTTCAATTATGAAATCGCCGTTGCCACCTACGCTTGGAGGTGTTCGCTTTGCACGGTTTCCAGCAAAGTTTCTGATAAAATCGCTCATCTTGAGCTCTGGTAGGAGTTTCTGCCCTTCTGTTCTGAGACTTTGCAAAATTTCATCAGTTACGCGATAATCGACTGGGGATTCATCGCACAAATATCTTGCAGAAGGCCCTATTAAGATATTTCCGTCAACTGTTGGAGTTAAATGTATGCCAAGTCCAGCGTCTTTTGCACCGGGTACAGGGTAGAGGAGAGTTTGCACAGTTCCTTCAAGACGCTTATCCAGCACATAGTATTCACCACGGCATGGATAAATCTTTAGAGGCTCACCGGTATTGCTTTCTCTTACGCCTACCATTTCGCTAATTTTGTCTGCAAAAAGACCTGCAGCATTTATTACAAATTTTGCAGTGAAGATGACTCCTGTTGTGTGTATGACGAAATTTTCTCCATTTTGTTTGGGTTTGTCAATGGAAATAACTTCCGTATCTAGGAAAAATTGGATACCATTTTCACATGCATTTTCTGCCAGGGCAATTGTCAAGCCATAGGGGGAAATAATGCCGGTTGAAGGACTCCAAATTGCAGCTATACCACTAACCCCGGCTTGATGTTTCTGCATCTCTTCATGGTCAATTACACGAATGCCAGGGACACCGTTTGCTACTCCATCTTTCATCAAACGGTTAATGCCCTTCATGTCCTCAATATTTTGGGCAATTGTTAGTTTTCCAATCCTTTTAATCTTTACTTTTAAGTCGCTACAGAGCTTATCCATCATTGCATTTCCTGCAACAGCTAGGCGTGCTCGTTTAGTACCATGTTTGTAGTGAATTCCAGAGTGGACGACACCTGAGTTTCTGCAACTAGTATCAAAACCAACATCAGGGTATTTCTCAATAAGTGCAACTGAGAGTTTGTATTTAGAGAGTTCACGTGCGATTGCTGAACCTACAACTCCACCACCTATTATTGCTATGTCAAAATTTTGTGTCATGATTTCTATTGCTGCCTCCAAAAATCATTCTTATTTCCAATTTTTTGTGTTAATCATGTTCCTTTGTTTCATATTCAGTCTTTTCTGATATTTTAATAAAATTGATGAAAGTAAAATCTACTCTCGAAAAACTGACGAACCTGCGGATTCTAACACATAACAAAGTTAATTTCAAATGTTAGGGTATTTTTAGAGAAATTTCCGCCAATTTTATAAAATGCTGATATTAATTTTTTAATGTTTGCAAAAATTTTTTAAATTTTTTTTAGAAAACAATTCTATCCAAGACAATATGAATGTTTGATATTAGCTAAAAAATCTAGTCTAGAATAATAAACAAAAAAACATTTTTCCCCCCTTGACTTTAAATTATTTTGTAGTATAATCGCCCCTGTCGTCGCGATGCAGGGTGCTCGAAATTGCTAGTCAATGGCGATTGAACCCTTGATATCACGATGATAAGAACAATGTCAATAGAATATAGTGCATAAGAAATTTTGAATTAAAACAATTCAATTCCAGCGAGTAATTTTTGTCAGTATCAGACGGAGAGTTTGATCCTGGCTCAGGACGAACGCTGGCGGCGTGCTTAA
>JAUNHV010000004.1 GCA_030523725.1 Synergistaceae bacterium | reverse complement strand
CTTGAACCAGTCAAATCCTGTTGAAATTATACCATTGTTGGCAACATCAAAGTTTGAAAGTTCATGTGAACCTGCTGGGGAATAACCAATCTGGTTGAATGCATTCTCATTGATGTGGAAACCTTCTGAAACCATTCCATACTGAACCCAGAGGGAGAAGAGCTTCAAAACGCTCTGGTCAACTTCCATTGCTGCTGACCACATATCTGCATTCTTTGCTGCCTGCTTATTACCTGATGCGAATGCATCATATCCACCATCTGCATTCTTTGCATAGCCATAAAGCTCTGCTGTAGCGCCATTGCCCATATACTCCTGGTGATTGAATGTACCCTTTAATTCAAGTCCATTGAAAAGCTTGTAGTTTGCATAAACACCATAGTTCAAGATGCTTGCATTTTTTATCGCAAGACCAAGGTATGGATGATACTTGTCTTTGAAATATTCGTATGCAGGATTTTCCATTGCTGGACCTGACTCATACATCGTGCTTCTGTTGCCATCATACTTTGAAGCACGTCCAAAGATACCGAGTTTTAACTTCTCGCTCTTATAACCAATCTTTAAACCTGCTGTCATGAATGATTGATCATCCCATTTGCCTGTCTCAACAGAGTCAATGTTCTGGGTATTTCTACCAACGTAAAGATCAACATCAAACTTACCAAAATCTTTACGGAAGTCAAAGCCCATGAACTTGAGGTTTGTCCAGAGTGAATCTTCATCACCCCAGCCACCATACTTGGCATTCCAAAGTCCATATTCACTATCCCAGTCGCTTGTCTGGTAACCAAATTTTCCGACAATATCCCATGGAAGCTTTGTGGAGAACCAAAGTCTGTCAACCCTGAAATTCTTACCCTTGTTCTCAAGTCCTGTGAAATTTAAACGCATCTGGAAGAATGTGTTCTCATCAACCTGCTTCTCTATGAAGAAACGTGCTCTGTGATAGCTGAATGCTGGCTGTGTAGTATTCTTGTCACTGCCACTCCACTCTGCATCGAGCCAGAAAATTCCCTTTAAACGAAGACCCTTGAGTCCCTTCTCAAGTCCCGCTACTCTCTTGTCAAGATCTGCAACCTTAACGCCTAGTGCATCAAGTTCATTCTTGTACTCTGCAACGAGCTTCTTAATTAACTCAAGATCCTCTTTGCTTGCCTTGCCCTCGTCAACTGAAACAAGTGCACGTGCAACTACTGATGCCATCTCGTATCTTGTAGCGAGCTGACCACCTTTATACTGACCATCTGGATAACCGCTAACTACTCCGCGGCTTGCCAAAAGTGCCACTGCATCATATGACCAGTGTCCTGCTGGAACGTCTGCAAATGGATTGCTATCTGCCATTGCTGGAGCGGCAAATGTAACCAATGCTGCCAAAATTACTGCTGCTAAAATCTTTTTCATAATTTAACAACCCCCTATTTAGTTGTGTAATTTTCTTTCGCAAACATCTGTTTGCAAGGCATGTCTTGCACTTTAATTTTACAAAACCAACCTTTTGTTGAACACGACACACAAACTAGGGTTTATTAACAGAAAATAAAGTACCCAAAGTTGCCTTCTCTCCTGCATACTCACCACATCATTTGTAATTATGTCGCCCTGAAGTCTTACATCTCGTTAATAGCACACGGGGGAAACACCTCTCTTTCCTGCCTCGCGATTATACATAAGCTTCAAGCTCATCCAACGCGCGGAATTTTAACACTTTTTTTTTTCTTGTCAAGTACTTTTTTGAAAAAATTTTTTAAAAATTTCACTTTTTTACAAATTTTTGTAATTTTTTAAGTTTTTTCTATATTTTTCTTTATTTTCTACATTACAGATCTTTCATTTTCATTATTGTTTTGTTATAATACCGAGAAATTTGGGATGGCGTTATAATCCTATCTATGTATGCATGGAGGTTAAAATGAAGAAAGTTATATTTATTGTTTTTTGTTTTGTACTACTTTTCAGTTTGGCAAGCGTTGCCTTGGCGAAAGACGTTGTTTTTAGAACGCCAGATAAAAAAGGTGGTGCTCCCTTATATAGCCTATTAGAAGCTCGCCGCTCCTGCGCCCAAAAGGACTTTTCAGCCAAGGAATTAACCAATGATGAGCTCGGGCAAATTCTTTGGGCCATGTCTGGCAGGACAGGGGAAAAAGGGTTTGCAATTCCTCTTGCTATGGGCAAGCCTCCGTACGTAAAACTTTATGTTCTAACAAAAAAACAAACATTCCTTTATAATTGGGAGAAACATTCTTTAACAGACGTTAATTCTGATAATAGACTATTGAAAAGATCCGTAACACAGGATTTTGCAAAAACTGCTCCTATCATTATTATATTTGTTTCCAATGAACAAGGACAGTGGAAAGATTATGCGAATATGGCTGTAGGCGCCATGACGCAAAATGCATATCTCACTGCACAGAATATGGGATTAGCTACTAGGTTCGTTGCAAGCATAAACAAAAATCAGATTGAAGCTGGACTCATGCTATCTCCGTTGGCAAACATTCACGGAGCGTTATTACTAGGAAGACAGTAATGACAGTTGAAAATTGAAAATTATGCCTCACTCTAATCCGTGCCACCTCGTGGCACACATCAATTTTCAACTCTCAATTCTCAATTCAATATACATTCGGTTTCTTTCGTTAATATAAAGCAGCAAAAATTAACCAAAATAATAGGTTATTTATATACATTATATATGAGGTGAAGAAAATGGCAGAAACACAAACACAAGTTCCTTCAGTAATTTTTAGGGAATACGACATTCGTGGCGTTGCAGATGTACATTTAACAAATGAAAATCTGCGTGAAATCGCTCGCGCCTATGCCACGTATCTCCTGGAGCACGGAAAGACAAAGATCCTCCTTTCCGGAGATGTTAGGCTTTCCACCCCAAGAATCAAGCAGGCATTAAAAGATGCTCTTCTTGACTGTGGTATTTCCGTTGTTGACCTTGGAGTAACAACAACCCCACACTTCTACTGGTCACTTTTCAATACTGGTCTTGACAGCGGTATTATGGTAACAGGAAGCCACAACCCACCAGATCAGAACGGTCTAAAGTTGGCAATTGACAGTGTTACCTTGTGGGGAGATCAGATCAAGAGTCTTTACCGCATTATCTGCAACAACGCCTTCAAAACAACTGGCAAGAAGGGTGTTGCAGAGGAGCTTTGGACAAGAGAACAATATTTAGCAGACCTAAAGAAGCGTATCACCCTTGGTCCAAGAAAGCTCAAGATCGTCTGCGATTGCGCAAACGGAACAGAAGGTTTCTATGCAAAACAATTCTTTGAGAGCATTGGCTGCGAAGTTACAGCTCTTTATGATGATCCGGACGGACGTTTCCCAAATCACCACCCAGATCCAACGATAAAGGAAAATATGGTAGACTTACAGAAAGAGGTGCTACGTCAAGGCGCAGATTTTGGTGTTGGCTTTGATGGTGACGCAGACAGAATCGGAGTTGTAACAGACAAGGGACTAATGATTTCCGGCGACAGACTAATGGCACTTTTCTGGAAAGAAATTTTGCCAAAAAATCCAGGTGCAGTTGGCATTTGTGAAGTTAAGGCTTCTCTCTGCTTACCTGAGGTTATAGAAAGACTCGGCGGTAAGGTTGTTTGGGGTGCCTCAGGTCACTCACTCATCAAGGCAAAAATGCGTGAACTCAAGGCTCTTTTCTCCGGCGAAGTTTCTGGTCACATCTGCTTTGCAGATGAGTATTATGGCTTTGATGACGCTCTCTACGCAGCAGGACGTCTTGCCCGTTACATGTCAAATTCAAAGTTGTCACTTTCAGAGGAATTGGCAGATATTCCAGTTTACCCAATTACAATAGAAACAAGATATCCATGTGATGATGAAATCAAGTTTGACGTGGTGAAGCGTTTGGCAGAAAAGGCAAAGGAAGATTTTCCAGATGTCCTCACCGTTGATGGTGCAAGAATTCAATATGATAAAGGTTGGGGCTTACTCCGTGCTTCAAACACACAGCCAGTACTCGTCACACGTTGCGAAGCGAGAAACAAAGATGATTTGCAATTCATAATGACAGACATGAAACGTCGTATCATAGAAGCAGGTAGCCCAAACTTCTACTATGAAATTCAAGACTAATTATCACAATGTCTAGATTTTATATACACATGTAATAGGAGAAAAAAATGCAATATTCAAAAGAAGTTGAAGAAATGACCTGTGTAAAATCAGGTTGCAATCACGGTTGTGCGCCTATTCCTGAAGAAGGAAAATGGGTTTGCTCAAAAGAAATAAAAGACTTGTCCGGCTTTACCCACGGTGTGGGTTGGTGTGCACCGCAGCAGGGAGCGTGTAAACTCTCTCTCAACGTGAAAAATGGTATCATTCAGGAGGCTCTTGTTGAGACACTCGGTTGCAGCGGCATGACCCACTCAGCAGCTATGGCAGCAGAAATTCTTCCAGGTCGCACATTGCTTGAGGCGCTTAACACCGACCTCGTTTGCGATGCAATTAACACAGCAATGAGAGAGTTATTCTTGCAGCTTGCCTATGGCAGAAGCCAGAGCGCATTCTCTGATGATGGCCTCGTCGTTGGCGCAGGACTTGAGGATCTTGGTAAGGGACTTCGCTCACAGGTCGGCACAATGTATGGCACAAAGGAAAAAGGTCCACGCTACCTTGAAATGGCAGAGGGCTATGTGTTAGATCAGGCATTGGACGAGAACAATGAAATCATTGGCTATCGTTATGTTTCTCTCGGCAAGATGATGGACGCAATCAAAGGCGGAATGGATCCAAAGGAAGCCTTGCAGAAGTTCACAAGCACCTACGGCAGATACGCCGAAGGCGTGAAGTTCATCGACCCACGTAAAAACTAGAAGGGAGGAAAACACAATGGCACAATTTGAAGGTTACGAACGTAGAATAGATAAAATCAATGCTTTTCTTGCAGAAAAAGGCTTTAAGAGCCTTGATGAAGCAAGAGAGCTTTGCCTTTCAAGAGGCATTGACCCAGCAGAAATTGTTAGAGGCGTTCAGCCAATTGCTTTTGAAAATGCTTGCTGGGCATACACACTTGGTGCAGCACTTGCAATCAAGGAGAATGCACAAACGGCTTATGAAGCAGCAAAGAAGATTGGCGAGGGACTTCAAGCTTTCTGCGTTCCTGGTAGTGTTGCAGACACACGTCAAGTCGGACTTGGTCATGGCAACCTCGCCGCAATGCTTCTAGATGAAAAGACAAATTGCTTCTGCTTCCTTGCAGGGCACGAAAGCTTTGCCGCAGCAGAAGGTGCAATCGGAATTGCAAAGACAGCAAACAAGGTTCGCAAATCCCCGCTCCGTGTTATTTTGAACGGACTTGGCAAGGATGCAGCATACGTCATATCCCGTATCAATGGTTTCACCTTCGTTGAAACAGAATACAACCAGTTCACTGGAGAATTAAAAGTTATCAAAGAAATTCCATTTAGCAAGGGTGAGCGTGCAGCAGTAAAATGCTACGGTTCAAATGACGTTAACGAAGGCGTTGCTGTTATGATTAAAGAGGGCGTTGACGTTTCCATTACTGGTAACTCAACAAACCCAACACGCTTTCAACACCCAGTTGCAGGAACATACAAGAAGTGGGCAACCGAGCACGGTAAGCAGTATTTCTCTGTTGCTTCCGGTGGCGGCACTGGAAGAACACTCCACCCAGACAACATGGCAGCGGGTCCAGCTAGCTACGGCATGACAGACACGATGGGCAGAATGCACTCAGACGCACAATTTGCAGGCTCAAGCTCTGTTCCAGCCCACGTTGACATGATGGGACTCATCGGCATGGGCAATAACCCAATGGTTGGTGCTTCCGTCGCTGTTGCAGTCGCTATTGTTAGCAAATAATATTCACAATCAAAGATACGTAAACAGGAGTTGTGATTAACAAACCGCAACTCCTGTTTTTTAGAAGGGCAATTTGATAAAGATGACACAAACACTAACCCTAGCAGTAATTCAAATGCAAATGACAAAAAGCAAAGCCGAAAATATGTCCCATGCACGTGATCTTGTATGCAAGGCAGCATATGACGGCGCAAACCTTGTCCTTTTGCCAGAGCTATTTGCTACACCTTACTTTTGTCAAGAAAGACAATACGAATATTACAATTTGGCTCAATCACTAAAAAATAGTGATGAAGTGAAAGAATTTTCACAACTTGCAAGTGAATTAAATATTGCCATTCCTATCTCATTTTACGAGAGAGACGGACTAAATTTGTATAATTCCATTGCCTTTGCCGATGGCAAAAATGGAGTTCTCGGAGTTTACCGCAAGGTACATATACCGGATGACCATTTTTATCAAGAGAAATTTTACTTCACACCTGGCAACCTAGGTTTCAAGGTTTGGGAAAGCCAATTTGCAAATTTTGGTGTTGGCATTTGCTGGGATCAATGGTTTCCAGAGGCAGCACGTATAATGGCGTTAAACGGTGCAGACTTTTTGCTCTATCCAACTGCTATCGGCAGTGAGCCTATTCTTGATACAGATAGCTCAAATATGTGGCGGCTAGCAATGCAAGGACATGCAGCAACAAATATGACACCTGTTGCTGCTGCCAACAGACTCGGCACTGAGCTCGTAACACCATCTGAAGCAAACGGAAGGCAAAGTTCTTCCCTCTATTTCTACGGCTCTAGCTTCATCACTGATGAAACAGGAGAGATTGTAGAGCAGGCAGGAAGAACCGAGGAAAATATCTTACTGCACTCCTTTAATTTAGAGCAAATACGCAAAAAAAGATTATCTTGGGGGTATTTCCGTGACAGACGACCTGAATGTTACGGTGAGATTTCTTCCTCATAACATCTCCACAATTTTTTCAAAACAACACCATATTTCAATGTTACAATGCGCTCATCAAACGCAAGGGAAAAACAAATAGCTGAATGGGAGGAATAAAAATGAGACTATTTAGCAAAAAATCTATGAAATTTTTAGCAATGTTTTTGGCACTCACGCTAACCTTGCCAATTGCGGCACCTGCTTTTGCGTGGTGCTGTCCACCAAGATATTATTGGGGGTGTCCACCACGGCATTATTACGGGTGTTCTAGTAATGGAAACTCTGCTGCTTGGGGATTGGCAGGTTTTGTGACTGGTGTCGTAGTTGGTTCGGTTGTCACTACTAACAATCAGCGACGCGCCGAGCAAAGCTCAGATGATCGTGTAACAGAGACCGTAACGCAACCGCTAATACTTCACAAGTTTTAATATTACAGAATGGAGAAATTAAAAATGAGACGCTTTAGCAAAAAAGCCATAAAGTCTTTAGCGATGTGCTTAGCCATCGCTCTAATATCTCAAATCGCCTCTCCTGCTCTTGCAGGTTGGTATTATGCCCCACCGGTTGTACATCATTATCACGATAACGACAATTCTGCTGCTTGGGGGATTGGAGGGCTTGCCGCAGGTCTTATACTCGGTTCAATTATCTCCAACAGTGATAAAGAGAAAAAACCAAAAGCACCGACAATTACTGACATAGAAGAACGTCTGACGGCATTTTCAGCACAGGCAATTGTTGAAGCTCAAAAGGCTATCGCTCAATATGGCATAGAAGAGGGACTTTCAAAGATAAATGATTATTGGGCACAGAGAACCTATGACACAATATATGATCCTATTGATCTCAAACTTAGTGTTGCAGATTCAAAAAATCAATTTAAACTCACATACATAATAGATAGGACAGTTCCTGAACTTGAAGTTACAGTTATTCATAGAGCATCTGGCAAAAATTCCAGCCGTCGTGCAGGACTCAACCCAGCTGGCTTTGCACAACAACAACAGGCTAAAGAACGACAAGTACAAGCTTGCAATTCGCTTGATCTACTGGGTTTTTCACTAGCAGACAAGCGATCAAACGGCTACCTAACTGTCGCAGAAGTAGAGGAAGGCACAGCCGCCTATTATGTCGGGCTAAGGGCAGGAACTCCTATTGTTGCCATTGATGGCAGCAAGACTACGCAAATGATGCACGATCAAATGCAGGCCTATGTCACAAAACGCGCACAAACAGGCAATACCATTAAGGTGCAGTTTATGACAAACGGCGGTGTGTTGAAAACTGCGGTTATAAAGCCAAAGTTATAGGTCATAAGTAAAGTAAAAGAGCCACCCGATTGGGTGGCTCTTTTTGTACCTTATTACTTTACAGCTTTCTTTCCTGTTTACCATAATGCGTGTGGAGTAGATGATGTGATTTTTCACCAAGGGGAGCACCCAGCCAGTCTTTGTACAGTGCCTGAATTTCTGGGTTATTATGGCTCTGACGGAGGACATTTCTTTCATCTGCTGTGTAGGTAGCAGCGGTTCTTGCTGCGCGTATTTCTGCATTAACTGGCTGTGGCTGACCACCTCCACCAATACAACCGCCCGGGCAAGCCATGATTTCGATAAAGTGGTAATCTGCCTGTCCTGCACGTATTTTGTCCATTAAAATCTTAGCGTTACGAAGCGTGTGCGCAACTGCAAGCTTTACTGTAACATCCTGACCGTTAATTGGCACAACAACCTGTGCTTCCTTAATGCCTTCCATACCACGAACTGGTGTGAAGACAATTCCTGGAATTTCCTGCTTTGTTAAGAGAAAATGCACAGTGCGGATTGCTGCTTCCATAACACCACCAGTTACACCAAAAATGACTCCTGCTCCTGTACTTGTACCAAGTGGGCTATCATATTCTTCCTCTGGCAGACTCTTAAAGTCAATACCAGCGGATTTTATCATTCGTGCAAGCTCTCTTGTCGTGAGGACTGCATCTACATCAGGAAGGCCAGGGTTGCTCTGAAGCTGTGGACGGACACACTCAGACTTTTTGGCTGTGCATGGCATGATAGAAACACTATAGATGTCCTCTACTGCCATACCATTTTTCTCTGGCCAATAGGTCTTTGTGAGTGCACCAAACATTCCCTGTGGGGATTTTGCAGTTGACAAGTGTGGAAGCAAATCTGGGTATTTGAGCTCAATGAAGTTGATCCAGCCTGGCGAGCAGCTTGTAATCATCGGGAGAACGCCACCCTTGGTAACTCTCTCTAAGAACTCGCTTCCCTCTTCCATAATGGTAAGGTCAGCTGAGAAGTTTGTATCAAACACCTTGTCAAAACCAAGACGACGAAGAGCTGCAACCATCTTACCTGTGACAATTTCTCCCGCTGGAAGTCCAAGTGCTTCACCAAGAGCGACACGGACTGCCGGAGCCGTCTGAACTATTGTATATTTCTTTGGATCACCGAGTGCGGCAAATACACGCTCTGTGTCATCTTTTTCGCATATTGCTGCTGTTGGACAAACTGCTGCGCACTGACCACAGTATGTGCAAGGCACATCGCCCAAACCAAAACCAAACGCCGGACCAACTACCGTCTTGAAGCCACGGTTGATGTAGCCGTAGATGTCAAGCCCTTGACGCTCGTGACAAGCTCTTATGCAACGTCCACACAAGATACATTTGTTTGGATCACGAACAAGTGATGGGTTTGATAAATCTTTTTCTGCTTTTCTTTTCTCACCCTGATATGGAACTTCACGAATTCCAAGATCTGCAGCAATTGACTGAAGCTCACAGTCGTTATTCTTCTGGCAAAAAAGGCAATCTTGTGGGTGATTTGCAAGAAGAAGCTCAACAACTGCCTTTCTTGTTGCACGCACCTTTGGAGTGTTTGTGTGCACAACAAGACCATCGCGAACTGGGAATACACAAGCCGCGGGCAGACCCTTTGCACCCTCGATTTCACAAACACAAACACGGCATGCGCCTTCCTTTGTCAATTCTGGGTGGTAGCAAAGCTGTGGAATTCTAATTCCCGCCTTCGCGGCTGCTTCTATTACTGTGAAGGTGCTCGGCACCTCCACTGTTATTCCATCTATTGTAACCTTTACAAGTTCCATTGCGATACCCCCTTACTTGCGAATAATTGCCTTGAATGGGCACTTACTCATACAAACGCCACATTTAATGCACTTGGACTGGTCAATCTTGTGGACAGACTTAAGCTCGCCAGAAATTGCTTTGGCTGGGCAATTCCTTGCACAGAGTCCGCAACCCTTACAAGCATCTGTGATATTGTACTGCAAGAGGTTTGTGCATGCTCCTGCTGGGCAACGCTTCTCCTTGATGTGAGCTTCATACTCGTCACGGAAGTAGCGGAGTGTGGAAAGCACTGGGTTTGGAGCTGTCTGACCGAGTGCGCAAAGGGCACCATTCTTGATTGCCTGTGCAAGATTTTCAAGTCTTTCAATGTCGCCATCTTCGCCTTTGCCGTCTGTGATTTTCTCCAAGATTTCAAGCATTCTCTTGGTTCCCTCACGGCATGGAGTGCACTTTCCGCACGATTCGCTCTGGGTGAATGTAAGGAAGAACTTTGCAACGTCAACCATGCATGTGCTCTCGTCCATAACAACAAGACCACCAGAACCCATCATTGCACCAGCTGCGATGAGGCTGTCATAGTCTATTGATGTATCAAGCAATGATTCTGGCATACATCCACCGGATGGTCCACCAATCTGCACTGCTTTGAATTTCCTGTTATCAAGGATACCACCACCAATATCAAAGATTATCTCTCTCATGGTGATTCCCATTGGAACTTCTGCGAGACCAGTGTTGTTGATCTTACCGGTAAGGGCAAAGACCTTTGTTCCCTTTGATTTTTCTGTTCCAAACTTCAAATATTCATCTGCACCAACGCGAAGAATGTAGGAAACGTTCGCAAATGTTTCAACATTATTGATATTTGATGGCTGATCCCAAAGTCCCTTTACTGCTGGGAATGGTGGGCGAGGACGTGGCATACCACGGCGACCTTCGATGGAGGCCATAAGGGCTGTCTCTTCTCCGCAAACAAATGCACCTGCACCTTCCTTGATATGGAGTGTGCAAGAGAAGTTTGTGCCGAAAATGTTTTTGCCAAGAAGTCCTGCTTCCTCTGCCTGTGCAATTGCCTTTTTGAGACGTGCAATCGCCAAGGGATATTCAGCACGGCAATAGATGTAGCCCTCGTCTGCACCAATTGCATAAGCACCGATTGCCATACCCTCAAGGATTGCATGTGGGTCACCTTCAAGGAGTGATCTATCCATAAATGCACCGGGGTCACCTTCGTCAGCATTACAAATGATGTATTTCTTGTCACTGACAGACTTTGCTGCGATTTCCCACTTCAAACCTGTTGGGAAACCACCACCACCTCTACCACGAAGACCGGATTTTTTGACCTCAGCGGCAACTTCTGCCGGTGTCATTTTTGTTATTGCATTGGCTAGTCCTTCATAACCACCGTTTGCGATGTATTCTTCTAGTGAATCTGGATCAATCGTGCCACAGTTGTGCAAAACCATTCTGCGCTGTTTGCTATAGAACGGCAAATCGCTATAATTTGGCACAGAGTCTATTTTGATTGCTTCTGCCATGATAAACTCCTCCTTACAACTTCGCGACCACTAGGTCGGAAACAACACGGCCACCAACGACGTGTTCTGCTACAATACGCTCCACGTCTGCTGGGCTCACTGGTCCATAGGTTACGCGTGGCTGTCCTGGCAATGCGACATCAAGGAGTGGTTCCTTTTGGCACATACCAATGCAGCCAGTGTCCCAAATCACTACATCCTTGACACCAAGCTTCTTGACTGCTGCTTCTGCTGCATCCCAAACAGCCTTTGCACCAGCAGCAATACCGCAAGTACCCATGCCAATGATTATTTGTTTTTGTGAGTTTCTTCTTTCCTGAATTGTTGCCTGTGCAGCAACCTTTATTGCATTGAGATCTTCAATAGTTTTAATAACCATAAGTATGTCCCCCTATGCGTATTTATCCAAAATTGCGGAAACTTTTTCTGGCGTAAGACGACCATGTGTTTCGTCGTTAACCATAAAGACAGGAGCAAGACCGCAAGCACCGAGGCAAGCAACCGTTTCTAAAGTGAACTTCAAGTCATCTGTTGTGCTCTTGCCTTCAGGGAGATTAAGCTTTTGTCTTACTGCTGCAAGAACAGCTTTTGCACCACGAACATGGCAAGCAGTGCCTTGGCATGACTTAATAATATTCTTGCCACGTGGCTCCAAATGGAACTGGGCATAGAAAGTAACAACCCCGTAAATTTGACTGATTGGAACCTCAAGCTTTTCAGCAATCTCCACAAGCACATCTTGTGGCAGATAGCCAAAAATTGCCTGTGCCTGTTGCAACACGGGGATAACACTTCCCTTTGTGCCACGATACTTTGCCAAAAGCTTCGCGAGTGCTTCCCACTCTCTTGCTTTGTCTGACATAATATGTCCTCCTTGTATTTTTGTTTCTGCAAGACAGAAACACTTTTTATAAACAATAAAATTTGCGCAAAAATCGACTTTGCGCTTCCGATATAGATTATAGCTTAATTTATTGAAATTGCAACCATGAAAACGGAAATTTTGAAATTTTTTTGGCTTATTTTTCAAATTTACTTATTTTTTTTATGTGATTTATAAATTTGCAAAAAAAATAACGGCAAATGCCGTTATTTTGTCTTTTACTCTTTTGTCGCTAAGAAGCGAAGACGAACATAGTCTGCCGTCCATGCTTGCGTCTTTTTATCATAAAGCATGGGCAAGCAATACTCCTCAACATCTTCATAAAATGAATTTCTTTCTTCCCGCGACATGCCCTCTACGTAACTTTCAGCAAAGACCTCAAGCCATAAGCGAATTCCATGCGAAAGCTCTATTGGGCAATTATAGCGACCAATACTCTGCACGCGAAAACCATGAGACTCAAGCACAGCAACAGTATCATCAACTCCAGGGAACTTCCATGGATTGCGACTCTTGTAGTCTATACCTCTCGACTGAAGTGCAAGTTTTATTCCTTCACGAATAATTCTAACACACCCGCTGCCTCCGCATTCAACAGCTAGACGCCCACCACTACGGAGCAATCTATAGGCGTTTTTAATAAAAGAAAATTGATCGTCTAACCAGTGCAAAGCAAAGTTTGAAACGATTGCATCAAATTTTTTGTCACTTTCAAATGTCGCTTCGTCTGCCAATATGGCATCAACTCCAGCTGCTTTTGCTGCCTTCACCATAGATGGAGTAGAATCTACGGACGTAACATATACGCCACGTGATAAAAGCTCACGTGATAGATTTCCGGTGCCACAGCCAAGATCTAAAATTTTTTCGCCTCTTACCGGATTTAAAATAGTAATCAAATCATTTTGAAATTTTGCAATAAAATCTGAATAGGTATTACAGTAAGTAGCTTGAACTATTGCTGGCATGCTCCTCGCCCCTTTAATATTCTTTTGAGTTTATTGTATCATACTTCAATTAGAATGCAACAATTTTATGATAACAACAATAAAAAATCGGTTGAAGAACACATAATGCTATTGTATAATCGGCGAGATTTTGGATTATATTTTGCGCCATGAAAAAGATACTAACAATTTTATTATCAATATTTGTTATCTTAGTAATTTTTCCCACTGTAGCTTTTACCTATGAAGAGGCTAGTGGGAATATTTTTACGTACAAATTTTTTGGCAAGGGTGAAGTTGTGCCAATTTCGCCAGACATTATGCAAGAAGTTGCAATCTCAACTGGATATATCAGCCCATCAGTGAGAAATTCTTTGTTTGCAGCAGAAAATGCTTGGGCAGATGTTTTGAACACGGTAGCAGGAGCAAAGGCATCTTTTAACATATTCAAATATGAAGAGGACAACGCATCAGCAAAAAGCTCAACAATTTATGACGATGCAGTGCAAGCTAAAATAACAGAGGTGCAGGCGGCCTTGTATGGCAAGGCTATTCCGCCTCACGCTTTTTCCAATGCAGCGATTCTCATAGGCAATGCTTTTGGTGGTGGCAGCAACGGTTGGAATTTTGATAATACAAATAAACCTCTGGCAGACTCCGACAATCCTAATCTAAAAATAGTCATGCAACATGAAATTGCCCATGCTCTTGGAATGGCAACCGATGGGAAAGACAATCTTTACGAATTTGAAGGTGCAACGTGTAATTGCCCACTTTACAAGGATAATTTATCTATATGGGACAAGAATTTAAGGTTTGATTCTTCCTCAGAAAAGGGAGTGCAAATAGATGCTACACCAACTTATTCTACAATTATCGCTCCACAAGAAGGAATAGCTGACCCAAGCGATGCAGACAAATTCATTTATCTTGATAAATTCGTTCCTTATTTTGTAGGGGAAAATACACTGAAAGTTCTTGGCAATAGCGACGTTGTAGCAACAGCACAGGCAAACATTACAAATAATGGTGGCTTAAAAAATTATGCTGAAAAATACAGAGTTGAAAAAACTGGCACAAAATACACTGAAGTTACAACTGTTGTAAACGGGTTACCGATAAATGCAGACGAAGTGGTATCTGTTGATTTATCACACATAGAGCTTCGCAACAGTTATTTATCCCATCAAAATTATCGCAACTGGATAACCTGTATGGAAGCGGAATTAACCTCGTTTGTGGATTTAGGATACAATATAAATGTAAAGGATTTTTTCGGTAAATCCTATTATCTTAAAAATATCAATGAAACAATTTCCACACCATATTCCAGTACAAAAAATTATGCCGTTGGTTTACACATTTATGGTGATAAAAACACTATTACACAAAGTGCAAACACCGCCCTTTCTGGTGAAGCCACCTTTGGTGTAAGAATTGACGGGGTAGAAGACACATTTACATTGAATAACACAATTACTACGAGCGGTGCAAATAGCATTGGAGTAGGGCTTACATTTGGAAAAAATCACACAATAAATCTTGAAGAAAATTCTTCTGTCAATGCAATAGGGGAAAACGGCATTGCCCTGTCCTTTGATTTTGGCTATAACATGCTTTTACCAGCTTTATATACCAAAGGTTCTCATACAGATTTTTATGTTTTTAGATACATCTTTGACAATGAAGTTTTAGATGAAGAAGTTGACGGAGCCTTGGCAAAAGAGGTAAACATAAAGGGAAAGTTGTCTGGAACAAAGGCAGCTATCTATATTTCGGAAAATGCTCATGTGGAAGAAATAAATATTTTTAACACAGCAGAAATTAACGGCGATATTATTTCAAACTGGAATTCACTAGAATCATATCGTTATCAAACACCTGACATGGAAAAACCAGAAATTGCGCGCCCATGTAAAGTTAACGGCACAGAGCTAATTCACACTGACCCAAACGATGTCAGCACATGGTATTTTACAAATTTGAATTTCAAGGACGGAAGCCAATATAAGAACGGAACAATAAACGGCGACAATAGATTACAAAACACATTAAAATTAAATTTAGGTGCAAATAGCAATGGTGAGGTAACCTTTGATAACGTTACAGCAAGAGTTTATTCCGTCCAAAATAACGGAATCTTGCAGGTAAAAAATAACTTGAATTTGTCAACTAGTGTAGATTTGTCAAAAGATACGGCAACTACTGCACAGGTCATGGGAGCTGGCATCATAAATTTACAAAACAATGCTTCTTTGAGTCTCGCAACAAATGTTCAAAATATAGAAAATGCTCTTGTCTTAAACAACAATAGCACTCTAAATCTTTCAAACAACAAGGCACAAACAACGCATTTTGGAAAACTTGAGACCCAGGCAGATAGTAACCTTCGCATAGATTTAGACCTAAAAAAAATGCAAGTGGATAAGCTTGCATTTGCAAATACAATTGATGTCATCACAAACAATTACAGTTTAAGAGTTTTGCCAAATATTTTGCACATAAAAACTCCAATTACCAGTGAAAAATATACTGTTCCTTTCATAAGCTCAGAATTAAATAACGAAAATCTGTCTGATGCTATTAGGTTTAATGATACTGTGTTACACACACCCATTTTTAAGTATGGATTAACATTTGATAAGATGTCTGGGAGTTTTATGTTAGCAAGGGGCAATGATTACACAAGCTACAATCCAGCGATATTGTCGTCCCCTGTGGCAGCCCAACTTTCTGGCTACGCAACGATATTGCAGAGTTTTAATCAAGGTTTTCACTTCGTTGATGTCTATATGAATATGCCTGAAAATGTGAGAAAGGCATATAAAGAGAGGAATGAATATGTGCCAGTCAACACTTCCCATTATCCGGCAGAAGATTTGAATACTGTTTGGCTAAATCCCTATGCTTCTTTTGATAATGTTTCTTTAGATAACGGACCAAGCACAAAAGCCGTAACCTTTGGGTCATACTTTGGCTGTGATAGTGACATTTATTCGCTAAAAAATGGTTGGGATTTTGCATATTCTCTCTATGCGGGTTACAACGGAGCACATCAATCATTTGAGGATGTTGATATGAACTATAATGGTGCTTCAGTCGGTGCAACAGTGCATCTGTTCAAGGGAAATTTCTTCACGTCACTCAACCTTGCCACAGGGCTCGGCACTTCAAAGGCTAGAACGATGTATGGCTATGAGCGCCCTACCTTGTCCAACGCTGGTGGTGCTATAAAGACAGGCTATAATATTGAACTCAAAAATAATCATATTTTGCAACCTAGTCTCATGTTAGGCTATTCGATGATAAAAACAGAAAATTATACAAATGCAGCAGACGTTAGTATCGCCTCAAACACAATGCACGCAATAACAATTCAACCACAGCTAAAATACATAATGAACCTCAAAAACGGGTGGCAAACTTATGCTGCTGTGAGTGGAGTTTTCAATATAAACGACAAAACTAAATTTTATGCGCAGGATGTGGTTTTGCCTGAAATGTCAACAAAGCCATATATCCAATATGGATTAGGTGCTCAAAAGAAATATGGCACAAATTTCACAGGCTACCTACAAGCTATGGCAAGAAATGGCGGTAAAAACGGTATTGCAATATCTCTTGGATTACAATGGCAACTCGGCAAAAGCACACAAGGCAAGTAATAATTTATTCCAAACATAAAGAGACCTTATCGATATAACCGATAAGGTCTCTTTTATTATCTCTTTGTATTTTATCTATTCCCACTCAATTGTTGCCGGTGGTTTGCCTGTAATATCCCAAACGACTCTGTTGATTCCCTCGACTTCGTTGCAAATTCGCTCTGCAACTGTATCCAAAAGTTCGTATGGCAAGTGGTAAGATGTGGCAGTCATTGCGTCTTTTGAGCAAATTGCGCGGAGCACAACTGTCTCACCATACTGACGAATTCCATCTTTTGCACCAACGCTTCTAATTGGAAGAAGTGCACCAAAAGCTTGCCAAATTTTTGTATAAAGCCCTGCTTTTCTAATTTCCTCAATGAAGATTGCATCTGCGTCACGGAGCCTATCCAGTCTTTCTTTCTTTAATTCACCAAGGCAACGAACGCCAATTCCAGGACCTGGGAATGGATGGCGCTCAAGGAAATGTTTTGGAATACCAAGGGAAGCGCCAACGCGCCTCACTTCATCCTTAAAGAGGTTACGAAGAGGCTCAATGAGTCCCATTTTCATATCCTTTGGCAAACCGCCAACGTTATGGTGACTCTTTATTACGCCAGCACCACCGTGACCAGACTCAATTATATCTGGATATATCGTGCCCTGGAGTAACCAGTGGCTTCCACCGAGTTTTGCTGCTTGCTCTTCAAAAATACGAATAAAGAGTTCTCCAATGATTTTTCTTTTCTTCTCCGGCTCTGTAACACCAGCAAGGGCTGTTAAAAATCTATCTTCTGCATCAACGTATGTAACCTGCAAATCAAGCTCTTTATATGTATTCAAGACTTCTTCTGGCTCGTTTTTGCGGAGCAATCCGTGGTTCACAAAGAAACAGTGAAGTTGCTTGCCAATCGCTCGGCTTGTGATAACAGCGGAAACTGTGGAATCAACACCACCAGATAAGGCACAAATAACAGGGTCATTACCAACCTTTGCACGAATGTTTGCCACTTCTTCGTTTATCCAGTTTTCGCCCAAATCCCAAGTTTTTTTGCATTCACAAGTTTCAAAGACAAAGACATTTAACGAGGCATCTAGCTCTTCCTTTGAAAGAGATTCTGGGGCATCCAATGGCAAAACTGGCACTGCAAGGGCAAAGGCCTTCTCGCTTGCTTCTTCGCTACTACCACTAATGATGACACCCTTTGCATCGCTTGTAGCAATTTCCGTGCTGTCATAAAAAAGCACTTCACTATAGACCCCAAATTCACGCACTTTTCTAGCAAGAAGCTGTGTAAGTTGTGAACCTGTATCAATTATCAAAATTTTGTCTTTGTGTTCCATTTTGTGCACCTCTAAAATGCAAGATTTGTTTCAATTTCATTATTGTAAATCAATATATTTTTGATGTCTAGTAATTTTCTATAAAACTATAAAATTCTTCTTTTTGAAATTTACTCTTTTTACAAACCTTACAAATTTTATAAAAAGCTTTGCCCTAGCATTTAGCAGTAAATATTTTTCTTTTAAGGCACCTTTTTCTGTTATAATAACCTCAATTAAAAATTAGGAGAAAATCCACCTATGTTAAAACAAGAAATTTTCACCGTTGATAAAAATATTCAAATTGCAAAAGATGTTTTTCTTTTGCGGATGTTTGGCAAAACAGACGCGATAACAGCTCCGGGGCAATTTGTAAATATCGCCCTCCCGGGTTTTTATCTTCGCCGTCCAATTTCTGTTGCAGACACTGAAGACGGCGTGCTAACCCTCATCTATAAGGTTGTCGGTCGTGGTACAGAGTCAATGAAGGGGCTGCAACGTGGGAGTGAACTAGACATCTTGACAGGTCTTGGCAATGGCTTTGACACAAGTAAGAGTGGCAATACCCCTCTCCTCGTTGGTGGTGGCGTCGGCGTTCCACCACTTTATTATCTAGCCAAGCAACTAATTGCTCAAGGCAAAAATCCAAGGGCAGTTTTTGGCTTTGCTTCGTCACAAGACATCTTCTTCGTAAACGAATTTGAGGCTCTTGATTGTCCAGTTTCCGTCACCACCGTTGACGGAACAGCAGGAACAAGAGGAATTGTTACAGACGTCTTGCCAAGCGACTATTCATTTTTTTATGCGTGTGGTCCCCTGCCGATGCTCAAGGCACTAAAAAATGCTACAAAAACATCAGGAGAACTTAGCCTTGAGGAAAGAATGGGTTGTGGTTTTGGTGCTTGCATGGGCTGTTCCATTGAGACAGCGAAAGGTCCAAAGCGTGTTTGCAAGGACGGTCCGGTTTTTGAAAAGGAGGACTTGTTATGGTAGATACAAGGGTCACCCTCGCAGGGCTTGAGCTTGACAATCCAATAATTCCGGCAAGTGGCACATTTGGCTATGGGCAGGAATTTGCGGAACTTTACGACATAAATATCCTAGGCAGTTTCTCCTTTAAGGGAACCACCGCAAATCCGCATTTTGGCAATCCCACTCCGAGAATTGCCGAATGTTACGAGGGGTTAATCAATAGCGTTGGTTTGCAAAATCCTGGCGTTGAAGCTGTGGTAAACCGTGAACTTCCAGCTCTTGCAAAAATCTTCAAGAAGCCAGTTGTCGCAAATGTGTGTGGATTTTCTCTTGAAGAATATGTAACAGTTGCAAGTAGGCTCGACAAATGTCCGCAGGTTGGAATTTTAGAAATTAACATTAGTTGCCCCAACGCAAAGGGTGGGGGTATGGCGTTTGGCACTTGTCCAACAACAGCGGCAAACATAATAAAAGCCGTAAAGGATAATACCACAAAGCCAGTTTTTGCAAAACTTTCACCAAACGTAACAGATATAAAAGAAATTGCCGTTGCCGTGGCAGAAGCTGGAGCAGACGGCATAAGCCTTATAAACACACTACTTGGTATGAGAATAAACTTGAAAACTCGCCACCCGATAATAGCAAATAAAATGGGCGGCTTCTCTGGTCCTGCCGTCTTCCCTGTCGCTCTTCGCATGGTTTATCAAGTATATGATGCGGTAAAACTTCCGATAATGGGGCTTGGGGGAGTTTCTACGGCAGAAGATGTAATAGAAATGATGATGGCAGGAGCCACCGCAGTGCAGGTAGGTTCTGCAAACCTGATAGACCCATGGGCATGCAAAAAAATCGTGGAAGACCTGCCACGCATGATGGGAAAATACCACATTTCTTCCTTAAAGGATATAATCGGAGAAGCACACTAGCTAAAAAACATTAGCCATAAAAAACATAAAGAGCATAAAGGCGAGCTTTGCTCGTAAATTTCTTTTTGTCGGCGAAGCCGACAACTCTATGCCCTCTACGTTCTTTATGGCAAAAAAATATAAAACTGGAGGATAAACAAATGGGTAAAGATGTAATCATAGCTTGTGATTTTCCAAGCCAAGAAGCAACGTTGGACTTTTTAGCAAAGTTTGAAAAACTTGATAGAAAGCCTTTTTTGAAAATTGGGATGGAGCTTTTTTATGGTGCTGGACAACAAATTGTTCGTGAAATAAAATCACGGGGACACAAAATTTTCCTTGACTTAAAGCTACATGACATTCCAAACACGGTTGAGAGCGCCATGAGGGTGCTTTCTTCCCTAGACGTCGACATGACGAACCTACACGCAGCAGGTGGCAAAAAGATGATGGAAGGAGCAATAAAGGGACTCACAAGGTCAGACGGAACACGCCCACTCCTCATTGCCGTTACACAGTTAACTTCAACTAACCAAGAGATGATGGAACAGGAGCTTTTAATCCATGGAACTGTAGAGGAGGTTGCAGGACACTATGCAAAGAACGCCGCTTCTGCTGGGCTTGACGGAGTTGTCTGCTCACCTCTTGAATCTCCAAGAGTTCACTCTCTTTGCGGTGCAAAGTTTTTGACAGTAACGCCTGGTGTTCGCTTTGCAGAGGGCGACAAGGGAGACCAAAGCCGCGTTACAACTCCTGCCAAGGCAAAGGAACTCGGCAGTAACTATATCGTAGTTGGTCGCCCAATAACAAAGGCGGAAGATCCAGTTGCGGCATATCTCAGGGCAGTGGAAGAATTCTGCGATTAACGTTTTATTTAACCATAAGCGCCAAATTACCCTAAGTTACATAAAAATTTTGAAACCTTGCACATTCAATATTCCTTCATCTTTTACGCAGACTTTTTTCTACATCGCAAAACCAAAAATTTAGTAATAGCAAGATCAAAATGCCATAAGATTATAAGAATTTTTTAAGATTTTCACAAAAAAAGGCACAAGGTCGTCGGTTTTACCGACGACCTTGTGCCTTTATGTTAGCATGTCAAAGGCATGCGCTTATAGCTAGAAATACTCATCCCTTACACTTTTGACAAATCAAGGTTTTTCTTATATACTTTCGCTGTTGTTGGGTGGATTTTATAGCAATTTTATTCCACTATAACGCAAACCTAGGAGAAATTTTTATGGAAGAAATTAACCCGACTGAATCAATAGAAAAAGAAACTCCGAAGCAAGAAGAAGACAAAAGCCATAACTTTGTTATTGCCTTGTCAAACTTTTCTGGACCGCTGGACTTGCTTTGTGCAATGGTTGATAGCCGTGAATTAAATGCACTGGAAGTCAACCTTGTGGAAGTCGTCAGTCAATATGTTGCATTCCTCAAAAAATTGCAAAATGTTACGCTTGAGGAGCTTGGCGAATTTTTCAATTTTGCCACACGCCTCATTCTTCGCAAATGCAAAAGCTTGAACCCCGCCAATCAAGAGCCAGAACCAGAGCTTGACGATTTTTATGATGAGCAAGAGCCGGAAATTGACATAGAAGCGGTGATAGCTCGCTACAAGCCATACCGCATAGCAGCCACTTGGCTTGCTCGTGCCAAGGCAGAAAGAGAAAATTACTTTGCTCGTGGTGCAGGAGAAGAGGAGAAATTCTCTTATGACATCGGAGATGTGGAATTTCTTGCAAGCAAATGGTGGAAATTACTCTATCTCTATGAAGAGCGAATGAGAGCAAATAACGACGATGAATATTTTGACGATTCGTGGGACGAAATTCCGGATGCCGCTGTGCCAGATGAACAACAAATAGAAGCAAGAATGACTGAACTTTACGAACAATTGACAGACGAGCCACGCCCCTTGATAGAATTTTTGACAGAAAGAAACCACAAAAATTTGATAATAACAATAATGGCAATGCTTGAAATGTCACGTCTGTGGCAAGTGGAAATTATCCAAAACGAAACTCTCGGCTGTGTGGAGCTTGCCCGCAAGACTATTACATACGAAGAATTTGAAACAGAAACAAATTAAAAATTTAGGTGATTATAATGACAGAATTAACATCACAGCTTGGTGCTTTGCTTTTTGTTTCACAAGACCCTGTAACTGCAGAAGCTTTGGCAGACCATCTTGGTATTACAGAGGAAAAAGCAAAGGACGGAATAAAAGAGCTCACAGAAATATTAAAGGGTGCTGGGCTCACAATTTTGAAACTTGCTGGCGGTTACCAAATTGCAACGGCAAGACCTTTGCGTGATCTGGCAGAAAGCTTCTCCCCTTCTCTTGCTACGGAGCGTGTCCGCCTTTCTCGTGCGGCTTTTGAGACGTTATCGGTCATCGCGTATAATCAGCCGGTTTCCATGAGCACGATTGAAGAAATTCGCTCTGTCCGCTGTGACAGGGTTGTTGATACCCTGATTGAACGTGGGCTTGTGGAGCGTTTTAGAAGCGGTGGACTTGGCAAAAAAAGTGCAAGAAAATATAAAACAACGCCAAGATTTTTAGAAATTTTTGGGCTTGATTCCATTGCAGATTTGCCATCACTTGAGGAACTGGAAAGCGATGAAGAAATGTTAAAGGAATCACAGTCAAACCTTGACGAGTTGTCTTCCTTTGTTGATAACGAAAAAGAGCTGGACGAAGGCATGTCAGATGAGACTGAATAAATTTCTTGCCAGTTGTGGTGTAGCGGCAAGAAGAAAGGCAGACACCTTGGTCTTTGAAGGCCACGTTACAGTTAATGGAGAGGTTGTTACAGAGCCAGGGCGACAAGTTGGGCAAAGCGATGTTGTGTGCCTTGACGGAAAGCCTGTGGCACTTTCTCGCCTTGTTTATCTTGTTATGAATAAACCTGTTGGTGTTTTGTCTGCCGTTGAAGATTCTCGTGAGCGCACCGTTATCGACATCTTGCCAGAAGAGTATGACGACCTGCGTCTTTTCCCTGTTGGCAGATTGGACAAGGAAAGCCAAGGGCTGATAATCCTTACAAACGACGGTGAATTTGCGAACGAAATTAGCCACCCAAGCAAGGGAATAATAAAAACTTATGATGTGGAACTTTGGAGACCCTTGACTGAAGAAAAACTGGAAGAATGGAGAAGCGGTGTGACATTTGAAGGCACATTTATGAAGCCTGTCAGTGTTGAAAAAATAGAAAACAAACGTCCTCGTGGAAGCCACGTTGAAGTGAAATTAGCAGAGGGCTTGAAGCGAGAAATCCGTTTTATGGCACGAGCCATAGGCTACCACGTGAAAAACCTTACAAGACGAAAAATTGGCAATTTAAGCCTTGGAAATCTCGGGAGTGGCAAAATAAAAGAATATAGCAGAGACGAATTGAAAAAATTGATAAAGGAGCACAACGATGAGAGAATTTAAAGACCTAAAAATTGCAGTAGCTGGAACTGGCTATGTTGGGCTTTCTATGGTAGTGCTTTTAGCACAACATCATCATGTTACAGCTGTTGACATCTTGCCAGAAAGGGTGGAGCAAATTAACAATCGTATTTCTCCTTTGCAAGATGACTACATTGAAAAATATATGGCAGAAAAAGGGCTCGATCTTGTTGCAACTCTCGACGGTGAAAGTGCATATCGAGATGCGGATTTTGTTATTATTGCTGCTCCAACAAATTACGATAGCGTAAAAAATTTCTTTGACACAAGCGCCGTTGAGTCTGTCATTGAAATGGTGCTTCGTGTAAATAAAGATGCTGTTATGGTTATTAAATCCACCATTCCTGTCGGTTACACGGAATCTGTGAGGAAAAAATATAACTCACACAAGATAATCTTTAGCCCAGAATTTTTACGTGAAAGCAAAGCTCTTTATGACAATCTCTACCCTACACGAATTGTTGTTGGAACGGACGAGAGTGATAAAGAGCTAAACGAAGCTGCTCACACATTTGCAGCTCTTTTGCAGGAAGGTGCAATAAAACAAGACATAGAAACACTTTTTATGGGTTTTACAGAGGCTGAAGCGGTAAAGCTTTTTGCAAATACATTCCTTGCTCTTCGTGTTGCATACTTCAACGAGCTTGACACCTATGCCGAAATGAAAGGGCTTAGCACAGAGGATATTATAAAGGGCGTATGTCTTGATCCTCGTGTTGGTGGACACTACAATAACCCATCATTTGGTTATGGCGGTTATTGTTTGCCGAAAGACACAAAACAGCTCTTGGCAAATTTCCTCCATGTGCCACAAAATTTGATTGGTGCAATTGTTGAAAGTAACAAGACAAGAAAAGATTTTATCGCAAATCAAGTTTTGCGCACGGCGGGTTTCTCCGGCTATTCAGACGAAAACGAATGGTATAAGGGAGAGGAGCAGGATGTTACTGTTGGTGTGTTCCGTCTTACCATGAAGACGGGTAGCGATAACTTCCGTTCGTCTGCAATTCAAGGTGTTATGAAACGCATCAAGGCAAAGGGAGCAAAGGTTATAATCTACGAGCCAACTCTTGAAGATGGCAGCACCTTCTTTGGCTCTCGCATTGTAAACAACCTTGATGAATTCAAAAAATTGTCAAACGCAATTATTGCTAATAGATACGACCCAATCTTGGAGGACGTGAAGCAAAAACTCTACACAAGGGATATTTTTAAGAGAGACTAGGAAAGGTTTAAAATGACAGCAGAGGAAAAATTAATTGCACTTGGAATTGTTTTGCCAGATGCACCAGCGCCAAAGGCTATGTATGTCGCAGCAAAAATTGCAGGTAACTTGCTTTTTATTTCTGGACAACTTCCAACAAAGGATGGTGCCTTACTTTACACGGGACATTTTGGCACGAACCTAACTACGGATGAAGGTCGTGAAGCCACACGTCTTTGTGCAATAAATATTTTGAGTGTCGCTCGTCAAGCATTAGGAAGTCTTAACAAGGTGAAAAGTGTTGCAAAAATCCAAGTATTTGTCAGTAGTGCAAACGATTTCACAGAACAACACCTTGTTGCAAACGGTGCTTCAGAATTGCTCTTTTCTGTATTTGGGCAAGCAGGGCAGCATGCAAGGTCTGCTGTTGGAGTGCCTTCTCTGCCGTTAAATTCTGCAGTTGAAGTGGAAGCAATCTTTGAGATAGAGTGAGTTTGAATATGAGCAAAAAAATATTAACCTTAGTGCTAGCAACTTTATTGATTTTTTCAAGCGTTTCCTCTGTTTGTGCTGCAGCTACTGTTAGTAGTGTCGACAAAGAGAATGTGAAAACAGAGACACAGAAGACAGAAGCAAAACGAAAGGCAGCCTTTGCTAAGGCATTGAAGGAAGAGAATATTTCTGAGATGGTTAAAAACATGACCATTGAAGAAAAAATTACCCAAACCCTTATGATGTCCTTTGAAAATCAACTTGAGGGCAAGGATACATTGCCTAAAGAAGTTAAAGAAATTATCAAGAAATATCGCTTTGGTTCTATCCTTTTGTTCAGCGGTAACCTTAAAACTATAAAGGATACTTTTCAGCTGACAAAAGATATGCAAAGTGCTGCAACAGAAGACAATGGAATTCCTTTGATAATCGCTACGGATCAGGAAGGCGGTCGAGTTTACCATCTAGGTTCTGGCACAGCTTTATCAGGCAACATGGCTATATCTGCCACGGGCGAAGTTGCCAATGCTAAAAAGGCTGGGCAAATTATCGGAAAAGAGATTTTGGCTCTAGGCTTACACACTCCCCTTGCTCCTGTGTTGGACATAAACAATAACGCACAAAATCCGGTAATTGGTATTCGCTCATTTGGCGATACGCCTGAAGTGGTCTCGAAATTTGGTGTGGCTGAAATTCAAGGGATAGCAGAGGTCGGAGCTATCAGTTGTGCAAAACATTTCCCTGGTCATGGTGATACAAATGTGGATTCTCACGCTGGCTTGCCAATCATCAATAAAACACTAAATGAACTAAAAAGACTAGAATTGATTCCTTTCAAAAATGCTATTACTGCCGGTGTTGATATGATAATGACGGCTCATATTCTTTACCCAAAAATTGACAACACAAAAATTTTATCTGAGAAAACCGGTAAATATGAAAATCGTCCTGCAACACTGTCAAAGATAATCATTACGGATATATTAAAAAATCCAAGCGAGCTAAATTTTCAAGGTGTTGTGATTACGGATTCTATGCACATGCAGGGAATTTCAACAAAATTTAATTCAGAACAAGCTGTAATAGAAACCCTGAAAGCGGGAGCTGATTTGATTTGCAAACCTGTGTCTTATTGTCAAACGGTAGCAGAGGTTTGTAAGAAGTTAGATGTGCTGATTCAGTCAGTTAAGAAATCTATATTATCAAAAGATGCAGATTCTCTTTCCATGGAGCGACTTGATGACGCCGTTACACGAATTTTGACCTTGAAAAAAAACAAGGGGCTATTGTCTTATAGCTTTAACACGCACAACCTCAACGAGGCAATGAACACCGTTGGCAATAAAGAGCACCGTAACCTTGAGAGAATTCTTGCAACTAAAGGGGTAACCGTTGTAAGAAACAACAATAATATTCTCCCCTTGCGTGTAGAAAGTAATGCTCATGTTCTTATGCTCTGCCCCAAACCAAGATTTTCAGCATTATCTGTTTCGATGATGGAACCTCTGCCTGCCTCTATGATAATGGGGTGGAATAGAGCTAAGGCGGCAGGTCTTGTTCCGAATAGTGCCGAGGTGCGTTATTATGTATTTTCTGAAGACGACTACACAGTTCAAGGCAAACTTAAGGTGGCTCTTGATTGGGCAGACGCAGTTATAGTATGTTCCAATGTATCTCGTGCCTCTGACATGATGGCTGATTTTTGGACATCTGCTTGCCCTAGAAATGTTACAAATTACTGTCACAAGAAAAACAAAAAATCTATTGTTATGTCCGTTCACATTCCATATGATGCCCAATTATACAAAGATGCCGACGCTATCGTGTTAACATATGGTTATAGAGGGTCAAGAGTGGACCCCGAAGAAGCCATCGAAAAAACGATTACCACATCTGAGCAAACCTTTGGTCCAAATGTAGTGGCTGGAGTGGAAGTCATTTTAGGTTGCTTTGGTGCGTTTGGAAGGTTACCAGTTGAAATTCCGTATTTTGACCTCACCAGTGGCACGTTTGATTCTTCCAACATTATCTACCAGAGAGGCTATGGGCTGACCTATGATGTACTCAAATAACCTACATAGAAAGCGTTGATTGTGTCCGAAAAAAATTGTATTCAAATAATAAATAAGCTTGTCACGTGCCATGATGCAACGAGAGACGAACTTGTTTTTTTGCTGGAACATAGAGAGCAAATTGACGATAACTTGTTAAGATTTTTCTTTACCTCTGCACAAAAAACGGCATCTCTTTATTACGGCAACAAAATATATTTGCGTGGCCTTATTGAGATTTCTTCCTTTTGCAAAAATGACTGCTATTATTGTGGCTTGAGGCGAAGCAATAAATCTGCCCTTCGCTATCGTTTGAGCGAGGAAGAAATTTTAGACTGTGTGACACAGGGTTCAAAAATTGGGTTGCACACATTTGTCTTGCAAGGCGGCGAAGACAATTACTGGAATGTAGAACACCTTGTGCCAATCATAAATAAGATAAAAAAAATTACCCCAACTTCCGCCGTTACCCTGTCGCTTGGCGAAATGTCAAGTGGAAGCTACAGATTGCTTTTTGAAGCTGGAGCAGACCGTTATCTCTTGCGTCACGAAGCAATAAGTGAAGAGCTTTATGCAAAGCTTCACCCTACTGAAATGAAATTACAAACACGGCTAGAAGCACTAAACAATTTGAAAAAAATCGGCTTTCAAGTTGGAAGCGGTTTTATGACAGGCCGTCCATTTGAAACTGCAGAAAATGTAGCAGATGACCTGATTTTTTTGAAAAATTTTGCTCCACACATGGTAGGGCTTGGTCCCTTTATTCCACAGGCGGACACACCGTTTAGTGATAAAATTTGTGGCACGAGTGACAATACAATTTTTCTTCTTGCTATAATTCGTTTGCTTTTGCCAAATGTCTTGCTCCCTGCAACAACTGCCCTTGCTACGATAGACGAAAGTGGCTATGAGAAAGCAATACTCGCAGGCGCAAACGTCATAATGCCAAACCTTACTCCACAAGGTGCAAGGTGTGCTTATAGGATATATGACGGCAAGGCGAATGCCTGTGATACAGCAAGCCAAATCGGCGAAATAAAGGAAAAACTTGCAAAAATAGGATATGCAATCTCCCTTGACCGTGGAGATGCAAAGAGAATTGGAGATATTACAAATGACTGAACAAAACAAACAAAAGTTAGTTTTTAAGGTTGGAACTTCTAGCCTGACACACGAGGGAGGCAGAATAAATCTTGATCGTGTGGAAAAGCTTGTGACAGTTTTGGCAGATTTATGCAACATGGGGCATAGGGTTGCACTTGTCACTTCTGGTGCTATTGGTGTGGGGACAGGTAAACTTGGGCTTTCACAAAAACCAAGCGACGTGCCAGGACGCCAAGCAGCAGCAACTGTCGGACAGTGTGAGCTGATGTTTCTGTATGACAAATTTTTTACACAGTTTGGGCATAAGGTTGGGCAGCTTCTCATAACAAAGGAGGACATGGAAGACGAAAAACGTTATTTAAACCTTATAAACACCTTTGCCAAATTGTTTGATTTTGGAGCAATTCCAATAATCAATGAAAATGATGCTGTGGCAACGGAAGAAATTGTTTATGGCGACAACGACACACTTTCTGCCATGGTGGCATGTGTTATAAAAGCGGACAAACTCATAATATTGACAGAAACAGACGGACTCTATGATTCAAATCCGCAAGATAATCCATCCGCAAAACATATAGATCTTGTGGCAAACATTACGCAGGAAGTGTTGGATTTTGCCGGAGATAGCAAAACTTCAATGGGCACAGGCGGTATGAAAACAAAACTCCGTGCTGCTACAATTGCAACAAACAACGGAATTGACACCTATATCATAGCGGGGCAAGACCCTAAAAAAATATATGATCTGCTTGAAGGAAAACAAGTCGGGACATTGTTCCTAAAGCAAAAACAATAAAAGATTTTTTATTAGCCATAAAGAACATAGAGGTTATAAGGGCGTAGCCAGCCTCTATGTCCTTCATGTTCTCTATGGCTAAAAATAAAAGAGGGTTTTTTTATGTCATTTGGGGCAGAATTTGTAACAGTATTATCAAAATATTTAAGTCGTTTTAATGGGAGAAAACTTCAGTCAGTGGCTGGGGTTTCCTCTTTTTGTGTTTTAACGCTTGGTAAAAACAATAATCTGCTTTTGTCTTTTGAAAATTCAAATGCAGGAATTTCTCTCATAGACGACAACGAAAAAAAATTTCTGCTCGAGCAAAACGATTTTTTGCCACCAATCATAAATGCAATAAAAAGCCATCTTCTTGGCACTACCTTTGTTTCCTTTGAACAGATAAATTCTGACAAGGTGCTTGCCATAAATTTTGAAAGGCAAATTGGTGCGGCTTTTAAGACGAAAACAAGTTTGATTTTAGAGCTTCAACCACGCCACACAAATCTTCTCTTAGTAGCAGAAGATGGAAACATTATAGAAGCGGCAAGACACTTTACGCCAGAAGATAACGCATTCCGCACGGTCTTGCCTCGTTTGCCCTACACCCCCCCACCGAGCCTAAGGGGAATTTCTTTAGCAGACTGGTTAAAAAACCCAAGCAAGGAAACTTTGCAAGATATCTTGGGTTTCGGAAAAGGTTTTCTAACTTTTCTTTCAAGTTTTGATTTAGAAACTGCAAAAAAAGCCCTTATTTCCTTTATCAAAGACGAAAATTTTGTGGCAGTATTTTTTGGAAATTATGTTGCGCCATTCCCTGTTTCTTTGTTAAATAAATTGCCCCAAGATATTGTTCAAGATGATTTTGAAAAGGCGCTACATGGCACATTTAAAAATTTTGTACTTCGCTCCTTGGAAGCAAAAAGGAAAAAAGTGCTTTCCGCAATAGACAAGGAGCTTTCTCGCCGCACAAAACAGTTAAATGATATAGAAACATTACTTGAAGAAACAAAAAGTGAAAAATTCAAGCTTTGGGCGGACTTAATTACATCTAATATTTGGTGCATTGAACGTGGCAAAAATGAAATTTCGCTTGTGCAATATAACGAGGACGGAAGCGAAACAAATGTCCTTGTGCCATTGGACATCACCACTTCACCCAGCGGAACAGCGGAAGTATATTATAAAAAATATAAAAAACTGCGTGCGTCAAAGGAACGGGCAAAAATTTTGCTAGAAACGGTAAAGGCAGAAAAGTCGGATTTTGAAACACAAAGGGCAATAGCAGAAAGTTTGACCACTGCGAGTGAACTGGAAATCTTGGCGGCCGAACTTGGCATAGCACGCAAATTGCATGAGATCAAGGGACGAAACGGGCAAAAAAAAGAGGAAATTAAGCCTTACAAAAAGATTGAGTATGATGACGCAATGATTTTTGTTGGGCTTTCTGCCAAGGGCAACAGACTTGTTACCTTCAAACTTGCAATACCGAGTGACACATGGTTTCACGCACAGGGTTTTCCAGGAAGCCACGTTATCCTACGCATAACGACTTCCGTAACACAAGAGAGATTGTCTGAATTGCAAGAAGAATGTGCTTCATTCGCTAGTGTCTATTCAAAAGCAAAGGGACAAGCAGGAACACGGGTTGACTATTGCGCAAGAAAATATGTAACGCCAATTCAAGGCGGCGTGGCAAATGTTACTTACAAAAACTTTTCTTCAATTTATGTGAAATAATCCTTTAAAGTACAAAAGAAATTTAGCCACAAGCGCCGTTATTTTTCTTGTCTGGAACATTCCGTTTCCACGAATCTACAATCCCGAGGTCACTTCATATTATCTTATAGCAAGATAAATAGATGGTTTGCCTCAAAATCAACTGATAAGGAGGTAAAGACGAATGAAGAAAAAAGAAAGTCGTGCAGCTATTCGTCAGGCTACACAAAAAGCTGTTCTTCGAGATGAACAGAATAAGCGCATTCAGTATGTAGCAACACATCCAATCAAAGAAGCGCTTCAATATCTGGATACAACTTTAAAAGGTATTGATCCGGATAAGATAACTGAGAAAAAAGCAAAATTTGGCGTTAACAAGGTTACAAAAGAAAAGAGAAAATCCCTTTCGCAGAGACTGGTCGGTGCATTTATCAATCCTTTCACTGCAATCCTGTTCTGTCTTGCACTGGTTTCAACGATTACAGATATAATATTCCCTGTGATGGGGTTGTTTGGAAGTTTGCCAGAGGATTTTGACCCGTTAACTGTCATTATCATTCTTACCATGGTGTTTCTGTCGGGTACACTTCGCTTCGTTCAGGAAAGCCGAAGCGGAAATGCAGCAGAAAAACTCCTGGCTATGATCACAACTACGTGCACCGTTACGAGAAAAGGTCAGGAAAAAATTGAGATTCCGCTGGAAGAAGTAGTCGTTGGCGATATCGTTCATCTTTCAGCCGGTGATATGTTGCCGGCAGATATACGAATCCTGGAGGCAAGAGACTTATTTGTGAGCCAGGCGAGTCTTACAGGAGAAAGCGAACCTATCGAGAAATATGCTTCCGTAAGTGAAGTTTCAGAAACAATTACTGATTATGTCAATATCGCCTTCATGGGAAGTAACGTTATTTCTGGAAGTGCAGAAGCAGTTGTAGTGTCTGTCGGGGACAATACCCTGTTTGGCTCCATGGCATCCGCAGTTGCGGGAGAAGCAGTTGAGACTAGCTTCAGCAAAGGTGTTAATGCAGTTACCTGGGTCCTGATTCGGTTTATGCTGATTATGGTACCGCTTGTATTTGTAATCAATGGTATTACAAAAGGCAACTGGCTTGCTGCATTCATGTTTGGTATCTCTATTGCTGTAGGCCTTACACCGGAGATGCTTCCAATGATCGTTACTACCTGCCTCGCCAAGGGAGCTGTTTCCATGAGCAAGAAGCAGACTATTGTTAAAAATTTAAATTCGATTCAGAATTTCGGCGCTATCGACATTCTTTGCACGGATAAAACAGGTACGCTTACTCAAGATAAGGTTGTTCTGGAGTATCACCTGAATGTAAATGGGGATGAAGATCTTCGAGTGCTTTGGCACGCTTATCTGAATAGTTACTTCCAGACAGGATATAAGAATTTGATGGATCTTGCCATCATTCACAAAATGGAAGAAGAAAAAGCCGCTAATCCGCAACGGTTGGATCTCTCTGAACATTATGTAAAGGTGGATGAGATTCCGTTTGATTTTACCCGCCGCAGAATAACAACAGTGGTTCAGAATAATGCAGGAAAAACACAGATGTTAACAAAGGGTGCTGTGGAAGAAATGCTATCTGTCTGCTCCTTTGTGGAATGTGATGGTGAGGTTCAGCGTATTACGGATGCCCTGCACAGACGTATCCTTGATACCGTAGATGAGCTAAATGATAAAGGCTTCCGCGTCGTTGCTATTGCGCAGAAGAGCAATCCATCTCCAGTCGGTGCATTTGGTGTGAAGGATGAATGCGACATGGTGCTCATGGGCTATCTTGCCTTCTTGGATCCTCCTAAAGAATCCACGGCGGGTGCAATTAAAGCGCTGAAGGCTTACGGTGTAACCACAAAGATCCTTACCGGAGATAACGATAAAGTTGTAAGAACGATCTGCAAGCAGGTCGGTCTTGAGGTTCATAATATGCTGCTTGGCTCTGTTCTTGAAAAAATGAGTGATGCTGAACTGGCAAAAGCAGCAGAAACAACCGAAGTATTCGCAAAGCTGACTCCTGATCAGAAAGCAAGAATTGTGTCGGTACTGAGAGCGAATGGACACACGGTTGGATTCATGGGTGATGGTATCAATGATGCGGCAGCAATGAAATCTGCGGACATTGGTATTTCTGTTGATACTGCAGTTGATGTTGCAAAGGAATCAGCGGATATCATCCTGCTTGAGAAAGACCTTATGGTTCTTAAGGAAGGTATCATCGAAGGTCGTAAGACCTATGCTAATATGATCAAGTACATCAAGATGACGGTGTCTTCCAACTTCGGGAACGTGTTCTCGGTGCTTGCAGCTTCGGCACTGCTTCCGTTCCTGCCAATGTTGAGTCTCCACCTGATCTTCCTGAATTTTATCTATGACCTGTCATGTACGGCGATTCCTTTGGACAATGTAGACGAAGAGTTTATTGCAGTTCCGCGTAAATGGGATGCGTCCAGTGTATGCAACTTCATGATCTGGATCGGACCTACAAGCTCGATCTTCGATTTTACAACTTACGCCTTCATGTACTTTGTATTCTGCCCCATGTTTGTATCGCATGGTGTGTTGTTTAATGATCTTGCTAGTCATTTCTGCGGTGCTGAACTTGAACAGATGCAGTTTGCCTATATTGCCATGTTCCAGGCGGGATGGTTTGTTGAGTCTATGTGGAGCCAGACCCTAGTTATCCATATGATCAGAACTCCGAAGCTTCCGTTTATTCAGAGCCGTGCTTCTGTACCGTTAACACTGCTGACCTGCTTCAGTGTTGCATTGCTGACTGTGATTCCGTTTACCGGCTTTGGAAGATTGATCGGTTTCGTCGCACTTCCAATGAGCTACTTTGCTTACCTGATTCCTTGCATTCTGCTTTATATGGCGCTTGCAACCAGTCTGAAAAAAGCATATATACGCCACTATGGAGAACTTTTATAAAAGGAGAAACGAGAGATGAACTGGGTTAATCTTTGGATGAAATTGTTTGGAAGGACTGAACTTTTAGGGCTCAATATGGGATTCTGGGTTTCGATGGCAGTGATTGCATTGATCGTCATCCTGATGAATGTGGTTTTCTGGAGTATGAAACCTAAGGCAAAATAAGAGTTTATTCCATATCAATCCACAATGCCCTGCTGATCGTGACGGTCAGTGAGCACCAAATAAAAAGACAAAGCAAAGATTAGGGTTATCCTATCCTTGCTTTGTCTTTTTTGTCTATAAAATGCTTAATCCACTTGTTTTTGTTTATTTTGTTTATCTTTGAATAAGAATGCGAACACGTCTTCCACTTGGGCAGAGAAACTAACGTGAATCTTGGCAAGATTGACCTTATCACCATTAGCATCCCTTAAGATAGGAACCCCTAGCCAAATTGTCCCGGTCCATCTGCCATTATCGTTTGTCCAACGTAATCCCAAACCCGCACTTAAAAGCTGCGTATCTTTCAGATACTTAGCATAAGCACCAAAAACTTTACCATAATCAACAAAGAAAATTGGAACTAGGTTCCTATATTTACGGAACGGGGTGGAATATTCAACGCTGACATTAAACCCTTCTTCAGATCCAAGCTGGCTTTCAGCATAACCTCGAACAGACCCAATACCACCAATATAAAAGTAATCAGATGTGCTCATGCCAAGATCCCATCTTCTTGTTTGGTCTACATCATGAGGTGTCAACTGTGCATTCGCCTTTACAACCAAGGAATTCCCATTCATGAACATCTGCTGGCGCAGAAAACTAAGATTATATATCCAAGAAACAGAATCCATATCGTCTATTCCCTTACGGAAATCTGACCTTGTAATGGAGTGCCTGTGATACCAAACCACACCTTTACCAAAATGCGTAAATGCTACGCCAAAGGAATATTTATCCGTAATGTTAGACATCCATAGCTTACCTTCTGCACTTGCAGGATTTCTATACCACGAATCAGAATATTGTTTTGACCAAGAAAGATCCGTCATAATACGCGTTGAAGGAGTAATACAAAGTGGTTGAGTAAGGCTAAGTGAGTAAGAAACGGAGTCACCGCGAGGCCTCATCTCGTTTAAAGCGTAATACCCTTGATCTATATTCATTCCATTACCAGAAACGCTTGCGCTAAATTTTGTTCCAACTTTTGTAATGGGAAGAGTATACGAAACACTACCACTATCAGAGAAGTCACTTTTTACAAAATTAAGTGAAAGCGCATCACTAAGCCCAAGTAGGCTATTTAGCGTCCAGCCAATACCATAACGAACTACACCCGTCGATGACGAACCAGACGTATCACCAAAAATATAAATGGAATGCCGAACTGGCTCCTCAAGTGACAAGATATAATCTGTTGTGCCTTGTTCTTCACCCGCAGCAAGTTTAACAGCAAGTTGAGAGTCATTAGTAGCATTATAAAGAGAAATTCTGCGATTTAACTCTTTCAAGTTACCAACCTTCCCAATTTTTAATCCGGTCATTGATATAACGTAGTCTCTCCTAGTATAACGAGTTTTGTCTAACTTGATCTTTCCGGTTTTCCCTTCAATGAGAGTTACCTTGACTACGCCATCTTTTATCGTCTGTTCTGGTAAAAATGCACGACAAACAGCATAGCCTTTCTTGCGATAAAGCTCATTAACCTCATCTACTAAGCGATAAAGTTGATCTAGTGTTACCTGTTTTCCAATATATAACGCGGAGATTTTATCCAATTCTACCTTTTTTAAAACTGTACTCTCAGAGTATTGGACATCTTTCACATTAAACTTTAAATCTGATCCTTTTGACTTTCTCGCCTTTTCTACATCATCGTCGTCAACAGCTTTTTTATTATAGTCTTTCAAATCTTTCTGCAACCGTTCTTCCAATTGTTCTTTTTGCATAAGATCCTTCATCCTATTTAACTGCTGCAATGGATCCGCATCAAGAGGAGCCATCGGGAAAAATGGTTCTTCCGCCAGAGCACTGGCAGAACACAACATCTGACAAAGTAAAGTCAAAATAACCAATATTGATATTTTTTTTAGATTAATTAATTTTTTCATGCCTTAACTTACCTCGTAGCAGCAATTCCCAAATTTAAACGTGAATGTTTTTAATAAACGTAACTTTGTTGTGCATATAGACAGACAATACCTCACATTACTTACCCCTAATCCATAAGCCAATATGAACAGCATTAATCATGAATTAATTTGAGGAACAACATTATAACACTGCACTAAAGAGCTTTGTGTGTCATAGGAAGACACATAAAACTGCGACGCTAAGGCACCAAGAAGTACGCTACAAAAGCGTCACAGAAAAAATCAACAAAGTTTAATTGTTTGGGTTATTCAAATTTTCAAGCAATATGCACAGTTTTTACTAAGTAAAGTGAACGGACACTAATCGTGTGCCCGTTCACTTGATTACAAGATTAGTGGACTATCAAACATCCAGTAATTGAATTCTTAGCTGGTTTGAGAAGAGTTGCGTCCCATCTCTTGCTGTTACCGAGAACATTTGAAGCATTCTCATTGTTTTGATTCGTCTCGATGCTACCATCTTCGTTTGCCTGAACAGCTTTCTCTGCCGCTTCCTCTGGAGAGAGCGTAACAACATCCCCCTGAACTTCTATCCTTAATTCAGAAATCTTTTCCATTGAAACTATATCAGAGAAATGATCGTCGTCTATTGACTTATAAATCTGTACTGCGTCAGATGAGACACCTTCGGATTGCTTTCCAGAAGTGAGCTGACGCTCGTCGCTCTTCAAATCACGGAGCAAGTCATAGGCGCTCTTTTGATCAACATTCAGGCTGTGATTTAATGTGCGTTTCTGGTCTCCAGCAAGGCTCATAAGAACTGTTCCTGCTGTTTTATCAAGGGCTATAAGATCTGTCATTTCATAACCACCCATACGTAACGTTGCTGAGGCAGCATTTGGATCATATCCATAGTATACAGCTCTCAAGTCACGATTTAGATATGGATTAAAGTCACCCGCAGTGCTATAGATAACTCCAACTGTGTCTATGTATCCATCACCATACATACCGCCGAAGAAACGTAGGTGGTTTGCTCTATCGTGTGCAAACTTGTTAGCGTCTGTATAATCTTCGCTATAAACAGCCTTATCACCCCATGCATCACCAACACCAAGAACAAGTCTGTCATAGACAAAATAGTCACTCTTGGATATTTTTAATTCATGAGGACTAAAGAGATCTGCTCCGGGAAGCTCGTACGATGGTATATTATCCTCATGGATATTTTTAGCAATAAGAACCTTTGCACCAACTGCGTCTTTACTGTTATTTGTATATATCACCATATTACCAATCTTTATCCAGCTTCCTGGAACATAAGGAGCCTTACTCGTATCAATATTTAAGTCATCATACGTAAGGTAACCTTCTGGTGTCGAAACATATATACTGGCAGCAGTAATACTTCCAAGATCGATATTGCCACTAGACTTACTATTACTAAGCAAACCGCTCTTCGTATCTTCAGAAACTCGTGAAACTATTTCAGCCTCCCCACCAGCGGTAAGTTTTTTGATGTTAATGTCACCATAGCTGTAGAACAGAGCATTACGACCTGCCTTGGCATTGTTAACCTGTATTCTCGCATCTAAGTTAAATACATCCGTCAAGCCAAGTCTCTCTATACCTTCAAGTAATTGCTCGTCAGTAAGTCTTTCTCTACCTGTTTCAACCTGGAGGTCAGAGGAAGCAGTTACATCATCAATGTAAATGTGATAGTCAGCAAATACACCAACCTTATTGGCCATCAACTTACCAATTTTAATCTGTTCACCGTCAAATATCGCCTCATCAGATACAATCGCATTATCAACGGCAATTCCGAGGTAGGAATCGATGTCCATGTCACCTTTAACACTAGCGGTGCCAATAGTAGTATAACCTTCCGCAACAGATTTCACATTTGCTGCTGTTAAAGTCTCAATCGAAATATGCCCCTTGCCTTCATTTGTGATGAAGAGAGTATCAAAATCGTTTACGGAATTTTTGTTATTCAACTTCTTACGACCAGCAGACAAAGTTACCTTTCCATCTGCATTTACAGATAGTAGTGAAATGTCATCTGTCGCGTCAAAGTTAATGTCACCAGAGGAGCTTAGGGTAGTATCAACAGCCATCACAATATCTTTTGCTGAGGTGAAGGAGAGTTTTTTCGCATTCGACTCCAATTTCGTATTGATAAGGATGTCGCCTGTCTGTAACTCTTCTCCATCTTTTGAAATGTAGGCTTGCGCTGTTGTTCCAAAATTGAGTTCATCAGCAGTGAAGTTTGAAGCCGCCAATACAAGGTTGCCCGCTGACAAGATTGTAATGGTACGCGCCTTCACCTTAATATTGTTGTCATCTGCACCAAACACAAGATCCTGTCCCTTCAGAGTCTGTCTCAAAGTAATTTCATTATTTGCAGAAAGGTCAGTCATTATCTTACTGCCGAGCCTCTGCGCTGTTATTGAAATTTTATCATTAACAAGCTCAGGTCCATTCTTACCAAGGACTGAAAGCGTACCAGTACCAAAGTCATTACCAAGATTCTCAAGAACTATGGCATTTTTACCAAAAATCCTTGTATCAAGAAGGCCTACGTCGATTCTACCCGAGACTGTCTCTGTGAGGGAACCTGTCGCTATGATTGACAAACCAAACTTATCATTACCCCTTGGTGTATTGCCATTGATAGAAACAAGTCCATCAATGGTGATATCGCCAGTAACGTCAAGGGCAGCTGTGTTTGCACTAAGCTCATTCAATTTCACAGATTTGTCAGATGTAATGCTTGCGTGACCTTCTGTGTTAATTTCAGAACCATCAGCAACATCAAGTCTATCTGTTACTGTGAAGTTATCTGAGGTAAGTGATTTGAACGACTTCGCCGTGAGTGATTTAAAGCTCGTATCTCCATCGGAAGATGTTACGACATCACCTTTTGCTGTAACATCACCAGTTGCTTTGATTGCACCACCGGTGGCGGTGAGGTTGATATCTTTCGTTGCTGTTATACCACTCGTTGTAATGTCATTTGAAGTTTCAACTGTAACATTAGCGCCAGAGACTTTTTTGAGGCTTGCGTTCTTATTAACACCACTCTGCTTCAATATAACATCTCCTGTTGCATCGATGTTCGTTGTTACATTTGTTGCAAATGACTTACCAGAAATCTTAACATCACCCTTAATCTTCTGGTTATCACCAAGATTGAGGCTTGAATTGCCAAGATCGTTATTTGTGTTCGTCATATCAATGCCAGACTTACCATAGATGTAAGCCTTTGTCTCTATCGGGACTTTCTTGCCCTGCGCATCTTCCTCTGTTACTTCTGCAATAGTGACAGAGCCATCTCCAACTTCCTTCACTTCACCATTCTTGGAAAGAAGCTTGAGGTTGTAATCGTTGTTACCCAGTTTTGCTGGGTTCTTCACAACAACAGCACCATCAATGGTAATATCCTCATCACTGGTTACAGAAAGCTTTTTGTTTGTTGTGACATTAGTCAAGTTGGTCTTATTACCAGAAGTGAGCGTTGCTGCATCTGATGATAGTTTCGTTACCGTAACATCACCAGTTGCATTAATCGTGGCATCACCAGATACTGTAGCATCCGCAATGTTAGCTGCACCACCAGTTGCTGTCACATTCAAAGCCCCAGCTGAAACCGCAAGCTTACCCACAAAATCTGCAGCTTTTGCTGTTATAGTCACACCTTTTGGAGCACTGATGTCATAAGCCGTCAATGAACCAAGTGTGTTGACTAACAAGCTATCAGTAAGGTCAACAGAACCACCTGCTTGTGTACCAAGTACAACATCGCTTGCATCTACGTAAATTGCAGCACTTGTTGCCACAAGGTCATTAATCTTGAGAGCACCTGCAGTACCTGTCGAGATGCGTTTAGCACTTGAACCGATCCTCACGGCACCAGCAGACAATATGTCAATACCGCTTGTAACATCAAGCTTGTCTACTACTGACAAACCTGCCTTCGATGTAGTTATTGTAGCAGTTTTTGCCTTAAGGTCATTGAGTAAAAGAGCTTTTTCATCAGTTGAAGTGATTTGGACATCATCTCCGGCCGTAATAGAAGCCTTACCACCTGTAAGGGTAAGATCATTCACCTTAAGGTCGCCAGCAGCATTGCCGATGAAGTCTTTTGCAGTAACATCTGCAAGCTTCAGATCCCTACCAGAAGAAACTGTAACTGTTTTATCTGCAGAGATTGTATCGTTAAACTCAAGATCTTTGGCAGTGCTGGTCTGCTTCAAGAGCACATCACCAGAAGCATAGATACCATTTTTAACTGTTTCAACAATCTTTTTCTCTGTCTCGCCAGTTATTTTATTAATAATCTCTACCTCTTTCAAGCCAATTGATTTAGCTGAAACCTTACCAATTGACTTACCTGCAATTTTGACATTCTCAAACTTGTCAGATGTTCCTGAAGCAGGATCGTTATAGTAATGGATGAGCTCTACTGTGCTATCACCAAAGTCATTCTTCTCACTGGCAAGCTCAACACTCTTAGCAGTTTCGACTCTAACACTCTTATTGTTGCTCAAAATCTCACCGCCAGTAGCTTGTTTGACGCTGCCATTCTCGCTGCTGAATGATAAGACTGCTCTTCTACTCATTTCATCATCAACAGACTTTTTAATTGAAGCTATTACTGCGTTTCTTCCAACCGCTAAGAGATTTTCTCTCTGCTCCACAGTAAGACCAGCAGTAATCTCTTTCTCAACCTTAGTCTTAAGCTCAGTTTCATAGATTCTCTTTTCTGCATCTGTGGTTAACTTGGCATACTCAGGATCGTTTGCCAAACGAACTAGATACTCAGCGTGAATCTTACTTATTGAATTTGCTTCTGCAAGCAAGTTTTCCTTAAACTTCGCTGTAGCTTCAGCAGTTAAATCTGCTATGACTTTCTTCTTGTCAGTAGCTGCATCGATTTTTGCCTTGTTAGCTTGCAAATAATCATTGCAGAATGATGGAAGCTCTGTATCCTTACGCTCGTTCCAGAGTCTTTCATACTCTTCAGCAATCACTGCTTTATAAGCACCAGATTTCTCAGCATTAGTTAATTTTAAATCGTATGGATTCAAAACAACCTTGTTGTAATCTGAGTTTGGATCCTGCTTTGCTTCTTCAATACGGGTGTTATACCTGGACTGCATATCAGCATCCACATCGTTAAGAGTTGTCTTAACAACACCCTTGAGCGTTATGTCACCTGCGCTTTCGACATCAATGTAGTGAGCTGATGAATCAGCGAGGGTCGCAGCACCAGCGGATTTAATGTTGAGGTCTCTCTCTGCTGCAATATCCGAAACATTTATGTCAGCACCAGCTTTAGTTGTGGTTAAGTTAATATCTTCAGCTATTAATCTCTCATGTTTAGAATCACCTATCGTTAAGGTTTTTGCTGCCGTTATGTCGATTAACTTAGCATCCAACGCCGCATCCTTAGCTTGTTTACCAACGGAGGAGAACAAATTAACTGCATCGTTTGCTGCCTTGATAACAATCTTTTCAAGACGTGCACCGGGTTCAGTTGAATTTGTTTTTATTGCAGCATCAATACCGATGTGGCTATCGGCATACCCCTTGCCGGTTGTTTCAACATATAGCGACTTTGTAACAGAAATATTGCCTTCTGCAATATTAATTGCACCAGCAGATTTTATCTCTATTTCGTTTGCCTTGATTTCCTTAGCATTCTTACCAGAGCCAAGCGCCACTCTTCCTGCAGAATCTATGGTAATCTTACCATCTGCAGCAAGGTCACTCTTTATGGTTATATCTGCAGAATTTGAACGCTCAGTGTGTCTTGGGCTACCAAGCGTAGTAAAGTTAAAGTTCGTAGCAAACATCCTGTCGCTATAGACATCCATTGCACCTACAGAAGTGAGACTGATTGTATTTCCTGCGTAGATCTTACCATCAAATTCAAAGGCATCGTCGCTCAACTGTTTTAAGAAAACATCATTTTTGGCACTGAGAAGCATATTCTGGCTTCCAAGAGCACCAAAATGCTGAGCCGTAATGGAAATGTTAGTAGGAGTCTGGAGATAGTAGGCATCCCAATTTACAACCTCCGGCTTACCGTTGGCGTCTACCTTATATGGATTTACATTCTGGAATGTCTTGTAATATGCATAGTAGGCATTTTGTATATCTGCTATTGTCGTGTCCTGGCAAAGAGCTTCTTTATGCTTATTGCCATACAGCCAATCTCTTAGGGCAAACATCGGCTCCATGTCTCTCACAACAGCAGCTACGTCAGCCCGTAGGATATCCTCACTTGGAACTACACCATTACGATATTCAATGCAGAATCTCTCCAACAAGGTGCGATCATCATTTGGAAGATGAAGCTGCAAAAGTTTTTCAAGTGTAATACCTGGTTTAAGCGTACCCGCTTCAGCCTTAGTAGAATTAGAAAGGAACAACCATGCGTCAGCTCCCAATTTCGTACCATCTTCGTTTACCAAATCTTCTACCTTAACCCCGAATTTCTGCAACATATTTTCGAATGTAAGGGTGGCAGATTTAGCTCCTTTGTAAAGAGCAAGGATACTTGCACCGTAAATTCTGGCGTCTAGGTGCGGATCTTCACTTGTAAGAGAAGGCTTGTTATCAGCCTCAAGGTCAACACTCGCACCGCTCTTGGTTCTGAAGTCATTTTGCTCGTTATCAAGCGAAATGTTCTTTGCCGCATGAATGTGTAACTGTGCATTATCATTTGCATTGAAGTTCAAAGCAGCATCAATAAAATTGCCATTTTCGTCTCTATTGGCCTGTAAAACAGATTCGGCTGTTATGAGGTCAATCTGTGCTTTATGGAGGTAAACAGTTTTACCAGCAACTGTATCCTTTACCACACCGTCTTTCAGAGCAATCTTGCCGCCAAGGTAGATGTTACCCCATGATTCAGCAGAAAGTAACTGAACATCAGAAATATTACCAAGGGTGAGATATGAGTATTCATATTCTCTCGTTCCGCTGACAATACCAGCTATGTAGGCTTCAGTATATGTTTTATATATCTGACCATCAGATGCTCGTTTTTCGCCAGCAACAGTTCCTGTGATGTTTACCGCACCTTGACCCTTGTCACCAGCATAGATACGGAGATAATTGCCATCCTCACCAATCTGGCTAGCATTGTTGAAGTTTATAGAACCTAATGCACGGATGTAACCCATATCTGCCAAGTCACCGGAAATGGCAGTAAATTCGTTTCCATAGCCAAGTATCTGTCCGCCACCACCATCAATCGTGATGTCTCCACCAGCATACATGGAAAGGATTCTTACACCATACTTTTCGGAACCACTAGCTACATATTTAAGGTTAATATCGCCATTTGCTACCATCGTCATTCTTGAGGCAGCACTACTATCCGTAGCTAGCATAGCAATCTTCAATGCATCAATGTCGCCATTCGGAGCGAAAATTGAAATCTCTTTTGCCCTTATATTGTACGGAGTTCCGTCTAAACCATAGAGGCTACCATTGTTAACAAAAATCTGAACACCGTTTGTTGCAAAAATCTTGCCAATTAAAAGGTCGTTGTAATCCGAGCCTAGGTCTTCTGTTGGTCTTGTAGCAACATTTACTGTCCTTGCCTCGTCATTCAGGAACATCAACTTTCCATCAGCACCTATGTTAAGACCAAGCATCTTACGATCGCGATATTGCAATGCATTGCTATAACGCGTCAAAACATTACCCTCGTTGTGAAGGATAATATCAGTTGGACTTATCTGCTTGAGGTAGACAAGGAATTCTTGTTTTTCTGCCTGAGTGTCACGAGCAAAGTTGTACTTGAATAGACCATCTTTAGAAAGATATGCAGCTTTGATATTCTTCAGCAAATCTACATCAGTCTTTATGCCTATCACATACTTATCAAGGGCATTCTTAATTTCGGCATCGGTGAGGCCAAACGTATAACCGCTCTCGCCAGCTAGCAAGCTTGCCTCTAAGGATGCAATCGCTCCCTGAATATCTTTAATTTCCTTCTGCATAGCTACATAACTTGGGTCGAGTGGGTCAATATCAGATAAAGCATTTTTCTTGCTTGCTAACAGAGCTTCAAGACCAGTGTAAGAGTATTCAACGCCACCATAGGTTGTCTTTGCCTTACCCTTTACTGCCTTTAGCAACTGCTCAGCAATCTGAAGTTCATCAATTACCTTGTCAAAGTATATCTCTTCAGAATAGCTATCTACTGAACCAAGGTTGAGATTCTGTACCTTGAGATCTTTACCTTTACCAGTAACTACGTTTGCCCTTGTCGCCGCATGTGGGTCAACAATGCTCTCCGTAGTTCTGTTAATAAGAGCTTCAGCGAGTCCATAGTAGTAGTAATATGTACTATCCTCTGGGTTATCGCCGCCTACAAGGCCGATAAGCTTCCAGTCTCGCAGGAGCTTCTCTCTAAATTCAGGATCCTTCAACTTGTTGTAGTAATCAAACTGATTCTGATCGTAGTGAGCATCGTAAAGAGAGACATCGCCATTTTCTATAGCAGTTAGAATAATTTCACCAGTTTTTGAATATAACTGGTCTATTCCAATGGAATTAACGAAACCTTCGTCGCCTTTGTAAGTACCATTTTTATCTTTCACACCCACCACAATATCATTTTGCGCGTGAATCGACAAAACAGAACCTGCTTTATTAGTAATTTTCCCGATGGACACACCACCGTTTGCAGAACTTACATCAAGCTTTGAATACTTTCCTCCTGAAAGGTTAGAAAGCCCGATATCGCCTGACGCGGTAACAGAAACAGTATTAACGTTATTAAGATTACCACCATAAGCATCTATGAATGAGGTCTTTTCATAACTCACCATATCACCCTTTGTGGTAACAGTACTAGTTACAGCCTTCCCCTTCACAGCCTTATCAAACAAATCTTTACTCACTTTATAACTGCGTTTTTGCACTATGGAGCCATCTGTAACATCAAGGTCAATAGAACCTCCATCAACCGACTTTGCCTGTAAGAGAATTCCACCATCTGGATTTGCTGTATCTTTTATTTCCTTGATGTCATTCAAGACAATGTCGTTCTTTGCCACAACAGTTATGTCATCAGACTTCAGTTCCTTGCCTTCAACCTGCTTGACAGACCCGTTATCTGATATCAAGTTAACCAAGCCGCTAGACGTTTTATTGCTCACATCACCAGCCAAGGTGAGATCACTGCCGGAGTGTACCTGGATTGTATCGTCACCCTTATCTAAGACAGTAATATTGATGCCTTTATTTGCAGCAAGCTGATGAGTCTGCTTCAATTGTGATTTTGCTGATTGTTCAAAGTAGAAATCAAGCATACCATGAGCATCTGAAGGTTGGGTAGCTTTTTCCCCCTCGATATTTTCCGTAAACATAAAAGAACCAGCAGCATTTCTATACGTTCCCAACAAGGTTATTTCGTTCGAGACAGAGTAGTCCCAGGGGGTGAAGGGTCCGTACGGCACTTTTACAAGTTTAATACCCTCGTCTGGGGTGGCTAACGAGCCACTTGAAAGAATAGTGTTTTCAGCAGTCAAGCCGTTCCTATTCTTCCATGTTCCTTTGTCAAGCAACGACACATCCCTTATACCCTCTGCACTTTTAATGTCAACAGAACCATACTTTGCGTTAGGGTTATTAAGGAAATAAATTGCATCATCCCAATAGTCATGTTTAGCTTTAAAATCGTTTACAACGTCATTAGCAAGCTTAGACCAGATCTTATCTCTTTCCGTTGTGCCTTCATCGCCTCTCAGTGTGTTGTAGGTCTTATAGGCATTCTCAGAAGTTAATCCACTGTCTGAAGGTTTGTAATATGCTTTTGCATCAATAATCGGCTGATAATCAACTGTATAATCTCCGTATACATCTGTGCCTCCAACGTGCCCTTCAGATTTGCCATCCGTTTGCTTAGCTTTTAGCTTATTAAGGTAATCATAAATCAGACCAAAGTACGTACCAAAATAATCTGCCAACTTTTCGCTGCTCTTATCTGCCAAGGTGACAGCTGCAGAACCCGACTTATACCACCCAACTTCATAACTTGATTTGTCTGTATCCTCATAAAGATCAATAACGTCCCACTTAGCTCTGCAGTCAGGCTCATTTTCAAAATGGGCGTGACCTGCCTCTTTAGCTGCTTGGTTTATATTTTTAACAATATTACGCAAGAGACACACTTGTCGCAATTTGCTTTCGCCAGGTTTTATAAGATAAACGTAGTGATCGTCAAAGTCATCCGTCCATATAGAAGCACCAAGACTTGAAAAACTCGTTGCATTAAATAAATATGCCCAAGAGAGGAAAGCTTCTTCGTATGGGGTATATGTTCCAGATTTCGTGTAGGTAGTGGTGTATCCCGCATAATATATATCAGCAAGTGCTTTTCTCGCCTCTTCTTCAGTCACTTTGTGCTCTTCCATGTACTTAGCTAAATTATCATCAATATACTTGGTCTTCCCTGCTACCACAGTAGCCGCATCTTCACCTTTTTTGAAGGTATCAAGAATTGTAACTTGACCCTGCTTGGAGGCATCATCGAAGGTAATATCACCAACATTTAACTTTGTATCTGACAAATATTGTTTATAGGTCTTTGTGCCACCTGAGATCGTTTGATCATCACTACCAGCAGTAGTTGTTAACGTTGTATTAATATCAACAGAACCGCTACCACTTGCAACCACAACACGTCCATAACCAGTAGAAATAATCTGTCCAGCTAAGACAACCTCACCAGCATTGCCATGCACAGGACCGGTGTAAATCTCTTGTGTCACTGGATCAAAGTACGTCGCAATGGTTCCAACATAGTAGCCTTTGACGTCATCATACACGTGGCTAGCCTTGGTAAGGAGATAAACCGTCTTACCTCTTACATCAGCCTGCTCGTATCCAGCCTTTAACATTTCTTCACGGAATTTTGCCTCGTCACCTTTTGTTTTTTCATAAAGGGTAGACATAGCGTACATCTTACTGACATCGTCCTTCGTTGGCGTATAGCTAAAGGTGTCAAATCCAGACTGAATAAGACCATTAACGTTTAATATGTTTGCTGATACGATAATCTTACCACCAGCAACTACCGCTGAATTTCCGGTTTTTAAGGGGTTATCCTTTTCAGTAAACGTCGAAGTTTTTGTTGCTTGTAAAGAAGAGTATTTCTTACTGAATTTTACCCAATCATCATATTTCCAATCTAAAACACTGTTAAAGCCTTTGACAGATAGCGTTTCCGCAGTTATTTCTCCATCCTTGTCATAGTAATAATAATCAGCTTTGCCCGTTGTTGCATAGTTATCAACGTAGTATTGATGTAACATCTCAAACAAATTCTTGCCGGATGTGCTATAGAGTGTTGGCTGATATGAAACGTAGATGGAATCAGATGCATCCAAGAGCGCATCTCCAGCAGCCATAAGACCATAAGCTCTCTCAGGATCTTGTGAAGTCAAAATATAGACGCTGCCACCAACTGAATTGTTCTTAACGGTGATATCACCAGAATTGTTAAAGATACTACCATCAATTATCACTGAAGCAGAATACTTTGTTAAACCTACATTTGCAAAATCGTTTGTAATAGCAATTGTTTCTGGTGTGACAGAGCCTTGAATTGCATTACCATTGAAGACAACGCCCCTCGTGTGCATATTGCCAAGACCCAAGGCAATATCACCCACCACTAGGTCAGCCTGCGTCTTGTTCGTCAACTTTAGGGAAGCATTCAAGCTCTTTATGTTATTGAAGCCAGTATTTGGAATCTGTGAATTAATTACAGAACGTCCATCAACACTACTAACTACAATATCACCCTTGTCTGTACCAATTATGAGTTTATTAGCCTTAATTGTAAGCTCACCATCAATTGGCTTTATGAAGTTTGCAAACTTGAAATATCCAGGTGTAGTAGTTCCAGGCTTATAGACGACATCAAGCAAGCCGGAAGCCTTCAAGAACTGATAATAGTTGTCTCCTGCAAGATGAGAATCATCGTTTGTTGCTATCTGGTTGTCCTTGAGGTTTTCCTTCCATTCAACATATCTTGCATTAAAATCCTCAACTGGCTCGTCTGCTGCCTTTACTGGGATTTCAGAATTTGCTGCAACCGCTTTAGCATATGCAGTTCTCTTGGCTTCTCTGGTAGCAGGATCCTTTATTTCCCAATACTTATCATAGTCAGCATAACTACCAGCAGTTTCTGGCTTTGTAATATACTCCGTACTCTTGCTATCCTTTGTTCTACCTTCAAGAGAATAGGCACCGGTCATATAAATTACGTTATTTTCAAGGACGTTATCAACAAACTCTTTCTGCAAAATGCCCTTTATCTTTGCCTCTGCAGTCGTACTATCGCCAGCACTACTTGCGGCGGTCTTGGAAATAACCTTACCAGTAGCCTCATCATACGTAACGGAGCGAGCATCTAACGTACCAACTTTACCGTAGTTGTTTAGGTCCTTAACTGTGGCAGTCAAACGGTCATATTGCTTCGTATCAGAATTATAAATTCTATCAAAACTGACTTCCACATTCTGACCAATCCTGTTCAAGACAGTAGCATCTTTGCTAATTGTAACGTCATGCACGGCCGAATCATAGTGCACACCACCTGTTACACCATAAGCAGTAGCAGTAGGTGTTTCAACCGTACTAGCACTTTCAGTTTTATCGTAAATTGAGTACTTATTTATAACTGTAGATAATTTATCTGTTTCACCCTGTGAAGACTCGAGAGCAGTGGTCATGTATGAAAGTAGGTTTGCCGTGTTTCCAATTATCACGTTAGACTTGTTTTTATAGGTTACAGTCATTGAAGGATCGCTAATCGGGATTATAGATTGCGTTTTTGCGATGACATTCAAATCGACACTTGATTCTGAACCAGTGCCACCTCCGGCGTTAACGAAGAGATCTCCCATGGATAACAAGCTACCATTGATAGTAATATTGCTTGCTCTCGCAATATCGTTAGCACTGCTTGCACCAACGCCAGCACCAAAGCCAGAAGCGAGACCATAGGTCATTGAATAGATGTCAAGATGGTCAAAGGCACGGATACTTATGTGTGACCTATTGTCACCAGTATCGATATTTCCAGAGTAATCTAATGTTGGAAGTGTAGATGCGTAGAGGAAGGCGTTCTTTCCAACTGTAACATCCTCTGTAAAATCAAACTTGTTTGCAGTATCAATATCCACTGCTGCAACAAAGCCACCAGTATTAGCATTCAGAACATTATTAACTTTTGCTGTGTTGTAAACATTGTAATCCTGGTTATGTGTTGATCTGATGTCAACATCTTCGCCTATATTGATTTTTGCAGCAATTTTACCTTCTTTTCCATCATGGTAAGCAGAATCACCCTTGTGCTCATTAATACGAGCATGAGCACCAGCTCCACCTCCGATGCCTCCAGCTGTACCTTGGACGTCTGAATAGAAATCAAGGAAGTTTGTTGCAGTTACATTGACATTGTCTGCTGTAATCGCAGCAGCTGGCTTATTATTATTCGCACCATGCTTGCCTAATATATCAACAGAAGTGTCAAATGACTGTGCTGAATCAACCTTTGAGCCTAACGCAGCAACAGCACCACCACCAATAACTCTCGCAATAATGGAGGAATTAGCTTTAGTCTCAGCTGCCACATTAAAGTCATTAGCAACATTATAGGCACCACCAAGGGTAACATGGTTTGTCATGCTCTGATATGTTTTAATATTCAAACCAGCACCAGCGATTGCCGCAAATCCAGCAGAGTTGGAAGCTGTGTTCTCAATGGTATTGGCAAGGGAACTAATTGTAAGGCTCTTAATATTGCCCTTTATTCCTTCCAATGCAAGTGATGAGATCGATGTATCATTCATCTCAACATAGTTGAGAGAGTGCGCAATACCAAAGGCACCAGCAACGGCAGCAATGTCTGCATTCTGAGTGGAGTAGTTAAGAGCTTGAATCCTTAAATCTGTACCATCAGCTACAGTAAACTCTTCCTGCGCAGTAATATTAGCCTTGTTACTGTTACTTGTAAAAGCTGTATCATGTGAGACAGTAATTCCACCAGCAACACCAACCGACTCAACGTCTGAATGGGCTAATAATTCGTCCTCCTTGCCTATCTGTGCAAGCAAATCAATATCCTTGCTAGTTAGCGTTAAAGCCTTGCCTAGGACAAGATTACTCTGTAACACGTTAGTTACATCGGCAGTTGAAATGACTGATGCAATTCCAACAGCACCACCAACACCGAAGACACGAGCGTCTTGATTTGGAGCGTTGAACGCATGTATTGTAGTTTTGTCTGCCGTGATATTAACATCAGACAAATTCAAATTACTGGACGAATTGCCATAAATATATGCGTCTGCATAGTTGACATCAAGCACTGCCACGGCTATGTTAGAAACACCTACGGCATTACCATTTGTTAAACTTGAAACTATTGATACTTCGTTACCAGTAATTATATTTGGAGTAGCCCCATCAACCAACGACTTTATGGTAATTGTTGAAGTGGCTCCATCATTGATTACAGCTCTGGTCGTACCAATAGCAGCAGCTGAGAGACTGACACCAAGGGTTCTAACGTCCATTTCTGAATCGTTTGTTGATGAAATATCAACCTTGCCACCACTGGTTATGTCAGAACCAACAATCGCCATGTCTTGTTTGCCAGCAGCCTCTACATCTGCAAAGGTGAGCGTGGCATCAAGACCTGCAACTGTCGCCTGTCCAAGTAAAACTTTAACCGCTTTATCACTGTCAAAAGATGAAACCTTGTTGGCTAGTGTAACATCATCCTTACCAGAAATTTTAACGCCTTTTAGAGACAACTTCTGGTTGTTATCGAGCTGTGTGTCTGCAATTGTGGCAGAAACCTTAGCCACACCGATTGTACCAGCACCACCCTTAACATTTATGTTATTTTGCGTTGAGTTTTGGATGGTAACATTACCACCGGTTGATTGAACTTTATTATTCGTAGCGTTACCTTCAAATTCAATATAATCGCCCGGTGTGCTTGTACGAGTGGCTTTGATAATAATATCAGCTTCTTTCGCTCTATCTTTACCAAATGCCTTGGAAGCTTTTGCCTCAGCAATTATATCGTCAATCTTCTTTTGCGCATCACGCTTTGCTTGTGCTGCCTCTGGATCAACTTCTTTTGAACCGCCTGAACCTACATCAACACTCAAAACATTGATGTTAAATGTAGCAGCACCAACAGCAACACCTGCAAAGGTCTCATCTACTTTTCTCTTATCATTGACTGCAACATCCAAATTGCCAGCAGATGTCAAGTTTGTATTTTTAACCTTGATACCAGTTGCTGTATATATATCTGTACTAGTGACATTTACACCAATAGCAACCAAGCCAATAGCAGCGGATACAGATGTAAGTGTTACATCAGCCTTATTGTTGGCAGTGATATGCATTGCACCAGAGGTTGCCTTAACCTCTGAACCTTCTATATTGGTTTCTACTGTGTTGTCATAGTCATTGACTATTACTTCTGCCGCTCCTCCAAAGGTAATAGCTGCTCCAAGCGCTACGCCTTCTACAAAGCTATAGAGTTTGTTATCTGATGCTAAATCAACTGATGCAGCCTCTAATGTGCTGTTCTGTATATTTAGCTTTGTTGCACCCATTTCATTCACTGAGGCAACTGCAGCACCAATACCAAAACTCAAGCCACCCTTTCTTGGATCAGGTGGAGCGATGGCAACGGCAGCCGCGTTTGTACCAATGCCAAAGGCATTTCTTCTATCTGCTCTTACACCAAGAGCATTAAAGCCTGTCACTGTAGATTTATTACTTGTTGTACCAGTAATGCTAGTTTGTGCACTAGAAGCAAGATTTACGACATTAACTGCCGCCGCAGCAGATATAGCCACGCCCGCTCCTGCTAACGGATTAGTAACTGCAACTGATAAAGCTAAACCAAATGCTGTAGTTCCTGTGTTAGACTCAGAAGTAATGTCTGCATTACCCGTACCAGTTAACTTTGATTTATCTACAGAAGTTACTGTTGCTCTATTCATCGTGCTGACATTGACAGCAGCTGTTGCTGCTGCTGATACAGGACCAGCGGAAGAAACTGAAACAGACGCCCCAAGGAGGAACGCATAGTTATTTGCAAAGTCCGCCGCACGAATATGCATATTCTTGGCAGTTATATCAGAATCAGTGACCTTTGTATATGTCGAACCACCAATTGACGATACATTAACCAAAGCTGTACCGGCAACCGCAACTAATCCGGAAACTCCAGCTGAAACACCACCAAGTACAGTGTCTATGGTGTGGGTCGAAGAAGCATCAACTACGAAACCTGTCTTCTCAACAGTTTTTCTTCCCTCTTTGAGCAAACGAATCTTGAAGTCTGAAACCTTCAGTGCATCAGGGAATTTATCTGCATCTTCACCTGCCATATAGTTATCCTTCATGGTACTCGCAACTTCTATCTTCTTGTTACTGTTATTTACGAGTACGTCACTGTTTGTCACCTCTGTCGCAGTATCGCCTTCTATCTTATTAACAGCGACAACTCCACCGACAGCAATTTTGCCACCAGAGAGTGTTCCAGCATAGTTATTAATTATTTCGTCACTTTCGGCAATAACACCGACGCTATCAAGCGACGTCAAGTGAGAATTAAGCAATTTTGCTGTTGTATCATTCGTTATGGTATTAACAGAAACAGAACCTGTTGCTGCAACTCCAGTAAGAGCTAGACCGCCGCCAGCACCTATGTTCAATATCTCTGCGTCTGATTTTGCCTTCACAAGAGCACTCTGAACCATAAGAAGCGCTGCCTTCGTTCCTAAACCAGATATTTCTGCAGAGGTATTTTCTATGATACGATTGACACCAACTGCTGCACCAACAGCAACTGTCTTAGAACCTGCAACTGCTATAGCAACATTGTTAGTTTTTGCTGTGTTGGTTGACGTTACCTCTAAATTACCCATAGATAAGCCACCAATAAGTGATAGGTCTCCAACAATCGCTTGTGTAGCCTTGTTGGCCAAGGATACCGCAGCTGCACCCTGGACGGATATAGTCTTTGCAATAGAAACACCTGCTGCAACTGTAATATGTGTTGCATCATCCACCGCGCTGACCTTGACCTCTTTTAGAGACTTGCCAGTTGCAGTCTTAAATTCAACATTCTTTAGCGTTGCAACAGCTTTCTGGGTCGCAGGAGCTTTGCTTGAACCACCAATGTCATTGTATGCAACTCCAGCGCCAACAGCAACCTTTGACGTACCAACTGCCGCGTTACCTGCAATCGCTAACTCTGTGGAATCATTTTCAGCATTCACACTTACCTTGGCATCATTTGCATTATTTACAACAAGCTTCTTGCCACTTGCCGCTGAGCTCAAGGTAGCTTCCGCATTCTGCGTACCCTGGTTAACAGCTACAACACCGGTAACCGCAGCAGAACCGCCAGTTGAACCCGCACCCTGTAAGGCAACTGAATAGATGCCTGCAGAATTTGTAGCACCAACCTTTATGCTGTGGAAATCTTCATCCGTGCTTGTTGCGTTGTAAAGCGTAATGGTATTAGGTGTAATCTTAACATCAGCAACACTGTTGTTCTTATTATATATGAAGGAAAGACCAGCAGAATTTTTACCAACAGACACCTGACCAGCAACATTGACATTTACTGCATCGTTGTCTGACGTAGCATTGAGCGAACCTGCTGTTATATCAGCGTTCCCCTTAATTTTGGTGTAGGAGTTGTTCTCCATGAGGTTTATCATGACAGAACCACCAGCTGCTGTTGAGTTGCTTCCACCACCAGCAGCTACCGCTGCACCTGCTACAACATTAACAACCTTTGTATCTGTTGCTGTTGATGTCTTGACTTCACCAGGTGTAGTAATTTTTGCACCAGAAATTGTTGCATTCTGTGTCTGTTTCATCTTGTTAACGGCTACTGCAACTCCAGCCGCAACACCTGTACTTTCACCGCCAGACTTTGTAACAGAAGCTACAACACCTGCATTAACAGCTAAAGCTGTTCTCACAGTCTTTGCTTTATCCTTACGGAACAACTGATCCTCATAGTCTTCGCCCTCTGTAGCCTTATCAAACTTCTCACGCTGAGCTGTAGCTTCTTCATCTACAACTGGTTTGCCATTATATGTTCTGTATTTGATGAGGTCTCCCTCTGGCGTTTTGTCAGCGTAGTATGAGAAGTTTGCAGAAGCGTAACCAGCTGCATCCGGTGAAACAGCAACCCTAATAGTCTCCGTCTTACCTTCTGGCGTTGTTACTTTAACTTCACCTATATATTTGAAGTTGCCAGCAACGATGTCTTCTTCAGTTGCCACAACAAAGTTGCCACCTTCCTTAACAAGGTTGCCGTTTGCATCTGTCTTATATTTCTTGTTATCAACAGTCTTCTTTGTGAGGGAAAGTGTGCCATTTGATGAGGTAAATTCATGACGTGTTCCATCTACATCATCAAAAATACCGATGTAGGTAAACTTTTTAGCCGCCACGTCTTCATCAGAAGCAGTCTCATAGTAGGTGGAACCTGCCACCACACCCTTACGCTGTGAATCTAGGATGTTGCTACCGTCTGCATCAACTTCCTTGCCCTCAAGGTAACGATCTGTCTTTTGGGCACGTATGGTTGTTTCGCTTGCATCTTCCTCTGTGATAGAGTCACGGGCATCAACCTTCACCTTGCCAGAAGCACTAATATTAGCCTTCTGCTCACCAGTCTTGCCCTCATTATAGGCTTCTATTGTGGCTGTACCGTTATTGTCAGTATTCGTTACAAGCACAACACCGTTTGCAGCAACAGCTGCTTTATCTGTTGACTTAGCAACTCCAGCACCTACACCAGCGGTCACCTGCTTCGGTGCCATTGCACTCTTCACAACGAAATCATGCATATTGTTATAGTCGCCACCAATTACCTTGGCATTAGCTGTGTTGTTCAAGAATGTACCTGTAAAGACAACACCTACACCAACAGCCTTTCCTTCGCCACTTGTAATTCCAACCGTGATGCCACCAGTAACCTGAGTATCAACAGTTTGAGCTAAGACATCAAGGTCTGTCTCTTTTGCATTCGCTGGCGCATTCTTGTTAACGGTAAGTCTATCTGCTGTTGCATTAACAGTAGAATCAACCTTATTAACATTCGCAGAAAGATCTACACCTACAGAATTTCCGCCTCCACCATCATCATCATGAGCCGCACCAGTAAGCACACTAAGAGCCACACCAGCTGTAACAGCTGCGCCAGCAGAAAGTGCGTTAATGTGCAATGCCTTTGCACCAAATATCTCAGACTGGCTAACAACAGCATCAACATGTCTGTCTATGAGGTTAAGTGCAACTGCACCAGCAACCCCAACGTTATTTCTCGTGTTGCCAGTAGCATTTATTGCGCCACCGCCAGCCCAGGCACCGATGAAATTATCGTCGCTTGCCTTTGCTGTTACAGTACCATTTGTGGTTGTTATTTTTGCCTTACTTATGTCAACCTTTGAAGTTGAATTTACAAGGTTTATCGAGATACTGCCAGCAACAGCCCAGGCATTAGTTTTTTCCTGAGCATTGCTATTGCTATCATTTGCCTGATCCTGTGCACCCTTTTTAGCATCCTTGATGTTAGCTGAATCATCCGGATTCTCATCAAGGCTATCTAACCCCTTATCGTCTGCTGACTTAAAGAGCTTTGTAAAGACGCCATCTTTACCGGTTAACTTATCCTTGAGTCCATCTTTTTTATCACTAAGGAAATCAAGAGCTCCTTTGCTTTTACCATCTTTATCCTTACTTGGTGCACCAGCTCCAGCAAGGGAAATTGTATTCATTGCTCCACTCTGTGAAGTGGTGAAGGAAGCATCTTTATTTGACGTAACCGTCGTATTCGCTCCCAAGTTAACCAAGGAATCGAGCGAGTAATCAATTACAGCAACACCTGCTCCAATACTACCATTGTCACCCTGTGCTACAGCACCAGAAGCAGCTGTAATGTAATCTGTTGCTTTTGCAGTCACAGAAACAGCGCCATTAGTAGACTTCAACTCTGCTGCCTTTGTAGCCTTTTCATCAAAGATTACTTTTGCATTACGTGTACCATGAAGAACATTAACCATACCCTGAATGGAAATGCCTGCTGTCTTCTGCTGTGAAGAATTGTTACCGCTTCTTTCGTCATTTGAGCTCTGCTCACCACCGGTTGATGTGGATTTGCCAGCACCAAAAACTGCACCCACAGCCATCTCATCACCCGTCGCGGTAATAGTCAAATCTTTGCCCGATGTTATCTTCACACCCTCAGCAACCGTTACATTGCTATCAATATGAGTTCCCTGAACATTGACACTTGCACCAGCACCAACACCCTGAGACTCGTTTGCTTTAAACATATCCTGTCCATTACCAAGGAAGTTGACCTCGCTAATTTCACCAGTTGAACCAATTTTTGCTTTTCCACCGGCCGATATTTCTGCATCCTTCTTAAGATTTACATTTGCATTTGACGTATCGTTTGAAACGACAACGCTACCAGTAATTGCAACCTTTGAAGTCTGACCCGCAACTTCTTTACCAAACTGATCCTTCTGGTTCTTAAAGCCGGAAACTGTACGCGCACCATAGTTTGCATAATTATTTGGATCAGTTAACTTCAATGATTCATCAATGAGATTTTGTGCTGCCTTGATTGAACCAGCATAGTGATGATTGGCAAAATCTTTAAGGCTCTCATTGATTTCTTTTATTTCCTCGTATTCTGCCCTTAAGAGCTCCCAGTCACCGTAGTTAAGCTTTGAAAGCGTTGCCGCTGCTCCTTCTGATTTTCCAGACTTGATGAGTGTATTGATACGCGCTAACAGTTTTGCTAAGGCAGTCTTACTTGTATCACTTGTAAGATTACCGAGCAATATTAGTAACTTATCACGCACACTACTCAACATCTTCTGTAATCTTGTATATTCCTTTAAGGCATCTGCAGTAACTGTCGCATTACCGGCAGAAGATGTTATCTGAGCACCTTCTTCAACCGTAACAGTCGCATCCTCTTCCATAAGACCAACAAGCACAGCAGTTTCTATTGAAACTGTCTTGCCTCTCACAGTGTCACTAGCAGCGTTATTCGGAACTGAAACTTCTATCAAGGAACCCTTAACTTTCGCAACAGAGTCTACATTATCTGTCTTTGCCGCCACAGTAACATTACCATTTGTGGAGGTAAGCTTTGCATTCTTACCAACAGTGAGGTTGGAATTAAATGTATCATTAGTAACAACTATGGTAGAACCAAAGGTGAAATTATCCTTCATTCCTTTTGTGACATCTGTGACATCACTAAGTTTGCTCTTAATCTTGTCTCCAAGCTTGTCCACGTACTTCGCCAATTCACCACCAAGATATTCTCCTAGTTTGTAGGCAGGACTATGGTTGGTTTTTCCATTCTCCTCTGGTATTTCCACAGTGACTGGTAAGAACTTCTGTGTGTAATAGGCATACTGATCATCTGTCAACTTAGCGCCAGTATCCCCATTTTCGCTTGTGATTTCATTCGACTTTATCTTCGTCGTTGATTTCACATTAAGGTTGCCAGAATCTGTCTTTAATTCAGCACCACTTGCGATATTGAGATCACTCTTAGTTTCTTCAAGCGAAATATTGATTGCTGACTCAATTGCCGTCATCGTACCAAAGTTTGCCGAAGCCGCAGCCTTGTATGTGCTCGTGGCATTTGAAGCAACATCAACATTGGCTAATTTTTTACCTTCAATCTGTGCCTTACCTATTTTAACGTCTGATACGTTTGTCCCGTTTGTAAGGTTAAAGGCAATGTCTGCCCACGATGCATCTGTGTTCACGTTGACACCGTAGGTAAGAAGATAATCAACTATGGCGTTGTTTTTCGTGAGCATTAATTTTTCTTCACGGAACTTCTTTGCAGCCTTGGCTTCATCAGTGTCGCCTTGGTCACTTATCTTCCATTTACCACTGCTATCCACCTCAGTGTACTTTTTCCAGTCATCTTCTACCTTTGTTTTTGCGGAATTCATGAATTCCTTCATCTTTGAATAGTACGTTTTTGAGGCATCTGTCTTTGGAAGCACCATTGTTGGGCTATCATCTTTGTCACCAAGTTTAACTACTACTTGATTTGCAGCAAGGTATTCAATTAATGCAGATGGATGATTCTCAAAGTAAGTTTTGCTATAGATTCCTGTGGTTGTACCTTTCTTCTTGACATCCTTCATTGCAGCATCAACTGCCGCAGCTTTAAAGGCAGCCTGAGCATTTGGACCTGCAGCTGCAATATCAGCCTTCTTTGTTTTTGTCGCCTTTTCTGACAGAGTAATTTTGCCATCTTTTATTGTATATAATTCTAGCTCATAGCCAACAATCTTGTTCGGGTTCTTTTTGTCCTTCTTTGCTTTGAGTGGTATGACGTTACCAGCAGCGTCAACATAGCAAAGAGATTTACCCTCTTCATCTTTTGAGACTGCATACTTTTCATCATAACCCGTATCGCCACTCTTGATAGTCTTCAATGCAATGTTAGCAGAACCAGTCCTTGAAGTTGCCTCGAGCTTTTTGGTTGCATCGGCAGAAATTGTCGTGTGACCTGACGTGACTATTTTTGCATTATCATCTATTCTCAATGTAGCAGTGTTGTCCACAGAAGCAATATTGACAGAAACTGCCGGGAGGATAGTGGTCTTTTTCACAATTTCCTCATACTTATTTGTTTCAAAACGTGAAGCAGCAGCATCTGCACCAATCGCAACCTCTGCATTAGCATTAGCCTTAACGGTAACAGTTGTTTCTGCCTTACGTAGTATTGCTGCGCTATAAGCAGAGATATCATTTTGGTCAACAACGGCACCATTGCTCTTAACAAACTGACCACTAGCATTCGTTTCATAACCAGCAAACTTAACGCTAATAGGCTGGTATTTAGCAGTACGTGTAGTATCAACAAATACTTCGACTTCCACACCATTTAACTTAAGAGTTGTTGATGGAGTCTTCTCTGTTACAGCAAAGTTCGTAGCCTTCGCTGCTGGTGCGGGAGTTTTGGTAAGTGGTGCCCAGCCTGAAGGCTGAGTTGCATCTGGTTTTAAGTATACACCATTTGCACTAATGTAATAGTAGGATCCATCTTCACCCTTTACTATATATGGGACGGTTTTTGCACTACCTGCATCCAATTTCTTGTCCTTAATGGTTGGATTATATGAAATTAGATTGCCATCGCTGTCTGCAAGATAATAAACATCACCAATTTTCTTTGTATATTCTGCCTTTACAGTAGAGTTATAAACCTTTCCAAGTCCCTCTGCAAGCGTGGTACCCTTAGTTGTAAGAACATAAGAACCAACTACCCTATAATACTTGTCTCCATTTGTCTGAACCTTTGAATCCGCTAATTTTTCATAGCCCTTTCCTGTGACATCAACCTTTTGCATAATTGGCTTGTAAACCAAAGCTCCAGTTTTGCTGTCTTTTGCAACACCGGTATAATCAGCCTTCCACTTGGTGCCATTCTCCGTGGTGCCGCTTTCCTGATATACACTGTACTTATCTAACCAAGACTTCTCAGTAATTGTATAGGTCGTTCCTAAAAGTTCATTTAACTTTGATTTAACGGAGTCTGCTAACTTCGTCAAAATAGTCATGTCACCAGACTTGCCTTCGGTAGAACCAGCACGGTTTATGAACTGCAATTTGTCTAGATCCGTCTGGTCTAAGAAATTAACATCCTTATTGGTAAAGTTACCAGTCTTAAAATCGTCATTATTTTTATCAATATAGGCAGCCCAATAGACATTACCCTTGTCATCAGCCTTCTGATAAAGCTTCTGCGTTAAGATACCAACGCCACTTACAGTAACTCTCTTGGTAACTTCCTCGTCCCCTTCTTTTACCTTCTCTGTTTCATAGACAGGAACATATGTCTTTCCTTCTTTCTTAAGACCTATTACCTTATCATAGCCTTCTGCTTGCATTTCTGCTGTAATAGTGTAAACAGCTAAACCAGCAGACTCCTTTGGAAGAGCCAACAATTCACATACTCCATCCTTTTCTGCACCAGCTATATAATACTTGTCTTCCAAGGCAGAGCCATCTTTTGTTAAGTAGTTGCCCTCGCTGTCTGCAAAATATGTCTTACCACTTGCTGCTTGTTTAACAGTATCAGTTAGTTTATTTGAAAGTGGAACAAAACCACCAGTATAACCTTCTTTGAGGTAACCTACAGCTAAGGTAGATACATTACTAGCAACTGAGACAACATCATCTTTTACCTTACCAACTAAGGTCTTTATGTTTTCGACAGAGCCTTTTATTTTTTCATACTGCTCAGGGTACTTCTGCTTCAGACCATCTAACATAGAATCCAAATCTTTAAAGTTCAAGAGCAACGTCATAAACTCTAGATCATTAAATTTGCCAAAATCTATGTCCTTAACCTGAGTCTTGATAGTGGTCAACTCTTTTTTAATCTTTTCTACATTCTTATTTGCAGTCAACAATGAATTATACTTGATTTTGACTTCATTGCCCTTACTGTCTTTTGGTAGGACATAAGTACCAGCATCCGTCTTAACCAACAGTTCGCCATTGTCATTGGTAAGGTAACCACTTAGACCTGTTGTGACATAAACTGATGTACCATTTGCTGCATCGAGCTGTGCCTTTAAGTAGTTTGCCTTATCACTTGCATCAAGCGTCTTTTGTGGAACGCTAATCGTCTGATATACATACTTGCCATCCGCACCTACCTGCGGAATGTCTGTTCCGACAAGCTCAGGCAAGAGCCAATCTATCCTCTTAGTTTGATATGCAAGATCATCACTCACAACTCCTAAATATGACTCCTTTGCCTGTACGTCAGAGAACTTTGCCTTCTTTGTAGCTGTAACTGTTGTACCGGAACCAAGAGTGAGGGTGGAATCGTTGTCTATAAATGCAAAATCGACGTCCATGTCAAGATCATTTGCAATTTTCTCTATTGTGCCCTTAGCAATACCATTAATTGCATCACTTGCAGCACCAGAAGCAGCAGATGAAAGCAGCACTTCACTCATGTTTACAACGCCATCCCAAAGTGTCTTGGCAGTTTTCTTTAAATCATTTGTGTTAAAGGCATTGGTCCAGACACCCTTTATGTTTTGCAACTGAGCAAAACGCGCCTTTAATAAATCAATACCCGTCTGATCAACATATATAGCGGCTTTAGTGCACACTTCACTGAAATGCTTATTTAAATACTCCTTGGCATCCGTTAAAGACTCTATTTTCTTACTGCCACCCTTGTCATCAGGGACGTTGGTTTTTCCAAGCAAAGCATCCCTAAAATCAATCAAGGTTTTGATATTAGTCACTGAGTAACCAAGGGCGTTCAAATGATTTAGCGCCTTTGTTTTTTCATCACCCGATCCAGTTGTAGCGGTGTTATACAACTTCTCCAAATCGTCATTAGTATCTTCACACTTGAGCAAATTGGCTAAGCTTTTCTTGATGCTTTCCCATGCCTTAGCCTCTGCTGCCTTTATCTCTTCTTCCTTTGCACCCTTTGGTGTTATCGGTGTGGAATTAACAGACTCTTTCAATTGCTTCATTGACTCGGTCAAGTTCTGATTATCAAGCACAAGGTCCCTGATAGCAATTACAGTCGGAGCTTTGTCATTGAGTCCATCATTAAATTGATTAAACATCTTAATGACATCATCCTTCGTCCACTTATCAAGAGATAATCCACCTTCTTGAATTTTCAAAACAAGATTGGCAATTCCCAAAGCAGTACCACTAAAGACAGGTCTTTTTATGGTTAACTTCAGACCCGTCGCCTTCGGCGTGACTTCGCATTTTGTACCAAGTTCTAACAACTCCATGAAGGTAAGTTCTGGGTTCAACTCATAAAGCTCAGACAACTTTGATGCCATGCTCTTTATTTCTTCTGCAGAGATTGGGTTATCACCAGTATTACATTTGTCAAGTAACTTCACTATCGCATCTGTAGTAAATTTGCTTAATTTCTCTTTTAAATACTGCTCCAATATATATGCAAATTTTGCAGCACCAGAGAAGCCACCATCATCCTTTAAGGTAACCTTTGCATCTGAGGCAATGCTTACAGTTGCACCTTCAATCTGTGTCTTTGCATCCTTTATTTGTGCTATTTTTGCGTTTGCCTTCTTCAATGAGCCATCTTCATTGAGTTCAGCTGTTGCTTCTTCCTTAACATCTGTTTTCTCGCCTTTATCATTTAGCTTATAAGAAGTCACTATAACCTTTTCATTATTATAGGTAACTTCATATTCTCTGCCGGCAACCACGGTGCCAGTATACTTATATCCCCTACCAATGAGGACAGATGCAGAGTTATCTGCCATGCGTGAATTCGTTTCAGCTGTGGCATTAATGGTAACGGCACCTGCACCTTTGATATCAGCACCAGCGCCAATCTTCAAAGTTGCATCGTTTGTTACCTTATTATATAGTGCAGCCGCTGTTTTTTTCTCCCAAGCAAGATGCTTATCTGCATAAGCAAGATATTGATTATCAAATTTGATTAAATCAGCTCTATATTTGGAATCATAATAATAACTAATTGCTTCACTAGTAAAGGTTACTTCTTTCTTAGCCTTTTTCTGTTCGTCCTGAGAAAGAGCGTCATATTCACTTTTACTAATTAGCTTATCCTTATACCTATACATATCCACAGCAAGAACTTTTTTATTGGCATCTGCAGTAATTTCACTGAATTTACTGTCATCAATCTTGCCTGCATCTTTAAGCTTCGTAAGTTCCTCTTTTGTATAGAAGTCTCCATTATAATTATAAACATACTCTGACTTAAAGCTATCTTTTGTCTGTGTCTTTGCGTAAGACTTAACTACTGTTTCTGCAACATTTGTTTTCTTGTCATTATTTTCCAAGATAGAAATTTGTTTATTTTCATAGTCTTTCTTATAGGCACCCGTTGTTGTGATAACATTAACAAGGTCATCCTTGGAAAGTTGAATTGCCTTATCTTCTGCAGTATAGGTTTTTTCAGTACCATCTTCTGCCTTGTAGGTAGTTTTACCATTTTTGTCACACAACTTGCCGTCGGAATTGTAGAAGACATAATAGCTCTTTGATTCGGTTTTTGCCTTGTTCTCAAAGGTGCCATCGTCTTTCTTTATGCGTTCGTAAGAAACAGCGGTTGAAGCCTGCTTTTCTTCATATTTTTCACTGCCGAATGAATCAATCTTTGACGTATCGATTTTTCCAGCAAAATAGAGATCAACATACTGTGTAACAGTTTCCTTCAAATCACTGGCAGCTTCTTTGCCAAGCTCCTCACCAACCAAATCTTGATACTTTTTGCTGAGAGCCTCGTCAACTTGACCATCCTTCTTTACCTTTATCTCATCTAACTTTAATTTCTTCGTACCTTCCTCTGTAACAACAGCTTTGGCGAGCGTGTCATCAACATCTTTATACTGTCCACCATAGATAGAAGTTGTACCACTGTCCTTCATATCCTTGATTTCTTTGGACACCTTGCCATCAATAAGTCCACTTGACGCAGTGTCAGTGTAAGCTTCTACAGACGCACTATCTTTCTTGGACTTTGCTGTATAATCTGCCAAGTCGAGAAGATATTTATTATAGTCTTGCTTATATTTTGCTTCCTTCTCATCCTTGTGCTCATTATATTCGGCTAATTGTTGCTCATAGGCTTCTTGCTCTTCATTATATTTCTGTAGGTTCTTCTCTTCTGCCTTCCTATAAGCCTCGTCATACTGAGCTTTTTTCTCTTGCCATTCCGCCTTTTGCTCATCTGTAGCATCTTCAGCCGGGGCTTCTCCAGGATTCTCTACACCAAGAGTTGAAGGATCAACCTCTTTTCTCTCTGGGGGAGTAGGAGCCTTCGGCTTCTGAGGTTCTACTGGAGCTTCTGAAGCTTCAGCCTCTGGAGCTTTCGTCTTCTTTGGCTCTGCTGGCATATCTGGCTCATCATAGGTTTTAACATTTTTCACAGACTTTGCAGAAAGGGTGATATTTCCACTTCCCTGAATACCACTATATTTCACATAATTTGGCTTGCCATCAGCTATATCTGCAGAACCATCACTCTTGGTATTAACCGAATAGACCGCCTGTGGAAGGTTGCTCGAAATACCCTCAAGAGCAGTTAAAGACAATTCTCCGTTGACAGTTGTAACCTTGGTATTATCTGGATCTGATACCACGGTAGTACCTTTATACCATTTATAATTGCCGCTCGTATCAGCCTTGCGAACGTAGGTAACAGCTGTATCGCCAATTTTTGTAGTAACTTGCCAGGTTGGAGTCAAGCTTGCAGAAAAAGCATCTTCTTGCTTTTTACGCTCTTTGTTGAGTGACTCAATGAGGGTAGTGTCTGTTACCTTGGTGTCTTTCTTATCCTTTACAACATACCAAGTAAGCTCTGTATCTCCATCTTTTTTCGCATATTTATACTCATTAGTTTCCTTTTTGTCACCCTTTGTCGTCTCATAATTAAAACTACCATAAGAGAACGAATTTGACGTATAGGTAACACCATTTTCATCTATCAAGGTTTTTGTAACAAGGGAAACCAAGTCTTCCTTTTTCTTCTTCGTGGTAAGTGCAGTATTTGTAAGCACAATATGTCCTGTCGAATCAGTATATTGGTCAGTCTTTGTGCTTCTCAAATCACCATCATTCTTTGTACTACTCGCAATGGTGTAGTAACCTGCCTTGTTGGAATTTACAGTTTTATTATCTTTATCCTTCAGGGTTGTGACAAGTTCACACTTCTCTACATTAAAAGCGGTCTCTGTGTGATAAACTACAGTCCCATCACTTTTCTTATAGTTAGTTTGCCGCCCATCATCAGACATGGAAGAAAGTCCATTCAAGGCTTCAGCGGCAGGTGCCTCCGTCGTTACAAATTTTTTGGCACTTGCATCCCACTTATACCATTTTGCATCATCGCCAGAACCTTCCTTCTTATAAGCAGGGGTTTTTGACGCATTTGTAATAGTATAGTAACGAACTGTTCCATCAACAGCACTCTTCTCTGCATTAAATTTAGATAAATCTGGCGCGTCTTTGGGTTGAATTGGAGTTCCATTCTTAGACCAAGAAGCCGTACCCGCAACAGCATTACCATCTACATCCACCTGCTCAGTAAGTTTGTAAATATCTTTACCAACTGTGACAGTGTAGGTATTAACAATATTTTGCTTTTTGGCATCCAAACCAGAGGTCTCAAGAACCTTTGTGGCCTGGAGATCCTTGGAATCACCAACAACGGAGACGTAGTACTCAGTCGGGCTCTTCCCATCAACAGCAGTTGTGTCTGTAACATAATCTCCTGCAGGAGCAAACACAAACATAGCACTACCATCAGCTTTACGAATCTGTGCCTTGCCAAAAAGATTCAGGCTGTCCGGGATATGAACGAGATCAGAAAAGTCAATAATCTTACCAGCACTAATAACACCATTAACTTCCAATTCCTTGCTTGCTGCCGCTAAGACATCAGCGGAGGCGTTGATTCGTCCGTTAATTGTGATGGTTCCAGCACTGTTCAAACTGACAGTCTGCGGACTCTTTGTAACTTCTGCCAGAGCCTTCCAGTCAATTGTGCCAAGATCCCCCCATGTACCATATTTGTTTCCATCCGTACCCTTACTCTTAAATTCGCCATATGGTAGAATCTTTTCTAAGACACTTGTGGTTGGCGTAGTAACAAAGAGAGAACCAACATTCATAACACCACCATTGTGCAAGATAAGCCCCTTATCGCTCAAGAAGAACAAATTGCCACCAATTTGCCCCTTGCGATATAAAGCATTCACTTCACCAGCGATGTTAAAGGCTGCTCCTTTCATAATATTGACAAGGTTTTCAACATTCTTAGCCTTGCCGTCTACGGTTTTCCAGAACAACATATTAACGACATCTGGTTTTGCAACGTCAAATTTCTTAAAGACGTTAACACCAGTCTGATCCTTAATTTGCTGCGCTTCAATGTTGAGTACCTTACCACTGGTAGCACCACGTGGTGGAGTGTTTGTATTAGTAACTGTGCTCTTCCCGTAGTTTGTATCCATCTCGATATTTGTCGTTTTTGGAGCTGCTGGATTATCAGCCGCCCATGCACGAACAACAAATGGATCCGGTGAAAGCATTGCAACTAAGCAAACAACACTCAACACCCTCCTAAACTTTGAAACAATCCGCTGCTGTCTTTCCATAGGACAACAACTCCTTTCTTAATATATTTATTTTTCCAATAATATTGCTCCGCCACTAGAGCATCCACGCAATACAAGTTACGGTCATTATAGCAACTTTCTGTCAAACATCAAGTAATTTATTTTTTTTTTTTTGCCTATGTATTTAAACATTTTTTGCTTTTTTGTTATTTTTATATGTTTTTTGTGCAATTTATTACTATTTTCTTTTTTTTTTAAGACTCTGAGGTTTTGCCATCCTCTACCCAATGTGTTCAAAAAAGCCCTGCTGTAAAGGCTTTTCCCTTGACATTACTTTCCTACAATTCTTTTTGCCACTCTTTTCACTCGACATTATTCTTTTTCTCAACAAGCTGATTGCAACTATTTAAAAAGCCGTGACGACATCACAGGGTCGGGATTATTACAATCCAAAAACCAAAAAACCGGAAGTTAACGGTTATGCCGATAACTTCCGGTAATTTTTTTGTTCTATTATAATGTTTCACTATAACAACGCTATAATAAGGAAAGTCATTTTATAAATTTTTATCACCAAACACCTATGCGTTTTTCCGGTGCAAGATACATCCCATCACCTTCTGATACACCAAAAGTTTTGTAAAACTCCTCAAATTGCTGTATGCAGGCGTTTGTTCTGACAAAACCAGGTGCATGTGGGTCTTTTAGGATTACGTCTATAACTTCTTTCGGCATTTGTTTTTTCCAAATTCTTGCATAGGTCTCAAAAAACTCTTTATAATCAAAACACTTATAGCCTTTAGCAAGCTCCAGCATGCAAGAAATTCCTCCTAAGTCAGCCACATTTTCACCGAGTGATAATTCACCATCAATGAATTTTCCGTCCAGCACTTCTATTGAACCAAAATAATCCCTTACAGCCGAAGATCGTTTTTCAAATTCCACCTTGTCTTGCTCTGTCCACCAGTTTTTCATATTTCCGTCTTTGTCAAACTGTGACCCATGTTTGTCAAAGGCGTGGGTAATCTCGTGCGCTATAATTGTTCCGATACCCCCCATGATACGTGCCATGTTGTTTTCATCGTAAAAATCACCACGGGCAATTCCTGCCGTTATCGTTATAGAATTTTTCAAAGGACTGTAACAGGCATTCACCGTAGCAGGGGACATGTTCCATTTGTCTTTTTTTACTGGATCATTTGCTTCGCGAATATTTTTCAAGGCGTAAAATTCAGAGATTTTCAAGCTGTTTGAGATAACATCTCCACCTTCTGCGTCGCTTTTCAAGACCAATTTTGTTATGTCAAAATCGCTCCAGTCCTCTGGGAAACACACAAATTTTTTCAGTGAAGCAAGTTTGGCTCTTGCCGTTTTTCTTGTTTGTTCTGAAAGCCACGTAGCTTTTGCAAGGCGCTTATCATAGATTGCAACCACATGGTCTATAAGGTCACTTATTTTCTTTTTTGTTACAGGACTTGCAAAGTGCTCGGAATAAAGCCTGCCAAGGTTCATGGAAAAATTTCCATACACCCGATAATAGGCTCTTTGCCTTGGCGTATATGTAATATCCTTGCCATAAACCATTTTTGCACTCTCCATCGCAATATCAATTGATGCTTGGTCAAGAGATGTAGCAAGGGCAGAAACTGTGTTGCAGAGAATATACGCTTTCATCAATTCCAGATTTTCCTGCGTATAAAGGCGTGCCATTGTTTCAAGCCAGTCCGGTTCTTCCAAGACAAAACGCGTCACACCAACCTTGACGTATGGCTCAAGCAATTTGTCAAGCGGATAAGCGCCAGCCAATTTTTTTAAATCTTCAAGAGTACAAAGATTATAGATTTTTTCATATATATCTGCCTGTTTTGTGACAGACAAACCATAAATGTGGGGGGCAAGGAGATTTTCAAACTTGAATGAATCTGCCAAAAGTTTTTTGACTTCTTCTTCCGTCTTGCCCATTCTTTTCAAGATTGTGGAAACTTCAAATTCACGAGAGGCCTTTAACCTTTTGCCAAGGTCTGTAAGCTTTTTGTATTCATCCGCATCATCAAGGGAAAGATCTGTTGCCGAAATATAGACACTTTTTACAGATGCATTTTTTAAGTCTGTACTGGCTCCCTCGCCAGATAAACCATTCGCTGGTTTGTCAAGTCTTACTATATAAGAAGAAAGCTCGTCAAGTGTCTTTATTTCCTCGATTTCTTTAATAAATGGAATAAGAGGTTTTATACCTTCTTTATTGCGTTTTTTCATATTACATAACTGTTTAAAATAAAGCTGCAAGGTTGCAAATTCTTTGTCAGCTAAATTTTTGCCATCAAGTAAGCTAATAAGATCGTCTCTTATTTTGTCACTTTGCAGGGAAAATGTCCCTGTTGAGACGTCAGAGGGTTTCAAATGATTTTCTATAAGCCATGATTTATTGACAGCACTATAAAAATCATCCTTGCAGGAAACGGATGTTGATTTTGTGACTTGTCCTAGCACATCACCCAAAATCCACTTTTTTTTCTTTTCTTTTGCTTCCTCTGCAAAAGAGCAATAGACAGAGCAAGAGGCAAGCACCATAAAAATTGTAACGATAAAAATGCTCTTTAATAACCATGAAAACTTCATAATTGCTTCTCCTAGAACAGTTTATAATGCCATAAAAACTTTTACCATGGACGCCAGTCCGCTAACCCGACAGCATCAGGAATAGAATCTTGTAAGACCAATTGCGATCATTATACATCAATACAATTTTTTCACAAAGACAAAAAACATAAAGCATTTTTTCTGCATAGGCAAAAAATAGGACAACATGAAGAGCAAACAAAACCCCTGCAAAAGCAAACTACCACTTTTGCAGGGGTTAGGGGTTATATTATCAAATGCAGTTGAGAAGCCTTATCTAGTCTTTGTTAGACAAAAGCAGATCTGTTATGTCACCATTAAGCACTCTGCCGTCGCTTAACGGAAGATTCTTTTCTTCTGTAAAATCGATTCTATTCACATCCACCCAAGCAAAAGTGTTGGCAAGTGCTGAGTCGTAGTAGAATACATTTTCTGTTAAATCTGCCATTGTGCGCCAAATTGTGGAAGTATTATTGGGATGCTTCACGTCCAAAACCACGGACACAGGGGTTGACACACCTCTGATAATCGACAAAACACCTGCAAGCTTTTGATTATGTAGGCTATGCCCTGTTATGCCGGAGATATAATTTTCCGACACCCTATCGAGCATTTGATTGAGCCAACCATCAATATACACAAAACGTGCCTGCGAAAGAGATGAACCTGGCATATTGTTTTCTATCCCAAGCTCACGATAATAATCTCTTATTGCGAGCATTTTTTCGTAGTCAGGGTCATTGGTCATTACCATTTTACCCCTCTGTTTATGAATAGTCAGCTTGCCGTCAACCCATTCGATAACCACATTGTTACCTGTTTTATCGGTAGCCATAATGTGCAATGTCATATTATAACCGCTTATCTTTTCATGCTCAGTCAGAACAGGGCGGATTTTTTCTTTTAACAGACGGCTTTCTACCTCATCAACCGTTGCACAGGTGTCAAGCAGATACTGCACCAGCTGTGAAAGAGCGATTGCCGTTTCTCCGTTCCTTAACTTACCATAATTGGAGCAGCCTAACCACAAAAAGTCAAGAGCAAGTCCTTTTTCGTTTACCGCAGAGGACGGCACTGCACCTAAATTTCTGATGCCAACACTTCCATACTTGACCATCCATGTCGGCATTTTACTTCCAACAACCAAATTATGACGAACTACACCACGTCTAAAAATGTGCATTTCACCCGGTATATTGTCCTGCCAATCCATCGAACGTGCAGTAATAACAGTGCCTGCATCATCCACATACGAGAAGCGTGAGCAGGCATAAGCACTGGAAGATAAACTTACGCAGAACAACAATGCAATTGATAATAATACTATAATTTTTGTCATAAAAATTCCTCCTTTTGATTACTAGGCATGCTAACTAATAGTAGCACACGTCAAATTTCTAGAATTACCAAATCCTATTTGCGTGTAAAGGTTGGGAAACGGTCTTCCTCGTAAAGCTGTGGCAGAACCTTGGAAAGTCCCATTGCCACGCGAAATGCATCAAGGTCTTGATAAACGTTTCCTATTACCTGCACTCCTACTGGAACTTCATTGCTGGTCAATGCAGCAGGTACTGCAACAATGGGGTATGAGAAGAGCAAATTCCACGGAAATGTCATAAAGACCTCTCCGTCACCGCCAAGCAAGGGGATACCATTTACAAGCGCTGCCTTTTCTTGTGAAGCGTTATATTCTGCTGGCACAAAGGGCGTTGAAAGAACCGGCGTAATGAGTGCAAGGCAACCCTGTGAAAAAACTTTTTCTTGTACTTCGTCATGGAGTGTTTGTGTAAGTTGTTGTGCATTATCAAGGTGAACTGCGCTTGCGACATCAAACGATTCTTCCACTTCCTTAAACACCCGAGTAACATAAGGTGTAACCTTGTCCTCGTTACCAACAACTTTGCCCAACATTGCTCCTATTGCGCTTGAAAAGAGAGCTTTGCCAAATGTGTTGTATGTATCGCTTGTCCAACTGAGTTGCACTTCGACGATCTCTGCCCCTGCTTGCTTCAAGGCTTCCACGACCTTGTCCATAGCCTTTCTTTCTTCCTTATCAATACCATTTACAAGCCAATGGTCAAAGTAGTCAACAGCAATTTTCACACCTTTCAAATCTTGATAGCTTGTTGGATATTTAAGCTTTGGACTAAGCGCTCCTAAATCCTTTGCTGATGGACCAGTTATAATATTTTGAACAAGTATCAAATCTTCTATTGTTCTTGTCTGTACACCAATGGTGCAATAGAAAGTAATATCTGCTTGTGCTACACGTCCAAATGGTGCGCGAAAACCATAAACACCACACATGGAAGAAGGAACTCGGATGGAACCACCCATGTCGCTGCCAGTTGCAAAGGTACAAAAACCACCAGCAAGAGCAGCACAAGAACCACCAGAGGAACCACCTGGGGTATAGTTTTCATTCCACGGATTTCTTGTAACACCATAGAGACGTGACCATGTCATACCACTAACCCAAAATTCTGGAACAGTTGTTTGAAAAACAAAAATTGCACCAGCTTCACGGAGTTTTTCTATCAAAGGTTCATCAGTTTTCTCTGGCTCTGCATCCTTGGAAAGCAAAGATCCAGCATTTACTACCCATCCCTTGACAGCATGGTCGTTCTTTACTGCAATAGTAATACCTTCTAGTGGGCGAGCGTCGCCTTCCTTGTAACGTTTTTCTGCTTCCTTTGCCTGCTCCAAAGCTTCCTCATAATTTTCAAAGGAAATTGCATTTACCTTACCATTAAATTTCATGCAATCAGGGACTTCTTCCTTGCCTGAAGCGACCGTACCATTGTATTCCTTAATCATTTCGAGCTGTGCCTTCAAAACATCTACCGGAGAAATTTCACCACTCTTAAATTTTTCAATCTGCTCTGTCGCCGACAAATAGGCTAGGTCTCTAATAGTTCTTGTCACTCCACCAAATGGTTTAAAAAAATACAAACAAGCAAAAAGCACAATGAACAGAACTACTACAATAATAATAGTGCGTTTGGATAATTTTGAAAACTGCATTTTCGTTCTCCATAAATTTTTAATTTTTATAAGACCAACCGCGGTGATTATACATCAAAATTAATTTTGGGCAAAAAAAGTCGTTTTGAAAATAGATGGAAAATAGATTCAAAACGACTTAAATCTTAATTTATAAATTTGTAGATACCTACTGACGTGTAAAGGTTGGGAAACGGCCATCCTCGTAAAGCTGTGGCAAAACCTTGGAAAGTCCCATTGCCACACGAAATGCGTCTAAATCATGATAAGCATTTCCTATAATTTGAACTCCTATAGGAACATTCTTGCTAGATAATGTGGCAGGCATAGCAACAATAGGATATGCAAAAAGTAAATTCCACGGAAATGTCATAAAGACCTCTCCATCACGTGAAGCATCATATTCTGCTGGCACATGAGGTGTTGAGAGAACTGGTGTAATGAGAGCAAGGCAGCCCTGAGTAAAAACCTTCTCCTGAACCTCTTTATGTGCAGTTTTCATAAAACTCTCTCCATTGCCAAGGTGCATTGCACCTGGAGTTTCAAAAAAACCTTTCTTATCTAGCCCTTTCAATATGTTAGCAACATATGGGGTAAGCATATCTTCCTTGCCTATTGTGAAACCAAACATCGAGCCTATTGCACTTGAGAAAAGAGCCTTACCAAAGGTGTTGTACAGGTCTTCATTCCAACTCAGATCCACTTCAACAATTTCTGCTCCTGCTTTCTTCAAAGCTTCCACAACCTTATCCATAGCTACTCTTTCTTCTTTGTCAATTCCACCTTTTAACCAGTTGTCAAAATAGTCAACTGCAATTTTTACACCCTTCAAATCTTGATATGTTGTGGGATATTCAAGCTTTTGGGCAATTGACGCCATGTCTTCTACTGAAGGACCGGTTATAACATTCTGAACAAGGATCAAATCTTCTATTGTCCTTGCTTGTGCACCAATCGTACAATATTGTGTATATGTTGTTTGTGCTACACGCCCATATGGAGAGCGGAAGCCATAAACACCACACATGGAAGAAGGCACTCGGATGGAACCACCCATGTCGCTGCCAGTTGACAAGGTACAAAAACCTCCTGCAAGGGCAGCACAAGAACCACCAGAGGAACCACCAGGAGTATAATTCTCATTCCATGGATTTCTTGTAACGCCATAAAGGCGTGACCATGTCATACCACTAACCCAAAATTCAGGACCTAATGTTTGGCAAACAAAAATTGCTCCAGCTTCACGGAGTTTCTGTATCATTGGATCATCCGCTTTTTCCGGTTCTTTGCCAACCATAGTTAAGGAAGCAGCATTTATAAGCCAGCCCTTCACACCACAGTCATTTTTTACTCCAACAGTAACACCTTCTAATGGACGAGCTGTACCCTCTCTGTAACGTTTTTCTGCTTCCTTGGCCTGCTCCAGAGCTTCTTCATAATTTTCAAAGGAAATTGCGTTTACCTTACCATTGAAGTTCATATAATCAGGAGCTTCTTCCTTACCAGAAGCAACCTCACCATTGTATTCTTTAATCATCTCAAGCTGTGCCTTCAAAACATCTACCGGAGAAATTTCACCACTCTTAAATTTTTCAATCTGCTCTGTCGCCGACATATAGGCTAGGTTCCTAACAGTTTCTGTCACTCCACCAAAAAACACAAAATAAAGCCATACGAAAAACGCGACAAGCAATACTATAATTGCAGTAACTGCACTAGTACGTTTGGATACTTTAGGAAAGTTCATCTTGATACCCCCTCCCATTGAATTTAATTTTGATTTTTGCAGAATCTTACAGGTACACGGATAAAATAAATCCCCAACAAAAAACAAAAAAGTCGTTCCGAAAATAAATTCAAAACGACTTAATTTTTTTTATTTGCCAAAGAACTATCTGAGCAAATTCACCAAGATTGCAGCAAGGAACGTAAGTGCCTGCAAGCCGATAAAGGCTGATACAGCTATCTTCGCTGCTAAAGCAAATGCAACATTTCCGCCTGCTGCTTCGTAATTTGTCGCAGAACGCCATACACCGAAAAGACACATTGCATTATAGACTATGATAACAAAATTCAAAAGCTGACCGAGATATGTTGAAAGTGCAGAAAATATGGGAATAATAACGAAGAAACCAACTATTGAAAGAAGTGCCCAATAAACCCAAAATGTAACGCCAAGATTCAATTCACCACGAAGCATTTCGCCAAAACGACCAGGCTGCTTGACAAAATCATAGGTCTTCTTTGCTTCTGCAGTTGCTTTTTCCTTTGTGTCAGCAAACTTCTGCTTCGTTTCATCATTAAAGAACTTGCCAAAGTTAAAACTTTTTTTATTCTCTGTCTGCTGTTCTGGTGTTGGTGTAACTTTTGTTTCTTGCTGAGCCATAGTGATATACTCTCCTTAAAATATAATTATTCACGCCTAAGTTGCGTCGGAAGTCATTTTAGCATAAATTAAAAAAAAAGCAAACTTTTTTCAAAAAATTTTACTAAAAATTTTACTTTGTGCTAAACTCATACAGGCAATCGCCAATATATATGGTATATATGAGGTTAAATTAGAATGATAGACTCAGTAAAAAAAGTGCAAACACATCTTGATAAAACCTCCTGCACATCTAACATTATGCATACAGAAGCAACAATTTTTACCGTGACAGATGCATCACATGCAATAGGTACGGAAGAGAAAAATATTTTAAAAAGCATAATTTTACGGCTGAACCATGGCGAAAATCACGCACTCGCTCTCATGAGTGGTATAAATAGGGTGGACACAAAAAAAATCCGCCATATTTTGAATGCTAAGCATGTTTCTTTTGAAAGTGGAGAAGTGTGCGAAACTTTATTTGGTTTCAAGCCTGGTGGTGTGCCTCCAATCGGCTATGATGAACCAATCACAGCACTGCTCGACACAGACCTTTGGAAGTGCGACACCGTATGGGCAGCAGCAGGAACAGACCATGACTTTTTCCCAATTTCACCAGACGAATTATTACGAATTACAAATGGTCAAAAAGCAGATATTGCAAAACAATAAGTAACACAAACAAATTGGAGGGAGTAACAATATGAACGAAAAAGCAATGTTTAAAATTTCTTATGGGCTTTTTGTGCTAACAACACAAGAAAATAGCATTGATAATGGTTGCATTGTCAATACCGTGGGACAGGTAACAAGTACACCAAACAGGATTTCCGTAACGGTGAACAAGCAAAATTTAACGCATGATATGATTTCACGCACCGGAATGTTCAACGTATCTATTCTGGCAGAAGATTCAAGATTTGACACCTTCAAGCATTTTGGTTTTCAAAGTGGCAAAGATGTAAAAAAGTTTGAAGGGGAACTCCCAATTAGCTTTACACGTGCACGAAATGGACTTTGTTATATCTTGGACGGATGCAATTCTTATATTTCCGCTCGAGTAGTGTCATCAACTGACCTTGGCACACACACAATGTTTATAGCAGACGTTACTGACTGTGAAATTCTAACAGAGACGCCATCTGTAACATATAATTTTTATCAAACATACATTAAACCTGCCCCTGTACCGCAAAAGAAAAAAGGCTTTGTCTGCACAATTTGTGGATACATTTATGAAGGAGACACCTTACCAAGCGATTTTATATGCCCCTGGTGCAAGCACCCAGCAAGCGATTTTATTCCGCTAGAGGGCAATCAATAAAAAACAGGCTTATTCGTTTTACATCACCTCATCTCAAAAATTATTCATGTAATAATGATTTAACTATTATTTAACCTTTTGGTTTCTATACCAACAAAATTATCTATAAAAAGCCCAGAATTTGTAAGAAAATGTAAAATCGCTCTGCCTCTTGACAGGCAAAAGTACTTGATATATAATGCACACCCGTTAGGTAAAGTACTTCTAAGAAGTATAAATTTTCCCTGCGTCTAAAAGATTAGACGCCGGAGTCCAAAGGGAGGTGAATAACGTGCGATCATATGAAATGGTAACAATTTTTAATGCAAGCATTGAAGATTATGAAGCTACAACACAAGAAGTAGCAGAGGTCGTACGCGGTTTAGGAGCGGAAGAGCTTTCCGTCGAGCCTTGGGGTAAAAAAAATTTTGCTTACCCAATTGAGAAACAGTTAGAGGGTTTCTATACACTCTATAAGTTCAAGCTCGATCCAGCACAGGTTAAAGAGATGGAACGTCTTCTTTCTCTAAAAACGTACCTATTACGTGAAATGACCGTCAATCTTGACGAGAAATAGGTTTTGTCATGGCTCGCGATTACAACAAGGTAATCCTAATCGGTAGATTGGCAAGAGATCCACTTGTTAGCTATACACCAAGCAAAATGAAGGTGGCTCGTTTCACCATTGCTTGTGGCAGACAGTGGAAGGACAAAAATACAGGTGAGATTCGTTCTCAGGCTGATTTTATCACATGTGTTGCTTGGACTTATCTTGCTGAGGTTTTGGAGAAATACACATCCAAAGGCAAACAGCTAATGGTTGAAGGACGTCTCTCTGTACGTGATTTTGATGATCCAAAGACAGGAACTCATAAGTGGATTACTGAGGTCGTTGCAGAAAACATAATTCTACTCGGTTCACCAGCTCAAGGCGCGCAACATCAGAATTTCTCATTACCACAAGACGAAGCAAATGTTTGGGCTCAGCCACAACAGCCTCAGCCCTCAAATGATTTCGGCAGTCTGCGCGGTGAAGTTGGGTTCGATGATGCCTTTCCACTCGACTTTTCTCAATTAGACGGAGACACTAACGACTCATCGGCAAACACAGGTGAGGTAGAGATTCCATTTTAATGTGGGGTCTTTTAACTCTTTCGTTATCCTAAAAGAATGGAGTGATTACAAATGGTGCAAACATTTAATCGTAACGGCACTAATGGAAACAACAAATTCCGCCGTAACAATAAACGCAAACCAAGGGTTTGTCACTTTTGTGCAGATAAAGTTACTAGTATTGACTACAAGGATATTGACAAGCTCAAGAAGTATATAACTGAGCATGGCAAAATTGTTCCTTGCCGTGTAACAGGCACATGTGCAAAACACCAGCGTATGTTAACTCGTGCAATTAAGAAAGCACGCACAATAGCACTTTTACCATATACAACTGAATAAAAAGAAGGGCGACCTAATTTGGTCGCCCTTTTGTTGTTATTTTTTATAACAGGTTATGTTATAATAACTAGCGTTAGCTAGACACTACGCTACGTGTAGCAAATAAATTGGAGTTATGACCATGAAGATAATTGACCTAACTCGTCCACTATCAATAGACACTCCTATCTTTCCAGGAGATGAGGCACCAAAGATAGAACAAATAAAGCATTTTGAAGATGATGGTTATCGTATGAAACGTCTCACTATCACAACCCACACAGGAACACACATTGATAGTCCATCACACCTCTTTAAAGCGGGGGCTTCTTTAGATGACGTTGAACCAGAGCAATTTTTTGGCACTGCAATTGTTGCAGATGTTAGCTCCACAAAGAAAAAAATTGAGATCTCAGACATAAAGTTAACAAAGGCAGACATCTTTAATGCGGATTTCCTTTTGCTCTATACTGGAGCAGAAGAAACAATGGAGACTGAGGGGGCAGAGGCACAGGTACCAGTGCTTTCGCTTGAGGCTGCAAATTTCTTAGCATCCATGCCACTAAAAGGCATTGGTCTTGATGCAATGTCACCAGATGAAATTAAATCGCGTGAATTGAAAAATCACAAGGCTTTTTTTCACTCAAAAATGATTATAATTGAAAATCTTATCAATTTGAAAAAACTCCCATTCGGCAAACCTTTTTGCCTTGCTGCGCTCCCTTTACTCGTAGCAAATTCTGACGGTTGCCCGGCAAGAGTTGTAGCAATACTATAATTTTTTACCATAAGGGACATAAAGAGAATGACCTTTGTCATTCCTAACATAAAGAACAAATTTATTCCCCATGCAGAAATATAATTTTTGCGTTTTATTAAAAAATGCTTGAACCTTTATGAGTTTTATGTTCTCTATGGCTAATATTTTTTGGAGGATTAGCCATGACAGAAAGAGAAGAATTACTGGAAAGATTGGACAACGTGTCAAGTGAAAACGAAGTCGCGGACATTGCAGACAATTTACTTGCAATAAATCCACAAGACCCCTATGGACTTTTTGCAAGCTGGGGGCTCCTTGATCATGACGAGCAACTATCACGTGTTGATATGCTTTACGAAGCATACGAAACAACACACAATCTATTACACGAAAAAGATTCCATTAACGATCCCTACACTGACAGGGATTCTGTGCTTTTCATGTCCGTTAGTCTTTACCTGGGTTTTGCCCTTTTGGAAAGAGGGGAAGCAGAAGAGGCTCTTACCATAGCACATACACTTGCACACCACGACGAAGAAAATCTTTGTAGCAGCCGTGCCTTGCTCTATGCGGCTATGACACACCTTGAGATGTGGAATGAAATCTTAGACCACCTTATGGAAGACAAAACTGAAAGCATCGCTGGAGCATATGCAGGAGTTCTCGCAATGCTTGAAACCAGCGAGCCAAAAGAAGATGTTGACAAGGCTTTGTTTGATGCAGTATCTCTTGACCCACGTATTCCACTTTATGTCATTGGCATTTTAGAATTGCAGGAAGGGCAGGAACTTTCCAACAAACTCGAACCAGATTTATACTTTACAATTTCCTCACTAGTAGAAATTTGGAATGCAACAGAAAAACGAACAAGTTATATTTCCATGTTTGCCTTCACCTTTGCATATCTTCGCAGTTATATGAAAGACAAAAAAGAAATTGATTTCTTTGATAACCTTTTTAAGGAATCTGACATTTCAAAAAAGGTTGATAACGCACTGTGCCTTCTAAATCAATCAAGGGAAGCAGGAAAAACAAAGGAACAATTAGACATTGAAGCACTACTCGCGACACGCGATATCTTGAAGGATTTGGACGACTTTTCAACAAGATAATATTGAATATGCCAATAATTTTTTCAAAAAACTCCCCTTACCCTATTGCAAAATAAAAATATAATGATATAATACGCCCTGTCATTCCTCGATGGCGCAATCGGCAGCGCGGGTGACTGTTAATCACTAGGTTCGAGGTTCGAGTCCTCGTCGAGGAGCCATTAAAAATTAAATGCACTGTTGCGAGACAGTGCATTTTTATTTTTTGCCATAAACACAGCTTTATGTATGGCATTTTTATAACAAAATACAAAATCGGCTTTCTCGGCTTTTCTAGCTTGATTTATTGCAAAAGTTTTTTTTGTATGATATCATGAATTATTCATTTATTAGCTATTGAAAGAGTGGTTTTATATGAAGCAGAAGCATATCTTTGTTACAGATTTTACACTAAGGGATTTTAACGGCTCATTTAAAGATGCTACGGAAATTGCCAAACTGCTGGACAGCTCTGGTGTTTCTACAATCGTCACTATGCCGATAAAAAAACAGGAAAAGGACTCTTTGCTTCTTCGCACCTTGTCACAGGTCGTAGAGAAAGCAACACTTTGTGTTCCTATTGAGGCAGATAAATTAACAGAAGAAAACATTGCTCTCGCTATATACGCTGTTGAATCTGCCCAAAAACACGCTATTTGTCTTGAAATTCCTACCAGTGACGTGCAAATGGAGTTTCTTGCTCACGCAAAGCCAAAAGCATTAATGGCAAAATTAGCTTCGGCAATTGATTTTGCAAAGACACAAACAGCTGTTTATGTTTCCATGTTAGACTCAACAAGAACTGATTTTGATTTTATCAAAGAACTGGTAGACCTTTGCATCAAACATGGTGTAGCTGGAATCAATTTTTCCGATGATGCATCATACCTCACTCCAAGCGAATGTGCCCAATGTGTCGTAAATTTGAGGAAAAACTGTATAGTTCCTGACAACATGGCATTATTCTCCAATTCATCAGATATCCTATCGCTGGGTTTGGCAAATAGCTTTATTGCTTTAGACAACGGCATGGATGGTATCTGTACGTCTTTTTATGAACAGAAGGCACCAACACTTTTTGTTTTTGCAAACCTTTTAAAAACCGTAAAAAAGTTTGATTCAAATTTAAAGCTAACAGAAATCACACAAATTTCTATAAAAATAGGAAAAATACTTGAGCAATACAAGGAAAATCCTACAAAGAAGTCCTCTTCTCCTTTCGTAATAGAAAGTAACCTGAGAGATTCAACCCAACAATTTACTCCTCTTGGTGAATCCACCACAATAAAAGAGCTACAAGAAGCAACAGAAAAACTTGGCTACACTTTATCTGATGATTCAATAGTAAACGTGTATGAGGCCTTTTACCCCCTTGCCAAAAAGAAACCTGTAACAGCTTCAGAGCTTGAAGCAATTATTGCAACATCTTCCATGCGAGTCAAAGCAATTTATGCATTGAGCAATTTTGTCGTTACCTGTGGAGATAATATTGCCACCACAGCAACAGTTCACGTGAAATTTGAAGGGCAATTACTAACGGGACTTGCAACAGGTGCGGGACCAATAGACGCTGTATTCAAGGCGCTTGAACAGGCAATTGGGCTCCACTATGAGCTAGATGACTTCCAAATTGCCGCTGTAACAGAGGGAAAAGAAGCACTAGGAAGAACAATAGTAAAACTTCGCAGCAAAGGACGCATATACGCTGGGCTTGGTCTTTCTGCAAATATCATCGAAAGTAGCATCTCTGCATATCTAAGTGCATTGAACAAAATTCATAGCGAAGGATAATTTAGGTAACTTTTTTGGCATACACATCCGACAACAACGAAAAAATCTCTGTCGTAGCAAGAGAATTAGAGAAAAATGGAGTACTGAAAACATACACTTCATACATTCCTTCTTTTGTCATTAGTAAGTTAGTTGAATTTTTGGCTACAGCAATAGACCATTGGATTCTCACTTACCTATTAGGTTCAACAGCCTTAAGCGTTGCTTCTCGAGTACTGCCATTTTATTATTGGATTCTCTTTGCCTACAGCTTATTTGACGGGTTTCACATCTACATCTCTCACTCATTTGGAGAAAATGACCAGCACAAGGTGAACACCCTTTTTACATTTTCTTTTTATCTGATGCTTATTGTTACAATCATCTCAACATTTTTATATTGTCATTTCCCTGTGGTAATATATCTGTTAGAAGAACCGAATGTAAGCGCAGACTATTTGGTAAAACTGGGACATCAGTATTTATCGGGGATTGCCTGGGGGGTATTTCCAATGATTGCTCTATCTGCACTTAGCTATATGGTGAGAATTGATGGCTCAAGATATCTTCCCATATATGCCAATAGTGCAGTTGTAATTTGTAATATTATCCTTGACTTTTTGTTAATAGGCAAGTTTCGTTATTATGGAGCAGGTGTTGCAACAAGTATTTCCTATTGGATTGGTTTTTTCATTCTGATTACTCATTTTTTGAAAGAAACTAATACTTACAGGTTATTAGCAAAGATCAACTTTTCCGAAATTTCTTTCAAAAAACTTATGAGCTTCACCTGTCCTAAAGTAGCAAACCTGATTGCGAAGCTTTGCAATATAGCTAGTCTAACGTTCTTAGGTTTTCGTAATTCTGGGGTTATCTTTGGTGCAGTAAGTAGTATTTATCTTATGGCTCACGAGTTTATATACATTGTTATACTTGGAATAGTTGAAGCATCAAGACCCTTGCTCGGAGTTACGTATGGTCAGAAAAACTATAAGACTTTGCATAAAATTCTATATGCAATGTATAAGTTAACTATACCTTCCACTGCCGTTTTATGTTTGATTTTGTTTGTCTTTCCACAAGCTTTCCCTTTATTGATGAATTTACACACCTATGACGAAGCTTTCGCGCCAGCTTGCACCGCAATCCGTTTGCTTACAATTTATGCAATGAGCTATGCTTTTACATATCTATACCGTATTTATTACCAGCAAATTGGGTACGCGAAATTTATATCTATCATAAATTTACTTGAATCAACTGTTTTTATTATTCCCTTTTACTACCTCTTTGCTTACCGTGCAAATGCAAACGGCTTTTGGTGGGCAAATATCTATAAGGGGCTTATTACATTGATTGTTTTACTTTCCTTTCACCTTTGGCAAAGCTACAAACTAAGACCCAAATATCGCGAGGCATAATCGAATAAAGCCATTAACAAAAGAGCAGACTAGTAGAATTAAAACTACTAGCCTGCTCTTTATTTGTCTGAATAAAATTAAAACTCTCTGCGCTCTTTGATACGTGCAGCCTTGCCGGATCTTGAACGAAGATAGTAGAGCTTTGCTCTTCTAACAGCTCCCTTGCGCACTACTTCAATCTTGGCGATTGAGGGGCAATGCAACGGGAAGATTCTCTCCACACCAACACCGTAAGAAATCTTGCGAACAACAAAATTCTCACGAAGTCCACCATGCATTCTACCAATTACAACGCCTTCAAAAACCTGAATACGTTCACGGTTACCTTCCTTGACCTTAACGTGAACCTTCACAGTGTCTCCAGAGCGAAATGCTGGAATTTCCTCTGCTGGCTTGTGGTATTGCTTTTCTACAAGTGCTATTCTTGGATCTTGCATCTTTATTTTCTCCTTTGCTATTTTTTTGCGTAAAACCTGTCTAACACAATGCTCACGGCACTACGAACAGACAAGTGATTGTATCCGTCATTGCCACCAAGGAGTGGTGACATTGTGACACTTGCGGTTTTAAAGACACTTTCGGCAAGTCCCCAACTCGTTCCAAAAAGAAAAAGAGGAGGAACATCATGCTCAAATATATGCCTTTTTACTGCTACCCAGCCCATAGAACCAACTCGCTTTTTTGCGCTAGTTGCTATGGTGAAAGGATCTTTTTTTTCTTTTTTTCTTACCCACTCAATTGCACCTTCAAGTGATGCACAGATTTTCAAGGTGGAGAAAGCATCTTTCCGTGCTTCATTGTAGGATGCACCCCAACCTTTCGTCCAGTGTTTCTTGATTTTTTGTGCCATTTCCCTCTGTTCTTTGACAGGAGTAATGAGTAGGTATTTTTTTATACCATAGGTTCTCGCGGCCCTTGCTATATCATGTAAATCAAGACCAGTAAAGCCTGACGCGCAGACTTCGCCATTTTTGCCAAGAACCGGATAATGAACTTCAGCAATATATGATCCTGATGAAATCCATGGGTCCAAGGGACAACGCGCCAAAATATCTGGTCGTGCTTTTAGCGTCCGTTCTATTGACTTCTTGCGTCGCCAAGCATCTATCTCTCGTTCATTGCCAGAGAGTAAAACTGGTGGCACTTCCACACCATTCCAAACTGGAGGGCGAGTGTAATGCGGTGTATCAAGCATTCCATCGTAGAAAGAATCATTTGTTACACTCGTTTCACGTCCCACTACATTTGGCAAAAGGCGCGCCACAGAGTCGATTACCGCCATTGCCGCAAGCTCTCCTCCTGTGACAACAAAGTCACCAAGAGAAATCTTTAAATCAACAGCCCTTTCAACAAACCTATCATCAAGTCCCTCATAGTGACCACAGACGATAAGAATTTCCTTTTGACCAGCTAAATCTTCGACAATATCTTGATTTAAATGAAGTCCTTCCGGAGTGGGAAAAACCACAAATGGTTTCTTTCCTCCGTGAAAGTTCTCTGTTGCACTCTCCAGTGCTTTTTCAAGTGACATAGCAGAGAGAAGCATTCCTCCTCTGCCGTAGCAATAGTCGTCTATGTGTCCATAGTTATCCAACGCAAAATCACGAATGTTCACAATGTTAATTGTGATTACATTTTTTTCCTTTGCTCTACCAAGAATACTAGAAGAAACATAGTTTTCTATCATCTCGGGAAAGGCAGTTAAAACTGTGATTTTCATTTTACTCGTTCCAAAGACCGTCCGGCAAACAAACTGTTATTTTGTGCGACATGATATCAACACTTTTAATAACATCTTTTACAGCAGGGATAGCCTGCAGCTTGCCTTTCGTATCTTTTACAACATAGACATCGTTTGAACCTGTTTGCATAAATTCTGTTACAGTTCCAAGCTCCTCACCCGTTTCTGTAACAACTGAACTTCCGATTATATCGGAAAGCCAATATTCATTTTCCTCCAATGGAACACGCTCGTTCTCCGATACGGTTATTGTGAACCCTTGCAGAGCTCGCGCTGCTTCCACTGTTTCGATTCCTTCAAGATGAGCAAGGAAAACATTTTTTCCATTCAATGGTCTCATGCTATTAATCGGGTAAGCAATAAGTCCTGATCGTGTAGAAACGGTCAGGTTCTTCATCCCTAAGAACCTTTCTGGAAAATCGGTTGTGGGGTAGATTTTAACGTCCCCCTTGACACCATGTGTACTAACGATACGACCTATCTCGTATCTTTGTTGCAACTAAAGGGTCTCCTTAACGTCTACATCAATCCTTTCGCCTGATTTGATAGAAGCTGCCTTAGCAACGTGGCGAATTGAATTGATTGTTGCACCCTTCTTACCAATGATACGACCTGTATCCTCTGAATCAGCGGAAATAAGAACGCGGACAAACCCCGTGTCTTCGTCCTTCGTCGCCTCGACTACGACTGCCTCTGGTTTGGTCACGAGGCTCTTTGCAATAAATTCAACTAATTCTACATAATTTGCCATTGTTTTTTCCTTCCTTTTTAATGAATTTTTTTTTTTGTGCTTTCAACTAGCCTGATATTACGCCAACTTTAACCAAAAGACCCTTAACTGTCTCTGAAGGAAGAGCTCCCTTTGAGAGCCAGTAATTTGTGCGTTCGGCATCAACCTTGATCTCTGCTGGTTCTGTGAGAGGATTGTATGTACCCAAATTCTCGATAAACCTGCCATCTCTTGGTGAGTGGCTATCCGTTACTAACAAACGATAGAACGGCGCCTTCTTCTTCCCGTGACGTGATAAACGAATCTTCACTGACATTTTATATATGCACCTCCTGTATCACTTAAATTTTCTATGTTAAGTAAATTATTACTTGCTATTTAAAAAGCTTGCCAAAAGGCATTTTATTTAAGAATTTCGAGCCTTTAGTTGCTAACTTGCCAAAATGCTTCATCATATGCTTCATTTTATCATATTGTGCAATGGTCTGATTAACCAGCTGAACTGTCGTTCCACTGCCTTCAGCAATACGACGACGGCGGCTTCCTTTTATGATATCGGGATTTTTTCTCTCCCGAGGTGTCATAGATAGGATTATTGCTTCTGTTTTTTTCAGAGCCTTTGGGTCAACCTTAGCACCCTTCATTTGTGCAGAAATTCCAGGGACTGGAAGCATCTCAAGGATGTTCTCCAAGGGACCGAGGCGCTGAATCTGTTGTAGCTGTGTAAGCATATCTTCCATCGTAAAACGGTTTTTTAACATATTATCCGCTACACGATCCATTGCTGCCTCATCCGTAGCAGCCTGAACCCGCTCAAAAAGCCCTTGCATATCTCCCATCCCCATGATGCGAGATGCCATCCTCTTAGCATCAAAAAGCTCAAGGTCTTCCGTATGCTCACCGCAACCGGCAAATTTTATTGGAACATTTGCAGCCTCTCTTACAGAAAGCGCCGCACCCCCACGAGAATCACCATCAAGTTTTGTAAGAACAACTCCCGTAAGATTCAATGCTTCATGGAATGCTTTCGCAACATTCACAGCTTCTTGACCAACCATTGAATCCACGACAAGCAAGACTTCATGTGGGTTGGTCGCACGCTTCATATCCTCTACTTGCTTCATGAGAACTTCATCAAGCTGAAGTCTTCCAGCAGTGTCTAAGATAATCATATCGCACAGGCGTGAAGCTGCATAATCAAAAGACGCCTTTGCAACTGCAATTGGATCATTCAGCCCTTCACCTGGACCAAAGAACTCAACCCCTTGGCTTTTTGCAAGAACCTTAAGCTGTTCAACTGCTGCTGGGCGTTGTAGGTCACAGGCAACAACTAGAGGTTTATGACTAGAAGACATCTTTTTGGCTATTTTTACTGCGGTTGTTGTTTTTCCCGAACCTTGAAGTCCAACCATCATAAAAACGGTTGGTGGGGTAGAAGAGATATTTAAGGAGGCAACCTCGCCTCCCATAAGACGAATAAGCTCTTCATAAACAATTGTATATATAAGCTGAGAAGGAGTAACAGATGCTACCACCTGTCTATCCTGTGCTTGCTGTTTTATGTTGGCCGTTACAGTCCTAACAACAGCCAAATTTACATCTGCCTCTAGTAAAGCTCTTCGCACTTCCCGAAGTGCAGAATCAATATCCTCTTCTGTTAATTTTCCGTGAGAGGAAAGGGCTTTGAATACGGTTTCTAACCTTGTTTTTAATGAATCAAACACTCTGTTGTTTATCCTCTTTCAGAAGTTCCTTTATTTGTGCATAGAAATCGGGAGGAAGGGAAAATTTAAATTTTTCTATTAGCCTTTCTATCTGTTTGAGCTTTCTGTCAATACCAACTCTATCGGCATATTCCTCAAAACGCTGCATTTTTTTTCTCGCAGCATTAATAAGATCATGCACAGCCTGACGAGATACACCTAACTCTGCCGATGCCTCTGAAAGAGACATGTCCTGTTCAAACACAAGTCCGCAAGCTACTTTTTGTTTTTCCGTAAGACTTGCCTGCCATGCATCAAAGAGCATTCCATCCAGAACACGGCGTTCAAAGTATTTTTCTTCCCTCGCCATTTATCATTATCTCCTTTACACAAAAGAGCATTATACACTTTTTTTCTTTTGTGTCAAGTAAGATATCTTAACACTGGCAATTTTTTTTAATAAATGCATATTTTCGAGACAGAACTAAGATTATATGCCTTAGATGTAGAGCACCAAATATAAGTGCCGTTGATATGCTTCCTCTATGTGCGTGTCATATAAAAAAGGGGAATGGGTGTAGCCATTCCCTTTTTGCCTTAAGGTTAATTATCCTTAATTATTTGCTTCTATATCAACAGGCTCCGTTTTTTCTTCCGTTTTTTCCTCCACCTTAATGTCAAAATTACGAGCAATTCCAGTTCCTGCCGGAATAAGAAGACCTGTAATAACATTTTCCTTTAGTCCCTGTAAGTGGTCTATGTCTCCACGGACAGCTCCACCCGCCAGAACTTGTGCCGTCTGTTGGAAGGAAGCAGCAGAAAGGAAGCTTTCTGTTGCGAGAGCTGCTTTTGTAACACCGAGCACCACTGGGGTACTCTCTGGTTTTTCCATAAGGCGACGAAGGAAAGAAACGCGTGACATAAATTCAAATTTCTCAGACTGTGAAGATGCTGCCCTTACTGTTATGGTATCTGGGCAAGCTTTCGCAATTTCGTCTATAACATCATCATTTAATTCAGCGCCCGCTTTAATTTCTTCTCCCTGAATGGTAGTAAAGCCATTAAGCAAAACTTTACCATAAGCTCTATCCTTCAAGAATCTCCTGATGATGCTCTCTTTTGAGACAACTTCGCCATCTGATGTCGTTATACCAAGGATACGACCTTCTTTTAGGTCTGAAATTAACTTAGCATTGAATGCCTGGGGACAATCTTCAATATATTCATAGTTAGAATTCATAGCATTCTCTATCTTTTTGCCGAAGTAATACTCTATCATTACATGATCGATACCTTTTGTTAGGTTGAGTGTTTCCGTAACTTTCCAAAGTCTCAAGCTCGGAAGTCCCTTCGACTTAACCGTTTTAATTACAGAGTCCGTGACAAGGGAATCTTTTTTTATAACCACCTTGTCATCAATCTCTACGTCTTCAGCAACATATTTTACATCCTTACAACGCATAAGTTTCACGTTATCAAAGAGCGATATGACCTGAGGACCATTCTTGGTAATCTCATAAAGATTAGTTGCATTCAATATTGTTCCAGCAGGAAGAACCGTATCACCAAGCTTACAATCTTCAGTCAAGAGAGAGCCCTCACATTTAACACGGAATCTACCACTACCGACAGTAATATCAACAAGCCCCTTCTCATCTTCAGCAATAAGATCAGAAATCTCATTTTCAACTTTTAAGACAAATGGCAAGTTTTCATCCGTAACAGCAAAGTCATTGCCCTTATCGTTATTTTTAACGGATTTGAATTGTGCAAGGAACTTATTTGTCTCAGCCAAGGTGTCTTCATTCTTTTTGTCAAGAAGAGCACACTCCTCTTCAACTACATCTTTCCATGCAAGTTCACCAGCAACAAAGTGGCTGTCACCTTCATTTATAACACGGACTCTGTTCACAGGAGCAACTTTACGGAGAATTGTTTCAACGTGTTTGTCGTTAATAGAAACACCTTGTGAACGATAGACTTCTTGAATGCTATCAAGCAAGTAGTGCTGAACTTCTTCAAGTCCAAGAACATCCAAGACCTGCTGCGGACTCTTGTATCCCTCTGTCAACACCTGTCCTTTTGTTATCTTTACGCCAGGAACAATTTCTGCTAATAAGTTCTGTGATGAAACGAGCTTGTACTCAACTTTTGATGTTGAACCATCCTCTGCTGTAACTTCTACAACAAGTCTACGCTTTCCACCATCAGTTTCCTTAATATCAGTCACGATACCTGTATCTGGTGCGATAAACGCAACCTTCTTCGGAACTCTAACTTCAAAAAGTTGTTCGATACGTGGCAAACCCTGTGTTATATCTTCACCAGTAAACTGACGAACTCCTCCAGTGTGGAAGGTTCTCATTGTAAGCTGTGTACCTGGCTCACCAATTGACTGTGCTGCAACAACACCAACCGCCTCGCCTTTTGCTACGCGCTTACGTGTGGCAAGGTCTCTGCCATAGCACGCACGACAAATTCCATTCTTGCAAGCACAGGTCAATGGACTGCGCACCCAAACAGAATCGACTCCTGCAGCCTCAACTTCCTTTGCCTTAGCAGAAGAAATTTCTTCATTCCTCGTAAGGATAAGTCCCTCTCCGTTTGGATGTAAGACATCGTGGGCACTAATACGCCCTGTTATACGCTCAGAAAGCGGAATAACTATCTTTCCATCCTGCTGTGTAAGAGGCTTAATTTCGACTCCATTCATTGTATCGCAATCTTCCTCAGTAATGATAAGATCCTGTGCAACATCAACCAAACGCCTTGTAAGATAACCGGATTTTGCCGTTCTAAGAGCAGTATCAGCAAGCCCTTTTCGAGCACCGTGGGTTGAGATAAAGTATTCAAGCGTGTTAAGCCCCTCTTTGAAGTTTGCCGTGATAGGGTAGCGAATAATTTTACCGGATGGGTCTGCCATAAGTCCACGAATACCTGCCATCTGTGCAATCTGACCAGCACTACCACGAGCACCGGAGTCGACCATTATGCGAAGAGCATTATTGCTGGACATGTCAGGATTATTTATGATGGCATCAGAAATCTTCTTACCGGCATCAGCCCAAAGAATATCTTTCTGTCTCATATATTCATTTTCTGTCATGATACCCATATCATAATGGTTAGAAAGTTGTTCTTCTTCTACAAGTGTCTTAGAAAGAATTTCTTGTTTTGCTTCCGGAATTATAATGTCACCAACGCCAAGGGAAACACCGCTGACAGTGGACCAATGATAGCCCAGGGTCTTCAAAGCGTCGAGCATTTCAACCATACCGGTTTGTCCGACCTTGTCATATGCTTCGTCCAAGAGAGCTCCCATTTGCTTCTTTCCAATTTGCATATTTTTAAAACGGAAGTTCTCATGGAGAGCCTCATTAAAGATGACACGACCAACAGTTGTCAAAATCCATTTATCAGGAGCAACGGAATGACCATTCACTTCTGTAACTGTTTCACATTCCCATGTTGGTTCTTTTCTCAAATAAATAGGTTCCTGTATTGCAATTATCTCATGATCAAAGGCAGCAAGAGCATCCTCCGCACTTGAAAACACAAGCTTTTCAAGTGTGTTTGTATCATCTTCAACACGTCTTGCGCCGTGCACTGTATCATCCATTGTGGTCAAGAAGTATGAACCCAAAATAATGTCCTGTGTTGGTGTAGTAATTGGCTTACCACTTGCTGGAGATAAAAGATTGTTTGAAGAAAGCATAAGAACTCGTGCTTCTGTCTGTGCTTCAATAGAAAGAGGGACGTGGATAGCCATTTGGTCACCATCGAAGTCTGCATTAAATGCTGTGCAGACGAGTGGGTGAAGTCTCATAGCTTTGCCTTCAATCAACACAGGTTCAAATGCCTGGATACCAAGTCTATGAAGTGTCGGGGCACGGTTCAACATAACTGGATGATCCTTGACTATTTCTTCTAAGATTGCCCAAACTTGGCTTTCGCCCTTATCAATGATGTGCTTTGCACTCTTAACATTTGGCGCAATTGGGTTTGGACCATAGACAAGTTTATTTATAACAAATGGCTTGAAAAGTTCAAGTGCCATCTGTTTTGGAAGACCACACTGGTAAATTTTAAGGTGTGGTCCAATGATAATAACTGAGCGTCCAGAGTAGTCAACACGTTTACCAAGAAGGTTTTGACGGAAACGACCCTTTTTACCACGCAGTAAATCTGTAAGGCTTTTCAAAGGTCGGTTGCCAGTTCCCATAACGACTCTGCTTCTTCTGCCGTTATCAATAAGGGCGTCCACTGCCTCTTGAAGCATACGCTTCTCGTTTCTAATCATTATTTCTGGAGCTGGTGAATATTTTAATCTCTCCAAACGATTGTTTCTGTTTATAACGCGGCGATACAACTCATTCATGTCACTTGTTGCAAAGCGACCACCATCAAGCTGCACCATTGGCCTAAGATCTGGTGGAATAACGGGCAAAACTTCCATTATCATCCACTCCGGACGCGAATCAGACTGGTCAAAATCTGTAACCACCTGTAATCTTTTTACCAGCTTGCGCTTTTTCTGTCCCGCGGTTTCTGAAACTTCTTCTCTGAGACGGATAACTAGCTCAGAGATGTTGATGTTTTCCAAAATTTCACGGACTGCCTCTCCACCAATGCCAACTTTGAAATCAGGATCATAATCAAGGCACGCATCGCTAAGACTTTCTGCAATAATTTCGTAGTCCTGGAAGCATGAGTTGCCATGCTTTATTATGATATAACATGGCTCTTCTATAACCTGGGCTTCTTCTATAGCCTGGAACCTGTTAACAAACCTCCGACTATAGTTATCATAATCGCTAGACGTAATAAGGTCACCTTTTTTGAATGGTAGTGAATCCACCCTCGTAACTTTATAGAGCACTTCCTTATCACGTTTTGCACGTGATGCCTCTCTTCCATTAACGTCACTTTCTACAACAAGAGCGTCACTTCCTGTGACTTCCGCTAGTTCAAAGAGTGGCTCTGCTTCAAATTCAGCATGTCCAAAGCGAAGGTTTAACTCTTGATACCTCTGCTCTGTGATTATGGCACCTTCTTGTTCCGGAAATTCATCAACAAAGACAACCTGCCACAGTTCTTCGGCTTCAAATGTTGGGTCATAAAAACGGCGAATTTTTTCTTCGCTTGCAGAAAGGTTTTCTCCAACCATCCTGTGTCCTCTACCTTGTTTGGTAACACGGTAAACCCTATCCCTTCTACGATCAGGTGCAAAATAGATAACACGCTCCAACTCTTTTGCAGTTGTACCGAGAAGCAAGCTGAGACGTGAAGGAATGCCTCTTAAATACCAAATGTGAGCAACAGGAGCATTAAGCTCTATACGTCCCATTCTTTCACGACGAACCCTGCTGTCAGCTATTGGTACACCACAAACATCGCAGACATCAACTTCAGGAAGCTTACCGCCATACGCACTTGCTCTCTTGTACTTACCACATGCACATTCATAATTTTTGGTAGGTCCAAATATTCTTTCACAAAAAAGTCCATCTATCTCAGGTTTTAAGGAACGATAGTTGATTGTTTCCGGCTTTTTTACTTCACCTCTATCTTGTGATAGTCCTCTCTCATTACCAGAAGCTCTTAACCATTCGTCTCTTTTTCTTTTTTCTTTTCTTGCTTCCCAGCTTGGCTCAATTCCACCAGATTGTTTATAAATCTGATCTGGAGAGGAAAGTCTTATCCTGAGCCCTCTAATGTTATTGCGCGATATTCCCATTTCGTTTTGCAACATAATTAGTTCCCCTCCTCTGTAGTTGTATCCACGCTCATTGCTGTTTCTTCTGTAACTACCTGAGTGTCGTCAGAATCAGCATCCAAATTTGCTTCTTCTTGCAAGGCCTCAGCAAATTCTGGATCGATCTCATCGAGTCCTTCTTCCTTCTCACTAGAAGATGAGTCTTCTCCAAAAGCACCCTCTTGTGCCTCTTGTGCTGCCTTTTTCTTTAACTCAAGTTCAAGGAGAAGTCTTTCTTCTTCTGTTGCAGTTTGTAATGGACCAAATGAACCATCAGCAAACTGAACATCCACATCAAGTGCAAGTCCTTGCAATTCTTTGATAAGGACACGGAAGCTTTCTGGAACACCAGGCGTCGACAGATTTTCACCCTTAACAATTTTCTCGTAGGTCTTGAGACGACCACGAATATCGTCAGATTTAATTGTAAGCATCTCCTGCAAGACATGTGATGCACCGTAGCCTTCCAAAGCCCAAACTTCCATTTCTCCAAAACGCTGACCACCGAATTGCGTTTTGCCGCCAAGTGGCTGCTGCGTAATAAGACTATACGGTCCAATGGAGCGTGCGTGCATTTTGTCATCGACAAGGTGATTCAGTTTGAGCATATACATAACACCAACCATAACTTGGTTTGCCATAGGCTCACCCGTTCTACCATCGTAGATCGTTAACTTGCAGTCATCTCTCATTTCATCCACTATTGTGTAACGTGGGTCTTTACTATATCTTTCCAAGGCTTCCTTGCCTTCATTTTCATTTAGGACAGCAATTCTATGTGTACCACGCCAAACTTCCTTGTGGTTAAAGCGAGTCTCTTTTATCCACTTTATATCGTCAAGGATATCTTTTTCCTGCGCTGAGTCAAAGACAGGAGTTGATACCTTGTAGCCACGGTTTAAAGCTACAAAACCTAGCATTGTTTCCAAAACCTGTCCAAGGTTCATTCGAGAAGGAACTCCTAGTGGGTTCAAAACAACATCAACAGGCGTTCCATCAGACAAATAAGGCATATCCTCTTCAGCCATAATACGAGAAACAACACCCTTGTTTCCGTGGCGACCTGCCATTTTGTCGCCTTCTGTTATTTTTCTGAACTGGGCAACATAAACCTTTACTCTTTCAAGTACACCTGCTTCAAGTTCTGGGGTGTCTTTTTTTGTCTGACGGCGAATTGAAACGACTGTTCCACCTTCACCATGTGGAACACGAAGACTTGTATCACGCACATCTTTTGCCTTTTCACCAAAGATGGCACGCAGCAATTTCTCTTCTGGTGTTTCGTCACTTTCGCCTTTTGGCGTGACTTTACCAACTAAAATATCGCCAGGACCAACAACAGCACCAATGCGAACGATACCGTCAACATCAAGATTTTGTAACATATCTTGTCCAACGTTTGGAATGTCACGCGTGAATTCTTCATTTCCTAGTTTTGTGATACTACGAATATCCGTCTGATACTCTTGAATATGAATTGATGTGTAGAAATCTTCTTTCACAAGTCTGCGTGAAAGAAGAATAGCATCTTCAAAGTTATATCCTTCCCATGAAACGAACGCAACAAGCACATTTCTCCCAAGTGCGAGCTCACCTTCATCACAGGCCTGACCGTCAGCTATAACTTCGTCTGCCTCAATACGCTGACCGTGATAAACAAGCGGGCGCTGGTGAACAAGCGTTCCTTGGTTAGATCTGCTAAATTTAAGCATTTTGTAGACTCTTGTTTCACCGCTATCTTCTTCGACTTCAATTCTGTTAGCATCAACATATTTGACAATGCCACCATCAACCGAAACGACACAAGAACCAGAGTCGTGAGCCAATTTATGCTCAACACCAGTTCCAACCATTGGAGAATCTGGGAATACAAGAGGCACACCCTGACGCTGCATGTTAGAGCCCATAAGGGCACGATTTGCGTCGTCATGCTCAAGGAATGGTATGAGTGATGTGGAAACAGAAACTATCTGCTTTGGGGCAACATCAATATAATCAAGTTCTTCTGGAAAGATTTCTATTGTGTTATCACCACGACGTGCATAGATTTTTCCTGTTGGTGAAGGCAAAACTTTACCATCTTCTGTCATTGGGAGATCAGCACGACCGACATAGAAGTTATCTTCCTCATCTGCAGAAAGATAATCAATCTGTGTCGTTAGATATCCATTTTCAACCTTACGCCTTGGGGTAACAAGAAAACCATAATCGTTCAACTTTGCATAACTTGCAAGAGAAGTAACAAGTCCAATGTTTGGACCTTCTGGTGTTTCTATTGGACAAACTCGAGCATAGTGCGTATGGTGAACGTCACGAGCTTCAAAGCCAGCTCTCTCACGAGAAAGTCCACCAGGACCCAAAGCCGAGAGACGACGTCTGTGTGTCAATTCCGCTAGTGGGTTAGTCTGATCCATAAACTGTGAAAGTTGGCTCGAGTTAAAAAACTCACGCAACGCCGTCGTAATTGGACGAACTGTTATAAAGGTGCTTGGTCTATAGTCTGCATGATTTGCAGCAGACGTCGTCCAACGGTCTATAGCAGTGCGCTGCATCTTTACGAAACCCACACGAAGTTGCTGATAAAGAAGTTCACCAACAGCACGAACACGACGATTACCAAGATGGTCGATGTCATCCATTGTTTCCATACCATCACGTAAATCAAACAACTTACTTAATATTACACAAACATCTTTTACGGTCAGAGAACGCATAGAATCTGGCAAATCCATGCCTAGACGGCGATTCAACTTATAGCGACCAACTCTGCCTAAGTTATATCTGTCCTTGTCAAAGAAGAAACCATCTATATAGTTTCTTGCGTTTTCAATTCTGTGTGGTTCGTTTGGACGAAGTCGGCGGAAAAGCTCAATTTTTGCTTCGTCAATTGTCGTTGTTTTGTCTGCCTCAAGGGTTGCTGCGATTGGGCTTGGAATATCATAAACTTGTACATTTGTTCTGCCATGTTTCGTTAGAACATCAAAAATTTCTCTCGAAATTCTCGTGTATTTATTGATATCTGGTGTTTCATCAATCCCCAGAATTTCTTCTGCTATGAGAGAACCTATAATGTCCTCATTAAGCTCACGAGTAACAACCTCACCACCAAAGAGCTTTAATAGCTCTTCTGTGCTTTCAACTCCCAGCACACGCAATAATACGGTAACCGGGATTTTCTTTTTTGTGTCAATTTTGATCATAATGGCTCCACTCGAAGTCAGGTCAAATTCAATCCAGGCACCACGCTCTGGAATGAGCTTTGCAGTATAGGTTTCTGACCCAGGAGTGGAGAGATCAGCGGAAAAATATACTCCCGCACTTCTTGATAACTGATTAACGATAACACGCTCTGAACCATTTATAATGAAGGTTCCACGAGCCGTCATACATGGGATATCGCTAACAAATAATTCTTCTTCCTGAATTTCCTTTGGTGAATGCACATTAACCAGTCTGAATGTCGCTTTGAGGCGTCTCGACCATGTACGGTCCTTCTCCCTTGCTTCTTCTTGACTGATCGAAGGCTTGTCATCAATATGATACTTTACAAACTCAAGGGAATAGGTTCCATCTGGACTGGAAATTGGAAACATGTCCAAAAATAATTCCTGCAATCCCTGACAAACTCTCTCATCTGTAGGGACTTTATCCTGAAAGAACCAATCATAGCTGTTCTGCTGAACCTCAACAAGGCTCGGCAAAGGCATTTGCCTTTGAGCTGTGCCAAAATTGCGACGCTTCATATAAGCGCGGCCACTCGGCGGTGTTTTGCTTTGTGCTCTTGTGTTTTGCATTGATTACAACCTCCAATATTTGCATAAGCCGACAGTTAGGCATTATGCAAACGAGAATTATAGCATATTTATGCAAGGTGTCAATTCTTTTTACTTGTCTCGGCTCGGGGGAGAAGAATGGAAAATATAGGTCAAACATTTATTGCTCATTTATAAACCGTAATCGCTTGACTTATTTTGCTTTAGCCATGAGCACTGCAGTGCAGCTAACATTACAAATGCTGCCAGCCAATCGCACTACACCCCTTTGGGGTTTGTGCTTTTGGGGCAGTCCTTGCACTGCTGTTTGGGGTCTTTGCTTCGTCACTTTGCTTCTTGCAAATGATGAGTCGTCAAGGCAGCACGACTAACATAAAGGAAAAAGAAACAAGACTTAGCAAGCTATTTTGCTAAGTCTTGTTTCTTTCTTATGCTAGGAGAGTGACAGTTCATTACTTATGTTAGACAATACCCTAGGCGTTAGCGTTTATGGCTAAAAAGGTTTTTATGTTAGCTGCGCTGCTGCGCCTCCGCAGCGCAGCAGCGCATTTGGTCAAAGTTTTCTTAATTCATTTTATAAGGGAAAACGCCGCAATTCTCACTTTTTACCTTTTGCCTGACCTTCCTTCTCAAGAGCATCATTCATAACGATATTATAGACAATACAGGCAAGCTCCTCACGCGTCAATTCACTTTCTGCTTCCCCCGCATTAAAAGGAATAAAGTATTTGAAATTTTTGCTATCTTTTTTATGCTGTGCAAAAAACTGATTAACCTCTGCTTTTGTAATTGGCGTGGTTGTTTCCAAACTTACGTCTGTTATAAAGCTGGCGAACTTTTTGCCTGCAAGAGAATCAACTGTTATAAGAAATGTGCTCCACATAACAGGCTTGTTGCAGTAAAAAGCCTTTTCAGAATGGTTTAGCATGTATTCATACAACAGGGCTATATTGATTTCTTTCCAGTGCTTGGATTCAGGAAAGATATCCTTAAATTGATGAACAGACAAACCGCATCCGTTATCCAACAAGGTGGACTGCACAAACAACGGGTTGACATCTCGCGGTTCTTTTCCTTGCTTTATTGCTATAGCTGCCAAGGTCCCAGCTGCCTGTCCAGTGTGAAAAGCAACGGGATGCAGACGGATAGCACCATTAACCAGACGGGAAGCAGATATATTTTTTTCCGCAGCAAGAAGTCCGTTTATTTTTTCTGGAATAAGGGCTTTCATAGGTATTTGAAAGAGCTTCGCCTCCCAAGAGGAAACGCCACCAAAATCCTCTTTCTTATCTAGCAAATCTTCTTCTAGTTTTGTTACATCCCAATTTCCATGCAAATCAGCAGGGTATTCTCCGACTGCCACAGCTCCCTTGTTGTAAAAAAGAACCCTCTTAAATTGTGGATCGCGACGGACATCCTTTGAAGACATGGTTTCAACACCAACAATGCGTTTTGATTCACGAACATAGGGTTTTGGTGGGAAAAATCTTACTGTTGGTAAAAATTCTTTTGGTAAAGAGTGCCAGTGTTCAAGATCACAAGAAACATTTCTACCAAAGTTTTGCGTGTTATCAATTCCCCAGGAATCACACCCTAACTCATGTTGCATGTAATAAATGAAGCATAGCGTCTTTATCATGGCAGATCTGTTTGTTTCTAAGCGATAAGCAGCGTCTGTCAGATACCGCACAGAAAGCCCAGGAGCATCTACAGAATTATTGTTTTGATTTGTTGTATTTCCCGGCCAGTCGTTTGCCATATTTATCCCGGTGTGCGAAATGTATTGCCATGTTGCCCTATTTCCTCCCCTTATTTTTTCCCTAAAAGGAGACTCTTCATCCGGTAAGGCACGGTATGCATTGTGCTGGAGGACATCGAAAGGAAGCTGTCCACTTTCTCCGCTTCCTTTTTCTGTAACCTTTGCCCTAAATTCCTTTACATATTCATCATAATGAGGGGGCTTTGTCTTAAGGAAAAATTCTTCCGGCAAACCTCCTCTGTATTTTTTTACTACAGCAACATACGTAATATCTTGGATAATTGATGTATCGTTCATATTTGAAAAAATACCATTTCCAACCCTGTATCTTGCACCCGTTAAGGAAATAAAATCCCCCGTTTCCGTTGCATCTATAAAGACCTTTGCATTTATTTGCCTGTGCACTCCATCCTTTGCTATGACAATGGAGGCTAGTTTATCCTTTATTACCTGTGCAGATAACACCTGTGTCCCCGACAAAAGAGTAATCTTGCCAGTTTCTGTCATCATGTCCCGTAAAGTTTTGTCTATTATTTTGGGCTCAAAGGCAAATGTATTCCCCCCCCAAAGACAAATACCAACAGCCGTATTTGATGCCGCATAATACGCACTAGCTCGATTTAAAAATTCTTTGTAAATTCCACACCGTGTTTTTCCCATGTCATCCATGGTAGAAACCGCAGAAGCCGCGGCCTGCCCACCAACAACATCTGAATCCTCAACAACAAGCACCCTCATGCCAAGCCGAGCTGCAGAAATTGCGGCACTAACACCAGAAAGCCCTGCACCCACAACCACAACATCATACTCGTGTGTTGGTATACCTTCAAATGATATCTTTGACGTTTTCACACGCTTTGGCTTTGCGCTGGCAGGATAAAGAGGAAAAGATACAAGTAAAAAAATAATGAGCAGTAAGTAACAAACAAAATTAACAAATGATTTACGGAACATAAAAATCATCTCCTATTTTGATAATGGTAATAACAAGGGTAATTTTTTTCTAGGGTAGGTCAAGCCAGAAGATTTTTCTGCTTGAGCTAATAGTAGATCATAAATAAAACAAGCCAAATCCTGTCGCTGTAGAGGCTTTTCCGTGTCAGGCAGGGACCTTACCGCTTTCAAAATTGTGTGGGTAGAGGACTCTTCAAGCAAAAAACGGTTTGCTTCCTGCTTTGAAACAACAGAATTTGTCTCTTCTTCTGTTAAATTTATATCAAATTTTATATTCAGCACAGAAGCAATCGTGTCGCAAAATTCCTGCCAACTAACAGGAGCCTCGGGGTAGAACCTTCGCTCCGTCACAGGGTTCATCATATTGTAAATAAGGGCGATAGAAATTTCCTTGTAGTATGGTTTTGCAGCCCAGACATCCTTCAATCGCCAAATAGAAATGTTAGACCAACTTTCAAGCAATTTTGATTGAACAAAAATTGTGGGAACTCGTCTTGCTGGCACATTTAATTTTATCGCCATGCTCGCTAAAACACCAGCAGCTTCTCCTGTGTGAAACACTATCGGGTGTAGGCGAATAGCACCGTTAACAAAGCGAGAAACTGCAATATTTTTTTCGGCCGCTAATAGCCCATCAATTTTTTCTGGAATAAGAGAGCCCATTGGCACTTGAAATAACCGTGCCTCCCAAACAATAGGTTTAACAAAGTCCTCAGGGGCATCGAGCAAATCCGCTTCATGATGTGATGGATTCCACTTCCCATGAATATCTGTCGGATATTCTCCAAGGGCTATAGCCTCTCTATTAGAAGAAAGTGTCCTTTTCAACTCGTCGTCTCGGCGAACATCTTTTGAGGACATTGTGTAACAACCAATTATACGCTTTGATTCACGGACATAAGGTTTTGGCGGGAAAAACCGTACTGTTGGCAAAAATTCTGGTGGCAAATCACTCCAATTTTCAAGGTCACAAGCAACGTTTTTGCCAAAGTTTTGCGTGGTATCAATAGCCCAGTTTTCCAGCCCTAACTCATGTTGCATGTAATAAATAAAGCAAAGTGTCTTGATTAGAGCCGCTCTTGACTCTTTTTTTCGATAAACTATATCCGTTAAAAATTTGGCAGAAAGAGAAAGTGCCTCCTTGTTTGTGTCTGTGACATGTCCGCCTTTTTTTTCACCAGGCCAGTCATTTGCCCAATTTAGATATGTGCGAGAAATATACTTCCACGTGCTACTATCCCAACCGTCAACTTTACTTCTGTCAAGGTCTTCTTCATTCGGCAAGGCTCGGTATGCCACCAGAGTTTCAACACTTAAAGGAATGGTTCCCAAAGAAAGGTCGTCTTCTTTTACCACCATATCACGGAATTCAGAAACATATTCGTCATAATGAGGTGGCTTTGTTTCAAGAAAGAGTTCCTTTGGCATGTCATCGCCATATTTTTTCAAAACTGCAACATAGGTTATATCTTGGATAATGGAATCCTCACTTATACTTGGAAAAATTCCATTGCCCACCCTGTATCTTGCCCCAGTAAGAGGGATAAAATCTCCACACTCTGTAGCATCGATAAAAATCTTTGCGGCAACAGAAGTCTGCTTTCCTCCTTGAATAATATTTATTGAGGTTACAGTATTATCCTTTACTTCAGCAGATAAAACCCTTGCGCCATTAACAAGAGTAATTTTTCCCGTTTCTGCCATCATCTCACGCAAAATTTTGTCAATAATTTTAGGCTCGAATGCAAAAGAGGTATTGGACCAAAGGCAAATGTTTACCGGTGTCTGAGAGTTTCTGTAATAATTGGTTGCCTTATTCAGAAACTCAACATAAATCCCGTGCCTTGTCGCTCGCATATCATCCATTGTTGAAACTGCAGAAGCCACGGCTTGCCCTCCGACAACTTCTGTGTCTTCAACCACAAGCACTCTCATACCTCGGCGAGCAGCAGAAATTGCGGCACTAACTCCGGAGAGTCCAGCACCCACAACCACAACATCATAATCAGATTTATTGTCCTTTGCCAAAACCTCGCTTGAATTTAAACCAACAAAACAAAAACAAAGAACAAAAATTAAAAACAAAGAACAAAAGGATTTAATCTTTTGTGTCATATAATATTCCTCCTGGGTAATGACAGCAGAATGAAGCGCTATTATACACTATTTGAAAAGTTTGTGTCTTGACAAAGCAAAAAATTTTAGTAACATAACTTTAATAAATTCAATAAATCCAAGGAGGAGAACAATGAAATTTGTATGTCCAGTTTGCGGATATGTTTATGAAGGAGATTCCATGCCTGCAGATTTTGTCTGCCCACAGTGTAAAGTTCCAGGCTCCAAATTTAAGGCAATGGATGAAGCAGCACCATTAGCTGCAGAGCATGTTTTTGGTGTTGGTATGAATCTTGATTCTGTTCCAACAGAAGAAGAAAAAAAATGGATTGTTGATCAGCTCAAGGCAAATTTCCATGGAGAGTGCAGCGAAGTAGGAATGTATCTTTGCATGGCTCGCATTGCGCATAGAGCTGGCTACCCAGAAATCGGTTTATACTGGGAAAAGGCAGCCCACGAAGAAGCAGAGCATGCAGCAAAATTTGCAGAACTCCTGGGTAGTGAACTTGAACCAAACATGACAAGCGATACAAAGAAGAATCTCGCTTGGAGAGTAAGTTGCGAATATGGTGCAACAGCAGGCAAGTTTGAACTCGCAAAGGTTGCAAAGAAATATAATCTCGACGCAATCCACGACACAGTCCACGAAATGGCACGTGACGAAGCACGTCACGGAAGAGCATTAGAAGGTTTGCTTAAGAGATACTTTTAATTTCTAAAAAACATAACAAACAAAAAACAACAAGCGGTGCTAAATTGAATCAGTACCGCTTGTTGTTTTTTGTTTTACCGTCCATAGCAAAATCGAACAAAATCCAAAATAAACAAAAAAGAGACGCTAAATAAACATAGCATCTCTTAAGCAGTTTAGTGATTAACTGCGTCTTTTAAGTGTTTGCCCGCACGGAAGACAGGAACCTTCTTTGCTGGGATATCAATAACCTCATTTGGTCTCTGTGGATTACGTCCCTTACGTGCAGCTCTTGTCTGCACATCAAACGTACCAAAGCCAACCAATTGAACTTTTTCACCCTTTTTCAAAGAATCAAAGATATCAGCAAAAACTGTGTCTATCACAGCTGCAAGCTTCTTCTTTGTGAGACCTTCAACTCCCTTTGCCACAGCATTAACGAGATCTACTTTCGTCAACTCGAAGCACCTCCAATGTAATTTGTGAGCACACACTCACAGTATAGTATGCGTGTTTGTACACCTTTTTTTCTACTTGTCAAGCAAAAAATTAGAAATTGTACGGAAATTGTAAGAAAAAGTAAAAATAACACCAAAAACTCTAATTTATCCCATTTCTATTTCCTTGTTGTTTTTTCGTGTCTTTGCACGAATTAAATTATATATAGGAACTGTTATGAGATAAACAGCAAAAATAATGCTTACCTTAGGAGCACCAATGGTTTTCAAGGGTAAGGCGCATGAGACAGACCAAGGAATAAGAGGGGAAATTGCTGCTGCAGAGTTCTCCAAATCTAGTGCCAAAGCAGATTTATCTTCATAATTTGCATCGCAAAGCTGACTAGTTAACATAATACAGAAGGTAGTATTGCAAGAAATAATACTAGAGAAAAGAGCAACTAATAATGTTGTGGGGAAGCTGTTTGCTGTCTGGCTCATATTCTGCACAATTTTTTCTATCTTGTTTAAAAAGCCTGTTCCCTCAAAAAATGCGGAAAAGCATGAGACAATGACAATTATGCATATAATCCGTAACATGGAAACAAGACCACCGCCACCTATAACCTGCGCAAGCTCAGCATTTTCCGGAGTGAAACCAAAGATTAAAATTCCGGGGATTCTCCATATACTAACACCCTGCCAAAAAACAGCTATTATTATTGCAAGCAAAACAGTAACCGAAAGACTCCTACGAACCTCAAAATGGAAGAAGGATAGCAAAAGCATAAATGCAATCGGCAAGATAGTTACGTGAGACAGATTGAAATTGTCTGCAAAAATTTGACCCGTTGATGGGTTAAATGCCACAACATTGGAAATGAGTCCTAAGACAAGATACAGGATAGAAGCAATGACAAAAGGAATAAAAGATGCCTTGATGACATTTTTCATATTTGTAAAAAGACTAGTCTTTGTAACCTCAGTGACTAAAAGTAAAGTGGAAGAAATCGGTGAACAAATATCACCAAGGTAGCAACCTGAAAGTACTGCACCACCAACAAGAAAAGGCGAAATTTGCATGCTTGCAGCAAGCGTCATACAAATAATTCCCATTGTTGCTGATGTTCCTATAGCAGTTCCCAGCAAAAAGGCGACTGCCGCACAACTCCAAAATGACATAAGAAGTATGAGAGATGGAATACAAACATTTGAGGCATAAAAAACAATGTAGGCAATAGTACCGCTTGCACGCCAAATGGCAGCAAGACAGCCTATAAGCCCCATTATAACAGCAATTTTCCAAGATTTCTTTAGTCCTTCTTTTGTAAGGTTAAGCATCTCAGAAAATGAATGTTTTTTGATTAATCCATAACTAAAGAAGAGCACAAAGCCAAAGAGTAGGGCAATAATTATTGAATAATCAGCAAAAATGCAATAAAACAGGGCTAAGGTAAATAATAGCAAAAGTGTAATTTCCATCTTTCTCCTCCTGGACAGAACTCATAAATCGTTTTCATTATAAAACGAAAACCAAAAATGTAGAAATAAATTTTGCTCCCTTTAAGAAAAAAAGAGGATTTTTATACATTCATTTTTAAAAATTTTATCCTTGTTATCTTGTTTTTATCTTTCAAACCACCCTCGTAATTTTTCCTCTTCAAAAATAAGTAAGGTCGGACGCCCATGGGGGCATGTAAAAGGGTTTTCACATTGTTCTAATTTTGAGAGAAGTTCAAGAGCTTCCTCTTCCAAAAATTTTTGTCCAAGCTTTACGGCATCGCGGCATGCCATACGTGCCATTCGCCACCACACCTCACGGTCTCTTTTTGTAGGGTCCTGTTCAGATTCTATTCCTGCAATGGTACTACGAAGCATTTCAACTGGCGACATGTGACCTTTACCACGAATTACAGGTACAGCAACGATAGCTTCGCCCTTTGTTAAAAAACCAAGTCGCGCAAGTTCAGCCTCATAGAGTTTTGCGTTTGCTGCAACTGCCTCTGGCATTACCTGCGGGATAGTGAGGTTTTGAGTTTTTACTCCGTCCTTGAAGTCAGAACAAATTTGTTCAAACAAAATTCTTTCATGAGCTGCGTGGGGATCCATTATCGCCATGCTATGAGGGAAGTCAAAAACTAAAAAACCGCTGGAAAGTTGTCCAAGGAATTTTTTATTTGTGCTTGTGTTATTATCTTCAAGCTCCAGCCTGGCTTCACTTTCAAACCTTGTAGAGTTTTTTGTTTCTTCTGCCTTGTTTTGTGGTGTGTCAAGCGGTTTTGTCTTGTGGGTTGCTTGCCAGCCCATGTTTGAATAATCATAATTTGTTGGAGCGTTTGACACAAAGAATTGTTTGTCACGACTGCTTGTATCTATCTGGCTTGCCAGTGTCTCTATTTTTGGAGAAACTTCTTCAGCTGCTCCAAGTCCCTCCATTGCGTGTCGCCTCGCAAAGATATGTTTTGCACAGGTGTAAACTGTCTTAAAAACATCACCACTTCTGCGGAAACGAATTTCTTCTTTTGTTGGGTGGACATTTACATCTATATCCCGTGGGTTACATTCAACCAGAACGAGCCACTCACCGTTCCCCACTCCAGCTGTTGTTATGGCAGCACGAATTCCAGCATCCTGCACGCGCCGTCCAAGCACAAAGAGGTTTATTACAACCTTTTTGGAGTCTGATAAGGGGTTATACCACATTTTTACAGTTACGTTTGCAAAGGAAAAATCAGCAGAATAGATTTTTGTTTCCTCGCCAATGCGACGTAACAAAGCTTCTTCTTGGGTTTTGACTGGAAAATATTCCAGTATTTTTTTTGTGCCTTCGTAAAGTCGGAATGTTTTGTCATAATGCAAAAGTGCATAGTCATTTACAACAGAAGCAATTCGCCTGAGTTCTGCCGTGCCAGTCTTCAAAAATTTTCGCCTTGCAGGTAGATTGAAGAACATATCATCAATTTGAATCCTAGTGCCTTTTGTGGCACTAGTTTTTTTATGGAGCGAAATTTGCCCTGCAGTTGCTTTTAGGATAGAGCCCTCGTCGTCATTTTTCTGCCTAGTTATGATTTCAATTTTGCTGATGGCAGCGACAGAAGCGAGAGCTTCCCCCCTATAACCAAGGGTGCTGATGTTTTCAAGGTCATCCAATGTGTTTATTTTGCTTGTAGCGTAACGTTCAATGGCAAGAGGAAGTTCATCAAAGGACATACCACATCCGTCGTCTTCAATTACAAAAGACAACTTGCCACCGTCAAGGGTGCGGATGGTTACGCTTTTTGCTCCTGCATCTAGCGAATTTTCTAGCATCTCCTTTGCAACAGAAACAGGCCTCTCAATAACCTCGCCTGCCGCAATACGAGTTGAAATATCTTCTTTTAATTTTTTAATCATAGCAAACCTCTAATCAAAAAGAGATTAGCCATAAAGCGCCGCTTCGCGGCTAACATAAAGCCGTCAAGGGTACGCCTTGACTAAAAAACAAATCTGTTTGTCATTTAACATACTTTACTTTTTCTTTTTGTTTTTTGCTGGCGTAGCCGGCCTCTATGACCTTTATGTTCTTTATGGCAAAAAATTTTTAACTTTCCAAAATCTCTTTTGCTTTTTTCCTGAGTTTTTCCACTAGTGCAAGAGCAGACATCGGTGTCATGTTGTTGGGGTCTGAATGTGCAAGTTCTTCCAGAATCGCCTCTTGTCGTGAGTCAAACATTTGTATCTGTTGTTTTGTCTCTTGCTTTTGTGGAATAGTAATTTCTTCCTTTTGTTCCTCAAAATGTTTCAAGAGTTCTTCGGAACGTTTCAACACAACGCTTGGCACTCCGGCAAGCCGTGCAACCTCTATGCCATAGCTTCTGTTTGCAGCCCCTTCAACAACTCTATGCAAAAAGACAATGCCATCGTTCGTTTCTTCTATTGCCATGGAAAGGTTAATTATTCCCGGCAAGACCTGAGCAAGGTCTGTTAGTTCATGGTAGTGTGTCGCAAAAAGCACACGGGGCTTTTCTTGCATTGCTCCTTGCAAAAATTCAAGCACACTCCAGGCAATAGCCATTCCGTCGTAGGTGGAAGTTCCACGTCCCACTTCGTCTAAAATAACAAGGCTTCGCTCTGTAGCGTTCCGCAAGATGTTTGCCGTTTCTACCATTTCAACCATAAATGTGCTTTGCCCACGAGATAATTCATCATGCGCACCTATGCGACTGAATATTCTGTCAACTAAACCAATGTGTGCATCCTCTGCTGGGACAAAACTTCCCATGTGCGCCATAACGGTTATGAGAGCTGCACTGCGTAGGTAGGTTGATTTTCCTGCCATATTCGGTCCTGTGAGAATTGCAATTCGCCTGCCACTTGATTCGCTAAAATTAAAGTCGTTTGGTGTGAAGCGAGAATTTTTCAAGGTTGCCTCTATTATGGGGTGTCTTGCTCCCTTGACGACAAAATCAAAGGACATATCAAGTTTTGGGCGTGTATAGTGGCGTTCCTCTGCAACAAGAGCAAGCCCCATGAGGGTGTCTAGCTCCGCTAAAAAAGTTGCTATAGCTCGAACTGCATCCCTATTTTGTAAAACAGCTTTTGTAACTTCACCATATATTTTCATTTCAAGAGCTAAAATCTTGCTTTCTGCCTGCAAAACCTCTTCTTCATATTGTTTTAACTCTGGTGTGATGTAGCGTTCAGCGTTCACAAGTGTTTGCCGCCTGATGTAGTCAGCTGGGGCAGACTTTGCCTGAGCCTTTGGAATTTCTATATAAAATCCGGCTACCTTGTTGTAACGTGCTTTTAGAATTTTAAGCCCTGTGCGTTCCTTTTCGCGTTCCTCAAAATTTGTTAGCCAATCAGAAGCATTCTTTGAAAAATTGCGAAGCCTATCAAGCTCAGCACTATAACCCTCACGGATAACTCCCGTGTCTTTTATGTTGCGAGGTACTTCGTCAGCGATTGCACTTGCAAGCAAATTCTTTAGCTCCGTAATGTCGCATGAGGGCAAGAGTTCTTTTATATGTTGCGTTTCTCTTATTGTTTCGCAAATTTGAGGCACAAATTGCAAGGTTTGCGAGATACTCGCAAGGTCTTGTGGCGAAAAGTTTTGAATTTCTATTCGCGTTAAGGCACGAGCTATGTCGCTGCAATTTGCAAGAAGCCCCTCTATCTGTTTTGTAAGAGCCATATTCGTTGTAAATTCTTCTATTTTGTCTTGACGAGCTGTAATTTGGTCAAGGTCTTGCAGAGGACTTGCAATCCAATCTTTTAAGAGTCGTTTTCCCATAGCAGTTCTTGCACGACATAAAAGAGTATAAAGGCTTGTCGGGGATTTTGTGATTAGCTCTAGGTTTATAAAGGTGCTCCTGTCTATAATGAGGTTTTCCTTTTGGATAAGGGGCGTTATGGTTTTTACCAGGTCAAGCCTTTTGCATTGTGTTTCTTCCAAGTATCGCAAGGCAACAGCAGAGACAGAGGCGGTCATACTTCTGTCCTCTACCCCCATAACCTCAAGAGTTGCTACCTTGAATTTATCACAAAGCCAAATTGTCGCATTTTCTGGCTTAAAGTCTTGTTTGTCTCGTTCAGTTGTGTTTTTAACAGAGAAAGGAATAATATTTTGGTCTATGATGTCGCCCTTTTTGCACAAGATTTCCGTTGGTGCAAAGGATGAAAGGAAATCTGCCACACGGTTAGAGGAAAAACTCCCCGCTTTTAGCACACCTGTGGAAACTTCAAGCAGTGCAATGGCATATCCATCACCGTCACGAGCTATCGCAGCAAGTCGAGCTTCATCTTCTTCCTTGTCGCTAAGATATGTTCCTGGTGTGATAACACGGATAACTTGCCGTTCCACAAGGTCCTTACCATTTGGCTCTGTCATCTGCTCACAAATTGCAACAGAATATCCTTGCTCTACAAGGCGAGCAAGATAGGAATCCACAGAATGGTACGGCACACCTGCCATGGGGATGCGTGTATCTGGGTCTTTTGAGCGGCTTGTGAGGGCAATGTTTAATGCGTTGCTTGCAATGTTTGCATCCTCAAAAAACATTTCGTAAAAATCACCCATGCGAAAAAAAAGAAGACAGTCTGGATACGCTTCTTTCCACTTCACATACTGCTCAAGCATTGGTGTCAGCTTAATTCCTGGTGGTAATGTCATGTGTTTTTTCTCCAAAATATCTAATTTACAAATTTTAGAAAGTTAAAAAATCGTTTGACTTTTATTGTCTTTAATATTTTCTATATTAGTATTATTTTCATTTCTACTTCTATTTTTTGCTATCCAAATAGCTTTGTAGAAGTACGGTTGCGGCTACTTGGTCTATTTTTTGTTTTCTACCGGCACGGCTTATATCGGCTTCTAGCATGGTTTGTTTTGCTATGACAGTGGTAAAACGTTCGTCATAGAGAATTACATCCACATTCGGTAGAACGGTCTTGAATTCTTCTGCTTGGCGTCTCATGTGTTCCTCTGCTTCGCCAACTTTGCCGTCTGTGCGTTTGGGAAGTCCAATGAGCAGTGTGCTTACACCCTTTTCTTTTACGAAAGTGGCAACTTCTTCATGCCAGCCCGGTTTATTTTTGAGCACACAGACCCCTTGGGCGAAAATGCCCAAGGGGTCTGATATTGCAACACCGATTCTAACATATCCAATATCTAATGCTAAAATTCTTTCCATTTAATACCTCAAGTTTTATGTAACCTAAATGTTACATAGCCAAAATGTAAAAGCCGCTAATAGCAAGGCAAAAAGGGCTAAAAACAGCAAAATTTTTGAGAATATTTAGTTATTTTTGAGCGAGTTTTCTTTGTAAAGTAATTCCGTGTACAAGAAGTAGTGTTCCAACTTCTAGAGCCCGCAACGGTGCGAAGTATTACTACAATCCGTGCCACGAAGTGGCACACAATAATTTTCAATTCTCAATTCTCAATTTTCAATTCTAAATTGTTTTACGCCATCATTTCTTTGAATACTTCGCGTGCCTTAGCAAATCCTTCGTCTAGTTTTGAAGCGTCTTTAGCTCCTCCCTGTGCGGAAGTTGGTCTGCCACCGCCTTTGCCTCCCATTGCGAGTGCAGACTCCTTTAGGAGTTTTCCAGCAGAAGCACCTGTCTTTGCAATTTCTTCAGACGTTGCTGCTACAAGAATTGCAGAATTGTTTTCCTTCGCCACAGCAGCTAAAAAGACGATAGAAGACGGGAATTTCTGACGGATTCTGTCGCTTATTATGAGCAACATATCGGGAGAAATGTCTTCAAATTTTTCTATTATAAGGTCAACTCCCTTTGCATTTTCCACGGGTTTAATTTTACCCAGTATATCACCGAGAGCTGCCTTTATTTTTAATTCTTTATTATAGTTTTCAAGCAGACGTTTTTCTTCAAGCATTTCAGTTATTCTGTCGCAAATATCATCTGTGCTTGTACCAAGAGCAGAGGTTACAAATGACATTGCAACAGCGGAGCGTTGTATAAGAAGCTGTGCTGCTTTGCCACAAACTGCGGTAATACGTCTTACGCCACTTCCGATTCCTTCTTCTTTTATAATAGAAACAAGTCCAACTTCGCCTGTGTTTGTAACGTGGGTTCCTCCACAAAGTTCACAGGAATAGTCGAACCCTGCTGTTACAACACGAACCGTATCGCCATATTTTTCGTCAAAGAGAGCACGTGCTTTTGTCTTCTTTGCATCTTCAAGGCTCATAATTTCTGTTGTAACTGGCTCTGCCTTTAGAACATGTTCATAAACTATTTGCTCAACCTCTGAAGTCTGTTCAGCGGTAAGAGGGGCAAAATGGTTAAAGTCAAAACGTAAGAACGTTGGAGTAACTAAGGATCCTGCTTGGCGAACGTGCGGACCAAGAACGCGAGTTAAAGCTTCTTGCAAAAGGTGCGTTGCTGTGTGGTGACGGCGAATTTCTGCCCTACGTTCTACATATATAGAAGCCTTTACAACCTCTCCCACCTTAACAGTTCCGGTTTTAACGGTGCCCTTGTGGGCGCAAAGCCCAGACGCAGGATAGGCTGTGTTTGTTACTTTGATTTCAAGTCCTTCTGCTGTGATTACACCAGTGTCCCCAACCTGACCGCCTTTTTCTGCGTAGAATGGGGTTTTGTCGAGTACAATTTCACAGTCTCCAGTGGCTTCTTGAACAGTTTGTCCGTCTTTTATGATAGCAACGACTCTAGCTTCACATTCATTTTCTGTATAACCTACAAAATTTGTTGTTTTTGTTTTGTCTGCTAATTCTGTATAAACAGTTTTGGAAATAACGCCTTTAGTTTGTTTACTTGAAGCTCGAGCTCTGGCCCTTTGCTCTTCAAGCGCAGCGAGGAAGTCGTTTTTGTCTATTGTTACATTGTGTTCGTTACAAATTTCTTCTGTCAATTCGTATGGGAAACCAAAGGTGTCATAGAGTTCAAATGCTACTCGACCGTTCAAAACTTCTCCATTAGCGAGTTTGGCGAGCTCTGCATCCAGTAACTCTGTGCCTTGTGCGAGGGTTTTGCCGAAACGCTCTTCTTCAGTTGACAAGATTTGTTCAATAGTCGCTGAATGTTCAGTTAGTTCTGTATAAATATCACCAACAGAAGCACGAACAGAAGGCAAGAGTTTTGTCAAGAAAGGCTTTTCTATTCCTAGTAATCTGCCGTAGCGAACGGAGCGACGGATTATGCGGCGTAGCACGTAACCTTGACCGTCGTTTTGTGGCAAAATACCATCTGCTATCATAAAGGCGGCAGCTCTTGTGTGGTCTGCAATGACCTTGACTGCCATATCTTTTTTCTTGTCTTCTCCATATTTAACATGAACCAGTTTACAAGCTTCCTCCATGATTGGGCGGAAAAGGTCTGTCTCAAAGTCATTCGGCACGTTTTGAACGACGGATGCAAGTCTCTCAAGACCCATGCCTGTATCAATATTTTTCTTTGGTAACGGTGTGAGATTTCCATCTTTATCGCGATTGTATTGCATAAAAACAAGATTCCAAATCTCAAGGTATCTATCGCAATCGCAACCAACTGTGCAAGTTGGTTTTCCACAGGAGTATTCCTCTCCCTGGTCATAGATTATTTCAGAACATGGTCCACATGGTCCAACGGGACCTGCTGCCCAGAAGTTGTCATCCTCGCCAAGACGGAAAATACGTTCCTTTGGTAAACCAACGACCTCATGCCAAATGTTATATGCTTCATCATCGTCAAGATAAACCGTGGCGTATAGTCTGTTTGGGTCAAGCCCTACCCATTCTGTTAAAAATTCCCAAGCCCAGGGGATAATTTCTTTTTTGAAATAGTCGCCAAAGCTAAAATTTCCGAGCATTTCAAAAAAAGTGTGATGTCTTGCTGTGCGCCCGACGTTTTCAATATCGTTTGTGCGGACGCATTTCTGTGCTGTGGTAGCCCTTGTCATCTCAGGGGTTTTTAGCCCAAGAAAATATGGCTTGAAAGGAACCATACCTGCTATTGTAAAAAGTAGTGTCGGATCGTCTGGAACAAGAGAAAAGCTCTTGTATCTTTTGCAGCCCTTGCTCTCAAAAAATTTCAAAAATAATTCGCGCAGTTCTTTGCCAGATCTTTTTTCCATTTGTTATCACCGTTTTCCATAATATACATATGCAAATTTCTTTGTCTGTCAGTGCATAGTGCAAAGACTCCGCTATTATAAAACTACTTTGCAAAATTACAAAATTTTTTGCAAAAAAGCAATACTTTTGTTTCTAAACAGCTAAAAGCAATTTTATAGGTTAAAATAAGTCAAATGTTTTTTATTCTTTATATTACTCTGCTTTAATAAGCTTCTTCGTTATTTGATTATAAAAAAATAGCCACAAGAGATATAGAAAGCCTTGATATCAGTAAATCTAATAACTTTATAATCTTCTCTATATTCTTTGTGGCTATTAATATTTTTTAGTTCTTTAGTTAGTTGTTTTTTAATTCTCTTTCTACGAGTTCGTGGAATTTTTGTTGCAGGAAGACCGAGAGTTTGCCTGGCTTTCCATTACCAAGGACGGTATCATTTATCTTGATAATTGGCATTGTTTCTTTACCACTTCCCGCAAAGAAAGCTTCGTCTGCCTCTGCAATTTCAGATACCTGTGGGCAACGTAGCTCCACTTCAATTCCGTTTTCCTCTGCTACCTGAAGAACAACAGCTCTGCTGATGCTCTCTAGCACCCTGGTCAAGGGCGCAGTGATGAGTCGTCCATTTTTTACCAAGAAGAAGGTGGAAATAAGCCCCTCTGTGATATCCGTTCCTTTTTCAACGTAAATGCTTTCGTCGCACTCAGTTGCTGCAGCAAGGGCGTGAAAACCGACGGAATAACAGGTTGTCTTTATCTGTGGTAGTGGTCTTCCACCATTGACGAGGACTGTCGTGAAGCCCTTCGCACGGTCTGCATCATCATGAAATTTGTGTGGTTCAAACAAAATACAGAACCTAGGAGCAGGGAAATGGCCTTTGTTGTTTATATCTCCACCGGTAACGCTTGTTTTTATATATCCGTTAAAGCCACGGGAAGCATCACTTGCTAAAAACTCTCGTGCCTTTTGCTTAACGGTATCTATTATTCTAAAATTTTCCTGTTCAATGTTTAAAAATTTACAGGAATACTCAAGGCGCTTTATGTGGTCATCAAAGCGAAAAGGAAGACCATCGTATATTCTCATGCTGTCGAAAGCAGCTATTCCACGCTCTATTGCCATATCACTCAAAGGCAAGCTGCATTGCTCAAACTGACGAAAATCTCCATCGTAATAACAAAGCATGTGTGCAATCTCCTTTCACACCAAAAATTTTAGCCATTCTATCACCAATAAACAAAAATATCTACATAAACTTTATAAGACAACGAGAAAAAACTATACCCTCTGCAGATGTCACCAGACTATTACAACGTTACAGCCAAGTCTTTATATTGCTATCTTATGCCTTAATTTGTAAATTTTGTCACTGAAAGAACCAAAAAACAAAGATGTTGGAATGTGTACGACTTTTCGTGACAAATTCTACTATCGTACATTTGTATTCTCCCATATAGGTAAAAAACTACACGACAGGACAAACTAGATCGCTGAATTGTATCTAGTTTGCCCTGTCGTGTTTTAAAGAATTTTTCTTACAAGAAATTTTTGCGCCTCTTTATACTTGAATTCTACGTCAACCCTAATTTCATGTTAACAAGGCGGCTGTTCTTCTGCTTTTTTCCGATTTAATTCAAGCAATCTTTTAGTCGTTTCAATTTCCGATTTTATTTGGCTAATAGTATCCTTTTCTATCAAACATGCTGCTTGTAAAATTCCATTCATTATTGCTTTGTCGCTAGATCTTCCGTGTGCTTTTACCACAACGCCATTAACACCAAGAATAGGAAGCCCACCAAATTTTTCCCAATTAAATTGCCTTAGAATTCTACGCAATGTAGGATAAAGGAAAAGTGTACCAATTTTTGTCAAAAGATGGTATGTGAATTCCTTTTTTAATTCTTTCTTTAATAACTCTCCTATTCCTTCTCCAAATTTGAGAATTGCGTTCCCCATGAGACCGTCGCAAATGATAACATCCGCTGCACCGCTAACAATGTCTGTTCCTTCAGCAAAACCTGCGTAATTAAGGTTTCCTGCATCCAAAATCATTTGCCTCGCACATCCAATTGTTTCGTCTCCCTTTGTTGCTTCTTCCCCATTTGCTAAGAAGCGAACCGTTGGCTGCTTTATGTTTTTCAAAACACTCATGTAGATTGAACCCATCTGTGCGAACTGGAAAAGGTGCACTGGTTTACAACGAACAGAAGCTCCCACATCCATAAGAAGTGTTTGTTTAGCTCCCAGCGGAAGAACAATACCCATTGCTGGTCTATCAATTCCTTCTATCCTGCCAAGCAAAAGAACAGCACCGGCTGCGATTGCCCCCGTGCTACCAGCAGAAACAAGACCTTGAGCCTCACCACTTTTTACCATGTAAAAAGCTCGTACGAGACTAGAATCTTTTTTTCTTCTTATGGCAAGAGAGGAAGAATCATTTGCTGTTATCACTTCCGTAGTGTTAAACACATGAATGCGTTTTCTTATACTAGCTTTTGCTTTAGCAAGGAACGGAGCAAGAAGATTTTCATCTCCAAATAAAGCAATCTCAAGATCTTTGCGTTTTTTTAATGCGTTGATTGCGGCAAGGCACGGTGCCTTTGGTGCATGATCACCACCCATGGCGTCTACTGCTATAAGCATGCAATACCCTCCAAAAAAGGAAATTAAACATCTAATAATTATTTTATACTATTCTGATTCAATTTGACTAATGATTTAGCTATGAGTGCCACGGCTTAGCGCTTATAGCAAAAGCTATTTAAACATTACTGTCATGGTGTCTCTGTAAACGCCACCACCATCGCCTTTTGCCGTTAGTTCAAGCGTAACGTCTCCCCCCGCCTTAACAGGAGTTATCTCCACATAACTTTCACCATTCACCATGCGAACACTCCAACTTACGACAGAGCCATTTAGGTTTTTACACGAAACACTAATGCTTGTCACTTTTTTGTCTGCCCCATCACATGTGAAAAGAATTTTTTGTTTGTTATGGCTTGCAATATCTTCCTTTGCAAAGCAAAGATTCGTCATACAAGGTTTAACATCGGCAGAGCAAGGCACACCAAAATTAATCAAAAAAGTAAAAATCAATAACAAAAAGGATGAAACTTTTAGCATTGTTACCCCTCCAACCTCACCTATTGTAAGTATTTATACACCACAAAAGTCTCTTTTGCAAGCAAAATTATACTTTGTGAAGATTACACTGCATTTCTTCCAGCCATTCAAAGCATAACAACGTTTTTCTTGCAACAAATTCTCTAAAAGATTCTTCAACGTTTCTTGTAACACTAGAAAGAACAGTAACATGAAATGTTACAGTTTCTCCCCACTCGGTTTTAATAAGGGCTTCTTTTACGCCACTTTTTAAGAGCGTTGTCCGCACAGTCTTTGCCATATCATACTGACACTCTATAAGCAGGTGCCTTCCCATAGTAAAGGTTGCAACGCTAGAGGCGGCAATTCCTGCTTCTGCCGCTTCGCCATAGGCAGCAATAAGCCCAGGAACGCCAAGCTTTACTCCTCCAAAATATCTTGTGACAACAAGTAGGGTGTTTGTTAGCCCATGGCGTTTCAGTACACCTAGTATTGGCCTGCCTGCTGTTCCCCCTGGCTCTCCGGCATCACTTGCATACTCGTCCTGTGCATGCACTCCTAAACGGTAAGCATAGCAATAGTGTGTTGCTCGTGGATAAAGAGCCATTATTTCCTTCAATAATTTTGACACATCTTCTTTTGATGTTATCGTTCTAACAGAGGCAATAAAACGTGAGTGTTTTTCTGTAATTTCTGCTTCAGAAATTCCATCTATACCTTGCCAAGTTTCGTTGTTGTTTTCCATGGGTCAACTGCCTTTTTATAAAAAATTGCGGATTTGTTATACTTTATGCTAAAATTCCAACTATAAAAGTTGTGGGGTAATGTCATGAAAAAAATTAGAAATCTGCTTTTATTGCTACTGGTAATTTGTTCTGTATTATTTACAAACAATGCTTTTGCAAAGCAAATGCTTGAGTATCACGCCCTTAGTGTTGGACATGGAGATTGCACTGTCTTCAAAATGCCAGACGGTCACGTTATGGTTGTGGATGCTGGAGATAAATTTGCATCAGGTCATATTGTTTCTTACTTGAAATCTATGGGAGTAAAAACAATTGACCTATTCGTTACAAGTCACCCACACAGTGATCATATCGGTGGGGCGACCGAACTATTCAAAAATTTTCGTGTTAAAAATGTTTGGGATAGCGGATTTGCAAGGGAAAAATCTTTAGTCCAAAAGCACTATTTGAAAGCGGTTGCAAAAAGTGGTGCTTCCTTCAAAAGGGTAAAAGCCGGGGAGATGGCAACGCTGGGAGATACAAAACTTGAAGTGTTAGCACCAGTAGACCTTATAACAGGCACTCGCAGTGACGCAAATAATAATAGTATTATTATGCTCGTTACATACAAAAATGTAACTTTTTTAATGATGGGAGATTCTGAGAAAGAAGAACAGGAGATGTTGAAATTCCCCCACGTCAATGTGCTAAAAGCTCCACATCACGGGAGCAAAAATGGAAATTATGACTCTCTTTATGCACAAACAAAACCTGATATTGTTACTATAAGCTACGATAAACAGAGTAGTTATAAATTGCCACACAACAAAACACGTAAGTTACTTTTGAAATATAACCCTATACGACTTGATACAGCCGATGGGGACATCGTAATAAAAACAGATGGGACAAACATTGAATATCCGGTGAATAGAGCTGTAAAAACCGTATTAAAAGATAAAAACAGAAAAGATATTTAAAGTTAAGCTAATAAAAAAGCCTTAGCAAATGCCCTGCGGTAGATGTTAAGGCTTTTTATCTATTCATTTATTTTAAAATTTCTGCTACTAGGTTACTGGTGTAATTAACACCTATAGGGAAGCTCTCTTGATCTGGCAAAAACTTATCGTTATGTAGCGCTGGCATATCCTCGCTCTTTACATTTTTGGGTCTGCATCCAAGATGAGCGAAAATTGAGGGACGCTCCTTTGCAAAAAATGCAAAGTCTTCGCCTGTTGGCGGAATTGGGTGCTCTGTAACAGCTTTATATCCAATTTTTATTGCAACACTTCGGGCAATTTGCGCCATTTTTTCATCATTTATCGTTGGAGGGTAACCAACCATATAATTTATTTCTGCTTCACAATCATAGGTTTTCGCTGTACCTTCTATTACTCGGACAATGTGTTTTTGCAAAGCCTCGTGAACTTCATCCGTAAAACTTCTTGCCGTGCCATCAATATAACCTTCACCACCAACGACATTGTAGCGACTCCCTGCTTCTGTGTGTCCAATTGTTACAACAGCAGTTTCAGAAGCCGAAATATTGCGAGAGACTACTTGCTGTAAATTCATAATCGTTGCTGCCGTGCAAAGAACAGCATCACGTCCTTTTTCTGGCATAGAGCCATGGCAGGGAACACCTTTTATCTTTGCAATTATGTGGTCTGAAGCAGCAGAAACAGCTCCTGGTTGTATGCCAATTGAGCCTGTTTCTATCGTTGGCCAAACGTGAAGACCACAAATCATATCTACATGAGGATTTTCCAAAGCTCCATCTGCAATCATGCCCTTTGCGCCACCATGAGGAGTCAACTCCTCACTTGGTTGAAATAAAAATTTCACACTTCCTTTTAGCTCGTTTTTCAGGTCACAAAGCACATGACAGGCTGTTAGTAAAATCGAGGTGTGTGCGTCATGACCACAGGCATGCATTAGACCGTTGTTTTTTGAAGCAAAAGGAACTCCCGTCGCTTCTGTAACCTCGAGGGCATCCATATCTGCTCTAAGACCAACACAGGGACATTCCCCCGCATCACCCTTCAAAAGAGCTGTCACGCCAAAACCACCAACGTTTGTTTTTATTTCGTCAAGTGGTAATTTTTTAAGAACTTCTATGACAAATGCAGCTGTTTTTTCCTCATGATAACTTTTCTCAGGATTTTCGTGAAGGTGAAAATAATATTCCAAGTTTTTTGTTTTATATTTTTCAACAAGCTCTTTTATTTTTTCTTTCATTGATGTACTCCTCGCTTCAAGAGTCAGACTTTCGCTGACCATTATAGCAAAAGATTGCTTTTTTGTGAAAATCTAGGTAAAAATTGATAAAAAACAACAAAAAAACATAAAAATATGTTATCATGACTGTATGCATATAGAGAATTGGAGGCCTTGTTAATGAAAGCATATTTACTAGCAGCGGGACTTGGAACACGCCTGCGTCCCTTGACAAACACTGTGCCAAAATGTATGGTACCAATCAGGCAAAAGCCGATGCTTGCAATCTGGTTAGACCTTTTAGCCAAGCACGGAGTAACAGAGGTTCTTATTAACACGCACTACCTACGTCCAACTGTCTCTGAATTTATAAAGCGATTTAACGAGAGTCATGACAATATCAAGGTAACAGAATTTTTTGAAGAAACACTACTCGGTAGTGCTGGAACTATTGCAGAAAATAAAAATTTTGTTGCTGGTGAAGAGAATTTTTTAATCTGCTACGCTGATATATTAACTAATCTTGATATTACAGAAATGGTAAAGCTACATAAAAGCCACACGGGACACCTTACAATGGCACTTTTCCATGCAGAAAATCCTTCTGCTTGTGGAATCGCTACGCTCGACAAAAACAAGCTTATCACAGACTTTATTGAAAAACCGCAAAACCCCACAAGTAACTTAGCAAATGCAGGAATCTATGTTACGGACCAACATTTCTTTGATTTAATAGATGACACAAGACCACAGGACATCGGTTTTTCCGTTCTGCCGAAACTTGCTGGGCAAATGTACGGATATGAAACAGATGCCTACGTTTTAGATGTTGGCACAATGGAAAAATACGAAAGAGCACAACAAGAATTTCCTATGGATTAAAAAAACAAAAATAAGAGAGCTAGATGATTTCGTTTTTCTAGCTCTCTTATTTTTTATAATATCAGTTTTCCTCCGGACTGTTGTGCTTTCTGCGTAGCTGCGTCTAGCCTGTCTAACACTCCGGCATTTGCAACTTCAATTTTTGGTTTTTTTGCTTCTGCCGCTAGTTCTTCCAATTTCTTCTGATATTCTGCCATGGAAGCCTTTATTGCCTCTGTATCACAGGCAAGCCATGTAACGATTCCACGTTTTAGGCTCTCCACAAGCTCCTCACTTGGATCTTCTTCCACCGCACCAAGCGCCTTTAGCATCTTATATTCATCTAAAATAGACTCCTTTATTTCCTCTTCTGTGATAAGCCCCTTTTTGTAAAGAATACGATTCACTATGTTCTGTTTTGTCTTTAAGTTCTCTTCGTTTGCACTAAGAGCTTCCACACGCTGTAAAACATAAGAAATAATTTCATCCAAGCTTAATTGCATTTGATTTGCCATTTTTCATTCTCTCCTTTGAACATTATTTTACATTAATTCTTATTTACTACTAAAATCCATGGCGGAAACGTGGCATACCAAAGGTATAGCCAAAGGTAAACCCACCTTTCTGGTCATAGACAACGTATAACTTACCACTAAGAGTCATAAGTGGGACTGTAAGAGCAAGACCAACTTCCCATTGACTAAAAAACCTATGCCAGTTCTCTAATGTTTCACCATAATTGCTAAAAATTTCTGCCTGTAAACCGCCCCACCAAGATTGCGATATTTTTTTTGCTATACCAAAGTGAACCCAGTATGCCTGATCTGCCGAAATTGGTGTTTGACCTAGGCTGTATAATTCGTTATCTGCACCAAACAATACACCAAAGGCGGGTTGCGAGCTATCGCCTGTTTTTAATCCCGCATTTAAAACAATTTGCCCCCATTTAAAAGCAGGAATATACACATTTAAAGCACTGCGAGACATCCAGAAATCTTCTTTCACTCCGTACCACATAAGAGAGGAGAATTTTAATCCCCTCGTTGGTAATGCTACATCATCTACATGATTGTATGTGAGAGACAACATTGGACCATGTACACGTTCAAGATCTTTGATGCCTAATTTGTTCTCAAACTGTTCGATGTATTTTTGGTCTGTAGAGATTGCTTGAGCCTGATAACCAAGAGCCATGGACAACCGCTCGTTAAATTTGTATTGGTACATTAGGCGAGCAGTATAGCGATTAATTGAATAGTCATAAATAAATGGAGCAAATCCGGGGAATTTGGAATGAATGTTGTCATAATGTTCTTCTTGGGCACCAAGAAACAAACTCCAATTTGTTTTTTCGAAGCCCTGAGGCGTATCGTAATCTAGAAAAATGCCCCATTCTGTCCCCATTCTTGTTTCAAGATTCAATTTGTCATTCGGATAGAGTAAATTACGACGAGCAAGCCCCAGTGCTAACCAACGATGAACATAAGTATTAGAAGCAAAGCCATCTATGTAAAATTCATATGGAGCAGGAAAAACAAGCTTAAAATCCAAAGCTACTGAACCGTCATCAAGATCTCTTACAACAACATTTGCAGATTTTATTTCAAACTTTGACGTGAGATCCGCTATTGCACGAGTTATTTTTGTCATATCAAGAGGTTTACCTATCATTCCCTCGTAATGAGTCTTTAGATAATGTTCAATGCGGTCGTTGGCACCATAAAAATGTAATTCTGTAACTTTTCGCTCCTGTTTTTGTGTTATTTTTTCTGCATCCGCTAATGTTACATGTTCTGCGAGAGTAGATACAAGTTGCTTAATATCAGCTAGATGTGCCTCTGCTGCTTCCTTACCATATTCTACTATTTCATCTGGTGGTCTATCAGAAAGAGTCTGTATACCATGTAAATCAGGAGTTATTACAAGATCGGCGGCTTTAATGTTTTCCTGTTGTTTAATGTCCATTAGTATAGTAATGGATGCCATGGCAACATCTATATTATTTTTTATATCTTCTGGTTTTAAACTCGTAGTATTTGCAAGATTTATTGCCAAAATAGGATGTCCTGGGAAGAGTTCCTTTGCTTGCAGCACAGGAAGGTTTGCCTTAAGTCCACCATCAATATAAAGTTGTCCATCTATTTCCCAAGGAGCATAAACGACAGGAAGCGACATGGACGCTCGAATTGCCGAAGCAAGACTTCCCTTTCGAAATGCAGTCGTTTGCCCATTTAAAAGGTTTGTTGCTATTGCAGCAAAGGGATATTTTAAAAGATTGAAATTGTTTTTTTCTCCCTGTGAAACAAGATTTTGCAGATAAAGAAAAAAGTCCCGATCATTTAGCATTCCAAGATTTGTTGCTTGTTTGGTATTATTAAAATCAAAGTCCCATGAAAAAGGTCGCTTTTTTTGTAAAGGCAGTCGACCAGGAACTTCTGCTTCCTCTTTCTCTGAACCTCTACCGGAAATCACTTTCATAAAGTTTGTTTTTCCTAGGATATCTTTCAGTTCAGAGCTAGTATAACCACAAGCATATAGCCCTCCTATAATTGCACCCATACTTGTCCCAACTATTGCAGCAATAGGAATATGCTCGCGCTCCAAAACCTCTAAAACGCCAACATGAGCAAGCCCTTTCATGCCTCCACCACAGAGAACAAGAACAACACCTTTGTTGTGCGGAAAGCCCCAATTACATGGATCTGTTGAAGCCTTATCTCCATGCAGTATAGTAGAATCATCCTGCTCCACGCTTTTTTTGAATTCCTCTGTTGTTAACCTTTCTTCACTAGCAAAAGTTAAACTTGGCTGAACAAGAAAAACCGATAACAAAAACAGAGAGATTATTTTTTTTTTCATACACTCACCTCGGTGAAAGATTTTGTGTTCTTGTTGTTAAGTTTCGTTAGTAGCTTTATCTAAAGCTTTTAAATACCTTACGTAGTAGATAATAAATGGAACATAAATTAACAAAGTGAGAGAATCTGCTGTTGCTTGTGCTATCTCTACACCTAAAAGACCAAAGATTTTAGGCAATATTAAAATCGCAGGAATAAACATCAAACCATGATTTAATGTTGCTAAAAATGAAGCAGACAAGGCAAAACCCAAAAATTGAGCTAACATATTTGTAAAAACCATAATAGGAAACATCAATATGAAGATAAGTTGACAACGCAGGGTGAACGCTCCTACACTCACAATATCTGGATCAGCACGGAAAATCGAAATTATTTCTGGCGCAAAAGCAAGCACAAACCAAAAAGAAATTATCGTCATGCAAAACCCAAATTTCATTGTCGTAAAATATGCATCAAGCACCCTACGAAATTTCTTTAGACCGTAATTAAAGCCTATAACAGGACTCATGCCTTGACCAAGTCCTATTACAGCAGCACCAAGGAACATTACTATACGAGTTACTATGCTCATTGCTGCGATAGTCGTATCTCCATAGGTAGCAGCCGCAACATTTAACATGGCACAAGAAACTGTCATCAGTCCCTGGCGAAGAGTGGATGGAAATCCTAGAGTAAATAGACTAACTGTTCCCTTGGTAAAGATTTTCAAGTATTTGAAAGAAACGTGAACTATGCTCCTTTTGCTAAGGAAGAAATATAGCAATATAGAAAAACTTACAAATTGGGAAAATGCAGTAGCAATAGCAGCACCCTTTATCCCCCATCCAATGGTAAAGATACAAATTGGATCAAGTATCATGTTCAGTATTCCACCAAAACCGATGCCAATGAGAGCATAGGTCGCATGTCCCTCAGAGCGTAAGATTGCATTCATTGCAAAGGAACTTGCCATAAATGGAGCACCTAGTAAAATGTAACTTGCGTAGCTCATTGCGTAAGGCAGAATTGTTTGGGTAGCACCGAGACGTGTTACAAAACTTCGCAAATTACAAAGCCCAACAATTGTAAGAATTGATGCTATAGAAAATGCAAAAAAAATTGCTGTCGTGGCAAACGTGCTTGCTTCCCTATATTTGCTTGCACCAATTGCACGGCTAATGCAACTGGCTGCCCCCATTCCCAAGGTAAAACCAATTACCTGAATCATTGCCATAATGCTAAAAATTACACCAACGGCTGCTGAAGCACTTACTCCAAGTTGTGATACGAAATACGTGTCCGCTGTGTTATATATTGCAGTAACTAACATGGAAAAAATCGTACATATGGCAAGAGATAAAATAAGTGGAGCAAGATGTCCCTCTGCCATTAATTTTTTCAATGCCCCATTATCGCTGCTAATTAAAAAATCGTCAAATATTTCTTTTATAAACTTTTTCATTCTTCCATAAGCTCTCATACCAAAAACTCTAGGTATTTTACCATAAAACACTTTTTTGTGGCAAAAAAAAGAATTTCGGTATAAAATAGCTGACTAATGTTGTGAAGTTGTAATTTAAATCTGTGGTACTCCCTACTACAGATTTTACAGGAGCAAAGTAATGACAAAATTTTTTGATAAAAAATTCGAAACAATGAGCCGCGAAGAATTAAAAAAACTTCAAAATGAACGTCTTATAAAAACGGTTCATGATACCTATAAAGCAAGTCCGTATTACAAAAAACTGTGGGACTCTTCAAGGCTGGATGTTGCGAATTTTCGCGGGATTGCCGATTTGCACAAAATTCCATTCATAAAAAAAGATGATTTGCGCAACGCCTATCCTTTCGGTCTTCTGGCAAAAAAGCTTGAAGATTGCGTTCGTATTCACTCAACAAGCGGAACAACAGGAAAAAGAGTTATTGCTTTTTATACAGAGCATGACCTTGACGAATGGAGCACAACTGTTGCTCGTGCCTTAACGGCGGCAGGTGCCGGCAAGGGCGATGTTGTGCAAATTGCATTTGGTTACGGGCTTTTTACCGGTGGAATGGGTCTTCACGATGGCAGCCGCAAGATAGGTGCTCTCACACTTCCAATGTCCTCTGGTTCAACAGATAGACAAATAGAATTTATGATAGACCTTGGTACAACTTTTCTTGCTTGCACTCCATCCTATGCAGCTTACCTTGCAGAAACAATCAAGGAAAGAGGTTTGCTGGATAAAATAAAATTAAAAGCAGGCATCTTTGGTGCGGAAGCTTGGAGCCAAGAAATGAGAGAAGATTTGCAAAACACTTTAGGTATAAAGGCATACGATATATATGGTTTGACAGAATTAGAAGGTCCAGGTGTTGCTTATGAATGTGAATGTCAAGACGGTATGCACATAAATGAGGATAAATTCATAGCAGAGATAATTGACCCGGAGACAGGCGAAGTCTTGCCAGCAGGACAGAAGGGAGAGCTTGTTTTCACTTCTATAACGCGTGAAGCATTCCCAATGATTCGTTATCGCACAAGAGACATTGCAATTTTGAACGAAGTGCCTTGCTCCTGCGGCAGAACATTTGTCCGAATGTCAAAGCCACTTGGCAGAAGTGATGATATGCTAATAGTCAAGGGAGTTAATGTATTTCCAAGTCAGATAGAGAGTGTGCTAATTGCCAAGGGCTACACTTCAAACTATCAAATAGTGGTTGATAGGGTTGGCACGACCGATACTCTTGATATCTATGTTGAAATAACGCAGGAACAATTTAGTGATGATTTGGCAAAAATTGCTGCTAAGGAAAAAGATATAGTCTTTGCTCTAAAAGCAAGTCTCGGCATTTTTGGCACAGTTCACCTTGTGAGCAAATATTCCATTGAGCGCAGCGAAGGCAAGGCAAAACGCGTTATAGACAAGAGAAAATTATATTAATATTTTCTTTGATTAAGTTTAGTTAATACTATAACGAAGAAAGACATGATTGAAAAGAAAAAAAATTCTTTGAATTGAAAATTGAAAATGGAGAATTGAGAATTTCGGAGGTTTTTGCTTTGCAAAAACAATTTTTAGTGAGGCTATGCCTCACTCTAATCCGTGCCACATCGTGGCACACAATAATTCTCAATTTTCAATTCTAAATTCTCAATTCCCAAAGCTATAGTGCAAAGACTAAATTTTTTAATTGGATAATAAAATCAGAAATATAGAATAAGGAGGAAATATATGGCACACGTTGTTAATCAGATATCCGTATTTTTGGAGCAAAGAGTCGGAACGCTAGCAGAATTTTGTGAGGTTTTGCGAGAGGCAGGAGTTGATATGAGGGCACTTTCTCTGGCAGAATCGACAGATTTTGGTGTTGCTCGTGTTATAGTGGACAAGCTTGAAGTGGCTCAGGAAGCCTTGAAAAAATCGGGACGAATTTTTTCTATCACACCTGTTGTTGCGGTGGAAATCAAAGATGAAGCGGGAGCGCTATATAAATTACTAGAAGTGCTGAAAAAAGCAAATATCAATCTTAAGTATTGCTACGCTGTTACAACAAGCCTCGACGGCAAGGCATACATGATGATTCGTGTCAGCCGAGCAGAAATTGATAAAACTCTTGAATTATTAAATCAATAAATTTATAAAAGAAACAAAGAAAAAGGATTCTACAAACGAGTAGAATCCTTTTTCTTTTTATGCTGTTCTAGCCAATTGAAAATTGAAAATGGAGAATTGAGAATTTCGGAGGTTTTTGCTTTGCAAAAACAATTTTTAGTGAGGCTATGCCTCACTCTAATCCGTGCCACATCGTGGCACACAATAATTCTCAATTTTCAATTCTAAATTCTCAATTCCCAAAGCCTTGGTGCAATGGCTAAATATTAGTCGTCGTAATTTCCGCCGTCGCTTCCGCCTTTGTTTGGAGCAAATTCCTTGAGGAATGATTTTCTTTCTCCAAGGACTTTTCTCTCTGGTGCAGAGTTGCCGTCCTCTCTTTTCGCAATGACTTCTGCAACCATTTCTGCGGAGCCTTCGGACTTAAATGCCTTGATGTAACGCTCAATCCACCAAACCATTTCGTCAACGATTCTGTCTTGAATTTCTTTTGGCTCGTTGAGCACAGCGTCGCAGTATGTGAGGTTGAATTTTTTGTAATCGCCGCTGTTTCTTGCAAAACCTTGGCTGTCTGCATCTGCAACCATTTTATCCCAAAGCTCTTTGCTGATACCACGGTTTGGATCCTTGTGGTATGTGCTGCCTGTGGTGATTGCGTTTCCGGTCTCTTCGTCCACCTCGAGTCCAAAGCAAAGATTCTGGAAAAGTGTTGCTACGTTACCCTTGCGAATACCGTAATTCAAGAATGTTGCACACTTGTCAATTGGTGTACCAGAAATGCCATGTTGTGCGATTGCAACACCATAAGGTGCAATTGCATCTGCAATTTCCTTTGTGCGCTTTAGGTCAATGCCTTCTGCCTGACCTGCTGTTGTGTCGTATGTGCCGTGCTTGCTTCCGTTTGAAATTGCGAGGTAATCTGGGAAGACGTTCCAAGCATTTAAGCCGCCAATGTAATAAAGAGCCTCTTCTACTGTGGAGAGTTCGCCTGGTCCTTTGATTTCTCCCACTTCAACTTCAAGCCCGAGTTCTGGGGAAATCCAGCCAGCAATTTCTCTTGTGGCTTGGAAGTTTTCAAAGTCTGCAAGGTGGCTTGCGTCTATTGCAACAGAGGTAAATCCATTGTTCAAGATGTGTGTCAAGTGGCTTGCACCCTTGAGCAGGTCTGCTTCGCCCTTGATTGCATAGTGGTCAACGTGAAGTGCAAAAACCGCACCATGTCCCATTTCTTCAGAATACTTTAATGCGTATTCTGGAATGTTGTCATAGGTTGCACCGCAATAGGTTGACTCTGATTTTGCAAGCTCTACCATAATTGCACTGTTGTGCTTCTTTGCTGCTGTGAGGGCAGCCTTGATGACCAGTGGGTTTCTTGCGTTTGTCGCAAGGCAGATTGTGCCAAGCTTTTTCATTGCTGCTGCAATGTCACGACCGGAAACAAGCCCCATTTCCGTGTTGCCAAATTTCGCCCTAACGTTTAAGGGGCGTCTTGCTAAAAGTGATTGATAAGCTTTGCTTTTGATATCCATTTTTTCTACTTCCTTTCTTTTGGCTATTTTTTATTATCAAAATAACAAAAATTTTCTCAAAATTTTTTGCAAATTTGCCATCTTTTTCTCTTGCTATTACCGCATTGTGTTCAAAAGCTATGTGACATTTACGCTACATAAATTTGTTGACATTTAGCTTTTTTAACGAGTTAAATGTCCCTGGTAGATTTTACACTCCACAGACACCAGGGTTTTCGTTATCTGCGTCCTGTCCGCAGTTCACCATGGTGTGCTTTGTGAATTTATCCATGAGGAATTTTTTTGCGACCTGTGGGAACATGATGTAGGACAAAACGTCCTCGTCCTGCAATATAAAGTTTTTAATTTCTTTTCTTGCATTTTTCAATTCTGGCTCTATTAGTTCTCCAGGTCTGCAGGTTATAGGCTGTTCGTCTTTCAAAACGAGTTTTTGAATTTCTGGGTCAACTGGAGCTGGGGTTTTACCATAATAACCGCGGAAGTATTGTTTCACTTCGTTTGGAACAGCACTCCACCTTTTTCCTGTTATGACGTTCATTGCTGCTTGTGTACCCACAATTTGGCTTGTTGGTGTGACTAGTGGTGGGTAACCCATTTCTTTTCTAACGCGTGGTACTTCTTCCAAGACCTCTTGGAATTTGTCAAGGCAACCGCCTTCTTTGAGTTGGCTCTGCATATTGCTATACATTCCGCCAGGGATTTGATACATGAGAATGTTTACGTTGACTCCCTTGACACCCATAATAAGGTCTTTGTATTTTTCACGGAGCCCTTCGTAGTGCTTCGCTACAGGAAGCAGACTTTCAAGGCTTATGCCTGTGTCATATTCGCTGTTTGCGAGGGCTGCAACAATAGCTTCCGTTGCTGGTTGGCTTGTGCCCATTGCAAATGGACTGATTGCACAGTCAACAATGTCCGCTCCTGCTTCAATGGCTGCGTAATAAGTCATTGCAGCAAGACCTGTTGTGTAGTGAGTGTGGACTTCTATTGGCAAATCTGTAACTGTACGTATTCCACGAATGAGTGCAGAAGCTGCCGTCGGGGTGAGAAGCCCTGCCATGTCCTTTATGCAGATGGAATCTGCTCCCATGTCTGCCATAACGTTTGCTTGTTTTGTAAAGGTTTCCAGTGTGTGGAAAGGAGACACTGTGTAGGAAATTGTAAGCTGTAAATTTGCGCCTGCCTTCTTTACTGCCTCTGCTGCCACTTCCATATTGCGGGTGTCGTTCAAGGCATCAAACACACGGACGATGTCAACGCCATTTTCCACTGCTTTTTGCACAAATTCACGAACAGTGTCGTCTGCATAGTGACGATAACCAACAACATTCTGCCCACGGAGAAGCATTTGCGTCGGGGTTTTCTTTAGATGTGCTTTTATGAGTCTAAGTCTTTCCCATGGATCTTCGTTCAAGAATCTCATGCAGCTATCAAAAGTTGCACCGCCCCACATTTCTATTGCATGGTAACCAACTTCGTCCATTGCCTCACAAATTGGGAGCATGTCTTCTGTTTTGAGGCGTGTTGCCATGATTGACTGGTGTGCATCACGAAAACATGTTTCTGTAATGCCTACGCGGAATTTTGGACGGGCTGGAGCTTTTGGACGCGGAACGTAAGAATTTTTAGTTTCTCCACCAAAAAGAGGATCAAGAAGAGAAGATAGAGCATTTTTAAAGTTCTTTACTATCCCAGTACTAGAATGTTCCAATTTTCTTGACTTTTCCGTGGTTTCCTTTTGTATATTATTTTCTTTCATTCTATTATCTCCGTTTCTTCTAGAGAATTTATTTTTTTCCTAAATATTTCAACTAAGCCGTAATTCTACAACAAAAATAGCTTTTGAGCAAATAAAAAAGCGGCATTGGAACTGTTTCTTATATTTTTTTATTTTTTTAGAGTTATCCACTATTTTTTCCACTTTTCCACATTTTATTATGTGTTTTATTTTTTTATTGTCTTAGAGCTTCTACTGTTATTATCAGTGATAAAAGCAAGATTTCTTGTTTTTTTTACACTCTTTCTATTATTTTTATTTATTTGTTTATATATCACTATTTTCCACTTTATCCACAAAATTATTCACTTTTTGTTGATAATAATATCTTTCTTTGTGGAAAATTTTTATTTTTTCCTTTGTTTTTTTCTTTTGTATGTTAAAATAGCGGACGAATTTCAAATAATTGCATGTTTGGAGTGAAACTCATGGATAATTCTTCTGTTGTTTGGCAAGAATTCCTAAAATTCTTACAAGCAGATTCATCGAATGATAGACTCTTAATATACGTTAGTAACTGTCTTCCAAAATCTTTTGAAGACAGAATTCTTGTATTGGAAGCACCAAATGCTTTTTCATATGAACAAATAAAGAAAAATTTTCTTAATATTCTAAATAATCTTTTTATACAATCTGCATTCGGCGATGAAATTAAACTAGAATTAGATTCTTCAAATCAAGAGGCAATAAGAGTAACTAACAATACGAAAAAGGAAATAAAAAACGAAAAGATTCCTTTTACTAGATTTGGGTTAAATCCGTACTATACATTTGGAACATTCATTGAAGGACCAACTAATGACCTTGCTAAATCTGTATGTTTAGCGGTTGCTAGAAACCCAGGTTTTAGTTATAATCCCCTTTTTCTCTACGGTAACTCTGGTCTTGGTAAAACTCACTTGATGCAGGCTGTTGGTAACTACGTTATAGAACAAAATCCTGATGCTAAAGTTTTATATGAGGCTTCTGAAACTTTTACTAATTCATTTACCATTGCCATAAAGGAAGATAAAATTAAGGATCTTATTTCAAAATATAGAACCCTTGATATTCTGATGATAGATGATGTTCAATTTTTTTCCGGCAAAGAGAGGACAATGGAATATTTTTTCAATATTTTCAATGAACTCACCAATGCAAATAAACAGATTATTTTAACAGCTGACCAACAACCAAAGGACATCATTGGATTTAATGAACGCCTTGTTTCTCGTTTTATGTCAGGAATGGTAGCAGACATTACTCCTCCGGATTTTGAAACAAGAGTTGCTATCTTGATGAAGAAAGCAGAAGTTAGAAATTATCACAATATTCCAGACGAAATTTTCACTCTTATTGCTCATAATATTAAAAAAAATATAAGAGAACTCGAAGGTGCTTTAAATAGGCTTGTTGCTTGTTCTGACATTAGTGGAGAAGAAATAAATATAGAAAATACAAATAAATGGTTAAAAGATTTCTTTATTTCTTCAGACAACTCTATTATAACAATAGAAAAAATTCAACTTGCTGTAGCTAACTCTTTTAAAATTAGTGTGGAGGATATGCTTTCTCCAAATAGATCTTCTGAAATTGCACTACCTCGTCACGTTGCTATGTATCTTGCACGTAACAAAACAAACCAGTCTCTTATTCAAATAGCACATGCTTTCAATAAAAAAGATCATACAAGTGTAATGCATGGATGTGAAAGAATAGAAAATGAATTAAGGATAGATAAGAGTCTTGCTTCTGTTGTGGAAAATATTGTGAAAAATTTATAAATTTATTGTGTTTTAATGTTTTTTTTTCCTTATTTTTGTGGATAATTTTTTAATTTTTATCATTACTTTCTCAGTTCTTGTGAATTTGTGAAAAATAAAAATTTTTATACTCATATTTTTCAACAATTTATTGTTTGCTCTACATGAAATAAAAAACTGTTTTTCCACTTTTTCACAGTCTTTATTATTATTATTATTTTCTTTATATATACAAATATTTATATTTATAGTGGACAAGATAAAAGAATTTTATAAAAGGAGAACTTAGAATGAAACTTTTAATTAACAAAAAACTTTTTCTCTCCTCTTGGGCAATGGCGGAACGTTCAACATCAACAAATAATACTGTCAGTGCATTAAATAATATTTTGCTTGAGGCATCATATGAAAAAGTGCTCTTAAAGGCAACAGATGTAAAAACAGCAATTATATGTAATGCTAATGGTGTTACTGTTCAAGAACCAGGAGAAGTTCTCTTTCCGGTGAAAATGGTAAGTGAGCTATTCAAAAAAATTGAGGGAGATGAGTTTTCTCTTGAAGAAAGAAATGGAAAGATTGTAGTAAAAGCAGAAAAAAGTAAATATACTTTTCCTTGTTATCCAACAAAAGAATTTCCAGTTCTCAAAACATCTGAAGGAGCAACATTTTTTGCTAAGACAACAGCAATAGAATTTTCAAAAGTTCTTGAAGAGGGTGCAATTTGTGCCTCTTCACAAGAAGAATATCCTCTTTATCTATCAAGTGTTTTAATAAGAGCTAGAAATAATGGAATGATAGATGTTGTATCAACAGATTCACGTCGTTTAGCGCTTTCAAAAGAGGTAATTTTAGCAGGTCCTGACAACGAAGAAGAGAGTTCTCTTCTTCCAATGAAGACAGTAAAAGATTTACTGCGCACTCTTCAGTCTTTGCCTGCAGAAACAGAAATAAATTTGTTTGTAGATGCAGCACAGTTCTATTTTAAAACGGAAAATCTAGAGTACTCCATAAGGAAGGTAGATTCTAAATTTCCTTCATTTGAAAGAATAATACCTCAAGGATACGCAACAACAGCGTTTTGTGATAGATTAAGTCTTATTAGTGCACTTGAACGTGTAGATGTTATTGTACGCGATTTTACAAAAACAGCTATAATAAACGTTTCTCCAGAGGAGCAAAAAATTACCTTGCGTGGAAAAGCACCAGATTTTGGTATTGCAAAAGAAGAATTCCAAGCACAGGTTGAAGGAGAAGGCTTAACAATAGGAGTAAATTCAAAGTTTTTTCTTGAGGCTCTTCGTGTAATTAGAGAAGAAAGAGCAGTAATACAATTTAACGGAGCTACCAATCAAATAGGCATAAAAAGGGAAAATTCAGATAACTTTCTTTGTTTAATTGCACCAATAAATCTTACAGAAGAAGATCTTGCCATTCAAGAAGAAGAATAGACTGAATTTTTTAGTGTAAGCAAAGGTGTATAAAAAAGTAAAATTTACAAACTTCAAAAATATAAAAGCCCAAGAGATAAAATTATCTCTTGGGCTAAATTTGTTTTGTGGAAAAAATGGTGTAGGAAAAACAAATATTTTGGAAGCAATAAGCATTTTATCTGGATGGGGACCTTTGGAAAAGGGATCCGAAAATCTTGTAACTTGGGGAAGTTCTCTTAGAGGAATACTCTTGGCAGGACAAACAGAGGAAAATGAAATTGTAGAAGCACAAATTGCGCAAAAAACAACATTCAGATTCTGTGAAAAAAGAATAAATGCAACAGAGTTACGCCAAAAAATACCTCTTTTAATGTTTTTACCACAAGATTTAGAAATAGTTGAAGGAACAGCAATAGCAAGAAGAAGAATACTAGATATTGCTTTGTCTCTCATTGTTCCCTCCTATGCATATAGACTTTCGGAATATCGTAGAGCAATAAAACAAAAAACAATTATATTAAAGAGTTCTACAAAGGTAGAAGGAAATGTTCAACTAGAAGCAATAAATAAAGCAGCAGAACCACTGGTAGAATGGATATGGAGCATGAGAGAAAAATATATTGCTCTTTTGGCAGAAGAAATAACAAAAAATAATATATGCCCATATCCCTTAACTCTACAGTATGTAAAAAGTGGAACAACTTGTGGAAACCAAATAAAAAACAGTTTTATAGAAGCAGTTAAATTACAAAGAGAAAGAGAATTAAGATTTCGTTATCCTATTGTTGGACCACATAGGGACGAGATTTTTCTTTTTACAGAGGGAAAAGCAGCAAAAGCTTTTTTAAGCAGAGGGCAAAGAAGACGAACAGCAATTTCTATAATGCTTGCTGTTACAGATACCATAACAAGAAAAATAGGGCGAACACCAATTCTATTGTTAGATGAAATAATGTCAGACCTTGATAGAGAAGCACGAAAAATATTGTTAGCAGAGTTTATTAAAAGAGGTGGTCAAATTTGTGCTACAACCACAGAGATAGAAGAAGAATTAGCTAAAGAAATAAATATAAGAGTTTTAAACGTTATAGATGGAGCAATAGAGTAAAAAATATACATAAATATGGTAGAACAGAAAATAAAAAACGACAAAAAAGAAAGATAAAAAAACAAAGGTAAAAGATCTAAAAAGTAAAAAGTCTTTGACTTTTATTGTTAATTTTAGATTTTAGTCTATACAATTTCATAAAAGAGAGTTTTTTGGTATAATTAGATAAATCGTTAAAAAACATAGAGAGGATATAGAAGATGGAGTCTTTGGATAATGCAGTTTTATATCACATTGGCTTAAACAGAGACTTAATAGAAAACGCACAATACGTAATATTGCCAGGAGACCCAGGACGTGTAGAAGAACTTGCAAAGGCCATAGGAAAAAATGCAAAATTTATAGCTAGTCATAGGGAATACACTTCTTGGCTAACCTATGTTTGTGAAAAACCGGTACTCGTTATGTCAACTGGAATGGGTGGACCAAGCGTTGCTATAGGAGTTGAGGAGCTTGCACAGTTGGGGGTAAAGAATTTTATTCGTGTTGGAACAACCGGCTCAATAAGGGAGGACTTGAATATAGGAGACGTTGTTATAAACAAGGCTTCTGTCCGTCTTGAGGGAACAAGCTCACACTTTGCACCAATAGAATTCCCTGCTACGGCAGATCTTGATATAACACTTGCTTTGCGACAAGCCGCACGAGAGCTTAAAATACCCCATAAGGTTGGTATAAATGTTTCTTCTGATACTTTTTGGCCTGGTCAGGAGAGATATGACTGTTTTTCCAACTACGTTCTCCGTCGTTTTCAAGGAAGCTTGAAGGAATGGCAGAAACTTGGTGTTACAAATTTTGAAATGGAGAGCGCAACACTTTTTACAATAGCAAACGTTTTTGGTCTTCGTGCAGGTGCAATAAATGGCGTTATAGCAAAAAGAACCGAGAGTGAGACGGTTGCTTCTCGTGATATGTATAAAGTGGCAGAAAAAAATTTCCAAGCTGTTACAAAGAAGGCTTTGGAGATTCTAATTAGTGAAGAAATACATAAATAAAATATGGAGTACTAGTTATGAAAATTTCCTTTTCAACATACGGTTGGGAAGAGTATTCCTGGCAAGAGTTTGTAAAAATAGCAAAAAATTGTGACTTTAACGGAATAGATGTTCACAGTATTAATGAGCCTCGATTCGAAAATTCAGGGCTTTTTGACAAAACAAATTCACCTGTTATAGCAAGGCAACTTTTTGACTTGTCTTTATCTATTCCTTGTATTTCCTCTAGCTGTGACATAACGGATAATAATATAAAATTAAACGTGGAACACATAAAAACTGTCTTGTCAATTGCAAAAAATTTGTCTTGTCCTTATGTAAGAGTTGGTGCGAAATGCAACGAGCTTTCGCTAGAAGATTGCAAAAAAAACACAATAGCAGTTTTGGAAGAAGTAATTCCTTTTGCGCGGGAGAAAAATATTTGTATATTGCTTGAAACAATAGCTTGTTTTTCAAATTCTACGTTTCTTTGCGAAATTTTGGAATTCTTTGCAAGCGATAATATAGCAGCTCTTTGGGACGTGCAACACACTGTGCGAGAAGGCTCAGAAACACCAGAAACAACAATAAAAAATCTTGGTGCCTACGTTCGCCATGTTCACATGAAGGACAGTTGTTTGGAAAATGGTGTAGTCAAATATTGTTTTGTTAACGAAGGAACCCTACCCATTGCAGAAACAATAAGAGCACTTTATTCTATAAATTATGACGGTTTTGTTGCTCTTGAATGGCATCCTTCTTGGGGAGTAGTTCAGGAGCTTGAGCTTATTGCATTACACTTTGCTAGCGTAGCGAAAAAATGGGGAGATCCGAGACGCCAGGCCTCAAGGAGATGTCTTTATGAAAACAAATCTGGCACTGGATATTTCCCTTGGCAAAAAGAAAAACTTATAGACAAAACCTTTAGTGATGTGTTGGATCAAATTGTTCGGGATTTTCCGGACCAATACGCTTTTCGTTATACTTCCTGTGATTACACAAGGACTTACAAGGAATTTCGCGACGACGTAAACCAGGCAGCACGAGCTCTCATGGCTCTTGGTGTAAAAGCTGGAAGTCACGTTGCTCTTTGGTGCACAAACCTGCCACAGTGGTATATCACTTTTTGGGCAGTAACAAAAATAGGTGCTGTGCTTGTTACAATGAACACAGCCTATAAAATTAACGAAGCCGAATATCTGCTTCGTCAGTCCGACACACATACCCTTGTTATGATAGACCACTTTAAGGACATAAATTACGAACAAATCATCCACGGACTTTGCCCAGAGCTGGATGCCCATGATCCAAAGAGCTCAACACCTCTTGCCTGCAAACGTTTACCTTTTTTGCGCAATGTTATTTCTGTGAATTTTCATTCTAAAGGCTGTATTAATTGGAATGAAGCAATGGATTTGGCAGAAAAAACACCTGTGATTGCACTTCGCCAAGCAGCGCGACAGGTTTCTGTTCACGACGTTTGCAATATGCAATACACGAGCGGAACAACCGGTTTTCCAAAGGGAGTCATGCTTACACACCATAATGTAGTAAACAATGGTAAATGTATTGGAGATAGAATGGATCTCTCTACGGCAGATCGCATGATGATCCATGTTCCGATGTTTCATTGCTTTGGTATGGTGCTTGCAATGACAGCTTCTATGACCCACGGAACAACTCTTTCACCCTTGCCATATTTTTCAACAAAAGCAAGTTTAAGTTGTATAAACGAAGAGCGAATCACGTGTTTTCACGGAGTTCCAACAATGTTTATTGCAATGATGGAGCATCCAGACTTTGAAAAAACGGATTTTTCCTGCATGAGAACAGGTATCATGGCGGGTAGCCCTTGCCCCGAGTCCAAAATGCGCGACGTAATAGAAAAAATGAACATGAAAGAAATTGTTATCGTTTACGGACAAACAGAGGCAAGCCCCGGTTGTACGATGAGCGAAACAGACGATACGCTCGAGGTTAGAGTTTCTACTGTAGGACATCCATTACCAGAGGTTGAATGTAGAATCGTGAATCCTGATACTGGTGAGGATTGTCCCGATAACGTAAGTGGTGAGTTTTTGGCTCGAGGTTATAATATAATGAAGGGGTACTACAAGATGCCGGAGGCTACACACCAAGCAATAGACGAACATGGATGGCTTCACACGGGTGACTTGGCTTGCAGAACCCCTGAGGGAAATTACAAGATAACAGGGCGCTTGAAGGATATGATAATTCGTGGTGGCGAAAATATTTATCCAAAAGAGCTTGAGGAATTTTTATATACACACCCAAAGGTTAAGGACGTGCAGGTGATAGGTGTTCCAGACGAAGCACTAGGTGAGGAAATTGCTGCAGTTATTATCGTCAAGGAAGATACGGAGCTAACAGAGCAAGAAGTAAAAGACTATTTTCTTGCCAACGTGGCACGTCACAAATGTCCGAAATATGTCCAGTTTGTGTCGGAATTCCCAATGAATGCAGCTGGCAAAATTTTGAAGTACAAGATGAGGGAAGAGTTGGCAAAGAAGATTAGTGAGCGAGAAGAGTAATTTTTTGGATGTTTGGATAATTGTTCCCCCCTTCACAAAAATCTTGAATTAGTGTATACTACAGCCAGTGTGATTAGGGGGATATATTTTTGTATCCTTTTAGTTTAAAAAGTCTAATAGCAACAATTGTTTATTTGTTTGGTTTTGTTGGGGGGGTTACTCCGTAGAGGCTTTACTTCGCAGTAGTAGGGGTCTTACTTGTAAAGCCCGAGTTTGTGTGCGATGAAGATAGCATGGCATACAAGCCTTAGGTTATTAGACAAAAATATTATCTGATAATACAAAAATAGAGAGGTGAAATATGAAAAAATTTGTAATTTGTTTGGCAAGTGCAATAATGTGTATCATTTCCATTATTACCTTGCCTTTTTTTGTGCCTGTGGCACGGGCCTCGGATTATGTGATAGGTCGGGGGGATACATTGTTTATCCAGGTGACAGGGCATAGCGAACTGAGTAGCAATGCTTCTGCTGGGGCTAAATCCCAGTTCATTGTCCGTCCGGACGGAAAGATGAACTTTCAATTGATAGGGGAAGTTACCGCAGCCGGCAAAACCGTTAGTCAGTTTACAGAGGAGTTAACAAGACGAATCGAGGAATATATTGTTAAACCAAGGATTGCAGTAAATGTGACAGCATACGGATCAAAACAGGTGTTTCTCCTTGGTGAGGTGCAAAAACCAGGAACAATTAGCCTTTCAAACGCAAAGGGACAGAGGGTGCTTGATGCACTTAGCGCAGCGGGCGGCTTTACGCGAACTGGAGAAGCTCGTTGGGTGCTTTTAATCCGTGCTGATACTGTAGAAAAGGTATGCGAGGCTGGAAAAACACCAGAGGGAGCGAAAATCTTGGAGCAGGGAGTTACAAAGTTAAATATACAGCGCCTCATATCCAAAGGGGATTTGTCGCAAAATGTTGAGCTAAACGAGGGTGATTTCCTTTTTGTAACACGCAACCATCGTCAAAATATTTTTGACATATTAGGTCGCGTGCTAGGGGCGGCATATCAAATCTACAAGCTGAGCAATGGCGATGTATAAATTAGAGGAGCAAAAAATGGAAAAAGAACAATTACAACAAGAAGAAGAATTAGAAATAGATTTGGCAGAACTGTCCCGAGCTGTGTTAAAGCGCTGGAAGTTTGTTGCACGTTGCGTTTTGATTGGGCTTGTGATAGGTGGTATTTATTGTTTAGTAGCTTCCCCAAAGTATGAAAGCACAGCGCTGTTACGCGTAAAATCAAGCAAAGGTGGAATCAGCTTCAATCCTATCAATGCAGTTATGGGAGGAGGCTTGATGGCTTCACAGCAGGTAGCAACCTATTCTGAAATTTTAAAGAGCCGGGGTGTTGTAGAGCCTGTCTTAAAACATATAGAAGAGGATTTTCCAGAAATACCCCACAAAAAACAACCCAAATACGAAGGCTTCATAAAGAAACGTATGGAAGTTGAACCTGTAGAAACGTCAGACCTTTTAAAGGTTACCACAAACGCAAAAACAGCCGAGTATGCACAGAAATTAAACAATTATTTACTAGAATCTTTTCAAAACAAGTTAAATGAACTTGGACAAGTGGAGCAACGTGCATTAGGCAAGTTCTTAAAGGAGCGTTCACAGCAGGCAAAGAAGGAATTAAATGATTTGGAAACAAAGCTGCGAGATTTTCTTGTAAAAAACAAATACTTTACTCCTGGTGAACGTGCGGATTTTCTGAGTGGACGCTTAACCAGACTTGACAGTGAAATTGCAGCAAACGAAATTGCAGAAAGCATGAACCTCAGTGGATTAAAGGTAGTTAAAGAGCAACTTGCTAAGGCTGGTGTAATAAGTGTTGCCGTAAGCCCAGCTACGGAAAGTGTTAGAAATGCTATCACGGCACTAGAGCTGGAAAAAATTAATTGTATAGATAAATACACAGACAAACATCCAAACGTGCAAGTAATACAAAACCGGATTGCAGAGTTAAAGAAAAAGCTTAATGTAGAGATAAACAAGGTTGTTAAACTAAAGGCTCCTTCAACAAACGAAATTCACCAAGGATTGATTGGCTCAAAGTTAGGTCATGAGGCGGCGTTGGTTTCCATTGTGCATAAAAGAAAGCTTCTTGAAGAATTGTCATCGCGATACGATAAGGAGATAGAAAAATTACCTGCTCTCGACCAGGAATATGTTCTGCTTAAGCGCGACTGTGGCCTAGCAGGAGAAATATACGCAATGTTAGCTAGGAGGTATGAGGAAGCCCGAATTGCAGAGGCAATGGAGGTTGGTGATATTCAAGTAGTTGATGCCGGGAATTTACCAGAAAAACCAAGCTCTCCTAAAATTCTGAAGATTCTTTTTATCTGTGCCTTTTTAGGTGGATTTTTTAGTGTGGGACACATAACTTGGCGATTTATTTTCAAAGCAACAATAAATGCAGAAGGAGACATTACAAAGCACCTTGGACTTCCCGTCTTGGGCAGTATTCCTGATGAAGAATTTTTTGTTAACGCAAGGAAAGCCAAGGAAAAAAAGGGACTATGGAAAAATTTCTCATTAAAAAGATTCAACTTGTAGGAGGAACGGAGAAAAGAAAATGGAAAAAATAAAATTAAACTTCACCTCTTACAGATATCCAAATAGTCCTATTACAGAAACATACCGTGCAATTAGAACCAATGTCACATTTGCTTCGATAAGTAAACCTTTAAAAAAGATTTTGATCACGAGCAGCCTTCCCGGAGAAGGCAAAACCACTGTGACAATGAATCTTGCCACTGTTTTAGCGCAAGCCGGAAACAAAGTAATTTATGTTAACTGTAACCTTCGTAATCCATCCGTTGCGCAACATCTAGGCGGAGGCAATACCGGATTAACAAACTTGCTAACTTCTGGTGGAGACTACAAAACATATATTAGGTCAGTTGAAGGGTTAACGTTGGATTGCTTAGCGTCTGGTCCACTTCCTTCAAATCCAAGTGAGCTTCTCATTAGCAAAAATTTTTCAAATTTATTATCTCAGCTGGCACAGGATTACGACTATGTGTTGCTAGATATGCCACCCGTGATGCCCTTCACAGACGCAGTTGCTATTAGCCATCTTGTTGACGGAGTAATTTTGGTTGTTGAAAGCGAACTGGTGTCGCCACAAGTTGCAAAAGAGGTAAAAAATCGCTTGGAACAAGCTGGAGCAAATATAATTGGTTGTGTGTTAAATCAAGTTAAAATTGAGCGTAATAAACATTCACATAGCTATTACTATAGCGGAGATTTAGAAGAAAGACCTAACAGACGATTGTAAAAGAACACTAGTTTATTCTTGCCCTCTCGGGGAAAATGCGATGGTAAGTTTTCTGCTTAATACTTATTCAAAGCAGACGATTGAGGAGGAAATTCTAGACAAAGTGAAAAAAAAAATTTTACACGTATCAAAATATTACTTTCCCTTTAGAGGTGGCTTAGAACAAGTAGCAAGAGACTGCGTTACAGCGTTAAAAGATATGTATGGGCAAAAAGTATTTTGCTTTAACCATGACAATGAACAAGGAGACGCAATTAATGTAGTAGATGGTGTAGACATAGTTAGGGCGGGCTGTTTTGCAAAGATGTTTTCTCAATCATTGTCTTTTTCGTATGGGAAGCTTCTTAAGCATACGATGGAGGATTTTAAGCCGGACATAGTAATTTTCCACTACCCCAATCCATTTGCAGCACACTATATTCTTAAGCATTTAGAAAAAAGTACGAAACTGATAATTTACTGGCATCTTGATATTATAAAGCAGAGGTTTCTCAGAATTTTCTTTAGCCTGCAAAATAAACGTCTTCTTTCTCGTGCTGACAAAATTATCGCTACTTCTCCAAACTATGTTGAAGGTAGTTTATGGTTGCAACAAGTGAAGTGGAAGTGTGTTGTTATCCCAAATTGTGTCAGTGTGGATAGATTTATGAGAACACCTGAGGTTGATGAATTTGCAAAGAGTATAAGGGCAGAAAATAATGGTAAAATTATTTGCCTTGCGGTTGGCAGACATACAGAATATAAGGGTATTGGCTATCTGATAGAGGCAAGTAAATATCTCGATAACCGTTTCAGATTTTATATTATTGGCAAGGGAGAGCTGACAGAAAAATTGAAAAGACAAGCAAAAGGGGATAGTAAGATTAATTTCCTTGGGTCTATTTCAGATGGTGAATTAAAAGCATATATGTCTGCCATGGATATTTTTTGTTTTCCCTCTATTACAAAAAATGAAGCATTTGGTCTCGCTTTAGCAGAAGCTATGTATTATGGTAAGCCATCAGTTACTTTTACCATACCTGGAAGCGGCGTGAATTATGTCAGCATTAATGGAAAAACAGGTATAGAGGTTCCCAATTGTAACGTTGTGGCTTATGCAGAAGCAATAAAAAAGCTAGCAGACGATAGAATTTTAAGAGAAAAGTTTGGTGAGGCAGCAAAGAAACGTGTTGTTGAACACTTTCTGGATAGTAGCTTTGCTAATAACATTAGAAGAGAAATACAAGGAGTATAGCATATCATATGTTAAATGTCTTAATAATAGCTGGTGGAAGAGGTACAAGGTTTTGGCCTGCATCAACGGAAGAAAAACCGAAACAGTTTTTAAGTTTAACAACAGAAAATACAATGCTTCAGGAAACAGTTAGAAGATTGCTTCCACTGATCCCAATAGAGAGAATTTTTGTATGTACTGGAGCAAAATACAAAAGTTTATGTATGGAGCAGTTACCGGAGCTCTCTGAAAAAAATATCATAGTTGAACCACTGGGAAGAAATACAGCCCCGTGCATTTTGCTCTCAACTTTATATATTAATCAGATTTATCCTAACTCAAACATTATTGTACTTCCATCAGATGCAATGGTGACAAATGAGTCTGAGCAGCTAATGGTTTTTTCAGATGCAGAGAAGTTTATTGACGGAAAGGATGGTATAGTTACTATTGGTATTACACCCGATAGACCAGAAACAGGGTATGGCTACATTCATTTTACCAATGAATTATTTAATTCCGGTTCTCATGAAATTAAGGTGGTTAAGTCATTTAAAGAGAAACCGGACGAGAAAACAGCTAAGGAATATTTGGAGGATGGTCATTACCTATGGAATGCTGGAATGTTTATGTTTGGTGCAGATTTCATGATTCGTCAATACAAAAAATACGCTGCAAATATATATCATATACTAACCTCACTACCAGCAATTGGTTCTCCTAGTTATATAACAGAGTTGGAAGAAAAATATGCTACATGTGAGTCGATATCTGTTGACTTTGCAATTATGGAGAAAACAAACAAGTTGTATGTTATTCCTGCAGATTTTGGCTGGGATGATGTTGGGTCTTGGATAGCATTAGGAAGATACCTTAGTCGAGATGAAAATGGAAATATTACTAAAGGCAAAAGTAGAATTTTTAATTCTAGCAACAATGTAATTTTCTCATCTACAAAGGAAATCATCCTTTTAGATGCCAAAGATTTGTTTGTTCTTGAGACAGATGAAAGAGTTATTGTTGGTAGGAGAGACAGCTTATCTAAGGTTCATGAATTAAGGGATAAGTAAAGATGAAATGTATAGTTCTTGCTGGCGGATTTGGCGAAAGGTTGTGGCCTTTATCCAGGAAAAATTGCCCAAAACAGTTTATGAAAATAGCAAGAGGGCATTCCATTTTCCAAGATACAATAGCGAGGAATATTCCTTATTGTGATGAGTTCATTATCGTTGGTAATTATGAGCACAGATATATAATCAAAAATCAATTGGAACCTTTCCAAGGACTTAGCTATAGATGTATCTATGAAAGAAAGCCATTAAAAACAACCGCAACGATCATGCTCGCTTGTTTATCTTTGCAACCTACAGAACTTGTTTTTGTCGTTCCTACTAACAAGACAATAGAAGCTGCCGGTTATAAGGACACACTAATGGTTGCTAAAGAGAGAGCCAAAGAGGGGTACGTTAGTATTCTCGTTGAAAAACAAGAACTATCGGACTCACGTTATGGTTATGTTACAGAGCTAGATGGTGAATTGGTCAGGAGCTATGTAGAAAAGCCTCGACAGAAATTGAAAGCAGTGTATAAGAATCTTGGATTCTTACTGTTCGAAGACGGTGTTTTGTTTCGTGAACTGAGTCAAAGCCTTGTTAAAGAATGCCAAGAAGAGTATAAAAATAAGTCTGTTGAGGAAGAAGGAATAGTCTATACTGGAAATAGCATTACCCCTATCCCCATTGAAAAAGCTCTTTTAGAAAAAAGCAACAGACTTAAGGCTATTCAAATCAAGTTTAATTACAAAGACATTAGGACCTTTGAAGACTTAAAGGGCTATAAAAGTAAAGGGCTTATTGTAGCAAAAGATTGTAACAACACAGAGGTTATTAACACGTCCAGGTGTGCAGTAGTTATGAATGGTGTGAATGATTTGGTAGTGGTTAATACAGAGGATGCCCTTTACATCGGTAAAAATGGGATTGGATTAAAGGAAATACTTCAGAAAGAAGAATTAAAACCATTTAGTGAAAAATCTAGATTCTTTAATAGATCTTGGGGATCCTACGAGGATTTGTTAGAGGAACCAAATTATAGAATCAGAAAATTAGTCATTAACACAGGAGAAACCATATATAAACACAAACACACAAAAAGATGTGAAAGTTGGTTTGTTATAAAAGGGTTAGCAAAGGTAACCATTGAAGATAAAACAAGAGTTTACTCTGTAAATGACTCTGTAACAGCATTAATAGGAAAGGCTCATCAAATTTCAAATGTAGGTGAAATTCCACTTGTGTTGATAGAAACTGCCACAGGAGAAATCCTGCAAGATATGGTGTCAATTGAGTCTAAGAATTTAAGTGAAGTAGATCTCGGAATGTTTTCTGAACCAATTGTTAAGTTGAAGCCAGCACTTAAGGATTATTTATGGGGTGGCAAGCGACTAAAAGAAAAATATGGTATCCAGACAGATATGGATGTTGTAGCAGAAGCATGGGAATTGTCTGCTCATCCAGATGGGGAAAGCAAAGTTTCTTCGGGTAGGCACAAGGGGTATACCCTTTCTAGATATTTAAAAAAAGCAGGTAACGAAGTTCTCGGATGGAAAAGTGCTCCACTACAGAAATTTCCTCTTTTAATCAAGTTTATTGATGCGAAAGAAAATTTATCAGTTCAAGTACATCCCAACGATGATTATGCATTGGAACATGAAAATCAATATGGTAAAAGCGAGTTGTGGTATGTTATTGATTCTATGCCAGGTTCAGGATTGTATGTAGGATTCAATAGGAATGTATCAAAGGAAGAAGTTAGAAAAAGAGTAAAGGATAGTACCATAACTGAAATTTTGAACTTCTATCCGACAAAACCAGGAGATGTTTTTTTTATTCCAGCAGGGACAGTACATGCAATTTGTGGAGGAAATCTGATTTGTGAAATTCAACAGAGTTCAAACTGTACCTATCGTTTGTACGATTATGATAGAAGAGATAAATATGGCAATTTGCGAGAGCTTCATTTAGAAAAAGCACTGGATGTGTTGAACTTTGACAGATATGAAGTTGTTGAAGGTAACGTCTGTTGCAAGTACTTTGAAGTTGAAATTATTGATGTTGTAAAAGAGAAATTAATTACTGTCAATGACGACAGATTTATTTCTATTATTTGTATTGATGGAAAAGGAACAATAGAAATTGATGATTATCTACTAGAAGTTAAGGCAGGAGACAGTTTCTTTATTCCTGCCCAAGAAGCTACACTTAAAATAAGAGGCAATATGAAAATTGTAAAAAGCAATATTTAATGCATGAGGGTTGATGGTAGTATGAATTATAGAGAAGAGTATGAACGATGGCTTGAGCTTGCCAATGATGAAATGAGGAGTCTGCTAAAAGCCTACAGTGAGAAAGAAATTGAAGACTCTTTTTATAAAAATTTATCTTTTGGTACAGGTGGTCTTAGAGGAATTATTGGTGCCGGTACCAATAAAATGAATATATATACTGTCGGAAAGGCGAGTCAAGGATTAGCGAATTATTTAAATAAAAGCTTTGAATCACCATCTGTAGTTATCGGTTATGACAGCAGAATCAAATCTGATGTGTTTGCAAGAGTAGCAGCAAATGTTTTTTCTGCTAATGAAATTAAAGTTTACTTATGGTCTGAACTCACTCCTGTCCCTACAGTCTCGTTTGCTACGAGATTTCTTCATGCGTCTGCGGGTGTGATGATTACAGCAAGTCATAATCCAAGTAAGTATAATGGATACAAGGTTTATGGAGCAGATGGCTGTCAAATTACCACAGAAACAGCTGCCGAAATTTTAGCTGAAATTGAAAAATTGGATATTTTTGCTGATGTTAAGTCTGACAAACGAGCAGAAGTTGAAACAATTAGATCGGAAGTACTTACTGCTTTTATTGAGGAAGTAAAGGGACAGTCTGTCCTTTTTGGAGAAGAAGTAGATAAGGATGTGTCTATAGTTTATAGTCCTTTAAATGGTACTGGCTATATCCCTGTAACAAGGACACTTTCTGAGATGGGGTATTCCAATGTTATCCTCGTTGAAGAACAAAAGCTTCCTGATGGCAATTTCCCAACATGCCCCTACCCAAATCCTGAAATAAGAGAAGCACTTACACTTGGTCTTGAATATTGTAAGAGATGTAATGCGGATCTCTTGTTAGCTACTGACCCAGATTGTGATCGTGTTGGTATTGCGGTTAAGGATAATAAAGGTGAATATCAACTGTTATCTGGAAACGAAGTTGGGTTGCTTCTTCTTGATTATATTTGCTCACAAAGAACAAAGCATGGTAAAATGCCGTCAGATCCTGTAATGATAAAAACAATTGTGACGTCGGATTTAGGAGAACGTATTGCCGAGCATTATGGTGTACGTACAATAAATGTTCTTACTGGTTTTAAGTTCATTGGAGAACAAATCGGATATCTTGAAAAAGTAGGAAAAGCAGATAGTTATATCTTTGGATTTGAGGAGAGCTATGGGTATTTAACTGGTTCGCATGTAAGAGATAAAGATGGTGTTAACGCAGCTTATATGATTTGTGAAATGTTTAGCTTTTACAGAACAAAAGGAATTAGTCTATTAGAAAAGCTTGATGAGATTTATAAAGAGTATGGATATTGCCTCAGTGCACTCCATTCATTTGAGTTTGAGGGTATTGCGGGTTTTGCAAAAATGCAAGAGATTATGAGCAAGTTTCGCAGAGGGCTTGGTATAATTGGTGGTAGGCAAATAATTAAAATGCTCGATTATAGCAAGGGACTTAATAATCTTCCTAGGTCTGATGTCCTTAAATTTATATTTGAAGATAATTGTTCAGTGGTTGTTAGACCTAGTGGAACTGAACCAAAGCTTAAGGTTTATCTTAGTATAAGTGCTGAGAGTAAGAAAGAGGCTAAAAAACAAGAAAATGTAATAATAAAGGAGCTAAGAAAATTCTGGGAGTAAGGATAGGAGGGTGTGAAGGTTGAGCCATAGCAATGATACGAATATTATAAGTTGGATTGCATCAATAAGAGGTTTAGCGGTGTTATTAGTCTTTTTCAGCCATCTACATATAGATTTACAAGCTGATCTTTTATTAGCATCTTTTTTAAGGTAACGATTGAAAAAATGGTAAAAAAATTTCAAAAATAAGGAATCATTTTTCAAACGAATTAGAGAGATATTAAGAGGAAATGTTACATGAAGGTGGTTATTAATGGTAGGTTTTTGCTGCATAAGATAACAGGCGTTGAAAGATATGCTAGAGAAATCCTTCTCGAGTTGGATAAAATAATTCAACCAGATGAAATAGAAATGGCAATTCCGCCAGAGACAAAAAACGTTCCAAATTATAAGAATATCAAAGTTTCAAGAATAGGAAAACTTAAAAATAGACTGTGGGAACATATATTTTTTCCACTTTACGTCAAAAAACATAAAGCAATTTCGTTAAACCTATGTAATGTTGCACCTTTAATTAGTCCTGGGATTGTTTGTATTCACGATGTGAAGGTGAAGGCACATCCGGAGTTTTTCAATACAAAATTTAGGTTATGGTATAGGCTCCTTTTTTACAATGCAACAAAAAGAGCAAAAAAGATTATCACGGTATCCAATTTTTCAAAGAAAGAAATCATTAAGTATTATGATGTTGCTGAAGAAAAGATAGTTGTGATTCCTAATGCATGGCAGCATTACCAACTGATAAATTTTGATGAAGAGGCTTTGAAAAAATATGACCTCGTTAAAAACGAGTATTACTTTGCTATGGGTAGTCTTGAGCCAAATAAGAATTTCAAATGGATTGCAGAAGTTGCAAGAAAAAATCCTGATCATATATTTGCAATAGCAGGCTCGATTAATGAAAAGATTTTTGCTAAGGGGCTAGGTTTTAAGTGTCCCCCTAATATGAAATTGCTTGGATTTGTCAGCGATGAAGAAGCAAAAACGCTAATGAGAGATTGCCAAGCATTCCTATTTCCAAGTATTTATGAAGGGTTTGGATTACCACCACTAGAAGCACTGAGTGCCGGATGTAGAAGAATTGTTGTATCAGATACCGAGGTGATGCATGAGATCTATGGAAATAGTGCATACTATATTAATCCTGGTGAACTACAGCCGAGCTTAGGGGAGTTATTAAATGGGCAAATTGTTGATACTAACAAGCCACTTGAAAAATATAGTTGGGGGAAAAGTGCGTGGAGTTTATATAGTTTGTTGAAAAATTATAACTCTAAACTGTTGAGGTAAAGAGTTTATAGAATTTTGTGAAATAATTGGGATTACTTAAAGTATTAGTAAGACAGGATATTTGTATGATTTAATAAAGCGATATTTCAATATGCAGAAAAAGATCTTATTAATCTTAATCCAGCATCAATATCATACAGGAGAGAAGCTTTATACAGCTGTTGAACAATTTGCATATGTCCTAATCAAGTTCGTATGCATCCTTATAACATTTACAAAACGCCCTATGAGGTACACAATACGGGATTGAATGATATCTGTAACAAAATAATTGGGGTAATCTGTTACAATTATGGTTGATTACAACAATTGAAGAAGTAACAAGTTGCGGTGTTTTTATGCTCAAGCGCAGATAGAGAATAGGTATACTACCATATAGACACGCCAGGTATCTCAAAAAATGAGGGAAAAATAGGAAACAATATGCTTTTACAAATAGTGGGTCTGATATTATTAATAATTTTATTTATTTACTGCGTAAAAATATACGCCAGAAACGGGATATTTGCTTTTTGGGACATTTCTAAAATGGCCTTAATAGAATGGGTTGTTGTATTGGGCTTGTATGACTTAAAAATAAGTACATTATTAAAGCCCACAATTTTATTAAACATTGTTGTTTTAATAGTCATCTCAAATTTTGCTATATTAGTAATTGCAGAAAAGAATATAGTTTTATATTTAGAAAAAATTAGTGGGGTATTAAGATGCCAAAAAATTGCTAAGAGGTATAGCAGAATATTTTATATTTTGTTAGTATTAGGAATATTCTCTTTTGTTGTTACATTGGAACTTTATGGATTTACTGTCTTAAATCAAAATAAAGTTAGCAGGACAAAGCTTGCCTATGGTTATTTTTATAATGGGCTTATAGTATGCTGTATATATTTTTATTATCTTTTTAGAATAAAAAAGATGTTTTTTAAAAGGTTGTGGCATTTAATGGCGTGTCTGTTATGTCTAATTTTACTAGGTTTTTTATTGAATAGAGGAAGTTTATTGTATATTGCGACGGGAATTCTTTTGCTAGAAACCTTACTATATTATAACAGGAAGAAATCTGCGTTTTTGTCTAGAAAATTTTTTCTGGTTTTACTAGGAAGTGGAATATTTTTTATCTTTATATTTGGTTATGTTGGGGAACTAAGATTTCAATATGTAGGACAAAATGTTTACCATATGTCCTTTATGGAACTATATGGATTCAACAAGGGATTTCCTTCAGGATTGGGTCAAATATATATTTACCTAACAAGTCCTCTTGAAAACTTTTCATATGTTTTAGAAAGAGAAACTATTAATAATTATCATGGTTTTGCGAATCTGTTTTATCCACAGATAAAGCTTTTTGCAAATTTAGTCGGTAGAGGCGATGAATTTGCCGCATGGCTAAATTCTAGTTATGAGTTGTATCCAATCCTTTTGAATAAAGCTGGATTAAATGTTATGTCCTTTTTAGCAGATGCCTATATGGATTTTGGTTTTTTAGGTATTTTGATTTATCTTTTATTCTATGATGGGGTGATCATTTTTGCAAAAAATGTTTTAAAAAGCAAGCTTTACGGAATTTCAAAGGTTATAATATATTCCATGCTCTTACAAATAATAATTTGGAGTCCTTTCGTAAATTCTGTTTTTAAACTAGGAGTTGTTTGGGTTAATATTTTTTTTATTGTTGTTGCGGATGTATTTGCTAGAAAAATAAAAATAGGTCAGAGAAAGTAAGTAAAAAGTAAGTAAATAGTCATTACTGAAATAATAGAAAAAGTGTAGTGTGATTATCGCTTGAGATAATGGGTTAAGCAGGAATAATATTTTGCAAAAATCAGAAAAAACAGGAGGCATCTTGCAAAACTTGCAAACGAAGATATTGAAGATGTCATACGATACAACCCTAACTCCTATAGTATTATTCATATTTGATGTGAAATACCGAATTTTTTTCTTAACAGGACGATAGTGGAGAATTAACTTATGCAGAACAAAAAAGTAAAAATTTCTCTTGTTATGGCGACATATAATGGAGAAAAATATATTGTAGAGCAATTGGATTCAATAAAAAATCAAACTCGCCCTGCTGATGAAATATTAATTGCAGATGATTGCTCAACTGATTCAACGGTAGAGATAATTGAGAAATATATTGTTGAGAACAACCTATCTTCCACTTGGCATTTAGTAGTAAACCCTGTTAACAAGGGATGGCAAAAAAATTTTATAGATCTCATTAACATGGCGACGGGTGACTTCATTTTTCTTTCAGACCAAGATGATATATGCCTTCCGAACAAATTCGAGCGGATGATAGATGTTATTTCACAAACTCCAGGTGTAGCATTGCTTGCCTGTTCTTTCAATAAACGTTATGAGCATGGAAGTAGACCTCTGATTTTTGATGGCTATCGTGACTTTGCCGTAAAACCATACGGGAAGCATGGACTTGAGCAGGTGAAATTTGATAGATATTGGCCTCAGAATCTTCGCCATGGTTGTTGTTTCTGCTTCAAGAAGGAAATTATCCCCGTAGTGACGAAGCTATGGTTTGAAACCTGTCCACATGATTTGCTTATATGGGGAATTACTCTGGCGAAAGGGCAGGTATATATATTAAACGAGCGATTGCATTACTTTCGCAGGCACTGCACAAACAATTCTCCCAACGCTGAAAAAAAAGCAAAAGCGCGTATTACAACAATAAATTGGTACCTTGGTGTTACTGATGCTGTACTAAATCACAAGGACGAATTACGGCTTGCCTCAAACATTGTAAAAAAACTAAAGTGCCAACGTAATTTTTATGCAATACGCATTGAAGCCATAGCTAATAAAAATATTTTCCTACTGATTTTTCTTTTAACAAAAATGCGTAGTTATCCAAAATATTTTGTATCCTGGGTAGCAGATGTGATCAGCTCTTTTAGATAGCTAGTGTAGAGAACTCATGTCCAGCGTCGACTCTCGTTGTGGCATACAAAAATAACGAAATGAAAGAATTGTCTATATCTAGAGGAAGTTGGTTGTAAAATGAATGAGTACAAAGTAAGTGTTTTAGTTTTAACATATAATGCTTCTTATTTTGATTTGAAAAACACAGTTAATTCTGTATTAGATCAAAAGGGAATAGATGTAGAACTAATTATATCAGATGACGGGTCAACCCAATGTTGCTCCATAAATAAAATTACCAATTATTTGAAAGAGATAGGGTTTAAAAACTATAAAATTCTCACGAGTAAAATAAACGAGGGAACAGTTAAAAATTTTTATCGTGGTTTATCTCATGTAAGCAACGAATATGTAAAAAGTATTTCCCCTGGTGATATGTTATATGGAAAGTATTCATTAAGAAATTGGCTTAATTATATAATTGAGAAAAAAGCTACTTGGTCGTTTTGCAAGACAATTTACTATAAAAACAATGGAAATGATATAGTTCCTATAGTGGTAAAAGCACAACCTCAAAGTACAAGAATTTATTCTGGAAAAAATTTTAACAAGATGAGATGGCAGTATTTTGTTTTAGGTGATGTTCCTGTTGGTGCAGCCATCCTATTTAAAAAAAGCAGTATGCTTTCTTATGTCGAGGAAATATTAAATAAGGTTAAATATGCAGAGGATTTTATTTTTGGTATGGCAATGTTTGATGGATTATCTTTTTGTTTTTATAAAAAGTATTGTGTTTTGTATCAATTTGGAACAGGAATTTCGACTTCAGGAAATAATATATGGTTGATGCTTTTAGAGAAAGATTTAAACGAGATGCATACTATACTGAAAAAAAGGATAAAAAAAGAAGATTTCCAAAAAAACATGTTAGATTCTGCTGTTCTTGTTCTTGAGAGTAAAAATAAATTTAAGAAGATCTTTGTAAGAGGATATTTGTTGTATAAAATTAAAAAGCTAGTATTTCCGAGAAAGAGTATCTCGTTTTTGCCATAAAGGAGAATAATACTAATGCAAGTTATTAAATACGTATTTCAGCCACATGGAGATGAGCGTGGTCAGCTAGTGGCTTTAGAAGAGTTCAAGGATATTCCGTTTAGAATTAAGAGAGTTTACTACATGTATGATACTGGTGAGGGTGTAACACGTGGCTTTCATGCACACAAATCACTTCAACAAATTTTAGTGTGCATTCATGGTAGCTGTAAAATTCGTCTTGATAATGGCAAAGAAAAAAAGGTTATTCCATTGGAAAAACCTTATGAAGGGCTTTATGTCTCAAATGCAATATGGAGGGAGATGTTTGATTTCTCGCCAGATGCTGTACTCATGGTGTTAGCCTCAGAACTGTATGATGCAGCTGATTACATAAGAGATTATGATGAGTTTTTAGAATATGTGAAGAACTGTGATAAAACAATGGAGGTAGAAGAGGGCTAAAATGCAGATACCATTTGTTAGTTTTCTTCCCATGGAAAGAGAATTAGAACAAGATTTAAGGGCTGCCTTTGATAGGGTGTTTAAGCGTTCCTGGTATATTGAGGGTACAGAAGACGAAGCTTTTGAAAAAGCTTTTGCCGAATACTGCGACGTAAAATATTGCGTTGGTGTCGGTAATGGACTTGATGCTCTTATGCTAGCACTTAAAGCACTTGGTGTTAGCAAAGGAGATGATGTTATTGTTCCTTCTAACACTTATATTGCTACTGCACTTGCTGTAACATATGTTGGGGCTACACCGGTATTTGTAGAGCCAGACATTAGAACATTTAACATCAATCCAGACCTGATTGAAGCTGCAATTACAGATAAGACTAAGGCAATCATGCCAGTTCATCTTTATGGACAAGCTTGTGATATGGATCCTATTATGGAAATTGCAAAAAAACATGGTCTTTTTGTTGTAGAGGATTGTGCTCAAGCACATGGTGCTACATATAAGGGCAAGAAGATTGGTACATTTGGTGACGTAGCTGGGTTCTCTTTCTACCCTGGAAAGAACCTCGGTGCTCTTGGAGATGCTGGAGCTGTAGTTACTAACTGCAAAGAATTAGCAGATAGAATTAGAGCTCTTGGTAATTATGGCTCAGACTACAAATATCATCACATATACAAGGGAAATAATAGTCGACTTGATGAAATGCAGGCTGCCTTTTTGGCAATAAAGCTTCCTCATCTTGAAAGGATGAATACTGAAAGAAGACGAATTGCTCAAAAATATTTAGAGGAAATTAACAACCCTGAAATTATTTTACCATTCGTTCCAGATTATGCCACACCTGTATGGCATATTTTTGCTATCAGATGTAGGAGGAGAGCAGAGCTTGAAAAGTTCTTAAATAAAAAGGGTATTGGTACTAATAAACACTATCCAATTCCTATGCATTTACAAGATTGCTATAAAGACCTTGCCTTTAAAGAAGGCGAGTTGCCAATAGCTGAAGAAATCAGTGCGACTGAGCTCAGTATTCCTATGTACTATGGTATGACAGATGTAGAGATTCAGTATGTCATCGATGCAATTAATGAATTTTAACGGGGTGTAGATAGATGTATTTGAGAAACCTGGAAATTAAAGATGCACCACTCATGTTGGCTTGGATGCATGATGATAGTGTGGTTCATGACCTTTATACGGATTTTGCTTCTAAGACAATTGAAGACTGCAAAGCATTCATAAAAGCAGCAGAAAATAAAGAACACGATATTCATCTTGCAATTGCGTCTGATGAAGATGAATACATGGGGACGGTGAGCTTAAAGAATATTGATAGAACGAACAAAAGTGCAGAGTTTGCCATTACTGTTAGAAAGTGTTCAATGGGAAAAGGTTATTCTTGGTTTGGAATGAAAGAAATCATTAGAAAAGCGTTTGAAGAGTATGGTTTGGAAAATGTTTACTGGTGCGTATCTAGAACAAATGAACGAGCTGTGCGCTTCTATGATAAACACAATTTTCATAAGACTGTGGATATTTCAAACGATATTCTAAATCGCTACGAGGGTATGGACAATCTGAAATGGTATTCAGTACTTAAAGGCGATGTTCTTGATGGTAGGTAAAAAGGATTAATTGAATTAGGATTCCAATTAAAAAACAACAATTTTAAGGAAGGAACTTTTTAATAGCCGTGATGATGATTGAAAGGATATTGTTATGAAGAGGGGCAAAACTGGTGGAATTAAACAAATTGGAATAAAATATAATCTATTTTTTTTATCATTAGTAAAGATATGTACATATTTGTTTCCGCTTATAACTGCACCATATTTATCGCGAATACTTGGTCCTTATGGAATAGGTAAATATACCTTTTGTTATTCAATAGTAAGTTTCTTTGCATTATTTGTTAATTTTGGTTTTCCTGGTTATGGGGCACTAAAAATATCTGTACACAAAGAAGATTTACAACTGCAATCAAATTATTTTTGGTCAATAATTTATGCAAGAGGTATATTGTTTTTACTTGCGTCTGTTGCGTATTTTGCAGTCTCCGTTTATCTGTTTCAACATAATGGCCGTGATTTTCAAATTTATTTAATTCTATATCTTGCAATAGGTTCTTATTTCTTTGATATATCATTTTTGTATCAAGGATTGGAAAATTTTAAAGTCATATCTGTGACAAATATGGCTGTTCGTTCAATTGCGACGATTTTGCTTTTTATATTTGTAAAATCAATTAATGATATTGTTGTTTATGCGACGATTCAAGCTACACAATTATTGTTGATTGCAGTGCTACCTTGGGTGTTTGTAAAAAGAACTGTCGAAAAAATCTCATTCAGTAGTCTTGATATTGGTACAACAATTAAGAATGCTTTTATGTTTTTTTTACCAACATTAGCGGTATCGTTTTGTGCTTTAGTTGATAAAACGATGCTTGGAACATTAAGTACCAATATGGAGGTTGGTTTTTATGAACAAGCCGATAAGATAGTAGTTGTTATTATTAATTTGCTTCATTCAATAGTTGCTGTATATTTCTCGAAAGTAAGTTTATTAATTGCTAATGGAAATGAAGAAGAGGCGAAAAACAAGATTTGTAGTATGTCCTCCTTATATTTTCTGTTTGGCTTCCCTTTGGTGTTGGGTTTATATGCTATCGGTGCTGAGTTTATTGTTTTGTTTTTTGGTGAGGCATTTATACCTGCTATAAAATCGTTTTATTTACTTATACCCATTATACTTTTGACAGCAAGCTCAAATGCAATTGGTAATATTTATTATAGTCCAAGAGGCAAAATATGGATGACATCTGTCTTTTATTTTGTTGGTGCTACATTAAACATATTTATTAATGCGCTAATGATTCCTTATCTTGGGTCATTTGGTGCATCTTTAGCGTCATTGATCTCAGAGATGTCAATTTTAGTTCTGTTTATTATTTTTTCACACGATAAAATGGATTATATCAGAATTGTTAAAGAGGGTGTTAAGCCTTTCCTTTCTGCAATTATTATGTTTTTTGTACTGCTTTGTTTTAGCAAATTCATGTATCGAAAAGAAATACTAACTGATATGTCTAAAATTTTTATAAAAATTATAATAGGTGCTTTATCGTACTTTTTATTTTTATTAGTAATGCGAGAAAAATTGGCTATTCAAGCAATTCGTAATATGAAAAATAAAATAAAAGGAGTGGTAACATGGAATTAAAATATGTTGTCGTTTCGGGTTACGTTACTACAGGGGCGAGTGCGGTAACCGATTTATTAAAAGAATACGAAGGTTTTTGGGAGGCTAAAGTTGAGTTTCGTTTAATAAAAGATCCATATTGTTTAATTGATTTGCGACACCATATCATCGATTGTTGGGATCCGTTGTATGTTGACAACGCAATAAAAGATTTTATGTGGGCTGCGAAGCATCTCAATCATGTTAATTCAAAATTGTCATTAACTAGTGGGTTAGGATATGGTAGTAGAAAGGTTTTTGGCGATAATTTTTTAAGGGCGACATATAAGTTTTTAGGTGATATTATTAATTATCAATATTTAGGTACTTGGTGGATGACAGACTTCAAAAGCTCAAAATTTGAAGTCTTAAAAAGAAAAATTAAAAGAAAACTTAAAATTAAATTGAATGATACTATGTATTTTTCTGCGTGTACACCAGAGAAATTTGACGCAGCAGTAGCAAAGTATCTAGACAATCTGTTTTTCAACGGTGGCATTACCAGAAAAACATGTGTTTTAGATCAGGGTTTTCCAGCTCAACAACCTGAATTACTCAATAATTTTTTGCCAAATTCTAAAATGATTGTTGTTGACAGAGACCCGAGAGACGTATATACGGAGATGTATCGATCTGATCCTTTGTTAAAATATGAGCTACAAAAGAATCATAATGTTGATTTGTTTGTTGAGTGGTATAAAGGATATCGTAAAAATGCTGATACTGTAAGAAAAAATACTGATGTGCTAATAGTTAATTTTGAAGATGTTGTTCTTAATTATGAATCTACTAAAGAAAAATTGGAGAAATTTCTTGGGCTGAAAGATAAGCAACATCTATGCAAAAAGACTCTTTTTATTCCAGAAAATTCTAGCAAAAATATAGGCAAGTGGAAAGATTTTATATTCCAAGAAGATATTCGCAAAGTAGAGCAATGTTTACCTGAATATTTGTGGAACGAATAGATATTTATTAAATAAGCATTTGTTGAAAGATTATGTCAACAAATAGAATTTTTATGAGAAGAAGAGTGTCTCTCAATTTATATTAAGAAAGAGTGATGTGATATGATTATTGGTTACACCGCAGGCGTGTATGATCTGTTCCATGTAGGACATCTGAATTTATTTAAAAATGCAAAGGGGATGTGTGATAACCTTGTCGTTGGCGTTACTGTTGATGAGCTTGTAGCTTATAAAGGTAAGCATCCAATGATTCCTTTTGAGGAACGCATTGAGTTAGTACGCTCTTGTAAATATGTTGATGCAGCAGTTCCGCAGTATGATATGGACAAGTTAACAGCTTGTAAAAAATTAGGTGCGACAATTTTATTTGTGGGTGATGATTGGTATGGAACAGAAAAATGGAAGAAGTATGAAGAAGAATTTGCTAGAGAAGGAATTAAAATAGTCTACTTCCCATATACAAAAGGCATATCTTCAACAAAGATAACTGAAGCTCTTAAAACTGTTCGTGGATGGACCGAGGATGAAAAAACCCCAGGATCACTTTAACGGAGGTAACAAGGTTGGTAGATAAGATGTTTTGTATGAGTTCATATCTCATGTATAGGTACGTTTATAACAAAGAAAAATCATTTTGTGAAAAAGTTCATCCTAAGCAAGTAAGTTTGGAATTTACAAGGACTCCGGTAAAAGATAGTAACTCACTTTATTATGCATTAAAGAAGTATGTAGATGAAGCGTGTGCTGATAATAAGGCTGCACTGGCATTAAGTGGAGGAATTGATTCAGCAATTCTCGCAAAACTTGTTCCAAAAGGAACAAGGACTTACACATTTCGTTGTTTGGTTCCCGGAATAAAGGTTTTAGATGAAACTGATTCCGCCAGAAGATGGGCTGAGGCAAATAATCTTGATCATGAAATTATAGATATTTACTGGGAGGATATTGTGCCAGCTGCAGATAAGTGCATGCTACATAAGGGTGCACCAATCCACTCTATTGAAGCACAAATATATCTTGCCGCAAGAAGAGCTGTTAAAGAAGGAAAGACAAAATTTATTTTGGGTGAAAATGCGGATATAATATACGGTGGTATGAACGGACTTTTGGCAAAAGATTGGTTATTTGCAGAATTTGTTGAGCGTTACACATATGTTATGCCTTATAAAGTCCTTAGTAATCCGCTGCTACCATTAGAACCATATTATAGCTTCGAGATTGACGGTCACATAGATGGGCATGGTTTTATCAATACTTACTTTCGTCAGGAAGCCTTGGGTACTTATACTAATGCCTGTGAAACAGCAGGTATTGAGTTTGTAGGCCCTTATTCCAAGACTTATATGGAGTGCCCTATTGATTATCAAAGGATTAGATCAGGAGATACAAAGTATATTGTTCGGGAACTATTTAGGGAGCTGTATCCGGGAGTTGAAATACCTGCAAAGATTCCGATGCCAAGGCCAGTTAACGAATGGTTTGCAAAATGGGAAGGACCTTCCAGATCGGAATTCATTCCACATTGTACAGACAGTATGACTGGAGACCAAAAGTGGATGGTGTGGTGCTTAGAGCGCTATTTGAATATACTTGAGGAGAACAAATATGTATAAAGTCGCAATTGAACACGCAGACAATTACAGATTAGAGATTGTGAAAGACACTTTAAGAAAATGCTTTAAAGATCTTGGTTATTCAGAAGAGAACCCTCTAGGGGGGGTGGTTCACCCTGGAGACAAGGTGTTCATTAAACCGAATTGGGTGGCATCTAGGTGGAGAGCTTCTTGTCCGCACAAAGACACGCTATATTGTGTAATAACACATCCTCATGTAATTGAAGCGGTAGCAGATTATGTTGCAGAAGCGCTTCAAGGACAAGGAGAAATTATTATTGGTGATAATCCTTCTATTGATGCAGATTTTCAAGAACTAATGAATTTTACTGAAATTCAGAGGATCATAGGAAAATATAATGTTCCAGTTAAGATTCTTGATCTTAGACCTCTTGTTTGTGATGATTTATCAAACTATGGGAAGAAAAACTTGATGATTCACCAACAGGGAGATCCCGCTGGTAAAGTTGAATTAAATTTAGGAAAGGATTCACTTTTTTATGGAATAGATCCGACACGCTTTCGAGGCGTTTTTGACGAACGTGATGAAACTGTAGCATCTCATACTGGAGATACACAACTATATACATACGCAAGGAGCTTATATGACGCGGATGTTTATATATCTATCCCAAAACTGAAAACGCATCAAAAAGTGGGAGCTACATTGAATCTAAAGGGACTTGTTGGTTCAATTTCGAATAAAAACCAGTTGGTACATTGGCAAGTTGGCTATCCAGAAATACAGGGAGATGAATATCCCAGCAAAGAAGCATTTGAGGCTGGACAAAAAGCAAAAATAAAACATAGAGGGGCCTGGCCTGGGAATGATACTATATGGCGTATGGTTGCGGATCTATATAAAGGGATGAAAATGAAGAGTCGTCGTTATTTTACAGTAATAGATGGAATTATTGCTGGAGAAGGCCAGGGACCTTTTTGTCCGACAAGTAAATATGCTAACACTCTAATTGCCGGTGAAAATTTATTAGCAACTGATATTGCAGCTGTAAGATATATGGGGTTTGATCCGTATAAAATAAGCTACTTAAAGTATTTTCTTGAAGAAAAACAAGATGATATTAGTTTGGATAACATATCTGTCTACGAAGATGATAATAGAGTAGATGACTATTTTTCATCAAACTCAAAGTATTCAGATTTTTATGTTGTTGGGTCCTGGAAGGACATTAAAGTTCGGTAGGAAAGTGTCTCGAATATACTCTCATATTTATTCCAGCCCGTACTTTGATGTTGTCAAAATTTCCTGCTAAATGGAATAAACTATTATGAATATGCGTAAAAGATGGTTTAAGATTTAATATACAGTCCACCATTCCTAGTAAAAATATACCGAAAATATAGAATTAGAGGAACATCAAATGAAGGATTTTGCAGATTTGAAAATCGTAATTGCTGGAACTGGTTATGTTGGACTTTCTATGGCAACACTTTTGGCACAACGTCATCATGTTACAGCCGTGGACATCTTGCCAGAAAGGGTGGAACAGATTAACAAGCGCTTTTCACCTTTGCAGGATGATTACATTGAAAAATATATGGCAGAAAAAGAGCTTGACCTTGTTGCAACTCTTGACGGTGAAAGTGCTTATCGTGATGCAGATTTTGTCATAATTGCTGCTCCAACGAACTAAGATGCTGCGAAAAATTTCTTTGATACAAGTGCCGTTGAGTCTGTTATTGAAATGGTGCTTCGTGTGAATAAAGATGCCGTCATGGTTATAAAATCTACAATTCCTGTTGGTTATACGGAATCTGTGAGGCGTAAATACAATTCACGCAAGATAATCTTTAGCCCAGAATTTTTGCGGGAAAGCAAAGCTCTTTATGATAACCTTTACCCAACTCGTATTGTCGTTGGAACAGACGAAAAAGATAAAGAGTTAGACGAAGCTGCTCACACATTTGCTGCCCTTTTGCAGGAAGGTGCAATAAAACAAGATATAGAAACTCTTTTTATGGGTTTTACAGAGGCAGAAGCGGTAAAGCTTTTTGCAAATACATTCCTTGCATTACGTGTTGCATACTTTAACGAGCTTGACACCTATGCGGAAATGAAGGGACTTAACACAGAAAACATAATTAAGGGTATGTGTCTTGATCCACGAATTGGTGGACATTATAACAACCCGTCTTTTGGTTATGGTGGGTATTGCCTACCAAAGGACACAAAACAACTCTTGGCAAATTTTCTCCATGTACCACAAAATTTAATTGGTGCAATTGTTGAAAGCAATAGAACAAGAAAAGATTTTATAGCTAGTCAAGTTTTGCGCAAAGCAGGGTTGTCTGGTTATTCAGATGAGGATGAATACCGTAGAGAAGAAGAGCGGGATGTTACAATCGGTGTCTTCCGTCTTACTATGAAGACTGGTAGCGATAATTTCCGTTCTTCCGCGATTCAAGGTATTATGAAACGCATCAAGGCAAAAGGTGCCAAAGTTATAATCTACGAGCCAACACTTGAGGACGGTAGTACTTTCTTTGGCTCTCGCGTTGTAAACAACCTTGACGAATTTAAGAGGCTGTCAAATGCAATCGTTGCTAATAGATATGACCCAGTCCTTGAAGACGTCAAACAAAAACTTTACACGAGAGATATTTTTAAAAGAGATTAAGGGGTTACTGTATTGTTGGCAAATTATTGATGGTAGAAGATAAACCATTGTGCTATTGACAATATCATTTAGATATTCGTTACTGAAATAATAGAAAAAGTGAGATTATGACTTGAAATAATGGGTTAAGTAGGTATAATATTTTGCAAGAAAAGCAGAAAAAACAGAAAGAATCTTGCAAAATGCAACCAAAATCACAAGATAAACAAGGATGCCTTTTTAAACAAAAACTCTCAGAATCTGCATAAATAGACAGCTAAAGTTATGCATATAATATTGACTTTCTGCACAAAAAAGTTATTATATTATGCAGAAAGGACGTGACATCATGCACTTGTTCTGAACAGTCTGACGCCCATTTCTAAAGCAGGTATCATGAAGATTCTGCCCGATGTAAGTGGCACTACAGTTGAGGCGGTGCTGGGTCAGATGGTCAGAGCCAAACAAATTCAACGAATTGGCTTAGGAAGAGCGACAAGATATATTCGTAAATAGAGGGGCTGTTATAGAAGTATAGGAAAAGAAATGTACGTGATTTTCTTAAAAGCAGAGTGCCAGCATTTACACCGTCGGAACTTTTGATGAGAAACTGATATGACCCAATGAAAAGAACGAGAGTGATGTTTTTATAACATCACTCTCGTTTTTCTTTAATTTTTCTAATTTCTTTGTGGTTAGTTGCCAAATCTTTCTTTTACCTTTTCCAACAGGTCTCTTATTGGCAAGTGTTGTGGGCAAAGTTTTTCGCATTCACCACATTTTATACAGTCACCTGCTGGAGCGTGTGCAGATGCCACCTGATTATAGTAAGTGTCTTCTGCTTTCCAAAAGGTTCCGTCCTCTTGAGGAATTTTGCTGTTTGTGTCGTGTATATCCTGGTTATATAGTGCGAAGAAAGAATTTATTGGAATATCCTTTGGACATTTTGTTGTGCAATAGGCACAATTCGTGCAGGGAATTGCGTTAAGGTTCTTGAATTTTTCTTTGATGTGTTTGATGAGCAAACGTTCTTTAGCTCTTATTGGCCATGGAAATGCCATTATATCTGTGTTCATCTTGAGTTGCTCAAGGCTACTCATTCCAGAAAGTACCATAGCCACGTTTGGTAAGTCCGCGACAAAACGCAAAGCTAAGTCTGAAGCACGTAATTCCGCCCGGTCTAATAGTTCTTGTGCTGAGGCAGGCAAGTTTGCCAAGGTACCGCCCTTAAGGGGTTCCATTACAACTATGGGAACGTTGTGTGCAGTTGCAACTCTATAGCACTGTTTTGACTGAACATTCTTGTCTCCCCAATCAAGGTAGTTTATCTGGAGCTGAACAAATTCAAGCTCTGGGTGTTCAGTTAAAATTCTGTCAAGCAAATCTGCAGAACAATGGCAAGAACACCCAATGTGCCTTACAAGCCCTTGTGCTTTTTGCCATCTTAGCCAGTTAAAGCAATCAAATGCGAGGTATCTGTCATAGGTTGAGTCTTCTATGCCATGCAAAAGATAGTAATCAAAATAAGTTACACCTGTTTTTTCAAGCTGCTTTTTGAAAACTGTATCCCTATCCTCTTTAGTTGAAATAAAAGCAGCGTGTAATTTGGATGCTAAGGTATACTCGTCTCTTTTGTGACGTGAGGTAAGAACTTCTTTAACTGCATCTTCACTTTTAAAGGCGTGATACATCCAAGCTGTATCAAAATATGTGAAGCCCCGTGCCAAAAATATGTCCACCATTTCCTTAACCTGCTCAAGGTCGATACAGGAGATGTCATTTTCGTTTAGTAGCGGAAGCCTCATTAGTCCAAAGCCCAATTTCTTTTTGTGGAAATCAAAAACACCCATGGGTCTATTACTCCTTTGTTGAAGATGCCACATTATATCATAAACCATGTAAAAAAAAGAAGAAAAGAAGATTGGTGCAGATTTCAGTATAAATGATGTTCCCTACATGGTAATAATCTTGCAAAATTCTTTGACTTGTGCTATAAAATGCTGTTTTGAGTTTATTAAAATTCCATTGGTGCTTTAGGAGGTTTTTTAAGATGTGGGAAGAGCAGTATGAAGACAATGACAAAAAGGCAAAACAAAAGGTAGTAGCACTATCCATTGCCATTGTTTTGGCTATTTGTTTTTTAATCTGGAGTGTTTATTCAATTCATTGCAAGAAAAAAGATTTGCAAACTATGGAAGAAAAAAGTGCTGCTTTGCAAGCACAGCTGGATGAATCCCTAAAACTCGAAGAGTATGACGATCAAACGGGAGTCCTAAATGAAATTGGTTTCAAAAAAGCCTTAGAGGAGAAAAAGTCTTCTCTCGGCGATAAGCAATTAGCCCTTTACTACATAAGCTTTGCCTCCCCCGCTCAGGGACGTAGCTTAAAAAGTATAAACGATGATTTTGGTCACCTTGCAGGACGTGATGCTATAATGACCTTTGCCAGTTATTTAAAGGCAACCTTTCCAAAAGGAAGGTTTGTTTGTGGACGACTCGGTGGAAGCTCCTTTATGGTACTAGACACAGCGTTCCAAAATAGAGAAGACACCTTAAAATACATCAAAAAAATGAAGGCTCTTTGGCATGACACACCCTACAGAATAGATGAAACGCACCAAATTGAAGGAATGTCTCTTCACACAACCGCCTTTCCCTTCAAGGCATCTGTAAATAGCACAGTCAAAGATCTAATCAAGGCTACGGCAAAAATTAATCATGATATTCGTGATTTGGCGTATTTTACCTTCAAAATGGAAGGCGATGCAGAGCCACTGTTACAATAGGCTTGATTTTTTGTTGAATTGAATGGAGAAAAAAAATGAAAAACGAAAAATTAGTAAAACCCTTAGCAGTAATCCTTGCGCTTCTTTTGCTTGCGCTTCTTGCGCTTTATTCGCTTAATTTTTCATCAATTATCAGATATCATAAAGCCACAAGTTCTATATCAGAAAACGAAAAATTGCTTGCGGATTCAACCGCAAGAAGAAGGCTTACATTAGGTACAGGCATGTTGAAACTTGAACCTTTCCTTGCCGACATGGAAGGTGCTCTTGCTAACTTAAATCCGACCAAGGTCTCTGCTTTCGTTTCAATGGATGGGGATAAGATAGGTAGTATCAGGTCAGAGTATGGCCCAGATACATCAAACTATGTGGTGGAAGAACTGTGCAAGTATATAAAGGAAAAAGTTGGTGCACAAAAAGACGTTTTACTTTGTGGCGTTGGTGAAAAGAGTGATGAAATCCTTTTCTTTCTGCCAAACAGAGAGAATGAAGAAGAAATAACAACCTTTATGGATAAACTCCTAGCCGACTGGAAGAATGTTACGCTAAAATTTAATGGAAGAACATTAAAGGTTACTTTCAGTGCAGGTATTGCCTTCTGTCCAAAACACGGTTCAACGACAAAGTCGCTTTATGATGCGGCAGAGGCTGCACTTCGTGTTTCAAAAGAAAAAGGTAGAGATCGTTATACTGTTTATGATGCCTCTTTGCTTGAGCAGAACAAGGAACAATTGGACCAACCTCAACCTCAGGAAACACAAGATCAACAAAAACAATCTACTGAAGATCAAACAACGAGATAGAAAGGTAGTGTCAGAACATGGAATTTAAGAAAAATTCAAAAATTATTGTTGCTTCAATTTGTCTTGCAATAAGCCTTGGTTTTTGCGTTTATAACATTGCACAATGCTTTATGCTGCCAAGCGAACAGGAAGCTAGTATCACACTTGAGAAGATAAAGGGTGATTTAAACAATTCTCTTATACTTGAAAATTATGATGAAATAACAAAAACTTTAAATCGTGAAGGGTTTGAAAATTTCCTCGGTAATTTCCTAAAAGAAGAGAAAACAAAAACAGAGGAACATTACGTTGCACTTTACCTCATCAATTTTACTAGCGCAACAAGAGGTTTGAAGGCAATTAATGATGAATATGGGCATCTTGTTGGTGATGGTCTACCAATCACCTTTGCGAGTTATTTGAAAGAAGTCTTTGACGATGAGCGCTTTGTCTTTGCTAGAAGAGGCGGCAGTGCCTTTGTTGTTTTTGACACAGATTTTCATGGTAAAGAAGACGCTGTAGTGCGTATAAAAAAATTAAAAGAAATGTGGCATGACACTCCTTATAAAGTGGATGAAAATCATATTATAAACGGGCTAGCACTGCACGCATTCTGCTTGCCGTTTGATGCAACAAAAGATAATCGCTCTGTTGAGGAATTGATTGAGTTTGTTTTTAAATCTGCAAGCGACATAACGCACATTGCACCCTTCGCCTTTGCTTTTGATGGTGATGAAGCGCCCGTTACGGCTGAATAAGATTAGGAGAAAACAATCATGATAAAGAGAGAAAATTTATTTAAATTACTTGTAACACTTTTTATTTTAAGCCTTGCCTTAAACTGTTTTTTGCTATTTCGTCTTGCACCGAGGAAAGCTCTTTTGAAAGAAATTGAAGAAAACAAAACCCAACTTGCTCAGTCTCAGAGGAAAAGAAAATGCGTTCCTGGCAGTAATTTTTTGAAACTTTTTCCATTCTTGGATGAAGTGAAAAAAAGCTTGGCAGAAACAAAAGACGGTGAAATTTCAGCAGTAATTTCCCTTGATGGAGACAAAATAGGCACTCTTGTTAAAGAAAAAGGTGATGATGCAGCTGACTATGTTATAGAACAATTATCAAATTATATTGAGCAAGTTGCACGAGAAAATAAAGATCTTATCGTTGCTAAACTAGGCGAGCGTAGTGACGAAATTGTGATTTTTGTTCCAAATAGAAAAACCGAACAGGAAATTACAGATTTTGCCACTAAACTACTTGATAACTGGAGAAGTAAGAAGCTAAAATTTAATGGCGAAGAGCTTCACGTAACAATCAGCGCAGGTATTGCTCTTTACCCAAAGCATGCCACCGATTGTAAAGAACTTTACACAAGGGCTGATGTTGCTCTGCAACAGGCAAAAGACGCAGGTAGAGACCGTTACGTCATCTTTGAAGAGAAATAAATACTATTAACAAGGTGCGTGGCATTTTGCTATGCACCTTGTTTTTCAATTTTTGTAACAAAAATGGAGAACAAAATGGCAGAACAATTTTTTGAAACAATGGATGGTAACACAGCCGCTGCTTATGTTGCCTATGCCTTTACAGAAATTGCTGCAATTTATCCTATAACACCATCTAGTCCTATGGCAGGAACGATTGATGCTTGGAGCGCAGCAGGGAGAAAAAATATTTTTAATCAGGTAGTTTCTTTAACAGAGATGCAATCAGAGGCAGGAGCTGCTGCAGCTGTACAAGGAGCTCTTGAAGCAGGAGCCTTGGCAACTTCTTTTACGTCTTCCCAAGGGCTTATGCTTATGCTTCCCGTGCTACACAGATTTTCGGGGAATAGGCTGCCTGCGGTGCTTCACATTGCAAGCAGAACGGTAGGTACACATGCCTTTTCTATCTTTGGTGACCATTCTGATGTTATGAATTGCCGTTCAACCGGAATGGCTCAACTCTGCTCGTCAACCGTGCAAGAAGTAGCAGACATGGCAATCATCGCACACACAAGTGCTGTAAAGGCCTCTATTCCTTTTATGCACTTTTTTGATGGTTTTCGCACAAGCCATGAATTAGACAAAATTTCTCTTTTGACATATGAAGACATGGCAAGCCTCTTAGATTATGAGGCACTCAGTGCTTTCAAGAGTAGAGCTTTGAATCCTGAGCATCCTGTAATGCACGCAACAGTGCAGAATCCGGACATCTTCTTCCAGATTCGTGAAGCAAACAATGGCTTTTACTCCGCCTTGCCAAACATTGTGCAGGAGAACATGGATAGACTCGCCAAATTAACGGGCAGGCAATATCACATCTTTGATTATTTTGGTGCCGAAGATGCAGAACTTGTCATCGTTGCAATGGGGTCTGTTTCTGGCAATATAAAAGAAACTGTTGGTTTCTTAAACAACAATGGACAAAGGGTTGGTTTCTTGCAGGTTCGTCTCTATCGACCATTTGATTTTGAAAAATTTGTTGCTGCACTGCCAAAAAGTGTTAAAAAAATCGCTGTGCTTGACCGCACAAAGGAAATGGGTAGTAACGGAGAGCCACTTTTCCAAGATGTTTGCTCAGCTTTGAAAAAGGCTTCTCGTGATATCCTCGTTGTGGGTGGCAGATATGGTCTTTCTTCAAAGGATACAGCAAGCGACCATATCCTTTCTGTGTTTGAAAATCTTGCTTGTGATGCCCCAAAGGATAACTTTACAATTGGTATCACGGACGACGTGACGAATTTGTCCCTTACTACACAGGGACATGTTCCAAGTGCAGACTGCTACTCTTGCAAGTTCTGGGGGCTCGGTGGTGATGGCACAGTCGGTGCAAATAAAGATACTGTTCACATCATAAATGAAAATACATCAAACTGGGCTCAAGCATATTTTGAGTATGACGCAAAAAAATCTTTTGGGGTTACCATTTCACACGTGAAATTTGGCGCAAATCCTATAAAAACATCTTGTCTTGTAAAGCACGCAGATTTTGTTGCAGCACACAATAAAACATACATTCAAAATTATGACATAGTGAGCGAATTAAAAGAAGGTGGAATACTTCTTCTAAACTGTCCATGGAGTGCAGATCAGCTTGATGAAAAAATCCCAGCTGATATAAGACAAAAACTATTTGCAAAAAAGGCAAAGCTTTACATAATGAATGCTCGTGAAATTGCGGAGAAAAATGGACTTGGTAACCACGTCAACATTCCATTGCAGGCAGCGTTTTTTGCATTGACAAACATTTTGCCAGAAAAAGAATATAAAAAGTATATGGCACTTGCCATTCGCAAAAAGTTCTTTGCAAAGGGCGAAGATGTTGTAGCTAAAAACATTGCCACAATAGATGCAGGAGCTGCTGCGCCTATTCTTGTGCCAATTCCTGCCTATTGGCAGAATTCTGATGTCAATGTAGATTCTAAAAAGGAAGGTAAGCACTTACCAGAAATCGTAACAAAAATTTTAGCACCAATAAATCGTTGCGAGGGAGATTCTCTACCTGTTAGTGCTTTTAAAAAATATACGGATGGCACAATAGAACTTGGGCTCACCGCCTACGAAAAGCGTGCCATTGCAACAAAGGTTCCTGAATGGGATCCAGCAAAATGCATTCAGTGTAATCGCTGTTCTTACGTTTGCCCTCATGCAGTTATTCGTCCATACATTTTGACGAAGGTCGAGGTTTCTGCTGCACCGAAAGGCTTTAAGGTTAAGGAAGCAATTGGAGCAAAGGGGATGTTTTTCTCCTTGCAAATTTCACGCGATGACTGTACCGGTTGTGGCTCATGCTACAACGTTTGTCCTGCAAAGGAAAAGGCAATTTCGCCTATTGCGATAGAGGATTCTTCGTCCTTGCCGGAAGAATGGAATTATGCCCTCTCTTTACCGGAAAGATCTGATCTTTTTGACCAGTGGAGTGTTAAGGGCTCACAGTTCAAGACACCTCTCTTGGAATTTTCTGCTGCCTGTGCTGGTTGTGGTGAAACTCCATATGCAAAGCTTATGACACAGCTTTTTGGTGACAGAGTATATTGGGCAAATGCGACTGGCTGTTCACAGGCTTGGGGTGCTGCTATGCCGGGGATTCCATATACAAAAAACAAGGAGGGCAGAGGCCCGGCTTGGTCAAATTCACTTTTTGAGAATAATGCTGAATTTTCACTCGGTATGTATTTATCAGTGACTCAACAAAGAGTTGCTGTAAAACAATTAGCAGAGCAGCTTTTAACAGAAGAAATTCCTGGCTCATTAAAAGAGGCCACAACAAAATGGTTAGAGTCTTTTGAAGATTTTGATGCGTCACGACAAAGTGGCGAAGATTTTTTTGCCGAGCTTATCAAGGTGGAAAATCCAAGCAAAACAATTCTTCAGCTAATCTCAAGAAAAGATCATTTTGCAAAGAAAACATTTTGGATGTTTGGTGGTGATGGTTGGGCATACGACATTGGCTTCGGTGGACTTGACCATGTTATGGCACAAGGACTCAATATAAATGCTCTTATCGTTGACACAGAGGTTTACTCAAACACTGGGGGACAATCTTCAAAGGCAACGCCTCTTGGTGCAGTTGCACAATTTACCACTGGTGGTAAAAAGACTGGCAAAAAGGATCTTGGTGCTATTCTTATGAGCTATGGCTATATTTATGTTGCGTCTGTTGCAATGGGAGCGGATATGAATCAGCTTGTCAAGGCCTTAAAGGAAGCAGAGGAATATCCAGGACCTTCTGTTGTCATAGCTTACGCTCCGTGTGTTGCCCATGGCATAAAAAAAGGAATGGCTTACGTGCAAGAAGAGATGGCAGACGCTGTAGCCTCTGGATACTGGACGCTATACCGTTATGATCCACGAAAGGAACGTCCCCTCACGATAGATTCAAAAGAACCATCAAAGCCACTTGAAGACTTCTTGCTTGGCGAAACAAGATACGAATCTCTTACAAGAACTTTCCCAGAATCTGCCAAGGTGTATTTTGCCAAGGCAAGTGACGATGCAAAAAAACGTTACGAAAAATACAAATCTAATAGCGAGAAATAGCAAAAGTAATTTTTTCCCTGATTTTTTAACCATTTTTTAACAAATGTTAGCAAAAATAAAAAAAACATGTTACAATACGCGGAGTGGTTTTGAAATATTGGTGCTTAGCACCTAAAAAAATTAGGAGGATATCTTCATGAGCGACAAATTCACGATCGGTAATTGCCTTATTGAGCTTCACCTTCACCTTGATGGTTCTCTTTCCATCAAAAATGCAAGAGAGCTTGCAAAGCTTGAGGGTGTGACTCTCCCAGACAGTGATGCAGAATTAAAGAATCGCCTCACAGTTAGCCCAGGATGCAAAGACCTCAACGAATATCTCACAAAGTTTGATTTGCCATGCAGCCTTTTGCAGTCAGCACCAGCAATTGAGCTTGCTATGTTCAACCTCTGCAATGAATTGGCAGACAATGGTGTAATCTATGGTGAAATTAAATTTGCACCACAGCAGCACCTACAGAAAGGTCTAACACAGGAAGACGCAATTCAAGCAGCTATCCGTGGTATGCAGAAGTCAAAATTAAAGGGTAGCATTATCGTTGCCTGCATGAGATCTGGTCAAGACAACCATGCAGCAAACTTTGAAACAGTTCGCCTTGCAAAGAAATATCTTGGTAAGGGTGTTTGCGCAACAGACCTCGCAGGAGCAGAAGCAGCATTTCCAAACGAGGGTTATGCAGAGGAGTTCAAGCTTGCAAGAGAGCTTGGAGTTCCATTCACAATGCACTCAGGCGAAGCACTTGGTGCACAGAGCGTTGCTGTTGCTCTTGACTATGGTGCAAGCCGTATTGGTCATGGTGTTCGTTCCTTGGAAGATCCGGCAGTTATCAAGCGTCTTGTAGATAACAAGATTACCTTGGAGGTTTGCCCAAAATCAAACATCGATACCTGCATTTTCAAAGATTTTGCAGAAGTTCCACTCCTCAAGTTCCGTGAACTCGGTGTGCTTGTTGCATTAAGCTCAGATGATGACGCAGTCAGCGATACAAACATCAGACTTGAGTATGAGAATATGGCACGAGCCCTCAACCTCACAAATGCGGATATCAAAGGATTTATGTTGAATGGTGCAAATGCAGTCTTTGCCGACGAAGCAACAAAGGCAGAGCTTCGTAAGCTCATTGAAGAAAGACAGCCAGCATAAATTAAATTTTGTACATATATAAAGAGGATAGCCTATGGGCTATCCTCTTTTTGCTCTTGATAAATATTCCCTTTGCGTTTATAATTCTTGCGACGCGGAGGGGTGGCCGAGTGGTCGAAGGCGGGCGACTCGAAATCGTCTTAGGGGTTCATAGCCCCTACGTGGGTTCAAATCCCACTTCCTCCGCCATTTTAATTTAAGGCTGTAAAAAACAAAGATGACTATAAAGGTGACTGTGAAAGCGACGAAGTAAAACGCTTAAACAGTCACCACTATTATTATCAAAGAAATCATGTCCGAAGCCTCGAAAAAACAGACAATTTATTCTTTTATTGTATTGACAAAAAAAGAAAAACGGATAAAATTATTGTAATACAAATGTAATACATTAAGGGGTGAGGATAATGAGTGCTATTGTTAGTGTGAGATTAAACGACCAAGAAAAAGACCTCTTAACCAAAGCGTCTGTGTTTTTCAATTGCAAAATATCTTCTCTTATGAAACAGCTCACTTTTGAACGCCTTGAAGATGAATATGATTTGAGTGTGATAAATGAATATGAGAAAGATAAAGAAGCTGGCACAGTAGAATTATTTGACTTTGATGATGTAGTGAAGGAACTATAAGTATGGAGGTTTTCTCTGTTCTTTTTACCAAAAGAGCCGTAAAGGAATTAAAAAAGCTAGATGCACCAGTTAAAAAAATGATAGTGTCTTGGATAGAAAAAAATATAAAAGGCACAACAAACCCTAGACTTTTCGGTAAGGCTTTAACAGGCGACAAAAAGAATTATTGGCGATACAGAGTAGGAAACTATAGAATAATCGCCGAAATAAGAGATACAGAGCTTGTTATTGTTGCTTTGTCCATAGCACACAGGAGTGATGCTTATTCAAGATTATAAGCAAAGAGGGTGTTTTTATACACCCTCTTTTTTGTGAAAATAGATTTTTTATGTAGTTTATGTAGTTTGATGTAGATAAAAACAAAAAAACAACATTGCTTTTTCGCCAGTGATAGAAACGCAGGGGGCTTGTTTATGTAGTTAATGTAGTTTTTCTTCATAAACCTATTATATATATTTTTTTTCAGTGGCTTTTTTTATATATAATTTTTCCTTACGCGCGCGTGTGAAGAAAAAAATGATACAACACAAAAATGTAAATGGCGATGCGAACAGAAAATGCAAAAGCCTAGAGGGTGACTCAAAAGGTGATTTATATGGAATAAATGTAGTAATACTATAGCTTTATGAATAACACCCTCTCCGCCATAATATTTTTGAAAAATAAAGGCCCTTTCTTGTTTGACAAAATGTAATACATTGAATACAATGTACCATAATAGAAGCGCAGGATTTATTTTGTTGTATGACATATAGAGGGGCTAAGAAGATTATGGCTATGACAGCAATGGCAACGTTTAGGACAAGACGTGAATTAAAAAAAAGAATTGATTTTTTAGCGCGAACAACTCACAGACCAACGAGTTTTTATTACAACTTGTTACTGGAAGATTACCTCTATAAGGTAGAGGGTATTTATCTCACAGAACAAATTTTGACGGAAATTCGTAGCGGCAAACAGAAAACCTACACTGCGGATGAGGTTTTTGCAGAGGCTGGGTTATGACAGTAATCTTTTCCACCTTGGCACGAAAAATATTTTTGAAATTAGATAAACCAACTCAAGAGCAAATACAAACCTTTGTGTTAAAACTTCAGGATGCGCAAAACCCACGTCTGACAGGAAAGGCGCTTGTTGGAGATTTTACAGGTTTGTGGTGTTATCAAGTTGGCGACCATAAGCTTATCTGCGTAATAGAAGACAACAAAATTTTTGTTACGATGTTACATATAGGACATAGAAAAGACGCAGACAATTAGTCTATTACAGGCTTGGTACTATTAACACGATATAACATACTGAATGTAGTTAGTTTCATTCTGTATGTTATATCGTGTTGTTTTTATGTTAACTGTTTAAGACACAATGCTCAGGGCTAATGATTATGCCGAGAGGGAGAATTTTGTTTTGAGACAAAGGCAGTGCAAAGATCTTGATTTTGTTTGTTTTAGTGTTATAATCGGCAACTGTGTATAAAAGATATGAAAAAGGAGAGATAAATGAAACAGGTTTTTGAACTTGATTTATATGGCAAGAAAATGTCATTTGAAGTTGGTCGTGTTGCAAAACAAGCCAATGCAGCAACTTTGGCTAGCCATGGGCAAACAACAGTGCTTGTTACGTCCGTTTTGGCAGACAAACCGCGTGAGGGGCTGGACTTCTTCCCCCTACTTGTTGATTATGAAGAAAAATATTACGCAGCGGGCAAGGTGCCTGGTGGATTCTTAAAAAGAGAGGGTAGGGCAACAGAAGCTGCCATTCTGTCCGGAAGAATGGTTGACCGTTCTATTCGCTCTCTTTTCCCTGAGTGGATGAGAAATGACGTCCATGTTGTGGCGACAGTTATGTCTGTTGACCAGAAAAATCCACCAAACATTTTGGCAATAAATGCTGCTTCCTTTGCATTAGCAATTTCTAATATTCCGTGGGATGGCCCAATTGGTGCCGTTCGCATAGGTTGCCTTGATGGACAGCTTGTGGTAAATCCCGACGAGGCAGATATGCCGTGCAGCACCCTTGACCTTACAGTTGCAGGTCACAAGGGTGGAGTTACAATGGTTGAAGCGGGCGCAAAGGAGGTCAGCGAAGAGCTCCTTGTTGACGCAATGGAGCTTGCTAATGAGGCTATCAGACAGATCGTTGAATTTATAGAGGGTGTTCGTGCTGAAATTGGCAAACCAAAAGCAGAGCTTCCTTTGCCAGAAGTCATTGAAGAAATTGACAACTGGATGGAAGATAATCTAGGTGCAGAAATTTATGCAGCAGTTGCGATAAATCAAAAGCAACCACGAGCCTTAGCGATAGCACAGGCACAGGAAAAGGCTGTTACGCAATTTGCCGAAAGTTATCCTGAAAGTGCAACATACATTTCAACAAAGATGGAGGAAATGGTAAAACGCTCTGTGCGTAAACTTCTCCTTGTTGACAGAGTTCGCGCTGACGGAAGAGCACAGGACGAAATCAGACCGATAACATGTGAAATTGACATCTTACCAACGGTGCATGGCAGTGCATTATTTACAAGGGGCGAAACCCAGTCCCTTGGTGTTACAACTCTTGGTATGATTGGTCTTGACGACCAAATTCTTGACGGTTTAAAGCTCAACGAGCCAACAAAGAGATTTTTCCTTCACTACAACTTCCCACCATATTCAGTTGGTGAAGTTCGTCCCATGAGAGGTCCAGGAAGAAGAGAAATAGGACACGGTGCCTTAGCAGAAAGAGCATTAAGAGCTGTAATGCCAGACGAAGAGGATTTTCCATATGTCGTTCGTCAGGTGTCTGACATTCTTGAGTCAAACGGTTCTTCTTCAATGGCATCAATCTGCAGTGGAACTCTTGCTATGATGGCTGCTGGAGTTCCAATAAAAAAGCCTGTTGCTGGTATCGCAATGGGACTTATCGCAGAAGATGGACAGGTCTGTATCTTAACAGATATTCAAGGACTTGAAGACCACTATGGCGATATGGACTTTAAGGTTGCTGGAACACGCGATGGTGTTACGGCACTCCAGATGGATAACAAGGCTGGTGGAATAACAAGAGAGATCTTGACCAAGGCACTTGCACAGGCGAAGAAGGGGCGCTACGAAATTCTGGACAAGATAGAAGCTTGCATAGCTGCTCCAAGACCAGAGGTTTCACCTCTTGCGCCCAAAATTACAATTCTAGAGGTTCCACAGGATAAGATTAGGGATATTATCGGTAGCGGTGGCAAGACGATTAAAAATATTGTGGCTGAGACTGGTGCAAAGGTTGATATTGATGATAATGGTACGGTTACCATAGGTGCCTTGAATCAGGAGATTGCTGATAAAGCGATTGCCATGATAAAAGAGATCATAAAAGAACCCCAGGTTGGAGAGATTTATGTTGGCACTGTTGTTCGCATGCTTTCCTTTGGTGCATTTATTGAGTTGTTCTCTGGGCATGATGGCATGATGCACATCAGCGACCTCTCAACCTATCGTGTTCCAAGTCTTGAGGAATCGCTTTCAATAGGTGATAGGGTGCTTGTTGAGGTCAAGGAAATTGATGATATGGGCAGAGTCAACCTTACAAGACGTGGACTTATCGAGAGATGGGACGAGCTTGCTGCAAATCCTGATTTTGCGGAAGCAGTTGCCACAGAACGCGAAAGAGAAGAGCGTTATGCGGCTTTCAAGTGCCCTGAGAAAAGACCTGAAAAACAGGATAAACCTAAACCACGGAGAGAGCATCGTGAAAAAGAAGATGCTCCACGTCATCACACCATACGTCGTTTTGAAAGAAAAAAATAAAGTTATAAAGTTTTCTCTATTTTTATGCTTGAAAGAAAAGTACATATAATATATAATTTGGCTAGCGGTTTTCGCTAGCCAAATTTATTTTATATGTTGTTTTAACATATAAAATAAAAATCTAAAGAAAGAGTGTGAATTACTATGTTTGATGCACAAGCCTATGAAGCAGAAATCAACCAAGCGGTAGACTACATTAAGTCCCGCACAGACAGACGCCCAGAAGTTATGGTTATTTTGGGTTCATTTGCCGGTCCAGTTGCCGATGCACTTGAAGATCCAATCAAGATTCCATATGCAGAAATTCCAAACTGGCCACGTTCAACAGTTGTTGGTCATGCAGGCAACCTCTTAATCGGTAAGCTCGGTGGCAAGATGGCAGCAGTTCTTCAGGGGCGCGTCCACTTCTACGAAGGCTACCCAATGACAAAGGTTACCTTCTCGACAAGAGTTATGGCACGCCTTGGTGCAAAAATGCTCTGCGTAACCAACGCGGCAGGATGCCTTGCTCCTGGTATTAATCCAGGTGACGTTGTTCTAGTTACCGACCACATCAATATGTTGCCCAATCCATTAATTGGTCCAAACCTTGATAGCTTTGGTGTTCGCTTCCCAGATATGAGTAAGGCATATGATCCAGATCTTATCAATATAGCGAGATTTGCTGCATATGACTTAAAGATTGACTTAAAGGAAGGAACATACATCGCAATTTCCGGTCCATCTTTTGAAACACCAGCAGAAATTCGTATGGCCAGTATCTTTGGTGCAGCAATGAGCGGAATGTCGACTGTTCCTGAGGTTATTGTAGCCAACCACTGTGGCATGAAGGTTCTTTGCTTCTCTTGTGCTTCTAACCTTGCTTCTGGTATCTCAAAAGTCGCTTTGTCACACCAGGAAGTGGCAGACACAATGGCAGTTGCTTCCAAAAACCTTACAGCACTTGTTTTGGAGTCTGTCAAGAGAGCACAACTCTAATAGATTTAAAGATAATAAAAAGCACCCCTTGTGGGTGCTTTTTTATTTGCTTAAGTTTATACGCTACTTTATTCCTCATTAGTGAGAAAACTAGAGATAAAAAAATCCTGTTGGATTAAGAACGATTTGGTTCTGTCCAACAGGGTATTTTATTTTTGATTTTACAATTTTGAAAGGAAAGAAGAAACAGCGTTGCGAACGGTGCTGCCGTCAGCTTGTCCCTTCACCTTTGCCATGACAGACCCCATAAGGCGTCCCATGTCTTTTTGTGAGGTTGCGCCAACTGCCTTTGCAGTCTCTGCAACAATTTCTTCTATCTTTTCCAACGAGAGCTGTGCTGGAAGATAGGCTTCGAGCACACGTGCTTCTGCAAGCTCTCTTTCTGCTCTGTCCGCAGCTTTGCCCTTGAGATACATCTCTGCGGCTTCTTTTCGCTGTTTTATTAATCGACGGACAAGAGTCAAAATTTCATCTTCCGTTAGCTCATAATCCTTGCTATGCTCGGCAACGACTAGCTGCATAGAAGATTTCAACATACGCAAAACGGAAAGACTAAGCTCATCTTTAGCTTTCATTGCAGTGACAAGGTCATTTGCAATGCGTGTACCAAGATTAGTCATTAGTAATCCTTCCTTTTGCCCTTGTTACGAGCCAATTCTGCCTTTTTACGTTTCTTGATTTCACTTGGTTTCTCATAGACTTCGTGTTTTTTTGCTTCACGAAGAGTTCCTACCTTGCGAACCTCTCTCTTGAAACGTTTAAGGGCGTCTTCTATAGACTCATTCTCACGTTTTACTATGCCGGACACTGATATTCCCCCCCTTCAAAGGTTAGGGCAATTTATCATATATAAATACTTAAAATTGCTTCTTCTCGAGCACGTATTATCTAAAATTTTGCCGTTTTTGTCAAGAGTGGAGAATTGAAAAAATGACCGTTATTTGTATTCTCCCATTGCTTTTTTCAGGATTACAACTGAATTTTTACAATTATAAAGAGAGTTAATTACGTTTTTTTGTGCCTCAGAAAGTCCTTCTATTGCATCAGAAAACTCAAGGTAATCGCTAGCACCTGCTTTGTAACGAATTTTTGCAAGGGAGTGAGTGTCCTTTGCAAAGCGCTCCTGCTCGCGTGCAGCTGTGACAGCTTCTTCTGACTGCTCAAGAGCAACCCAAGCTGTGCGAACCTCAAGAGCCACTTCATTTTTTATCTTGTCCAAGGCTGCCTTCTCTGCTGCTACCTGTGCCTTTGCAACGCGTGATTCACTAAGTGTCTTAGAGCCATCGAGGATAGGAACATTTAGGTTTGCTCCAATTCTCCAAGCATCATTTCCCTCTAATTTTGAGTTGCTTTCAGAAAAAGGTTTTCCACTGCTATCCAAACCTGCTGTGAGGTAAATCTCTGGCATATGACCTTTTCTCTTCAATAGTAAGTTTGTTTCAGCGCTGGCAACCTTTATTTCCTGTGCCTTTATCTCTTGTCTGTTTTCCATTGCCTTGGAAACAGCTGATTCCATATCAATCTTCCATTTTTCAAGCTCAAGGGCATCCTGAGCTGCAGTTACATCAAGAAGTGGGTCTCCAATTGCCGCTGCTAGGGTAGCTTGATTTTTTTTCTCATTCGTATTGGCGGAGACAAGTCCAAGTTTAGCCTTTGCAAGGTCAGCCTCAGCTTTTGTTACTTCTATTTTGGCTTTTGAGCCAACATTAAAGAAATTTTGAGCAAGAGAAAGTCTATCCTTATAGTTGTTGTAACGAGTTTGCTCTACGGCTTTTTCTCTTGTTGCTTTATTCAAGTTGTAATAGGCATCACGAACATTTGCAATTATCTGGTTTTTCATTTCTTCGTAAGTTTTCTCTGCTGCCAATGCGTTTTTCGATGCAATAGAAAGTTGTAAATGTGACTTACCACCATCGAAGACGAGTTGCTGTGCAGAAAGTGCTACTCTTGTGCCACCTGCTGTGCGTTTGTTCTGTTCCATCAAGGCATTGGTATCCACGTTATTGGAAAATTTAAAAGAAGCAGAGCCGTCCAATTTAAATCTTCTGCTAATTCCTGCTACAGCCTTTTGTGCTTCTGTTGCATCCATATTCGCTTTTGCCTGTAGTAACTCTGGGTTTTTGCCAATAGCACGTGAGATACATTCTTCAAGAGTTAAAGATTCAGCCCAAGATGTGCCAAGACAAGAAAGAGCCAAGACTAAAGCTAACATTACAATGTTAAATTTTTTCATGTTTTTCTCCTATTATATATAAATGTTGCTGATGGATTAGGTTATGGTTTAGCCATTTGCAATGGACTTCCTGAATCTTATCAGCACGTAGCCCAATAACACTATAGAAAGTGCCGCTAGCGGCAAAAAATATTTCCAGACAACGTCCATTCCTGCTCCACGGAAGATTATTGCCTGTGTGGCCAAAACAAATTGTGTCGTTGGGAAGCAGGTGGAAAGATATCGTATAAATTTTGGCATACTTTCTATTGGTGAACTAGCACCGGAAAGCGTGAGAAGAGGAACAATTGTGAGAATCATAAGAATTCCAAATTGTGGCATGTCTTTTGCAATTGTTGCAAGGAAAATGCCAATAGAGGTTGAGGCAATAAGGTGAATTGCAACGCCAAACATAAAGAGTGTTAGAGAGCCGTTTATCGGTATTCCTAGAGAGCTTGAAATCACGACTGTTACTGAAAAAAATGCGGCAACGAGAACAATAAGAGCCATCGACCAAATTTTAGAAGCCATAATTTCAAAAGAAGTGATAGGCATGACGAGCAAATGCTCCATTGTGCCTTTTTCTCTTTCGCTAATGATAGCAGAGCCACAAAGAATAACAGCCAAAAGGGTAATACTGCTAACAATTTCCATAACGGCGTCATACCACTTTTGCGTAAGGTTTTGGTTAAAACAACGTCTAACAACTAATTTTACCAGAGAGTCAGCAGTTTGGGGAGATTCTCCAAAAAATTCATAGATAGCGTTGGCCGTTATTGCTTGTGCATAACCGGCTCCGTTGAACGCCTGCCCCATTCTGGTCGCGTCAGTATTCAACTGGATTGTAGGCACACGTCCCCCCATGAGGTCTCTTTGATAATTATAGGGAACCACCATAACAAAGGTGAAATCACCGGCATCAAGTTTCTTGTCCATGTCAGGCCAAGCGATATTTTTTGCCGGTTCAAAGACAGGTTTTGTTAAATAGTCTGATACGCGATAAGAAAGCTGAGAGTTATCTTCATTGACAACGGCTATGGAAGCATCCTGAATGTTTTCAATACTGCTGTTATATACGTCATAGATATTAAGACTGAAAAGATAAATAATCAAAGTTAATAGCATCGTCTGACGAAGGACGCTCTTTGTTTCTTTAATGCCTAATTGTAGTATATTTATAAACGTCTGCATTTTTCTCTCCTTTAGCTCTATTTCTCTTGCTTACGTAAGAGAGAAATGGCGATTACTATCAGTACTGGCTGTGCAAGAAGCATTCGCCAAAAGTAAGATTTAAGCTCCCAAAAGGATAGTGCTTTACTAAAAAGCCCACGAGAAATAAGAATCATATAGGTGGTAGGGTAAATTGTTCCTATAAACCTTGCTGACCCCTTCAAGGAAGAGACAGGGTTAATAAGTCCACAATACTTCATAGAAATTGTTTGTGTAACGATTGTGGTTAAAAGAATGACTGCTATCTGGCTTTTTGTAAGAGCGGAGACGACCAGCCCAATGGCGGTTGTTGTAAAGCAATAAATAAACAGCGCTACAAGCAAAGCCATAATGCTACCTTTTAATGGTACATCAAATAAGTATACTATGGTGAGACATAGTATGAGGGAGCTTATAAAGGAAAGCACAACGTAAGGAATCTGTTTTCCAATAACAAATTCAAGTCGGCTCAGTGGGGTAACGTAGAGGTTTACGATAGAGCCCATTTCCTTTTCACGCACGATAGAAAGTGCGGAAAGAATTGCCGGAATCATGAGAAGCAATAGTGGCAAGATAGCAGGACCGAAGGCGGGAAGACTTTGAACGGACTGGTTATATCTGTTTCTAACAACCATATCTGTTTTTGTACTTGTCTTAAACATTCCCTTGCTACTATATAGGTGCTCGACCCATAGTTGATTCATCGCAGTAGCATATCCTTCTATGGTTTCAGCGCGAGACGGCATTGCTCCATCAAGCCATATAGCAATTTCCGGAGGATCAGCAATTCCAGATGCAGCTCGCTCAACTTTAGAACCAAATTCTGCTGGGATCTCAATGACAACTGCAGTATCACCTTCCTTTAGGCGTTTTTCCATTTCGTTATAATCATGCAGTTGAGGTTGCATAGCAAAATAGCGAGAGCCGGAAAGGTTTGAAATATAGTCACGAGAAAGGTGTGAATTATCCCAGTCGAGCACAGAAACGTTCAAATTATCTACGTCAAGTGTCATTCCATATGATATAACAATCATAAGAATGAGAGAACCAAAAAGCGCAAGTGTCAGACGTATTGGGTCTCTTGAAATTTCCAGAGATTCTTTTCTTATACAAGCAAAGAGTCTGCGGAGATTAAACCACTTAAAGAAGGTAAATTCTTCAAGCCAAGATGTTTTCTTTGTTTCATTTTTGGTTGCTTCATACCTGAAAGTTTCTTGCTTATTGGACTCCGGATCAGCATCTTGTATGCACTTAATGAAGGCCTCTTCCAAGGTGTCCGTGCCCATTTTTTTAACAATCTCCTTTGGTGCGTCGCAAATTAGCGATTTGCCGGCGTGCATCAGGGAGATTCTATCGCAACGCTCAGCCTCATTCATAAAGTGTGTTGTGACAAATATTGTGGTTTTATCATTGCGAGACAAGTCTATTATAAGCTCCCAGAAGGAGTCTCTCATTATAGGGTCAACACCACTTGTTGGCTCGTCGAGAATGAGAATTTTTGGATTATGAACGACCGCTGCGGCAAGTGACAGGCGTTGCTTGATACCCATTGGCAGACTTTCTGTCATGGTATCTTCAATGTCTTTAAGACTAAAGCGCTTCATAATAGCCTCTACACTTTGTTCTGCCTGTGTTGGGGTAAGACGGTAAAGACGTGCGCAAAGCATAAGGTTTTCCTTAACCGTTAAATCGTTATAGAGGGAGAAGTTTTGCGTCATGTAGCCAAGCTCAAGGCGTGACGCCATGTCTTTTGGATTTAAAATTTTACCAAATATTCTGGACTCCCCTTCAGTAATTTCAAGAAGTCCAGTCAACATTCTCATTGTTGTGGATTTTCCGCATCCATTTGAACCGAGAAAACCAAATATTTCTCCACGTGGAATTGTAAAATTGACATGGTCGACAGCTGTAAAGTCACCAAAGCGTTTGGTGAGATTCTTTGCCTCTATGGCAACTTCATGCGCTGAGGACTTGTCCATCGGTGGAACAACAATTTCCTTGTGGCCAACCCGCAATTCTTCTGGCAAGAGTTGAATAAAGGCAGCGTCAAGATTATCGCAACCGGTTTGCTTTAGTATTTCGTCATGGGTGCCAGTTGCCAAGATTTTTCCTGCGTTCATAGCAACAATCCACTCAAAGCGAGATGCTTCATCCATATAAGCGGTAGCGACGATGACGGTCATGTTCGGTAATTTGACACGAATATTATCTATCAAATCCCAAAATTGTCTTCTTGCCAAGGGGTCAACACCCGTGGTTGGTTCATCGAGGACAAGAACATCTGGGTCTCTTATTAGGGAACAACAAAGACCAAGTTTTTGCTTCATACCGCCGGAGAGCTTTCCAGCGGGTCTACCCAAAAACTTGTAAAGTCCTGTGCTTTTTGTTAAAAGATTAATTTTCTCTGTTGTTTGTTCGTAAGTGAAACCAAAAAGACCGGCAAAGAAGCGCATATTTTCTTCTACGGTCAAGGTGAAGTAGAGGTTTTTACCGAGCCCCTGTGGCATATATGCAATATTGGGGCAAACCTTATCACGGTGGGATTTGCTTCTCATGTCGCCACCCATAACGGTAAGGTTACCGCCATCTTGGAGCGCGTGAGCGCCGGTGATGAGGGAGAGAAGAGTAGATTTTCCCACACCGTCTGGTCCTATCAAACAAATCATCTTTCCGGCAGGGAATTCAAGCGACACATCTCTTAGTGCCTGTACCTTCCCGTAGGAAAGAGAAATGTGCTCTAATTTGATTAGAGCATTATTCTTTACGGCTTTTTCAATCATTGACTAAAAGCCTTTAATTCTTTGCGTTTTCTGCTTTCAAGAATTTTGGCCAAGGTGTATTTGCGTCAAACTTAACCCATGCAACGCCAGGGACGCCGGCTTTTAACTCTGGGTTGTTTGCTACAACAGAAGGATCAACCTTTGCCTTTATGCGGAACATTAACTTTGACCTCTCTTCCTTTGTTTCAACTGTTTTTGGAGTAAATTGTGCAACAGTTGCTACATAGGAAATTTTTGCTGGAATTGGGTGGTCACGGTCAGAATCCATTACTAAGAGAGCCTCTGCGCCTAACTTAATGCGTCCGGCTGCGAACTCAGAAACGTAGAATGTCATATAAACATCATCCATATCCCACATGCTGAAGATTCTGCCACCTGCGGTGATGACTTCGCCTTCTCTTGCGACCCTGTACTGAATTCTACCACTTCTTGGTGCGTAGAGGGTTGACTCCTTCAACTTTGAAGCGAGAACGGCAACATGTGCCTGGGATGCCTTCGCATTTGCCTGAGCTTGCGCAAGAGTTGCGATAGAAAGACGAACATTTTCTTGTGCTGATGCTAGTGCAGAACGTGCTTCGTTATATTTTGCTGCGTCATCGTCGTAAGTTTGTTTTGAGATAGCACCAGATTTAACGAGTTGGCTGGATCTCACGTAGCGGCTTTTTCTTGCTGCCAAATCTGCCTGATATGATGCAACATCACATTTTGCAACATTGATTGCTTGTGTTTTTACCTGAATTTCATGGGCAGCACTTGCTGCATTCATTACTGCTTCATCGTATTCTGCCTGCATAGTATCCGTTTTCATTTGTGCAACAGGCTGACCTTCTGTAACGATGTCGCCTTCGTTAACATAAAGCTTCTCAATACGCTCAGAGAATTTTGCATTGATGGAAACTTCCGTTGCTTCAAGACGACCATTACCAGATGCGTAAAGATTTGCATCAAAGTTTGTCTCACTAACCTTGTGTGTTTGGTAGTAAGCATAAGCGGAGTAGGCAATAAGTGCCACAACCAAGATTTTAACGATAAGGCTTTTTTTCATGAACTCTTCGCATATAAAATATATGCTTCCTCCTATAACAATAATTTTTACATACAGGACACATTCTAACTAAAAAAACGCATTTGTCAATAGGTTTTGTCTGTAACACACCGTAACACAGCGGTTTTGGACGAAAAAATGGTATAGATTATGCTTAGTTAACTGCGAGACTGTAGCTAGGAAATAAATCTACAAGTGGCAAGAAAGACATAACATGTAAAGCTAATCCAAATAAAAAACAGAGAGGGTGTACCTCTCTGTTTTTTATTTGTTTCGCTTTTAAAGAATGAACTTGAAGCCAAAATTAAAGTTTAAGCTGCTTTGAATATCCTTAAATGGTTTTGAGATTTCCGCAAAGAACTGGCTTGCCTTGCCTATTGTCAAACTGCCACCGAGAGTAACTTCCCACCAGTATTTTGCCTGTTCGCGCGAGAATTGAAAATTGTTTAGATAGAAAGGAAGGTCTGCTCCACCCCAATCATAGTATTGGTCAACACGTGCATAATAGTTGTAGTTTGCGTCTTTTCTGCCAATTTCAATGCCAAATTGCGTAACAAATTTATTACTTGTATCAACCGTCACAACCTCATTAGTATTTGTTATGGCACGTGAGTGGGTGTAGCAATACCAATGAAGTGCTGTCTTTGGTTCGATATAAAAACCTTTCTTGCCAATTGTCCAAAAGTAACCATAGGAAGCGGTGATATAAGGAGTGGATTGGTTATATTTAAAAGAAACCAAGGTGTTTACGTCGAATGGGTGAACAGATCTTATGGTTTCAGTATAGTGTCCATGAGAAATGAAAAGGTCAAAAAAGTGACCGCTATTGTAGAGTCTTGCATAGTAAATACCAAAGGCAAAGCTATCATAATCACTGTCGCCGCCGAGCCATTTTGTTACGCCATCGCATATGTCAAAGGCAATACCGAAATATTGACTTGATCTGTCATCTCGTGCGAATTCTTTATCGAAACCAAATCTGTAGGCATTTTCGTTAGAATCTACTTCTGCTATACGGTCATTTCTCCTTAGAAAGCGCGCCCATGGTATGAGGGCTAATCCCTTGTCAATGTCGTTTTGGTGGTCACGTAGGGCTTGAATATGCGATGAAGCGTTATTCAAACTGTCAACCATCAATGAGTTTTCAACTGTTTCTGCCAAGGCATTTTGGGCGAACATACCACTGGTAAAACAGCATAATGAGCAAATTAAAATTCCTTCAAGAAAACAATGATACAAAAATCTCTTTGTCATTAGAATATGATCCCTTCTAATCTTTCCTTAATAATTCTACTCTACAGATAAACTGTATTTATCTTTCAACAATTTGTCAAGGAAATTTAAAAAATAATTGAGAATTTATTTTAGAGTTTTTAGCCATAAGCGCGTGCTTTGCACGCTAACATAAAGGCTCTCAAAGTAGGGGCGCTACTTGTAGCGACCGCCGTGGTGC
>JAUNHV010000003.1 GCA_030523725.1 Synergistaceae bacterium | reverse complement strand
GCAAGGTTTTTTTTGCTTTTTTCTCAACGGGCGCTACAAGTAGCGCCCCTACTTGCTGGCGAAGCCAGCCTTTATGTTAGGAATGGCGTAGCCATTCCCTTTATGTTAGCTGCACTGCAGCGCTTATGGCTAAAATTCTTATGGCTAATTAAAATTATATTTGACAAAAACAATTTTCTCTATATAATAACTGCAGAGGGCATCGTTGAAACGATTCGCTCCTTTAGAAAACAGTTTTTATTAAACCGTCTTGCTTGCCAGAGCAAGGCGGTTGTTTTTTATCTTCTCGTGATTATCCAAAAGATAATGAGAAGGATAACATAAACAATTGAACGTGCAACATCAATAAAAATTGATAAAGTTAACAGGTCTTTTGTCATGTCACCACCTCCCTTCAAGAAAAGGGAGCAAACCGCCTCGTTTACGATACGCCTCTGCAAGCGTTATTATAACATAAAACCTTTTTTTAGCCATATGCGCTGTGCAGGGGCTTTACTCGTATGTGCATTACTTGGTAGGGGCTCTACTCGTAGAGCCCGCAAGGTTTTTTTTGCTTTTTTCTCAACGGGCGCTACAAGTAGCGCCCCTACTTGCTGGCGAAGCCAGCCTTTATGTTAGGAATGGCGTAGCCATTCCCTTTATGTTAGCTGCACTGCAGCGCTTATGGCTAAAATTCTTATGGCTAATTAAAATTATATTTGACAAAAACAATTTTCTCTATATAATAACTGCAGAGGGCATCGTTGAAACGATTTGCTCCCGAAAAAGTTTTACCGATTAAATTGATTAACCGTCAACTTCGCGAGAGTTGGCGGTCATTTTTTTTATCTTCTCGTAATTATCCAAAAGATAATGAGAAGGATAACACTGACAACGGAACGAGCAATACAAACATAAATATATGCTGAAAGCAAGTCTATTACCATGTCACCACCTCCCTTCAAGAAAAGGGAGCAAACCGCCTCGTTTACGATACGCCTCTGCAAGCGTTATTATAACATAAAAACATTTTTAGCCATATGCGCTGTGCAGGGGCTTTACTCGTATGTGCTTTACTTGGTAGGGGCTCTACTCGTAGAGCCCGCCTAGTTTTCGTAGAGCCAGCCTTCCGTTGTTTTCGCTTTTTAGGGCGCTACAAGTAGCGCCCCTACAAAACCTACAAAATCATTGCTTTACCCGTAGGGGCTTTACTTGTAAAGCCCGCCTTATGTCAAGCCCGCAAGGTTTTTTTTGCTTTTTTCTCAACGGGCGCTACAAGTAGCGCCCCTACTTGCTGGCGAAGCCAGCCTTTATGTTAGGAATGGCGTAGCCATTCCCTTTATGTTAGCCGTGCAAAGCACGGCGCTTATGGCTAAAATTCTTAAGGCAATTAAAAATATATTGCGCTTATGGCTAATGCTTTTTTCATCACGCAATTTGCTTTTTTTGTTTCTGTAATATGCCCTTATATATGTTAGCAAGAGCTGTTGACACTACAAAAATCAAAACAGCAAGCAAAAGTAACTGTGTGGCGTTTTGCCATTCAAATCCCAAAATAATAAAGGCAATTTTTGTCCAACCGATGATTACCCAGTGAATGCAATGGGTTGGGGTAATATTCATACCTATGTTGGTGATAATCTTCCTTGCAAAAGACGAAAAGGGCTTTGAAAGAAAATGAAACAATCCTGTTAAGAACACAAAACTAAAAAATTGTATAAACACATAGGGCGTGGACATCTGGTAGTAGAAATTAATATCAGAGCCCATCTCGCCCAAATGTTTTGGTATTATGAAGGCAGCATAAAATAATAGGATAACCGCAGAAAAAGGGGTAACAATTTTATAGTAACGATTCAAATCTGTGCAGTGACGCAGTAGTTTTCCGTAAAGATAACCAATTACTACAATCACAAACCAGTTGAGCAAGGGAAAGAATCCTATTGCCAAATCAGGATAAAGAGAATCCACCGTGCCAAAGAAAAGTCCTGCAAAGCAATTTGTGACGTAATGTCCCATATCTATAAATCGGACAAAACTCCCGACCAGAGACATAGCCAGTGATATGGCAAGAATTGTCTTGTCGGACAAATTATGCTTTTTCAAAAAACCTAACAACATAAAAGCGAGCCCAGCAAATTGTAAGATGTCTGGGGTTAGAAATAGAACAGCCACATACGAAAAAGGGGAGTGCCCTAAAAAATGTGCAATTAAAGTCGGAATTGCGTCCCTTAAAAGGTTTAACAAATAGCCCAAGAAAAAGAGCCGACACCCTCTGCTGATGAGATACTCTGGAGAATTTCTTCCACTGTATGAGATGCATGCTCCCATGCATAGCATAAAAACGACAGCAGTGCCAAGAAAAACATTCATCTGTAGCACAACAAACTGATATACTTTACTGGCTTCTTGAGCAGAAGGCGCTAATAGCTCTTCAAGACAATGAATACATACCATTTGTAAAAAGCAAAGCACCTTTGCAAGGTCAAGCTCAAATTGACGTCCAGTATTAACTTCTGATTTTGCAAACAGCTCCATAGATCTCTCTCCTCTTTTTGTATTTTGCCTATGTGATATTTACTTCACAAAAATCAAGGAGTCTCTAAAAATTAAATAATAGAGACTCCTTATTTTTATTCCTTCGCTCCAGAAATTATACCTTTTCTGTCAGCACGCTTGAGTAAAGCAACAGACACAATAAGCACAATCCCTTCATAAACAGTGAAAGCAAACCAAATTGCTTCTGCCCCGAAAATTCCCGGCAAAACAACTATAACCAAAAGGTTGACAATAAAACTACGAAGCACATTTATTGTAACTGCATACTTTGTTCTTGTGGTTGAATAAAGGTATGAAACAATAATCGTGTTCAAGGATTGCACTAAATATCCCCAAGAAAATAAATATGTCGCCCTTATTGCCAAGCTAAGCGTTATTTTTTCTACATCATATAAGGCATATATCGATGGACAAATGGCAAAAAGTACCGCTAATATTGCAACAGAACCGGCAAAACTAATAATTACGCCCCATTTCAAGTAATATGCTAAATCTTCTTCATTGCCTTCTCCATAGGACCTACCAAATAAAGGTTGTAGTCCTTCTGCTACACCCACAAACACTGCAACTGCAAATGCAGATACGTAAGCGATTAAAGCAAAAGCATTTATCCCCACGCTTCCAACATATTTCTGCAAAACAAGGTTTATCGCAATAGTGCTAACAGGTGCAGAAAATTGATTGACACATTCTGGCAGTCCACGCACAATGATTTTTTTGACAAGTGACCAATCAAACCGACATTTTCCGAAACGCAATATTCCTTTCTTCCCCAAAAAATGCGTAGATACTATCAATAAAGCAATAGATTGAGACACGCCTGTCGCTACCGCTGCACCCTTTATTCCCATGTGAAATGGAAAAATGAGCAACCAATCACCAAAGATATTGCACACTGTTGCAGTGATGACAGAGGCACTCACAAGCACAGGGTCTTCGTCATTTCTCACTGTTCCGCAAAAAGCTATAAGCAACCCGCAAGGAAGAAAGAATACGGAATACCAGAACATATAGTCACGTGCCATATCTATAAAAACATCACTTGCACCGAGCAAGCGACAAAGTGGCTCTGTTTCAAAAACGCCAGCTAAGCACATAATAATTCCGATAGCAGTGCAAAGGATAACAGAATGTCTGAAAGAAAGATTAGCCCCCGCCTTGTCTCCTCTTCCTATGCGTATAGCGGTTATTGTCATTCCCCCAACTGTAAACACCGTAACAAGTGCCGTATAGATCATTATGTAAGGAAATACTATATTTATGGCGCCAATTGCACTTGTACCAACACCACGCCCAACGAAAATTCCATCAACTATCGCATATAAAAACACACTAACCATACTGACTACGGAAGGCGTTATGTATTTGAAAAGAAGCTTGCGTTTTTCCACTGACAGACCTCCTAAACACTCTCCATAAATAAATCGCAATTTTTCAGGTTAACCAATAAAGTTTTCTCTACGCAATAGCAAAATAGAGCTCCAATGTATTTCGTCCTTCCTCGTATTGGTACGTCATTTTCTTTGTCATCTGACGCACCATCGTAATGCCAAGTCCTCCTATTTGAACCCTTTTGCCTTTCTCAGGCTTTTCCACTCGAGATTCCCGAGCCATAGGATCAAAAGGAACACCATCATCAGAGAGAGTTATGCAGATATCATCATTGTAAAGAATATACTTTACCCTAATTTCACTGGCCTCGCTGTAGTAGAAAAAATTTGACATCAGTTCATCAACACATATATGTATGTCGTTACGAGTCTCTAGCGGCACAGAACCGTTCTCAAACCATTCATCCAAACGAAGAGAGGTCAGCTCAATACTTTCCAGTGTACGAGGGTAAACTGCCTCATCACAAAACAATATGGATGTATCATCCATACCCATTACGCCTCTATTGTCAAAATTTCTTCCAACTGTGTTAAACGGAACACCTTCAATACAGTTTCTGAGGGGTGACGAATTATCAATTCACGCCCCATATCATCCAAAGTCTGATATGTGCTTAACACCACACGAAGTCCAGCAGAAGAAATATATTCTAGCGCAGTAAGGTCTAGTATAACCTTCTTAGCATCTGGTAAAAGTGGCTCCAATTCCCTTTGCAAGTCTGGCGATGTTACGGTGTCCAAGCGACCTTCCAAGGCTACCGTATAAATACTATCTTCGTTTTTAATATTGATTGTCATAACAAAAGCTCCTTTTGTTTATTTTTGCTGTAAATTCGCTGAATATCAATCTAACACTTTCGCATTATACTATTCCGACCTTGATTTGACAAGAAAATTCGTAGAAAATGACACCGAACCCAGAAAAAAGTGTGATATAATTTTTCAATAAAAAAACAAAGAAGGTAACGCTCAATGTTGACGGGGAAAAACAACAAAAAACGATATTTCGGATTGAGAACAAAAACTCTACTGCCAATCTTATTTGGTGGATTTCTAATTCTTTTTGCCGCAATTTACTGTCTACGTTATGCAATTTTTATGACAGCCAATAACATATTAGACATGAAATTGGTTGCCAATTTAACACAGTTGACAGACAATGGCATCACTATTGATATTCATTACAAAAAAGGCTTTGACGGAGTGTTTGAAGGTTGCACGCTTCATGTTCACAATGATGAAATTTTTAACCTCGACTGGGCAAATTCAGAAGAAAAAATAAAAAAGCAACAGCTTGGCACTTTCTTTGCCGGAGGCTATATTTATTCCCCGGAGAAGCACGCCTACGTTTTGGCAGAACCTTTCCGAAAGAACAAGCATCTTCCTCTGGTCATTGATAATTCATTAAAGGGCTCTCACTCTGGTTCAAATGTGTTGGACCTACTTGTAAAGCTAGGGTCTGTCCGTTTCCAAACAAAGAGTAAAGATGCTTCCATAGGTTGGCTTGCAGTTGCTCAGAGCGCTTCAAACACAAAAACACCAAGAATGATACTCATAGGCTCCCCTAACCAGCGGTGCGTTGACGGACTAATGAAGTATTTAAGTCTCGTAATAGGGGCTGCCTTAATAGGCATCTTGTTCCTAGTTTTCATCATCACATGGAGCGTGGTTTCGAAAACCATTTGTCATGTCAAAAGGATTGGAAATTATTTGAACAAGATTACGGGGGATAGCCTGCCTAATGATATGCTTGTCATAAACTCAAGAGACGAAATTGAAGAGATGACAAAGGTTGTCAACAACATGGTGTTAGAATTGAAAGACAAGCAGCGAATAGAATCTGAGCTTAATACAGCTGCAAATATTCAACTTTCAATGCTACCCAAAAATTTCTCCGCCTTTGCAAATCTTAATCTATTTGATATTTATGCAACCATGGAACCAGCAAAGGAAGTTGGCGGAGATTTTTACGATTTCTTTATGCCAGATGATAACCACCTTGCTTTGCTCATAGCTGACGTTTCTGGAAAGGGTGTGCCGGCAGCCTTGTTTATGGTCAAGGGCAAAACCATTTTCCGTAGCAGTATCCGTGCCAATACAGAATTGCATGACATTATGTCTACAGTAAATAAATTATTGTGTGAAAATAACGAAAATAATCTCTTTATTACTGTGTGGGCAGGCCTTTTGGATCTCACCACAGGAGAATTAACCTTCTGCAACGCTGGACATAATCCTCCACTTTTGATGCATAATGGCAAAAATTTTGAATACTTAACTGACCTTCACGGAACAGTAATGGGATTTTTGAAAAAAGGAAAATACACACAAAGCAAAATCACCCTCACACATGGAGATAAACTCTACCTTTATACTGACGGCATCACAGAAGCTCAAAATAAGGCAGAACAGCTCTACAACGATGACAGATTAAAGGATTGTCTAAATGCTAATACAGGACTTTCTCCAAGGGAAATGTTAGCGGTAGTTAAACAAGATATTGACTCTTTTGTAGCGGGAGCTGAACAGTTCGACGATATGACAATGCTCATGATAGAATATTTAGGCTAATTTTACAGCTTATAACACGGGTTGTTCAGTGGCGACTTTCTCGAAAAAAATAAGGGGCTAACCGTAATTGGTTAGCCCCTTATTTTTTTGCTACAGATTCCTAAATTTATGCAGACTTTTTTCTGCATGAAAAAAACTAAAATACAGTAATTGGAAGGTACAATGAAGATAAAGATCTAAGAATTTTTTTTAACAATCTGTTATAGCAATTCTTTACTTCTTTGTCCTAGAAAACAAACGTCTATCAGCGCGTTTAAGCATAATAGTAGCCACAATTAGTGCTATTCCTTCATATACGAAAAAGCAAAACCAGATTGCTCCTGCACCAAAAATCATCGGTAAGATGGCTATAACGATAAGATTAACAACAAAGCTACGAAGTAAATTTATAATAAATGCTTGTTTGCTTCTTTTTGTTGAATAAAGATATGCCGTTATAATCATAACTAGCGATTGCACTAAAAATCCCCAAGAAAAAATATGCGTCGCTTGTACTGTCTTACATAATGTTTCTTTTTCTGCATTGAAGAGTAAATAGATTGACGGTCCCATAACAAAAAGCAAAGTCACTATTACTAGGGAACCTACAAAGCTGATAGCCATTCCCCATTTCAAGTAATATTTTAAATCGCGTCTATTACCTTCACCATAAGCCCTGCCAAAAAGTGGCTGTATTCCCTCAGCCACCCCTAGGGACACCGCTTGGGCAAATGCCACTACATAGCTGAGCAGTGCAAAGGTATTTACACCGACTCTGCCCACATATTTCTGAAGCACCAAATTCATTGCAACAACGGTAATAGGCATACTAAACTGATTAACGCACTCCGGCAATCCACGTACTGTAATCTTTCTCACAAGGTCTCTGTCAAGCCTGCATGCTCCGAAACGTAGGATTCCTTTTTTTCTAATAAAGTGCGTTAATAAAATAAGCACTGCAATACACTGAGACACACCTGTTGCTATTGCCGCACCCCGCACCCCCATGTGAAAAGGAAAAATGAGCAACCAATCACCAAAAATGTTGCATAGTGATGAAACAACAACGGCAACGCTTACAAGCACAGGAGACTCATCATTTCTTAATGTTCCACACAAGGCAATAAAAAATCCACATGGTACAAAGAAAACACCATACCAAAAGAGGTACTCACACGATTGTTTGATAAAAATGTCAGTTGCCCCGAGCAAGCGACAAATGGGCTCGGTCTCAAGAGTGGCAAGAAGGCTCAGTATGATACTGGTGACAAGACACATATTGATGGAGTGTCTAAAGGCGATATTAGCATCTGCCTTGTCTCCTCGACCTATACGTATTGCCGTAACAGTCATTCCTCCGACTGTGAACATCGTAACGAGTGCCATAAAAAACATTACATAGGGAAATACTATGTTTACAGCGCCAAGGGCATCTGTTCCCACACCACGTCCAACAAAAATTCCATCAACTATAGTAAATAAAAACACACTTACCATACTAATGATGGCCGGTGTGACATACTTAAAAAGAAGTCTGCGCTTTTTCACTAAAATAATTCTCCTGATACAAATCTGTCAAAAATACGTAAAAAACAATTTTGCAAACAAAAAGGCGAGATGTTTTATTACACCCCGCCCTATTACTTAATCCAACTTACTTGTTTTGTAAAACTTTCTTTGCCTGATAAAACTTCACCGCGCCTGTATGCAATGGAATAGCAACTCCTTTTGTTGCTTGTGCAATATTCAAAGACTTTAACTCCGGGCTAAGCTTATGGAATTTATCTACATTTTCCCATAGTGTTGATAAAATATCTGCCACATCTGCATTTGCAAGACTGGAAGGAGCAACAAGCACTGCCTTTACACTCAAGGTAACTACTTCACCAACTCCCGCACCAAGAGCACCCTTTGCAAATTTCTTTGTGAAGAAAAATGGATGTGCTGCTATAACTTTTGACGTTAATGAACTTGGGATAGATAACACAATAAGATCTTTGCAAGTTTTCAAGACAGATTGTAAATTATCAACCCCCATAATAACGCCTGCATCAACTTGATCATTTAAGAATGAACTTTTGAGAACCCCATAGTTACCATACAGAATTGACTGAAAATCTTTTCTTATGTCGAGGTCGGCTGATTCAAAAAGAAGCGCAGCATCGGCAGCACCACCAGAACCAACACGTCCGAGAGAAACTCTCTTGCCCTTCAGATCTCTTACAGTCTTTATGCCACTCTTCTTTGTCGCAACGATAAAGAAAGGTTCATCATAGAGGGCAGCCAAAGCTCGAACATTTTTAACGGGGAGATTACGGAACATTGCATCACTGTGCAAAGCCATAAAAAGAACGTCACTTTGTGCTACTGCAAGCTCGTTATTTTCATCCGGATCACTTAAGATACGAATGTTTTCAACAGATCCCCCTGATGTCTCAGCTGTACAAGACATACGACCAGTTCGCGTTATGAGGTTCGCCAGAGTCTTGCCAAATCTGTGATATGTGCTATTTTCACCTGCTGTCGCAATAGAAAGCATTACCTTTGCTGATGCAAGAGACGCAATACCAGCAACCAACGCAAGGGCTAACAATGTACATAATAACTTCTTTTTCATCTTCAAAGACCTCCAAAATAATCTAAACAAAGACAGAGTTATAGTAATGCAAAGTAAAAACTCTGTCAAGCAATTTTGTTGAAATAGAGATAAAAATGTGTGCAAAACGCAAAGCAATTATGAGGTAGATTTTATGAGCAATTACACTTCGCTGAGTTTTACAAATAATTTGACGGTGATTTTTTTGTATGCTAGAATTTTATTTAGCATGATATATATAGCTAAATTAAATTTTTGTGAGGCTAAATTGTGAAAAGCTTAAAAGATAGAAATAAGATAAAGATATTTTTGAAGCAAATTTTTATCTTTGCTCTGATTTTTGTCCTGTGGGAATTTGTAACAAGAAAGGCTCTAGTTTCTAGTTTTGTTTTGCCAAGTCCTGAACAGGTCTATGAAACATTTATAGAAATTTTGCAAAATGGTGAACTTATATCAAATATAGTGGTGAGCCTTCGTCGTCTTTTTACCGGCTTTGGCATTTCTTGCGGAATTACATTTATTCTCGTGATATTAGCAGTTTTAAGTCCTGCTCTTCGATCATATTTTCAAGGAATATTAACCGTACTTCGTCACACACCACCGCTTTCACTCATACCGCTTCTTATTCTTTGGCTTGGAATTGGTGAAGCACCAAAAATAACAGTAATTGTGCTTGCCACACTTTTTCCAATCCTCTTAAACACTGAACACGGTATTTTTTATTGTGACAAAAAGTTGATTGAAGTTGGGCAAATTTTTGGATTTTCAAGAAAGAAGATTTTTTTCAAAATTATGCTTCCCTCTGCCTTGCCAGAAATTTTGCTAGGTCTATGTCTTGGCATTGGCTATGCATGGCGTGCCATAATAAGCGCCGAACTCATCGCCGCCACCTCAGGCATTGGCTACATGATTTTGGATGCTAGAGCTATGGCACGAACAGACAAGGTAATTGCCGGCGTTCTTGTTATTGCCGTTCTTGGCGTAGTTACAGATTTTCTAACACAAAAACTCGTAAAAATTATCACAGCTAACAGGTAGACATAATGGCACAGATTACCGTAGAAAATCTTACCAAATATTTTGAAACTGATGGGGAAAAGCAACTGGTCCTACAGGGGGTTAATGCCTCTTTTGAAGAAAATGAAGTTTCTGTCATTCTTGGGCGTAGCGGGGTAGGAAAAACTGTAATGCTTCGCATTATGGCAGGGTTACTAGAGCCTTCTTCCGGTAAGATAACTTTCCCCGGGGGATTAAAGCCAGGGTTTGTTTTTCAAGAGGCTCGACTTATGCCTTGGCTCTCTGTATGGGACAATGTAAATTTTGGATTGGAAAAATTTCAAATAGACAAAGGGAAAACGCAAGCTGTTATAGATCTTGTCGCTCTTACAGGACACGAAAAAACATTTCCTGCAGATTTATCCGGTGGTATGGCACACCGTGTGGCACTTGCCCGTATGCTCATTTGCCGACCAAGACTGATTTTCATGGATGAACCGTTTTCAGCGCTTGACTACTTCACACGGGCAATGCTTCAAAAGGAGCTATTACGAATAAAAAAAGAAACTGGAATGGGTGTAATTTTTGTCACACACAACCTTGATGAAGCAGTACGAATAGCCGATAGTATTTATGTAATGAGCAACGGTGTCATTACAGAAAAATTCCGTGTTAATTTAACAGAAAATGAAAGAGAAAGTTATTCGCTAAAAGCACTGGACATCAAAAATGAAATTCTAAGAAATCTATAATCTCTACACTCTCTACATTCCGTTACTTCAACGCTTTACACAACCTATTTTTTTTGCTATAATTCCCCGATTTGATGAAGAAAAGGAGAAATTTTCATGAAGTGGTTTTGGCAGCTCAATTCACTGTTGAATAGTTTTGTGTGGGGACCTTGGATGCTTACGCTCCTCGTTGGCACAGGGATTTGGCTTACTTGCGTTTTAGGTTTTCCACAGATTCGTTACTTTGGGCTTATGTTCAAGGAAGTCCTTGGTAATATAAGAAAAAAAAATTCTAACAAAGGAAATATTTCTTCCTTCGCTGCAATGGCAACAGCACTTGCAGCGACAGTCGGCACTGGTAACATTGCAGGTGTTGCAACAGCACTTCACCTTGGCGGTCCTGGTGCACTTGTTTGGATGGTTTTTTCTGCCATTTTCGGTATGACTACAAAGTTTTCAGAAATCATTTTGTCTGTCCATTACAGAGAACAAGACAAAGACGGTAACTTCCGTGGCGGCACAATGCACATCTTGGAAAAAGCACTTGGTTGGAAATGCTTGGCAACAATTTTTGCAGTTTTGACAATCCTTGCTTCTTTTGGAATTGGAAACATGGTTCAGTCAAACTCTGTTGCAGAGGGATTGTCAATGGGCTTCAATCTTCCTAACCTTTGGACAGGTATTGCGATTGCGTTACTTGTTGGACTTGTTGTTTGGGGTGGTATCACGAGCATTGCAAGTGTTACAACATATCTTGTTCCTATTATGGCGCTCTTTTATATAGTTGGTTCGATGATTGTTGTCTTTATGCATCTAGATGTTATCCCTGCTACACTCGCAAACGTATTTAAAGCAGCCTTTTCAGACCCTTCCGCTTTGCCCGGTGCCCTCGCTGGTTGGGGCGTCAAGGTCGCAATTACAAGAGGGATCTCCCGAGGTGTCTTTTCAAACGAAGCTGGGCTTGGCTCTGCACCAATGGTTCATTCCGCAGCGCAAACAGACCACCCAGTCCGCCAAGGTTTGTATGGACTTTTTGAAGTCTTTGTTGATACAATCGTTATTTGTAATTTGTCCGCTCTCGTGGTTATGTTGACTGGCGTTTTAACAAGTTGCCCAGACCTTACTGGTGCACAGCTTGTGCTCATTGCTTTTGATACAGCTTTTGGCGATTTCGGTGTTTATATCCTCGCTATCTCTATTTCCCTCTTTGCACTTTCCACAATACTTGGTTGGTATTGGTACGCAGAGACTGCCTTAGCATATCTTTTTGGCAACAACAAAATTGTTTTCTCCTTTTTTAAGATTCTTTGGTGTGTCCTTATCCTTTGTGGTGCAATCGGCGGTGGCGAATTGCTCACCAACTTCTGGGATTTATCAGACACATTGAACGGAATGATGTCAATTCCAAACCTTATTTGCTTATTATTTTTGACAGCAAAGGTTCGTAGTCTAGTAAAAGACTTTGACGCAAAAAGAAAAACTGGCGAGTTGCTTTAATTTTATAAATTTAAGAGCTAGAAAAACTTGGCGGAGTAATCATTTGATTCACTCCGCTTTCTTATTGTAACTATGCAAAATGCAGTCTTTCTGCTATAATACCCGCCGTGCGTGAGAATTTTTCTGCACACGAAAAAATAAAATAACAACACTATACACTTTATTATACAAGGAGTTACCTACTAATGGGAGAAAAAAGAGAACAATGGGGCAGCAGGTTCGGCTTTTTAATGGCGGCGGCAGGCTCTGCAATAGGACTCGGAAACATTTGGAGATTTCCCTATGTTACGGGCAAATTTGGCGGAGCAGCTTTCTTAGCCTTTTACTTGCTCATAGTTTTTACCGTTGGAATTTCTATTACCATTGCTGAATGGGCTATCGGTCGTGCAGGAAAAAGTGATTCTGTCGGCTCATTCAGACGTCTTGGTGGCGGATTTTGGACAATTGTAGGTTGGTTTGGCTTTATTTCCGCACTTGTTATTTTGTCATATTATTCCGTCATTGCCGGTTGGATAATTTATTATGTAAAATTTGCCTTCAGTGGGTTAATTGGGTCAATTCAAACTTCTGCCTCTGAAGATGTATTTTTTATGGCTCTTATCAAAAGTCCAAAATTGTGTATTGCATTACATCTTATAAATATGCTGCTTGTGGTGGGGATAACCATTAAGGGCATTTCAAGTGGAATTGAAAAAATATGCAAGATCCTTATGCCCGGTCTTTTCGTAATTCTTCTTGTTTTAGTAGCAAGATCCCTTACCTTGGCGGGTTCCATAGAGGGAGTTAAGTTCTATCTAATACCGGACTTTAGCAAACTTGGGATAGACGGTATGCTCGCTGCTGCCGGCCAGGCTTTCTTTTCTTTATCGCTTGCCATGGGAATCGCTATCACTTATGGCAGCTACCTAGGAAAAGATGAAAAGATTACTGGGCTTGCACGCACAGTTGTCGAACTTGATACTCTTGTTGCTTTCCTAGCTGGGCTTGTAATTTTTCCCGCTTGTATAGCTACTGGCATTGTGCCAAACGCCGGTGCAGGTCTAACATTTATTACACTTCCAAGAGTATTCACACAGATGCCATTTGGCAAGGTATTCGAACTTGCTTTCTTCCTCCTCTTTTTTATTGCGGCAATTACATCTGCTATTGCACTTTTTGAAGTTGTTGTGGCATACGGAATTGATCAACTAAAGATGAATCGCAAAGTTTCTTCAATAGTAATGGGAATAGTTGTTTTTGCACTTGGTACGCCATCTGCTCTAGCAGAGACACCACTTGTTCCCAAAATCTTTGGTAAAGGCTTCCTTGATGCTGTTGACTTTGTTATAAATAACTGGCTTATGCCGGTTACTGCAATATTTATCTGCATTTTTGTCGGCTGGTTTTGGTCAAAAGGAGCTAAGGACGAAGTTACAAATGAAGGTAAAATACCTTTCAAACTTTACCCAGTTTGGCTTTTCATTTGTAGATTCGTTGCCCCGATATTATTAACAGTTTTGCTCATTAGCGGTGGAAAATGGTAATTTTTTTCCGCAGTTTGCGATACGCATGTAAGATAAATAAAAACGTTAGATAATCAGTTACATTTTAGTAAGATTGGAGGGAGCTAAATGCAGGATGCATCAAAAATTAGAAATATTGCAATAATAGCTCACATTGACCACGGAAAGACAACCCTTATAGACGGAATTTTCAAGGCTTCGCACCTTTTCCGTGATAATCAAGTTATTGAAGAACGTGTGATGGATGCTGGTAACATAGAAAAGGAACGTGGCATCACGATAAAGTCAAAGCAATGCACGGTTGAGTGGGAGGGCTACAAGATAAATATTGTTGACACCCCAGGTCACGCCGACTTTTCTGGAGAGGTTGAGCGCGTGCTTTCTATGGTCGACTCTGTTTTGCTTCTTGTCGATGCAAATGAAGGACCAATGCCGCAGACTCGTTATGTTTTGATGAGAGCCCTAAAACTCGGACTTCGTCCTATTGTTATAGTGAACAAGGTTGATAGACCAAATGCCCAACCGGACATTGCACTAGATAAAACATTTGACCTCTTTATTGAGCTTGGTGCGACAGAGGAACAGTGCGATTTTGCAATTCTTTACGGTTCAGGCTTACAGGGTTGGTTTGTTACAGACCTTGCCAAGAAACAGCAGGGAGTTAATCCTGGTATGGACGACCTTTTCCATACAATCATTGACAGAGTGCCAGCACCAAAGGCAGAAATGGATAAGCCGTTCTTAATGCAGGTCTGCACTCTTTCATGGAGTGAATATCTTGGTCGTATTGGTTGCGGTAGAATTTTGCAAGGCACATTGAAGAAAGGCGATAGAATTCTTCGCACCCATACTAAGTGGAAAGATTACGACCAAACTGATTGGGAAGTTGTTTCCACAGATACATCAACCTGCACACACCTTTATGTTACAAAGGGACTCGACAGAGTTGAGGTTGATGAAGTTGGCGCAGGGGACATTGTTTGGTTCACGGGACCGGAAAATATTGACCTCGGCGATACAATTAGCGCTCCAAGTTTAACTGACGCAACTATGCCACCTCTTGACATTGAAGAACCCACAGTTTCCATGTTCTTTCTTGTCAACACAAGTCCATTTGCTTCACGAGACGGAAATGCTATAACTCTTCGTCAATTAAAAGCACGAATTGAAAGAGAAACAAAAACGGACGCTGCCTTGCGTATGGAAGACCTAGGGCGGCCAGACGGAATTAAGGTCTCTGGTCGTGGTGAGCTCCACCTCGGTATCCTAATTGAGGAAATTCGTCGTGAAGGTTCTGAGCTCTGTGTCTCCCGTCCAGAGGTTATTACGCAGAAGGATTCTAACGGGAAAATTCTTGAGCCAATGGAAGAAGTCATAATAGACGTTCCAGAGGAGTATCAAGGCATAGTAATTCAAAAACTTGCTCCACGTCATGGAGAATTGAAAAATATGGAAAATACGGGAACTGGGGTTTTGCGCCTTGAGTTTACAATTCCTACTCGCGGGTTAATAGGTTACAGAGGTGAATTTCTGACCGACACGAGGGGACTTGGAATTCTCGCCTCTCGCTTTATTGGTTATGGCGAGTGGGTTGGCGAAATACATTCAAGAAGCCACGGTTCACTAGTTAGCATGGACACTGGACAATGCACAAGCCACGCACTAGAAAACCTACAGGAACGTGGAACTCTATTTATCAAACCTGGTGAAGAAGTTTACAATGGGCAGGTTGTCGGTGAAGCAAGCAGGGACAGAGATATTCCAGTAAACCCAACAAAACGCAAGCAACAGACAAACCACCGCTCCGCAACAAAAGACACTATGATTATACTGGATGTTCCAAGAACTGTTACAATAGACTCTGCTTTGGAATGGATTGCAGATGACGAGCTTGTTGAAATCACACCGTCATTCGTCCGCATTAGAAAGATTATCCTTGACCACGAGCTGAGACGTAAAGCACGCATTGCAGCGGGTAAAGCTGCGGAAGAAGACGAATAAGAAGACAAAATCAACAAGAGGTGAAGGCTTGCTTCACCTCTTGTTACAATTTGTAAATTAGGAAGTTTAATTATGAATTTTATCTTATACAGAAACATTGCAAATGATAAGGTATTAAACGCCTTTTGGAATTCCTACGGCGGTGAACGGTCAGATGCAATATACAAAATGATTGAGATCTCACATCGCTTTGGTTTAGCGGGAAACGTCTTCAAGAATTATCTTGCATATCTTGTTGCGATGGCTGAAAATCCATTTTCTGTCGCAAACGAAAGAAACACCGTTGACAAAGATTGCTCTCTTTACAAACTATTTTGTTCAGATGTTGCAGAGCTTTTTACCTTTGCGCAAAAGGCTCCACTTGCAACAAATTTTGTAGCCTTCGGTGATAGCCTTGTAAACTTTGTTCCAAAGAAGAATGTCCCCTTTAATTTTGAAAGCAAGGCTCGCATGTTTGCAAATTTTGCCAAGGAATTTGGAGAGGCAAAAAGTCCTCTTGAGCTTGAAGGGGCAATTACTAGATTTTACTTAACCTATGGCTGTGGCAAATTTGCCTTGGCAAATGCTTTTCGCTACAACATTAATAAGAGAACACTTGAGTCTGCCTATCCGATTCAAGATGTGCAATTGTCAGACATCATTGGTTATGAATCACAGAAGCTGAAAATAATAAAAAATACGGAAGATTTTATTGCTGGAAAAGCATCAAACAATGTTTTGCTTTATGGTGCTGGCGGAACTGGAAAATCTACGACAATTAAAGCAATCTTGAACAGATATGCGTTTGACGGCCTTCGCATTATAGAAGTTTATAAACAGCATTTTCCATATCTTGATGATATTTTGGATGAGGTTAAGAACAGAAATTATCGATTTATTCTATTCCTCGATGATCTATCATTTGAAAATTTTGAAACAGAATATAAATATTTGAAAGCCTTTATTGAAGGTGGAATCACAGCAAAGCCAGAAAATGTGCTAATCTATGCAACGTCAAACAGACGTCACCTTATAAAAGAAACATGGAATGACAGAACTGACAAGGAAGAAGACATGCATATTTCTGAAACAATGCAGGAAAAATTATCGCTTGTTGACCGCTTTGGTCTTGCGATACGTTTCGTTTCACCGGAGCAGGAAGAATATTTAAACATTGCCCGCCAAACCGCTATAAAGCTTGGAGCAAAGTCAGAAGATGTTGAGACGGAAGAGTTTGAAAAAGAGGCTGTGCAATGGGAACTTCGCCATGGTGGTTTTAGCGGTCGCTGTGCTGCCCAGTTTGCAACATGCTTTGTCAATAATGAAAAATAAAAATTACCGTTCAAATAAGTAAAAAAATATAGTCAAGGTAGAATATGAAGAAAATTCTTATAGCAGTTTTTATAGTAATAATTGTATTTGCTACAAAAACATTCGCAGCAAGCAATCCATTTACAGATGTCCCAGCAGGACACTGGACGTATGATGCAGTAGCACTCTTAGCAAGCCGTGGCGTTGTTAGTGGCTACCAGGACGGTCAATACAAGGGAGGGCATCTTGCCACAAGATACGAGATGGCATCTGTTGTAGCTCGAGTCCTGGCAAAGATTGACCTTGAAAAAGCCTCGAATGAAGATTTGACGTTAGTTAAAAAGCTCGTTTCGGAATTCAGGGACGAACTTAACTCCTTGGGTGTCCAGTTAACGGACATTGAAAAGAAAGTTACAGGGCTTGAAAAATGGCACAAGGGATTTCGTGTTAGAGGTAATTTTTGGATTGATGCTGAATTCTCGGGAAGTGACCAACATACAACTCAGCCATATTGGGCTTTTAATAGAGCTCGTATTTTTATTGACAAGCAAATTGATGAAGACACTGCTTTTCAGATGCGTTTTAACAAGGAAGGGCTTGACGGAAAGGGAACTACCTTCAAGGTGGATAGACTTTGGTTTTCCACAAAACTCCCATGGAACATAAAAGGAAAATTTGGCTACCAAACAAACGATTGGGACAGAGAATACAAGCTTGTTGGTATAAAATATGGCGGTTGGGGTTACGAAGATGTTTTTTGGTCAGACCTCAGATTTATGGGCTTCGACTTCCGCAAAGACTTTGGAAAATTTGATTTTGATTTCTATGTTGGCAGAAATACACAGGTTATAGATACTATTAAAACTGGTGACTGGACGGATCAAGTCTATATGACCTATGGTGCAAAGCTCAGTTACAAGAGTGAAAAGCTAAAACTTGGTCTTTTTGGGCGCTACGCAAAGTTCGATGGAAGTCTTAAGGGCAGGGATTCCGGCAGCGTAACTTGTCAGTTGGATCAAGCTAACGTAATTAATTATGGCGTTTATGCATATTGGAAGATATTGAACGGCCTTGAAATAAAGGGAACATTTAACCACCAGCAATTTCAGGGTATAGAAAAAGGACTCGACAAGGATGGCGACCCAGAGATTAGCTATAAAAATTCTGATTATTGGCAAGTTATAGCAGAAGCTGATCAAAGTCTCTTAAAACTCTTTTCCCTTTGGGTGCAGTATGGGCAAGTGGGAGAAGGTTTTTTACATAATCCATCAGCCTTTTTTGCTATTGGTTACCAATCTCCATTGTATAATTTTGGTGGTAAGTTTGGTTTTGCTGTATACAACTACACATTTTTCAAGGTCGGCATTCACAGGGATTTCACAGAAAAGCTAAAGGCATTTGCCATGTATGAACGGTTTGATAATAGAGACGAGACAGATATTGATAACACAATAAACTATACCTTTGGTTTCAAATATCAATACTCCCCTGCAATAGCCTTCCAGCTCCAATATGACTGGAGAGACTACGGACATGGCAAAGATCAAGACGAGCTTTGCTTTGGCCAGGAAAGCGTTTTTCGTTTCCGCACAATATTAAGCTTCTAAGATAATTAGAAAAAAATAAAAAATTGAAGAAATGTCGCTTATTGATAAAAGTCACTTTCACGTTGACACAATAACGCTAACATGTTACGATAACGCGGTCAGACAAGAGGTCTGACAAGAAGGTTGAGCGCCTAATAAGATTCCAAATAAACTGTAGGCGCCCTGCTATCTATTCTACGGAGGAAAATAACTATGTCTTGTTTTATTGTTCCAGTAACAGAAGCAATAGTCACTACAGTCGCTGAAAAGGTAATGAAATCCAAAGAAAAAAAACAGATTGTAAAACTGTTCCTTTCTGATGGTTCTATGACAGAAGCCACAAAAATCAGCTTTGCAACAAAGCTTGGCTGGCTGAATAAGATGCTTTGGGGCGGTTCTGCGCTGCTTGCTTTTGAGCATTTGTGGCACGGTGAAGTTACCCCATTTTTTCCATTTTTAACAGCAATAGAAAGTGGCAACAGTGCTTCAATGTTTGCCGAAATGGGAAGCGTTGGTGTAATGATGTCTGTTTTAGTTACCTTTGTGTGGGGTTGTATGGTAGCAGTTTCTTCTATTATTGAAAAAAGAAACCTTAATTCAACCAAACTTTTAAGAGAAAGAGCATAATAAATGACTCTTTTGACGACTGTTTTTGCTGCAATTATCTGCACAATCATCTGGTATAGGAATGGAGCTAATAACGAAATGATGCTTGGCACATTGAGTTTGATGTATTGGGGGGCATCTATCATGTGGCTTACCGATGCTATTTTTGCCTATGCACAGTTTGGCGTGGATTTTTTTGCACCAGCTCCTCTTGATATGCTTCATGATTTCTATCTTGGCTTATCTGTTGTAGCTTTAGGGCTTGTTATTTGGCTCGTTATATTACTTGTTAAGGATCCAAAGGGTGTTGTGAATACAGCCTTGTTCAAGAAAAATAAATAATTCTGTTATCTCCTAGAGGTATTACATGAATTTACGCGAGTTTTTTGCCAAGTATCCAAAAACGGCGATAGCTTTCTCCGGTGGCGTTGATTCCAGCTACCTTTTGTATGAAGCTAAAAAACACTGCAAAGAGGTATGCGCCTATTATGTAAAATCGGCTTTTCAACCACAGTTTGAGCTGAATGATGCTCTGCACATTAGCTCTGAGCTGGGTGTGCAAATGAAGGTAATACCCCTTGATATCCTTGTAGATGAAAATATAGTAACAAATCCTTGGAATCGCTGTTATTACTGCAAAAAACAAATTTTGTCTGCTATTAAGCGACAGGCTCAAACGGACGGATATACTGTTTTGCTAGATGGAACCAATGCGTCTGATGCAATAGATGACAGACCCGGTTCAAAGGCACTAGAGGAATTGGCTTTTCTTTCACCGCTACGACTTTGCGGACTGACAAAGCAAGAAATTCGCCTTTTGTCAAAAGAAGCTGGGCTTTTTACCTGGAACAAACCTGCTTATGCCTGTCTTGCAACGAGAATTCCAACGGGACAACCTATCAGCGAACCAATGCTCAAGAGGATTGAAATAGTAGAAGGCTATTTATCCTCAAGAGGATTTTCAGACTTTCGTGTTCGCTCGATGGGACAAACGGCAAAAATAGAATTAAAAGAGCAACAACTACAGCTCCTTATGGAAAACCGCAAAGAAATACTGGCCGAACTTAAAAAATATTACAAATTAGTTTGTCTTGATTTGGAGACGCGAAATGAAAACTGAAATAAAGCAGATTCTAGAAGATGTCAAGAATAACAAAATTAGCGTCGATGAAGCGTTACTAAAAATAAAAACAAAGCCGTTTGAAGATATTGGCTACGCAAAAATAGATTTGCACCGCAAAGCCCGTCAAGGCGCAACTGAAGTGATTTATGGAGCAGGCAAGACTACCAAGCAAATACTCGGCATTCTTGACACAATGCTACAAAACGGGCAAAACAACATCCTTATTACACGCCTTTCTCAAGAAAGAGCAGAAAAAATCAGTAAGAAAATTTCACTTAAATATTTTCAAGATGCAAAAATAGGCTTTATTGGTGAAATGCCAAAACCAAACGGGATTGGCAAAATTATTATCGCTACCGGTGGAACAAGTGATATTCCGGTGGCTGAAGAAGCTGCAATCACAGCGGAAGCACTTGGCAACGAAGTACTTCGCTTATTTGATATTGGAGTTGCAGGACTGCATCGCCTTATGTCCCATCTGGATGATATTATGTGTGCATCCGTCATAGTTGCTGTTGCCGGCATGGAAGGTGCTCTTGCCAGCGTTATTGGTGGTCTTGCAGATTGCCCCGTAATTGCTGTTCCTACAAGTGTTGGATACGGTGCATCTTTTGGCGGACTATCAGCACTTTTATCTATGCTAAATTCATGTGCATGTGGAGTGTCTGTTGTCAACATTGATAATGGTTTCGGAGCCGGATACCTTGCAAGTATGATAAATCATATGGAGGCGGTGAAATGAAAACCCTGTATTTTGATTGTGGCATGGGTGCTGCCGGCGATATGTTGACAGCTGCTTTATTTGAACTCATACCAGATAAAAATGAGTTTCTTGAAGAACTAAATAGCCTCGGTATTCCTGGCGTCACTGTTACTGCTGAAAAATCTGTCAAATGTGGACTTGTTGGCACACACATTTCTGTGAAGGTTAATGGTACAGAAGAGACAGAAGCAATGAAAAAGGCACATGACATTGAGCATAATTGTCTTCATGAACATCCCCACAACGTCACACACACTCATCATCACAGCAATATGCACGAAATAATGCATATTATTAATGACCTACCATTATCTGAAAAAATTAAAACGAATATAACAAAAGTATATTCACTAATTGCAGAAGCAGAAAGTCATGTTCATGGTGCTCCTGTTAGCGAAATCCATTTTCATGAAGTTGGCACGATGGATGCTATCACAGATATAACAGCTTTTTGTATGCTAATGGATCGCATCTGTCCTGATAGTATTCTTGTCTCCCCAATTCATGTTGGCTGCGGTCAGGTAAAGTGTGCACACGGTATTCTTCCTGTTCCTGCTCCTGCAACATCGTATATTTTGCAAAATATTCCCATATACAGCGGCGAAATCACAGGTGAGCTCTGCACACCAACAGGTGCTGCTTTATTAAAACACTTTGCCATGAGTTTTGGCAAAATGCCAGTCATGAGGACAACGTCCATTGGTTACGGCATGGGAAGCAAAGATTTTCCCGTCGCTAATTGTGTTCGGGTACTCTTAGGAGAAACAGAAAATACATCTGACTTTGTAACAGAGCTTTGTTGCAATTTGGATGATATGACGCCTGAAGCCATTGCATTTGCCGAAGAACAATTTTTTAACGCTGGAGCTTTAGACGTATACACTGTTCCTATTCAAATGAAAAAGTCGCGCCCCGGCATTTTGCTCTCTGTCATGTGTCACAACAGTGACACAGAACAAATGTTGCGACTAATTTTCAAACATACCACAACACTCGGAGTGCGAGAAAATATTAGTCGTCGTTATACCTTGTCACGTTCAGTTAAAACAATTCCGACAGAATACGGAAATGTGAGAAAAAAGATATCCAAAGGTTACGGTATCACAAAAGAAAAATATGAATATGAGGATCTTGCCCGCATTGCAAGAGAACAAGGGACAAGTCTTGCCGATATAACAAACAAAATCAGCCCACAAGAAAAGCAAGACAACTAGCAATAAAATAAATGCATCAAATAGAGAGCAAAATAAAAAGTCTGTCACTCAAAAGAGTAACAGACTTTTTTATTTTCCTATAATTTTATTTGTACATTATAATTTTTAGAAAATCCGTCTGGATGGTAGCTCATCTTGGCGTGTCGCAGTCCGGCATCTCCCATGTCTTCTTCTCTATTAACAATTTTTATTTCCGGATGCTCCAGCAACATCTGTGTCAAAAAATCCTTGCTGATTCCTTGGTAAAGCCCATGAATTTTTGAATTCGCCTTTTCAATGTGGATGATTATGCTAGAACCAACAATTTCTCCTATCGTGTAAGCAACTACTTCATCGTTTATCAATATGACACTACCCTGCAGATATTTGGGACAAAAAAAGCTCCAGTTGGACAACATGTAGTCAATTAGCACATCTTCCTTGGGCAAAAAATGCCCCTTAATAGTTTCCATGTCCATTTGTTTTTCAAGCCAATTTTTTTGAAATTGTTTCACCTGTGGAACAAGGTCGGGTGTCAAGGGCAGGTAGCTATATTCGAAATGTTTGGTTAAAAAATTGAAATGATTGCGTTTTTTATCGTATTTCCTGCCGGAGAGGGAAGAAAAAGGCACAGCATCATACAAATATTCCGCTAAATCTCTATTTTCCTCTGCATGAAGCGAAGTTGAAAATTTATTCCGCCAAACTTTTAGTAATGCCTCTGGTACAGTTACAAAGCTGATTTGTTTGCGACCATAAAAATATTTGTTAAAATATTCGTCCCAGTTTACTACATTGTAATCTGCAAGGGGCGGAAATTGCGGAAGTCCCTCTTGTGGCAGAAAAACAAACATATTTAAAGAAGTATCATAGACAATTTTTTGACCGTCGGTTTTTGTCCTACGCCATGAACAAAAGAAACTAAAATTGGCAGAAAGAGGCATCATTTTTTCGTGTAGCTTTTTGTAGTCTGCAATAAAGTTTTTATCAAAAATTTGTTGTAAATTTTCCGTCTGTTGCATTGTAAGTCCTTCTTAGTCTTCCAGTGAACAAATAACAGGAAAATTCTTCGTTTTGCCTGTCTTGTCCTCAAAAGAAATATATGCGCGTGTAGCAAGGTAGTTTTTTATAGGTGTAACAAGCTCACATTTCGCAAATTCACAGAGTTCCGAGGTTAGGCTATTACCGAGAGCTGCACAGGTTGTTTCAAAGACGAGCAAGTTTTTGCCGTCTTTTTTTATTACACGGAAAGGCCAAATTTTGCACTGCATAGGTTTCAAGTCATCCGGCAGAGTGCAGCCTTTTTTTTCGTCTAAAAAACTGCAGGGCACAACTTCGTCAGGTGAGTTCGTTTTATAAAGCTGTTCCAAATGTAAAGACAAAGCGTCATTTTCTTTCGTAAAAATCGGTGGATTAACAGCATAATTTTTTAATTCTTCTAATTTTTCTATCGGAAAATTTGGCACTTCCCAAAGGGATTTTCTGCTAAAAACGCAACAGAATTTGCAAGATGCACAGGTCGTTTTCTTTAAAATTTTGCTTAGCATAAATTTCACACCTCATATGCTCGATTAGTGTTATTATAATCTTTAAGAAACAAATTTCAAGAAGCGCTTAAAAAGAGATATGCATAATTTTTAGGAGGAAAGACATGGATACAGACAAGATTATTATTCGTTTGGAGAAAAAAGAAGATTACGAGACTGTTGAAAATCTTGTGAGAGAAAGTTTTTGGAATGTATATAGACCTGGTTGTCTAGAACATTTTGTACTAATGAAACTTAGAAGCACCCCAGATTACATCCCAGAGCTTGCCTTTGTGATGGAGAAAAATGGCAAAATCATAGGACAAAATATCTTTGTAAAGGCAGAAATTGCACTCGATAACGGTGGCAAACTGCCCATCGTAACAATGGGACCAATTTGCATTGCAAATGACCTTAAAAGACATGGTTATGGAAAGATGCTTTTGGATTATTCTTTGAAAAAAGCTACTGAATATGAATGTAAGGCAGTGTGCTTTGAGGGAAATATTGATTTCTACGGAAAATGCGGTTTTGTTTTTGCTTCTACAAGGGGAATCCGTTACCATGGCTTACCGGACGGTGCTGACTCATCATTTTTTCTTTGCAAGGAATTAGTGAGCGGTTATCTTGACGGTATTAGTGGTGAATATACTACACCGAAGGGATATTTTGTAGCAGAGGAAAATCCGACAGAATTTGAAGCCTATGACGCAAAATTCCCCGAGAAAGAAAAATTGATACTTCCTGGGCAAATTTTCTAAAATTTTACCTTTTTTCACGAAGTTACTTTGCTGATCAATCACAAACTTGCCTTGCAAAATAATAGGTTTGTATGTAGAATAACTGCGAATTTTTTATTTTCGAGGACATGAGTAAATGTATATAGATAGCCATTGTCATTTGAATAAGGAATATTTTGAAAATCCAACGCTGATTGCAAAGAATGCCTTTGACCTTGGTGTGCAAAAACTTATATTCGCATCGTCGGACATTGCCTCATCAAAAGAAGCAATAGATTTTGCCACTTCCTGTGCGGAGAACCCTGCCGTTTATGCTTTGGCTGGTGTGCATCCACACGAAGCAAAGGAAGTTTCCTCCACTTACCTATCAGAACTTGATAATTTGCTCGACGCTTCTCGTGTTGTTGGGCTTGGTGAAATCGGGCTTGACTATTTTTATGACCTTTCGCCACGAAATGTGCAAGAGAAAGTTTTTATAGAACAGGTTGAGCTTGCACTAGAAAAAAAACGCCCGATAATAATTCATGTCCGTGACGGAGCGGATAGAAAAGAAGCGGATGCTACAACGCAACTTTTGAAAATATTAGAAAGCTATAAAAAAGATTTGCATAGTGGCATAATTCACTGTTTTTCTGCACAGATGGACGATGCTCTTTGGGCGCTAGAGCTTGGCTTTTACATTTCCTTTTCTTGTGTTATCACATATCCCAAAAATCAATTTATTCGTGAAGTTGCAATGTCAATTCCTCTTGACAAATTGCTTTGCGAAACAGACAGCCCCTACCTTGCACCACAAAAATTACGCGGCACAACAAACGAACCGAAAAACGTGTTAAAGGTCTATGAAACAATCGCAATGCTTCGTGGAATGGAGCAGGAAGAGTTAGCAAATCAAGTAGAAAAAAATATTTATAATTTGTTTGGAATATAAAATGAACAATTACAGACAAAAATTCAAATTTACAATAGTTGCTGAATGTGAGAGAACTGGAGCAAGGGCAGGAATTTTAGAAACTCCACACGGAATGATCGAAACGCCTGTCTTTATGCCCGTTGGAACACAGGCAACAGTCAAGACAATGACGCCTCACGAGCTAGAATCGCTCGGGGCTCAAATTATTTTAGCAAACACATATCATCTTCACATGAGACCTGGAGAAAACCTAGTAGCAGAAGCTGGTGGACTCCATAAATTTCAAAACTGGCAACATCCAATTTTGACAGACAGCGGTGGTTTTCAAGTTTTTTCCCTCGCCGCCTTGAACAAAATCACTGACGACGGCGTGGAATTCAAGAGCCACCTTGACGGTTCAAAGCATTTTATGGCACCAGAGGATTCAATGGATATACAGCAAAAACTGGGTGCAGATATTGCCATGGCTTTTGATGAGTGTGTTTCACTTCCTACAACAGAAAAATATTCTCGTGACGCAATGGAACGGACACTCCGTTGGGCAGACCGCTGTGCGGTTCACCACACGAGGGAAGATCAGGCACTTTTTGGAATTGTGCAAGGAGCTTTGTATAAAGATCAACGCATTGAGTGTGTGAATAGGCTTGAAGAAATCTCAATGGCTCATAACGATAAATTTTTCGGCTACGGGATTGGTGGACTTTCTGTTGGTGAAAGTCACGCCGAAATGTATGAAATGCTTGATGTGTTGCAACCTGTAATGCCACGCCACAAGCCACATTACCTTATGGGGGTGGGTTTCCCCTCAAATTTGCTTGAGGGAGTTGCCCGTGGAGTTGATATGTTTGACTGCGTTTTGCCAACACGCAACGGCAGAAACGGACAGGTTCTTACAAACTTCGGCAAGATGAATGTAAAAAATTTCGCCATGGCTCACGATTTTTCGCCAATTGACCGTGACTGTGACTGCTATGTTTGTCGCAATTTTACTAGAGCCTACATTCGTCACCTCTACATTGCAGGTGAAATTTTAGCAGCACGTCTCTGCACATGGCACAATGTGCACTTCCTTGTGAACCTGATGAAAAAAGCACGTTGCGCAATACTCGATGGGAACTTCCCCGAGTTTAAGCACGAATTTTTAAGCAGATTTGCCAATGGAGCTTACCTATGTCCAACTGCAAATTAGTTAATGACAAAGTTGAAAAGCTCATTGCAAGTCTTACACCTGAATTACAAGAACTTACAGACAGGGGAGCAAAAATAATTTCAGACGGTGGGCTTGTCGCTTTCCCGACAGAAACTGTCTATGGACTGGGTGCAAATGCACTTTCCGAATCTGCTGTGGCAGAAATTTACAAAACAAAGGGACGTCCGTCGGATAATCCCTTGATTTTGCATGTTTCCTCCATTGATATGGCAGAAAAACTCGTAAAATGGAATGAAAAGGCAGAAAAATTAGCAGAAGCTTTTTGGCCGGGAGCACTTTCTCTTGTGCTTCCTGCCCGTGACATTGTGCCAAGCAAGACACGTGGTGGGCTTGCCACAGCTGCAGTCCGTATGCCAAACAATGCAATAGCATTAGCCCTTATAAAAAAATCTTCCTTGCCTATTGCTGCGCCCTCTGCAAACATTTCTGGCAGGCCAAGCCCCACAGAAGCAAGCATAGTGACCTCAGAAATAGGGGACAAAATTCCTCTCGTAATTGACGGAGGGCAAACAATTTTTGGCGTTGAGTCAACCGTAATAGACATAACGACAGAACGGGTTGTGTTGCTTCGTGCCGGTGGGGTGTCAAAAGAAGAAATTGAAGCAACTCTAGGCGAAAAAGTTTTCGCACCGCAAACAGAAAGCGAAGTAAGGCGGTCCCCAGGCACACGCTATCGCCACTATGCTCCACTTGTGCCACTTTTTCTTGTTGAACAAGATGAAGAAATTGCAGAAAGCAAAAAATGGTTTTGGATAGGCACAAAAGAAGCAAGATTTTCTTTAACAAAACCGCTTGCAGAAAAAATCTGTCTCGACTATAATGAATACGCGCGTGAGCTTTTTAAGACTCTGCGCGAAGCAGAAAAAGTCGGTGCTGAAATAATATACGCAGAGAAACCGACAGAAGTTGGCATAGGGCTAGCCTTGCAGGATAGATTAGTCCGTGCGGCAAGTAAAAGGTAATGAATTTTTAGGAGGATTTAACAAATGTTGACAACGTTAGGTGCATTGTTTCATGCGCTTATTGCTTTTATAGTTGAAACGGTCGGTTCACTTGGCTATTTTGGAATTGTCGTTATGATGTTCCTTGAATCATCGTTCTTCCCATTCCCAAGTGAAGTGGTTATGCCACCAGCAGGTTATCTCGCAAGCCAAGGAGAAATGAGCCTTTTTCTTGTTATTTTCTTTGGAATAGTTGGAAGTATTTTGGGGGCTGTTTTTAATTACTGGCTTGCAGTAAAGTGGGGCAGACCATTTTTTGAAAAATACGGTAAATATTTCTTTGTAACAAAAGAATCTCTTGACAAGGCAGAAAAATTCTTTGCCAAGCACGGACACATCAGCACCTTCACAGGTCGTTTGCTTCCTGTCATTCGCCAATACATTTCACTTCCCGCAGGGCTTGCAAGAATGAACATTGCATCATTCTTATTTTTTACAACACTCGGCAGTGGAATTTGGGTCATTATTCTTGCATTGCTCGGTTACTTCCTCGGTCAGAACACAGAGCTGATAAACAAAAATCTGCATAAAATTTCAATCGGGCTTATTATCTTCTGTGCCGTGCTGATTGTTGGATATTTCTTCTACCAAAAATTCAAAGCTAAGAAAAACGAAAAATAGACTAGAGATGTAATTTGGCATCCATAATAAAGAGAGGCTACTCAAATTATGAGTAGCCTCTCTTTTACTTTCATTATAATCCAACAACTTATTTCAAAGGTTGTTTTTTCAAAGCCTCATCCATAATTGAATAACCTTCGTCAAAGGCCTTTGCGTTAAGCTCTTCAGTTCCTTTTGGAACACGAGCCAAGATGGTTTGTTTTATTGCACTTGGTGCAAGGAGCTTTTTCTCTTCCAAAAATCTTGCTGCTGTACCAAGTGCTACCATATTGACAACAATTTCTCTGCCAATTTTTTCTCTTGCTGTGCGGACTATTGGCAAATGATAAATTTGACCGTCAATTTGTGGAATTTCTGTCACAAAGATGTCATCCAAAATTACTGTGGCGCCCTTTGCTGTGTCGCCAATGTAACTGTCACAAGCCTTTTGTGTAAGAATTAGCTGAAAATTCGGGCTCGTCGCTTTTGGATAATCTATGGGGGCTGTGTCATAAATTACTTCAGATTTTGCTGCACCGCCACGAGCTTCAGGACCATAGGCTTGGCTCTGCACGGAGTTCAATGTGTCCGAATGAAGTGCTGCTGCTTCGCCTAAAATGACCGCCGCCAGGATAACACCTTGACCGCCGGAGCCAGCAACACGAATTTCAAATCTATTGCTCATAATGAAACCTCCTATGCCTTTTGCGCACGAGCGATAACATCATTGTAACGGTCGCTGTACTCACGTGCATTTTCTATGTTGACAAACTCACCTGTAATGATTTTGTCTTTCAATTCTTCGGCTGTTAATTTTTCTGCTTGCGCAATGCTCACAGTGTGGTTTTTCAACCACTCCAAGTTGTCCTGTGGCCTGCTGCGTTTGTTCTTTCTTCCAAATTGTGTGTGACAGAAAGAAACTATTTCAACAAGGGCAAATCCTTTTTTCTGGTGCTCAATGCCTTTCTTTATGAACATTGTGCATTGTGCAGGGTTTGCAACCGTTGCACGGGCAACATATGTGGCCCCAGCTCCAGCTGCCAATTTGCAAACGTCAAATGTCGGGTCGATGCTACCATATGGGGCAGTTGCTGCCATTGCTCCTTCCGGTGTCGTTGGAGAAGCCTGTCCACCTGTCATTCCATAGATATTGTTATTCATCAAGACGGCAGTAACACCGATGTTTCTTCTGCATGCGTGAATAAAGTGGTTGCCGCCAATTGCAGTCCCGTCACCATCACCCATAACATTCACAATTGTAAGATCTGGATTTGCCATACGGATACCCGTCGCAAAAGCGAGGGATCTGCCGTGTGCAGTGTGTAGCGTGCAAGCGTCTATATAACCTGGCAAACGCGACGAGCAACCAATACCAGAAGAAATGCAAATCTTTTCCTTTGGAATTTGCAAATCTGCCAATGCACGGAGAATTGAGTGCATAATGATACCATGACCACATCCGGGACACCATATGTGTGGCATAAATTGTGCTCTGATAAGATTATTTACATCTGCTCTTGGCATCTTAGCACACCTCCTTTATATAGGACATAATCTGACTTGGCTTGTATAATTCACCATTTATCAGGCTATGGCCGATAACCTCTGTGTATTTGCCAGCAATGCGCTCAACTTCGTGAGCCATCTGACCAGCGTTAAGCTCTGGCACAATGATTGTTTTGACACGTTTTGCAAGAGCCATGACTTCTTCTTCTGGGAATGGCCAAACTGTAACTGGACGGAAGTGTCCGACCTTTACTCCCTCGTTTCTAAGTTCAATAACAGCACGAAGTGCAGAGCGTGAAACAGAACCGAAAGACAAAACGGCAATTTCTGCATCGTCCAAATAATCTTCTTTATATTCAATTATCTCTGATTTATATTTTTCAACCTTGTCAATAATTCTATTTGCCTTGAGGTCTATCCATTTTGCGTCATTTGTTGGAAAGCCCCATTCATTTGACGTGAGGCCTGTGACGTGCCATCTGTAACCGTCACCAAAACCAGGCATTGGTGGCACACCGTCTTCGTCTGGCTTGTATGGGATAAATTCATCTGGGGAAACTTTTGGCTTCTTACGGTTGACGATTTTATATGTACCTTCCTCAGGAATTGTAATTTTTTCCCTCATGTGGCCTATAACCTCGTCCGCCAAGATGAGGACAGGCTGACGGAATCTTTCCGCAGCGTTAAAGGCTTTTATTGTTAGCTCATAGCACTCTGGAATACTGGACGGTGCGTATGCAATCGTTGCATGGTCACCATGTGTGCCATACTTTGCCTGCATAAGGTCTGCTTGAGAAACCTTTGTGGGAAGCCCTGTTGAAGGACCACCTCTCATAACATTACAGACAACAAGCGGAATTTCTGCAATATAGCCATAACCCAAGAGCTCCTGTTTTAAGGAAATGCCAGGGCCGGAGCTTGCTGTCATTGCCTTTTTGCCAGCAATGGAAGCCCCAAGTGCCGCAGCAATTCCTGCAATTTCATCTTCCATCTGCATAAACTTGCCACCAAGTTTTGGAAGCTCCTCCGCCATTGTCTCCATAATTTCTGTTGATGGTGTTATTGGGTAACCACCGAAAAATCTACAACCTGCGGCAATAGCACCCATGGCAAGAGCTTTGTTTCCCTGCCAAAATTCATTGCGTGCCATATTACTCACGCTCCTTTACTGTGATAGCTAGGTCTGGACAAATGTTCTCACACTGGCGGCAGCCGAGACAATCATCTTGGCGAACCGCAACGGCCTTGACCATTTCGCTCATTTCAATAACTTGTTTTGGGCAAACTGCAACACAAAGGCCACAGCCCTTGCACCACTTTTCATTGACTTCTATGGAAAATTTCTTTGCCATATAAACGCCTTCTTTCTAGTATAAATTGCAAGCAAACTTACAAACAATGCGTATAATACCAAATTTTTTGTGAAGTTTGAAGAGTTTTTGAAAAATAAAAAAGCAAAAAGCCGTTGGTCTCACCGACGACTTCTTGCCTTTATGCTTTATATTATAAAATTTGCAAAAATTAGCAAATACCCTGTGCCATCATAGCGTCTGCAACCTTCTTGAAGCCTGCGAGGTTTGCACCAGCAACGAGGTTGTAACCAAGTCCTGCTTCCTCTGCTGCTGCAACGGATGAAGCATGAATGTTAACCATGATGTTGTGAAGTTGCGCGTCAACTTCCTCTGCTTTCCATGAAAGACGCTCAGAGTTCTGGCTCATTTCAAGACCTGAAGTTGCAACACCACCGGCATTGACTGCCTTTGAAGGCGCAACAATCATGTTCTTCTGTCCCATGAGGAAGAAGAGTGCATCGTTTGTTGTTGGCATATTTGCAACTTCAATGTAATACTTTGTGCCATTGTCAAGGATTTTCTTAGCCTCGTCCATGTTAACCTCGTTCTGGTATGCACATGGCATGCAAATGTCTGCTTTTTGTCCCCATGGTTTCTGTCCTGGGAAGAACTTGACACCAAACTTGTCTGCATAATCCTGCACTCTGTTTCTGCCGCTTGAACGCATCTCAAGCATGTAGTCAATCTTTTCGTCTGTTACAACACCGTCTGGGTCATAGATGTAACCGTCTGGACCTGCTAGGGTAACAACCTTCGCTCCAAGCTGTGCTGCCTTTTTGCAAACACCCCATGCAACATTACCAAAGCCGGATATTGCAATGGTTTTGCCCTTGATTGTATCGTTCTCGTGCTTCAAAACTTCATTAAGGTAGTAGATTGCACCAAAGCCTGTTGCCTCTGGCCTGATGAGGGATCCACCGTATGATCTACCCTTTCCTGTCAAGACACCATTCTCAAATGCGCCGCGGATACGCTTATATTGACCAAAGAGGAAACCAATTTCTCTTGCACCGACACCGATGTCACCTGCTGGAACGTCAATGTCTGGTCCAATGTGACGGTAAAGCTCTGTCATAAAGCTCTGGCAGAAACGCATAATTTCTGCGTCGCTCTTTCCGTTTGGATCAAAGTCTGAACCGCCTTTTGCCCCACCCATAGGAAGGCTTGTAAGGCTGTTCTTAAAGGTCTGCTCAAAGCCCAAGAACTTCATAACTGAAAGATTAACGTGGCTTGCAAAACGGAGACCTCCTTTGTAGGGGCCGATTGCACCGTTGAACTGAACACGGTAACCGCGATTTACTTGAACACGACCTGCATCATCAACCCAAGGCACACGGAACATAATTGTGCGCTCTGGTTCAACCATACGCTCGAGAAGCCCTGCAGCCTCATACTCTGGATGCTTCTCAACCATTGTCTCGAGAGATCTTAAAACCTCTTCAACTGTCTGAATGAATTCTGGTTCATCTGGATTTTTTTGTTTCACTGAGTCAATGACTCTTTCAATGTAAGCTGACATCTTGTCCGCTCCTTTCTAAATAAATTGCAAATTTATATAAACAACAGCAACACTACTACGTTACGTTATAGTGTTGCTGTTATGTGCTTATGCTTCACTTGCTATTTTTTTTATAACCTGACGTCCTCTGTAATAGCCGCATGATGGGCATGCGCAATAATTGCGTATTACTTCACCGCAGTTGCTGCACTTTGTAAGGCTGGGCGCACTAAGCTCCCCGAGCCATTGTGATTTACGTAAATGTGTGCGTGCATGTGAAACTCTACTTTTTGGTGTTGCCATTTTTATTCCCTCCCAATGGAGCCAATCTCCATGTATTTTTATTCTAATCTTCTGGACGGGAAATTATATCACAAAAATTGCCCTGCGTACAATTTTTTCACAAAAAAACGAAAAAAACAGAAAAAAATAAAAATTATAGAAGATTTTTCAAGACCGCAAAACGTGGATCGCCTTGTGCGTCGTGACAGTTACAAGTTTGTTTATTCAAATTTGCTCCACAATTTGGACAAAGACCTCTGCAATCCGCCTTGCATAAAACTGAAACGGGAAGTGTTGTCACAAAAGTTTCCCAAACATAATCTCCTAGTTCTATATGTTCTTCCCAGCTGTCAAGAAGTACCACCTCATCATATTTCCACTCATCCCTTTGTTCTTCATCTTCCCTTGTAGTAGAAAAAATCCAATGAAGTGTGGAAGACGTTTGAGTTTTAGCTGGCTCTAAACAACGTGCACAAGCGGTTTCAATCTCCGCTTCTAGTGAAATAGACAGGATAATCCTTTCAGCGCTTCTAACTGCTTCCACATGAACAGAAAGAGGTCTGGTTAACCTATATTCTTGCCCGTAGTATAAAACGGCAGAAGCAAGATCAAGAGCAAAATCATCGGTATAGCTTGTACCATCATGTGGTACAGATGGGAGAATAAGCCTTATACTCCACTCTTGTGGACGAGATTTTAATGCCTTCATTTCATCACCTACAAAACCTAGAAAAAAACAAAAATATAAAAAAAACGGTTCTTACGAACCGAATATTTTGTCATTAATTATTTGTTAAGCGACTTCATTGCAGTTGCAATGTACGCTTTTCTGCGAGAAGCAGTATTCTTATGCATAACACCCTTGACAACTGCCTTGTCCAATACACACTGAGCCTCATTAAACTTTTCCTGTGCCACGTTTGTATCTTTATTTGTTACTGCTTCGATAACTTTTTTAACAGCGTTTTTGCAACGTGTCTTCCAAAAACGGTTGTAAAGACGATTTCTCTCTGCAATTAAGACTCTCTTTTTTGCTGATTTGTTATTAGGCATTAGAGGACACCTCCTTCACTTCTTTGTGGACGGCAGGTATAATACCACACTTTCCCCGTTTTTTGCAATAGTTTTTTGAAAAATAATGCAAATTCTCAGTCTAGATTTTTTTTTTCATTTGTGATATTATACAACCCGTTTGTTGCGGACATAGCTCAGGGGTAGAGCATTGGCTTCCCAAGCCAAGTGTCGCGGGTTCAAATCCCGTTGTCCGCTCCAATAAAATGCCGACTTAGCTCAGTTGGTAGAGCAACGCACTCGTAATGCGTAGGTCTCCGGTTCGAATCCGGAAGTCGGCTCCACTTTAAAATATAATTTTTTTAACGGTTCTGTTTACAACAGAACCGTTTTTTTGTTAAAACAAGAAAAAATCTGGAAGGTAAAACGATAATATTTTGCCGAACACACAAGGTGGCAAACAAGATTACTCACATTGTTATGCAATAAGTCCACGAGCCTTTAGCTCTGTGTTAAGTTTTTCTTGATCAAAGCCAACTATATAGACATCGTCAATTTGTGTAACTGGAACTGCCATCTGCCTTGTGTGCTTCAAAAGCTCCATTGCTGTTGCTCTGTCGTTTGTAATGTCTGCCACTTCAAACTTAACATTCAAAGCAGTTAAGTATTCCTTAACTCTTTCGCACCAAGGACATGTTTGTGTTGAATAAACTTTTACCATTTTGTAAGCCTCCATAAAATTTTATTTTTTGTTTTTATTGTTCAAAAATTCGTCAATTTCTTTTGCTGCAAGTTTTCCAGCTCCCATTGCCAAGATAACAGTCGCAGCACCTGTAACTATGTCGCCACCGGCAAAGACCCAAGGCAAATTCGTTTTGCAAGAATTTTCCTGTGTTTTTATGTAACCATACTTTGTAAGCTCTAGATCTGGGAAGTTGCTTAAAAGCACCTTGTTTGCTCCTTGTCCAATGGCTTCAATTACACAGTCTGCATCAATTGTGAACTCGCTGCCCTTCACGGGAGCAGGACGGCGACGGCCACTTTCGTCTGGCTCGCCAAGCTCCATTTTTATGCAACGGACTGCACCAAGTACGCCCTCGTCATTTGCAATGTATTCAACTGGATTTGTGAGCCATGCAAAGTTGATTCCTTCTTCTACTGCGTGGTGATATTCTTCCACACGAGCAGGAAGCTCTGCAGCACTTCTTCTGTAAACAACGGTAACATGCTCTGCACCAAGGCGCAAAGCGCTCCTTGCAGCATCCATTGCAACATTGCCACCGCCAACTACTACAACATTTTTTGCACGTTTTATTGGCGTATCATATTCGGGGAAAAGATAACCCTTCATCAAATTTATTCTTGTCAAAAATTCTGAAGCAGAATAAACGCCTGGCAGTGATGTGCCTGGCACGCCTTGAAACTTTGGAGCACCAGCACCGACAGCTATGTAACAAGCGTCAAAGTTTTCTTTTAATTCCTCTGGTGTAACGGTTTGCCCAACAACTGCATTGCATTCAATTTCAACACCAAGGGAAAGCAAATTTTCAATTTCTTTTTTTACTATCTCCTTTGGCAAACGAAATTCCGGAATACCATAAATCAAAACACCACCTGCTGTGTGAAGTGCTTCAAAAATCTTGACGTAATAGCCAAGTTTTACGAGGTCTCCAGCAACAGTAAGAGCGGACGGACCGGATCCCACAACTGCTACACGACCTTTGTAATTCTTGAGTGCTTTATCGAAAGTGACGTTAGTTTTTTTGTTTGCAAGCTTCCAGTCTGCTACGAGTCTTTCGAGCTTCCCGATAGCTACAGGCTGACTGTCCTTTATTCTTCCCACAGTGCAAAGTCCCTCGCATTGATTTTCCTGCGGGCAAACCCTGCCACAGACAGCAGGGAGACTTGTGTAACGAGACAATATATTTGATGCTTCGTCCATATTGCCATTTTTAATTTCAGCTATGAATGCTGGAATATCTATCCCGACTGGGCATCCCTGTACACAGGGTTTGGTTTTGCAATTCAAGCAGCGGTTTGCTTCAATTTTCCCTTCTTCAAGCGAATATCCAAGACAAACCTCGTCAAAATTCTTTGCACGGATTTTTGGTTCTTGTTCCCTTATGGGAGTTCTTGTTTTTGAAACAGCCATATTATTTTCCCTCCTTGTAGTTATTAAAGGAGAGAGTCTCCTCATCTTTATATTGCTTGCTCCTCGCCAAAAATTCGTCCCAGTCAACGGCAAGCCCGTCAAATTCAGGTCCATCAACACAAGCGAAGAAAATTTTATTTCCAACTGTTACACGGCAACAGCCACACATTCCAGTTCCATCCACCATTAGAGGATTTAACGAAACTACACACGGCAAGGTAAGCTCACGGCACTTTGTTGCACAAAACTTCATCATAATGGAAGGTCCTATTGCCCAGCATTTGTCAATTTTTTGCTCTTCTCGCTCTGAGACAAGCTGCATAGCATCAGTAACAAGTCCCTTCATGCCAAGGCTACCATCATTTGTAGTAAAGATGACTTCGTCACTATATTTTTTACATTCTTCCTGCAAAATGATTAAATCTTTATTTCTGCCACCAAGAACAGTTATAACCTCGTTGCCTGCTTTTTTCAAAGCCTTTATGATGGGAAAAAGTGCTGCAATACCGACGCCACCGCCAACCATTAGGACAGTGCCGTAGTTTTTAATTTCGCTTGGCATACCGAGCGGACCGGCTACGTCCGTAATGCTGTCTCCTGCGTTCAAACCTGACAGCAAAGCTGTGCTTTTCCCAACAACCTGGAAGATTAAACGTATAGTCCCAGCTTCTGTATCATAATCAGCTATTGTAAGGGGGATTCTTTCTCCTTTGTCACCAACACGCAACACAACAAATTGTCCTGCTTTTGCATGATTTGCTATTCTTGGTGCTGATACAGTAATATCAAATTCGTTGTCTGTTATTTGCTTTTTTGAAATGATTTCAAACACTTTTTTACCTCAACCTTTTTATAATTGAAAGTTGAGAATTGAAAATTGAAAATTTCGGAGTTTTTGCTCTGCAAAAACGAATTATAGTGGTGCAGTGCAACACTTTTAATCAGTGCCACGAAGTGGCACACATTAATTCTCAATTCTCCATTCTAAATTCTAAATTTTATTACAGTTCTCCATGGTATGCTCCACGGAATAATTCAATAACCTCTTCTTTTGTTGGTTTTACTGGGTTCGTGGCGAGGGTTCTGTCTGCCATTGCAAGGTCAGCCAAGGTGTTAAGCTCTGCTTCAAATTCTTCCTTTGCAATACCTGCCGCCCTTATAGTTGTTGGAATGCCAATGCGTTCCACAAGTCCCTTGACAGCACGAATGAGAGCAAGTGAACTTTGGCGAATTGACGAACCTTCTATTCGCAAAACGTGTGCCATAGTTGCGTAACGCTGAGCTGTGTCCGTCAATTTTGTTTCGCAGCCAGCATTGAACTTCATAACGTATGGCAACAAAATTCCATTTGCCCTACCATGTGGAATATGAAATTTTGCACCCAGCGCATGTGCCATGGCGTGATTTAGTCCAAGTCCAGCATTTGAAAAGGCAATTCCCGCCATGCAGGCAGCATCGTGAACAGACTGTCGTGCTTCTAAATTCTTTCCGTCTTTATACACTACGGGCAAATTGTGACATATTAGTTGTATTGCCTTTTCTGCCATTGCATCAGAAAAGTCACTGTGTTTTATAGAAACAAAGGCTTCTAGTGCATGGGTAAGGACATCTATTCCTGTATCTGCCGTTACCTGTGGAGGGACAGAAACAACGAGAGCTGCGTCAAGCACAGCCGCATCAGGCAAGAGTCTATCGCTTATGAGCGGGTACTTTGCTCCCTTTTCCTTGTCAGTAATAACTGCATAGGCACTTACTTCTGAGCCTGTTCCGGAAGTGGTTGGAATGACTATGAAATGCACCTGCGGTTGCCCAAGCTTTGTTTCCCAAAAGAAACGCACAGCCTTTGCTGTGTCTATTGGACTACCGCCACCCATTGCGATGATACAGTCTGCATTTTGTTTTTCCATGGCTTCAAGTGCAGCGGTGACGGTACCAGTATCTGGATCAGGATGGACATCGCTAAATATTGAATATGCAGCAGAAATTTTATCTAGGTGATCTGTTACATATTTTACCAAACCGCTTTCTGCTATAAACTTGTCCGTTATTATAAGAACATTTTGTCTGCCTTCAAGCACGGGATCAAGTGAACATTCAGACATGTAAATCTTAGCCCCTAGGTTAAAGGTATACATTCACGCCACATCCCTTCTATAATTTTTAATAATTATACAACAGTATCAAATTTTTTGCGCAAATTTAAGAAAAAACGTAAAAACAAAAAATGGGGAAATGTCTTAAAACATTTCCCCAAAAAATCATTTTGTGATCTATTATTTCTTTGCAGCTTTGTCTTGTTTGATAAGGTCTCTAATTGCTTCAACAGCGATTTCGATTGACTCTGCTGTGTGGTGACCACCCTTACCGCCTGTAAAGGACATAACAGCTCCAGCTCTGCAACCACGAATCTGTGAAACAACAAAGAGAGCTGCCGTTTCCATTTCCGTTGTGATAACGTTCGCATCTTTCCACATCTGAATACGTGTCTTTAGTGCAGCGCCGTTTGGAAGTGAATCTGGGTCAACCATTCCGAAATATGAATCTTTGCAGTGTGCGATACCTTCGACATAGAGAAGATTCTTTCTCTTTGCAGCCTGTGCAAGGGCTTCGACGATAAATCTGTTTGCCATTGCTGGGTACTCTTTTGGAACATAGTGACTTGTGAGACCTTCGTCACGGACAGAACCAGTGATAATTGCTCCGTTGATTGCCTCATCCTGAACAGAATCAGCAAGACGACCTGCTGTTCCAACTCTGATGAATGTATCTGCACCGCAAGCTATGAGCTCCTCAACTGCGATAGATGCACTTGGGCATCCCATACCTGTTGAGCAAACTGAAACCATTTCGCCATCAAGGTAACCTGTCCAAGTCTTGTGTTCACGTGCGTGGGCAACAAGGCGTGGCTGATCAAAATAATCTTTAATAACATCTGTTCTGAATGGGTCGCCTGGCAAAATGACATACTTGCCAACTTCACCTGGTTTCACACGAATGTGATAAAGTGCACCATCTTCTGGGTTCAAGTAAGGGTTTTTGAGTTTCATAGCAAAATTCTCCTTTTTTTTATTTAGTTCACACGAACTGAATTTAGTGATTTTATTATAAGATTATGTATATTTTTGTCAATAGTCATATTAAATTAATACCAAAAATTTAAAATTTTATGAAAAATAGAATCTTGTAGAAAATATTTCTTACCATTTATATTCTACATATCAGTATTAAAATACTATATGAGACTACTTTCATATTTTCATAGCACCATAATAAAGATTGTAAAAATTATCATAACGTTGTAGAATACCGAGTTTAATAAGAAAGTTATAAGTTTTACATAGAAAGTGAGTGTATAAAATTGAAGCAAGTTCCTTTTACAAGAGATCAGGTGGAAATGTGGAATGAAATAACACCGTATTATGTGTATGACAAAGCAGGAATTGTATCTTGTGTCAAGGGAATCTATGACGCTTTTTCCTGGAATAAAGGATTTAAAGAGTATTTTGCCGTAAAGGCTTGTCCAAATCCAAGCATTTTGCGTCTATTGAAAACTTTGGGCTGTGGTGCAGATTGCGCATCCATCACAGAACTTACACTCGCAAAACGTAGTGGCATAACATCTCAAAATATAGTGTTTTCTTCCAACGAAACAAGCAAAGAAGAGTATAATGCAGCATATGAAAGCGGTGCTATCATCAATCTGGATGACATAAGTCATATTGAGTTTTTGGAAAATTGTCTTGACGGAAAGCTGCCACAAACTATTTGTTGCCGCTACAATCCTGGTAAATTTGGCATATCAAACGACATAATGGGACATCTCTATGATTCAAAATTTGGCATGACACACGAGCAACTTTTGAATTCCTATAAAATTTTGGCAAGCAAGGGAGTGAAACGCTTCGGGCTACATGCAATGCTTGCTTCATGCTCCTTGGAAAACGACTATTACCCAGCACTTGCGAGAAATCTTTTTTCTCTTGTCCTTGAGATAAAAGAAAAAACAGGAGTCGAAATTTCCTTTGTTGATATGTCCGGTGGGATAGGGATTCCTTATTATCCTGAAGAAAAACCTGTAGATATGGCACAAATTGGCAGAGGAGTTAAAAAAGTCTATGACGAAATCCTTGCCTCACGTGGCATTGAAGTTTCAATTTTTACAGAAATGGGGCGTTACATTACTGGTCCTTACGGTTACCTCGTAACGAAGGTCTTACACCACAAGCATATTTATAAGGATTACGTTGGAGTTGATGCTACCGCTTGTAACCTAATGCGCCCTGCAATTTACGGTGCATACCACCATATCACAGTCTTAGGCAAGGAAAACGACCTGGCAAATACAGTAGTAGTTGATGTAGTGGGCAGCCTTTGCGAAAATAACGACAAGTTCGCAGTTGATAGAGCATTGCCAGAGACAAATATAGGTGATATTTTAGTTATCCATGATGCAGGAGCACATGGCTACTCCATGGGGTATAACTATAACGGCAAATTAAAATGTGCAGAGTTTCTTTTAGAACATGGGGAGCTGACAAAAATTCGCCGCGCAGAAACTGCAGAGGATTATTTTGCAACTTTGGATATCGACAAGGCATTCAGATAAATTGTTACAAAAAAATAAAGAGAAATGCCGATAAGCATCTCTCAATATCTGTTACCTAGTGATTCACTGCGTCTTTTAAGTGCTTGCCAGCACGGAAGACTGGAACTTTTTTTGCTGGGATGTTAATAACTTCATTTGGTCTCTGTGGGTTACGTCCCTTACGTGCTGCTCTTGACTGCACATCAAACGTACCAAAACCAACCAACTGAACTTTCTCACCCTTTTGTAAGGCCTTGAAGATGTCAGCAAAAAGTGTGTCTACAACAGCTGCAAGCTTCTTCTTGGTAAGACCTTCAACCTGTTTGGCTGCTGTATTAACGAGATCTACTTTCGTCAATTCAACTCACCTCCCGATAATATTTTAAGGCTTACGCCCATAATGTAGTGGAGGGTATTAAAATACTTTTTTCATATTTTGTCAAGTAAAATAATAAAAATTCTAAAAAGTAAAAAAAAAATCAAGAAAGAAGTCTACATAATGAAAATTGATTATCTGGCAGAAGCCCATTTATTAAAAGAAAAAATTGTGTCTATACGACGCAAAATTCATGAGCATCCTGAACTTGGCAATCAAGAATTTAATACAACAGCTCTTATTAAAGCCATATTGGCACCTGTTGGTTACAAAATTGAAAGACCCCTTGCAACTGGACTCGTTGCGACACTAGAAGCACCACACTCATCAAAAAATACAGTAGCATTTCGTGCTGATATTGATGCCCTACCATTAGTCGAACAAACAAACTTGCCCTTTGCGTCATGCAATGAACTTATGCATGCTTGTGGTCATGATTTTCACACAGCAGGTGCAATTGGCACTGCACTTATTCTAGCAAAATACAAAGACCTTTTACCACACCCAGTAAAATTTATTTTTCAACCTGATGAAGAAGGTGATGGTGGGGCGAAACGCCTTATTGATGCTCACGCATTAGATAATGTAGATGCTGTATTTGGCTGTCACCTTGACCCAAGTTTGGCGTTTGGGGTTATTGGCACAGCGAAACACGAAATGTATGCCGCAAGTGGTCCTATGACTCTTACAATAAAGGGCAAGTCTTGCCATGCAGCAAGTCCCACAGAGGGCGTAAATTCCCTCGTTGCTGCCGCTGCTGCAATCACTAAAATTAACGAAATGTATAAAACAAACTATGAAAACAAAGGAGCTATAATTTCCGTTTGTACATTGAAAACCGGTGAAGCGTTAAACGTAATTCCGCAAGAGTCAACATTTACCATAATTCTTCGTGCCTTTGGTTATGACAAAATTCACGAATGTCAAAAACGTATCATAGACATTGCGGAAAAAGAAGTGGCAAAATTTGGAGCAACTCTTCTTGCCTCATACATTGACGGTTATCCAGGTGTTATAAACAATGAAACTGAGACAGCTTTTGTAGAGGAAATAGCTGCCTCCCTCTTTGGAACTCAAAATGTAACAGACGTTACACCCCGCTTTACGACAGAGGATTTTGGTTACTACATAATGAAGAAAAAAGGTGCGTTCTACCACATAGGTATAGGAGGAAATGAACCATTACATAGTTCGCATTTTGCACCAAATGAAGATATACTTCCCTTGATGATTGCACTAGGGGCAAAAATTTTATTTGAATATAGGGTAACAAAATGACGGACAACAATTTAATAGTTGCAAAATTTGGCGGTAGCTCAATGGCCAGTGCCGAGCAGTTTAGGAAGGTAAAAAAAATACTCGACTCAAATCCTGCAAGACGTTTTGTAGTTGTATCTGCACCAGGCAAACGTAACGACACAGACATAAAGGTGACAGACATGCTCATTGAGTGCCACAGAGCAGCGACAAGGGGAGAAAATTTTATACCTATCTTCAATGCGATTTGCGAAAGGTTTAATGCCATTGCCGAGGGACTTGGTATTACCTTTGATGCAAGTTACGATTTTTTGAATTTAAAGCTTCACCTTTCAACTTATCCTGACTACAACTATGTAGTTTCCCGTGGTGAATATTTTAATGCAAAGCTTCTCGCCACGTATCTCGACTTACCTTTTGTAGATGCAAAAAACATTATTATATTTGATGACAATGGTCACTGTGATGAACCCTCAACATACATAGCAATTCGCGAAGCCTTAAAAGATAAGTCACGAGCAATTATCCCTGGTTTTTATGGTGCTACAAGAGAAGGACGCATAAAAACCTTCTCCCGTGGAGGAAGTGACCTATCCGGTTCACTTGTTGCTGTTGGAACAGAAGCAACTCTATATGAAAACTGGACAGATGTAAGTGGTATGAAGGCGACAGATCCCCGTATTGTGGAAAACCCTAAAACGATAGATTTTATTTCCTACAAAGAATTGCGAGAGCTAAGCTACATGGGCGCAAACGTCATGCATGAAGCTGCCGTTTTCCCTGTTCGCCAGGCAAAAATTCCCATGAACATAAAAAACACAAATAGCCCTCTTGATGCTGGAACTATTATAGGATCAAGTCATCGCTTGGCATGCCTGCAGCATGAGCAATGCGAAGAGCGTATTGCTGGAATTGCCGGCAAGATTGGTTTTTCTTCCATTTTAGTAGAAAAACACATGATGAATGTTGAAGTTGGTTTTATCTATCGCGCTCTTGAGGTTCTTTCTTCTCGTGGTATTTCCTTTGAGCATTTACCATCTGGAATAGACACAATTTCAATAATTGTAGCAACAAAAGCTATAGAGAATCAAGAAACAAACATCATTGAGGAAATAAAAAAAGCTACAAAAGCAGATAGTGTAGAAATACGACACGGACTTTCGCTCATTTGTGTAGTGGCAGAACATATCAGCACACGTCACGATATTCCTCAAAAGATTTTTGCGGGGCTAGCTAAGGCACAGATTAAGGTAAAAATGATAGACCAGGGTGCAAGCTCACTGAATATAATTATCGGCGTCGCGGAAGAAGACTATGAAACTGCAATACGAGCAATTTATAAGGAAGTGTTTTAATATGAAGGATAAAAACTCAAAAGAAAATAAAAAAACAGATAAAGAGCCTATTGTTGTTTTGATTCTTTATCTGCTATTCTTTGGATTTTGGTATCTTACAGCCTATGGATTTGGCAATGATGCTGGCAAATACAAGTTTATATTCGGGATGCCAGAGTGGTTTTTTTATAGTTGCATCGTTGGATACATTGGGATTTGTATATTGCTATATATCGCAATTAAGTTTTTTTTCGCGGACACTTCATTAATTAAAGATAAAAAAGGTAAGGATTAGTTAATGATAAATTTCTCACTTTTCGTTCCCATCATTCTTTATTTTCTACTATTAATTGTAATTACATGTTACGCAAATAAAAAAGCAAGACTTGCATATAATAAGGGTAGCTTTATGGAAGAATATTTTGTAGGAAGCCGTTCCATGGGTGGGATTGTCTTAGCAATGACGATTGTGGCAACCTACACAAGCGCAAGTTCTTTTGTTGGTGGTCCTGGGGTCGCTTATAAACTTGGTTTGGGCTGGATATTACTTTCCATGATTCAAGTGCCAACTGTCTTTTTAACAATAGGTATTCTTGGCAAAAAATTTGCGCGTGTTGCATGCTGCACCAACTGCATGACCTTTACAGACTTTTTACGAGCTCGTTATTCGTCCCCATTTGTAGATATCCTTTCTTCCATCGCAATTTTAATATTTTTCGTTGCCTCAATGGTGGCACAATTTGTTGGTGGTGCTAGACTCTTTGAAGCTCTTACTGGCAACAGTTACTTCATCGGTCTTTTAATTTTTGGCATATCCGTTGTCCTTTACACCACCTTTGGCGGCTTCCGTGCCGTTGTTCTTACTGACACATTGCAGGGAGCAGTAATGGCGATAGCGTCTTTCGTCATTTTGTATTGCACGATAAAAACAGGCGGTGGACTTGAGCACATAATGAAGCATTTAGCCACTATAGACCCAGGACTCATTACGCCAACAGGTGCAAACAATGCTATTCCAAAGCCTTTCATTATGTCCTTTTGGGTGCTTGTTGGTATTGCAATTTTAGGACTTCCACAGACAACCCAAAAGTGCCTTGGCTACAAGGATGCAAAAGCAATGCACGATGCCATGATTATTGGCACAATCGTTTGTGGCTTTACAATTTTGGCAATGCACATGGTTGGAGCACTCGGCAGAGCTGTTGTACCAGGAATCGAAGTTGGTGATATGGCAATTCCTACCATTGTTAGGAGCGTTATGTCCCCGTTTTGGGCAGGTGTTTTTATTGCTGGACCACTTGCCGCTATCATGTCCACAGTTGACTCAATGCTCATCATGTGTTCTGCCACGATAGTAAAAGATTTATATTTTCACTATGTATTAAAAGAAGATTGGGCAAAGATATCTTCAAAAAAGATAAAGAATTTCAGTACAATTACGACAGCAATCATTGGGCTAATCGTTTTTGCTTTTGCAATTACGCCTCCGGATTTGTTAGTTTGGATAAATCTTTTTGCTTTTGGAGGACTCGAAGCTGTTTTCTTCTGTCCAACAATATTTGGTCTGTACTGGAAAAGAGCAAATTCAAGCGGTGCAATTTGCAGTATGTTAGCAGGAGCCTCTGCGTTTTTCTACTTTAACATTTCTGGTGTAAGTTTTTATGGCACAACGCCAATTGTTCCCTCCCTTGCCATTGCAATAATAGTTTTTGTCTTGGCAAGTTTTCTTGGTAAAAAAGAACCAGATAAAATACTTGAAATTTTTGATTTTTAATTTGGGCTTTTATAACTATGATATATAATAGCAAAAAGAAGGTAGATGCTAAATGCACCTACCTTCTTTTGTCTGTATTTGACATTAAAATTTTACTTCCTCATCACGAAGCAATCTTTCTCTATACTCACTTGCCGCAGTCAAGAAAACGTCACCACTTGAATTAAGTGCAGTTTCAAATGAGTCTTGCACAACACTGATAATAAAGCCAATCGCCACAACCTGCATTGCCACATCATTTGAAATACCAAATAAAGAACAAGCTACAGGAATAAGCAAGAGTGAACCACCAGTAATTCCAGAAGCGCCACAAGCCGTGGCAGTAGCCAAAAGGCTAAGCAAAATGGCAGAGGGAAAATCAACAACTATTCCAAATGTGTTGGCTGTTGCAAGCGTCATAATAGTAATTGTGATTGCAGTCCCATCCATATTTATTGTAGCTCCAAGAGAAATTGCGAGGGAATAGAAACTTCTATCAAGACCTAATTTTTCACAAAGGGCCATATTTATCGGGATATTCGCCGCCGAACTTCTTGTAAAGAATGCAGGAATGCCACTTTGCGTTATACATTGCCAATATAAAGGATACGGATTTTTGTGTAAGCAAAAAGCAACAATCAATGGATTTACAACGCAAGAGACGAAGAGCATGCAACCAACTAGCACACAGATCAACTTACCATAGTCCCAAAATACGACCATACCATTTGTCGAAACAGCCTCAAATACAATTCCCAAAATACCAAAAGGTGCGCAGTTAATTATCCATCTAACTAATTGTGAAACACCGTCAGATATTTGCTTCACTGCAAAAACGACATGCTTTGAGGTAAAACACCTTAAGGCACATCCAAGCATGATTGCCCAAAATAAAATACTAATGTAGTTAGCTTCAGCTAGAGCCGCAACAGGGTTTACAACCATATTTGTAAATAAATTTTCAACCACTGTAGCAATATCACCGGGAGCTGCTTGTTCAACAGTAGTTGATAGCTTTAAGGTTATAGGGAAGAGGTAACTTGCCGCAACAGCACAAACAGCAGCCAAAAAAGTTGTTAGCATGTATAGAAAAATAAGTCTCTTAAATCTCCTTGTAATGCCAACATCGGCTACGTCAAGTAACGCACTAATCACCAAAACAAAAACAAGTATTGGTGCAATGCCCTTCAAGGCACCTACAAATACTTTGCCCAAAATAGAAATGGCGGTTAATTTGGGGAAAATTATTCCTAAAATACCCCCCAAAATCATACCTATGGCAATTTTTAAAATTAGTGAAGATTTACAGTAATTGCGGTAGACTTTAATAATTTTTTGCATTAGAAACTTCCTCCTTCCTTTTTAGAGTATTTTATCATTTACAACAAGCTGAGTAAAGACTATAAGAAAGATTTAAAAATTAATATTGCTCTATGGCTCAGATCAATTTCCAACTCGCTACTCCAATAACACATTGCTAAATAATTTTTTACGAAACTATGTGTCACCTGGGGAATATGCTATAATGCAGCTATAATTATTAAGGGGGGATCGTTTTGATAAAGGCTATACTGTTTGACTTTGATCTCACAATTGCTAATACTTTTTTTGCGGTAAAAAAAGGCGTGAAAATATTATCTGAGCATTTTAACTTACGCTTTCCTACAGACCACGAAATTTATGCAATAATAGGGCTTCCGCTAACTGATTGCTGGAAACAGTTGTGGGGGTACTACAACGAGGAGTGGCTTGAATATTTTTCTGCCACATATAGACCATATCAAGCGGACCTTTTTGTCCTCTTTGATGACACAAGGGATACTCTCGAATATCTTGTATCTCGCGGATTATTCCTCGGTGTCGTCACAAACAGACATTTTATTAAATCTTGTCTTACAAAACTTAATATAATAGAATTCTTTGACGTAGCAATCGGTGCAGAAGAAATGACTCATCCAAAGCCACACCCAGAACCTTTACTTACTGCACTAAATAAACTCAAAGTAGATAAATCCGAAGCTTTATATGTCGGAGATACAGATATTGACATGAGAACAGCGCTCGCAGCTGGTGTTGATTCTGTTGGTGTAGCCCAAGGACATTTTGACAAAAAAATGCTTTTTAATGCCGGTGCAAAATACGTGGTGTCTTGCGTTAGCGAGATAAAAGAATTGCTAAAGGAGTTAAAGTAGCATGGCTATCATCCATAGACACAAGAAAAAAAAATCTTTGAGCGCACCTCAGTTGTTTGCATTCTCTATCCTGCTTGCCATAATTTCGATTGTTTGGATCATCGCTTTTAAATTTCACATGGAATACTATTATGAAGAAAGACCAGATATTTACTGGACAGTTCCCGCCATTTATTACAGTTCAACACCTTGTCAGGGCATTTTATATTGGCGAGAAAAACTTCTTACTGCCCCCGCAAGTGGAATGATACACTATCCTCTGGGATTAGGACCTGTCCGTGTCGCTAAGGGTGACACAGTTGCTATAGTTAATGGAGTTGCACTAACGGCTGACTCGCCCGGGTATTTCATTGCTGGGCAGGATGGTTTCGAGGGCAAACTAAGATATGGTGTGATATGGAACAGCGAAAAACTCTCTTTTTCAAATGTAAATTTACAATATTTCAAGGATCGTATATTAGTGAACTATGGCTCCCCCATTGGCAAACTTGTTCTTTCATTGCAGGGAACAAACTTTATTGGTGTGCTAGAACCGACGGAAGAAGTTAGCAAGCAAATTGGACATAATTTTCTACGAGTAAAAGATGACGAATCAAACAGCTATGACAAGGCAGAAATAAAAGTATGGCAAGAAGAAGGCAAAGGCAAGGTGCGCGTTTACCTGATTCTTCCATGGTTTCGCCTCAAAGATATTAAAAATAGAGTCACTACTATCCAGGTAGATACAGGGAAAAAGACCGGCGCAATGTTCCCTATAAGTTGTATCGTTAAAAGAAGAGGTAAGATAGGCGTATTCCTTATTCGGTCTCAGTCAGCAACCTTCGTCCCAATAGAGGGAATATATGTAGAAAATGAAAAATTTATTGCTACAAAGGGCATAACAGCAGGGCAACCAGTTGTATTGTACCCGGAAAAGACACGGGAAGGAAAGGTTAAAGCAAAGTAATTTGATCATTTAGAACAATACCGTTCAATTGGGTAGTGTGTATTTCGTTAGCTTCGCAAGTTCAACAAAATAACACCCCATAAAAAGAGAGGGAGTTGTCAAATTTTCATTGACAACTCCCTCTCTTGTAACTAACACGGAATTGCTCGCAATTACTTTACTTGGTCTTTACCAAGGTTTTTCGTGTCTTCTATTCGTTTTTTGGTAAATTCCAGAAGAATTTTGGCTTTTACCTCATCAACTGTCTTTACAGTCTCTTGTGTAACATCTACCAAAACTGCATTGGCACCTTGAGAGTTGTATTTTTTTTCTAGTAAATCAAGAGAAACAACAAATTTTTTCTCAAGAGTAGAGAATTTATCACGAACTAATCGTGAGTAACGTTCCCGATCATGCGTAGCTAGATCAGCAATTTCAAAAAGCTTCCACGCAAAAGCATTTGAATTATAGTCTAGGGAGTAGTATGTAAAATTCTTGTCTAATTCATTAGGCAAACCAAAAATTGGAAAATAGACAGAGAATTCTGGGGCAGCAAGCGAAACCCAAAGTATAGGAGAAGAACAATCTTTCCTAAATTGAATAAAATGTGCTTGCTCGGTTCTATCAATGCCTATTGGGCGAGTGTTGTTACCTGGTTTGTCCGTTGCCTGCGGTGTTCCCTCGTGTCTATCGCGTGTAAGTTCAAAAGCATCTAATATTGAAATTTTCTTTTCTGGCTTAAAGAAAATTTCATATTGTCTCTTTACATCATATTTTCCTGCAACACTCGGTGTAAAATGGCGTCTTCCAGCCCAAACACGAAGCTGTGAATAGTCACGCTTTGGAGTGCCGTATGATAAGGCAAGGTGGAATTTGCCATCCAGCTCTTGGTAAGTTCCAGCTTTTTTTGCAAATTCTACAATATCATCTGATGCAATCCAGTTTTCCTTGTCGTTTTTATCATAGAAACCAAGCATTGCGTCATTTGGTATGCAAGCACAGCAATCCTCCGGCAACTTCTGCGCTGCATAGCGGTGACCAGTGTACATTTCCATATACCAAATTTCCTTCTCATCTATGAAAATAACCGCTTCGGCAGACATCATTCCATATTCTTCTACTAATTTTGCAAGACGAAGAACTCCCTCTTTTGCAGAGGAAATATAAGGGATAACAAGACGGGGAATGTTTCCCTCACGCAAGCCAGATTTGACAAATGGATCATTAGCTTTAACCTTGTCATTTGAGTTTATTGTTTCTGTTGCACTGATTCCAACATGTTTTTCGTTGACAGCGGATTCCCACCAAAGATCTCGTAATGCTGCTTCACTAGTGTTATTTTCGTGAATAGCATCATTTGAAGGGACAGCAAAACATTCTAGCTCATTTGACGGTAGTGTTATTTCAAAATTTACCATATCATCACGATAGATGATGGGTTTATCAGAATGGTAGGCAGGAATATGTTGAAGTCTTGATATGGAAAAAGTTGGGGCATCGGAAGTTCTGCCAATAAAATGCGAACCATCTGTGCTTGCCTCTTTTCCAACAATAATTGTTGTACAGGCAAAAGAAATTTGTGGCAAGCAAACCAAACAAAGGATTAATAAACAAACAATAAATAAATTTTTAATCATCCTTTCCCTCTCTCCGTTATTTTACATGATCTTTGCCAAGTGATGCTGTGTTCTCAATTCGTTTTTTTGTAAATTCCAGAAGAATTTTTGCTTTTACCTCATCAACTGCCTCTTCAGTTTCTTGTGTAACATCTACCAAAACTGCATCGGCACCTTGAGAGCTATATTTTTTTTCTAGTACGTCAAGGGAAGCAACAAATTCTTTCTCAAGAGCAGAAAATCTATCACGAATCATGCCTGAATAAAGACTGCGGTCTTGAGTTGCAAGGTCTGCAATTTCATAGAGTTTCCATGCAAAAGCATTTGGATTATAGTCTAACGAATTAAGCGTAAATTTTTTGTCAATTTTATTTGGCAGACCTAAAACTGGAAAATAGACAGAGAACTCTGGGGCAGCAAGCGAAGCCCAAAGTATAGGCACAATACTCTTTTTTCTGAATTGGATAAAATGAGCCTGAGCAGATCTATCAATACCTATCGGGCGTGTGTTGTTACCTGGTCTATCCGTTGCTTGCGGTGTGCCCTCGTGTCTATCGCGTGTAAGTTCAAAAGCATCTAATATTGAAATTTTCTTTTCTGGCTTAAAGAAAATTTCATATTGTCTCTTTACATCATATTTTCCTGCAACACTCGGTGTAAAATGGCGTCTTCCAGCCCAAACACGAAGCTGTGAATAGTCACGCTTTGGAGTGCCGTATGATAAGGCAAGGTGGAATTTGCCATCCAGCTCTTGGTAAGTTCCAGCTTTTTTTGCAAATTCTACAATATCATCTGATGCAATCCAGTTTTCCTTGTCGTTTTTATCATAGAAACCAAGCATTGCGTCATTTGGTATGCAAGCACAGCAATCCTCCGGCAACTTCTGCGCTGCATAGCGGTGACCAGTGTACATTTCCATATACCAAATTTCCTTCTCATCTATGAAAATCACTGCTTCGGCAGACATCATTCCATATTCTTCTACTAATCTTGCAAGGCGAAGAACACCCTCTTTTGCAGAGGAGATGTAGGGGATAACAAGACGTGGAATGTTTCCCTCACGCAAGCCAGATTTGACAAATGGATCATTGGATTGAACGTTGTCATTTGAGTTTATTGTTTCTGTGGCACTAATTCCTACACGTTTTTCGTTTACAGCTGACTCCCACCAAAAATCCCGTAATGCTGCCTCACTAGGATTGTTTTCGTGAATTGTATAATTTGTTGGAATAGCAAAACACTCTAGTCCCGTTGACGGTAGTGTAATGTCTAAATTTACCGTATTATCGTGATAGACGACACGCTCCTTTGTGTAATAAGCTGGAATATGTTGAAGTCTTGGTATAACAAAATGTCCAGAATCATCTGTTCTTCCAACAAAATGAGAACCATCTGTACTTGCCATTCTTCCCACCATAATGGTTGTACAAGCAAAAGAAGATTTTGAATAAACAAACAAATAAATAGTTATAAAACAAACGATAAGTAAATTTTTAACCATAATCTTCTCCTTTGAACAAATTTTATCTAGCAAGATAACAGTTATTATACCCTACCCTCTTAAGCGTCACAAGAAATTTATGGAGATTTACTCAAAAATATTTGAGTACTATCCACTAATTTGTAGCAAAATGTAAAAAAAGGTGTAAAATAGCACTATTAAAAATTTAGTTAGGAGTGATAAGTATGAAAAAATTTGTCGCATTTTTTGTTTCGCTAACAATTGCTATGTTATTTGCTTCTAGTGCCCTTGCAATACCGCAGCATATGAAGCGCATCAATGAAGCAACAAGTCTATTAAACAAAATGGCAATTGAAGAAGACGCGGGTAGTCTTGCAAATGTCATAGCATCTGGCAAGGCAGTCGCAATTTTCCCGAGTGTCTCAAAGGCTGGCTTCATTGTCGGAGGACAATATGGTGATGGTGTTGTTTTTGTAAAAGACGGCAAGGGTGGTTGGAAGGGTCCAGCATTTATGACAATTGCTGGTGGTTCTTTTGGATTACAAATTGGAGTTGAAAGCGTCGGGCTTGTACTCGTCATCACAAACCAAAAAGGACTCCTTGCCTTTACAGGAGGACAAAGCTTTAAGCTTGGTACAGATATTGAAATTGCTGCTGGCCCAGTTGGTCGTAGTGCATCAGCATCTACCGATACTCGTTTTAAAGCAGCAATTTATAGTTACTCAATTGCACAAGGAGCCTTTGCCGGCGTAGGAATTGACGGAAGTGTTATAAACCAAAATAGGGACGCATCCAAAAATTATTGGGGCAAGGCACTTGAAGCAAAAGATGCCCTGTCTCGCCCTGCAAAAGACAAGAGGGTTTCAGACCTAGTCAAGGCATTAAACAACTTACAAAAAAAAGCCAAGTAATTAATTTATTAGAGAATAATTTATTTTAAATTCAACTTAGTCGCCACTGAAAGAATGATCAAGGCTGTTACTTGCTTATTCTTTCAGTGGCGACTATTTGTATTAACATGTAAAGCCCCCCCGTGTGCTATTAACGAGATGTAAGACTTCAGGGCGACATAATTACGAATAGTATAAAGGTGAATTGCAGGAGAGAAGGCAACTTTGGATACTTTTATTTCTGTTAATAAGCCCCAGTTCGTGTGTCGTGTTCAACAAAAAGTTGGTTTTGTAAAATTAAATTAAAGTGTAAAACATGCCTTGCAAACAAATGTTTGCGAAAAAAAATACACAACTAAATAGGGGGTTGTTAAATTATGAAAAAGATTTTAGCAGCAGTAATTTTGGCAGCATTGGTTACATTTGCCGCTCCAGCAATGGCAGATAGCAATCCATTTGCAGACGTTCCAGCAGGACACTGGTCATATGATGCAGTGGCACTTTTGGCAAGCCGTGGAGTAGTTAGCGGTTATCCAGATGGTCAGTATAAAGGTGGTCAGCTCGCCACAAGATACGAGATGGCATCTGTCGTAGCACGCGCCTTGACCAAAATTGACATGGAGAAGGCTTCAAAAGAAGATTTAGAGCTAATCAAAAAACTCGTCGCAGAGTACAAGAATGAACTTGATGCACTTGGCGTTAAGGTTGTAGATCTTGACAAGAGAGTAGCAGGGCTTGAAAAAGGGCTTAAAGGACTTCACTTTAAGGGAACTCTGTGGATGGATGCAGAGTGGAGAGGCACGAACTCTGTTGACGAAGAGCATGCATCTACTACACCAAGTTTCAGTTTTCGCCGTGCACGCTTCTTTATTGAGAAGCAGATGGACAAAGACAGCTACTTTTTAATGCGCATCAACACAACTGGAGTTGATAATCCTCCAATAATTGATGAGCTTGGTGTTCGCGAGAATCCCACAAATCATTTCACTGTTGATAGACTATGGTTCTCCACAAAGCTTCCATGGAACATTCAAGCAAGGTTCGGCTATCAAACAAGTGATTGGGATAAAGAATACGGACTTTGGAATGCAAAATACGGTGGTTGGGGAGATGAAGAATCTCTTTGGACTGGTCTTAAGTTCATGGGATTTGATTTCCGTAAAGATTGGGGAAACTTTGACCTTGATTTTTATGTAGGCAGAAATACTTCAAACCTTGACGCAATAGCAACTGGCGATTACAAAGATCAAGCATATATGACCTACGGGTTAAAATTGGGTTTTAAAACAGAAAAGCTAAAGCTTGGTTTATTTGGACGTTATGCAAAAATAGATGGCTTTGTAGAGGATGCAGAAGGGCTTGAGATTGAGCCACAAGGGCTGCCAATTGAATACGAATATAAAACAGCAGCATCAAACATGGTAAACTATGGTGTCTATGTCAATTATAAAATCATAAATGGTATTGAGGTTAAAGGAACATACAACCACCAGTTATATCCCGGTGGTGCAACAGTCACTGCTACCATGCAGGATGAAACAGATCCACAGCATCCAGTGGAACTCACTACTCAAATGCCCGAAGGGCAGAAGAATGGCGATCTTTGGTCAATTGCATTGGAGGCAGATCAAAGTTTATTAAAACTCTTCTCCTTCTGGTTTCAGTATGGTCACATTTCAGATGGCTACCGTATCAACCCAAAAGCTTTCAATCAAATAGGAATTAACCACGAACTTAACAACTTTGCAGATTTAGGTAGTGGCATGACCGGATGTGGTTTTGATTGGTACAAGTTTGCTATTCACAGAAACTTTACTGCAAAGCTTCGTGCATTTATCAGCTATACATATTTCAAATCAAAAGGCAGCTCATTACTCGATGCCACCTACTCAACAGTCGATGATGTGTGGGATTTTGGTGTCGGGCTACACTATCAATATTCACCAGCAGTAGCCTTCCAAGCTCAATACAATAGGAGGAATTTTGGTAAAGGTCTCTCCTCTTACGGTGTCGCTGCCAATGCAGAGTCAGCAACTGGCACAGATGATGTCTTCCGTTTCCGCACAATACTCACATTCTAAAAAGTCTGTAAAAATTGTTAAGAGTCGCAAGAAATACCTTGCGACTCTTTTTATTTTTTTATTCTCAGTTGACAATATCTTACGGAGCGAATAATATAATTCATGGTATTTGCCAGTAAAAACATAATATTGAGGTAATTTCAGATGTCTAATCAAAAAAGAAGATTTCGTTTTTCGTCAGTTGTCTTAGCACTCATTGTGCTAGTCTGTGCCTATTTTACTTTTGCAAAACCATGTTGCAAGAATTGCTCGCCGACCGTTACACAATTTTCCACAATTAATGCTCTAGTTGAGGGAAATTACGACGGCGTTGCAACAATGGGTTGTTTAAAGAAGGCTGGTGACTTTGGTATTGGTTGCGTTGAACCACTGGATGGTGAACTAGCTGTGTTAGATGGGGAAGCTTATCAAATTCGCTTTGATGGATCTGTCCATAAACTAACAGATGAAATAAAGACACCCTTTGCTGCTGTCTTAAAATTCAAATCCTCCCGTGAAGGACAGGTTTCAAATGTGCCAGATTTAGCAGAGCTAATAAAGTATTTGGACACACTCATTCCTGAAAGCAATATGCTTGTTGCTGTTCGAATCACAGGCGTATTTGACCATGTTCACACAAGAAGCGTGCCACCACAGAAAAAACCTTATCCACGCCTTAGTGATGTAACAAAGAACCAACCTGAGTTTGAAGCAGATAACCAAGAAGGTGATATCATCGCTTTTCGTTTACCTGAATATCTTGCAGGTGTTAATGCAACAGGTTGGCATATGCACTTTTTGTCCAAAGACAAAAAATTTGGTGGACACCTTCTTGGTATCTCCACAAAAAATGCAAGCGTAAAGGTTTGCCTTTCAAGAGAGTTCAGGATGGTCTTACCACCTGAGGGTCACGACTTCTACAAAACTAACCTCTCTAAAGATACAACAGATGAATTAAAAACAATTGAAACTGCAAAATAGTAACGCTGCTACTTGCAGTTATATTCGATAAAAACTCAATTTCAACTTGAGCAAATTACTTGATAATTGGTAATTTGCTTTGATATAGTACAAAAGCACAATTTTGAGAGGAGATATAAAACTCATGATTAAGAAATTAAATCAATTTCTGGTTTTCTTTGTTCCAGTATTTATAATAGCAGTATTTCTATGCTTTGCAAGTGAAAGTTTTGCCAAGGTAACCCAAGAGCAAGCTTATCAGATAGCGTTGAAACATGCTGGTGTTCCTTCCAATCAAGCAATTCTCTTGAAGCAGAAAATTGACCATGATTTTACCGGTAATACATATGAACTTGAATTCCTATCCGGACAGACAAAATATAAATATGAAATTTTTGTAAGTAACGGTAAGATCAAGGAGTTTAAACGCAAGCGTGCAGATTATGACGATATGCAAGCCGCTCAAATAATGCAAGAATCTCAGGCAAACTCTTCACAGGGAGTTAACAAGAGAATCACTCGTGCACGGGCTGAGGAAATTGCTTTCAAGGATCTCGGAATAACAAGAAAACAGGCAAAATTCTTGAGGACAAAGTTAGAGACAGACGATGGCATGACTTATTATGAGGTTGAATTTTATTCTGGTCTAAGAAAGCATGAATACAAGATAGACGTTAATACTGGGCAAATCATCGCTTACGACGATTAGACGATTAAAGAAAAAAGAGGTCAATCTGTTACAATTACGATTGACCTCTTTTTTCTATTCATAATGTTTAACTTGCCTTCTTTTATTAAACAATTTGGCTCTATGTATTGCATTTTTATTGATGTTATGGGCATAAAACTTGATATCCTGCTTATGAAATATGCCCCTTACTGCCCCTAGGTATTTATCCAAATCAAGTCCCTCAACTACTAACACATGATAATTCTGGTCTACGTGCACAGTTGCTTTGTCTCCATTGTACACAAACTCTGCGGAGGTATCATCTGTTTGCCAGTTGACAGGATTTATACACGTAACAGCATTCCCTTCGGTTGCCCTTATAGAATAATCAGCTGCAGCCTCAGATTTAAGAATATCTATTGATGCAACAGAGTTATATGACACTATAATTCCAAGGTCATCTTCTCCTGTTGCTGGCTTGAAATGCTTGTTTTTCAAACTTCTTTCTGTCAATTGAAAGCCTATTGAGTATGCAGCAATCATACGAGAATATTGTTCATCTGTCATATGCTTCAACAGCTCCTGCAGTATTAATGCCCCTTGACTGAAGCCAGCAATAATAAACGGTCTACCATTATTTTCATGTTCCATGTAGTAATCAAAGGCATTGCATACATCTGCTCTTGCTTGCAGAAATGGTATAACGAGCTTATAGATTCTCTGTTTATATGCATCAAGTGTCATTTGACGGTAATACGGTGCTATGAAGTTAAAATTATTGCTATCAAACATGGCACTCGAGATATATTTATATTCAGGTGCCATTGTTTTTTTGTCTTTATCAGAGAGAGTTGCATGAAAAACCTGTTTTCCATTTTCATCAACTGCATTTGGAACAACTGTGGAAAGAATATAAAACACATCTATTTTATTTTTATCATACTTTTGTCCTGTCTGATACCAGTAATTACTGGAACTGTAGTCCAGTGGTTCACTAGTACAACAATTCGTTAGTGTTTCTACGAGAAAATTTTGTAAATTTACTGACATATAAACTGCCACTATGAATGCTGCTAATGTTAAAGTAGCAATGGCTATAATACGTCTCTTTTTCATATATTTACCCCTCCTCCAAATACGAACTCAAGATTCTGTATTACATGCTTCAAAATTATTCTTTTCTCGTTCCCTCTAGTGACCATGGGTTTGCTCCGGTTATTTCAACCGTTAGGAGTTTACCAAAATCATTTTCCGTTCCGTCAACGATAACAACATGGTCTGTTTTTGTTCTGCCTTGAATTTGACCTCTGCCTTTCGGTGCAAAACCGTCTGGCAAAATTTCCATAGTCTGTCCTATGTAGGCTTCGTTTGCTTCTTTTGCTATCTTAAATTGAATTGCATTTATCTCGTTCAAGCGTCTGTTTTTCGTTACCTCATCAATTTGCCCCACCATGGTTGCTGCTCTCGTGCCAGGGCGGATGCTATATGCTGCCGTATGAACTATATCAAATTTCACCTGTTCCAAAAGCGAGCAAGAATCCAAAAATTCTTCTTCTGTTTCTGTTGGAAAGCCTACGATTAAATCCGTTGTGAGGCTGACATCGGGCAAGGCTGTTTTTATGCGTTCAACAAGTACAAGATAATCTTCTCTTGTGTAACCACGGTTCATTTCTTTCAAGATTCTTGTGTTGCCAGACTGAACTGGCAAATTTATTGCTCGGCAAATTTTATCGTTATTCTTCATCACGTCCAAAATATCTGCATCAAAATCCTTTGGGTGACTTGTGGCAAAACGGAGACGCTGTAAGCCCTCGATTTGTGACGTTGCATCCAAAAGTTTAGCAAAGGAATATTTTTGGGCTGTAAAATCCTTACCAAATGCATCAACGTTTTGTCCAAGGAGCGTTATTTCTGTTACGCCGTTTTGAACGAGCTGTCTTGCTTCTACCAATATTTCATCAGGATTTCGTGATTGCAGTCTACCACGAACATATGGCACAATGCAATATGAACAGAACCTATCGCAACCATAAGAAATAGTGAGATAAGACTTGAATGGATTTGTCCCAGCAGTTGGACAGACGTGCAAATCTTCCAAATCACGAGGATCTGTATCCATAAAAAATTCCTTTTCGCTCGTTTTCATGACACGCTCCAAGGCATCTGGTACAAGCCCAATGTGACGAGGTCCAGCCACAACCTTAATAGATGTAAATTTTTTTGCTACTTCCTGCCCCACCCTCTGTGCCATACAGCCAAGCAAGACAATCATGGGACGACCAGTCTTTTTATAGAGACATTCATGGCGACCAATTTCGCTCACCGCTTTTTGTTCCGCCTTGTCACGAATAGAGCAGGTCACAAAACAAATTACATCTGCTTCTTCCTCTGTTGTTTCCTGCCAACCACGATTCATCATGGCAGTACGAAGTCTGTCTCCATCGTAAACATTCATCTGGCAACCATAAATTTTTATAGCAAATTTATTCAAAATAACATTCCTCACAACTATAATTTTACACAAAAAGTATTATAATTATTATACACTAACAGGAGGAGGTTTGAACAAATTATGAAAAAATCAGGGGAAATCTGTTTACTGTTTTTAACCTTACTGTGCATCCTCGCTTTTACCTTGCCAGCATCATCTATGGCAAACACAGTAGACACAAATAAAAGCAGTTTTGATCAGTTGCTCAAGGCAAACGAGATGAAAGAAAAGGCTGAAAAACTTGGCAAATTTCACTATTTGGAGCTTGCGGACAGCGTGGAAGAAAAAAATTTGAAGCATCTTGTACCACAGTTCTTGAAAGAAAAAGAAATCGGTAAAAAACTTACTCTCGCATGTGCTCTCATGTCACAGGTGTTTCCAAATAGCGATCCGGCAAATTGGGAAACAGTTGACGGTTTTCTGCCTTGTAACACAAACATCCCCTTGCAACTCTGTGCCCTTGATGCTCTAATGCAGGCTGTTGTGATTTTTGTGCAGGACGGCAGTGAGGAATCTTTGTTAACTGCACGTTACCTTGTTGAGAGGCTCGGCTCTTCTTCTTATGGTAAATATTATTTTATTACAGAAACACCTGTTGAATTCCGTAAAGCTATGGACATCCTTGTGGACAAAACTTTAATGGTGCCAGGAATCTGGACATCTGACAATATAACTGGACATTTGCCCCTAACGCCACGTTATGGTGGCTGTATATCAGATGACTATGCTGTGCAGGAAAATATGCAATTCTTTAATGGTATGTATCAGCTCGCATCTTATGGTCCTTATGCATGGGATAGAAGAAGAGGACGTTTTTACTATGTAGTTTCTACTCCTTGCTCTCCACGATATTGGTAGCAAGATAAAAAAATGAAGAAAAATACACGCTACATTTGGGGTGTTTTTTTATCTCTTTTTATAGGGCACTGCTATGGGATGGCTGTGCCTTTTTCAAAGATACTTGTGTCTCAAGGCATATCACCAATTACAACAGTGCTTTATCGCACTGTTTTTTTTATATTCATACCTCTCTGCTAAGTTTTACCCTTTCTTAAATCCCCTAAAAAAACGTGAAGAACTAAAACGATTAGCCCATGGTTACAGAGATGATTCATACTTCTTTACTTTGATTCGTTTCTCCACTTTACCATTCCACACTTTTCCGTGGAGAGCCCAAAGATAACAAGCGGTGCATCAATGCTAACAAATGTTAGTATTGATACACCGCTTTGTCTGTTTTATTATCAATGCGAAAATTCAATTTATATTGAACAAAATGAGTTAGTTATATAATTTTGTTCACTTCTACTGAACAATTTATTTGACTTTTTACATTTTGTTCAGTAGAATGGCATTATCAATCCACGGGGGGCTTTATCATGATTATTCGAGAACAATATATTCGCCAAATCAGACCATTCTATGATAGCGACCTTATTAAGGTCATCACAGGGATTCGCCGATGCGGAAAGTCCATCATTCTCTCACAAATTGCCAATGAGCTAAAATTACTGGGAAAGCAGACCCTAACCATCAATTTTGAAATGATTGAATATGCTGATGCAATACCCGATACGCAGACACTGGTAAATTACATCCATCAAAGGATGCCAGAAAATCAGAAGTTGTATGTTTTCCTCGATGAAATTCAACTTGTAAAAGACTGGAACATCGCGTGCCGATCACTACGTTTGGAAAACTTATCTCTGTTTATCACAGGCAGTAATTCCAAGCTGCTGTCAAAAGAATTTACCAAAGAACTCAGCGGTCGTTATGTTTCGTTCTGCATTCGTCCGTTTGTTTACAAGGAAATTGCTGAATATGCCGAGCAACTTGGCAAAACCTATTCAATAGGTGATTATCTTGTGTATGGCGGTTTCCCGAAAGTCATTGAGTTTTCTGATAAAGAAGCTATAACTGATTATCTGAATGATCTGAATCAGACCATCATTATCAACGACATTATGAACCGTTACCATATTCGCAAAGCCGAACTTTTCAAGCGTTTAGTGAATTACATTTTGATTTCTAACGCTAGAATCTTTAGTGCTAATTCAGTGCAACATTACCTTTCTTCAGAAAAACTGGAATGCTCTGTAAATACAATTTTGAAGTATCTCGCCTACTTGGAGGAAGCATACATCATTCGCCACCTACCTCAATATTCCACGAGAGCAAAGCGCGAACTTACTTTCTATGCCAAGCTCTATGACGAAGATGTATCCTTTAACAGTATTCGTCAACGTAACAAACGTTTTGATTTGACACACAACCTTGAGAATATCGTCTATAATGAATTGTTCTTCATGGGATATGAGCTTTCCGTCTTCACTCAGAACGGTCAGGAAATTGACTTCATGGCTTCCAAAGATGGAAAAGAATACTTGATCCAGGTTGCCTACTCAATTGTCGAAGAAAAAACGTATCAACGAGAATTTGCTCTGTTTAACGTTCTCGATCAATCCAAGAAAAAGATTATCATCACAAATGATGACTTTGATTTTTCAACCAGCACAGTCCAGCATATTTCGCTAACCAATTTCCTAAAAATGCACAGCCTTGAAGGATGATTCGTTCCTAAAAACAACACAGTTATAATCAGAAATTTTTATCGCCCGAGATAAAATCCATAATATTAACGTGTTGGATTCCGTTACGCTTTTGAAGTAGTTTATCGGTTGTCATCACGTATCGTGGATAATTGTCACGCGTGATACTTTCAAGACTGGCATACTCTCTGTCTTCTGTCTTTCTGCTTTCTAGTATGGTGTATGCGACCTGAACATAGGCATAAGACAATTCACGGTCTCGCAAAATAAAATCGCATTCCAACTTGCCGATTTTTCCAACGCTTATTTCATAGCCTTTACTGGCAGCATATGAATAGACGATATTTTCAAGTGTGGGACCAAAATTAATCCGATTGTCTGTATTCAAGGCATAATAGAATGATAGGTCACTCAAATAGTATTTCTTTTCACCGGAAAGTGATTTTCTGGACTTCATATCAAATCGCTTGCATTCCATTAGGACTTTTGCACTTTTCAGTGCGTCAATATACTTATTGACAGTCTCTCTCTTAATGGAGACTTTGTTCTTTGCTAGATCGTCCACAATGTTTGTAATACTTGTGGTTGCCCCAAAGTTATTGATAATATAGTTCATGACAGTATCAAAGACGGACTTATTCTTGATAATAACTTTTTTTCTGATGTCCTTTTGATATATTTCATCAATCAATCCCCGGACATAAGCTCTCTTATCGCTCAGTGAATCCAATCGTAAGGCATAAGGAAATCCACCTTCATGAATATAGTTTACCAGTTCTGTCATGAAATCAGCAGAAACCTCTTTATGCAAAAATGACTTCATAGCAAGGTACTCATCGAAGGTTAAAGGTAGAACATTGAATTCAAGATATCGTCCAGTCAATTTTGTAGCAAGTTCTCCAGAAAGAAGGTAGGAATTGGAACCTGTGATGAAAATTGAAACATCTCCTTCCTCTCTCCAAGAATTGATAACCGTTTCAAATTCAGATATATTCTGAATCTCATCAATAAAGAGAAACTTTTTACCTTGAGCTGTAGCATGCTTTTCAATCAGTGCATCCAACTCATCAGGTTTGGAAAGGCTTCGATAAGGTCTTTTATCCAGATTAAAATACAAAATATTATTCTGGGAAATACCATCTTTCAGCAGTTCCTGGATGATCAAATTCATTAAAGAAGATTTTCCACACCGTCTGACACCGGTGATGACTTTAATAATTTCACATTCGTGATAAAATCCTCTGATTTTGGACAGATACTTTTCCCTCGAAAATAATTCCTTATTAAGTTCGCATTCCATTATGAATTACCTCCAGAATTGTGCTTTATTTTATCACTCAGAACCTGTTTTTTCAAGTTATGGGGGATATTTCTTTTTATTTTTGAGAATATACCCCCACAATGACAGATTTGATCATCTGTTTGCAACAATAAAAATAGGACATGGGCGAAAAAGTTTTGGAATAGAAAACCTAAAAACACCCTGCTGGATATAGAGCTACAAACTCTTAACCCAACAGGGTGTTTTCTCTTTACCTCAACTCTTGGCATATCCGCCATATAAATGATTTCTAAAAACAACACAGTCCAACCCATGCTTTCATAGTTGGACTGTGTTGTTGTAATACAGTCTCCTTGCCACAAACTTTATGATTTTGTATCTAGATAAATTTCATCATTGCTCTTACATAATCCCGTTTGCTGTTAAATATTGCTATTATGTAGATTACCTTTAGCGTTTCGTTCACAAGATAAAACAACATATAATATTTATGAACCAAGAAACGATATCCCAAAGATTTGAGGACTCTGTCGTCTGGAATTGCACCAGAATTAGGATATGCTTCTAGCACCTTGGTTTTTGCACGGAGCTCATTTACAAAGTTTCTAGCTATATCTTTGTTTTTAGATTCCTCTGCAATATATAGCACAATTTTTCTTAAATCGTGCTTTGCCGTGTCGGTCACGACAATTTTGTAATGCATATGCACACCTAGTCCAACACTTTTAAGATATCGTCAAAAACTTCGTCAGCATTCTGAATTCTACCAAGTTTGATATCATCTGCAGCTTGTGCAAGATGCTCATACACTTTAAGCTTGGCTTCTATTTCAGAAATATAATTTTCTCTGTTTACAAAATCTTCGTGACATAATACGACAGTATCTTCCTTGCCGTTTACTGTAATTGCAACAGGATTCTGTCTCGTCAATAAGGATATTTGAGAGTAATTGCTTCTAAGATCTTTAGACGGTCTTATTGAAATTGTTGCACCCATTATGGTTGCCCCTTCCCTTCACTTTAACAATAGTCATATTATATTCTAATTTGACTACGTTTTCAAGAAAAAATTTACTTCCTTTTACCGTTAAACGTATCCTCTCAATATTATTGGTTATTCTTTTTCAAATTGTAAGTTGGGAGAATTAAATTTCTTTTAGCCTATATCTGTTGAACCTTTTCTTTTCTTAATTGATTTCGCAGGATTACCAGCAACAATATCATACGGCTCAACATCATGTGTTACTACGGAACCTGCACCTACAACAGCATGTTCTCCAATAACTCTGCCAGGAAGAATTGTTGCTCCGGCTCCAATCCATGCAAAAGCTTTTATTTCTGTTCTTTTCGGAATAGGTTTTTTTTCAGTTCTTGCTTGCAATTCAGGAATATCATGCTCATGTGATAATATGATACTACTCTCAGATATGACTACATTATTACCAATTAGTACCTCACCAGAATAATCAATCATACATCCTTTAGAAAGAATTACACTATCCCCAATAAAAATCTTGCCATCTAGGTAATGCTGTCTATATATATCTACCCCATATTCTACGAATAAATTTTTACCTGCAGAGAATTCTTTCGTGTACTTCGCATTTCTTATTGCTCTCCTGCCACCACACTCATATTTGATATCAGAGTATTTTGCGATAAATCTTCTATTTTTAACGAAGCCCTTTTGCCATAAGTCACGCCGTATTCCAGCCGTTTTATATTTTTTACCAATTCTCATTCTTTCTGCATTATTAAGCAAATAGAAATGTTCCTGCTTATATTCATTGCTCCACATCTTATATTTAAAAAAGCAGTACAAAATATCCAAGAAAATTTTAATCTCTAATCTATCTGTCTGATTTGCAATTTCTTTAGAATGGATAACGCCATACTTAAGCAACTGAATAATTCTTCTCATTCCATATTCTCCTCATTCTAATATTACTTGCTTTGTATAATTCAACAAAAAGGTTACCTATAAATTTCAAAGGCTTTAGGAATGCCCCCCCGTATGTAACTCAAACAGAGAGCGTATCATATCATCAATGCTATAGAGAGGCTTCCAGTTAAACTCTTTCATAAACAATCTATTATCCATTCCAACATCAAGATGTATGTCTTTTTGCTCAATATTAATGCTTGTCAGGGGCAAAGAATACTCCTCGTGCCCAATTCGATTTACTAAATTTGCTATTTCCACGATCGGTGTTTGAATCCCTGTGCCTAAATTATACACTTCTTTGTACATGATCTTATCCTGCATCGTTATGACCTTGTATATAGCGTTTGCTACGTCTTGTACATCTATAAATGAGCACTTTTGACTTCCTCCGACAATATTCAGCGGCTTACCTTCAATCATATTTCGAACAAAGACGCTAACGAAGCGAGCATTTTCAATCACAGAAGCTAAACGAATATTGGTCCAATTTGTGTTTGTTCCTTGCAAAGCCAACTGTGTCATCAATTCAGTAGCGTATTTTCCAAGAGCATACAGGTAATTCGGAGCAGCATTCATCTGTTCCTCCCACAATGGTCTATGGATATCTCCATAAATGCTTTGCGATGAAATATTAATATATGAAGGGATCCTAATATGTTTAGCTATGGTTAGAATTTTTCTTGTATAATCCAGCGATTTTGCTAACTGCTCTGGATCCTTGCTCCTTGCAAAAGCTAGATGAACAATACAATCAAACTCATTCTCTGTTTTTCTTTCTAATTCATCTATGCTTAAACTTGTAATTTGGGAATTGCTTTTATATTTTTCTTTAAGAATGTCTGGGTGCGTTGATATAAGAAAAAGAGAATAGTTACTATTATTTAAAACAGTATATACCAATTCTGTTCCAACCAAGCCACTAGCACCTGTAATGATTAGCTTTTTCATCACTATATTCTCCATATATATTTTTTTTACTCTCTTTTATCTATCTATTACCATTTCCTGAAACATTCCCACAAAATCATACAAGGCCGAAAACGCGCCACGGATCCATTGTTACAACCATATTATTACCTTGAACATCTTCAACCTGAATTTTTTTGTTTAACAATTCTACTATACTAGCCAATTCTTCTCTGCTTTCACTGATTATTACAAATCTCAACATAAGCTGTCTAAGCGTATCTCCATTCGGCGTTTCCGATCCTACTGGATATCTGTTCTCAAATTGGACAATTTGTGGAATTTCCTTTATAACGGAGTCTACACCAATTATATTGCCAACAATACCCCCTTTTGCTGCAAAAGAAATCGTTGCGCAGCATTTTCCACCTAATTTCGGCTGTTCTTTTTGAAGATCATAATTTGTTTTCCCCAATAAGATGTAATCAAGCAACATGAAAAAATGATTTTGATCAGTAATCCTTTCTATAAACCTGCAAGGTGCTTCTCCTGCACTTCTAAGTCCGGCCTCAAATATATAAAATTTTCGCTCATTCTCGTTAAAAATACCTTGAACAAATAGAACTGCATTTTTAAGACCAACGCTTTCGCATAATGCAAGAATTTGAGCATTAATTTCCCTTTCATAAAGATCTTGAAATAATGCAGGATACACTCTTGCAATAGGAATTGTTGTTACATTTCCCTCATGTATTGAAACTGGATACCTATTATCAACACAAGATAACGCAGCTTTTCCATTACAAATTACATAATGTGCTGTAAATTCATAACCATAAACAAACTGCTCAATAATTATTTTTTTTGTAACAGACACACCGAATGCATTTTTTACTGCGAGCTGCAAAGTTTTCTTATCATTGCAGATTGTAACTCCTTGTGATGATGAACCATCCACAGGCTTAATCACAACAGGAAATGTAAGACAACCATTATTAAATAACTCATATTCCTTTTCTGTTCCTGAGAAGTATTTTTGGGGGGCATTAACGTTATTTTTGCTGCATAAGTCTCTAAACTGATCCTTCTTTTCAATTTGACACCACTGTTCCATATCAAAATAGAATCTTAATCCAAGTTGCCTACTAATTTCATAAGCCTGTAGGAGATTAAACTCACTTATCCCTGCAAACACACCATTTACGTTGTTTTCTCTACAAAATAAAACTAATTTATCCGTATCCGCTGTACTGATATTTAATACCTCATCTGCAATTTTTTTTGCATTCGACTTCTCAATTGGCAGGTAATCGGTAACTATCGTATATGCACCATTCTCCTTTGCATATTCTACTATCTCTGGAGCCATAGTATTGGAACCCAGAATTAAGAGTTTCTTACCTTCAAATTGTTTCATTGTATATCTGCTCCAATTCAAACTCAATGAAATTTTAATAATGCATACTGCCACAAATTCTTCTTAAAACTTACATACTAACATTCCAACGGATTCTTTTATGGCAAGAATAAAAAATCGTATCTATTCCCTCTGTTGACTGCTGGAAAAAGGCATGTGTATTATCCACAATAATTCTTTCACATTTGTTTTTCAATACCAATACCAATATACGCTCATTACTGAGTTGTTCGTAAAAATTAACAATATAAAGGTATTCATCGTCATTCAAAGCTTTTGCAAATACAGGTTGGAAGGATTCATCCACGTGGTAATATTCATAGACTATCTTTTCCCTATCACACACTAGCGAAATAGAATCACAGAGAAAATATGGAATGTATATCTTTTTTATCCCTTTGACCTTAACAAGATAAACCGACGCATTACGAGCCGTATTCAAAGCAATCAAATCTTTGTAATACTCCCCTTTATCGCTTGTTAATCTGTCTAATTCAAAATAACCACCTATTTCTTTCATTTGATAATAACCCTTACATTCGCAATTTATCACTCTAAATCAATGTGAACCCATTCATCTGCACGTGATATCACAGAATTTAATTCCTCACGACTATTAAATCTGAGAAATATATCCCCCAACGACATATTGGCACCGGTAAATGGCAGCACCTTGTCTCCTGCATTGACAGACAAATCTATCAATTTTATATATTTTTGTTCAATCTCTGCATCAAACCATATTTTTTTCAAGGTTCCACTCTCATTCGATTTAGCGTGGATAATCATAATACACCAGTATCCGTCACACGGAGTTTGTTCAATGGTTTTAATAGGCAACCCCACAGCTTTTCTCACTTCATTTTCAATAAAATCAATCCCATATGCCATTTGTTGTAATTCGGCAATCTTACAGCCACCGCCCCTTGGAGATACCTCCATGATGTATGACTTTCCGTCTGTAGCAACACAGGTTTCAATATTATAAATACCTGTCCCCATACCTAACAAAGCCATCAAACGTTGAATCTCCGAAGTTAGCTCATCTTGACATGTCTGTTCCATTGTTGTTGGCCAAATAATAAATGCGGGTGTATAAGGATTGTCTGCTTTTTTGTCAAACAATTGATCAGAGTATGATATAAATTTCAATATTCCATCCACAGTGAAAGGATCTGCACTAGAATGATAGCCTCTAAATGTAAGAAAATCTTCGATAATAAATGCACCGTTATGCGCACCATTTAGTGCCGTTTGAATAGCAGCAGGCAAATCTTCAGGTGAATCGACGCAGGTCACGCCCTTGCTTCCAGCTGAGTCCGTAGGTTTTACTATTACAGGCCAAGTAAAATAATCAATATCGGCAAGTGGTGCATTAACATTTTCATAACGTTTTGCCTTGGGACAATTAAAACCATTATTTATCAAAAATTTTCTAAATAATCCTTTATCTTGCAAAATGCAAGTTGATTTATACGATCCTTGAAAGGGTAGTCCCATCTTCTCCGCCACATATGCCGCAGTGGTAACACCAGGATCACAAGCAAATGAAATGATACCATCTATTTCAAGACGTCGTGCAGCTGCAAGAGTTGCATCTTTGTCAATAATACTAACGTTGCAATATTCATCAGAATACTTGTGTGCAATGTTATTCGGGAGGTAATCACACGTTGTTACATATAAGCCAAGACAGTGTGCTGCCTTTATTACAGGAAGTGCGTATCGTGAACCTCCTAAAATCATAAGTTTTTTCATTTTGCGTTCTCTGTTCTTTTCATATAAATTTTCTCATAATATTTCATATGAGCACCTCTTATATATTCGTACATCTGGTCAGAGTGTTCCCTTTCTTCTTTCTATCCTTTTTATCCATTACAAAAACCTCATATTTTACAAAACCTTTTTGTATAGTCTTAGTTTTTTTTGTCAAACCATCTAAAGAACGGTGTTTCAAACAGTTTTCGTCTAATAACATCAATAATCGTACAAACTACAAATATACCAACGACAGAAGCAAATGCATGAATATAGAGCAAGGAGCTGTTATACATTCCGACATTATTCAAAGTATCTTTCCACAACCATTGACGCATGGTGTCTGAGTTGGCATGGATTAGCAATACGCCGAATGTTGATGCAGCAACCGTATTGATAAATTTGCTATTTCTAATTTGTATATTTTTAAAGAAACAAAAGGAGAACACCCCCGTCAACACAGCAAGAAGTTTATTAGAGTCTGCGACAAGGGAATACGGTAATTTACCTAGCCACAGCATCGCTACGACACTTAACATTGAAACAAATACAAGTAGCATGGTCATCCATCCTGTAATTTTGGTATCATCAAAATACTTTTTGGGGTATAACCTGATATATGACGCCATAAAGTACAAAACTATAAACCAGGAAACGTAATTCATTGTTACAAGCATCTGCGGTATTGTTCCAAGTATCACATAAACAAACGCACAAAGTGCAATTAGCAAGGCATGCTGTTTTTCCGTTATATTCTGAATGAGTATATTCAAAAATGGAATAAATAGAAAAAACAAAAGATAACAACTTGTAAATCCATTTGATACATTAGAGACAGGGAAAAGCACCTTTGCGAGAGCTGTCAAAGAAAAGTGCTGATATTGGGAAATCGAGAATATTAAATAAAAAATAATTCTATAAAAATACACCTCTAACAGTAATTTCAAAAACTTTTTAAGTGTTATATTGCTTGTACACATAAAGTAACCGGTAATCAGAACGAAACAATTAATGCCTGTTTTTCCCCACATACCAAACAATAGTAGGAAAATTGACTTACATGAAAAAGGACAAGCAAAAACTGGACCGCCAGGATCTGTCAGTCCAGAATTAACTACATAGTGATGTGCAATAATCAGCAACATCACTATGATACGAAATAATTCTAAATTTGAACTTCGCTCCTTTTTAGGCAAGGCTTCCTTTTCCCCTTGTAAAATTAGGGGAGTAACTGTTTTATTAATATCTTGCATAAAAAATTACCTCAAAATAATATTACAAATTCTGTCAACGTCATTAAGTGCAAGGTCAGCATACAGTGGCAATGTCAAGACTCTGTCTCCAAGATATCTTGCCACCGGAGTCTTATCCGGTTTAGCAGTAGGATAATCCCTATAACATTCAAAGTTGTTTGTAATTGGGTAAAAATATTTTCTTGCTGTAATGCCTTCCGCACAAAGTTCAGCAAATACTTCATCACGAGTTTTTTTGAATCCATCAAATATTACCGGGTAATATGCAAAATTTGATTCCACATTCTTTTGAGGCCCAGCAATCCGAATGCCACTAATACTCACAAGACGTTCATTATATCGTTCAACAACCTTCTTGCGTTTGGCAATCTCTTCCCTCAAGTGTCTGAGGTTACAGATCCCCATAGCCGCCTGAAATTCGCTCATCTTGGCGTTACCACCAATATATGTAACCGATTCAGGTCCGTGAAAACCAAAATTTTTCAAATTATTCAACGTAGTTACAAGATCATCATCATGGCAACATACTGCCCCACCTTCAATAGTATTAAAAACTTTTGTTGCATGGAAAGAAAGCATAGATGCGTCCCCAAAGTTTACTGCAGACACACTTTTATATTTCACAGCAAATGCATGGGCAGCATCGTAGATTACCTTCAAATTGTGCTTCTTTGCAATTGCTTCAATTGCTTCCACATCACAAATTTTTCCATAAACGTGTACGGGAATAATTGCCACAGTTTTTTTCGTAATTAGTTTCTCAATTTTACTCACGTCTATCGTAAAATCTTCTGGATTGATATCACAGAATACTGGGACAAGATTATTTCTAACGATCGCATGAGTTGTTGAAACAAAAGTAAAAGGTGTAGTAATCACCTCTCCACCTTTTTGAAAATTCATTGCAGCAATAACATTTTCAAGAGCCAAATGTCCATTTGTGTGCAGAACAACATGTGGACAATCAAGGAACTTTTCAAGACTCGCTTCTAATTGTTTGTGCTTTTTCCCCATATTAGTTAGCCAGTGACTATCCCAAAGCTCCTTTATTTCGTCACAATACTCATCAAAATCAGGCATTGAAGAACGAGTTACATTAATCATTTGAAAAATCCCCCAAAGTATTCAAACGAAAAGAATTATGATTTTTTCTTCCTGGGAATATATTGGTTTACAATAGAAATAATATATTCGTAGCTATCTATATGAAATATTTTTGATCCAATCACGTAAATTAAAAGTCCTAATGGCATCTGAATCAAAAGCGTACTAATATCAGACAATTTAAATAGTGTAACACAGAACACCAATGCGCCCATAAGGCAAGACAAACCAATTTGAGGTAACATATCTTTTACCTGCTCAAAATAGGAATAATCCAAAAGTTTTTTGTTTGGCCAAGAATTGATGATTTGAGATAACACACTTGTTAAAAGTAAACTATACGCCATTATCAGTGGTCCCCACCATATTGTGCAAGCAAGGACAGTAAAGCCCATTATTTTCTTTATTATTTCAAGTTTTAAGAACAAATCACTCCTACCAAGTGCTTTAATTGCATTTAAGTTCGCCGTGTGAATAGTGTAAAATGAATATGTAAAACAAAATATCCTAAGATAAGGCACACAAGGAAGCCACTTTTCTGTTAGAATTAATTCTATCAATGGCTTGGCACAAACCGCAAGCGACATCATCATAGGCATAAGCAAAAATGTGCTTGTTTTTATTGCACGCCTTGTCATAGATTTTACAGCAGAAACGTTTTCATGATGATTTGCCATAGTTGGAAGCAAGACAGAATCAATAGAAGAATTTATATTTGTAACCAAAATATTAGGGAACTGATTTCCCTTGTTATAAAAAGCTAAATCAGATGCTGTATACATACGCCCAATAATTAATTGTCGAAGGTTATTGTATGTAACATCCAAAAGCCCTGAGGCAAGCATCTTCCACCCAAATTGTAACAACTTCTTCAATCTTGAAAAGGAAAATGCTCTTATTGGTTTCCACTTAACCATAATCCACAGAATTAAGGTGTCAGCTGTCATATTAAAAAGATGCTGCAAGACCAGTGCCCAAACACCAAAGCCTTTGTATGCCATAAAAATTCCAATGAAAGCAGCACCTATGGTTCCACCTAGTGTTGCGAAAAAAAACTTCTTAAACATTAGATGCCTTGAGACATAGGCTTGCTGAACACTTTTCAGTGAAAATATAATCAAAGTTAGTCCAAGCACACGTATTACGGGTACGAGCTCATACATCCTGTAGAAGCCTGCAATCCTAGGTGCGCAGATAAATAACAAGATATATAAAACAACACCAAAAACAACATTAAAATAGAATGTCGATGAAAAATCCAAGTCATCGGCATCTTTTTTTTGTATTAGTGCAGTACTAAATCCTCCATCTAGGAATACATAAAGAATGGATGTTATGACTGTAATCAGTGCAACCATACCATAAACCTTAGGCTCAAGAAGACGGGCTAAAATTATAGATACAACAAAGGTCACTGCCTGTGCACCACAACGTTCCATAAAACGCCAAAAGAAATTTGTAAATGTTGTTCTACTGTTCATCATCTTAAACTCAATCTGTTCATTTTTATTATTCTAACGTGTTGGAGACAAATATTTTCCACGTTTTCAACAAACACTTGTAAAAGAAAAAGGGAACATATATAAAAAAGGCATAAAATGGAAGGTTAATTTCCTTAAAAATTTTTTTGTGATCACCATTCTTTATGCAAAACTGTCTTAAAAGAAAACCAGTGACTATAGCATGTAATATATCATTATATGGATAAATCGGTTTTCCAGTAAAGTACTTGTAGAGCCTACGTATTTCCAACTTTCCCTTTTGCTCATTTATAAAAATATCAACAGTACTTTTTTTTGACAGTCTTGCAGTATATGAGTCGCCATAAAAAACACGTCTGTGCGCTGCCATTACGTCAGACAGATAGTGAACCCGACCAAGGATACCGCACAACAATAATATACGTCGATCACCATTGCATTTTACTCCTTGATAGACTTGAATATCATTTTCATTAAAAAACGTTAAATAATTTTTCATTACTAAAGATGCCAACTGCGTCTTAAGAACAAAACTGCGAATTTCTTTCTTTGTGTAATCTCCATCCTTCAGGTAGACATATCCTTTTCTCAAAGATTCGTCATACTGTCCAAACTCATTCACAGGCAAAATATTGTGATAACAAGATACGCAATCTTGGTGTGTTTCTAGATAAGTCACTTGTTTCTGTAGCTTGTTTTTATCAATCCAATAGTCATCCCCTTCACAATATGCTATATATTTTGCGGTAGCATTGGCGAGCATTTTTCTAAAAAAGGAAACCCCTTTTTGCATTTGGTTTTCCGCCTCGAAAATTGCTATAATTTTGTCAGGAAACTGTCTTTGATACTCTTTAATAATTTTCGCACTGTTATCCGTAGATGCATCATCATGAATAATAATTCGATATGGAAAATTTGTACGCTGCATCAACATTCCATCTAGTGCACTATGCAGATACTTTTCATGGTTATAAACAAGACACCATATATCCACAGATACAGATCGATTGTCATGCATTAATCGTTGCGAAAACTCTGCTGCTCTATTTTTCATTGCGACAATCTCCTTTGAGTATTTGTATATTATTTTACTCAATCTCAATTCTGCCTAACAACATACATCAAAGAACTTCGTAAAATAATATCTAGTCTATTCGGATTAAGCATAAGTTTTGAAGGTAGCTTTTTTTCGCGTTTTTCACCACATTCATCTGCATGCAAAATTCTCGTGTAACCTTATTTGCGTTTCGCAGTACACATCATATATTTCTTTTGCATTTCTATATGAATTAAATCTGTCAAGAACATACTCTTGACCATTTTTTGCAATTATTTGGCATTTTTGTCTATTTTCATTAACAAAAAGAAGCTTACTGACCACATCACTAATATCCAAAGGATCGAATAAAACCCCATACCCACTTGATGTAATAATTTCAGAAGTGGCACCTGTGTTAGCCGCAAGCATTAAACATCCTGCCATCATTGATTCTACAGTTACCCTTCCAAAGGCTTCTGAATAAGAATTAACAATGGACACATCACTATGTTTGAGTAACACATCAACATCATTCCTTATCCCACAGAAATGAATTTTTGAACTTAAACCATTCTCATCAACTACCCTTTGCAGCTTAATCTTTAACTCAACAGAAATTTCACCAACTATCTTTAAATCAAAATGAAAATTTGGATACTCACTATTAAGCCTACACAATGCCTGTATAATTTGTGGTTGTCCTTTTTTGTAACTAACTCCACCTATGAAGATCAATTTTAAAACTGAGCCTTTTAAAATTTCATGCTCCTTTCGATAATATTTAGCTGGATCAATTCCGTTGTATATAGTAATTAAAGCATCGGAATGAATTAGGGATTTATATTTGTCCCTTAAAAGATTACTAACACATATAACTTTATAAGAATCATTAATCAACGCAACAGATTTTTTTCTATCAAAAAACCTTAGATTTTGGTCTTCTTCGAGAAATTCTCTAATATGCCAAATCACAGGGACTCTAGCCATTTTTGCACTTTTCGCAGCCAAATAAGTCCATGATGTATTGATATGTATAATATCAGGATTGTAGTCTTTTATTAAATTATCTATTTTTTTTACACACAATAAATTCAATATGCCTTTGACAGCACACTTTACTTTTGCAAGATAATTAGCATTTACACTCAATACCCATGGGAAATTTTTAATCGTAACACTTTTAATATTAAGCTCGTCCAATAATTTAGTTCCAACACCAGAAATCGGGGTCAAAACTAAAACTTCAACATCAAAATCATCTGTTAAATGTTTCGCTAAAGTAGCCAGACTTCTAAATGCACCTGAATGTATGCTATTATCCGATGCAACTAACAATACCTTCATTCATATTACCCCATTATGCTTTTTCAATGCTGAAGCTACTGTAGCATCCATATCATGATATTTATATTCAGCTAGTCGCCCACCAAAAATTACATGTTCTTCCTTGTCAGCTAACGCCTTATACTTCAAATAAAGCGACGCATTCCTCTCATCGTTGACGGGATAATATGGTTCTTCTCCTGGCTTCCATTCCGCACTAAACTCACGGCTGATCACAGTTTTTGGCAGGTCATTTTCATTTCCATCTTTACCAAATTCAAACCATTTATGCTCAATAGTACGAGTCCATGGGGTTTCACAGTCAGTATAATTAATAACAGCATTTCCTTGAAAATTAGCTGTATCCAAAATTTCATTTTCAAAACGGACATTCCTATATTCCAAGGCGCCAAGAGAGTAATCAAAAAATGCATCTATTGGACCAGTATATACAATCTTCCTAGCTATGCTGTTCCAATGCTCTCTATTTTCTAGGTAATCTTCACCTAGCTTTACCTCTATGCCAGCTAACATTTTTTCTACCATTTTTGTATAACCACCAACAGGGATGCCTTGATAAAGCGCATTGTAGTAGTTGTTGTCAAAAGTAAGGCGAACAGGCAAACGCTTAATAATAAAAGCAGGCAAAGTCTTACAATCTCTGCCCCATTGTTTTTCTGTATAACCTTTTATTAGTTTTTCGTATATATCTCGACCAACAAGAGAAATTGCTTGTTCCTCCAAATTTTTTGGTTCACCAGCAATTTCTTTCCTTTGCTCTTCAATTTTTGCAGCAGCCTCCCTTGGAGTTACCACACCCCACATTTTGTTGAATGTATACATATTGAAGGGAAGTGAAAACAATTCGCCATGATAGTTTGCTACTGGCGAATTTGTATAACGATTAAACGTCGCAAAACGATTGACATAGTTCCATACTTCTTGATTATTTGTATGAAAAATGTGTGCCCCATACTTATGGACGTTGATTCCTTCAATTTTTTCTGTATAGCAATTGCCAGCGATATGATTTCTCTTATCAATTACTAAAACCAATTTGCCTTTTTCCTTTGCTTGCCTCGCAAACACCGCCCCAAAAAGCCCTGTACCAACAACTAAATAATCATACATTTCATTTTTGCCTCTAATTTTGGTGACCTAACAAACAACCATTTTAAAACATCATCATTACTATTATGAAATACACTAGCCCGTTTGCTTGATAAAAATTCTTTTCACTCTTCTTACTTTATAATCGTTCAAATGTTCATTTAAGAAAGTACATGTTAGTATCTCAGCTAAATACCCAGAAACCCTTGAATATCGTGCATCATCAACTGGATTTCCGGTAGTCCATCTTTTTTTCGTCATAGATATATGTGCACCCAATATCCTGAAAACAAAATCACAGTATTTATCAAATATGTGCATCTTCATTACTACCATATTTGCAGGAATTATTTCGTTACCATACAATACAGCACATAAAGATTTATAATATTCAGGCGCTTGACTCTTTACTATGTATAGTAAATCATCTAAATACTTTTTTCCTATTTGCGAAAAGAAATCATATACATTTCCATTAAAGATAACAACTTCTTCAGTACAAACAATATCTGAATTACGTATCAGCTCTGTTAATTTAGATTCAACTTTTAAACTTTTAAGCACTTCAATGCTATCTATGCAGAGTGCATTGTCATAAACATAGCACTGTCTTTTCCCTATATATTTTTTTATAAACGCTTTTATTCTTTGATAGAATAATCTTTTCGGAATTTTGTCAGTTTCAATATCAGAAAAAAACCTTCTGTAGTGACATAGCCCAATATAATCTAAATTAGGATATATTGAGCGTATATTTTTCCATGCCCAGTATGCTGCAGTCATTTCACAATATATAGAATTCAAATTACTAATATTCTGACACTTGTCTCCTAGACACTTGTTATCATGCTCCATATTAAGACTAAATTTGGATAGTTCGCTATTGACTTGAATGGGTAAATATAAATCGTCGTCTGGTAAAGATGTTGCCTTATGGCAACAAATCAATATTTTTATCATAGCAATTATTCCTCGTAAGTATTGATTCCCAAATTTAATCGCAAATATTTTTTATTATTAAATCTCTATTCAGACATATGTCACATTACTATATAAGCATACTTGTAGTCACACTGAAATTCCTTATCCTTAATATGCTCCACCTTTTTTAAGCACAACTTTAATAGTTTTCCAAATGATAACTATATCAAGCCAGGGAGTCCAGTTTTTGGCATACCATGTATCAAGATAAACCCTATCGGAAAAATCAAGAGAATTTCTGCCACTAGTCTGCCAAAGTCCCGTAATTGCTGGACGAACTATATAATAATCCTCTATTAAATCGCCATAATCAATGACTTCAGATTCACAACATGGGCGTGGACCAACAAGGCTCATGTCCCCTTTTAAAACATTGAACAACTGTGGCAATTCATCAAGGCTAGTTGCCCTTAAAAATTTGCCAACACGTGTTATTCTGGGATCGTTCTTCATTTTGTGGAAGGTATTCCATTCCTGTTGAAGTGCTGGATCATCTGCCAAAATCTGTGACAATCTTTTTTCCGCATCTTGCCACATGGAGCGAAATTTGTAACAGTTAAAATGTTTGCCACCACGTCCAATTCGATCTTGTACGAAGAACACTGGACCTTTTGAATCAAGCTTTATAGCTATTGCAATAATTAACAATATCGGTGCAACTAAAATTGTCAATAAAATGGTAATCATATAGTCAAATATAAACTTACCCAATCTGTTATACCAAATTTTTAAATTGTTGTGGAGATTTAACATAACATATCGTCCATCTAACATTATGGTTAAATCCACGCTATTAAGAGGCAACCTACCAAGTGTCGGAACGATAGAGAGGTGTTTCACAAGGGGCTGTAATGTTGCAACAAGTTGTTCTATGCCAGCAAGTGGTAATTTGTGCGCAATGATAAAAACATCATCTATTCCATGTTTTTTTATTATGTTTGGCGCATCTTCCCATATGCCAAGATGTGGAATTTTTTCTTCCTCTATCTGGCTTTGTTGAACAATATTATAAGAAAGATAGCCTATGTAGTTATAGCCAACACTTATGGTATGATGTATCTCTTCAACAACCTTCATATCAACATCACCACCCAGCAGAATAAGTGCGGGAGTAGCAAGGAATCTGTTATTTTTCACTATGTTTTTAAGAATGAGTCTACCTACAGATATGCATGGGAAAATCAGGAGAGCAAAAAAAGTGATAAAAAGCCGCGAGGTAGAAGCTGCATCTTGCGTTAAATAAAGCACAAGAGTAGCAGCTAATGTTCCCAGGCAAGAAGCCTTCAACACACACAAAATCTCATCTGCAAATTGCTGCCGTTTGGTGTATAGTCCATACATATTTGCAAAAGTCATATAGCAAAGTGGTAGAATTACAAACCTATAGGTATCGGGTCTAGATAGCGGGACAGCGTAATGCACTGCTAAAAAAACATCCCTTAATTTTTCGCATAAAAACACAACGAGAACAACAATGATGTAATCTAGCACTATGCGGAGTGTTGTACACAGCAAGTGCGCATATTTGTTATACTTCAATTCAGCTTGTACTTTTTTGCTATCCATCATTACATAAACTCCTCCTGTGTTTTGGGGTTATAGCATTTCTTCGTAAATAATTTTGTTTTAACATTTTCGTCTAGGTCGCAAAGATGTTAATTGCTCATAGTTTTCTCAATGCATCAACAAGTGCCGTTTTATCCGCTGTTTTTTCGTCCTTATATTTGATAATTTTTGCTGGGCAACCTGCAACGACAGCGTTTTCTGGCACATCGTCCACAACAACTGCGCCCGCTGCTACGACTGCATTTTTGCCAACATGCACACCCTCTATCACAACAGCATTTGCGCCTACAAGCACGCCATCTTCCACGATAACAGGCGTGGCGCTCGCTGGTTCAACCACACCGGCTAGCACAGCTCCTGCACCAATGTGGCAATTCGCTCCGACAGTCGCTCTGCCACCAAGCACAGCTCCCATGTCTATCATGGTGCCCTTTCCAACAATGGCACCAATATTGATGACAGCACCCATCATGATGACAGCACCTTCACCAATCTCCACCTTTTCACGAATGATTGCACCTGGTTCAATACGAGCCTTGATGTTTTTCATGTCAAGAAGTGGAACTCCAGAATTTCTGCGATCATTTTCGACGATTATCGCACCTATTTTTGAGCTATTTTTTTCTATAATATCTTGCAATTCTTCCCAGTCACCAAAAACAATCTTGTCAGAACAGCCGAAAACTGTTGCGCTACCCCAGTTAATTGGTGATTTTTCCTTGACATATATTTTTACAGGGGTCTTTTTTTTTGACTCCGAAATATAGCGGATTATTTCTTCTGCATTCATATAATTTTCTCCAATTATTTTATGTTTATCCTTCTAAAGTTTCTTTACAAAATTCTAGTAGTAAAGGTATATCTTCTTGAATTGTTTGCCAAATGACATCACGACTCATGTTACCATAATTGTGAACCATCCAGTTCTTCATTCCTTTTATTGCACCCCAAGGAATTTTGTCATTTGTTGCTTCCTTAAACGATTCAGACAATCCTGTTGCAAGCTCACCAATTTGCAGAATTGAAAATGCTACAGAGCGCTGGAAATCCAAATCATCATCAAATGCTTCAAAATTGTTTCCATAACGAGCTATTGTTTTCTGTATCTCCTCACAATACTCTTTTATGCGAAAAATACGCTGTAAATCAGGCAACATCGTCTAGGTTCACCCTTTCAGACATAATGTTATCGTGAAACAAGACATCACTTTGCATCAGTGGTTTTTGTTGTAAAGAACTTACGGTAATAAGGTCAATCTTCTTACCAAGAACTCCACACAGTTCGTCAAACAATTTTCCCAATTTGAACATGCTTTTTAATTCCGTCCCCGTAGTATCAATTAAAAAATCAATGTCACTTGCTTCGTTTGCTGTTCCACGAGCGTACGAGCCGAAAATATAAACGGAAGGGATGTTGTACTTCAATATGATTGGAGAAATTTTATTTTTTATCTCCTGAAGTGTATATACCATTTCAATCACCACCAAGAAATTAGATTTAATTTTTTACAAGTTGGCTTATTGAATATAGTCCTGCTGGTTTATCAATCAAAAATTTTGCGGCTTCGATCGCACCATCAGCAAAAAGCTTTCTGTCGTGTGCTTCGTGTTTTAGCGTTATTGTTTCGCTCCCTGTTGAAATCATTATCTCATGAATTCCAACGATATTGCCCATTCGAATTGACTGAATACCAATCTCATTCTTCTGGCGTGGGCAATTTCCACTTCTGCCAACAACAAATTCTGCGTTGGGGCGAACATCTTTTAAGGCATTACCTAGCATCAAAGCTGTGCCAGAAGGAGCATCTAGTTTCTTATTGTGATGCACTTCTATTATTTCTATGTCCGCATTTGGGAAAGCGGAAGCGACTCTCCTCGCAACATTACAAAGGGTAGCAATTCCTAGCGACATATTACCAGAATAAAAAACTGCAATTTTACTGCTTGCCTGCTCAATAGCTTTTTTTTCTTCTTCCGAATGTCCTGTTGTTGCAATAACGACAGGGACATTTTTTTTCACACACCAGTCTAGCAATTCAACTGTGCCAAGATGATTAGAAAAATCTACAACACAATCAGCAGTCCCAGTAAATTCATTTATATACTGGTAGTTTAACCCCTCTGTTTTAGTAAAATCAGGAGAAATAAGAGCCGCTACCTCTGTTCCAGTTTCACGTGATGCCTCCTGCATTTTTTGCCCCATTCTACCAGTTGCACCTGTTATTATTATTTTCATACTAATTCAACCAAATTACTTAATGAGACCAAGACGCTTCATTTCGGCAAACAATTTTTCTTCGTTCGCTTTTTCCATTTGTGTCAGTGGTAGACGCAAGGAGTTTTCTCCAAAGCCCATTGCAGCCATTGCAGACTTTACTGGAATTGGATTTACTTCTGAAAAGAGTGCCTTAATGAGTGGCATATATTTAAACTGTAGCGCAGCCGACTCTTTAATTTTCCCTTCAAAGAAAAGATCACACATCATCTGTGTTTCACGAGGAGCAACATTGCTAAGAACAGAAATAACCCCCTTGCCACCAAGTGATAAAATAGGCACAACCTGATCATCATTACCAGAGTATATATCCAGTTTGTCTCCCACAAGTGCAGCAGTTTCTGTGATTTTTGCAATATTTCCGTTTGCTTCCTTGATTGCTACAATATTTGGGTGTTCAGCAAGCTCAAGGTATGTTGTTGGTTCTAGGCCAACGCCTGTACGTGAAGGCACGTTGTAAAGGATGATTGGTTTTGTCACAGCGTCTGCAATTGCAGTATACATCTTTACAAGTCCCTTTTGTGTTGCCTTGTTGTAATATGGCGTCACAAGAAGACAAGCATCAGCACCGATATCACAGCTGTATTTTGAAAGGCTTATTGCATATTCTGTATCATTTGAACCAGTACCAGCAATTATTGGGACTCTGTGAGCAGCACGTTCAACAGCAAAACGCAACACCATTCTGTGCTCATCGTCCGTTAAGGTTGAACCCTCGCCCGTTGTTCCAGCAACAACAAGAGCTGCAATGCCCTCGCCTATTTGCCAGTCAATTAATCTGCCAAATGTTTCAAAATCCACTCCATCTTTTGTGAGTGGCGTAACGATTGCTGTTGCAGCTCCCCTAAAAATTGTTTTTTTCATTTTACTAACGTCTCCTTGTGAAAAACGATTTTTATTGTATGTAACATTCCCTGTAAATTTAGTACCAGACCACTAGTCAGTTATTATAACATAAAGGTCATTTTTTCACAGATATCTACAGGAAATTTTTAATTTAACCTACAAAATGTAGGCAGTAGGGCTTCCAGAGAAACTATCAAGGCCACGTCGTCAAAAATTCAGTTAAATAAAAAACTGTACCTTACCTTATAGCCTTAACAAGGCGGAAATCTTTCTTGCCTATGTTCATCTGCAAATATTTACCACAAAGCAAATCGTCGTCCGTGACAGTTTTGCTCTGGTCAGTAATCTTTGCACCATTCAAATAGGCACCACCCTCTTTAATTTTCTTTTTTGCCGTGCCTCGTGAATCAGCAGCGCCACTTGCAACAAGCAAATCAAGCACACCATTCGCTTCAGCTAAAGCCACTTCCACTGTTGGAATTTCCGCTGCCAAGGTGTCCAGCACTTCAAGTGGTGCTTCTGTGATGCGTGTCTCTCCAAAAAGAACGGCAGAAGCATTACGAACTCTCCCTGCGGCTTCTTCTCCATGCACACGGCAGGTCATCTCCCATGCAAGCTCCTTTTGTGCCATTCTCTTGTGCGGCGCTTCCGCATGACGGGCTAAAAGCTCCTTTATCTCGTCAATTTCACGGAATGTAAAGAGCTTGTATAGTTTTTCAAGGTCATTGTCATCAACGTTTATCCAGAACTGGTAGAACTTGTAAACGCTTGTGCGTTTTGCAGAGAGGTAAACTGCTCCACCTTCAGACTTGCCAAATTTTTGCCCCTGTGAGTTCAAAAGGAGTGGGAAGGTCATGCCGTAACAAGAGCCGCCGGATTTTTTTCTCGCAAGGTCAATACCAGCAATTATATTCACCTGCTGGTCATTGCCCCCCATCTGCAATGTAACACCGTGGTCATTGTAGAGTTGGTTAAAGTCGTATGCTTGGAGCAAAATGTATGAAAGCTCCGTGTATGTAATGGATTTGTCTGGGTCTGTAACACGGCTACGAACATATTCTCTGTTTACAAGGAAACTTACAGAGAAGAATTTGCCAATATCACGCAAAAATTCAATGTAGTTTAAGCGAGACAGCCATTCATTGTTATTTTTGAGAATTGCGGAATTTTCACCACAGTTAAAATCAAGAAAATGCTCAAGCTGTGACTTTATACAGGAGACATTATGCTCAATTGTTTCCTCTGGCAAAAGTTGACGCTCCGCCGTTTTCCCCGATGGGTCGCCAATACGTCCGGTGCCACCACCACAAAGGGCAACGGGTCTATGCCCAAGGCGTTGAAGCCACGCAAGCCCCATGATAGCGACGAGGTTTCCCACGTGCAAGCTGTCTGCCGTCGGGTCAAAACCAACATAACCAGTTACCATTTTTTCTTCAAAATGTTTGGAAAGTTCTTCATCATGGCTTGACCATTCAACAAAGCCACGCTCTCTCATAATTTTTAATGCGTTTTTATACATTTTTATGCTCCTTATACTAAGCTGCTAATTTTACTACTCTTGGATCTGAACCATTGCTCAGTCTAATATTCAAGCTGCAATTTTTCTATAGCTTCCGTGGGCAATTCAAAGTGTTGGTAGTCTTTTAAGCTCTTCCAATCGCCACCCCATTCATATCCGTGGGCTTTGAAAATTTTAAAGCAGAGATCATTGTGGTCGATTTTATGTGCAAAGTTTTTTGCTCTATCCGTATAAGCTTTTGCAGTTTCTGGCTCAATCAGAAGCTGTCCACCGTTTCTCTTTGAAACACAAGGATTTTGAAGTGGATTTATGTCTATTGCGAGTCCCTTGCCATGCTTTGAAATTCTCTTTGTGCCACTTATGAAACGAAAATTAAACGAGGAAGTATTATTTGCACGCATTGATGTTTCATCGTCTGCTCCATAGTCATCAACAAGCGTGATACGCTCAATTTGATATTTTGCTTTATAGAGTTCGCGGAAAATTTCAAGCAGATCAGAAGCAATTGCCTTGTGGCACACAATCTCACCTTCATGAATTTTACCGTCAAAGCCAATATGCAAAATATGCAGGTAACGCAAATCAGCACGTGGAACAGGACACTCTGCCTTAAATGATTTGCCCTGCATATAGGCAAAAAGGTTATCGCCTATTTCACATACGTAAAACTCTTTTGATTTACCTGACAGCCCCCACTTTGCATTGGCAAAGGCTGTGTTTGTTGCAATAATTGTTACCGCTACAAAAACAAGTGCTACAAAGGAAATCAAACGCGACATAATATTACTCCTTTGAAAATTTTTACATACCTGGTATGTGTCTAAGGATTCCAATAATCAAAGCGTGGGCTGGGTAGAAGAATACATACATCTTCTTAAACCATGGTGCATGGTATCCCTGTTGCCCCTTGTAAGCTGCCAACAAGAAAGGGACAAACAAAAGCGTAATATAACGAGGAAAAAAGATTATACTTGTGAATGTTGTGATAAATTTTTCCATACCACATAGACGCATCTTTGCCCAGTGGTAAATTGGAATGTAAAAAACAAACAATAAAAGCAATTCACCAACTCTACGCAAATATTTCTTTTTCTCCGCGTGCTTAAGATACAGATATAAACTGCATATAAGCAAAACACCGGAAAGACAGTGATTGCTATGTGACCAATAGGTTATTAAACACGCTACGATAACAAAAAACACAACGTAGGTTGAATATTTTTCCCAACATTTATCAATGGCAATTAGTGAAGCGTAGCCGAGTAGCAGTGTTAGCATAACACTTTGTTCCCAGTTTACCTTGGATAATGGATAAATTGATAATGTTTTTTGTGAAAATTCCATAAGATCAAAAGGAATTTCCGATATTACAGTAAGAATGAGTAATATTCCAACATGCTTTATGATACGTTCTGCGTCATCTCTGACATGCCTATAACCTTCTGCAAGCATAAAAGCATAAAGAGGAAAGGCAAAACGTCCAAAACAACGGGCTGCTATCGCTAATGGTGCAGTTTTACTAAAAAAGGGAAAGGTGACATGATCAACTACCATGGATAGCATCGCCAAAATTTGCATGTCAAAAATGCTAATCCCCTTGATTTGTTTCATTGTAATCTTCTCTTACTATCTTCTAAATTTTTGATTTATTTCGGATATATGCAAATTCTTACATTTTTATCTGCAAGCTGTAATATGCGTTTCATATTTTCTTCGCTGACTGCAACACAACCTTCTGTGTATGAATTTGGACCCATGCAATGAAAAAATATTCCGCTCCCCTTGCCGATAACGCACTCCTTGTTAAAGTCCAAGAAAAGGCAGTAATTAAATTGTGGTGACGTTGCATAAAGATGCGAAATGCAATCTTCATTACAGACGTGATTGATTTCTTTTTTGCTTACAATTTTGTTGTAGTTTTCGTCATGTGCACCGGAACAAAAAAGGTCATTATCCGTAGTGCGATATGGTATTTTTGTGCCAGGATTTTTCTTTATGCCTACTGCTTCTATCACACCAAAATCACCACATGGTGTTGTGCCATCTCCCTCTTGCCTGTCGAACGAAATGCCATTTTTGCCGACAAAAGCTTCACATTGCAAGAGCAACGTCCAAGCATCGGAATTATCCTTGTCCTTTTGGTAAAGTAAGACTTGCGCGGAAGAACCTTCCCTATGCTGCACAAAGATAACCGTGCGAACAGTTTCATCTGCATGGTATTTGCATAGCAAGCTAGTCCAAGTCGGCACTTCAGCTCCAAAAGCAATAGTTGCAAAAAAAACGCAACACATACACATTATTAACATGAGAGTTTTTTGCAAAAATTTAGGCATTTTCTTCTCTCCTAACCTATTAAGACTAAATTAGAGGTCTTAACAATAAATATAATAAAAGCATTCCTATTATGTGAATTATGTAAAATCTTGCAACAATCTTCGTTTCACTATAGCCTAGCAATTCAAAATGGTGATGGATAGGACTCATGCGAAAAACCTTTCTATGAAGCACTCGTATTGCAAAAATTTGTATAGCAACGCTTAATATCTCTATTCCAAAAAGAAACGAAACAGGGACAGAAAGAAATGCCCTGTCGCCAATAAGACAAACTGCAAAAATGAGTCCAGCTAAAAAATGTGCGCCTGTATCACCCATAAAAATTGTAGCCGGTTTTGAATTATGCCAAAGAAAACCAAGGCAAAGTCCACATGTTGAAAAAGATACAATCATCAACAGGTTATTGTCCGATAATATTAAAGCGAGTGCCAAAAAAGAGAAAAACGACAAACCAGCCGCTAGCCCATCGAGACCATCCGTAACATTAACTGCATTCTGCAATCCCACACCTATAAACACAAGAATAACAGCATAAAACCACATAGGAATTTCCACGCCAAAGAAATTTGGCGTTTGCCATTTCAATATAAAGAAAATTGTAAGAGCAGTGACAAATACTTGAAGAAATAGTTTCTGTAAACTCCTCAAGCCTTCACTTGAATGTTTAAGGGTCTTTAATAAATCATCACAAAGACCAATAAGCCCAACGAACAAAGGATAAAGAAAAAGCACAATAAAATCTACAAATGGCTTTTGGCTAAATAAATAACAATTGAGAATTATTGGCAGAATCATAACAATAGGAAATGTACACCCTCCCATTGAAGGAGTCCCTATTTTTTCTTTTTCTTGCCATGTTGGTCCGTATTTTTTTGTCACTTGTTCAACATGTTTTTTGTGTAGGCAATTTATCAACAATTTCTCGCAAAATACCTGTGTAAAAAAAACAAAAAACAACTCAAAAAAACATAAATATAAAATGTCACTCCACATTGAAATTCTCTCCTGTTTTTAATTAGAAACTAAAGGTTGTACGGAAACGGACAAGATCTTCCCTACCTGAAACAAGGTTATCTTGTCCCTGTCCATAGTCTCTCCAGTCATATTGAAGCTGAAAAGCAATTGAGGGTGTATATTGATACCTCACACCTAGCGCAAAATTTAGTGTGTCATCAATATTTTTATTACCTCTATTGTTAAATCTTTCATACATCAAAAACGCCATTAACTTTTTTGTAAAGTTTCTGTGAATAGATACCTTAAAAAATGAAAAGTCTGATCTAGTCAAGTACTCCTCACCATCAAAGTTATACATGACTGTTTGGTAACCAATTTCATCAAATGCATAGGAATTATGTAAAAAACCTTCACCAACCCTACCATATTGAACCCAAAAGGAAAATAGTTTTAAGAGATCTTGATCTGCTTCAGCTGCAATTTGCCAGTAATCAACATTTTTATACATTGGCTCTAAACCGTGAAACTGTTGATGACCGTAGGTCCCTTTAACTTCAAGACCATTTAGAATTACATAGTTAATATAGACCCCATAATTGGATATATTAGACTCATCCAGCCTTTTACAATAATTTCCATTACCATCAAACTTTGCGTAACGACCAAAAAGACCCAGCAGAAATGATTCACTTTTGTAACCAACCTTCAGACCATAGCGCATATATGCCTGATCACATAATGTGTCTGTTATAACAGGTTCAGTGCTATCCGTATTTCTACCAACATAAAAATCGATATCAAACTTACCAAGGTCTTTATATAGACACACACCTAAAAATTTAAGACCAGTCAAGAAAGAATCTTCATCGCCCCAACCTGCATACTTTTCATCGTAAAGTCTATATTCACTATCCCAGTCGCTTAGCTGATAGCCAAATTTTGCCTCTATATTCCATGGAAGCACTGTCGTAAACAAAAGCCTGTCCACCTTGAAAAAGTCACCCTTGCCCTCAAGGTTTTCCATGTTAAAACGACACTGGAAGGAGGAGTTATGTCCTAGATGCTTTTCTATGGTAAATTTTGATGTGTAGTACTTAAATCTAGGCTGTGTTGTATCATTGTCACTGCCTCCCACTTCAGCATCAAGCCAGAAAGTTCCCGTCACATGAAGGTCTTTAGGGGTACTCTCAACTCCCTCACTCTCATCATTTGAAGCATCGTATTTAACTCCAAGTGTATCAAGCTCGGGCTTGTATTCTGTGACAAGTTTTTTTATTACTTCTAAGACTTCCTCTGGGGTATGTTCTGGGTCAGTTTTTGACAAAGCACGAGCAACGAAAGATGCCATCTCATATCTTGTTGCAGTATTGTCATGTCCGTATTGAGTGATTATATAGTTTGAAATTACCCCATGACTTGCCAGGAATGACAGTGCGTCATATGACCAATGCCCCATCGGAACGTCCACAAAGGGGTTGCTCATCGTCAATGGATTGTCTACCGCAAATGCATCTGTAGCAAATACAACTATTACTATTAAAATCACCATTGCTAAAATTTTTTTCATGTTGATATCATTCGAAATGATTAAAGGAGCCACTAACAATTTGGTTTATTTACAATCCAAGAAATACAGTTTTATGTGTTTTTTGAAAGCTTATACAAAAAACTGCTTTTTATGCTTATTTTTATGAATTTACAAGTATTCCTTCAAGCAATAAAAAACACAGGCAATGTCATTATTTTTTTCTCTTTACTACACACAAAACACCAAGATTAAAGACACAAAAAGATTCTTTATCCCTGGTGTTTTATTTTTTTACTCCACTTCAATTCCGCGTTTCTGTAAAAATTCCCTTAATTTTGGAATTTCTACTTCACCAAAGTGGAAAAGAGATGCAGCAAGAACCGCAGAGGCGTGACCAACTTCAACTGCTAAAGCAAAATCTTCATATGCTCCAGCTCCACCGGAAGCGATAACGGGAATATCAACCGCATCTGCCACAGCTCTTGTTGCACCAAGATCATAGCCACCCTTTGTTCCGTCTCTGTCCATACTGGTGAGCAAAATTGCAGAGGCACCAAAATCTGCAAGTTGTCTTGAAAGCTCTACTAAATCCGCCTTTTCACGGACAGAACCACCTGCTGTAACAAGCTGCCATGATCTGCCATAGGTTACGACATCAAGCGCAACAATAATTTTATCCCCACCAAAGGTTTGCACTGCCTTTTGGACGAAATACGGATTACGAACAGCTGCTGTATTTATCGACACGCGGTTTGCACCAGCGCCTAGCACGCTTTTAATATCCTCTAATGTGGAAATACCACCGCCAACCGTAACAGGAATTTTCACTGCATTTGTAACTGCCTTAACCCATTCAAGGCGAGTTTTTCTTTCTTCATTTGTAGCAGAGATGTCAAGCATCGCAAGAGAGGTAGCACCTGCCTTTTCATAGGACAAAGCACACTCTACAGGGTCACCTGCATCGCGCAACTCAACAAACTGAACTCCCTTAACAACCCTACCATTTTTCATATCAAGGCAAGGAATAATCTGAACCTTTTTCATAATATGTGCCTCCAAAATCTAAAAAATTATAAAATCTTTATGCTTTTTATTTACAGGTGAACAGCTCGTTAAAAAAGCAACTTTTTGCTCCTGTATGACAAGCTGGCCCACTTGGCTCAACAAGCGCCAAAATTGTATCTCCATCGCAATCGGAACGAAACTCTCTCACCTTCATCGTGTTTCCACTGGTTGCACCTTTATGCCAAATTTCTTTTCTGCTACGAGACCAAAACACACACTCGCCAAGCTGTTCGGTTTTTTTTAAGGCTTCTTCGTTAGCCCAGGCAACCATGAGAACTTCTCCATCTATAACACTCTGCACAACCACAGGCACAAGCCCATGATCATCAAATTTTATTTTTGATAAATCCATTATTCTTGCTCCATTTATAGCATCATTATGTTTCTAAATCTTTTCAAGAATTATTTTTTCTGCCCATTCAACAATTTCTTCTGCATAGTGAATGGCATCCTGCACATGACTTTCTTCAAGAAATAATATCCCATTGGGATACCTTACAGCTATACCATAAGGTGTAAGCATATCGCAGTAATCATAGTATTTTTCAGGTATATCAATCTTACTTTCTATTTGATCAAGTAAAAATGATAAATTATGCTTGCGAGGAATGTCACTTTGTGCATTACACGCAATCATAATTGACTTTATCGCTTTTTCAGCAGCTTGCTGACAATGATAACATACAATCTCAAACGGTTTTGGATAGTATTGACTGTTCAAATGCTTTGCAACACCCAAATCTGTCTTTGCAAATTCCAACCAGATTTCTGCATCATTATCCATACAGAAGAACTCCTTTCTGTAAAACTTCTTTCTCTACCGTCATTACTTTATTTTTTTTATCCTCAAATGTTTTTGTTGTATTAACAATGATATCAACAGATCTTTTCTGTTTATGACGAATAGCCTTATATGCTCTGGCTGTAAGCGAAATCATATCTTTTTCACCGTCATTCACAACAATATAAAAGTCAAAATCACTATTTTCAGTTTGTTTGCCCTCTGCAAAGGAGCCAAACAAATATATTTTTATCGGTGCCAAACTCTCAATAAAGCTATTTTTTAATTCTTCAATTTCGTTTATTGGCATTTGTTTTGTTCTCCTTTTCAAACTAAATACAGAGCATAGACCTAGACTTGATCTAATTGATAGCTCCGAGTTTACCTTCTCGCAACCGCAAGCGCTTCCTGTAGACTAATACGCCCCTCATATAAGCTTTTTCCTATAACTGCAGCTGAAAGTCCACATTTTTTCAAATTTTCAACATCAGACAAATTAGTTACGCCACCGGCAGCAGCAATAAACACGCAACCACTTTTTACGTCGTTATCTATCAATGGCGAATAAAATTCCGCATCAGTTCCAGAAAGCAAACCATCAAATTTTGTCTGGGTAACAAGAAAAGATGTAAAGCCCATTTCTCGCAATTTTTTATATGCTACAAGTGGCGTTAGATCGGTTGTTTCGAGCCAACCAGAATGAACAACTCGTCCGTTCTTAACATCGACAGAAGCCATAATATGGCTTCCAAATGCTTCTGCTAAGTCACGTGCTGCATCAAAATTCTTAAAAATAAGGCTTCCAGCCATGACACGGGCTGCACCACTTTCAATTGTGCTTTTTATCGCTTCCTTTGTACGTAAACCTCCACCCCATTCGATGATGAGTCCAAGCTTTGCAATTTGTTCCAAAATAGGCAGGTGACAAGGATGTCCTTCCTTTGCCCCCTCAAGGTCAACTATATGTATGCTTGTTGCACCTGTATCTTTATAGCTTTTTGCAATATCTAAAGGATTTTTGTTGTAAGATTTTTTTCTGTCATAATCACCCTGTTCTAAGCGAACAACTTCACCACCAAAAAGGTCAATGGCAGGTAAAATTATCATAGTAAAACGCCTTTCGTGGATGTTTCCGTGTTCGTCGCCTCAAGTGCCTCTTTCACAGCAAGACCAAAACCTTTAAACATTGCCTCTGCAACATGGTGACTATTGTCGCTTGCCAAAATCTGCATATGCAAGGTTATATTTCCGCTCCTTGCTACTGCGTTAAAAAACTCGTTCACAAGCTCTGCGTCAAAGTCCCCACATTTTTGCGTTGGGAAACTTCCGTCAAAATAGTAGCCACCTCTACCGGAAAAATCGAGAGCAACGAGTGCTAAACTTCCGTCCATTGGCAGTAGTGCATGCCCGTAGCGTTTTATCGAGTTTTGCGCCAAAATTTCCTTTGCCAAGGTGTTCAAAGCCGTGCCAAGCACTATGCCCATGTCCTCTGTAAGGTGATGATAATCCACTTTAACGTCACCCTTAGCAATAATCTGACATCCCAACCCTGCACGAGCCATGAATAAATCTAACATATGACTCAAAAAACCACAGTCAGTTTCAATTTGCCGTGTCAAATTTTTGCGGTCAAGAAAAAATTCAATTTGCGTTTCTTTTGTATTACGAACTATTTTTTCCATTTTTTGACCATCCTTTCCGCTACGCCAAGGACACAAAAATTACAAAATCATGTGTCATCAGCACAGTTTTATTTTTAATCTTTTTTACCACCTACAAACTATTTTTTATAGCCATTACAGTTTTTGCAAATAGCGGCTCATTTATTTCAACAGCAGATTCTCGCGCAACAACATGAAGCGAAACGTCAAGAGTCTCCTTTACAACAGCAAGTCCATTTGCTTTTAAGGTTGCACCAGTTTGCACAACGTCAAAAATACAATCTGCTATTCCTTGCACAGGAGCAAGCTCTATAGAACCATTTAATTTCAAGATTTTTATCTGTATGCCAAGTTCCTTGAAGGTTCTCTCTGCCAGATGCACATATTTTGTAGCAACACGAAGCCCCGCAAGATTCTTCGCATTTCCTGCAATCTCATAACGCTCTAAACTTTCCTCTGGTGCTGCAATTGCCATAACGCATTTGCCAAGTCCAGTGTCTGCAATATGCACAAGACGCGCATTTGATTCCTCTGTAACATCGTTTCCAACAATGCCAAGTGATGCCCCTCCCCATTCAACAATGTATGGTACATCAGTTGGTTTTGCAAGCAAATATTTGTAAACTCCCTCCTCAATGACAAGATTTCGTTTCGCGTCTTTTAATTTTTCAACTGGAAGCCCAGCTGTTTCCAAAATTTTTACGCAGTTATCCAGTGATCTACCGGTGGGAAGTGCTATGGTTAACATTATACTGTCTCCTTTGTTCTTGAGGAAAAGGCTATATAATCTGGAATTTTCAATTCTTTCTTGTTCACAAGATCATACACTCGACCATGCTCAACATCTACAAAGTCCTTAAAACCAAGTGAAATAGCCCTATTGATTGTAGCGTTAATTCCTCCGTCACACTCTTTCCAAAAAATCACTTGAGGTCGTGTCACTTGACGGGAAACAGACATAACATCTGCGATAGTTGCATTACCTGCAAAAATGCATACATTTGGGTGCGAACACGCCACTGTCGCTTCGGCTGCCAATTTCTTCAAGCTAAGTCCAAAGCCGACAGCTTCGCAAGACAAATGCTCACGGATAAAATCTGGATTATATCTACCACCAGAACCAAGAGCTGTTCCATCATGCGTATAAACGTTAAAGATAACACCATTATAGTATCCAAGGTCTTTTACAAGGCTAAGATCAAAACGAACCTCATGATTGAAACCAAGGAGAAAAAGTACATTTGAAAGTGATGTTAAATATTTAAGAGCATCACTCTCGCCAAGGAGGTTGCTTGCTTCTGACAAAACTTCGTTTCCGCCACGCAGGTCAGTTAATTTCTCCAAAAATGGCAAAATTTCGCCACTAATTTTATCTTTGTTTTGGGAAATTACTGCATTATATTCCACAAAGGATCTCTTTTCCAAAGCAGAATAAATTGCACCTGCAAGCTCACGTGGCAATTTATCTAGAATAGACACCACAACAGAAACATCGCCAAAGACAATGTATGGATTGTCTATGCCTAGATGTGTCAAGATATCAAATAAAAGTGTAGCGATTTCTGCATCAGCGGATTTTGCCGGTGCACCAAAAATCTCAGCACCAATTTGATTTTCTTCAATGCTATCCTTTGAGAGCTGTGGAACGCTGTAAATTCGTGAAGCATAGGAAATACGAAGTGGTAATTCACTCCTATCAAAATGAGACGCCAAATAAGAAACGGCAGAAAGGGTGTTATCTCTCGGCAACACGCAACTCTCGCCCCACGGCGACATCACAGGGACTGCACTCTTAGCAACAGACGATGGGAGATTTTTCCACACATCTTCTGCCCCTTGCAAGCCAGCAGGGCTAAAACTTGTGTAACCATGACGAGCCAAGAAGGACAAAAGTTTTCCTCTAATTGTTTCTATCGCTTCTGCCTCCGCCCCACCTATATTTCGTGTTCCCTTTGGTTCTCTATTCATACTATAGTCATTCCCTTTTGCTTTTTTACTAGTTAATTTTCTGTATAAAATCGGTGTATTATAGCATAGTTTCAGTTTTGTGCAATAAAAAGCAATGCCAGCAAGAGCAATTTAATCACACAACAAAAAGGCCTTAACCAATAATGGTTAAGGCCTTTATAAATGAGCACTATCTTTAATAATTTTCTTCTCTAAGTTCAAAGTATGCTTGTGGATGAGCACAGACTGGGCACACAAGAGGAGCTTTATCACTCACGATAATGTGGCCGCAATTGCGACACTCCCAAATTTTGACTGAGCTTTTTGCAAACACTTCGTTCATCTCAATATTCCTGAGGAGTTTGCGATATCTTTCTTCATGCGTCTTTTCGATTGCAGCAACGGCTCTAAACTTGGCTGCAAGATCTGTAAAACCTTCTTCTTCGGCGGTTTTTGCAAAGTTGTCATACATATCTGTCCACTCAAATCTCTCCCCATCTGCCGCAGCTGCGAGGTTTTGTTTTGTGTCGCCAATTCCTTCTAGTTCCTTGAACCATAGTTTTGCGTGCTCCTTCTCGTTGTCTGCCGTTTTGAGGAAGAGGGACGCAATCTGTTCAAAGCCCTCTTTTTTCGCCTTGGAAGCAAAATAGCTATATTTGTTTCTTGCCTGAGACTCTCCTGCAAATGCTTCCATTAAATTCTTTTCCGTTTTTGTGCCTGCATATTTGTTTGCCATTACTTCTGCTCCTTTCTACAATTAGGACAATAACCTTCAAAAAACAAATTGTAACTGCAAATGTCATAACCATGCTTGTCAGTAATCTTGGGTAATATGTCTGGCAGATCTTCCATATCAACATCAGATATCTTCCCGCAGGAAACACATTTTACGTGATAATGGTCGTGAAGTGAGAAATCAAAATAATCGGCTCCGTATAATGTTTTAACTTTTTTTATTAGACCTTCTTCGCACAATATATTAAGATTTCTGTAAACTGTGCCACGGCTAATACTCGGATATTTATTTGCCAAATTTTCGTAAACATAATCTGCTGTGACATGAGTTTTCAGCCCTCTTACAGTGTTTAGAATAAGCTCCTTTTGAATCGTGCTTCGCCTTTCCATGTTTGCCAATTTGCTCCTAATTAGTAACTTGTCCTAATAAGGATTATATACCTTTATAAGAAATTGTCTAGTAATTTATGCAAAAATACTGCTTGCTTTTACGATAGGAAATGTTTAATAATCAAAATAGGAGATTACTCAGACAATGAGTAACCTCCATTATAATTTTTACTAATGATATTTATGCTTTGCGTTTTTGTTGAATAAGTCCATTTTTAAATCAAATAGTTTTTGTGATAAATCAACCCAAACGGGTGTCGGATTTGCAAAGCGTTTGGTTTCGTCCCAAAGGGTTGCCTTCTCTTTTTTGCAAATTTCCTTAATTTCATTCGTTGTTGGGCTATTATAAATACAGTTGCCCTTGTCAAAAATACACGCAAGAAGCTCACGTACCTTATATGTGCCACCATCAAGACACGTCTTTTTCCACGGAGACATCGGGTCAAAAAGCAGCAAGTCCTCTGATTCATTCAAGGTTTCGTCTGCCAGACAAATTAGATCTGCCTTAATTTTCCCAGTTTCATTGTCATAGATACGGAAGATTTTTTTATTACCTGGGTTTGTATTTTTTTCGATGTTTTCCGAAAACTTTATTTTTGGCGTTAATTCTCCCTTGTCATTTTCAATCGCAGCAAGCTTGTAAACTCCTCCGAAAGATGCCCAATCTTTTGATGTAATAAGATGCGTTCCAACAGCCCAAACATCAACCTTTGCGCCCTGTGTCTTTAGTGAATGAATCAAAAATTCGTCAAGGTCATTACTTACAATTATGCGTGCGTCGGGAAACCCTGCTTTGTCGAACATCTTTCTAACTTCTTTTGAAAGGTACGCCAGGTCACCAGAATCAAGACGTATACCATAAACGGCAGGTAATTCACCTTTATCTTTATATTTTTGGAAAACCTTTATTGCATTTGGCACACCGCTTTTCAAGGTGTCGTATGTATCAGCAACGAATGTAAAACCTTTTGGATAGATTCTTGCATATTCTTCAAAAGCCTCAAGTTCTGTGTCAAAACTCATCATCCAAGCATGAGCATTTGTTCCAGTTAACGGCACATCAAACATTTGACCTGAGATAACATTGGACGTTCCAAGGCAACCACCAATTATCGCTGCCCTTGCACCATAAATGGAAGCGTCTGGTCCTTGCGCACGGCGAGCACCAAATTCAAAAACTGGTTTGTCACCAGCCGCATGACACACACGAGCAGCTTTAGTTGCAATGAGGCTTTGGTGATTTATAATGTTTAATATTGCTGTCTCTACAAGTTGTGCCTGCATTACTGGAGCAATTACCTTGACTATAGGCTCAGACGGAAATATCACAGTCCCCTCTGGCACAGAATAAATCGTGCCAGTAAAACGAAAGCTTGCAAGGTAATCAAGAAAATCCTCTCCAAAAAGATTCAGGCTACGAAGATAATTAATAGAATCTTCGTCAAAATGCAAATTTTTGACATATTCTATTACCTGTTCAAGCCCCGCAAAAATGGCATATCCACCATCTAGTGGATTTTTACGATAAAAAACGTCAAAGACGGCTATTTTGTTCCTCTTTTCATTCTTGAAATAACCCTGCATCATGGTAAGTTCATACAGGTCTGTCAAAAGAGTTAAATTCCGTTTTGTTGTCATAGGCTTGTACCTCTCTTTAATTTATGGAATCTTTTCACAGTCAAAGATAATCGAACTCTCTCATTCTAAAATTTAGCATCCAATAGATCATTTTAGATTTTGCTGTTTTCTAATGCTATTCTTCATAGCCATTTGGATTTTGTCTCTGCCAATTCCAACTGTCTGCGCACATTGTTTCAAGTGTCTCTTCTGCTTTCCAACCTAGAATTTTATTCGCCTTTGCAGGAGTTGAATAGCATTCTGTCAAGTCACCAGCTCTACGTGGTGCAAAGGTGTATGGAAGCTTTATGTTATTTGCTTTTTGAAATGCCTCAACCATATCAAGCACAGAGTAACCTTGTCCTGTGCCTAAGTTAAATACCTCAACACCGTTATGATTTAGTGTATATTCTATTGCCTTAACGTGTCCTTTAGCAAGATCCAGAACATGAATATAATCTCTAATACATGTACCATCTTTTGTTGGATAGTCGTTGCCAAAAATATTTAATTTTTCTCTTTTGCCTGTGGCAACCTGTGTAATAAACGGCATCAGATTATTTGGAATTCCCCTTGGGTTTTCACCAATCAAACCACTTTTATGTGCACCAACTGGATTAAAATAGCGAAGTAGCGTAACAGACCAATCTGGGTTTGCCTTTTGTACACCGCTCAAAATTTGCTCTATCATGTACTTCGTCCAACCGTAGGGGTTTGTGCAACCACCAGTGACGGAATCTTCCGAAAGAGGCATAGGGTTCTTTGAATTGTAGACCGTTGCAGATGAAGAAAAAATAAAATTCTTTACTCCGGCCTTCTTCATAGAACGACACAAAGCTATTGTCGCATTCAAGTTGTTGTCGTAATATTCAAGCGGTTTTTCAACGGACTCTCCAACTGCCTTGAGTCCTGCAAGGTGTATAACGCACGAAATCTGTGCTTCAACGAAAATTTTGTCAAGTAATTTCTCGTCGCGACAATCACCCCTGTAAAATTTTGGCGTTACACCAGTGATTTTACCAACTCTTTCAACGGACTTTTCACTTGAGTTAGCAAGGTTATCTATTATGACAGGAAAGTATCCGGCATTTATAAGTTCAACTGCAATGTGGCTACCTATGTAACCCGCGCCCCCGGTTAACAAAATATTTTGCATTCTCGTCAGTCTCCTAAATATTAAAAGATTAGTGGTGGAAAAGTCTCATTCCTGTAAAGCACATTACCATGTTATATTTATCTGCTGTCTCTATAACGTTGTCATCACGAATGCTTCCACCTGGCTCTGCTACGAAACATACGCCACTTTTCCGGGCTCTTTCGATGTTATCACCGAACGGAAAGAAGGCATCGCTACCACAGGTTACACTAGTTTGTGTTGCAATAAAATCACGTTTCTCCTGTTCTGTAAATGGAGCTGGTTTTGTTTTGAAGACCTTTTGCCATTCACCGTCACGTAAAACGTCGTCACATTCAGAGCTAATATAAACGTCTATCGCATTGTCACGCTCTGGACGTTTAATATTATCCAAGAATGGTAAATTGAGCACATGCTCACTGCGTCTTAAATACCAATTGTCAGCTTTGCTTCCTGCTAAACGTGTGCAGTGAATTCTGCTTTGCTGACCTGCACCAACGCCAATTGTCTGTCCGTCCTTAACATAACAAACTGAATTTGACTGTGTGTATTTTAAGGTAATTAAAGAAATAATTAGATCCATTACAGCATTTTTAGGTAAATTTTTGTTTTTTGTAACGATGTTTCTAAGAAGTTCTTCGTTTATTTTGAAATTGTTTCTGCCTTGACGGAATGTAATACCAAAGACATCCTTTTCCTCAACTTCACGTGGAATGTAATTTTTATCTATCTTGACAACGTTGTACTTTCCACCTTTTTTAGTCTTCAGAATTTCTAAAGCTTCCGACGTGTAATCCGGAGCAATAATTCCATCAGATACCTCCAGTCTTAAGTAGTTTGCTGTGGCACTGTCGCAAGTATCAGAAAGGGCAACCCAGTCACCATAAGAGCAGAGTCTGTCTGCCCCTCTTGCACGGATATAGGCACAAGCTATTGGAGAAAGTTCAAGCCCTTCTGGGACAAAATACATCTTGCGGTCGAGTTCTGTCAGTGGTGTTCCGACAGCGGCACCGGCGGGGGAAACGTGTTTGAATGATGCAGCAGACGGAAGACCTGTTGCTTCTTTCAACTCACGAACTAATTGGTACGAGTTAAAGGCATCCAAAAAGTTTATATAACCTGGGCGACCATTCAAGACTTCTATTGGTAAATCGAATCCGTCTTTCATAAAAATAGACGCAGGTTTTTGATTTGGGTTTGTGCCATATTTCAATTCAAATTCTGTCATTAGTTTGCCCCCTAAAAAACGAAAACAAAAAAAATTTAGTTACCACGTAAAACCTTCGCCAAGATACTTGACCCTAGCTTCGTGATTATGAATTATTTCTGATGGTTTTCCCTCAAGGAACACCTTGCCTTCATAAATCAAATATGCTCTGTCTGTAATTGCAAGTGTCTCACGCACATTATGGTCGGTTAAGAGTATGCCGTAACCGTCTTGTTTTAATTTCTTTATGATGCGCTGAAGTTCTGCAACTGCAATAGGATCTATGCCAGAAAATGGTTCATCTAACAAGATAAAAGAAGGTTGGACTGCAAGAGCTCTTGCTATTTCGACTCTGCGCCTTTCGCCACCTGATAAGGCAACACCTATTGTTTGCTTCAAGTGTCTTAAACCATATTCTTCCAGGAGAAATTCTATGATTTCCTCTCTTTCCTTTTGGGGTATGCCACTTTCTTCAAAGACAAGTCCAAGATTTTCAAGTACAGTAAGATTACGAAAAATTGATGCCTCTTGTGGCAAGTAGCCTATTCCAGCGCGTGCTCTCATATACATTGGAAGCCCTGTTAGTTCATCACCATCAAGTGTAACAATACCAGCGTCTGGTAAGATACGTCCTGTTATCATGTAAAAGGAGGTACTTTTTCCAGCGCCATTCGGACCAAGTAGTCCAACAACCTCACCAGCTCTAACCTCTAGGGAAACATTGTTTACGACACGTCTCTCCCCAAAATTTTTAACCAAGTTTTCTGCCTTTAATAACTGCTTTGTTTGCTTTATCATTTGTTCCATGTCTTCTGTCCCTTCGCTAATAATAATTACAGTGTCTGATCGTCCTCAAATACTTCTTTTCGCTCTTTCTTTTTACCCTTTGTTTTACCAGCTTCATCTTTTTTCTCGTTTTCTTTGATATAAACGAGATGCGCATTACCTTCCGCATAATAAACCTTTGTGGCCAGATTCACTCGAAAACGGTCTGCCGTTACCGTTTTGCCATCACTTCTCGTAGCAAAGGGATTTCCTGTAACAGTAACGGTATTATCTGCTTTAGTGTAGCAGGCCTCGTCACCGGTTATGACATTTTTCTGATTTTGCTTATTTGTAAACTCAAAATAAACGTTACCTGTAAGAGTTGATTCAGCAATTTCATCCTCATTGGTCTTTAAGTTTTTTTGCATTGTACCAACAAGTTTTTCTCCCGTCACATTATATTGTTGCTTCACGTCCTCAAAACGCGTAATATTAAAGCATTTGAAATATTTACCGTGCTTAATAAACTTGTCACAGTTTATATGACGTGTCTCTGTAACTACCGCAACATTATTTTCAAGCTCGTAACCTTCGCCAAGCTCCATGTATTTTGCTCTGTCAGACGTTAAGGTTTCGCGTCCATCAAAGCGACTAATTTGTGACGAGCCTTGCATTTCAACAGTGGTATGGCCAGATTCTTTTTGCCACGTCAAGGTATCACAGAAACTCGTTGCATCTTGTGAAAGGATGTTACCCTTCACGTTTCCTTCAAGACGTATAAAATCTTTCTGTGTTAAGTAAAAAGCTTTTTCTGCTGTCAAGGTATCAGTAACAAGTTGTTTTTTCTTTGAAGATGCTTTGAGCGCTATTCGTTCGATACGGACGTTACCATCGACGTTAAGCTTTTCTTCCCCGGCTCTTTCCCAGACCAGATTATCTCCAAAAATTTTAGTGCGTTGCGAGGCAATATCAGCCTTAACAGGACCGGTAAGAACAAATTTGTCCAACTTCGTTTCCATTGTCGCTGTTGTACCGGTTACAACATCTGCAAAGATTTTTGTCTTTGTCGGGCTATCATAGTCCATCGCTTTTGTTTTATGTACAAAACGCACATTTCCCGTCAAGTTTAATACGTCATTGTCATCTGAGTGTGTCCAATGCAGATGGTCTCCGGAAAAATATAGATCTTTTTCTGCAAAAAAGCCATTTATATTTTTTTCTAGAATATAAATACCATTCCTAAAATCAGCCTTTAAACTATTGCCCTTTATGGAATCTTTTCCACGCGTTATATGGACCTTGCCATTTGCCACGCCAGTAGCGTTTTCCATATTATATTTTATATAGTTAGCAGTCAATTCTACATCTGCTTGTGCCACACATGGCGTAGAAAGTAGAAAAAGCATAAGCGTACATATAAAAAAAATTTTTTTTCTATCTTCTTTTGTAAGTTTTTTGCTGTTTAGTCTTGCTGGATCCATTAACCTTCTCCATTTCTGTTTGTTTTGCCAATAAGTCCCTTAGTACACCAAAATTCTCTGCTAAGTATGAAGAAAATGAACCTCCCTCATAGCCTGTCATGTGAAAATGCTTTGTCGCAAGTTTTTTTACATTTTCCACAATAATAGGATCTGTTGCAAAATCTGTTACTATCAGCATATTTCGCAAATTTGCTTGTTTTATTGTGGCCTGTAAGTGCTCTATATCGCCATTTTTCCACGCAGGCACAACTTCCTTCGGCGGCTTCACACATCTTTTTGCACAAGAGGATAATATATAACCAGTATGACCTGTAAGATCAAGCAGTGTTATATTTTTCAAAAGTTTCTCTCCAACTTGTAGTGTGCTATCAAGTATGGATTGGTAAATTGCCAAACGTTTTTGATAATGTAGATAATTGTTTTTGTCATGGGCAGAGATAGCTTTCATAGTGTTTAATATGATGTATGGAATTTTAGACGAATCATAGTAATCATATTCGCACGGTGAGCCATCATAATCTACGGTTGTAGCAAAGTAGGTTAGGGATTTGCTGCGAGAGGCAAAGCGCTTTTGGTTGCTTGTCATTGTGATAAAAATGTCGCTTCCACCAGGGGTACCATTACCAATGTTTCTAACGCTAAAAATTTCTGGCTTTATGATGAAATTTGCAACATCATATAAAAAAGAATTTGATACAGCAATACGCATGCGTGGTCTGTAAATCCTCTTTTTTGTCTTTGCTTTGGCTGCAAAAGAAACACTGCAGGCAAGACAAAGGATTAGAATACAAATCGCAAATGTGAAAAATTTGCTATACAAATTCTTTGTTTTTTTTAATCTAATACCTATATCATTGTTGTTCATCATGACTCTATAAAAGCCCCTAACAAATTATTTCAAACAAACTATTGTATTCTAATCTAATTTGTAAAAAAAAAGAATAGTTTTATCAAAAAAAAGGAAAAAAACACAAAATATTGTATAATGGTCATCAGAGTTACACCAAACGGGTGAAAGGCTTTTTTGTAACGAAACAAACTTAGAACAACTTTTCCCCTTTGCCCATGTATGATTTGTTAAATAGGAGAGAGATAAATGGTATTTTCCTCGACAGAGTTTTTATTCCTTTTTTTGCCTCTAGTTGTATTAATATATTACAATCCAATATTTAAAAGTAGAAATTTTAGGAATATATTTTTACTTCTTGTTAGTTTAATTTTTTATGCGTGGGGAGAACCACTATTTGTATTTTTGATGATGCTATCCATAGTCATTGGTTGGTATGCTGGTCTAAAAATTGAAGATAGTAAGGACAAGGCTAGTAAGAAAAAAATACTAACTATCAGTGCTGGTTTTCATGTTTTTGTGTTATTTATTTTTAAGTATCTTACTTTTATTGCACAGCAATTAGGGTTATTGTTTAGTAAAAATTTTTCATGGATAAATATCGCTTTACCGATTGGTATATCTTTCTTTACTTTTCAGTTGTTGTCTTATTTGTTTGATATATACTATGAAAAAGCACATGCTCAACGCAATGTCTTAAATGTTGGGTTATACATAGCACTGTTTCCTCAGTTGATAGCCGGACCAATAGTACGCTATGATACTATAGAGCATCAGATAATGTATCGTAAAGAAAGTGTAAATGAGTTCTGCAATGGAATGCAAAGATTTATTTATGGTTTAGCCAAGAAGGTTCTAATTGCTAATTATGTGGCAATAATAGCTGATAATATATTTGATGTTGATGTGCCTTTATCTGTTGCAACTGCATGGCTAGGTACCCTGGCATACACGATACAAATATATTTTGATTTCTCAGGTTATTCAGATATGGCAATAGGACTGGGCAAGATGTTTGGCTTTGAATTTGATGAAAATTTTAATTATCCATACATAGCCAAGAGTATTACTGAATATTGGAGACGATGGCATATATCATTAGGTACATGGTTTAGAGACTATGTCTATATCCCGCTTGGAGGCAGTCGTGTTACAAAGCTGAGATGGGGATTAAATTTGCTAGTGATATGGGCATTAACCGGAATGTGGCATGGTGCTAATTGGACATATTTGTGTTGGGGGTTACTTTATTTTATACTATTGCTTTTAGAAAAATTAATCGGTTTTACAAAAAAACTAGGAATTTTATCCCACGTGTATGTTTGGATGGCCACGTTAGTCACTTTTGCAATGTTTAGAGCAATTAATGTTGAACAAGGGCTAAAATATATTGGTAATATGTTTGGTATAGATACGACAAGTGTAATTGATAATGTATTTATATACTACATAAGGAATGGGTATAGCGTATTAATTTTAGGTATATTGTTGTCTTTACCAGTTATGAGGATGTTGAAAAAATACAAGTATTGGTATGTGGTAGAACCTATGGTGTGCACAATTATATTTATATTGTCACTAATAAAAGTTATTAGTAGTGGTTACAACCCATTTATTTATTTTAATTTTTGATGAGGATGAAGATAGTGAAATTTAGTAACAAAATGATGATGCTTTGCTTTGGCATCTTGATTGCCGTTATGGGAAGTATTTTTATACGCGCTCTTACAGCACATATTTTAGTGGATGAATTGGGGGTGGATAATATTGTTACGCAGATTGTTTTGTTTGACAATGATGAATTGCGTGGTGTTACAAAGCCAACGTCAAGAAAAGAAGAAATAGATTGGGCAAAGCAATATCCATTTGAAGTTGAACATATTACTAATAAAAAGACAGACGATGGTAACACAACTGCTAAGATAGCCATAGCTATAGACGCTTCACCAATTTCAAAATGGACTGGTGAAAGATTGCTAATGTATAAAAATGTAGTTTTTGCTAGCAAAGTGTATGATGGATTCCTCAAGTGGAATGTTGTTGCTCTTACTGATTACAATGGTGTTGTTGAAATTCAAGATGGACAGTTAGTAACATTTCTCAAAAGGGGAAATATTGCCGAAAAGGCAACTAATATTATAGAATTAGCAAACTTTTGTAAAAATCATGATATTGGTTTTTTATATGTGAACGCACCGAACGAGATAGGCCGAAACGATAACACCTATAAAGGTCTCGACTTCTCAAACGAAAATGCTAATGAGTTTTTAGCGAATTTAAAGTCTAATACAATAAATTACATAGATATACGTGATAACGTAGAACAAGAAGGATTAGTATTACCAAATTTATTTTTCAGGACTGATCATCATTGGCTACCTGAAACAGGCCTGTGGGCAACTGGAATAATAGTAAAATATTTGAACGATAATGATATTATTAAAAGTAATATATCATTATTGAATCCAAAGAAATATTACAAAAAAGTGTACAAAAATTGGTTCTTAGGAAGTAGAGGAAAGAAGCTTACATTACTACGCACAACACCTGATGATATATCTCTAATTTATCCTAATTTTAAGACACGATTTAGGTGTGTAATACCAGAATATGGATTAGATACAGTTGGTAATTTTAGTGTAATGTATGATAAAAGACACATAGAAGTAAAAGATTATTATAATAAAAATCCTTATAGTGCATATTGTTATGGTCTTAGAGGATATATACACATAGAAAATTTGCTTGCTGATAATGAGAAGAAGATATTGCTTATAAGAGAATCTTTCGCCAATGTTGTAGCACCATTTTTAGCAACCCAATGTAAAGAATTAGACATACTAGATTTACGTATATTTGATGGTAGTGTACGTAGTTTTATAAAAGAACATAAACCAGATATAGTAATTGTCTTGTACTGTATTAATGATTTATTTGGTGAAATATACTACAAATGGCATAATAACGTGTGGGATTTTCGTTAGTGTATTTCTGAGGTGCATTTACTGGAATTTTATTTATGAGGTGTTTTTAGTGAAGAAACAAACTTGGAAGGCAGGAACTCAACTTTTTCCTTTGCCAGTTGTCATGGTAAGCCTTGGTCAGGGAGAAAAAAAGAATATTATCACGGTAGCTTGGACTGGAATTGTAAATTCTGAGCCACCGATGACATACATTTCTCTGCGTCCAGAGCGTCATTCATACGAAATACTAGAAGAAACAGGAGAATTTGTAATAAATCTTGTTAATGAAAAGTTAACAAGAGCAACTGATCTTGCTGGAGTCAAGAGCGGAAGAAATACCAATAAGTTCAAGAGTTTTGGACTTACACCTGTGCCGTCTTCTGTTCTTTCCTGTCCCATGATAGACGAAAGCCCTTTGAACCTTGAGTGTCGTGTAACACAAAAAATTTCTCTTGGAAGTCACACAATGTTTCTAGCAAAAATTGAGGTAGTAAATGTTGCAGAGAATTTGCTGGATAGCAAAGGACGTCTTTGCCTTGAAAAGGCAAATCTTGTTTCTTTTGTCCACGGCACATATCATGCATTGGGAAGACAATTAGGCACATTTGGCTTTAGCGTAAAGAAAAATAAATAAGATTGAGAATTGATTTAGGGGGATACAAAAATGTTACATTGTGCAATTTGCGACAAACCACTTCGTGAATGTTGTGATTTGTTCCACGAGGCAGAAGATGAAAACGGAAATCCCGTTGTCATCTGTTATGAATGCGCAGAAGAACATAACATTCCAATTGAGGAATAACTGATGTCTGTTACAGTTCGCATCCGTTGTGAAAATGGTGCCACCTTGCCTTCCTATGCCACAGATGGCGCAAGTGGTATGGATATTCGTGCAATTGAAGAGGCAACAATTGCTCCTCTTGCTAGAGCCTTAATTTCAACAGGGCTCTACTTTGAGTTACCAGAAGGCACGGAAGCACAAGTCCGTCCACGTAGTGGACTCGCAATAAAAAATGGAATAACTGTCTTGAATTCACCTGGTACGATAGACGCTGATTACAGGGGCGAGATAAAAATTATCCTTATCAATTTAAACAGTGAACCCTTTACGGTTCACGTTGGTGATAGAATTGCCCAGGTAGTTTTTGCAACTGTTACCAAAGCAAACCTTGTGGAAGTAAAAAAAATAAACGAAACGGAACGTGGTGTCGGCGGCTTCGGCTCAACCGGCGTTCAGTAATTTTGGTATAAAAATAGCCACCCTTTGGGGGTGGCTATTTTGTTTATTATTTTTATTCCTTAACTTGAAGAATTATTTTTAGAGGACCCTCCGTGAAGGTATCGTTATGAGCCAAAACAAGGAGAGTTGTTTCTTTGTCGTTTTCTGCAATTTTTCCCAGCACCTCGAAAAGGTTTTCACTGTCAAGCGTACCAATATTACCTGTAATTGGGTCACGCAAAACACCCCTTGATGCTGCAGCTCTGTTTAGCTCTTTCAAGTTTGAGTAGATTATGCTTTCTGCCCTTTGACGCTCTGTCCCAGGTGCAAACTTTAAAGTCTTTAACGTAGCCCCCTCATGGTATATTAGATTTGACTTGTTGAAAACAATTTTAGCATCAAGAGCTTCTCCTGAAACAAAATTGTCTTGTGCAATAAGTCTTGCATAGAATCGTTTATTAGGATATTTTGCCAAGGTACCTTTTAAAGACTGAAGCGAAGTAGCAGAAATATTTGGTGCTGGAACTTTACTCAAGGCTGTCCCCGTTCTTTCAGAAATCATGTGACGTGCTTGATCCTTTAATGCGGCAATGAGATGGTTGAGTGAATTGACGCTACCGCTTGTAATTGTACCTTGAGCTAACACTTCACCGCTAAACGTTGCAATTTTACCAGACCTAACTTTACCAAGGGTCCCCTTAAGCTTTTCTGTTTGCTCTTTTAATGTTTTATTTAATGCAGTAATTTCGTCATTTTCTTTTTGCTTCTTTTCTATCTCTTGAGAAAGAGTTGCAAGGTCTGTCTGCTTTTCTGCAAGTTGCTTGTTGCTTTCAAACAATTGTGTTTTTGTATCATCGAGAGTTCTACGATTTTTGTCCAAGTCCAACGTAAGTCTGTTAATTTCACGTTGCACAAACTTCATGGAAAAAATGGCCGTACGCACTTCTGTTGATGCGGCTGCCAACAGTGCAACTGTGACTATCGCGATCAACATTCCGCTAAGTGCAGAAATAATTCGAGATGTATATTTAGGGCGCAACTTTCCTATGGAAATTTTTTTCTTACCACACTTCTGTCCTATTCTATCCGCTGCGTAGGAAACAAGTGCGCTAAGCACTATCAATGAGATTATAAGCGTCCAGTTCAGTTCTTTTAATGTTTCAAACATTGTTACTTCCCCATTTTTAGTAAATAATTTTGGTTATTTTAGCACAAGAAGTTAATTTATGCTAGAATAATAATTAAGTTACTAATTAAAACATTATATTTGAAAGAGGCGAACACAATGGAGAACATAAAAATCAAAGATTTATTGAGCGGTAACCCATATCCAGGACGTGGCATAATTGTTGGTTTATCAGAGGATGGACAGAATGCTATGGCAGCTTATTTCATCATGGGACGTAGTGCAAACAGCAGGAATAGAATTTTTGTGGAAAAGCCTGACGGACTATATACACAAGCTTATGACGAATCACATGTGCAGGATCCCAGTTTGATAATTTATCGTGCAATGGCAAAATTTGGTTGCCCTTGTAACAATGACAACATAGTTATCACAAACGGTGACCAAACAGATACGATACTTGAGCTTGCGTCAAAAGGCTATCACTTTGAGGCAGCATTAGAGACACGCCAATTTGAGCCAGACTCACCAAACTGGACACCGCGCATCAGTGCGTTACTTTCTTTTGCAAAGGGCACTTTTTCTTACAAAATAAACATTTTGAAGTCAAGCGACGATAAGGGAACATCTTGCAATAGATTTAATTTTGCTTATGCACCTTATGCAGGCAATGGACACTTTATTAGCACATACAAGACGGATGGAAATCCCTTACCTTCTTTTGAAGGTGAGCCTATAAGTGTCTCAATTCCTCAAGACCTCGACAAATTTGCAGATGAAATTTGGAGCTCACTGAATTTCGATAATAAAATTTCACTTTTCGTTTGCAATAGAAACATCAAGACCGCAAAAATTCAAACAAAAATAATAAACAAAAATTCTTAATTTTTTACCTATTTTTATCCAAATTATTTCACATTTATTGCTAAAACACTTGTTTTATGCTATCATCACGCTACAAATTGAATGTAAGAAAAATTGAATGGAGGCGTTTTTATGGCTCAAATAGTTGACACAAGTGATTTCCGTCCAGGATTAAAAATTAAATGGGAAGGCGGTATGTGGGTTGTACTTGAGTGCAGTCACCACAAGATGGGTCGCGGTGGTGCAATCGTTCGCGGTAAGTTGCGTAACCTTGAGACCGGTTCTTCATGCGACCAGTCTTTCAAATCTGGCGAAAGATTCGAAAGAATAATTTTTGATGAACGCCCTGCCCAATATCAATATAGAGACGGTGAAGATTACGTCTTTATGGATATGGAAAGCTATGACCAGGTTACTCTCACTGCGGATGTCCTGGGTGACGCTGTAAAGTTTCTTGTTGATGACCTCGAAGTTAGCTTTGATATGTATGAAGGTCGCGTTATGGGAATTGAACTCCCCAATCAGGTTGTTATGAAGATTACAGACACACCTCCAGGTTTCAAAGGAGACACTGCCTCCGGTGGTGGAAAACCTGCAACAACTGAGACAGGCCTTGCAGTTACCGTTCCTTTCTTTGTTGAAAATGGGGAATATATTTCTGTTGACACAAGAACTGGCGAATATTTGGAAAGAGCAAAGAACTAATAAAAGCTAATTGTGAATTGAAAATGGAGAATTGCGGGCTAAGGGGTGTCACTTCGTGACACAAATTGTAATTATACAAGTACCTTAACTCATAATTCCAAATTTCAACTCTCAATTCTTATAAGGGGGACACACAAATGAGCTCAGAGGCAAAGGTAGCATATCTAAGAGGACTTATCGACGGTTGCAATTTAGCACAGGGCGATAAGAACAAAGAAAAATTTCTTGCTGGTCTTATTGATACTTTGCAAACTTTGACTGAAGAAATTCAAGTTTTGCAAGATGAAGCACGAGACACAAGTGATCTTCTTGACCTTGTTAGCCAGGATGTGTTAAGCATGAAACAACGAGAAAACTCAAACATTTCCTGCGACTGTGACGATTGTGATGATCTCGAAAGAAATTGCGATGGTTGCGATGGTTGCACCAGCAATTGTGATGACTGTGAGGATAAGGATAATTGTGACGGATGTGAAGGCTGCAAAAAGCTCGCTGACGAATCTTCCGAAGAGGATAACTCCGACATGGAAGAATTTGACCAGATGACCTGTCCACATTGTGGCGAAAAATTTTATTTTGATGCTACCAGCTATGAAGATGGTGATAAGCTTATCTGCCCATATTGTGGCAAGACCTCCGTGTATAGCGAATAAAAAGAAAAGAGGAAAAATAAATGCCATCGGAAGAATTTGATTTTAACGAAATTGAAAAACACAAAGAGACAAACGAAGTAGGTCAGATTACTGTTTCTGAAGATGTTATTATGAGTGTTGCAATAGACACCTTGAGCAAGGTGACCAATGTAAAACCATCAACCAGTGGTTTTATGTCTGATCTCTATCACGGTAAAAAGACGTCTAGCGGTGTACGCGTTTTTTGTGAGGAAGCTGGTAAGTGTGTTATTAGAATAGATGTCTTTGTCCTTGTGAAATACGGGCTTCGGATTCCAGATGTTTGCTGGGATGTCCAAGAGGGCATAAAGACTCGTGTCGAAGAAGTCACGGGACTATCTGTTGATAGTGTAAACATCTATGTTCAAGGCATTTATTTTGAAGAAGAACCCAAGCCAGATACAGCCTCACTAGAAAAATAATTTTGTGTAGGAGAAAAAGACAATGCACATAATTTGGCAAAAAAACGAAATTGGTCATATTGCTCTTAATCTTACTGCCATAAAAAGTTTTATAACTTCCAAGCTACACAAGGACGAGGAAGTTTCAAATCTTTATCTTGACACGGAAAATTCTCGCCTTATATGTATGTTACAAGTGGGGCATTTTGATGAGGCGAGAATTGCAGAACTCAAGGAAATTTTGTCTCCTGTGTTTGAGAATGCCGGTATTTCCTTCTCTCTAGGGATTCAAGAAATTATCAGACTTACTGATCAGCTTGTGTTCTATAAAAGCCCATTCTTTTGGGGGGTACTTTTCGCACTCCTCTACATTTTGGGACGCCTTGGTATTGCTGGGATTTTCTGGTGTGCTTTCTGTGCCGTTTTGGGCTATGCAGTATCTTGGTTTTTGGTTACCCCAAAAGGCAAGAATTATACAGATCAATTTTTGAAGAAGATACAACAGACAATTAATGGTTTTAAAAGTTAGGGGGAGGGTACCTTGACAGAAAACCAACTTCGTCACATAGCAAGAAAAATTGCTGTTCAGCTTGTGTATGCAACAATAGTAAATAAAGGTTATAGGACTGACGATCTTGCAGAAATGATAGAGGAAGATAGTTTTTACGTTTCAGAAAAACAGAGTTCTCTATCACAAGAGGAAAAGGATTTCGTCAAAAAAAATGCTCTTGCCCTTTTTTCTGCCACATTGGATCATTTTGACGACACGGAAGACTTGCTCCGTATGGAGTTAAATCATTCCTGGAGAACAGAGCGGCTTGCCCCTGTTGACAGAGCTATTATCTCTGTTGCAGTAACTGAGTTTCATGTTTTAAAATCTGTTCCTATTCCTGTTGCAATTTCTGAGGCTGTTACAATTACGCATATTTTTGGTGGGAAAAAATCCCCAAGTTTTGTAAATGGGGTTTTGGCACAAATAGCAAAAGATGTTGAACAAGCCTAACACCATAACTGTTGATAATTTAACCGCGACGATTCGCGGCGCGCTTTTAGCACATCCAACTCTGACAAATTTTGTCGTGACTGGGGAGTTGCGTGAGTTAAAAAAACATTCAAGTGGACACGTCTATTTTACCCTTTTGGGGGAAAATAGCCGTGTCTCTTGTGCTATTTTTAAGGGCTATGCAAGCAGAATTCTCCTTTGGCCAAAGGAAGGCGAACAGGTTGCTGTAAAGGGGAAACTTGACCTCTATGCACCTCGAGGAGAATACAAGGTCATAGGGGAAGTTATGATTCCTATAGGGCTTGGTGCAAAGTCTCGTCTTCGTGCCGCCTTAGGCAAAAAACTGGAAGCAGAGGGGCTATTTGATCCCCGTGTCAAGCGCTCATTACCTTCATGGCCAAATCGTGTAGCTGTGATAACAAGCCCAACCGGTGCAGCATTACAAGATGTGTTAAAACTCCATTCTTTACGTTTTCCAAAAGCAGAACTAATTATAGTACCGAGTTTGATGCAAGGCCTTGACGCAAAAGAACCAATATTAAAAGCATTCAGAGCCGTTGCACATCTTCCATTACTTGATGCTGTAATGTTTGTCCGTGGTGGTGGAAGCAGAGATGACCTTGATATTTTTGATGAAGAAGAGGTTGTCCGTGCTGTTCGTTCGTGTCCTGTTCCAGTAATTACAGGACTAGGACATGAGATTGACAGAACATTTTGTGACGATGCTGCGGACTTTGCGTCTCCAACTCCAAGTGGAGCAGCGGAGCGACTTTTTCCGGATAGAGAAGAGATAAAAAAATATCTGCTCTCACGGCAAAACACAATGGAAAATACCATGAAGCAGAGAATTTTTCTTTTAAAAAATACCTTGATTAGCTTAAACACTGCCTGTCGTGAAGCAATTTTACACAGGCAGTTGGCTAAGAAAAAAATGTATTTGGCCTTGATTGGTGAAAGGTCACTCAATGCTGTAAAAAGAAAATTAAGCGAGAAAAAATTAATCTTGCAGAATTATGCGAAACGCCTTGAATCATCCTCGCCCTTGAAGATTTTGAGCCGAGGCTACGCCATAACAGAAAAAGATGGGCATGCTATCGCAAGTGTCACAGACCTTGCCAAAGGAGACGTACTGCAAATAACCTATAGCGACGGACAAGCAAAAGCAAAGGTAGAAGAAATAAAAACCAACAATTAGACATATTTTATTTTGCCATATCTATGTCTTTATCGATAATGGCCTGTATTGATTGTAATATTATTGATTCAAGCCCCAACTTTTTTGCAGCAAGTACTCCTGCAATGGTTGTTCCGGCGGGGGAACAGATAGCATCTTGTAGCTCCATTAAGCGGTTGCCAGTTTCTGACAAAAGTTTGCTTGACCCCATCACTGCTTCATTTGCTATCAGTAAAGCAGTGTCCTTGGTAAAACCTGCATTAACTCCTATTGTGGCCATTGCATTTATATACATCAAGGTAATGGCTCCAGACGAACCGCTAAGGGCAGTAAAGGCAGAGAAAAGTTTTTCCTCTATTACATGCGTTGTTCCGATGCTTGCAAAAATCTTTTGCGCAATTTCAAGTTGTAATTTGCTTGCTTTTTCATTTTTGCAAAGGGCACTGCAAGCAGCACCAACCTTGGCAGCCAAATTTGGCATAACACGCACAAGCGCAATATTTTTGCCTAAAATTTCTTCATACCATGCAATTTTTTTGCCAGCAGCGATAGATACAATTAGCTTTTCGCCACCTTGCAAGATTGCCTTTAGCTCCTCATCCAAGACACTTGACAAAATTTGTGGCTTAACTGCGAGAACAACAACATCTGCTACTTGTGCAACCGCCACTGGCGAAGCTAATGGTTTTAGATCTGCCTGTTTTGCAAGCGCCTGCATCTTTGCAGTATCTGCATCAAAGCCAACAAGCGTTGCTTTTCTGAAATATTCGCTTCTTGTCATGCCCTGGACAATGGCACTTGCCATGTTGCCAAGACCAATAAAACCATAAATCATCTTAATTGTCCTTTTCCATAAATTTTATATTTCATGCTTGTTAATTCGCGGAGCCCAAGAGGACCACGAGCATGTAATTTTTGTGTTGAAATGCCAATTTCTGCACCCATTCCAAATTCGCCACCATCTGTGAAGCGAGTTGAAGCATTATGGTAGACAGCAGCAGCATCCACCTGCGTTAAAAATTCTTCAGCCGTCTCTTTGCTGTCTGTCACAATACATTCGCTGTGACCTGTGCCAAAGTTTCTGATGTGATCTATTGCTTCGTCCATAGTGTTTACTACCTTGACAGCTAAAATGTAGTCATTGTATTCCATGCCCCAGTCGTCATCGGCTGCGTGTGTCAAATTCTGCTTTGAAATTTTGCCTAATAAAATTTTATACGACGTATCGTCACAACGTAATTCAACATTTTTTTCTTGTAATTTTGTGGCAATTTGTGGCAATGCGACGGCTGCAATGTCCTTATGCACTAGCAAACATTCAGCTGCGTTGCAAACGGATGGGCGACTTGTTTTTGCCCAAAAAACAATATCCGTTGCCATGTCAAGATTTGCATCCTTATCAACATAAATGTGGCACGTACCTGCTCCTGTTTCTATTACAGGGACAGTTGCATTTTCAACCACGCTTTGAATAAGACGTTTACCTCCACGTGGAATTATGAGGTCTACATATTTTTTGAGTCTCATAAGCTCTTTAGCACTTTCATGTGATGTATCCTCAACGAGCTGAACTGCGTCAGCAGGAAGAGACAATTCACTTAATGCATTACGCATAACATTGCAGATTGCTGTGTTTGAGTTTATTGCGTCACTCCCACCACGAAGAATAACGGCATTTCCGCTCTTGAAACACAGAGCAAAAGCGTCTGCCGTGACATTTGGTCTTGCTTCAAAAATTATGCCAATAACACCAATTGGCACAGCAATTTTTTGCAAAAAAAGCTCATTGGGACGTGTGATTTCTTCCAAAATTCTACCAACAGGATCTGGCAAGGTAGCAACTGCTCTCATACCTTCCGCAAAAGAATGAATACGATCTTCATTCAATGAGAGCCTGTCTAAAAATGCGGCAGACATTCCCTTTTCTTTTCCATTTTTGCAATCTATCTTGTTTGCTTCAATAATAGAGGCAGAATATTTTTCAAGTGACTCCGCAATGTGACAGAGAGCTTTATTCTTTTGCTCTGTTGTAAGAGTTGCCAGTTTTATTTTTGCTTTAACTGCATTTTGCCCTAACTGTTCTAAATTTAACATTTCATTTCCCCTTATCCTGTTAATTTCCCATACACTTCCCAGCCCTCAAATGGAGTGGAGTGCCCCTTTGATTTGAAGTTGTCAGGGTTAATTTTATATGGTGTTGAAATGTCCCAAAGACAAAAATCTTTTGTTTCGTCACATTGAGGCAAGCCGAATCTTTTACGTGGTGACCAAGCCATAAGCCAAAACAGCTTGTTTAAGGTTATCACTCCACGACGAACAAAATATGTATAAAGTAATGGGAAAGCGGTTTCTAGCCCAACAATTCCCATCGGGCTTTTTTCTAGTCCGCGTGATTTTTCCTCTGCTGTGTGTGGCGCATGGTCTGTTGCTATCATGTCTATTGTTCCATCAATTATACCCTCGATAAGAGCTTGTCTGTCTTCTTTTGTGCGAACAGGTGGATTCATCTTAAAACGTCCGTCTTCCTCTAAATCATCTTCCGTAAGCAAAAGATAATGTGGTGTTGTTTCACACGTTACATCAAGTCCACGTTTTTTTGCTTTACGAATTAGCTCGACGGTTTCTTTTGTTGAAACATGACAAACATGATAAGAGCAACCAGTTTCTTCTACGAGGGCGATGTCACGCTCGACCTGTCTCCATTCGCTTTCAGAACAAATTCCACGATGATCGTGTCGCTTTGCATATTCTCCGTCGTGAATGTAACCACCATTGAGAAGTGAATTTACCTCGCAATGTGCAACGATAACACGGTTGAGCTCTTTTGCTCTTGTCATTGCTTCTCTCATAACTTCGTCATTTTGCACACCGTGACCATCGTCGCTAAATGCACAAACATATGGAGCCATATCTTCAAGGTCTGCGATTTTTTCTCCCTTTTGGCCAACTGTTATTGCCCCGTATGGGAGAACAGGAATCACAGCGTCACGCCTTATAGCATCCAACTCAATCTGCAAATGTGCCAATGAATCTGGTACAGGGTCAAGATTTGGCATAGCAAAAACCATTCCGTATCCGCCTGCTTTTGCTGCGGCTGTTCCCGTTGCTATTGTCTCCTTGTAGCAAAAGCCAGGTTCACGAAGATGAACGTGGACATCAACAAATGTTGGGCATCTTAATATTTTATTATTTTCAGTCAAATTTTGTCCCATGAAATTTACCGTCTGATGCATTTTATTTACTAAATTTTATCACAAAAGAGAAAAAAAGGTACAAAATTGACATGGGCCTAAAAACAAATAAAATATAATCTGTGGCAAGTTTGAACAAAAGTGAACATCACGAATTTCCATATTTTGAGGTTTAAAAAATGAAAGTCCTAATTATTGTTGATATGCAGCATGATTTTATCGATGGTTCTCTTGGAACAAAGGAAGCAGTAGCAATAGTGCCAAGAGTTTTGGAACGTGTGAAATATTTTGATGGTTACAAGATTTTTACTCAAGACACACATGGAGCAGATTATTTGCAAACAGAAGAAGGTAAAAATTTACCCGTGCCACATTGCATTAAAGGAACGAAAGGCTGGCAAATCTTGCCAGAGCTCTTAACCCACGCAGATGAACCAGCTCTTGAAAAGGAAACTTTCGGTAGCATGGAACTTGGCAAAAAATTACAAAAGCTAAACCAAAAGGAAAAGGTAGAAAGCATTGAATTGCTTGGACTCTGCACTGACATTTGTGTTATGGCAAACGCATTGATAGCAAAAACTTTCATGCCAAACACTCCAATTTTTGCTAATGCATCCTGCTCAGCTGGCGTTACTCCCGAAAGCCACGAGCGAGCATTACAGGCAATGGAAGTCTGCCACATTAAGAGATGTTAAATTTGTGGAATGCTCAAGAGTCATACAATTTTCGTATTTATAAACTAAGAGCAGCAATACTAACCTTTGTTAGTATTGCTGCTCTCTTTTTTATCAACTGAGTATCTGTATTGCAACTTGAAAAACATATCACAAATAGAAGTGTAAGGTAGTGGTAACCAAATTAATCTCTTCAAAAAACCCGTTTTCCATGCGGATAGCAAAAAGTCTTTTTTTAATTGCCGTGGGTGAAACACGTAGTACCAAAAAGACTTAGCATCAGCAAAATACTTTATAACATCACCATCTAAAGCATAAAAATGATAGAACATATTTACATCGTGTATACTAGGTTTAGAAGCTGCGTTACACAAATTCGTGAACATTACATTTTTATCAACACCAACAAAAGTTGCTAGTGGTGAAATTGCAAAATCTCTTACAAACTTAATTGCCGAGTCCTGTATATCGCTAATATATTTCAATTCAGGATATATAGTATCGCTTACAACATACTCACTTGGATAATATTCAACAGCAGTTTTTCCTTCAACGTAATGATATCGTCTCACTGAACCAGCTAGATGAAGAAAGAATAGCTCCAAAAATACACATAGGGGACGTAAGGTCATTTTCGTTTGAGGAAATGCTCTGTGATCAATTAAATATCCTTTAGCTCTATATTTTTTTTCTCTTAAAACTACCTTGGCTCGTTTGTCCAAAGCAACATAGTAGCCCCAAATATTGTGTTTAACATTAAGCATTTCCATAGTCTGGCACAGATACTTCTGAATTGACCCACCCCAACCAATATCAACTATAGCGACACGGGAATTTGTAAAATCTACTTGTTGTAGGTAATGAATCAAGGCAAGCCTTTCTTCTTCTGCATTTTTAACAACATCGTTCTCAATGTGACGATACAATTTTTTAAATCTATTATCATGTACTAGGGAAGTCATCTTTATTGGTGTAGTTTTATCAAATCCATATTGTGGGATGATATCCTCATAGTCATCAGCGCGTAACCCAAGATTATCAAAAATTTGTGTCATTGTTTTATATAGAGGAGAATATTCAAGTAAATTTACTACATCCTCAATTGACATGTTCTGATGAAATAATGGAACACGCAAGCTTCTTCTTGATACCTCAAAATACCTTGAAGGAATAATCTTATCATAACCAAGCGCCTGGTATGCCTGGCGAATAATATATCCATCTCTGGAACAAAACAATACACGGTCAATCTTTGCAGCCTTCATTTCACGCAATAACCATACACTGAAGCCATAAAGGAGGGAACCCAACCTTTCATATCCAAAAGATTGCCATTCATTTTTCCCGTTTGTGTGATTATTTAAAAAAGTATTAAGTAGACTGGCACAAAATTTATCACTGCAATGCGAATAGCTGTAATGCTTTTGCGTGCGTTCATAAAATGTTGAAATCTTTACCGCATCAATTCCACTTTTTTTTGCCATCCAAAAGTCATCTTTGAATGAATTCCCAATGTGTAAAATTTTCTGATCATGAATAGGAGCAAGATCCTGCAAAACGAATTCATATAGATCACCATTACTTTTTCGCTTGCCAATTTCACTGGATAGGTATAATTTTTGGTATCCGACAATTCCACATTTTTGAAGCATTGCTTCTATAGTTTGCTTGTCAAGATACATGTCAGAAACTAATATAACAGTCTTGTTTGCTATGCTGTAATTGTATATGCCTAGGATTAATAAATTTGGACAGGCTAAGGCTATTTCTAGTTGTCTTTCCCTGTCCTTAACAAGCTGTGTATCAAAATTACATTTTTCAAAGCAACTATAGATTTCATCAAGTGATACCTCAGCATTTGCACTTTTCCTATATGCCTGGTTTTCTGCCTCAGCCCTCATTTTAGCAAAATTTTTAATTGCAAATTCACGTTCTAATAGGGTATACATATCTTTGGGTTGTGGAATATCTCGTTTGATTAAAGTGTCAAAGACATCGAAAGAAATGACATCGTAATGCTTAACCATTTCTTTTAGTTCTTTAAGATTTTTACTTTGGTAATTATCTGTAAAAAAATGAAAAATTTTTTTTAGCATGGTAATAATTTTTAGTATGTTTTAGAAAATGTTCTCTAATTTTTCCACATTGTTGCTTTCTGTGGCAACCATGATAAATCTGTTTTGTTTGTTACAGGGGCATAAAGGTCGTCCATATGTTCACGAATCAAATTTTCATCGAGTGCAGAGAAATCTATTTGAAGCAACCTTTGTATAGTTTGCTCGTCGAAACGATATTTTATAACATGAGCAGGAACACCAGCAACGATTGCATAGGGCGGAATGTCTTTTGTTACAACAGAACCCGCAGAGACAATAGCTCCTTGCCCGATGGTGACACCAGATAAAATTGTAGCTCCTGCACCAATCCAAACATCATCATTAACAACAATGTCACCCTTTGAAATAGCCTCACACTCTTTTCCCATTATCTTTACCTTAAATGGATACGTGGAGATATGGTTAGTTGGATGATCTGCAATTGGAACAAAGGTAACATTAGGTGCAATGGAGCAAAAGTTTCCAATCTTAAGCTTTGCACCATAATTACTTGTTAAAACAAAAAGCTCTCCATATGTGTGGTGGCCAACAGATACATTTTCAGGAATAAATTTTTCTTTGGCTGTGTTCTTAACTTCTGTCATATTATGCTTGTTCCGTTTTCGCCACTTAAAACGGAGAATTTTAGTTTTCAAAATATTTCTCATTTCTTGAAGAATTATTTTTAATAATTGCATTGTAAACTAACCTTTCCACATTATCTAAATGCGCTAATTACATCTGCAACCCAAGAAACAAGGTATTTCGGATAAAGATGTAACTTTGCTAAAAGAAAAAGGAGTAAAAAAATATTTTTGTTAGTCATTGCACTAACTCGCATTGCATAAAAGTTACGTTGAATTTCAATCTTCTTTACAATATCCGAGGTAAGTATTAATTCGTTTTTATGCTGAAGAACCGTATTAGCAATAGAAATATACCAATTTAGGATTATGGTACGCTTTTGCATTTTTTTTGCGTTACTTGGAGAGTTGTTTGCATAATGTTTGCGAAAATAATGTAACCGCTCATTCAATATATATACTTGACCTTTGGCTAAAGCTGTTCCCCAAATAAGAAAATCGTGTGGACAAGTTTCAAACCAAAGCTGTGTTACTATTGGAATGATCTCCTTTTTGAAGCAAAAGCAACACCCAGGACGATAACATTGTGGCCAAATTCTATCAAATTTCACTTGTTCAAGTACATGTTTTCCGTAAGGTCTATCTTCAATACTCCCCAAACGCTCAAGCCATTGCAGCTTCTTCACAAAATGGGTATCTGGAGAACAGGCAAGCAAGGTTGCATTTGGCGTTTGTAGAAGAACATCTGTCATCCGTTCAAACTTATTCGGAAGACAAATATCATCTTGGTCAGATAGAAAAATGATATCTCCTGTTGCCATGTTAATGAGATCCATAAAGTTTTTTTGCCAGCCTTTGTTAACTGGATTAACCACTAAACGCCAAGAGGAAGATAAATCATTTTCTGTAATATATTTTTCAATTATCTCCACTGTTGCATCAGTTGAACAGTCATCTGCAATTATTACCTCATCCGCAGAACGAGTTTGGTTTTTTATTGAATCTAATTGCTCTACAATGTACTTTTCTCCATTATAAGTTGCCATAACAAGAGAAATTTTCGCTTTTATGTCTTGCATTGGTAAATTCCTCGTTTTTAACAAGTTAATTTGCAGGGGGGTATGTTACTACATTCTTTTTCCTGCTTCCACGCCCAAATACCTTGCTAACATGTTTGGGAAAAACGTCAATAGAACAGGGAAATTCAAATCCTTCAATGCTTGCAAAAACACGTAATATGCAAGTGATATACCTGAAGTTGTGACACTATTAGTTAAAAAATGAGGATGTGTAGAGATCCATTTTCCTGTTTCGTAATATCTGTTATAAAGCTGCTTTAATGTGAAATTATGCCAATGTTCCACTATTGCATCCGCAACATAAGCTTTCTTGTAACCATGCTCTAAAACTTTTTTTGCATAGAAAGTATCTTCGTTAAATTGCATACTTTCTGTACCATAACCTCCAAGTTTGACGAAAACATGTCTGTTATAAGCGGCAAAAGCATCTGAGGCAAAAAATGCGTTGGGCTGGCGGCTAGAGATGTCATCCATTGAAACAACTGCAGATTCATCACCATAGTTCTTGCACCTAATGTAATACTCAATGGATTTGTTGGGGCAAATTTGTCGTCCGTAAGCAAAAACAATGTCATCTTTTATAGCTGCTGCAAGTTTGGTAAAAGCATCTTGCTTAATGAATTTTACATCGTGTGTGATTAAGATAACAATATCACTTGTGCAAAACTTAAACATTGCTTTTTGGCGGGTAAGACTGTGGGAAAAGTCTTCTTTTTTTAACAGAAAATACTCAAATCCTGCCTCAGTGATTTTCCTAATCACTTCTTCGTCGTTTTGAGATTGCGTGATTGGAAAAATTACGTGACAAAGTTCTACGCTAATTTGACCTTTAATTCCCTCAATAAGTTGGTCAATAAGCGATTCGGCTTTATACAAAGGACAAACAACATCTATCTTCATCAGCTGTCTATAACCTACTCCTTATTACCATTTGACAATCCATTCCATTTTTCATCTTTCTCAGCCATAATGAGCGCTGTACCATCTTTCATGGTGTAGCCAATGTGGCTAGCACTGCCAGTATATGTTCCAACAATTTCTGGCCATTCAATTCCTATTGTAGGGTCGTTCCAGGCAAGTCCACCTTCGTCATTTGGATGCCAGTAATCTGTGGTTTTATAGAGAAATTCAGCAGTGTCGGACAAAACTATAAAACCATGCGCAAAGCCTGGTGAGATATAAAATTGTTTTTTGTTATCGCTTGAGAGTTCAATGCCAAACCACTTGCCAAAGGTCTTGCTACCGTGTCTGATATCAACAGCAACGTCAAAAACACGACCAGAAAGGGTACGAACAAGTTTTCCTTGTGGAAACTTCTTCTGAAAATGAAGCCCGCGCAAGACACCTTTTTTAGACATACTCTGATTATCCTGAACAAAATGCATATCAAGTCCTGCTTCTGCCATTTCTCGCTCGTTGTATGCTTCAAAGAAAAAACCTCTTGCGTCTCCGTGAACTGTAGGTTCAATTATATAAAGTCCATCTATTGGACATTTTGTTACCTTAATCTGTGCCATGCCTTGCTCCTTATTAGTTCTCTTTTACTTCCATAATGAATTTTTTTATTGCGTCTTTCCAATGTGGTAAAGGAGTAAATCCGTTTGCGGTGAGCTTGCTTTTGTCTAATCTGCTGTTAAAAGGGCGTTTAGCTTTTGACAGCCCGTATTCATGTGTGGTTACTGGAATAACTTTTGCAGTCAAGTTAGCCTTGGCAAAAATTTCTTTGGCAAAGTCTGCCCAAGAAATAAATTCACCTTCATTTGTTGCGTGATAATAACCAAATTTTTCCGTTTGTGTCATATCGACCAAGAGACGTGACAAATCCTCTGTGTAAGTTGGATTCCCAATTTGATCACATACTACACGAAGAGTGTCGTGAGTTCTGGCGATTTTGAGCATAGTTTTGATAAAATTATTCCCATTCTTACCAAATACCCAAGCAATGCGAACTATGAAAAATTTGTCTGTTTCAGATGCCACTGCTTTTTCTCCAGCTAACTTTGAAGCCCCATATACATTGAGTGGGGCAAAATTTTGTTGATCAGCTTTCCACGGTTCACTACCACTGCCATCAAACACATAATCTGTACTGATGTAAACTATCTTTGCATTGGTTGAAGCTGCTACTCGTGCCAAATTTGCCGTTCCGCTAACATTGACCGCCCAAACCCTTGGCTTGTTAGCCTCATCTTCTGCTGCATCAACTGCAGTCCATGCAGCACAGTGAATTATGACAGATGGTGAGACCTTTTGCAAGGTGTTTTCCACTGTCTGCTTGTCAGTAATATCGAGCGCAACATATTCAAGTGGCAGTATGTCATGGTAAAGACCAGCATATTCCGGTGTTATATCGCTTGCCACGAAATCTATGTGGCGCTTTTGAAGTTCACGACACACGTCATAGCCAAGCTGTCCATTAACACCTGTTACAAAATATTTCATTGTATGATTTACCTATTTCCATACATTCTTTCGTAATAAGTTTGGTATTCACCGGAAATAATAGTCTCCCACCATTCTCTGTTTTCCAAATACCATTTAATCGTTTTCTTTATGCCATCTGCAAAACGTGTTTCCGGCAACCATCCGAGTTCTGTATGAATTTTTGTTGGATCTATTGCATAACGCATATCATGCCCTTTGCGGTCTGTAACGTATGTAATGAGGCTCTCTGGTTTGCCGAGCTCGTGACAAATGATTTTTACAATGTCGATATTTTTCATTTCATTGTGACCACCAATGTTATAAACTTCACCCACTCTGCCATTGTGTATGATGAGGTCTATTGCCTTGCAATGGTCTTCAACATAAAGCCAGTCACGAATATTTTCACCTTTTCCATAGACAGGAAGAGGCTTGTCGTTTAGAGCATTTGCAATCATCAAAGGAATGAGCTTTTCTGGAAAATGATATGGGCCATAGTTATTTGAACAACGAGAAATTGTTACAGGTAGTCCATATGTTCTGTGGTATGCAAGCACAAGCAGGTCTGCCCCTGCCTTACTGCTCGAATATGGGCTTGACGTATGAATTGGCGTTTCCTCAGTGAAAAAAAGGTCTGGTCTATCTAACGGTAAATCGCCATAAACCTCATCTGTAGACACTTGATGATAACGCTTTATCCCATATTTTCTGCAGGCGTCCATTAAAACAGAAGTTCCAATAATATTTGTATCCAGAAACACCTGTGGATTTTCTATACTTCTGTCAACGTGGCTTTCTGCAGCAAAATTTACAATCACGTCTGGTTTTTCTTCTTCAAAAAGTTTATAAACAGCTGTTCTGTCAGTAATACTTTCTTTGACAAACCTAAAATTTGGATTATCCATAATTGGAGCTAGGGTTGACAAATTACCAGCGTAGGTTAAGCAATCAAGACAAACAATGCGGTAATCAGGATATTTATTTAACATATGAAAAATAAAATTACTGCCAATAAATCCAGCTCCACCTGTAACAACAATAGTCATGGTAACAGTTCCCTTCCTTAATAATACAATCTTCCGTTAGCAACATTCTTGAGGTGTTGACCGTATGGACTTTTGCCATATTTTTCAGCAGATTTTAGTAGTTCTGTTTCGCTAATCCAACCATTCATAAATGCAATTTCTTCAGGTGCGGAGATAACGATACTTTGACGTTTTTGAATCATCTGCACAAACATCGATGCTTCTGTAAGGCTGTCCATTGTTCCAGTATCAAGCCATGCATAGCCGCGTCCAAGAAGTTGAACATCAAGTTCCCCTTTGACCAAATACATCTCATTCAAGGTTGTTATTTCCAACTCACCTCGAGCAGAAGGCTTAACCATATTTGCCATTCTTGATACACCAGCTGGATAAAAATAAAGTCCCGTCACAGCGTAGTTTGATTTTGGATTTTTCGGTTTTTCTTCAATGCTAATTGCCTTGCCTGCCTTATCAAACTCCACCACACCAAAGCGCTCAGGGTCGTTAACGTAGTAGCCAAAGACTGTCGCACACTTATTTTTTTCTGCATTGGCAACAGCAGCTTTTAGCGATTTACTAAATCCATTACCATAAAAAATGTTATCACCTAGCACCATAGCACAGGCATCATCACCAATAAATTCTTCGCCAAGAATAAAAGCTTGTGCAAGACCATCTGGAGATGGCTGAACCTTGTATGAAAGGTTGACTCCGTAAGCAGAACCATCACCAAGAAGTCGCTCAAAATTTGGCAAATCTACTGGTGTGGAGATAATGAGTATATCTTTTATGCCAGCAAGCATAAGGGTAGAAAGAGGATAATACACCATGGGTTTGTCGTAAATAGGTAGCAACTGCTTACTTGTCACCATCGTTAATGGGTAGAGCCTTGTTCCAGCTCCACCGGCTAAAATTATTCCTTTCATATGTATTGTCCCTTCTCCATTTTTTTGATTTTTTTGCATCGCAAAAATTATGATTGATATTGTTATTCTTCCACTGGCTTCATTGTTGGGAAGAATATGACGTCTCTAATGCTCTTTTCTCCTGTAAGGAGCATTACAAGACGGTCGATTCCTACACCGAGACCACCTGTTGGTGGCATAGCATATTCAAGGGCGTTGATAAAGTCCTCGTCAAACGGGTGGCTTTCTTCGTCACCCTCGGTTCTTTTTCTTGCTTGATCCAAAAATCTTTCACGCTGATCTAGTGGATCGTTCAACTCAGAGAAAGCGTTTGCAAATTCCCAACCGTTTATGAAAAGCTCAAATCTGTCTGTCACGTTAGGATTTTTCTTGTTCCTCTTGGAAAGAGGAGAAATGACTGTAGGATGTCCGATCACAAATGTTGGATTTATCAATTTTTCTTCCACAAATTCCTCAAAGAAAAGTGGCAAGATGTCCCACTTTGTGTAGCTTGGCTTTATCTCAAGCCCTTTTAAGGTTGCCTGTTTCTTTGCTTCTGTGTCGTTTATTGCGTCAAAGTCAAGCCCAGTTTCTTCCTTCACAAGCTCCGTCATTGTTGCACGGCGGAAAGGTTTTTCAAGGCTGATTTCCTTGTCGCAATAGGTGATGTGTCTGCCACAAACTTCGTCTGCTGCTGCTACGATAAGGTCTTCCGTCAGATTCATCATATCAACATAATTTGCATATGGCCAATAGACTTCAAGGCTCGTAAATTCTGGATTGTGGCGAATGTCCATACCCTCATTGCGGAATTGCTTGCCAATCTCATAGACTCTGCCCATCATTCCGACCACAAGGCGTTTTAAGTGCAGCTCCGTTGCAATCCTCATATACATATCAATGTCAAGTGTGTTGTGGTGTGTTACGAATGGACGTGCATTTGCACCACCAGCAACCACAGAAAGAATCGGCGTTTCAACCTCTAGCGTGCCATTTTCTTCCAACACACGACGAAGTGTAGAAATTATACGAGAACGCTTTCGAAATGTCTGGCGCACCTCTGGATTTGCTATGAGGTCTGCATAGCGCTGACGATAGCGGAGCTCCATGTCTTTCAAGCCATGATATTTCTCTGGCATTGGGCGGAGTGCTTTTGACAAAAGCACAAAGTCCTTAACAGCAAGGGTCAGCTCGCCAGTTTGCGTACGAAATGGCTCACCAGTAAGTCCAACAAAATCTCCTGCATCTACCCATTTTTTGAAAAATGTATATTTTTCCTCGCCAAGCATATTAAAATTGAAACAGATTTGTAACGTCTCTGTTTCATCCGCAAAGGTGGCGAATGCTGTCTTGCCGTGACGGCGAAGAATCATAATGCGTCCAGCAGTTTTTATATCTTCTTTGCCCCAGCCATTTTCCTCGAGGCTGCCAAATTTTTCTTTAACATAGGCAAGATTATGCTCCACCTCGTAGTGATCTTGCTGATATGGGTCATAATTTTCTTCAGTACGAAGACGTTCCAGTTTGTCTTTCCTTTGGCGAAAGATTTCTTCCTCAGGCTGTGTCGTCTGCTGATTTTGCTGTTTATTGTTCTGGTTCTGTTGTTCTTGTTCCATCTTATATTCCTTTCAGGCAACTTCTATCTATTTGTCAAAAATTTCTTTTATGCTGTCATAGTGTAAAAACTCGCCACGGGAAGCGATATCTTCAATTTCCTGTTTAGTAGCAAATTTATAACCTGTCACTTCGCTTTTTTGAATGAATACACATCGGTCTGTTTCATCCAACGTAACAGAATAAACATCAACAAAATAGTTATTTTTTGCTTCGTGGTTTTCCCGTTTATAAGAGAAAACAAGATTTACAACCTTGCCGCGTGCATTTATGCCAGTTTCTTCCTGTAATTCACGAAAGAATGTGTCAAGTGATGTTTCGCCAGACATCACACCGCCGCCGGGAATCTCCCAGTGCCCCGCCGCCCATTCCTTGTCTAAAGCTCGGCGGGTAATTAAAAATTTATTGTCTTTGGTTTTTACAAGGCACAAAACGGAGAGGTGAAAATCTCCGTCAGCCATATTCCAATCGTTTCGCACCATAGTGCGACCGGTTTTTTGCTTGTTTTTGTCATATATATCCCAAAGTTCCATCGTGCAACACCTTTACAAAATCAAATTCGAAAGTTAAATACCAATCTAGGTAAGTAGTATACCACATAATCATGCAAAATTTTTATAAAATTGGGTAATAAGAATAGGCTGGAAGGATGTTATATTGCTGTGTGTTATAGCGCGTCCCAATCACCTTCAATTTTATCCTTCATTACGGGACAATAGATAGCACCGTCCTTAGCAGTTTTAAAACAAGCATTACATGAAATGCAAGCACTCGGCCTATCATCATCCTCTGCCCAACGGTTCACCAAATCACTTTCGCAAATAAAAGGACGAGAGAGCGAAAAGGCGTCACATACTCCATCGTCAAAAAGTTTTGCCAAAATTTTTAATGTGCGAAGCCCACCGGTTAGGATCACTGTTTTGTTTGGTCTTGCTTGCTTTATTTGCTTTGCCCATTTGCTCCAAGGTGCTTCTGTCGCCTGTGTAACACCCACCATACAAGGACGTTTTGTTTTTATTGAACGTGCAGAGCCACAGGAAATTTCTATTCCATCTAAGCCCTCGTCAAGTAAATTCAACACCATGCGCACGCCCTCTTCTTCTGTGTAACCACCATCAACACCTTCTCCTATGCTAAATTTTGCCCAGATGGGATAATCATCCCCAACAGCAGAACGAATTGCCTTAAAAACAGCTTTTGTGAAGTTCAGACGTTTCTTTTCATCTCCTCCCCAATTGTCGTTTCTTTTATTCAAAATTGGGGACATAAATTGATTAAGTAAAAATCCGTGAGCAGCATGTATTTCAATTCCATCTGCTCCACCGTCTTTTGCTATGACAGCGGCACGGGCAAAAGCCTTTATGATTCGCTCAATGTCATTTTCCGTCGTCGTCTCAATATTACCAAGGTGGACAAGCTGAACGAAAAAATACGAGCCTGCCTCGTGGATTTTATCTGTTAAAGATTTTAATGGAGCAATTTCTGATTCGTCAAAAAGACCCCACATACCAGGCGACAAGAGAGAAGCTTCTTCCACTGCAGCATATTCTGAAATTACAAGTGACGCCCCTCCCTGAGCTACTTCTAATTGACGTGAAGCAGATATCTCTGTGGCATGTCCTTTTTGCCCGCAAGCGGCAAGCCATGTTGCTGCACGAAAGAAACGATTTTTCAGGGTCATATTACCACACTGCCATGGCGTAAAGAGTTTTCTGACTGCTATCTTTTCCTGTCTTGTTAGTGGTATATACATTTTTTTCCTCCCTTTTATATAAAAGTTACATCTTTTTTAGTGTTTTCAAGGCTTTGCATTGTGAGCCTTGCCAATTCCTTAAAACCAAAGTTATCATGACCAGTTAATTTTGATATATCTTTTTTGTGGACAATCCATTTGACTTTATTTAACCTTGCTAATCTTCTAGCAAGTGCTATCCCTTCGATGAGTTCTCCAAGTGCAGGGTGATGTGGCCCAGCTATAACAGATGTTGCAAGACTGTCAGTTTCTTGCAGACCAATCCTGATAGGATTAAAGCCTAATTCAAGTGCCCTATTTAAGAAATCTGCCCCCCAGTCTATTGCCTGTTCCAGTGACAATGGAGTGTAGCTAGAAACATTATACATTTTTTCTAGCACAGTACCAGAAATTACAAGGCAAGGATAAAGGCGAAGATCCCATAGTTCATTACCTTTAACCTTTGCCAATTTTTCCAAATCAGCAAGAGAGCTTTCCTTTGTTTGTCCAGGCAATCCTGCCATGAGCTGCACCCCTAACGGGATTTTTTCTGATTTTAACACTTCAAGACTTTTTAAGATTGTTGTCGGATCTTGAACTCTACGAGTTACGGCAAGGGTAGTCTCATCCATTGACTGGATACCAAACTCAACACAGGAAAGTGGATATGTTTTTATCCTGTGCCTAAATGATTCTTCGTCCAAATCGCAAGGATATGTTGAAAAGCGAATTGTGCTCCCGTCTGGGGCACAGTCTTTCACAGCATCTAGATAAGCAAATACCGTTTCTTTAGGAAAACGACAAAATGAACCGCCAAAGAAACACACTTCGTGCGGTGTTTCTAAAAACGAAAGCTCATTTGCAACCTTGTCAAGGGATATTATCTCTTGTACTCCAGTGATTGCATTTTGATTGCAATAAACGCATTTGCCACGGCAGGCTGCGAATGGTAGAAAAAAAGTTTTCTTCGGTATTTTCTTTACTTCGACAATTTTATTCATTATATTCATCTCGTTCATTCACATTCAAATTTTGTCTAAAAAAAGGAGAGTATCGACTCTCCTTTTTCAATATGCTAATTTATTCGACTTCGTCCTCGTCGTCTAAAACAGCCTGTATAATTTTATAAAGTTTAGTACAAGTAGAACGAGATAACTTTTGCCTTTTATACCAAAGTTCAATATTTTCTTCACCAGAAAAGATACTTTCAAGCTGAATTCTAGCTGATTTTTCTTCGTCTGAGTAATCTCGCAAAATATCTTGAATCTGAACACCAAGCACCTTAGCAATTTTTTTTAAGGTTTTCATGGAAGGATTTCTCCTACCAACCTCAATTGACTGCACAAAAACACGGCTGATGTCAACCTGCTTAGCTAAATATTCTTGCGAATAGTCCAGTGCTCTCCTTATAGTTTTAATTCTTGTCCCTATGCTCATATTTGAACTCCCGCTAAATAGTATGTAACCATAAAGAACACAAGGAACATAAAGGGCGTACTTCGTCCACTGAAAAAAACTCTTTATGTAAGTCAAGACATAGCCTTGACGCTTATGTTAGCTGTGCGTAGCACAGCGCTTATGGCTAAATTTTTGATATTTTTATATATCCAAATTCTGAACGTCTTTTGCGTGTTCTTCAATAAACTTTCTGCGTGGTTCAACAAGGTCACCCATGAGAATATCAAAAAGCTCATCTGCTTCTATAGCGTCTCGCACAGTGACACGGTTAATGATGCGTTTTTCTGGGTTCATTGTTGTATCCCAAAGTTGTTCTGCGTTCATTTCACCAAGTCCTTTATAGCGTTGGACTTCACACTTTCTGCCCTCTGCTCTGCCCTGTGCGTCTTTCATTTCCTTTTCAGTGTAGCAGTATGTTACATCCTTTCCACACTGCACACGGTACAGTGGTGGCTGAGCAACATAAAGGTAACCATTCTCTATTATCTGTGGCATGTAACGGAAGAAAAGCGTGAGAAGCAGTGTCCTGATGTGGGCACCGTCAACATCAGCATCAGCCATGAGGAAAATCTTGTGATAACGAAGTTTTTCTTCCTTGAAGTCATCACCTACGCCACATCCAAGAGCTAAAACAATGTTCTTTATTGTCTCGCTTCCCAAAATCTTTTCAAGACGCGCCTTTTCAACATTTAGGATTTTACCGCGCAAAGGCAAAATTGCTTGAAATTCTCTGTTTCTGCCCTGCTTGGCGCTACCACCTGCGGAGTCTCCCTCAACTATGTATATCTCGCAGTCGGCTGGATTTCTGTTTGAACAGTCTGCAAGTTTGCCAGGAAGCTGCAAGCCGGACATTACACCCTTTCGGCGGACTAGTTCACGAGCCTTTTTGGCTGCTTCACGTGCTTGACGAGCCTTGATAGCGGTGTCCACAATCGGCTTAATAATTTCCGGTCTATCTTCTAATATTGCCTTCATTCCGTCATAAAGAACAGAGTCAACAATGCCCTTAACTTCATTGTTGCCAAGCTTTGTTTTTGTCTGCCCTTCAAACTGAGGCTCCATAACCTTGACAGAAATGACAGCGGTTAGTCCTTCCTTGAGGTCATCCCCTGATAGGTTTGCATCTTTGTCTTTTAATATCTTTTGACGACGTGCCTCGTCGTTTATGGCTCTTGTTAAGGCTGTACGAAAACCTGCAATGTGTGTACCGCCCTCGGTTGTATTGATGAGGTTAACAAAGCCATAGAGTCTTTCCTGGTATGTTGTATTGTATTGGATTGCAACCTCGACAGCCGTGTCATCCTTTTCTCCCCTGATAACTAGAGGTGGTTTAAAAAGGAGTTCCTTATCACGGTTGAGATATTCAACAAATGATTCGATACCACCAGGGAAATGGTAAGTTTTTTTCATTTCCTTGCCGGCTCGTTTATCTTCAAAATTTATCGTTACATGTGGATTAAGGAACGCTAGTTCACGAAGTCTAGCTTTCAAGATGTCAGCTTGGTAAACCGTTTCTGTAAAGATTGTATCGTCAGGTTTGAAGGTTACGCTTGTTCCGCGTTTGTCTGTATCGCCGACAACTTCAAGCTCTGTTACGGGATGTCCCTTTTCGTAGCGCTGATGGTGAATTTTTCCATTTCTGCAAATTGTAAGCTCAAGCCAAGTTGAAAGGGCATTAACAACAGAAATACCAACACCGTGAAGACCACCAGAAACCTTGTAAGCGGATTTGTCGAACTTTCCTCCTGCATGGAGAATGGTTAAAACAACTTCTGCTGCGGATTTACCTGTTTCGTGGCGTTCTGTTGGAATACCACGTCCATTATCTGTTACGGTGATACTGTCACCTTCGTTTATGGAAATATCTATAGTGTCGCAGTAACCAGCAAGGCTCTCGTCTATTGAGTTGTCAACTACTTCATAGACAAGATGGTGAAGTCCTCTCACTCCCTGGTCACCAATATACATGCCAGGGCGTTTGCGAACAGCTTCTAATCCTTCAAGGACATGAATATCTTTCGCTGAATATTCCTGTGCTGTCGTATCAACGTTAAAATTCGTATCTTCCATCATAAACTCCTTCTACAAAAATCCATACCGTTATGTTAAAATACCTTCACAAATTCATGTAGATTTTACTATAAAAACCTCACAAAAGCAAGCAAGGAGGGTGAAAGCGTGAGAGGCAAAAAAATGCTATACGTTCTTGTTAACTCCCCCGGAGAACTTTCGGGCTGGATGGCTCCAGTCGTGCTATACCTGAGGCAACACGCTCCAGAGCTAAAAATTATCGCTGTTACTCTCCCTTGTCCCTATGCAAGTGGTGGTGAAAGACAGGCAGCTCTCTCAATTGGAGTACAAGATGTTATCACAATGTGGCAATTTTTAAAAACAAAAACTATAAAGGTTAAAAAAGGTCAATGTGATTTACCGCTAATACTTCAACTTGGTGGAGATCCCATGTGGGGGTTCCTGCTCCACATAAAGACTGGCTATAGCTGGTTAATCTATACTAAGCGTCCCAAATTTAAACGCTTTGTGTCACACTACTTCGTCCCTAACAGGGAAACCGCAGAAAAATTTGCAAAGGTTCTTCCTCAAGACAAATATTCGCTGGCAGGAAATTTGATTTTGGACAGCGTGAAGTTAACGGGAAAATCCGTGCCACCAAAAGATGATACAAGGGTTGAAGAAAAAAAAGAAAAAAAAGGCAATAATTCAAAAATTCGGCTTGCAATCTTGCCAGGGTCTCGCCCATTTGAATATGAAAGAGCTTTTGCATTCTATCCAAAGGTGGCAGAGCTTCTTCATAAAAGACTTCCTAAGCTCTCTATCTTTTTTCCGCTAGCCCCAACCGCAAAAAAAGAAATTTACGCAAAGAGCATAAAAAATGCTGGCTATGAATATATTGAGGGAGATAGAATTGATCTCATAAAGATAACCGATGACTTTTTTGTAGACATTGTTAAGCAAAACACGTTTGACGAGATAAAGAATGCAACCATGGCGGTGGCATTCCCTGGTACAAACAATTTACAAATTGCATACCTTGGCACACCTTTAATTTGCCTTGCCCCGACAAACTATGCAGAAGAAATTCCACTTGACGGACTTCTTGGACTCATTCCAAATTGCGCTTTAACAAGAAAATTAAAAAGGCTTATTATAGAAAAAATAAACAAAAATTTGGATTTTGCTTCCCTTCCAAATATATTAGCAAAAAAACAAATCGTGCCAGAAATCCGTCGTGTCCTCTGGGAAGATGACTGTGCAAAAATTATTGAACAATATCTGCTTGATATGGGCACTCTTGAAAGAATCAAAAATAGCTACAAGGATATTCCGTTTGATACAGGAGCGGATGAAGTAATAGGGGAATACATTATTCATGGTATAAGATAAAAAAGTCGCTGGTTAAACCAGCGGCTTTTTGCTTTACGTAGGTATGTCTTTGCCATGAGCACTTGGCTTCCGCCAAGCTAACATAAAGAAAAAATCAATATGAAAATTATGTGAACTTTTGTTTACATCAAAAATCTCGAACTTTAGTAATAGCAAGGCTAAAACGCTACTAGATTATAAGAAAATTTGAGATTTTTATAAAACCTTTTTTGCCATAGAGGACATAGAGAACTTAGAGTTGTCGGCTTTGTCGACAAAAAATAGCCATAACGAAAACATTAGCCATAAGCGCCGCTACGCGGCTAACGTAAAGCCGTCAAGGCTACGTCAGAGCTGATATAAAGAATAAAAAAACAAGACACTGTAAAATTATATTTTTGCAGTGTCTTGTTTAATTTTTAGGTAAGCATGTGGTGTGTTACTTTAGTCTTACCAATACTATAAGCATACTTTCACAAAAGCTAAAAATGAGGATTAGATACCACAAGGCATATAATCCTCGTTTATTTTGTAAATTAGAATCTAGTCTTGATACTAACTCCGTTTGAAAGTAATTTCATTAAAGGATCGTCTTTTAAGGGTGTATCTTTAGTCTTTGACGCAAGTTTGTAAAGCTCAAGACCATAGGAAAAATCTGTGCCATTGTTTTCTATCTGCTCCACAGGAAGACCTGTTGCTTCCTCTGCAAGCTGCTTTAGGAAGGGGATTGTCGCCCCTTCCATTTCTCCGTGGTCTGCTCCAACGATTGCAAGTCCCTCATAGAGTGCTGCTTCTCTGTAGTGATAGGTTAAATCCGCCGTGATATAGCAATTTGCATTGACGCTTTTTGCAAAACCCCACATGCTTGCAGCTCCACCACCGACAATAGCAATTTTTTTCACACGTCTGTTTGTTTTTAATTCATCAAAACCATAGAAGACGAAATTCTTTTGGTGACATTTCTCTTTTAATATAAGGGCAAGCCCCTTTGAGTCTAATGCTTCCGGCAATTCTCCCCAGACGCCAAGACCATATGCTTTGTTATTACAGGGGGCAAGTGGCGTGATGTTCTCAAGCCCCATAAGAGTTGCAAAGCCAAAATTAACGCCTCTAGCTGCACTGTCAAATGGAGTGTGACAGGAGTAAATTGCGATATCGTTCTTTAAGGCAGAAATTATTGTATCGTTAACAAGGCTTCCACCGCAAATGTTTTTGAGTGGAGAATAGATGATAGGGTGGTGGCTCAAAAGTAACTCTGAGCCCATCTCCTTCGCTTTTGCTACGTTTTCTGGCGTGGCGTCAAGCGCAAGAGCAATCTTTGTTATCTCTTTGTCTTTTTGCCCACTCACCAAAAGACCAGAATTGTCCCAGTCTTCCTGTGTGGAAAGCGGCATTATTTCTTCGATCTTTTTTACAAATTCACTTAATTTCATTTCCCGCTCCTTTTTGCTATCAATTATCTTGACGTAAAGATGCCTATATTAGACGCCTTATAACAGGTATTCGTCTTAAAAGAGAAGTTATTAGACCGCAGATGAAGGTCAAAATAACCACAAAAAACAATACGGAAATCATGTGATGAAAAAATATCCTTCTATGTAGAACGCAAAAATATAAATTTTTCATACAGGCCAAATCTTGGATAAGAAGATGTAACAAATAAATACCAAAACTATGGTTGCCAATCCATTTAAGCATTGTCAAAAGTTTAGTTTCAACCGGCTTGACTTGTTGTTCTTCTGAGACTGCAAATAATTTTTTAATGGAGACAAATATGACGGGAGCACAAATTATTGAAGCGTGCATGTCAAAATGAAATACTTCAGGCGTTACTTCTGTAGGGGAACCGAGATTTATACTTTTAAGAGTAGTGACATATGCCCCCAGGAGTAAGATTGCAAAATTTAGTACCCACAATAATATAATTTTATTCCAATGAATATTTTTAGTGCTAATCCTATGATCCAAATAATAGCCGAGACACGGATAAAAAAACATCATGTATAGCATCCATTTAGGTTTAATATTTGGATTAATTGTTGTACTTCCCCTAAAAAGGGCATACTCTAGCATGACAAGAATACTAAATCCAGTTCCAATTACAGCCATAAATTTAAACCACCTATTCTCTAATTTAGAACACATGGATTGAAGAAATGGAATCGAAGCAATAAAGGCTAAATATGCATAAAGAAACCATAAATGCGGACTGTGTTCCTTTGAATATAGCGTTTTTATAAATTCTTTACAAGATGCCCATGTATACCAGGGCAGGTGGTGTATGACACGGTCTCGAATATAATATACAGCACTCCAAATCACCAGTATTGATGCAAACAGTAAAAATTTGTTAATCAAATCTTTGACAGAGTAATTCCGCTTTAGTGTCAAGGCACCCGATATCATAAAAAACAATGGAACTGCAAATCTACAAAAAAGCGATAAAATCAGTGCAGTGAAGAAATTGAATGACCATGGGTTAAATTTAAAAAACAAAGTAAACCCTAAAGAGTGATTAAAAAGAACAAATATTATTGCTATGGCTCGCATTATCTCCAAATATGTTTTTTTGTTCAAAGAATTAACGTTCAAAAGATCTTCCTCTCTTTCCTGGTTATTATTATTCTACCAACTTAATTTTTTATGCTATAGCTTATTGTGAAGCAGCAGGGTGGGTTAAGACAGTAATTCATTGGACGACCTTAGAAATATTTGAGTGCTTGTATCGAGGTGGTCTATTCTTCATAAAGGTAGGATTGTTCTAATCCCTTGAAGATTATTTTTCTGTTTTTTGTATCGCCCGTTAACGCAGCCTCTATGAGGACTCGTATCTCAAGGTCATTTACAGGGCTTCTTTCCATACTGGACAGATATGCGTCTTTTGGCACAACTCTCCAATCCACTACACGACCGAGAGAACGTTTTAGCATCATATCAAGCCAAATCCTTGTTGCCCTACCATTTCCCTCCATAAAGGGATGTGCAATGTTCATTTCAACATATTTTGCAATAATTTCTTCAAATGAATTTTCTGGCATCGCCTCAATTACTGACAAAATTTCTTTCAAGTAAAGAGAATTAGCAAAACGAAAATTTCCCTTTGAAATGTTTTTTATTCTTATCTGCCCTGCAAAATCGTATAGCCCGTCAAAAATATAACGGTGAATTTCACATAGCCCTGCCACAGTCCCAACAGGAATTGTGTCTATTGCACCGCTCTCAAAAAGTTTTTGCGCCTGTGTAAGGCTTTTTGCATCTAGTGTTGTCATTTTATTTCAAAAACTGATATGCGCTCATGGCAGCGATTGCACCGTCTGAGGCTGCTGTTACAACTTGGCGGAGGAATTTGTCTCGCAGGTCACCTGCAGCAAAAACACCTGCCTCTGTTGTCTCCATCTTTTCTGTTGTTTTTATCCAGCCACCATTTGTTGTTTCTATATTCAAATTGCTGTCTTGCAAAATCGCCGTGTTAGGTTCTGTGCCAATAAATACAAACACTCCGGAAACCTCTAGTTTTTTTGTTTCACCAGATTTGACGTTTTTTACAGTTATACCTTCAACAAAATCCGTTCCGTCTATACTTTCCACTACACTGTCCCAAACAGGAACAATTTTTTTATTACCAAGAGCTTTCTTGCTTGCTGCGTAATCAGCACGGAACTCATCACGTCTATGAATGATATAAACCTTGTTTGCAAAATTTGTGAGGTAACATGCTTCTTCCACTGCGACATTGCCACCACCAACAACGGCTACGCTAAGCCCCTCAAAGAAAGGAGCATCACAAACAGCACAGTAAGAAACTCCCATGCCGGTGAATTCTGCTTCTCCCTTGACGCCAAGTTTTTTAAAATGAGCTCCAGTGGCAAGGATAACTGAGCCGGCTTCTATCTCGCCATCTGTTGTTACTACAATTTTTTTCTTTTCATATTGTGTTTTTTCTATGCGTTTTACCTCTGTCATAAGGAGTTCAACGCCGAAACTCAACGCGTGTTCTTTGAAACTACGACCAAGGTCTGACCCCTTCATTTTTTGCGTTCCTGGCCAGTTTTCTATTTCATCTGTTATGTTTATCTGTCCGCCTGCTACAGTTTTCTCTATCACAACTGTTGTAAGTCCGGCACGACGAGCATAGACCGCTGCTGTGAGTCCCGCTGGTCCTGCTCCAATTATTGCTACGTCAAAATTTCTCATGATTATGCCTCGCAATTTACAATTTTTTGGCTATCCTCATCTGCCAAAGACACATTAGAGTATAGCATAATTTTCAACAAAGTATGTAATGGTAAATTTGTCGATTTTAGTGAGTTGGTGCGTCATCCAGGAAGAGCATATGGCATCCGCCCATCTGCCAATAGAGACATTTTTTATCCAAACATGGAATACAGCGAATAGGGGCAGTTTTATGTGCTTCTTGTCCTAAAAAGAAGAAAGCACATTTTGTCTTTGCTGGGGTCAAAAAACAATTTTCGCTAGCAGAAACCCCCAATATGTTGTAAGCGTCAGTAATTTCTAAAACTCGTGGAACAAATTTCAAAGGGAAAACCTTTAGCCCTGGGTAATATTCAGCGCAAACGAAACGAGCCTTGCCACGAGAATGTGTGTCAACCCAGTTAATAAGGTCATGCCTTATGTTACGCAAAGCAACGGAGCCAGCTACATCAAGCATAAGACCTGCAGTAAGATTGTTATTTGCCATAAGGTAATTTACATAATTCTCAAGTGCATTACCCAATGTCCAAACTGCCGCATAAACCTTTTGTGCTCCAAAAAATAATTTGTCACTTAGGTCAAAGCCAAACTCGGCAATTTCTTTCTTATTTAACTGCTTTGCTGCTGCTCTTGGTGCAAAAAAATTTTTTTGTCCTGTTCCCCAGTGTTCTTTAAAGGCAAGATAGTCCTCTTGCCTAGATGGGGCTTGGTGTGCATAAAATTCATCAAGCGAAGTAAGGTTAGCCTCGCACGGGACAAAGACCTTTTTTGTTTTGTTTTTCAAAGTGCAATAGGTTAATTCCATTTTTATTCCTTTTTGACTCCTAGAAATCAAGAGAATTTATGAAATTTTCTTGGAAATCTGCTTCATTCGCAAGATTTAACGATTTTACTATTTTCGATAGTGTTATCGCACGAGGCAAAAAATTATTTTGTAAAATAGCTTGAATTGCACCCAGTAAAGATGTGTTCTTTGCACTTATTATCTCTGCCTCACAAGCAGGCAAAAGCCCAATAACCCGTGCATTTGCAATATCTATGTAATTGCCAAAAGCACCAGCCAAATAAATTTTATTCATTTCCTGCTTATCTATTTTTGCTTCTTTCAGAAGAATTTTTACTCCTGCCTTTATAGAAGCTATTACAAGCTGGAGAGACCTGATGTCTTTTTGTGTGATATAAACTTTTTTCTTTCCCTTTTCTTCGGTTAAAACTACTTGCAAAACCCCATTTTCATTTTTGCAAACAAATGGATTATCAGGATTTAAACTGCCGTTTTTTTCCATGATATTATTTTCAAGGAAAAGTGCAAGGCAATCTATCATGCCTGAGCCGCAAAGTCCTATCGCATCAGAGTTGTCAATGGTGTGTGTTACAAACTTACCATTTTCAAATGAGACAGAGCAAATGGCACCGCTTGTAGCTCGCACACCACACGAAATTCCAGCCCCCTCAAAGGCAGGACCAGCAGCAGTTGCAGTTGCAAGAATTTGTCCCTTTGCCAATAATACCATTTCGTTATTTGTGCCTAGGTCGATAAAAAGAGTTGCTTCTTTTTTATTTGTTTGGTCAAAATTAAGCGCAGTTAAACCAGATGTCACATCTCCACCGACAAAGGCAGAGATGTTTGGTACAAAATAAGTTTTAGCCTTTTCAAAAGGTAAGCTAAATTTGTCTGCTTTGATTGGCTGGTGATACAAGAAAGAACTTATGTATGGAGTGCTTCCCATGGAAACGGGGGACTCCCCAACCAAAATGTGTTGCATGACGGTGTTACCGCTTACAACAATTTTCGTTATTTCCTCTTCGGATCTGTTATTCTTTCGCAAGAGTTCAGTTATAGATACAACCAGAGAATCAAGCAAAGACTGTTGCATTTTTTGTAAGTTAGCAGGATTGCTTGACACAGAAGCAATACGCGACATAACGTCACTTCCAAATGTGGCTTGCGGGTTAGCAAAGGAAGTATAGCCTAGATTTTGCCCGTTCTTTATATCCAAAACGGTAAGTACTACACTCGTAGTTCCAAGATCAAGTGCCACACCTAAACCAGAATTTGCGTTAGCAGTTGTTTCAAATGGCATTGTGGAATCAAGAATTTTTATGTTGCTTTCCGTAACAGAACTTTCTATTACAAGGTCACCCAAAATTTTTGTTTTGCAAGCGAGGCGAATACCATCCTTTAGTTCTTGCTCACTCAGAAATTGTCTTTCTGTTTGCGTAACGTTTGACACATGCCCTTGCAAAATTTTTACACGACAAGCGCCACAGATGCCAGCACCACCACAATGAGTAGCAAGAAGAATTTCATTTTCATCTGCTGCGTCTTTTATGGTAGTGCCATAATCTGCTAAAACTATTTTTTTCTCTTTGTTTTCTCCAATAAAATTTAGTGCAAGCTTTTGCAATTTTACTCTCCAGATTTATACAAAAAAGCCACAGGCTTATCGCTTGTGGCTTTTTTGTTATTTGAGATTTTCAATCAAATAAGGCAACGCCTCTTCAAAATTAACGCCATAATCGCGACGAGCCTCATCTTCTCTTGTATATTTCATAGATAAATATGTAAAGTCTGTTGCCATTTTTAAAGCCTCGAAATCGCTCTTGCCACGAAGCACCGCTCCAACGGCGACTGAACTGAATATGTCACCAGTGCCATGATAAGCAAAGGGAAGCTTTGAGCCATAGTAATGAGAGAAACTTTTCTCCTCTGCATCATACATGTAAAAACCTATTTCATCCTTTGCAAAGCCAACACCAGTCAAGACAGACTTTTTGACTCCAAGCTCAGATAAGCGGACAAGAAGATGCGTTATGTAAGCCTCGTCGTAACTTTCCTTGTATTCTTCATGAAGCATGAAACACGCTTCTGTGATGTTCGGCAAAATCATGTAAGAGCCGTGACACATTTCGCATGTCATATCAGCATATTCCTGGTCAAAACCTGTATATAACTTACCATAGTCACCCATTGCAGGGTCTATAAAGATTTTTGTGTTACGAGCTACTTGTGATGCTATAAAACTCACAGTTTGCTTTACAAGGTTCTTTGAACCAAGATAACCCGTGTAGACGGCATCGAAGTCAAGCGATAACTTGCTCCACATATCAACTATTGGCGAATATTCATTTGTTAAATCACAAAATGTAAAATCGGGGAAGGCAGTGTGGTTTGACAATAGCGCCGTTGGAAGTGCTGCACATTCCACCCCACATGCAGAAATAATCGGCAATGCAACTGTCAAGGAGCAACGCCCAACACAAGAAAAATCCTGAATTGTTACCAAACGTTTCATTCTTTTGCCTCTAGATTTTTGTTTTTCTATTTAGTTTTTGCTTTTCTGTTCTTTAATTATCTTTTGTATCTCTTCTATTGTATGGTGTTTGCCACTATTCATACCAGGACAACGGCTGGCATAAAATTCCCATTCTTCCTCGTCACAAAGCATCGACTCCCAAAATGGGAACTCTCGACATTGACTTGGACGCACCGGATAAATGGTACAACGATCACCTTTTAAAAAGATACAGTCGAAATTCTGTTTTGCAGAAAGCTCTCTTATGCTCCATTTTCCATGAACTGGGTATAAATACTTTTTTTCTAACTCTTCTTTCGTAATGGCAAGGTGTTCTGCTATTGCTTGTTTTTCTACGTTAGAAATCCAGATAAAACCAGTTTCTCCTCTGCAACAGCTTCCACACATCTTACAGGTAAAACAAACACCATTATCACACCAGAAGAGATTTGTTTTTTGCTTGTTTTGTTTGTCCTCTTTATCCATTAATACCTTATGTAGTTTGATGAATTTCCGGAATAAACAGCACCACATTTTGAAAAGAAATCAAGGGATTCAAGCACTCTTCCAGTTCCTTTAGCTACACAATCAATTGCATCATCTGCAACATAGGCAAAGACACCTGTTTCTCTTTTTATCCTTTCAGGCAACCCTGTTAAATAGGCACCACCACCGGCAAGAAGAATTCCTCTTTCAAGAATATCAGACGCAAGTTCTGGAGGAGTATCTTGAAAGACCTGTTTTATTGTTCGTATAACTTGGCTAATCGAATCATCCATTGCTTCCATGACGTTATCTGATGTTATAACTAATCTAGTTGGAAGACCCGATATTGTGTCCCTACCACGGACTTCTTTTTTCTCTGTATCCGGTCTAACATTCTGCTCTACAGTAGCAATTTCCTTCTTAATTGCTTCTATTGTCTGGTCTCCAATTTCGGCGTGGAAATTTTTCTTAATATAACGCGCAATGTCTGCATCGAACTTGTCTCCCGCAATACGTAGACTCTGTCCCCTAACAATTCCACCAAGAGAAATGACAGCGACGTCCGTTGTGCCACCTCCTATGTCAACAATCATACTACCGGTTGGTTCTGCAACTGGTAAATCTGCACCAATTGCAGCTGCCATTGGCTCTTCTATTAAATAGGCCTCTTTAGCTCCAGCGGCGATAGCCGCTTCTAGTGCAGCACGGCGCTCTACATCTGTTGCTCCGGACGGTACACCAACCACAAGACGGTGGCGAGCAAATTTTTCAAATCCAGTTAAGACTCTCTTCATAAAGTAAGAAAGCATTGCTTTTGTCATTGTGTAATTTGCAATGACTCCATCACGAAGTGGTCTAACAGCCGTAATATTACCAGGAGTTCTTCCTATTGTAACTTTAGCTTCTTCACCTACTGCAATAATTTTTTTGTTGTTTTGGTTAACTGCAACAACTGAAGGTTCACGTAATACAATTCCCTTGCCCCTCACATAGACAAGGACCACTGCTGTTCCAAGATCTATTCCTATATCTCTATTAAACATGTTAGCATCCTCCCTGCTAAAAAATACCCCAGTGCTATAAAAACATAAGGTCAAATTAACTAAGACTCATGCCTCCGTCAACTGCGATAACCTGTCCCTGTATATAGTTTGACTCAACATTTGCCAAAAAAGAAACAACATTTGCAATATCTTCTGGTGTGCCAGCTCTGCCATTTGGAATATGCTTAATACTCATTTCCTTCAATTCGTCTGGCAATAAAGCTGTCATATCAGTAGCAATAAAGCCCGGGGCTATTACATTTGCTGTTATGCCACGACTTGCAACTTCCTTTGCAATAGATTTAATGTAGCCTATAATACCGGCTTTTGACGCCGCGTAGTTAGCTTGTCCAGCATTTCCCATAAGTCCTACAATGGAAGAAATTGCGATTATGCGACCAAAACGATTTTTCATCATGTTTCGAAGCACAGCTTTTGTAAGATGGAATAATGAAGATAAGTTTGTTTCTATTACGTCGTGCCACGCCTCGGCTTTCATCCTCATTACAAGGGTGTCACGAGTTATCCCCGCATTTGCAACTAACACGTCAACTGTGCCATATTCCTGTTCTATACGCGAAAACATTTCGGCAACCTCTGTTTCTTGTGACACATCGCATTTATAAGCACTTCCTGACTGACCTTTTGACTTAAACTCTGCCATAAGTTCTTTTGCCGCCGTTTCACTATTGGCAAAGTTTACAATTACAAAATAACCTTCATCTGCAAGTTTTTCTGCAATGCCACGGCCAATGCCCCTAGTTCCACCGGTTACAAGGGCAATTTTTTTACCATCCTTTGTCATGTATTAGCTCCTTATAAGGTTTGCAATTTCTTTTATTTTTCCCGTTGTAGAGCCGTATATAGGAGTCTTGCCAGTGCAAAGTTTTTTCACAATACTTGACAATATTTTTCCCGGCCCTAGTTCTATATAGTTCTCTACTCCGAGCCGCTCCATTTCAAGCACACTATCCACCCATTGAACAGGAGAAAAAATCTGCTTATATAGTGCTTTTTTTATATCTTCAACAGTATATAAAGCTTTTCCGGATACGTTGGAAATTATTGGGCAAGAAGGATTAGACCAACCCGTTACCTTTGCAAATTCCTTTTCTAATTCGTCCGCTGTGTCTTTAAGGAGCGAGGAATGACATGGACAACTAACCTTTAGCAACCTTGTGCGTGCTGTGTAATGTTGTGTAATATAGTCAATAACCCTGTTAACAGCTTTAGTGTGTCCGGATATAACTATCTGTGTTGGTAAATTTATATTTGCTGGAGCAACAACCTCGCCATTTGAAACTGTTTCACATATTTTGAAAACTTCCTCAAGAGGAAGACCTAGCACAGCTGCCATTGAGCCTTCACCGACAGGCACGGCATTTTGCATCAAACTTCCACGACGACTGACAAGGCGGACGCCATCTGCAAGCGAAATAACCCCACTTGCTACAAGGGATGTGTATTCGCCAAGACTATGTCCTGCCATACAAAGGGGAACTGGTGTTTCACCAAGTTCATATGATAAAGCGCGAAAAGCAGCGATGCTTACAGTGAGAACAGCCGGCTGTGTTATTTCTGTTAGGCCAAGTTCTTCCTGTGTTCCATTGAAAATTTTATCAGAAAGAGAAAAACCAAGTGCTTCATCGGCTTCTTCAAAAGCTAAACGAGCGACAGGATAATTTTCAAAAATTTCTCTCCCCATTCCGGGTTCTTGTGCACCCTGACCTGGAAAAATTATTGCATACTTCATTTTGCGCTTCTGATAAATCCCCTTCTTCAAAATTAGGATATATTGTAGCATAAGTTCTCAAGTTTTGCTTGAAAAAATATATATAGTTTGTATAATTCTTTTCATAATTTAGGATATGAGAGGAACGAAAATGATAGATTTGGTTGCTCTTTGGCAGAATGCGAAGGAAAATGACTTCGTCTGTTCGAAAAACAAGATAACAAAACGCAATGTGTTAGCATTAATTACAAACGGAGCTAACAACTTGCGGGAAGTAAAGAAAAATATTAATTTTTCGTGTGATGGTTCATGTGCTGCAAAAAACCCGAGTGGCAGATCTTGTGACGAAAATATTGAAGCTCTGCTTGAGATTTACGTACCGCTTTTTGAGCTAATGAAACATACACACAGTAAGGCATAATCGGCATTTACCATGCTTGATATGCAAAAATTCATTGATTCTACAGTAAATAAAAAAATTCTCGCTATTGCTCCTCCCGTTTATGATTTTGCTTATGCTGACCTTTGGTCAAAACCGCTAGGACTTCTTTATATCATGGAAGGCTTAAAAGCTAAAAATTTAGTTTCTTTCATAGATTGTATTGCTTTTGGAGCCACTGGGGACAAAACTTTTGGCAGAAAAAAGATAAAAAAAATGGAGATGGCAAAGCCCTCTCCCTACGAAAAACTTCAGATCAAAAGGCGTTTCAATCGTTTTGGCCTTGATGAAAAAGAATTCTTAACGCTCTTAAATCAGATTGAAGAACCTGATTACATACTTCTCACAAGCACCATGACTTACCAATATATAGGCGTTCAAGAGACAATACGCATTTTGCGCTCCTGTTTTCCTAGCAGTCAAATCATTCTTGGTGGTGTTTATGCAAGCCTCTGCTATAATCATGCAAAAACGCTCGGAGCGGACGAAATTTCCTGCCATTTTGTTCCAAGTTCTCCATACCCAGCTGTTGAATTTTACAATAATCCGTTTGGCAAAGAGCAAAGACTTTCCTATGGTGTTTTAATGACATCTTTTGGTTGCCCCTTTAGCTGCGAGTATTGTGCGTCAAACATTCTTTGGAAACATTATCACCGTCGTGATGTGGTTAGAGTTCTAAAAGACTTTGAGTATCAATATAATCTTGGGGCAAGAGACTTTGCTTTTTATGATGATGCGCTACTCCTACAAAAGGAAGACTACATTTTTAAAATTTGTCGAGCCTTAAAAAATACTTACGGGGATACATTTCGTCTTCATACACCAAATGGACTTCATGTCAGGCAAATTACAAAAGAAACAGCGGAAATATTTGGTGAATGTAATTTTCGCACTCTTCGGCTTTCACTAGAAAGCACAAATTTTGAAATTGAACGTGCTAGCAGTGGTAAGGTTGCATGCATTGACTACATAAATGCGGTAAAGAATTTAGAGAGTGTCGGTTATACACCCAGTAACATTGAAACCTATATTCTCCTGGGGCTACCAAACCAATCTGTGAAAAGTGTAAAAGACACAATAAACTTTGTAAAGGATAATGGTGGCAAACCAAAATTGGCAGAATTTTCACCAATTCCTGGTACACCATATTTTACTCGTGCATGCGAAAAAAATCCCGAAATTAAAACAGAGCCACTTTTGCAAAATAATTCTGTTTATACAGCTTACGTGTCAAAAAATATGACACCGGAGATGTTGCAAGAGTTAAAAGATATGTGCAGGATAATTTATTAGAAGCAAAGCAAATAGAACAAAACAAACCGGAGAGAAAACCATGGAAGAAGAAAAAATAAGAGAAAGAATTTCTTTTTTGCAGGCAGAATTGACACGTCATTCAAAGCTCTACTATACTAATGATGCTCCTGAAATTTCTGACTATGAATATGATGCACTCTTTGCCGAGTTAAAACAGTTAGAGGAGCGATTTCCACAATATAAAACAGAGACATCTCCAACACAAAGAGTTGGGGGCAAAATTTTAGAGGGCTTCCAAAAAATTACCCACACAGTTCCTATGATGAGTCTTGATAACGCCTTGAACAAGGAAGCACTCTCAGAATTTATCACAAAAATAAATGATTACTTTGGTGCAAATTGCGAGTTTCTTTGTGAACCCAAAATAGATGGGCTGGCAGTTTCCTGCATCTTCCAAGATGGCGTTTTCGTAGAGGGAGCAACTAGAGGCAATGGAGTTGTTGGAGAAGATGTCACAGAAAATCTAAAGACCGTAAAAAATCTTCCCTTGAAATTGCCGGTGAATCTTTCTGGTCGTCTTGAAGTGAGGGGCGAAGCCTGCATAGATAAAATAGGTTTTGAAAGGTTAAATGCTTCTCGTGAAGAAGAAGGGCTTACCCTTTTTGCCAACCCAAGAAACGCCGCCGCAGGGAGCTTGCGCACCCTCAACACAAGAGAAACTGCGAAAAGAAATTTAAAAGTTTTCTTTTACCAAGTTGTGGAACCGGAAAAATGGGGCATAAAGACACAAAAGGAAATGCTTGAGTTTATACAAAATATTGGGCTTCCCTGCCAAGGTTCACACACCCTTGCCACTTGCGAGGCAGAAATTATTTCTTACCTTGACAACTGGGCAAACCTTCGCCATTCTCACGCAATAGACACAGACGGTGTTGTTGTAAAATTAAATGATATCTCTCTCCGTTCTTCTCTCGGTGCCACAAGCCACGCACCGCGCTGGGCTATCGCCTTTAAGTTTCCGCCGGAAGAAAAAATAACTCAAATAAAAAATATTGAAGTAACAGTTGGTCGCACCGGTGTGCTGACACCAACTGCTGTGTTTGATCCCGTTCGCCTTGCAGGAACAACAGTTCGCCGCGCATCGCTTCACAATCAAGATGAGATAGATGGGCTAGATGTGGGAATTGGTGATTTCGTTTGGGTGCGAAAAGCCGGAGAAATTATTCCTGAAGTTATCCGTGTGGAGAAAGAAAAAAGACCATTTGGAGTATCTAAATTTGTTATTCCAAACATTTGCCCCGTTTGCGGTGCTGCTGCTGTCAGAAACTGTGGGGAAGTTGCAATTCGTTGTCAAAATAGCTCTTGCCCTGCACAGTTAAAACAAAAACTGTCATACTTTGCCTCTCGTGACGCGATGAACATTACTGGACTTGGGGTGAAACTCGTGGCACAGTTGATAGACAAGGGAGTTTTCAAAAACGCAGCAGATATTTATAAAACTGATATAAAAATTTATTCTCTTATGGACAAGATGGGAGAGAAATCTGCTTTAAACCTCGTTAATGCAATAGAGGCATCCAAAAACCGCCCCTTATCTGCATTGATAAACGCGCTAGGAATTTCAAATATAGGACAGAAAACGGCAGAAGACCTTGCGAGCCATTTTGGAAAGCTGGATGCCCTTGCTCATGCTGCACTATATAATACAGAAGTTTTGTCCTTTATTGATGGTATTGGTGAAGTTTTGGCATCATCAATAAAAACATGGTTTAGCCAGGAGCAAAACAAAAATTTAATAGAAGAATTAAGAGTAGCAGGATTAAATTTTGGTAGAGAAGAGGATGCAAAAAAAGCTACTCCACAAACCGAAATCACAGGCAAAAAATTTGTTTTAACGGGAGAATTGGAAGGCTTTACACGAAAATACGCAGAAGAAATAATAAAACGAATGGGCGGAGTTACCTCATCGTCTGTTAGCTCAAAAACAGATTTTGTTTTGGCAGGTACTGCGCCAGGGAGCAAATTTACGAAGGCACAGGCACTTGGAATCAAGATAATAAACGAAGAAGATTTTAGACATATGGTAAAAGACTTTATTTAAGAAAAAATAAGAGAGCAAGAATAAAACAATTCTTGCTCTCTTATTTTTAATTTTTCCAAGACATTACTTCAACTGTCTCCATACGAATATTTTTATAGGCAGCAATGCTAAGAGGATAGCCTTTTGATAATCGCGAGAAATCTGCCTGCATTTTTTTATAAACTGCTCGTTTCTCTGCTATTGGTTCGTGCATCAAAATTTCTGTGAAGACCGGGAAAATTGCTTTATAGACAGAAGGAACTGGGACAAATGCTGGACCATCCTGTGTTAAGGTGATTGTGTAAAGGAAAGTGTAGGCTTCTCTGCCAATATATTGTCTTGCAGAATTTTCGTAAATTGGAGTAGTCGGAGAAAAATACAATGATATTTTTTCTGGAATATCTAGCTTCAATGGCAGGGCATGCCACCTTGAAGGGACTATTGGGGTCTTACATATGTAAATTTTTGAGCTTTCTGTGGTCATGCCAATCCACAGTGTTACTCCAATACCGTCTTTGTTTGTAAAATTTAGTCTCCAAAGTAAGTCTTTTTTGTTATCCAAATCTGCATGCAAGAACTTCATTTCCTCAGAGGTCAAATTTAGTTCGTCAGTATCTTCAATGTGACATACTCCACCAGGGGTCTTTATCCATGTCGTGCCAAGCGAATCCAGTTTTTTATCGAAGACAACGCTGATTGGAAATCCCGGTACTTCAAGTGTCTTAACACCTGCACTGTCTGCAGCACGCTCAGGAATTGTAGCAAAGCGTATGATTAAAAGTCCAACAATAAAGACAAGTGGTAAAAGAAATCGTGCTAATGGTGTTACAACGAACTTTTTTAACTTTTGTGTTCTTTTAGCAAAGGCACGTCTTTCTTTCCAAGATTTAGCAGGACTGTTTTTGATCTTTGCTTTTCTTGGTACACGCTTTAGAATTGGTTTGGGGGAAAGTTTTTTAAACTTTTTGCCGATACCCGTTATTTTTAACTTGCCAATTGGTTCTATAATTTCTTCGGTGCTAGGTTTTTTGCCCAAGTTGTTTGTTTGATTGTGTATTTTTTTGCTATATTTTGTAAATTTTGTCTTCACTTGCATTGATCTCCTTTCAAGCATCTATACCACGGAAATTTTTCCGCCATACCAATGCGTCTTGGATAAGCATTTGAAATGTTAAACGCCTTGTGCCAAATACAAAAGAATCTTTTCTTTTCATCATATGCATAGGGCAGAAGCTTTGGAGATGCTAGTCCAAGCAGAGCCCACTTATTCCCAACTTCTTCAATCTCTCCTGAAATACGTGGCCCTTTAAAAGCAATAAGTTGCCCTTCACGGCGAACAAATGGGGCAAGATATTCTGCCAATGTCCCTGCTGCGGTAACTGCGCGCGCTGTTGCAACGGAAAATCTTTCTTTTTTCAGCTTTGCGTAGTCCTCGGACCTTTGACAAACGCATGTAACATTTTTTAACCCCAAAAGGTAGCATATTTTTTCTAACGCAGAGACTTTTTTCGCTATACTATCTAAAAGTGTTACGGACACATCAGGTCTCGTAATTGCAATTACAACCCCAGGTAATCCCCCTCCAGTGCCAACATCAATAAGACGACACTTTGGAGGAATAAGAGGTACAACATGACAAGAATCCACGATGTGATCTTGCCAAAGGGTGTCAAAATCTCTAGCACCTGTAAGGCGTGCTACTTCATTTGCCTCTATCAAAAGATTGGTATAACGGATGAGGAGTTCTTTATTATCTTCAATTATTTTAGAGATTTCTTCTTTGGCAATAGATCTCATTATTCTTCATCTTTCTTTGGATCATAAATCCCTTCTTCTATCAATGCGTCATAGACAGCATTTCGCATAATTGCCTTAAACCTGCCTGCTGTCATGAGCCTTACATCATAGGTATAGCTAACAATTATAGACGGTCTCAACTTTGCTACTCCGGAAATCTCACCACTCCATGCAGCAAAAAAGTAGTTTGGCAAAAGCTCTTTTATGGAATCTTTTTTTCTGTAGATTGCAGCAATTCCTCGATTCAAATCGTGTACATCTTCTATAACCACCTCAAAACTGTCGCCAACAAGGCCATCGGCACGAGTAACGTTTCTTACGGTATCTTTTAGCATTAGAGAATTTGGTACAACCATATGCTGATTAAAGCAGTCATAGGCGATAATGGTGTTCTGTGCTGTGATGTTTTCCACTCGTCCGAGAGTATCATCTACAATAACCCAATCTTTTACTCTTACCTTGTTGCCATAAATTAGGATAAGTCCAGAAAAAAGATTAGCGAATATTGTTTGCGCTCCAAAACCTATTGCCACTGCACCAATTCCTCCCATGTAGGCAAATGCCGTGAGAGGAATATTTAATTCAGTTAAAATACAGAGGAAAGCAAGAATATAAACGATAATTGCAGTAGTTTTTTCCATAATTAAATTTTTTTCTGCTAGATAACTATCATTTTCTTTACGCAGTGATCGAGATAGAAGTTTTCTTATAACTATCTTTATCAAAAATACAATTAAATAAGCATATATAATAATTAATAACGTCCTGCCTATCTTCCCCACAGTAATAGGTCTATGTGCTATATTAAAAAGTTCCCAATGCAATAAATCATTGAAATGTTTTTGCCTTAGTGACTTTTTTACAGCTTTATCACCCGCTTTATTGTGCAAAGCTTGAATTGTAATTTCCATCATTGAAAATTCATCTTGCAAGCGATTGTGTAATTTCACATAGGTCAGGTAACGTTGATTTAGGTCCGTAGAGATCCTTTTTAACTTTAACGTCAGTTGAGCATAGCGAGGGTCGGTTAGAAACGCCTTGTCCACTGGTTCTTCACCTATTTTTGCGACAACTGCATAGAAATCCGTCAATCTGTTTTGTAAAATATTGTTTGCATGTTGATTGAAGTAGTCAATATATTCTTGAATGTTTTCTGTTGTAGAAATAGGCTTATCACCGGAAATAATATCCATTAATGTATACCAAATTGGTAAAATTTCATTCCACTGTTGGTATATACTGAGCACGTATTTTTGTTCAGTTTGAGCGGTGTTTTGTAGTAACTGTGAAAATTCTTTGGGCAAAAGAGCCAATTCCTCTTTAGTGATCCCTAAAAAGGTATCATCTCTCAAGGAATCATAGACATCAATATAATACGACACGATGTTATTAATTCTTTGATCCAAAATTGACGTGTCTAATGTCTCAATATTTATTTCCTTAAGTATCCCTTTTGCAAGAGATTTAATTTTTGCTAATGTCCTTTCATATCCCTTTATGGTTCGGTCAAGGGTGCTTCGATGTAACTCTCCAAAATGCGATAGAAGCAGGAAGTCTTCAAGATATAGTTTTGCCATATTAAAATCAAATGACTCTTTGGTATATTGAGTACTGTCGTAGTTAGCCGCTTCACCAGTAACGCGATAAGCGTTTTCAAGCCCCAAAAGCTCTTTTTCATATGTATCATTTATTTTTTGTATATTTGTTTTTTCATCAATTGCATCTTTTAACAAATCTGAAAAATCAGCATTGGCTTCAAGAAAACCAAAGTATAATTTTAACTTATCGTCCTCCGACATATTCCTGCTAGCTTTGTCAATACCAAAAATAGGGACAACGTTAATGGTACTATTCTTCACTTCTTCCTTTATTTGAATATAATTGCTTATAACAATATCAATTGTGGATAAAAGCGTATAAATATCGGATTTTTTTACACCATAAAGGGTAGCATAGTTATCTTCCTGCCCTACAATTTTTGCCTTTTCTGCTCGTAATGCAGCAACGCGATCACCTGAATTATGCCATGTTGTTCTCACTTTATTTTCAAAAGCTTCCACACTTTCTTCTATCGCATAAGCAGAAGAGGAAGCATAAAGCAATAAAACACACACATAAAGGACAAATATAAAAGAACTACAGATTTTTTTCATTTTGCACCACCGAAAAAGTAATTTTTGTAACAACTCGGTACAAATTTTATAACAAAATTAGAGCAACTGCAATAATTTTAAAAAAAAACTAAAGAAAAATGTGGTAGAATACACTCCGTTGGGGTGGAGTTATACCTGATAATAAAGACTAAAAGTTGTATCTGAACTTTTGTTTGTTACGAGGAGGAAGAGGATGCAAGAAAAATCTAGAACCACGCATGGAATAAAATACACAATAGAGAAATTTCCAATAGTTGTTTTAAATGGTTCTTGGAAAGAAATGGGGCGTGCATTTGGGGTTCTCATGAGAGATGAACTTGCTCAAATGATAGATTTTGTTACAACAGATGTGACAACTGAGGGTGAAGAAATCAAGTGCCGTACTATGATGTCAACCTTTTCTCATAGAATTCGCAAATATCTTGAGGGACTTGCAGAAGGGGCAGGGTTGACTGCTTCACAAGTCGATAAAATTGCAGTTTCAAGGAAGACTATACTTTGCGGACTTTCTGCGCCGATTTCTTCAAGTGTTGTTACTTGGAATGACTATACATCTGGAAAACTTATCCTCGGCTCAAATTTTGATTATGATAATGAGGTTTCAAGCATCTCACCTTGCCTCTGCCTTACCGTTTTTTGCCCAAATGATTCAGCCCTATCTTTTGCGTCCTTTGGCTATGCGGGCATGCCATATGTAACAAATGCCATCAATGAAAAAGGAGTTCATCTTGGTATTGCTAACGCTATGCCGAGCGGTGGTAATCTCTTTATAGAAAACAGATTTTTCACTCCAACGGCTCTGATCCAAGCTATGACGGAATGTGAAAATTTGAATGATTTTAGAACGTTTCTCTGGACAACAAAGGCAAGCTTCTCATACCTAGTGACCGTAGCGGATGCCTTGTCTGCCGGAATCTTTGAATGGTCTAGCTTTGATGTCAAACAACGCACCACAAAAACACGCCCTGGGCTCTCTGTCATTACTAACCATTTTACAGAAGAATCTTGGGGAATGCCACGTCCGGACGATCAGACCTATTGGCTTACTAGAACAAGAAGACGGAACTTGTTAAACCTAGCTGCACACTTTAAAGGTGCAATAAATGAAGAAGTAATGAAAGATATTTTATCCACGCCTATTGAACAGCTTGGCTCAATGTCCAGTTCTACAAAATACCAAACCGTTGTTGTGCCAAGTGAAATGAAGTTCCTATTCAATATTCCAAACTATCAGGATTGGACAGAAATCAATATGGCAGACCTATTCAATAAAAACCGTGACAAAGAGGCATAGAATCTCTTATAACACAATATAAATGAATTTATCTGACAAAAAAATAAAGCTTGACGTGCTGGGTTGTAGAACAAACTCCTACGAAGGGGATGCAATATTGTCAAGCCTTATAGAGGCTGGTGCAACACAAAGTGAAAATTGGGAAATTTACATTCTAATTTCCTGTACTATAACTGCCATTGCAGACAGGAAATGCAAGAAACTCCTTCGTCGTGCACGGAGAGAAAATAAAAATGGTGTCATTTGTTGTCTTGGATGCTTTGCAGAAACATTAACGCAAGAACAAGCCCGAGAGCTTGGAATAAACATTTTATTAGGCAATAGGTTAAAGCATTTGTTTGTTCCAACCCTTGAGGAGTTTTTGACCGATGCCCAAAAAAAACCTATTTTCAAAAAACAAGAAGATGTTCTTCATAATAATATTTGGGACAGCCAATTTTTAACAAAACCCTGTCTTCATACGAGAGCATTTGTGAAGGTACAGGACGGTTGTAATCATTTTTGTTCATACTGTACAGTTCCATTTGTTAGGGGTCTTCCTGTTAGTCGTGATATGGCTGATACCCTAGCAGAAGTAAGGAGCCTTGTCTCAAACGGATGCAGGGAAATTGTTCTGACAGGGGTTCATCTTGGATTACACACAGATCTACCGTTCTTAGTAGAAGAATTGAGCAAGGTTGAAGGACTTGCACGACTGCGTTTTGGCTCAATAGAACCATTATCCATAACAAAAAAACTTCTTCAAACCTTAAGCTCTTCACCAATTTTCATGCCGCATCTTCACATCCCTTTACAAAGCGGCTGTAACAGAACGCTTCGGAATATGAAACGTGGCTATACAGTAGAACAATTTGCGGAAATTATGCAAAACTCCCGTGATTTTTTGGGCGAAGATATGCAAATTACAACGGACTTTTTGCTTGGTTTTCCTACAGAAACGGAAGCAGACTTTGAGGAAAGCTTAAGTTTTCTTATAAAACAAAAATTTGGGCACTTTCACGTTTTTCCATTTTCTTCCAGAACTGGCACAAGAGCAGCAGGGCTTCCACCTCTTGCACCACAAATTATTCGTTCAAGACAGAAACGAGCAATTACGACTTCAAAGAAGTTAGATGCAGATTTCTTAGCAAAATTTCGTCGTACTCCGCAAGAAATTCTAGTGGAAGAAGTAAAAGACGATATTGTTACCGGTCACACAAAAAATTTTATCCGTATCAAGGGCAAGTTTAATGCTAAAGTCAATGATTTAGTAATTCTTAAAGATTGGCAGATAGTATAAAAAACACGAGGAGACAAACACATGGATATTGAAATCTTACTCTTTCTTCAAACTCTGCGCACACAAACCATAACTTGGTTGAGCGAAGTTGCATTTGTTTTTGACCAGCTTGGTTTTGGTGTGTTTGCCCCGTTGGGGTTTTGTATCGTTATTTACTGGTGTTGTAACAAAAAAATTGGGCAAAAATTATTTCTTTCCTTTTTGTTTTCACTCTACCTTTGCAATTTTATAAAGTGCATTGCCTGCATCAATCGTCCTTGGATCAGAGAGCCGCGAATAAAGCCACACCCCAGAAAACTTAATACTGCAACGGGCTACTCATTCCCAAGTGCCCACTCAGCGGCTGCTACCGCAAACTATGGCACATTGGAAAGAGAATATAACAAAACAAATATAATTTTTCATTTCATCTGCCCAATTATTATTTTGGGTGTGATGTTAGCTCGTATGATACTTGGTTATCATACCCCTCAAGATGTTCTCTGTGGCTTTGTAATTGGCTTTTTATCCATATTTGCAGCAAGTTGGATTGTGGAGCATTCTGCACAAGGAAGAAAAGCATGGATAGTTCCCCTGAGTTTTCTCGTCATAGCACTTGCGACAACATACTACCTGGAAGCCAAGTCATATCCCATGAACTATGTAAATGGTAAATTAGTTGTTGACCCACTAAAAATGAGATCAGATGCCCAAGCTGCAACACTTGCATTATTTGTTTATCTCGTAACCTCCGCCTTTGAAAGAAGATTTGTAAATTTCACTCCACCTACGTCCATCCTTGGTAAAATACTTGTGTTTGTTCCAGGTTTTGCTATGGTTGGTGTTATCATGAAATTTGGATTATCTTATTTAAGCAAATATTTATCACACTCATGGGCTTTTTATGTAATGTGGTGTGTGTTGATTGTCTTTATTGTGTTCATTTGGCCGGCGTTTTTCTGTCACTTTACTAAAAGTGGTACAAACAAAAAGGGCAAAAGGAGCAAAAAGCATTAAGGTCGATTTTATCCATTTAGCGGGAGGCTTTTTTCTTGTCTCAAGGTAACATAGAAAATTTCGACGATAAAAAGAATAAAAAAATAGGCGGAGTGTCTGTGGTAAACCCAGTCTTCATTGCACCGATGGCCGGTGTTACATTCCTTTCATTTCGTCTTTTTCATAAAGGACTAGGTGCTTCCCTTGTCCATACAGAAATGGTTTCTGCCCTTGGGTTGATTTATGGTGGTGCGAAGACGCGAGAATATCTTGTTGGTTCGCCACTTGAAGAGCCATGTGTTTTACAACTCTTTGGTGATACACCAGAGAACATTTCGCGTGGAGCAGAAATTGCTCTTTCCGTTCGACAATTTCCTGCTCTTCAAATAAACATGGCTTGCCCAATGCCAAAGGTAACAAAAAAAGGTGCAGGGAGTGCGCTTTTATCTAACATGAAAAAAAGCGGGCAAATTATTGCCAGCTTGAAAAAATTTGGTCTTCCAGTTTGGGCAAAGATTCGTCTTGTCGGTGGTGACGTTCCATACACAACAGAAAATTTTTGTCAGGAGCTTCTTGATAATGGTTGTGATTTTATAGCTGTCCATGGCCGAACAAAAGCTCAGAGGTACGAAGGGGTCTCAAACAAATTGGCAGTTGTTTCCATTGCACAAAAATTCAACGGCCTAATTGGGGCAAGTGGTGATATCTTTTGTCCAGCGGACAGCCAATATTTTCTGAAAAATGGTGTTGCAGCGGTTTTTCTTGCAAGAGGGCTTCTGCGAGATGCTTTTCTTGTGCCCAAAACTCTTAACCTATTGGGCTACAGCGTTCCACAAAAATATCTCTCTCCTAGCGTAAAAGACCAGGCTGATTTGCTTATAACATTAGGTCGAAAGGTTTTAGACTGTGAAGGGGAAAAACGAGCTGTTGTGTTAGCAAAAAGACAAGCATCAGCACTCTTCAAGGGCACATCAGGGGCAGCAGCATTAAGACAACGAATTTCATTCTGCCGCTGCTGGCAGGAAATCGAGAATACACTTTTGAAGCAACACTACTAGTTTAGTTTTTTGCCATAAAAGCACAAAAGACGGACTTCATCTGCTTGAAAATTTAAAGGTTAATTTCCCAAAATTAAATCTATCATACCTTGATCAATGATAAGCTTGCTTTATTAATGATGTAAAAGCTCTAGCCTAGCCAGAGTTTTTTTGTTTTCAGTGTTTTTTATGGTTTCCAAAATGCTATAGAATGGAAATATGTGAGGATGAGCGAACGAAAATTAAAAATCTACGAAGTCCTACCAGAGTTAGAAATTGGTGGCGTTGAAAGGTTTGTCGTTGACATGGCAAATGCGCTTGCAGACCTAGGGCATAATGTTACTGTAGTCTCTCATGGTGGACAGATGGAAGAACAACTGATAGATAAGGTGAAAAAACTTCATCTTTCTGTGCACTCCAAAAATCCTCTTAAAATAATTTTAACTGCCAAAAAATTAGCGCGGGCAATCGAGGAAAACGGTGGATGTGATCTACTTCACGCTCATTCTCGTGTTCCAGCTTGGATTTGCCAGTTTGTGGCAAAAAAACTTCGTGTGCCATTTGTTGTTACAGCACATGTGGTGTTTGGCACACAAAAAAGATGGATATACACACCATATCGCAAAGCAGATAGCCTTGTGTGTGTATCGCAGGCTGTCAAGGAAGGAATGTCACAGTGCTTTGATGGGCTTGGGGTTGTCATAACAAATGGGCTTTCTGAACCAAAAGTTTATTGGAGTGACTCTAACCTTGATGGTAAAACAAGGTTTTTGTTTATTGGTAGACTTTCTAATGTTAAGGGATTGCAAGATGCGTTGCAAGCTTTTGCTCTTCTTCCAAAAGATTTGGAATGGTCGCTTACTGTAGTTGGTGAAGGTCCAGCAAGAACAGAATGGGAAAAAATTGTCTATGACAACAATTTGACCGATAAAGTTACCTTCCTTGGTTACAAACAAAATCCAGACGATTATATGGCAAGCCATTCCTGTCTGCTTTTCCCTTCCTATACAGAGGGACTGCCCCTTACATTGGCAAGAGCAATTCAAATTGGTATTCCAGTCATTGCTTCCAATATTGCTCCAGTGGCAGAGCTTGCAGATAATTCAATTGGCTTGCTTACACCAGGAAACATTAACGAATGGAAAACAGCTATTGAAAATTTTATAAAGGCAAAGCAAACTCCAAAGACATTCTCCGCAAACGCTGTTCCAACATTTGAGGGGATGCTTACAAAATATTTGGACATTTATAATTCTCTCATACAAAAGAAATTCAGGTGATAATTTTGCAAGATTTAAAAAAAACTGATAAGGTTTATGTTGCTGTTGCTTTTAGAGATATGAATGGTAAGTATGCACGTCATGCAGCCGTTACCTTGGCAAGTGTTTTTGCGAATACAACTTCATCTGTTTGTGCCTATGTGCTACATGACGAAACCTTGACAAAAGAAAACCGTGCAAAGTTAGCAGAAACTGCCACTATGCACGGCAAAGAAATTGAATTTATAGATGTATCTAATGCGTATCTGGATAATGCAAAGCAGATTGGGAAAGCAAAATTAGAAATTGTGGAGAGAACATTAGGCAAGGGTATGCTTTACCGGCTCTTGATGGATCGTGTAATTACTGCTTCTCGTGTTATATATTTAGACTGTGACATTTTGGTGACGCGTGATATTTCTGACCTTTGGCAAATAGACCTTGAAGGTAAAGCGATAGGTTGTGTTCGCGATTTTGACGAATGGGAGAAGATTGAAACTGGTAGGCCAATAACACAACGTATGGCAAAAAGTCGCCATTTCTTTGGAATTAAACAGGGGGAATATTTTAACTCTGGAGTCCTTCTCATGGATTTGGATATAATTCGCTCTCACTATAATGTGGCTAAAGATTTTGTAAAATTCTTTAATAAATATGGGGCTTGGAGCCTATTAGCGGATCAAGACTTTTTAAATTACATTTTTCGTAACGACAAAAAGTTATTGGATAAAAGTTTTAACATCACCCAAAATTTAAATTTGTCAAAAAAAGAGGTATGTGACAAAATTTTTCATACACTACTAGCCAAGCCGTACGAAATTTACACAAGAGAAAATGTGGACGACCTCTATTGGCATTATCTGACAAAAACTTCCTACTGCGCATCGCAAGATGAATTGATTTCTATCATGTGTCATGAACTAGGAGCGGGCCGTTACACCCACAGACATTCTAGCGCTTGTGTAAAAAGGTTACTAGGCAACCTCGTAAAAAATATCAAAGAATCTCATTTGCTTCTTGACATCAGAGCGTATTATGCCATAAAAAAAGAAAAGGAAGCCAAGTTATAAGCAAATAGAGGCACCCAAATAAGGAGCTTGTTATTCCATGATCAATGTGTTAAAAAATTTCTGGCATGATGTCATTACTATTAGAGAAAGTAGGGATTCACGTTTTTCCGTTGCACAGATGTTATTTGTGCTAGCAATTTCCTTTAGTTGGCTAGGAGAGGGAGCCATGCGTTTTCCTTCCTTGCTTGCACTTTTATTAATTTCACGTGATAAGCAGTTTCCAAAAATTGAAATAGAATGGAAAAGCCTACAAGGGATTACTCTAGCAATCCTATCTAGTTCCTTGTTTTTATTATTTTCTTTACCGTTACTTTTTGGAGTTGGTAAATTTTTTGATGAACTCTCCTATCTTGTGCGTCCAGCTGAAATTTTGATGTTTACTTTTGCTACCCTAATTTTTGCAAAGGACGAAAAATTTGAAAAGCGTGCTATTGTTTCGCTTTTCTTTAGTTTGTCAATCTTGTCTATACTTCTTTTTATAGATAGGGCAACAAAAAATTTCCCTGACATAAGGACCAATTGGTTTTTTTGCGACCATTGTGCTTTTACTGGTATGTATGTTTGTAACATGCTAAGTGTTCTGATCTATAAAATTTTGTCAAAAGATTCAAAATGGGCAACGAGATTAGGGGCATTTTTTATATGGTTAGTTACAATGGCTGTATGTCTGGTTACGTATTGTCGAAGTGTCTATTTAGAATTTTCTGCTATCTCTATCTTTGCATATGTGCTAGCATATCTTTACCTGCCTCGCAACAATGCCATTAGACGAAAAATTGCTATTGCTTTGCTAGTTACTGCTATTGTGGTTCCAAAACTAATATTTAACCTTGTTCCACAAAGTTCGAAACTAGAGCTTATAGACAACTATCAATCTACTTTTTCTCACGGAGCCCCTGACATGGATAGGCTATCAACTAGTAGAAACAGAATTTGGAAAGCCACACTACAAAAAATAAAAGAGCGTCCTCTCGTTGGTTATGGTTTTGTAGAAAAATTTGCTACTATGACTAAATGTTACATTCTATCCGATAGGGGATGGCGATATGCCCCTCATGCTCATAACTCTTTTTTACACATGTGTATAAGAGTTGGGCTTCCTGCTGCATGCTTATTTGTACTTGCTCATTTATTGATGTTAGTATTAGCTCTAAAAGGTCTAAAAAAAGAGGAAAATCAGGCCCTTTGTTTCATTGTTGCCAATATGATTGTGCTTAGATTTGTGGCTGGCCTTACAGAGAACTTTTTTATGCCTGGCCGTTTCTATCTTGTCCAATTTTGGTGCTTAACTGTGGCAATGCTTTCACCGTACTACAAAAAAAATGAGCTTCCTAAGAGGGATAACTCTTGTCTTGTTTCAGTAATAGTTCCTGCTTATAATACAGCAAAATATATAAGGAACTCTATTCAATCGGTTTTTGATGCGATGGAAGGGGAGACCTTCAAATTTGAAGTTATTGTCACAAATGATGGTTCAACAGATAATACAAAAACTGTTTTAGAACCATTTAGTGCTTACAATAATTTCATCCTGATAAACCAGGAAAATAAAGGTGTTAGCTCTGCCAGAAATGCTGCAGTTGAAAGAGCAAGCGGTAAATATCTGTTTTTCCTTGATAGTGATGACACTATAGTTAAAGAAGGATTTGTTAAATGTCTAGAATATTTGGTACAATATCCATATGTTGATGTGTTATATTTTGATATTCAGCTAATTGATGAAGTGACACATAAAAAGAAATATAGCAAGATTTTTACTCCTATTAGCCACTCTGGACAAGAATTATTGGCAAGTATTTTTGAGCAAGGTAGTAATTATAATCGTTTCTTCTTGTGCCCAAAATTTTGTTTACGAACACTTATTACAGAAAATAACATCGCATTTGACGAGAATGTCCATTTTTCTGAAGATCGGCTTTGGACATTAGATGTGTTGTATTATGCTTCAAATGTCAGAGCATTAAATGAATTGACTATCAATGTACTGGATAATAGAGCGACATCTTCATGTGCAACACCAAACAGAGAGAAACGAATGAAAAGTGCGATTGCATTCATCGAACATGCTAAAAAATTATCTGCTCTACCAAGTTGCTATAACCCGAATTATCAAAAGACATTAAATTGTTTCATTGCACGTATGGCTTTATGGCTTTGCAATTTTGTTAGAGATCAAAATGGTGCATGGGATGAGTTCGCTACAAATTATGCTGAAAGAACTTTATTGGAGTACGGAAGGTTTTTTAAGAAATTCAACCGCCGTTTCGGTTATGTTTGGTATATAAAGAAATTTGGGATAAAAAAATTTGTTAGCTACTATGCCAAAAAATAATTTTATGCGAATAAAATATAAGAGCGGAGAATAAAATTACCTCTCCGCTCTTGTTATTTAGTCAATGCAATTAATTTCGACGTCTAGCGATTTAAAGACTTTTAATAATAACCTACTATTGTCAATTGATTCTAACGATTGACTATCAAATGTGGAAATTACCTTTGCATGAGGAACAAGCCAGCATGCCGTAAGTATTGCAGTAGAAAATCCTCCGACTATAACCTTTAATGATTCTCCAAAATATAAGTAATATAACTCGATAGGGATATAAATTGGTAGATCTTCAAAGTTTCCCAACATTTGAAGTCGTTTTAGCAAGCTGTTATTATCAGCGTCTGCTGGATGCCTTTTTATAGCTATCTTACAATTAGCATTCTTTGTTGCTTTACTTATTGCAAGCTTAATGGATGATAAATATGACTCCGTGCAACGGGAAGCGTCATCCAGGGCAATTAACACATCTGGAATAGCACCATTAAATAAGCCACTGAAGATTTTTTTGAATTTTGTTCGATCTATTTCTGTAGAAAGTGATGTGGCTGATATTTGTAATTTATTTTGTGATGAGTAAAAGTTTGGTAAAAATTCAGGAAAAATTGAACAAAGAATTGAATTTTGATTTAGAGAACCTTGCCTTTCAAAGGGGCGATGCCAACTACCATAAGCAATTTTGTCGCCAAGTTTTTCAATAAAACTTTTTGTTACTAATTTTTTTTCTTGCTGCATATATGTGCCGGCACCATCATCAATATAAAAGAATGCCGGTTCTTTTTTTTGTTGGTTTAATAGATAGGATGCGTATGTTGTATAAACTTTCCATTCACAGGTGTAAAAAAAACTATCTATATCACTATCTGATTGAATTAATTGCCTTAGTCGTTTAAGGTTATTCTTTTTTATAAGGTATGCAGCTATATTATTTCGGTTACGTGTTGCAGTTAGGTAATGGACTTTTATATTTGCACTTGAATAAATTTGCTGTAGAGTATCCACAAACATTTTAACATTATTCGTATCTTCACATATAACTAGCATATTGTCATCATGTTTTTTCTCTAGAGCTATTGCATATGACAACAGTATGTGATATGTTGTGTAAGCTAAGAAAAAATTTTTCATTAACACAGCACCCCATTAGTGTAATCAACGTTTTTATTTTATCATAAAAATTAATTGTATGCTAGAATACTGGAAATTTGCTCTCTTCATTTCTAGCTTTAGATGCGATAAATTTTAAGTGGGAGGGACTTAGGGTATTGTTAGACGACATTGTTAACATAATAATTGCTTTTTCTGACCCAAGGGGCACGTATGCTCGCCATGCTGCCGTAACATTAGCTAGTGTCTTTATTAACACCAATTCACCAGTCCATGTTTTCTTATTGCACGATGAAACCTTAACAGATGAAAATCGTACAAAACTGCAAGAAACTGCGGATCTTCACAACAAAGAAATTACATTTATTGATGCTTCCGGTAAGCTGGATTCACTGGCAAAAAAAATGGCACAAAGGGACTATGAAGCCCTGCTTGGCAAGCTTGGAAGAGGAACCTTCTATCGTCTTTTTGCCATAGATTTAATTCCGGTTTCACGTGCAATCTACCTTGATTGTGACATCTTAGTTACGCGTGATATTAGGGACCTCTGGCAAGAAGATTTAGACGATAAAGCTCTTGGAGTAGTTCCAGATTACCATGCGCAAAACTTACGGGAAAACAAGGGCGGTATCTCAAGTCGCACAGAAAAACTTTGGAATTTTTTGGGTATTGAACCAACAACTTACTTTAATGCTGGTGTTTTGCTAATGAATTTTGAAAAAATTCGTGCCAATTACAATCTAGCAGAACAAAGCATAAAATTTTTTATGAAATATAGCAAAATAATAACCATGGCAGATCAGGATTTTTTGAATTTTCTTTTCCATAACGACAAGAAAATTCTACCTGAGGATTTTAACAGAATTCGTCCATTCGATACAAGCAATGGTGTTGATGGACAAATTTTTCACACGGCAAGTCATAAGCCCTATGAAACTTATACCCGACCATTGATTGACGAGCTTTATTGGCATTTTTTGCGCCAAACGGCCTTTTGCAAAAGAGAAGAGGAGCTTGTTAGTGCAATGTGTCAAGGTCTAGGAAAAAGCTACTGTGTTCATCTTCATTCAAATGCATGTCTTGCAAGATTGATGACTCAAATGAAGCAAAATATATTTGAAGGGCACTATATAAAAAGTATGAACTTGTTTTTGGCTACAAGAAAAGAAAAGAAAGCAACAATTTAGGTGCCAACCCTAAAGCTAGCACCTATATCTCTTTTTGTTTTTGTGTTTATTTTGCCCAAGTTCCAAATGATTGTTATATAAATTACAAAAAATATGTTTCCGCAATAAAGGTTTTCCGTTCCTTTGTTGCGGTATTTTTTATTACCCGAATCATTCTAACGGCGTTTGATGTGTTTGCCTTGCTATCTTCCACAGATATGTATACGTGAAAAGAAAGCTCAATCTCATCTTGATGAACGATAGGCGGGATCTGTGGTACTGCCGTTGGTTTTGCTGCTTCTGCATAGGTGTCATCGTAATGACAGTCAGTTATTTTCGCAGTTATTGTTCTACCTTCATAGCAGGAAAGAATTGGAGTAAAGAAGTTAGCTGGAACAGCAATCACAGGATTTTTCTTGGGTAGTGATGAATAAAAATCTTCGTCAGCAATAAAATCTCCAGACCTTGCACAAAACCATTCGCTAATTGCATCAAGTGACATTTCAGCAACTAATCTATTTTCAACAGCATTTGTTGCCTTATGTCTTTTCAGAGAAAAATCAACAACGTGACCTGCGAAAAGCATTGATAATGTAAAAAGTATGAGTGTCATTACCATGATGGTAACAAGCACGAAGGATTCTCTTTGTTTTCTTAACATACTTATTTTTTAATTTTGTTCAATGCATTTTGGGCAGCTGAGGTCTCTGCTTTTTTTATTGAACTGCCTTCACCCTTTGCAAGGACTTTGCCATCAATTGTAGCCTGTACGGTAAAGGTAAAATTTGTTCCGTCTCCCTCTTGTGAAAGTAGCTCATACTTTGGTTGAGAGCGCCTTGTTTGCTGAAAATATTCTTGTAATTCACCCTTAGGATTATCACTTCCCTTTGATTTATCAGCAATTTCTGTAAGCTTAGGTACGATACTCAACACAATTTTTTCAGCTGTGGCAAAGTTGCTATCCATATAGATTGCACCAATAACAGCTTCTGTGGCACAGGCAAAAGCAGAGCTTGGTAAGCCTTCGTTTTTATGTTTAACATAGCGCAACTCTGGTCCTATCATCAAAACGTTTTCTATTCCTATTTGCCTTGCAAATGTTGCGAGAGTTGCGTTACGAACAAGATTTGAGCGTTTGTTTGTGAGTTCTCCTTCTTGTAAAGAGGTATATTTTTCAAAAAGATAACGAGAAACAGAAAGCTCCAGTACTGCGTCTCCCAAAAATTCTAACCTCTGATTTGACGGAAGGTTTTTGAACGATGCGTATGATGGGTGTGTCAAGGCTTCAGTCAAAAGAGCCAAATTCTTGAATTGATAGCCGATAGATTCTTGAAATTTGGTTAATGCTGCATTTCGTATTTTTGGAATTTTTTGTGTGTTGTCATAGAGCTCAGGTTCTTTTTCTTTTTGCAAAAAGGGAATGACATCTGCCATTCCCTTAATAATTTTTTCTAACATTAGATTGCTCCGTATTTCTCCAGTGCCATGACCGCATTTTGCCCACCAAAGCCAAAAGCATTAACCAGTACTCGCTTTACATTAGCTTTTACATATTTATTTGGTATGTAGTTTAGGTCACATTCAGGATCAGGTGTTATGTAATTTATTGTTGGGTGTACAATTCCATCTTTTATTGCCATGATTGCAGCAGCAGCTCCGAGTGCGCCAGCAGCTCCGAGTGAATGCCCAATCATAGATTTTGTTGCCTGCACATAAACATTTTTTGCAGCATCACCCATTAGAGTATGAATCGCAAAGGTTTCAGTCCTATCATTAAATGACGTGCTGGTTCCGTGTGCATTGATGAGGTCAACTGTGCTAGGGTTCCAGCCTGCCCTTTCACAAGCTAATTTCATTGCCTTTAAAGCGCCTTCACCATCTGGAGCAGGTGCAGTGATATGATAGGCATCACAGGTTAAGCCAAAGCCTTTTACCTCGGCATAAATTTTGGCACCCCTTGCCTTGGCATGTTCCAATTCCTCAAAGACGAATATACAAGCACCTTCCCCTAAAACAAAACCGTCTCTGTCTTTATCAAAGGGGCGTGAAGCAGTGTGGCAATCGTCGTTTCTCGTGGAAAGGGCCTTCATGTTCCCAAAGGAAGAAAGACCAAAATCGCTAATTGTGGATTCTGTACCACCAGCGAAGGCGATGTCTGCATCTCCTCTCTCTATTGCATAGAAGCATTCTGCACAAGCATGAAGAGAGCTTGCACAGGCGGTTACAATACCCATATTTGCACCTTTTGCATTGTGACGAATTGCAACATAAGCAGCAGGCATAGAGGCAATCATCATAGGAACAGTAAAAGGACCAACTCTGCTTGGCCCCTTTAAGGTAAGAGCTTTTATCCCTGCCTCACATGTGTCAATGCCTCCAATCCCACTTGCAAGATAAACAGCAAAACGATCAGGGTCAATTGCATTCTTGTCTATTCCACTATCGGAAAGCGCCATGTCAGAAGCAGCACATGCGAACTGGATAACACGGTCGGTACGACGTGCTTCTTTTCTATCCATGTAGTTTTCAGGTGCAAAGTTCTTGACCTGAGCTGCAAATTTTACATCGAAACCTGTCGTGTCAAAATCTGTTATGAGTTCAACGCCATTTTTACCGTTCTTCAGGGCTTCAAAATAGGCTTCTACTCCAATACCAATTGGAGACACCACTCCGATTCCGGTAATTACAACTTTTTTTTTCATATTCTTTCCTTTTATCAATGTAAGAAAAATGGCAAGCCTTAATTTGGTAGGCTTGCCAAAATTTTTAGTCTTGTGAAGTCAACTTTGACTTAATATACTCAGCTGCTTCGCCTACCGTTGTCAACTTTTCGGCATCTTCATCTGGTATTTCAATGTCAAACTCTTCTTCAATACCCATGATAAGCTCAACTATGTCGAGAGAATCTGCGCTAAGGTCTTCCACAAAGGAAGCCTCAGGTTTAATCTGGTTCTCGTCAACGCTGAGCCTGTCCATAACAATCGCTTTAAGCTTTGCTGAAATTTCTTCTTGGTTCATAAGAATTTCTCCTTCACCTCAAGTTCTACGCGCATTCTATAACATAATTAGAAAAAATGCAAATTTTATTTATATAATTCCGATTGCAAATTCCTATTTTTCAATTTTTACAAATTGCAACAATATAACTGCAAGCCCAACCAAAACAAACAAGAGATTAAGGCACATTGTAAGGCTTGTAATCAAACCAAAAAGCCCACCGCTTATGGTTGGACCAATGATGGAAGCAGGAATTAGATTTGTGCAAAGCACACTCATGTTCAAGGAATAATCCTGTGGCCCATACATTTTGTAAGCCCACACAGGAAGTATCGGCGTTGAACCCCCAAAGGCAAAGCCACAAAGGCAAATGCCAACCACGAGGAGTATCGCGTTGTTCAGTTTAAGAGCAAGTGTCATGGCAGAAATTGCAATCATAAAGAGCAAACCGTCAACTGTCACAGCACGCTTCAAGTCCATTCTGTCATACATACTGCCAAGGATTATACGGCCAGAACCGTTTGAAATGCTAAGCAACCCAACAACGAGAGGCACACTTGTTGCTGCCATAACCTTTGTAACAAACTGTGCCGCTTGAGCAAAAATTGCAAGAGCAGACGCACCAGTTAAGGCAAGAAAAATAAAAGCAACCCAAAATGATTTTCTTTTCAAGACTTCGCCTGTGCTTATATTCTCAAAACTCTCTCTTTGTTTTGCATTTGCAGTACCTGTCGTAACAGTAGGAATTGTGATAATACGAGTTGCAAGCAAGGCAAAAACGCCGAACACAACTGCCAATACCACAAATGTTGTTCTCCAACCTAAACCTGCACAGGCTTTGATATAAAATGGGGCAAGCACCATTGCTCCTGCACCAAAGCCCATAAGAAGCATCCCAGAGCAAAAGCCAAGAGCAGATGCAAACCACTTGCTAACGGTTGAAAGTGTGATGTTATAGATAAGACCAATCCCTAGACCGCAAAATGCACCGTAGAAAAGACAAAGCCAAACATATGAAGTGGCATAAGATGCAACAAAAAAGCCAAGAGCCAAACAAATTGCCGCCAAGGTGTAAATAAGAAATGGTTTTGCGTGGCGTGCCAAAAAACCAGATAAAAGTGTCCCAAGAGCAAAAAAAGCAATGGAACAGGTGAACACAGCAGAAATCTGCTGATGTGACATTGCAAGCTCACCAACTAAAGGCCCAGCCACCACACTCCAAGCGTATATTAACCCCATAAAGGCCAACATAACCGTTCCAAAAGCTAACACAAAATACTTCTTCATTGTAATTACCCCCGAAGATATTTTTTTACTACTTTTTTATTTTTTCCACAAATCTCGTGTAAATAGCACGAGCATTGTGTAAAGTTCCAACCTACCAGCCATCATGCAAACTATGTAAAGAAACTTTGCCGGTGCAGATTGATTTGCAAAATTAATAATTGGTCCAACCTGTCCCATGCCAGGACCTACATTTGAAAGTGTTGCCGTAACAGCAGACATCGCGGACAAAATATCATTCCCACACATACAGGAAAAGAGTATCGCTATTCCCCAAAATACAAAGTAAAGCACTATGAAAAGAGCAATACTTAAGAGATAATCATCACGCACAGGTTCGCCATTTTGGCGGACAGTGTAAACTGCATTTGGGTGCATTGTGTTGGCAAGCTGTGCTTTTGTCCCCTTCAATGCAATTTGAAAGCGAATGCACTTTATGCCGCCAGCGGTTGAACCTGCACAGCCACCTATCATCATTACAATAAGGAACGTGAAAAGGCACACATGGCTCCACTGCCCATAGTCCGCACTGACAAAGCCTGTCGTTGAAATAAGGCTTGCAACATGGAAAAATGCCTGATGAAAAGCCTCAAACACACTTGTATATGTTTTGTCTAGCAATAATGTTACCGTGACAATCGCCACTGCAACTGCCACAACTGCAAAAAAGAACTTACATTCGGAATCTTTATAAGCCTTTAAGCTTCTGTTTTTCAAAGCAAAAAAATGTACAGAAAAATTCAAACTGCAAAAAAGCATAAGAAAAGCCAAACAAAAATCTACGGCAGGGGAAGCAAAATAGGCAGTGCTTGCATTGTGTGGTGAAAAACCGCCAGTAGAAACAGCCGCAAAAACGTGTGTCGTAGCTTCAAAAAAATTAAGCCCAAGAGCCATGAGAGACAGGATACCAACAATGGTTACCCCGACATAAATTTTCCAAAGAGAGCTTGCCATTTCCTTTACACGAGGACTTGTCTTTTCCAAACTTGGTCCTGGGCTTTCTGCCTTGAAGAGGCGTGCTGTGTTTAAGCCCAGAAATGGCATAATCGCAATAACGAGGACAACGATACCCATTCCGCCAAGAAACATTGTTTCATTTCTCCACATGGCAATACCACGTGGCATTGCTTCAATGGTTGTCATAATTGAGGATCCCGTTGTAGTAAAGCCGCTCATTGTTTCAAAACAAGCATCCAAAAAAGTTGGAACATATCCACCAATATAGAAAGGAAGTCCGCCTAGAACGGTTGCAACAATCCAGGATAATGCTACCGCGCAGACAGCTTCCCTTGGTCCGCAGTCAGAAAGGTTCTCTCGTCTTCCCCAAATATACAAAACAGCGGATGTCGCAAGACAAATCAAGATAGTTTCGAGCAGGATGTTTATGTCACTTGTGCCATCATAAACTGCAAAACCAAGAGCAAAAAACATTGAAATGCCAATGGTAAACGCAATGACAGATAAAATTCGTGCTACTATGGAAAAACGCATTGTCGTTTGTTAATCCTTTCCAGTAAAAAGAGCTACTGCCTTTGGCATGGTAACCATTGAACCAAATAGAATAAGATTATCACCTGCTTCGACTTGTGTTGATCCACGAGGAATCATCAGTTCTCTGCCACGTACAATAAGGCCAACAAGTGTTCCATGTGGCATATCAAGTTCCATGAAAGTCTTGCCGCATGCGACAGAATTTTGGGCAACCTTTAATTCCATTGTTTCCGTTTCCATATCGGAAATAAGATTTACAATTTCTTTTGAATTTGGGTAACGAACACTGCGAGTTATCATAGAAGCAAGAGTTTGGTTCTTGTCAACCACAGCGTCAATGGGAATTACATCTGTCATATCCATAAAGCCGTCATATCGCACCAATGCGATTGTTTTTGTTGCCCCCATGGTGTGAGCACGAGACGCAAGAATGAGATTTTTTTCGTCGTCCTCAGTTGTTGCAACAAAACCGTCAGCTGCTGCAATTCCTTCAGAAGCGAGGAGAGAGGTGTCCCTTCCACTTCCACACAAGACAGTTACTCCCTCCAATTCGGCGGAAAGCGTTTTGCAAAGCTCAGCATCACGTTCAACAAGTTTTATTTCTGCCTTTGGGTAACGGTGATGCATAATTTTTGCAAGCTTTGTCCCGACACGACCACCACCAACTATAAATATTCTTTTTAGTGTATGTTTTTTTGAATCATGCTTTTGAAAAAGTTTTTCCACGGCTATAGAATCACGTCTATGGCACATGACAGACACTTCATCTTCTACAAACAGCCTTTCTGTTGCGGTGGGGACAAAAGTATTTTCTCCTCTTTTTACTGTGACAACGAGCAAGACGACATCAGGATTTTCTCTTCGTATGTCAATCATTGTTTTGTTTACAACTGGAGATTCTTCGGTAATTTCAAATGACTGAACCATTGCCCTACCGTCTGCCAACTCTGTAACGTGAAGTGCACTTCTTATTTCTAACAGATTGGCGATTTCACGAGCAACAACTCGTTCTGGAGATACAAACATTTCAAGCCCCAGTGCTTTTGCCCAACTTGTACCAGCAAATTCTGTATCAGTAAAATCACTGCTTACAGCTCGTGCAAAAACATTTTTAACACCAAATTGTTTTGCTACAAGACACGATATAATATTTGCTTCATCCCTGTTTGTGACAGCTATAAGCGTATCTGGTAAATTTTTGCTATCATCTGAGATTCCTGCCTCTGCCAAAACAGAAGGTAGGGCTCCATCTCCATGAATAACGATGACATCAAGATTTTCTTCAGCACGAGAAGCAAGATGGGGATCGTTTTCTATTAATGTTATATCATGTTTGTCTTGGACAAGGCTTTCTGCAATGCGAAAACCTACAGCCCCTGCACCTATAATTACTATCTTCAATGTCCTTCTCCTTGCAAATAATTACTTCTACTTAACGATAACGTAACGACTGAGTATTGTAATCTAAAATACGCTATTTTTCAATATCTGGGTCTTTTGTATCATTTTTATATCAACCACCCAAACTTAGCCATTTAGCTATCACCAAATTTAGCTATTGACACACATCGTAAAGTGGTATATAATCTCGACCCGTTAGCGGACGGTTAGTTCAGAGGTAGAACGCTTCCTTGACACGGAAGAGGTCAGAGGTTCAATTCCTCTATCGTCCACCATTGTGAAATTTCAAGTGTGCTTTTTAGCACACTTTTTTTGTTTTCTTTTGCCATAGAGAACATAGAGTTGTCGGCTACGCCGAAAAAATTGAAAATTGAGAATGGAGAATTGAGAATTAATGTGTGGCTACGCCACAATTTATAGTGGCTGTGCCACAAAAGATTTTATAACATTTGCAGAAATAAACAAGGATTAGATAATTAAAAGCATCTAGTCCTTGTTTTTTTTTAGTGGCTAATGTTTTTTTACAATTCGTGCTACGAAGTAGCACACCGCAATTCTCAATTCTCAACTCTCAATTCTCAATTCAAAAGCCTTTGCGCTTATGGCTAATGTTTTTTTACTTTTCAAGAGCACGTTTCATCTTCTTCAAAGCGCCGGTAACACTTTCATGGAGAGTGCTCAGAGAAACATCTTCGCGTTTCGCAATTTCTGCTAAAGTTAGCCCATCAAAAAATCTCATGATAATTCGTCTTTTTTGCTTTTCGTTAAGAACAACAAGAGCCTTCTGCACAAGCATTTTTCGTTCCATGGCTGTTTCAGTCGTTTCAAGAATTTCCAAGGCGTTTGGTTCGTGACTTGCAAAGTCTAATCCCTCGTATTCCTGACTGTCAAGAGAAACGGTGTGATAACGCTCCTTTCGTTCCAAATTTTCCTCAAGCCTTGTGAGATTCTCTACAAGCTTCTCTGTTTGCTGTGGCAAATTTGTCACATTGCTCCTAGTCCCATCTGCGAAAAAATAAGTAATCATGTGTCTTTTCCTTTCCGCCTGACAAGACAGAAAAGGACCAAGACAAAAAGACATGCATCAAGGCACACTAAGGCAGGCGAAGCGTGGAACCACACTTCGCCGTCATCAGGACTGTTAAAATTGCTATAAACAGTCCACTTTTTGCCTTAGTCCTTAATGCATGTCAGACTATAAAATTATTAAAATTTTTTGTGAAACTATAAAGGCGGAATGCGTCCGCAAAAATCACTAGTCATAAAGCGGAGGAGATTTGAATTGAAAATTGAGAGTTGAGAATTTTTGTGTGCCACTGCGTGTCACAAATTAGAGTGAGGCGAAGCCTCACTAAAAATCGTTTTTGCAAAGCAAAAACACCGTAATTTTAAATTCTCCATTATCAATTCTCAATTTTCTTTATTATGGCGTAGCCAGCCTCTATGTTCTTTATGGCTAAAAAACAAAAACAAAAAAACAGCCGGATTTATCATTACGATAAATCCGGCTGTTCAGCTCTCAAAGATTTACAATTTGCCACGCTCCTCGGCAATTTCACCTGCTCGCAAGAGGAGATTTGTGTGGCTATAAAATATCTAGGCTAACAAATATTCAATTTTTAGCGCAGTTTGTTCATTTCGTGTAATTTTTGTTTTGTTTCCTTTCGTTACTATTTCCATCTGTGAGCCGACGGGTAGTTGAATATAAAAAGCACCGTCACGCCTCACCTGCTCCACAATTCCATTTTCGCTACATGCTTTGCACACAAGATGCCCAGCTATGTCTCGAACTTCTCGCATCATTCCTAAATAAAACCTCCGTAAATTTTCCAAAATTCCGTTTTTTAATCAAAAATCATTTTTGCAACTTTTATCAATGTGGGGTTTGATGCAAAAAGTTTATCAAAATTTTTATTCCTCGTCAAGATAGAGATTATAATGAGAAAAAAAATTCGTAAATTGGAAAATACAAAAACAAAAAATGAAAGAGCTATTGGGCTTAAAAGCCTGATAGCTCTTTTAATAATCAGAATATTACGTCCTCAGCGACTAAAAGCCTGGCTGATGGGTACTACAGGCAGGGCAAGCTGTTTTAGGACCTTTATACGTATGATATGGATATGGTCCAACACCGTCATCATATACGCACTCACATTCATAATACGGCGTAGTAGCTAGTACATAAGTGGTTTTGTGCTCCAACACTGTAATCTCAGCAAAGGCAGGAGCAGCAGAAGCAACTAACACCACAGACAAAAGCAATAATGCTAAAATCTTTTTCATCATCTTCACCTCTTTTATATTGATATGCTAAGCTATCAGACTTTTAAGCCTAATAACTCTTTGTTCACTTTTTAACTTTTAGTAAAATTTATCACGGTTAGTACAATAGGGGCACTTATCGCTAGGTCCATCATACGTGCGACTGCGACCGTCCAGTTCATCATAGATGCAGTAACAGTAAGGTACCGCTATTGCACTTTTTCTATCGGGGGAAAGCCATTCAGTACGCTGGCGATGTTCCCTCATATTAAATTTTTCATTCGACCAGCAAGGGGCAGATACACCAGCAAAGGCAGGAGCAGCAGAAGTAACCAACGCCACAGATAAAATTAATAATGCGAAAGTCTTTTTCATTATTTTCACCTCCCTATTTTCTAGTGTTGTTAATCCTATTCGACGATTTGTATTATACTGTTTTCCACATTTTTGTCAATTCAATATATAAACATACATAAAATGAAAAAAGACAGCAAAACTTCGTTTTTGCTGTCTTTTTTGCTTTACTCTGAATATTTTGTATCGCAATATACGCAACGGTATTCAAGTTTGTCTTTGTCTGCAAGACGAAACGCCTGCCTTATCCCCTGTTCCACGGAAGTTATGCAACGCGGATTCTTGCATGTTAGGATACCTTCAATTTTTGTTGGAAGCTCCGGTTTTACCTTCTTGACCACCTGTGCATCTCGTACGATGTTTATCGTTGCTTCCGGGCTGACTAGTCCCACAAGGTCGATATTGAAGGGGATATGTCCATCAATCTTCAATATATCTTTTTTGCCTTGCTTTTTGCTAACAACGTTTTCCAAAATTGCAACGGGGCAGTCAAGATTCTCCAAATGCATAATTTGGTAAATCTTCATTGCCTTGCCATTTTCTATGTGGTCTATCACTATACCATTTCTAATGGAATCTACTGTCATATCAGTCACCAACCTTTAAGTCAAGAAGTTTCATAATGAGTGCCATACGGGCAAATTTGCCACAGGCAGCTTGACGGAAATATGCAGCGCGTGGGTCTGAGTCAATTTCTGTTGAAATTTCATTAACGCGGGGCAGGGGGTGCATAACTATCATTCCTTTTGGTGCAGACTCCATCTTCTTCTGTGTGAGGATTAGCCTGTCCTTCAAACGTAGATAATCTTCCTCGTTAAAGAAACGTTCTCTTTGCACACGTGTCATATAAAGCACATCAAGCCCTTCTATGCCTTCTTCAAGTGTTGTGGTTTCCACAAATGGAATATTTTTGTTGATGATGTAATCCTTGGAAATATAGGCTGGAAGTTTCAGTTCCTTTGGTGAAATAAGAACAAATTTTATCCCGTTGTAACGTGACATAGCAGCTATGAGAGAATGAACTGTCCTGCCAAACTTCAAGTCTCCACAAAGTCCAATGGTGAGGTTGTTAAAGCGGCCTAGTTCCTTCTTTATTGTAACAAGGTCAGTAAGGGTTTGTGTTGGATGATTATGGCCACCGTCACCTGCGTTAATTATTGGTACTGTTGCGTGGGCAGAAGCTACCAGCGGTGCACCTTCCTTCGGGTGACGCATGGCGATAATGTTTGCATAGTTGCTGACAACCGTTATTGTGTCTGCTACACTTTCACCCTTTGCTGCACTGGAAGACGATGCTTCCGAGAAGCCAAGCACCCTGCCACCAAGTTCCCACATTGCAGCCTCAAAGGAAAGACGTGTGCGAGTGGAAGGCTCAAAGAATAGTGTGGCAAGAGTTTTGTTGTGACAAACATTTGAATAAACATCGGGACGAGCCATGATATCCATGGCCGTCGCAACAAGTTCGTCAATTTCTTCAACAGATAAATCTAAAATATTTAATATATGACGCATTGAAACCCCCTTCTAAGAATTGAGAGTTGAGAATTTAGAATTGAGAATTAATGTGTGCCACTTTGTGGCACGGATTGTAGTAGAAATACTGCAACAACACTATCTTTAAGTGACGCATTAGCTTCACTATTCTCAATTTCCCATTCGCAATTCTCAGTTGTTTGTTACACGTTGTTTTGTTGTTTTAATTATTTTTGTTAAGATAGAAATTATTTCGTTGAGTTCAGAATATAAAACATCTACATCTATCTGTTGTATATCAGAGGTAACCTTTGATTCTCGTAAAAGTTCCAACCAATATGCAGTTTCGTCGGCTTCCTTTAGTGCAATATTGAGTTTGTTAATAAAATCTAAAGAGCTTTGCGCATTTTTAGACTCACGCACATTTGCACCGATGCTTGTTCCGCTACGCAATATTTGATTAGCCAAGACATAACAATGTTCCTGATTTAATTGTTGGCAGAATTTTATTGTTTTTATTGCAAAAGATTTTGTTTTGTCTGCGATAACGTTACTTGGCATAATCACACCTCTGAACAAATTGAGAATTGAGAGTTAACGTGTGCCATTTTGTGGCACAGAATGTGGTAGGAAGACTGCAAAGGCAATATCTTCAAGTGACGCATTAGCTTCACTATAAATCGTTTTACGAAGCAAAACAACAAAATTCTCAATTTTCCATTTTCAATTCTCAATTATCCTTATTTTATCCAGCTTTCGTCCGAAGGATTTTTGCGGAAAGAAATTAAACGTTCTACATCTTCTTTTTTAATATAATTTTCTTCTGCCGCGACTTCAACAAGTGCGTCAAAGTTTGTTACGCTGGTGTTTTTCACATTTGCTTCTGCAAGTTTATCAAGACCCTTTTGCAAACCGTATGTAAAGATGCTAACTATGCCAAGAACGTTTGCGCCTGCTTCGCGAAGCACGTTGACAACTTCTATGACACTTCCACCGGTTGAAATGAGGTCTTCCACGACGACGCATTTCTGTCCTTTTTCGATGCGACCTTCAATTTGATTTTTTCTGCCGTGATCCTTTGCTCCGCTTCTAACGTAGCCCATGGGAAGGTTAAGAAGATGTGCTGTGATTGCCGCATGGGCAATGCCTGCTGTTGATGTTCCCATAAGAATTTCAACGTCGGGATGAACACGCTTTATCGTTTCTGCTATCGCAGTTTCTACGTCAAGCCTAACTCGTGTATCAGACAAGGTTAAACGGTTATCGCAATAAACTGGGCTTTTTATGCCACTTGCCCATGTGAATGGCTCATCCGGACGTAGAAAAACTGCCTTGATGCTAAGTAAATCACTAGCAATTTTGCGTTCAATTTCTGTCATGTTTCACGCCTCTTTTCATATAAATTGAAATAATTTTACTACAAACAAGCGTAAAAATAAATAAATCCTTTCGCTTAAATGAAAAAATAAAAAAAAGAAGTTGGCAATTATTGCCAACTCTTTTTTTGGGTCTAATCTACTTATTACCAGAGCAAGAATGCGCAATCCCATAAGGAACCGTCTCTCCACAGATTTCGCACGTCCACGTCCGGTCCTTGGGGCCTGTCAGGTCGTCTGTTAGGGCGCTTGTTGGGCCGCCTGTTATGATGCCTTGTTGATATTCTGCCTTTTTCTTACTAGCCGAGGCAGATGTGACAGGTGATGCAAAAGCGACCAATGACGCTAACATGACTATAACAACCACTTTTTTCATAATAACACCTCCTCCAAAATAATTTGATTTTCCAGTAAAGATACAGAATATATATATTATACACGTGAATATGTGTGTGTCAAACGAAATTTTTTTACTTTACATTTTTTTACATTGGCAAAACACACAAATCCACACCTACAGTTGTGATAATAAAAAATTAACGGTTTGCAATTACAAATTACAAATTTGTAAATTTTATTAACCTTTATTAAACGAAAGAAATAAAAAGTAAAAAAAAGAGTTGGCAATAATTGCCAACTCCTTTTTTGGTCTAATCTACTATTTGTTGCCTTTGGCTCCACTGCAAGCATGCATCCCACCACGAAGCTTCGCTCCACAGTATCGGCACGTCCATTCCCCGGATGCGCCTTCGATGTAGCTGCCTGTTGCTATGTCGTAAGTCAAGGGGAGATTATCATCGTAGGCTCCTCTTATGACTTTGACAGCTTGAGATCCATTAGCCGAGGCATATGTGACAGGTGATGCAAAAGCGACCAATGATGCTAACATAACTAAAACTAATAACTTTTTCATAACGACACCCCTTTATCGATTAAAATTCTCCGTGTATCATAGAGTACGTATATTTTATAGGTAGTGTAATGTGTGTGTCAAGCGAAAAACAAAAAAAATACACCAAAAATTCTCTTGCTTAAATCATGGAAATCAATTTTTAATTTTTATTTTTTTTATTTAGCCCTAAGCGCCAATGCCTGTGGCATTGGCTAACATAAGCGTAATTACGAGCATAGCTCGTCATTACTAACATAAAAACAGTTTTATAAAATTTTTTGTGTTTTTTTGTGTCATTTAATCTATCGGATTTTCTCAAAATTTTCTCAGAATTTAAGTTGCTTTTTTATATGATATTACTACATTTGCTACTTGCACCATGTTCACAAAAGTGAACATTTTTATGTAAGAAATGGCGTAGCCATTTCGGCTTTATGTTAGCGAGGCAAAGCCGAGCGTCTATGGCTAAAAAAATTATAGCAAAAACATTCTATTCCGAAAAAATAAAAATATTGAAATTTTCGGAATAGAATGTTATTATTCTGCCGGATTGGGGGTGTTTTACTGTGAAACTAATTAAACGAGCTAAATACCTGAATGAGCTGATAGCCGTTAAGGGTTTTCCTGACATAAAGGTAATCACCGGCATCAGAAGAAGTGGCAAGTCAAAACTTATGGAGTCGTATATTCAATATTTGCAGGAAACTGATTTGGATGCAAATATTATCGCTATTGATTATACAGACATCGCCTTTGAAAATTTGAAGGAATATCATGCTCTAAATGATTACGTAACATCAAGGTATGACAGGACGAAAAATAATTACATTTTTATTGATGAAGTTCAGCTTTGCAACGGGTTTGAAATTGCATTGAACAGCTTGCATTCTTCTGAAAAATATGACATTTATGTTACTGGCTCTAATGCTTTTTTGCTTAGCAGTGACCTTGCAACGTTATTTACAGGAAGAACGTTTAGTATTGAAATTTTTCCCTTTTCCTTAAAGGAATATATGGAATATTTTGACCTTCAAGATGTTTATAAAGCCTATGAGGAATATAGAAAGGTTGGTGGAATGTCTGGGTCTTATGTCTATGAAGATGAAACACGTCGTTATACATATTTAAACGATGTGCTTGAAGCCTTAATCATAAGAGATATAGTTCAAAAATATAAAATAAGAAATGTAGCCTTGTTGGAAAAATTAACGGACTTTTTAATGGATAATGTTTCAAATATTGTTTCCGTTAGTAAGATGGTTGGGACATTTTTCTCAAGCAAAATTAAAGTCAGCGACAAAACCGTTAGTTCATATATCAATTATCTATGCAATGCATTTGGTTTTTACAAAATTAGAAGATATGATATCCACGGGAAAAGGTATCTAGTGTCAAGCGACAAATATTATCTTGCTGACACGTCTTTTAGAACTGCACGGCTTGGCAACAGAAATCTTGATTATGGAAGAATGTCAGAAAACTTGGTAGCAATCGAACTGTTAAGACGTGGCTATGAAGTTTATGCTGGATTTCTCTATAAAAAAGAAATAGATTTTGTCGCCATAAAGCAAAATGAAAAAATATATATTCAGGTGTCTGAGTATATAGATAATCCAGAAACCTTTGAAAGAGAGTATGTCCCCCTTCTTGCTATTAAGGATGCTTACCCAAAAATGATATTAGCTAGAACTCATCAGCCAATGTATCAATACGAGGGAATTATGATAAAGGATATTGCAAACTGGCTTTGTGAATAGAACGGGCAAAAAAAGAGCAGAAAAGGTTTTACCTTTCCTGCTCTTTACAAATTTGCTAAGATAACTCAATATCTGTTTTTGTAGTCTGCGTCTGATAAGCGCTTTGCTTTGCTGCTAACTCTTTTGTGTAGGGTTGGTTTATGATTATTGCGTCCATTGCAGCATTAACAAGCGCTTTGCCAGCGGCATCAGTGAGGTCTTTTACCTTGCCGAAGGAAACGCGAAATGGATCTGCATTGTTGTCGAGAAATCCAAGCGTGATTGTTCTTGTAGTAGTAACTGCCATATTGCTTCACCTCCTTTCTTCTGTTTTTGGTTTTGTTTTGGGTTCGCTATGCTATGTCTAGAGCATAGGTTTTTTGAACCTTGTGAGCTGTGACGTCATACTCAAAGAGTGCGTCAACTCCCTGTGCGACATTTGCCAGTGCATCTGCTGTTGCTGCTTCTTTTACCCTTGACATAGAAACGGTGGTTGTTTTTGGTTCGGAAACAGTCCCTGTGTTCAAGGCGAATTTCAAAGCACTTGCCTCGTGAATTAAACTTGCTGCCATCTGCAACACCTCCTTTCATTTTTGTTTGGGCTTCTGTATTTTTTGCCCTTCAAAATAAGGAGAAATGCAGAGGAAAATTTTCGGGGTTTTATTCAAATTTTTTTGAGTTTTTTTAGTTTTTTTTGATTTTTTTTCAAAAGTGATGTAGAATACGCGGTGTTTTGTTTAGCTAATACTATTCTTGATTATATTCAGCGGTTGCTATGACGAATTAAGCCACATCAGAAAATGAAAAACACTTTGAATTGAGAATGGAAAATGGAGAATTGAGAATTGCGGAGTTTTTACTTCGCAAAAACAATTTTTAGTGAGGCTACGCCTCACTCTAATTAATGCCACAAAGTGGCATACAAAAATTCTCAATTTTCAATTCTAAATTTTCAATTAATATTTTTTAGTAAAACTTGTACCATTCTAAAAAATGTTTATTGAACAATTTAAGTCAGAAATAGTATATGATAAAAAATAGTAGCACTATAAATGTAGGAGGAATTACTATGCAAGAGAAACCAAAAATGGTTACAGTTGACGCGAACGAAGCTGTTGCACACGTTGCACATGCTGTCAACGAAGTTATCTCAATCTACCCAATCACTCCTTCTAGCCCAATGGGCGAATGGAGCGACACTTGGTCTGCGGCAAAGCGCCCAAACATTTGGGGAACAATTCCACTCGTTCAGGAAATGCAGTCTGAGGCAGGTGCAAGTGGTGCATACCACGGTGCACTAACAACAGGAGCGCTCTCAACAACCTTTACTTCTTCACAGGGACTTCTCCTTATGATTCCTAACATGTATAAGATTGCTGGTGAACTTACGCCGACAGTTATGCACGTTACAGCAAGAACCTTGGCAACAAACACACTGTCAATTTTTGGTGAACACTCAGACATCATGGCAGTCCGTGCAACAGGCTGGGCAATCCTTGCTTCAGCAACTGTTCAGGAAGCAGAAGACAATGCACTCATTGCGCAGATGGCAACATTAGAAGGCCATGTGCCAGTGCTTCACTTCTTTGACGGTTTCCGTACAAGCCATGAAGAAATGAAGATTGAAGAAATTCCATATAGCGTCATGAAGAACTGCATTAACAATGACCTCGTCCGTGAGCACCGTCTCAATGGTCTCACCCCAGAGTCACCAGTTGTTCGTGGCACAGCGCAGAATAGCGACGTTTGCTTCCAGAGCCGTGAGGCACAGAACCTCTACTATGCGGCAATGCCAGATATTTTCCAAGAGGCTATGGACAAGTTTGCAAAAGAAACCGGCAGACAGTACCACCTCTTTGACTATTTTGGTGCAGCAGATGCAGATCGCGTAATCGTTATCATGGGTTCTGGTGCAGCAGTTGCACACGAGGCAGTTTACGAGCTTAACAGACGTGGCGAAAAGGTTGGTGTTCTTTCCGTTCACCTCTTCCGTCCATTTGATATTTCACGCTTTGTAAATGCTCTTCCAGCATCAGTCAAGAAGATTGCAGTTCTTGACCGTTACAAAGAGCCCAATGCAATTTGCGAGCCACTTTGCGCAGATGTTCGTAATGCTCTCTTCGGCAGAGACATTAAGATTGTCGGTGGTCGTTATGGTATTGCATCAAAAGACTTCACACCAGCAATGGTCAAGGGTGTCTTTGATGAGCTCTCAAAGCTTGAGCCAAAAGATGACTTCACAATCGGTATCAACGACGATGTTACATTCAAGAGCCTTGCATATGACGAAAACTTTGACACAGAAGACCCAGAGACAACACGCTGCTTGTTCTATGGTTTAGGTTCTGACGGTACAGTCGGTGCAAATAAAAACTCAATCAAGATTATAGGTCAAGAGACAAATCTCTATGCACAGGGTTACTACAGCTATGACTCAAAGAAGTCTGGTGGTTACACAGTTAGCCACCTTCGCTTTGGTCCAAACCCAATATATGCTTCATACCTCATCAATAAGGCAAACTTTGTAGCTTGCCACGTTTACTCATTCCTTGAGAAACTTGACATCTTGAAGAATGCTGCTGAGGGTGGCACCTTCCTTTTGAATGCACCATTCCGTGCAGACGAAATTTGGGACAAGTTGCCAAGAACATATCAGAAGCACATTATTGATAAAAAACTCAAATTCTATGTTATTGACGCAGTAAAGATTGCAAAAGAAACAGGCATGGGTAACCGCACGAACACAATCATGCAGACATGCTTCTTTGCAATTTCAAACATCATTCCAAAGGACGAGGCAATCAAGGCAATAAAGGATTCCATTGTCAGAAGCTACTCAAAGAAGGGACAGGCTGTTGTTGATAAAAACATCGCAGCAGTTGACGCCACACTTCAAAATCTCTTTGAAGTCAAGGTTCCGGCAGAAGTTACCAGCAGCTTTGACATCAAGAAGCCAGTGGCAGACGATGCACCAGAATTTGTCAAGAACGTTCTTGGACCAATGATGGTTCTTGAGGGTGACAATCTTCCAGTTTCTGCAATGCCAGAAGATGGAACATTCCCATCAGGCACAACGCAGTATGAGAAGAGAAACATTGCAATAGATATTCCGACATGGAACCCAGAATCCTGTATCCAGTGCGGTAAATGCGTCATGGTTTGCCCACACGCAGCAATTCGCGCAAAGGTTTATGACGGTGAATTTTTGAAGGATGCTCCAGCAAACTTCAAGAGCGCAGATGTCAAGGGTTTTGCAAAGTTCCCAGGAAAGAAATATACAATCCAGATTGCACCGGAAGATTGCACAGGTTGCGGTCTTTGCGTTAGCACCTGCACAATGAAGGCAAAAGAGACCTTGAAGATGGTAACGCAAATGCCAATCCGTGAGCAGGAAAGAGCAAACTGGAACTTCTTTATGGATTTACCAGATGCAGACAGAGCGCTCCTTAACAATACAGTTAAAGACGTTCAGCTTATGAGACCTCTCTTTGAGTTCTCTGGCGCATGTGCTGGCTGCGGAGAAACTCCATACGTCAAGCTCGTTTCACAGCTCTTTGGTGACAGAGCGCTCATTGCAAACGCAACAGGTTGCTCCTCAATCTATGGCGGTAACTTGCCAACAACACCATGGTGCACAAACGACGAGGGCAGAGGTCCAGCATGGAGCAACTCACTCTTTGAAGATGCTGCAGAATTTGGACTCGGCTTCCGCCTTACAGTTGACAAGCATACAGAATACGCAACAGAGCTCTTGACAAAGATGGCTCCAGTCATTGGTCAAGCGAGAGTTGATGAAATCTTGAATGCTCCACAAACAACAGCAGAGGAAATTAATTCCTTAAGAGATAAAATTGACCAACTCAAGATGGATCTCTGTGCACTCGGAACAGAGGAAGCAGAGGAACTCGAAACAGTTGCAGACTACCTTGCAAAGAAATCCGTTTGGATTATCGGTGGTGACGGTTGGGCATACGACATCGGTTACGGTGGACTTGACCACGTTATTGCTTCCGGCAAGAACGTTAACATCTTGGTTCTTGATACAGAAGTTTATTCAAACACAGGTGGTCAGGCTTCAAAGGCTACACCACGTGGTGCAGTTGCAAAGTTTGCAGCAGCAGGTAAACCAAGTGGCAAGAAAGACCTTGCCATGATGGCAATGTCATATGGCAATGTCTATGTTGGCAGAGTCGCAATTGGTGCGAACGACGCTCACACTGTTAAGGTCTTCCAGGAAGCTGAGGCATACAACGGTCCATCTCTCATCATTGCCTATTCACACTGCATCAACCATGGTATCAACATGGTCAATGGTCTTGACCAGCAGAAGAAGGCAGTTGAGAGCGGACATTGGATTCTTATGAGATACAATCCAGATCTTGCAAAAGAGGGCAAGAATCCACTTATCGTTGATTCAAAGGAGCCAACACTTCCACTCGAGGATTACATCTACAACGAAGTTCGTTACAAATCCTTGAAGGCAGCAAACCCAGCAGCGGCAGCGGCATTCCTTGAGGAGGAAAAAGCAGCAATCGCTCATAACTGGAAATACTACAAGTATTTGGAAGCTTTCCAGGGCTAGTATTGAAGGCAATTGAGAATTGAGAGTGGAAAATTGAGAATTTCGGTGTTTTTGCTTCGCAAAAACTAATTGTAGCGGGGTTGGTTCCTCACACGAATTTTTAGATTTTTTTCACCGCTTAAACGAAAATAAGAGAGAGTTAAGCATTTATTGCTTAACTCTCTTGTTTTTTGAAAAATCTCAAATTTTCTTATAATCTAATAGCGTTTTAGCCTTGCTATTACTAAAGTTCTAGTTTTTTGATGTAAACAAAAGTTCACATAATTTTCATATTGATTTTTTTATGTAAGCTCTGGCGTAGCCTTGACGACCTTATGTTAGCGAGGCAAAGCCTCGCGCTTATGGCAAAAAAATAAAAAAAAGCGCCTAGGGCAAAAAAGATATTTGCTAATATCGATAAAAGAACTATGAAATAAAAGGTATGAACTAAATGGAGTATGTTGCCAAGATTTCTTCTTTTGTCTTTCCTGACTTTAACAATTCAAGAAAATGCCTCGTGGCATTTGCTTCTCCTCTAGCTTCTCCTTCTAAATATGCTTCACGTCTGTCGACTTCGCGGAGATAATCCTCGTCAAATAATGTCGTCATGATACTCACAACCTCCAATCTGTGTTCAGTTAAAAATTTTGTTAATACACCTTCGTTCAGGCAGATGTCAATTGCCTTCACTACTGTTGCTTCGTCTGGCTTTTCCTTGCCGTTTCCCTTGTCCTCTTCCACACAAGCGTCATAGATATGGGCAAATCTTATGTATTGTTCCACGATATTCAAGTCGCTTGTCTTCTCAAGATAGATAACTTTTGCAGTAAGTTCAACCGCAGATGTGGTTCCAGCCCAAAATTCATCTTTTAATGATAACACAGGTTGCTTTATTTCTCGTTGACCAGTGTAGACAACATAGATGTCTGGGCGAGGAATTTCTACTTTTTTTGTGCTATAGATGTTTTGACCTGTTCGTTTGATGTGTTCATTGAGCAGATTGGCGTAATAAATCAAGGAGCGTGGCAGGATGTTCAGTGTCCATGTGGATTGTGCTTCTAAGAGTACAATAAATTTATCACGAACAGTGAAACTTAAATCGTTGTAGAGACCGTTGAGCAACATGTTTTCAAGAAGCACTTCATGCAAATCATCAGTTGTTACATCTGAATCTTCGGGATAAAGTGCCTTGTAGAGCAAAAGTAAATTGTCGTAATCTTCAAAGAGTTTGGAAAAAACTGTGTCTTTGATTTTTCGTCTTGCAATACGTTTTTGTTCTCTTTTTTCCTTTTCTGCCACAAGCCTCACTTCCTTTCTTAAATAACTGCCTTTTATACTGTGATTGTAGCATAAAATTAATAGATTGCAATCGTATTTTTAACGGAAATAATTTTTAATTTTTTTTGCCATAAAGCGCGTGCTTTGCACGCTAACATAAAGGGAATGGCAAAGCCAGAACAAGTAGGGTCGCTACTTGTAGCGACCGAAAAAGCTGATAAAAAATGTTCACTTTTGTGAACATACCGCAAGTGATAAATGTAGTAATATCATATAAAAAAGCAACTTAAATTTTGAGAAAATTTTAAGAAAAATCGATAGTCAAGTAGAGGCGCTACTCGCGCACCCTACGAAGGCAAAAAATAATCTTTATGTTAGCAAGTAGGGGGTCTACTTGTAGACCCCGAAAAGCGGAAACAACGGAAGGCGGGCTCTACAAGTAGAGCCCCTACCAAGTAAAGCCCCTACGTGTGAAACGTTGTAAACCCTTGCGGCGCAAGGGTTCTGGGGGGGGGTACTTCCAAACAAAAAATTGTAAAAAAATTAAAAAAAATATCTTGACAAAGAGAAAGCAAATCGATACAATATGTACACTGAAGTCTAAGGATGTACAGATTTAGCCACATATATCCTAATAACACAA
>JAUNHV010000008.1 GCA_030523725.1 Synergistaceae bacterium | reverse complement strand
GTTGTGTTGCTCAAAATAATTTCACTATTAAAATTAAAAAATACGAAAGCCAACTGATTACTCATCATGTCCTTACACCTTACTTCTCTCCATATAAGATAATATAATATTGTGTTATTAGGATATATGTGGCTAAATCTGTACATCCTTAGACTTCAGTGTACGTATTGTATCGATTTTTTCTTGCTCTGTCAAGATCTTTTCTAATTTTTTGACAATTTTTTTAGAGGTACCCCCCCCCCACGAACCCTTGCGCCGCAAAGGTTTACAGCGTTTCACACGTAGAGGCTTTACTTGGTAGGGGCTCTACTTGTAGAGCCCGCCTTCCGTTGTTTCCGCTTTTCGGGGTCTACAAGTAGACCCCCTACTTGCTAACATAAAGATTATTTTTTGCCTTCGTAGGGTGCGCGAGTAGCGCCCCTACTTGATCTTCGTGTTCTATATTTCGGTCGTTTAATCATCTGCTTTTGCCAAGGCTGACCGATATGTGGTGAGGGCAAAAAGCAAGCTAAATACAATACAAAAGATACCAACTGCTATGCAGGCGCCATTATTTCCGAAGAATAGAAACATTGAGAGTATAATCGTTGCAAATGGGTAAATACATCTTTCTAGAAATGACATGTAATTGCTCGTTTCTATAACATTCAGTCCGAAAATTTTAGCCTGACGAGGCCAAAGCATTCCGTGTGAAGATGACACAATTCTACTCAGAATAGCATCTATTAAAAGCATAACGACAGCCCATATAATTGTCGCATTCAGTGCAAATCCTAGGTATGCCATCCCCATTACAAGCATACCCATTATAGACAGCTTCCAGTGTTCAATATGTTGTGTTGCGCTTGTAATCGGTTTATCAATAAGAAGCATTATAACACGGGTAAATACATAAAAATTTGTTATATAAAGTTTCGGCATATTTGCAGCTGACGCATATATCGGGAACAGATACCTCTTATAACCCTCTAGCGTTATAAGAGGTATTGTCAGGAAAATGAAATATGAAAGCATAGGAACACTTATTAGGAATTTGCCAAAGTTTTTTAATGAGCTATTGCCTTTCTTGCTCGGTGTATGATTAATATAAAAGCAGTTTTTAGGAAGGACAACCACCATCAACACAATTAGTGGAACAAAGGCAGCTACATTTACGATATAAAGGGATATATTGCCAAATTCTTGAGAAATAAACCCTCCAATTAAAGCACCCAAAATGCCACTAGAAACCTCCCCCATAGCTGTATCTCTTAAACCACCGTAACGTTCTGCTTCATTCTCACTTCTAAATGGCATTGATGAAATTGTACTGTACGAAGTGCAATCAGCTACACCCACAAAAAATTTCAGAGCAACAAATGCAAAGAAAAGATTTTTTATGACTACTGGAATTATTAATACATAACACACAGCCATAAGCACAGTAAATCCGATTGTCAATTTTTTTACCGAAAGGCGACGTGCTAAAAAACTGTACAATAATGTCCCAATTGGGAAGCCGATGGTAAGAGCAACTGTAGGAAGTGCCATCAACCAGTTAACGGCATTTGGCGAATAGCCTCCGGAAAGTAACATTTCTCGGGTAATCAGGACGAGAATCACTTCATCAATAGACATTACTAGACAATGTAGAAAGGTTAAGGATCGTATGGTCGCAAGCTCTGAAACCGGATTTTTTTCTAATAAACGGCGTGCTCTTTCTCGTAGCCCAAGGAGCAACGACTTTCCCTCGGTTAGAACTAGGTATATCACCACGAAAATCGTTAAAAGCTCCATCGTCAGGTTTAGTATATCAGAAGCCGCTTTGCTTTTAAATTCGCTAAAATCTTCGCCTACCTCAATAAGACCAACAATTTCCCCTTTTGTATCCTTTACCGGTACCATGCAGTAAATTGATTCGGAGCCCCCCATTGTAGAAACCATAACTTTGTTGAGATTGTTCATAACAGTTGCAGTCTCAGAATTGAAGTCAAAACTTTCTCCATATTGCGCATAATTCGTGGAATCATATAGCAGAAGATAACGATCCTTCAGACGAGAATATACAACAACATAAGGATAGCATCCTTTGCTTTCCGCAGTTGCAATATAAGACCTATAGGACCTCGCCCATTTTGCAATCATCTCCTCAAAGACAGTGTAATCTACCCCTTCAGAGCTAGATTGAAGCCTATTAAAGCTTTTAGCCCACTCGGAGAAACTCTCCGGATCCGCTGTGCCCGAAAAAAAATTGCTCAGAATCAGCACTTCTCTTTTTACTTCATCTATCTGCATCTGATAAATGTTGTTAGTGTAAAACCAGGATATCAAAATGACGATAAAAATACCAAAGACAATAACTCCAATTCTTCGCAGCAAAATATATTCCTTGTTTTTGAACAAATTAACCAGAAATCTGACTATTAGTACAAACAGAAGAGAGAATATATAAATTACACTCAAAAATTTAAGAAAGGTGAGTACCCAGAATGTGGCTGAAAATTGAACAGATTTCAGAGACTCTGTCTCTTTTGTCAGCTTGTTGTAGCGCATTAATGTCCCTTCATATTCATTATCGAAGAGTATATATTTTTCAGAAGTTGACAGGCTTGCAATCCCAACATTTTCTGCAATGACTGTCTGATTCCAGTATAAATTCCAGTTAGTTGGATTGGAATATATGACAGTACCATCGCTCTCCTGAAAAAAATTCCTTGCCGCTTTACCCTTGAGGTCAATTCGCGTACAACTGTCTTCGCCTTCTAAATACAAGTGTCCCAAAAAGTCGCTGCTATACAATTTCTTTTCACGCGGTAGATATTGAAACGTATATATATTCGCTATTTTGCTCTGAAAAACCCTTTGGGGGGCATCATCAGTTTTAGGGTCAGTATCTACGGAAAAAACTGTAACCGTATTTTTGCGGCTTTCCTCCATAGGATCCGCAGTTACGTAGTAAAGACGATCTCCGTAAATACAACAATTATAAAAACGACGTTGTTGCCGCTGCTGTTTCAACTCCCTTTCAAGAATCATTGACGGATTTTTCCCGTCAAGGTCATAACGAAGAATCTTTTCTGATTGTATAAGAGAAGTATTACGTTCAAATTTAGCACCACGAACATAAAAATATTTGTCGTCTTTATCAAGTTGGATGACTCTTGAGATTGGAGAAGTTTCATCTAGATTTTCAACATGACAGACCTTTCCGTTCTTATCACAGAAAATAAGACGAGTATTTACCGAGTCTGTGACAAGCATTTCTCCAGAATTAGTCATGCACCCTCCCGTGGGCATATCAAGTTTAATCTCAGCTGGGAATGGTAACAAAAGTTTATGTCCCAATACCTGCATTGCAAAACACATCGCCAATATCACAGAAAGGTAAAACAAAATCTTAGTAATTGGTAGCTTTTTTATATTCATATAAATCTCCTCGTATTCCTATTGCTCAGCATCTGCTTTTGCTAAAGCAGAACGATATGTGGTAAGAGCAAAAAGTATAGTAAATACAACACAAAAGACACCAACTGCTATGCATGCTTCTTTGTCTCCAAATAACAAAAAAACTGAGAGCAACATTTCCTTAAAGGAATAAATTATACGGTCAAAAAGTAACATATAGTTGCTTGTTTCCACAATATTCAGTCCAAAAACCTTGGCCTGACGAGGCCAAAGCATTTCCTCTGACGAGGATACAATTTTACTCAGAACGGCATCTATTAAAAGCATAATAACTGCCCATATAAACGTAGCATTAAGTGCAAATCCAAGGTATGCCATCCCCATCGCAAGCATACCCATTATGGTTAGTTTCCAGTGCTCAATATGACGTGCCTTTTTTGTAATAGGTTCATTAATGAGAAGCATAATGACACGAGCAAACACAAAAAAGCTCGTTATATAGAGTTTTGACACCTCCATGGATGTCGAAAATAATGGGAACAGATAGTTTTTATAGCCTTTAGTTATTGTAAGAGGTAGCACTAGAAAAACAAAGTAAGAAAGCATAGGAACACTTATGAGGAATTTACCAAAGTTTTTCAATGACCCAATGCCCTTCTTGCGCGATACACGACTGATATAAACGCAATTTTTGGGAAGGACGATCAGCATCAGCACAAATAACGGCACTAAATTTAGTGCATTTACAACATAAAGGGAAATATTGCCAAATTTATGAGAAATAAAGCCTGCTATTAGAGGGCCAAAAACACCGCCAGACACCTCCCCCATAGTCCGCTCCCTTACACCTCTGTAACGTTCAACTTCATTATCGGTTCTAAAGGGCATTGATGAAATTGTACTGTACGAAGTGCAACCAGCTACGCCCACAAAAAATTTCAGAGCAACAAATGCAAAGAAGAGATTTTTCATAACTGCGGGAATCATAAGTGTAAGGCATATGGCCAAAAGCATAATAGATCCGATTGCAAGTTTCCTTATTGGAATACGACTTGCTAAAAAACTGTAAAGTATCGTTCCGATAGGAAGACCTATACTCCAAGCAACTGCTGGAAGTGACATCAGCCAGGTAATGGAATTCGGCGAATATCCCCCAGAAATCAGCATTTCTCGGCTAATCAAAACAAGAATCACTCCGTCAAATGAGCTTAACACATAGAATAGGAAGCTAAAGGAGCGCACCGTTGTAAGCTCTGGAACCGGGTTTTTTTCTAACAAATAGCGTTTCCTTCTCCGCAATCCAAGAAGAAGCGACTTTCCTTCGACTAAAACAAGGTATATCACCACAAATATCGTTAACAGCTCCACCGTCAACCTCAATATATCGGAAGCCGCTTTGCTTTTGAATTCACTAAAATCTTCGCCTACTTCAATGAACCCAACAATTTCCCCCTTTGTGTCCTTAACAGGTACCATGCAATACAGCGATTCGGAGCCTCCCAACGTAGAAAACCCAACTTTGTTGAGATTGTCCATAGTAGGTGTGATTACCGAACTGAAGTCAAAGCTTGCACCATATTGCATATAATGGGTAGAATTGTAAGTTATAAAGTAACGGTCTTTAATACGAGGGTATAAAGCTACATACGGGAAGCACCCTTTGCTTTCCGCGGCAGAGATATAAGAACCATAGTATTCCGCCCATTTTGAGATCATTTGCTCAAAGGCGTGGTCATCAACCCCTCCTGAGTGAGATTGAAGCCTATCAAAGCATTCCGCACATTCAGAAAAACTTTCTGGGTCTGCTGTGTCTGAAAAAAATTTGCTTTGAACCAGCACGTCTTTTTTTATTTCTATTAGCTGCATCTGATAAATATAGTTAGTGTAAAACCAGGATATCAAAATGACTATAAATACACCAGAAACAATAAATCCAATTCTTCGCAACAAAACATATTCTCTGTTCTTGAATAAACTAATCAAAAACTTGACTGTTAGTACAAACAGAAGAGCAAAAATATAAATTACGCTCAAAAATTTAAGAAGGGTGAGTACCCAGAATGTGGCTGAAAATTGAACAGATTTCAGAGTTTCCGTCTTTTTCGTCAGCTTGTTATAACGCATTAACGTCCCGTCATATTCATTATCAAAGAGTATATATTTTTCAGAAGATGATAGACTTGCACTCTCCACATTTTCTGCAATTAATGTCTTATCCCAGTATAAATTCCAGTTGGTTGGATCGGAATAGATAACACTACCATCGCTTTCAGTGAAGAAAACCCCTACGGTATTCCCTTGAAGGTCAATTTGCCAACAATTGTTTTCGCTTTCCAGATATAAGTGCCCTAAAAGATCGCAGCTATACAACTTCTTTTCATGCGGAAGATATTGGAACTTATATATGTTCAATATTTTGCTCTGAAAAACCCTTTGGGGGGTATCATCGGTCTCAGGGTAGGTATCCACGGAAAAAACAGTAATCGTATTTTTGCGGCTTCCTTCGTTGGGATCAGCTGTTATATAGTAAAGACGATTACCAGAAATACAACAGTTGTAAAAATAGTGCTGTTGAGATTGCTTTTTTAAGGTTCTTTCAAAAATCAATGACCTGTTTTTCCCATCAAGATCATAACGAAAAACCTTTTCTGACTGTATAAGCGAGGTGTAGCTATTAAGCTTAACGCCACGAATATAGAAATATTTGTCATCTTTATTTAATTGGATGACCCTTGAAATTGGAGAAGTTTTATCTAGTTTTTCAATGTGACATACTTTTCCCTTCTTATCACAAAAAATGAGACGAGTATTTGCCGAGTCTGTGACTAGCATTTCTCCAGAATTTGTCATACACCCCCCCGTGGGCATGTCAAATTTAATCTCCGCAGGGAACGGAAACAGGAGCTTTTGACCCAGTGCCTGCAATGCAAAACACATCGCCAATATCACAGAAAGGTAAAACAAAATTTTAGTAATTGATATCTTTTTTATATTCATACAAATCTCCTATTTTAGGCAATTTTTGTCTATGCAATCCTTGTCTATCATAATTGTTTAATGTTAACCTATTTTATTGGCCTTTTGCCAGAGCGGAACGATATGTGGTAAGGGCAAAAAGCAAGGTAAACACAATACAAAAGACACCAACTGCTATGCAGGCTTCTTGGTTTCCAAGTAACAGAAAAACTGAGAGTATCATTTCCTTGATGGAGAAAACTATTCGTTCAAAAAGTGACATATAATTGCTTGTTTCCACAATATTCAATCCAAAAACTTTAGCCTGACGAGGCCAGAGCATTTCTCTTGCAGATAATACAATTTTAGTCAGAATGGCATCTATTAAGAGCATAATAACAGCCCATACAATCGTAGCATTCAGTGCAAAGCCAAGGTACGCCATCCCCATTATAAACATACCAATTATGGATAGTTTCCAGTATTCGATATGTCGCGTCACTTTCGCAATTGGTTTATCAAGGAGGAGCATGACGACACGAGCAAACACGTAAAAGTTTGTTATATAGAGTTTTGGCATCTCCATAGCCGCAGCATATATCGGGAACAGATAACTCTTATAACCCCCTAGCGTTATAAGAGGTACCGTCAGAAAAATAAGAAATGACAGTACAGGAATACTGATTAGGAATTTCCCAAAGTTTTTTAATGAGCCTCTATTTTTTTTACTCTGGGCACGATTGACATAGAAGCAATTTTTAGGAATAACAACCAGCATCAGCACGATGAGAGGCACAAAGGCTATTGTATTTACAGCATAAAGTGAGATATTACCAAATTCCTGAGATATAAATCCTCCTATCATTGCGCCAAGTATACTGCTAGAAACCTCACCCGTGACCCTATCTTTTAAAGCATGATAACGATCATCTTCATTTTCGGTTCTAAAAGGCATTGATAAAAGCATGCCAAATGACAAATTTTCGTACACACCACTGAAAAATTTCAGAGCAACAAATACGAAAAAGAGATTCTTCATGATTACAGGAATCATAAGGACACAACATACTGCCATTAATGTAATTGACCCAATAGCCAGCTTTTTTATTGGGATATATCTTACAAAAAAACTGTAAAGCAACGTCCCGATTATGTTACCAATGGCATAAGCCATTGCTGGAAGCGCCATAAGCCAAGTAATGGCATTCGGCGGATAACCACCGGAAAGTAGCATTTCCCGAGTAATCAGGACGAGAATCACTCCGTCAAATGAGGTTAACAGATAGAACAGAAAGCTTAAGGATCGCATTGTTGCAAGCTCAGCAACTGGATTTTTTTCCAATAAACGGCGTGCTCTCTCTCGTAGCCCAAGGAGCAACGACTTTCCCTCGGTTAGAACTAGGTATATCACCACGAAAATCGTTAAAAGCTCCATCGTCAGTTTCAGTATATCAGAAGTCATCCTTTTTTTGAATACACTAAAATCTTCATTTACTTCTACAAGTCCAACAATTTCACCACTATCATCCTTTACAGGTACTACGCTGCACAGTGCCTCGGTAGCTTCTATAAACGAAACCGTTGTTTTATCTATATTTTTCATAACTGTTGTAACCGCAGAATCAAGATCAAAGCTTTCTCCGAATTGTTCACCATAGAAAGAATCATAGAGTAAAAGGAGACGATCTTTCATACGAGTGTATAACAATACATGGGGATAGCTTCCCTTAGCTTCTGCAGCAGCAACATAGGAACCGTAGTATTTTACCCATTCTGAGAGTTCTTCCGTAAAGGCCTTGAAATCAGCTTCATTGACTTGATTTTGAAGCCTACTTAAGAGTTTAGCATTTTTGGAAAAACTGTCTGCTTTTACTGTATTAGAAAAAAAATTGCTATGAACCAGTACTTCTTTTTTGATTTCATTTAGCTGCATCTGATAAATGTGGTTAGTGTAAAACCAGGATATCAAAATGAGAATAAAAACACCAAAGACAATAACTCCAATTCTTCGCAGCAAAATATATTCTTTGTGTTTAAATAAACTTATCAGAAACTTGACTATTAGTACAAACAAAAGCGCTAAAATATAAATTACGCTCAAAAACCTAAGAAGAGTAAGTCCCCAGAACGGGGCTGAAAATTTGACAGAATTCAGACTCTCTGTATCTCCCGTTAGCTTATTGTAACGCATTAATGTCCCTGCAAATTCATTATTAAAGAGTACATATTTTTCAGAGGATGACAAGCACGATACTGCAACATTCTCCGCAATAATTGTTTGCCCCCGGTATAAATTCCAGTTGGTTGAATTGGAATAGATTATGGAACCATCATGTTCTGGCAGAAAAATTCTTGCGGCTTTCCCTTTAAGATCAACTTGCGTGCAACTGTTTTCACTTTCCAAATACAAGTATCCCAAAAAATCATTGGTATACAATTTTTTTTCATGTGCCAGATAGTGGGATGTATAGGCATTTGCTATGGTGCTTTGAAAAACGCTTTGAGGGGTATCATTCGTCTCAGGATCAGTGTCCACAAAAGATACAGCAACAGTGTAGCCCAACTGTCCTTTTACAGGGGAACCAGTTACATAGTAAAGACGATCTCCATAAATACTGATATCGTAAAGGCAAGAATAACGTTGTAACCATTCTCTGATATTTTCATAAAGCAGCGACCGATTTTTCCCGCTAAAGTCATAACGAAGAACCTTTTCGGATTGCACAAAAGAGGTATTTCGTTTATATTTAACCCCGCGAACATAGAAATAATTGTCATCTTTGATAATTTGGAGAACCTTTGAAATTGGAGAGGTTTCATCTAAATTTTCAATACGACAGGCCTTTCCGTTCTTATCACAGAAAATAAGGCGTGTATTTTCCGAGTCTGTGACCAGCATTTCTCCGGAATCAGTTATACAATTGCATATAGGCATATCAAACTTAATCTCAGTAGGAAACGGGAATAAAAGCTTATGTCCCAATACCTGCATCGCAAAACACATTGCTAATATTACAGAAAGAACAAACAAAATTTTAGTAACTGATAGCTTTTTTATATTCATATAAATCTCCTAATTATTTCTTTGCTGCCCGTATTGTAATTGTAAATACTACCGTCTTCACATATCCCATTTGCGGGAATAATATCAAATTGTTTTCACTTATTTTTGCAGAATTTTGAACTTTTTAGTAATTATACTGTATTTTACTTGACTATGCTATATGTTGAATTTTTTACCCTAAAAAGCGATGACCCACTACGGGTCATCGCTTTTTAACATTCAAGTAGAATTTTGCAACATCTGTGTTTCTATAATTTCATAGCGCCATTTGCCACCGTTTATTTTGAAATTCTATCAGCAAATTCCCTAATGATGGCATTAAACTCCGCTGGTTTTTCTCTTGAAGCATTGTGCGCACAACCTTTGATAACACGAAGCTCCCCATGTGGAGTTTTAGAAATATATAATTTAGCTGCCTCTGGAGTGCCACTATCATATTCACCGCAGATGTAAAGAATAGGAACTTTAATTTTGCTTAAAAGACAAGTTGAATCATGTCCCTTGAGTGTTCCAGTACATGAAAATTCCGATGGTCCCCACATATACTCATAAACAGAAACACCTGCAACCATATGTTGAGTTGTAGCAGTCTCTATTGGTGTTCCATCATTACAACTTTTATTCTCGTACCTACTGTTAAAATGTGATGAATAGATGTTATTGATTGCAACATATCTTTTATCTTCATAGAATGCGCCTGAAGCCTCACATTCCTTGACAACATTCCACATCTTCTTCCCGTTCATTTTAGTACCACATACATCATGCTCTTCCAAGGATTGAATCAACCTTTCAGCATCGCTACACCAAACATCTACATTAAGAAATGGTCCGTCAAGAATAATCCCCTTGAGGCCTGCAGGTTGTTTAGCTGCTGCATACTCTACAGCAAGCATTGTTCCCCAGGAACGCCCTACAATCATAAATTTATCAAACCCAAAATAATCAACAACTGTCTGGAGCTCATCTACAAAGTGTTCAATGGTAAGAAATTTACGTGCCTGCTCCGCTGTTTGGATGCTTTTATCAAAATCTGAGCCAGCACTACCGAGCTGATTGTAAATTACAATTGGATGCTCTGTTGCAAGGACAGTTTGCTTAAAAAAACAAGTACCTACACTACCGGGACCACCGTGTAGAAAGATGATAGGGATACCTGGCTTATCCTTACCGTATAAATGGTAAAGGACTTTACCACCATTGACTGGAATGAATCCTTCTTCCTGTCCCTCAGGCCATCCATTGCTATGGGAATATGCGCAAGATATCCCCGCAAAAAATGCTACAAATAAAGCCACAATCATACTTAATACATGAGTAAATGTTTTCATTCCGTTGAGTCTTCTGTCTTTCATAATATTTGACACTACCTTTCTTTCATTTGAACCATCCCATGGAACATTTCAATAATTCGATCGTTGCAAATTTTCAGCGGTCTCGCCATGCAATCACTGAATTGTTTTCTTCGAACCTGTAGCAAAAGCCTTACACATATTTATTGATACGATTGGCTTTAAATATTCAATCTCGTTTTCTGATAGCCCCTGTTTAGTGAATGTAAAAAGCTTTCGTTTCAGGATACATTTGAATTATCTGCTCATCTTCATATAGGGTAAATCCCTGAGCCATATATCTTGGAACTGTAATGCAGCTCAGAAAAGTCCCTTCATTTCCTCTTTTTAATCCTTTGGCGGCAAACTTTACTCCGCGTTTGAAGAATACTAAAGGCTTGCATCCTTCCTCGATTCCAAACTTGGATATGGTAATTTTTCCCTCAGTATCAATTTGCCAAATTTCTAAAGGAGAACCTTTTATGTAACACCAGTATTCGTCACAATCTATCTCATGAAACCTTGTGTATTCATCATGTCCTATGTAATAATAAATCGAGCCCGATGCAGGCCTTTTTTCCGTGCTTGGATAATGACATTCTACAAATGCACCATTTTCCACATGAGCGGAAAGCCTAAATCTTTTCATTAAATCTTCTGATGTTACTTTCTGCTTACTTTTTACTAAAAGTACGGCAAGGACAATAGAGGTAAGCACAGATAAAATAAGCAGTAATGATAAAATTTTAATACTTTTTTCCATAATAATATAAAATTTCCTTTATATAAAAACTCGCTAAATCGGAATCAGTAAAGCTTTGCTCCTGCCGGAATTTTATCACCTATAAGAAGGAAACTATATTTTCCTTCTCCTTCGTGAACAAATGCGAGTATCTTTTATGTATCATTTGTTTTGATACTACCCCATTTTGTATGAATCTAATTCAAAAAAACCATCTTTTTCCTGTGCAAGTGCCTGCATATCAACCTTGCCACCTTGATTCTTTGGAAAGCTGTCACGTATCTTTATTATCCTAGGAAGTGTGACGATAGTATCAGATTTTGCTAGAAGCTCAAATAATTTTCCTGCAAGTTCTATCTTATTCACTGCCAAATTATTAGGGATAATATGAATGGCATAAGTATTTTCCCCATTGTATATTGTGTTAACCATTTTAATACGTGATACCTCTGGATGTTGTAACAGAACGTGTTCTAGCATATAGGGATAAATACAAGTGCCATTAGCTGTGACAAACCTATGACTAATACGACCAAGGATTGTCAATTCACCATCGCCAGTCATCATTCCCAAATCGCCCGTACGAACCCATTGCCTCCCAACATTGTCTTTGATAAAAATTTCTTGTGTTGCCTTAGAATCATAGAGATATTCACGCATTGCTGTCGGTGTATGGATGAATACTTCACCAATTTTGCCAAAAGGTAGCTCTTGTAGTGTATCGGGGTCAAAAATTGAAATGATATTGTATGGGGCAGCTATTCCAACACAAATGGGGTTTTTAAGCGTATTTGGGGAATATGTGGCTATACTATTGGTTTCTGACATTCCATACATATTTCTAAGTCTGTCTGTAGCGTTTTTTTCGTGAAGAAAATTGTTAATAATGTTGTATTCAGTTTCAGAAATTGGTTCTCCTACCGTATAGGCGCGTTTTACACTTGATAAATCAATATCATCAGAGCAATTAGCTATCATTGCAAGCCACAACGAAGGAGGAGAAACAAGAATATTCGCCTTTTGTAAGGTTACATTTTTGAGAAAAGTTGTAAAAGGATTTGTTTTTGGGTAACGTGGATGTTGAAGAACACAGAGCCCCATCATTAAGGGAACAAGAAGTAATAGAGAGGTTCCAGTTACTACTCCAGTAGAAAGTGTGGAAGCAATAATATCTCCACGATGCCAGTTAAAATCTGCACGGCGTAACATTTTTTCTAATGCGATATAGCTTCTATTCTCCAATATAATCCCCTTTGGAGATCCTGTTGATCCAGTTGTTGCAGAGATCGTGAGAGGAAAATCTCCCCCGTATGTTTCCTCTGCATACTTCGTGATTTTGAAATTCAAAAAAGCATCCCAAGTGCAGATATTTTGAGTGTCCTTGTCAAATTTTTTATCTGACTCATCTTCGCCAATAGGAATATCAAAAGGAATAAGTATAATACGCACACGTTTATCTACCGTAATATGTTCAGAAAAACGGGCAAATATATCATCTGTACAAAACATTAATGGAATATTGGTATTTAAAACTGCCCGTGCAAATTGGGTTGGAGTTGTCCTCTGCGTTAAAATCATGGCTGTAACGCCAATTTTGCTACACGCAAGAAGAATGGAAACAGCCTGAGGGGTGTTTGCTCCAAGAAAGATTAAGTCACCCTTTTTGATATTAAGGGATGTCATGATATCGCTTATTTTATCAGCTTGAGCAATAAGGTTATTGTAACTTATTCGATGGTTCATAAAGATAAGTGCGGTGTCCTCTTCGTGTAATTTATTAGCATCAAGGATGGCACGATACACTGACATGTTAGTATCTTCATGCTTTAACACTTCAGTATCCTGAAAAGCGAAAGAAGCATAGTCCTGTGTATTTCCGAGCTTAAGTACTTTCTTTAAAGAGCACATGTTATAGTACCGTTTGTTTTGCTTAACTTTTTTCATAGTGTATCTCCCACAAATTTTTTCTGCATACCATATTATATACTATCTAGAATAAATCCTGCTTTTTGAAGCACTTGTATAGAGGCAATATAGTTGATACACCTTTAATTACTTTCTTGATTTTTCTGTTTCTTAGAGGAACCATCAAGATAATGAGTAGCATCATTAAAAAGTTTGCAGAAGCGTTCCATTGAAGCAGAACTGTAATTACCGGCAGAATAATGAATTCCCAGTGTAAGCTTTGGGCTATTGACATCTTCAAAGATGTCAACAACACACATAACATCAGAAAATTCTAATCTATAAAAAAGTAATTCTCCCTCTTCTAGTAAATCATACAAATTCCCGAAAGCTCCTGTATTCAACTGATATATGGCAATTGGAGAATCATTAAACTGATAAAAGTGTTTATACACATACGGATATTTACAGTTTTGTATGGAAAAATTCACCTGTCTCTCAACATCGGAAAGCAGAGTTTCGGGAGTGCTAGTCTCATCAATTTTTAATACTACAGGAAGATTACGATAAATCAAGCCTGTCATATCAAATTTTTGTGCCACATCACGGTTGTTATATGTCCATCTGAGCAAGACAAGATCTTCGTTATTAAACTTTGACATCGCAATTGCTGTCGCGGTAATGAAAAATACATTGCCATGCTCCGGACTTTTTGGCACATCAAGTATGTAATCTATATTTTCCGCTGGAAAATCGATATTTAAGAAATCTTGTTTTAACACCCCATGACATGAATCAATATTCGGATATTTTGAATAGAATTCGTCATATTTATTTTTTTCGTTTTCATACAATCTATTACTTTCTATGTCAGAACAGTTCTGCAGATATAGATAGTAAAAATCCGGAGGCAGAATGCAGTTTTCGTCCATATAGCACTGATAAATATGCTCTAAGAGAATCGTGAGTGATGTACCGTCACATATTAGATGATGCGCTTCAAGAAAGAAATACATACTACTTTCTGTCTTGTAAAACTCCGCTCTGTATAAAGGGGAATTACATAATGCAAAAGGACGCACAAAATTTTTTCCTGCTAATGTTGCGGAAAATTCTGCATCTGTCGTTTCTATAATCGGAATTTCAGTGTAGCATGACGAATCATAATACTGAACAAAGGTGCCATTTTTCTTTATTTTTATCTTTGTCCCAAAAGACGGATGATGAGAAATAGCGCGCATTGCAGCTTTTCTGAGGCGTTCACAATCGACGCTTTTTTTAATTTTCATGAGAACGGGAATATTCCACATGTCCGTGTGTGGTGCAAAAAACTGCTGATCCACAATATCAATCTGATCTGGCAAAAGTTCCTGTTCACGTTGCATTGCGAGTCTATTAAGTTCTTCAGAGTAACCACCGTTCTTTTCTGTATTACTGGCAACAAATTTTGCAATTTTTTCAGGTGTCCTCAGCTTATAAACGTCACTGGATGTCAGCCCGAAATCACGACATGCGGTAACAAGGGTTATGGTTCGCAGTGAATCCCCACCAAGCAGGAAGAAATCGTCTTTTCTTCCTATTTCACTAATGCCAAGGATTTCTTCCATCTTTTTACAGATAAATTTTTCATTTGGACTCTCCGGTGCCTCGAAGTGACTTCGCATTTCATTAACATCAGGTTCTGGCAGGAGTTTTTTGCTAAGCTTCCCGTTAGCATTTAGCGGAAGTTTATCGATACCTACATAGTAAGTAGGTATCATGTAATAGGGAAGATGTTTGCTTAGTTTATTTCGAAGTTCCTGCAAATCCGTATTGGCAAAAATTCCCTTTGCTTCGGAGTTGAGATAGTAAAGCGCAATGTATGAACGCTCATCGTTTGAAAATCCTTTTGCAACAGCTGTTTCTATTCCAAGGACAGATTTGACAACAGCCTCAATCTCGGCAGGTTCAATGCGGTTGCCATTTATCTTTATCATATCGTCTTTTCTGCCAGATACGACAAGATTTCCGTTATCATCTATAAAGCCCATATCTCCGGAATGGAACAGCCCTCCGGACATAACTTTTGCAGTCTGCTCAGGCAGGTTCAGATAACCACGAAAGTATTCGTTTTTAAAACATATCTCGCCCGTCTCGCCGTTTTGGAGAAGATTGCCGTTATCATCAAGAATCATAATGTCAATCTCATCAAGACATTTTTTCCCAACTGGTGTAACATCATAGAGCCTGTCTATTTCAAATGCTGCAACTGTAAACAGTGATTCACTCATTGCGTATTTGTTTATCAGACGGACACCATCAATTTTCAGTCCATTGGAAGCTTCACCGGTGCAAAGAATCGTTTTTAGATAAGGGGAAATATTAGTGTATGTTTTTAGTAACGATGCAGACATTGCAGTATCAGTTATTTTGTTTTCAAGAAAGAATTTTTCAAATTCCGCGGGATTTCGAATGCTCTCCGTCGATGCAATGTAGATACAGTGTGTTCTGTAAAGTCGTGGCACAACTTCGGTCACAGTAGCAGCAAAATCCAGAGGAGTGACAAGTGCAAAATGTGTTGAATCATCATCTGCACATTCAGACATAGTCGCGTCTGATGCTTCTATCATCTGATCTAATTTTCCGTATTCATGAATAATACCTTTCGGTTTGCCTGTCGTTCCAGATGTATATATTGCGTAGCATGCATCTTTTTTGTCAGTTTTTTCAAAGCCGGTCAAGGGTTTGCATTTAAGCATTTGCGCAACAACCGTTTCGTCAATGACAATATTGCAATTGCAGTCATGCTTTATGAATTCAATACGTTCAGATGCGCGATTGTTTTCTGTAATAGTAAAGGCTGCGCCAGCCTTCCAAACCCCTATCATAGAAATAATAGCTGCTACAGAATGTGGAAGACAAATCATTACAAAAGATTCTTTGCCAATACCCTTTTCTTTGAGAAAAGCATACACCTTTGCGGAGTAATAATCCAACTCGGCGTAGGTAAATACTTTTTTGTCATACGATACAAGTGCTTTTCTAGCGGGATATTTTTTTGCGTTGTCAATTAATTTTTTAATAAAATATTCCATTTTTGCTTTCACCCTCTTCACTCCTATTATTGCACTTCTACTGTCAGTATATTTTTGCTCTCAGATTCCAAATAATTGTATTCTTTGCGGGATGTGATGCCGTTTATCAGTCTGGTGCTTATGTCATCAAGACTGTCAAGCAAGTTGTATTTTTCTCCAACAAAGGAAATGCTTAGGCAACAATGGTCGCTATTTGGCGCATATTCTACGACGATGTCTGCAGGTAAGCTATGCCTTTTGCTGTTTAGGAAAGCCTGCATTACTAGCTCTTCGATGCAAAGGGAAAGATGGTTTAGCAATGTCCTTGGCATGAGCTGGGTATGTCCGAAAGAATTGACAGTTGCAAGGAAATTCACAAAGTCAAAGTCTGGGCTTGTAATCTGATAGGAGTACAGCTTGAGATGGTTAATAAATGCTCTTGTCTCTGGATTTGTCGGTGCATGGAAAATCTGTTGAGGAGTTCCTTCCTCAAAAATTACACCCTTGTCCATATAGAAGACGCGGTTGGAAACTGATTCGGCAAACTGCATTTCGTGGGTCACGACAAGCATCGTGAATCCTTTTTTTGCGAGATTGGATACGACCTGCAAAACTTCTCTCACCATGGTTGGGTCCAATGCGGAAGTCGGCTCATCAAAAAGAATCACTTCAGGATTCATTGCCAACGCCCGCACTATGGCAACACGCTGCTGTTGTCCACCAGAAAGCTCATCTGGATAATTCAGTGCTTTTTCTGCAAGTCCAACCTGACGTAGCAGACGAATGCTTTTTTCATATGCTTCTTGACGACTGACACCCATCAGTTCCATCGGAGCCAGCATAATATTTTCAATAATTGTTAGGTGCGAAAACAGGTTGAAGGACTGGAACACCATCCCTACTCTTGCTCTGTATGCGGAGAGTTCCTTGCCCTTTTTGGGTACATCTTTCCCGAATGCGACGATTGTTCCGTCCGTAGGTATTTCTAAATGATTCAGCAAACGTAGTAGAGTGGTTTTACCAGTTCCAGACGGGCCAATAAGCGCAATGACATCCCCTCTATGGATGATAGCATTGACATCTTTTAGCGGCTGAGCGTTTTCATATCGCTTGCTAAGGTGACTGATGTTGAAAATCTCCGCGCCGTCTTTTTTGAAGCCATCATCAGTAACGTCAATATCAGTCACGTTTGTGGTGTCAATACCTTTAAGCGGATTTTTACGAAGCTTCGGGTTTATTTTGATTTCAATACGGCAAATCAACTGCGCTAATGACCAAGAAAGCAAGAAATATATCGCTGCCGTAAACAGCAGTGGCATAAGGGCGTCATAAGTCTGAGAACGGATAATATCCGAAACCTTAGTCAGATCCTGAACCGCAACATAGCCGACTACAGAGGTCATTTTAACCATCGAAATAAACTGCCCCCTGTAGACAGGTAACGCATGGTACACTGCTTGAGGCAGTATTATGCGGGCCATCGTCTTGGAATGCCCAAAGCCCAACGCTTCCGCCGCATCCCATTGTCCATGAGGAATGGCCTCGATTGCAGAGCGCAATATCTCCGCAACATATACGCCAAAGTCCACGGAAAATCCGATTACACCGATAGTGATTCCACTAATATCTGACTTGGCGAATATTACAAAATAAAGTATCAGCAAAAATACTACAATGGGTATACCCTGAAACAGTCGAATGAAGGCGGCGCTAACAGTGGAAACTGTCTTGTTCTTGCTTATTCTTGCAAAGCAGACAACAAAACCAATTATCGTGCCAAACAATGCGGAACAAAGAGAAAGGATGAGCGTGACGTAAAAGCCTCTCAGCATAAGCTTCCAGCGATTGTCGCGGATAAAATTCTGTTCAAATCTTTCAGCGATATTTTTGAAAAAGTTTCCAGATGATAGCTTTTTTGCAGCCAAATTTCTAACAACCATCGTCTGATGTGCGTACATATATGGGATGGAGAAAAACAGCTTATTAGCAATTTCAGGAGAAATGGCTAAATATCCTGTGGTTGTCACTTTTCCGGTTTCAAGACCAGTAAGGACGCTAGCGTATTCGGTCACATAGCAATTTAACGCATATCCATATTCCTTACAGAAGCCATAAAATAATTCTATTTCGATTCCACTGAATCCTGCCGCACTATAATGGATGTGTGGTCTATCAAGCGGAAAGGTTGCATAGGTCAGCTTGCCATTAATATTTGGCAGACTTTCAAAATCAAAAACTGGCTCTTTCTCCGGAAGGGAATACCAAAAGTCCAATATTTTTTGCAGCTTACCCTCGGTATCCAATTTATGGATGTATTCACTAAACTGATTGCGCACCTGTTCGCCGTTGCCTACGCGCGTGAAGCCAAAGTAAACTGGAGTCTCGCCAAGGTATTTTTCTTGCCGAACAAGATCAGTTATTCCCTGCTGTTGGAAGGAAAGATATGTATCGCCATCCATCGCAAAAGCGTCAATCTTACTATCTTGAAGAGCAAGAACCTCCTCTGAAGCGTTGGTATAATAGGTTATCTGAGGCTTCTTTACGTTTTTCAGTACCAATGCTTCTTGCACAGAGCCCGAAATTGTGCCGATTCTTTTCCCTTCCAATTCCTCTACGGTATCGTATTCACGTACGATATCTCGATTCTGCTTTTTGCCACCCCTACTAGAATAGCCAATAAGTAGCAAAGTGGAAACGAAAATCACCAACAAAAATACAAGTAATTTTTTACTTTTCATAATTTTCATTATCTTTCACCTTTCTTCTAACTGTGTCAAATCGGTTGAATCAGTTATGCGTTTAGCAGCATTTTATTTAAGTTTAGTTAGTCGTCACTGAACAATAGCAAATTTACAGAAGTTTTGAAAATAGCTTCTAAAAAATCTCAAAATTTGCATTTTTGACGTAAAATTCCAATTTTTGAAAAATTGTAAAAAGCTTTTAAGGTGTTTTAAAAGCTTTCTTATATTAAAACCACATGCAGACATAAGGGCATTGACCGCTGCACCTGCTTCTCCCTTGAGAAAACTTCGTTGCATACCATGCCCAAATTTCATATGCCCTATAATTGGCTCTATTGCATTTCTTCGTTTGAGATCTCGTTTTTGTCTTTTTGTTATCTCTTGTTTAACTCCTGGAATTAATACTTTTCCAGATATCTCCTTGTGCCACTTTGTTCCACGATACCCTTTATCACAGTAAATTTCTTTTGGCTTCACCTTGGTTACTCGTGTTACTTGTTCTATTGAACTCTTTAATGTTATAGCATCATTTGGGCAACCCGATAAGGCAAGTGCACCTATTACAAAATTGCCACGGTGGGTAATTGCAAGCCAACCATTAAACGTGTAGGAAGAGCAGGTCTACCTTTACCTGCAATATAGACTCTACCAAATTCTTTCTCAAAAACTTGCCAATTGATTTTATCTGCGAGTTTTACAAGTTCATGGTTCATATTGATGAATTCTGAAAGTTTTTGTTTGAAAAGGCATCCTTGTTTATCTTGTGATTTTGGTTGCATTTTGCAAGATTCCTCCTGTTTTTTCTGCTTTTCTTGCAAAATATTATACCTACTTAACCCATTATTTCAAGTCATAATCTCATTTTTTCTATTATTTCAGTAACGACTAGTTAATTTTATGTCTATAGTCTCAACATGCCCTGTAGCAATGAGATTGATGTCATCGGTTGAATAAAAAATAACCTGAGTATTGCGGTTTGATACTCAGGTTATTTTTTGCTCACAGACCGGACACCCGGTGCTGTTTTTGCCATATAGGAAAATGAGGGGATACAACAAAATCTTAAAGACGTAATAAATTTATTTAGCACGTTTATGACAGAAGTATAAAAGTATGCTTAATATTAAACCGGCAACTCCAAAAATAAAATAAACAAAGGTTAGTGAACCAAAGCCAAACGAATCTATTATACTGCCAGAAATAAAAGGAACACTAAGAATGGCTAAGCTTTTCCCAATAGTTATGAAACCATTAGTAATACCTACCAATTTGATGTCCTTTAGCAAATAAGGTGACAAACTTGTAAATATCGCAAGAGAAGCCGCATCGGTAATACCAACAATTGCTAAAGAGACAACAGCCATCACTTCTGTTGTATAAGACCACACACAAAAGATTGCAAAGAAATTTAAGATACATGCAATAATTCCAGCTATATAAAGTTTTTTTGCGTTGAAAGAAGCTATGATTAAGCCTGTAATTATTGATGCTACTATAGCAACAAAGGCACGTATGGCGGACAGACTGTTAGAAAAAATTAAGTCAAGACCAATAGAGTAAATGTATGGCATAGTGTATGTTGTTTCGCCTTTGTAAATGGAAAGATAGCAAAACATTAGTAAAGCTATAATCCAAAGCGAGGGGTATTTATAAAAGCCTCGAATTTTTGTAGGAGTGTCTTTACTAACAGATCTAGATTGTGTTGGTTTAATGAATATAAGCCATAATGCAATACAAATTAATAGAAGTATGCTTGTTAACAACCAAAGTTTTTTGTAAGATGCTGGATTAGATTGATCAACAATTAAATTTGTTGTAACAAAAACAATTATTTGTCCTATTCCAACATAACAAGAGAAAACACTCATGAAAAATGTTCTAACTTTGTCCTTAGCAACCACAGCGATTAATGATGGAACAATAGTAAACATTGAACCAACAGCAATCCCCTCAAGCACTCTACTAAATAAAAGCACTTTGTAAGAATTTGTAAAAAATCCCAGAAAAGATCCTATTGCACATGCACATAAAGCAATTAATCCTATGGATTTAAATCCAAATTTTGCAGTTAATGCACCAACAGGAATAGCCAGAATTAGTCCAGCAATGCTTGTGGCTGATGTTAATAAGCCAACTTTCATATTGTTAATACCAAAATTTTGCATTAAAAGTTCAGTAGAAGCAGATACTTTGAATTGGCAAACAGCAACGCAAAAAACACAAAATAGGGCTATTAAAATTTCAAATATTCCTTCTTTATTGGTTGATGTCATGGGTGCAGTATGCATTTTATAAACCTACCCGAATATCTCTTTTATCAGATTTTGTCGAACTTTATTAACTTCGGCAAAATCAACTGCTGGATTATAATATTCTTCCATTTTATCATGACTTTTCATTGCTTGTTGTTGAAGCTTAATACTTTGCTCTACTATCTGTTTTATAATACCTTGATTAAATTCTAGTTGACTTTGCACCTGTTCAAAGAGCTTTTTATCTATAAAATCCTGATAATTTATAACATTCTGTTTAGAAAAATCTAGTTTATGCCAACTGTTGGACGTAACAAAAGCTAATGATAGGTCAGGAATTATTAGAAAATCTATTTTTTCTTCAGGCAATAACGGACAGCCACAGCAAAACACATCGTTGCCAGCATCTATGGCATAGTTGCAAATTGTTTTAAGAATACTGTTACTGCAAACACCGTAGTCGTCTTCTATAACATATATTTGCTCAGCCAGAGCTCGCAGTGAATCCTCATAAAATATGATACCACGAGGTGTTATTGCACTAAAAAAACGAGAATATTTATGCCCGGCAGAGCAATCATCTTTTACTGTAATTAATTTTTTAGCTAAGTTGTTCGCATAATTTGAAATTTTGTCGTCGTCATAAAATATGCTTGCAGTTTGAAGATTATTCCTAAGCAAATTAGCAGCATTGGCTAAAGCACTTCCTGATTGCTTATGATAATATTTGTAACGCTTAGCTTGGTCAATAAGATCTTTTTTGTTAAGGCTAAGTTTTTCTTTATTGATTGTATGGTATAGGCTTATTACTTCTTGCATCATTCCAGGGGTAATGGGTTCGACTGAATGAGGTGAAGTCGCATCAAGTATTGCTATTTTTTTATCCCAAAGTATCACTCCATCAAGACTATTAGGGTCGCTACTGCAATGAATTAGCTCGGCTGTTTGGTTGTTATCAAACGCAATTGATGCTATCTCTTTCATTAAAGAGGATTTGCCACAACCTGGTCCACTTTTTAAAAGATATAGGTATAAATCTGGTTCATTCGCTAACAGTTGAAAATATCCATAAAAGCCATTTGATGATGATACACCTAGAAAAGAATCAAATTTGTTATTCTTAGTTTTCATTTAAAACCCTCCCTTTTTGTTGAACGATACACCATTTCTGATGGAGCATCAAGTATGCTCTTTACTTGTCTGTCCTTGACATCAACACAACAGTCTCAACATGCCCCGTAGCGATGAGATTGATGTCATCGGTATAAGGGTAATATGCGAACATACCGTGATCTAGCAGTATCTATTACCATACTTTTTTAAAGCTTCCTGTGTCCACTTTTGAACAAAGTCTGTTTTCGCTTTCGTATATGCGTCTCTATTGTGCTTGTATTCTTTCCATAGATTTAACTTAAGAGTCTCATATTCCTTTGCTACGTCAGGATGTTCAATCAGATAATCACGAAAATACAGTTCATCATTATCTCCAGTGTATCTGAGGTGAATGTGATATACCTTATCCGCAACACCTTCTTTAGTATACCCTTTATTCAAAGAGATTCTTTGTGTGCCGGCAGACATTATAATGAATCCACTTTGTTCCATTATATTTGCCACTTTCTTGATATCCTCGCTTGGGGATACTTCTATCAATACGTCCATAATGTTCTTTGCCCATATTCCCGGTATAGCAGTGCTTCCAATGTGACTGATCCTATCAACATGGCAGCCTGATAAGATTATATGTAATGAATCTTCAAGTTCCCTGTAATACGCATTCCAATTCTCATTATGCTCAACTAAAAAAATCGGAAACAGCTCCCATAGTTCCTCCAATGTCATTTCTGATAGTTCTTTACCCATTGTCATTTTCCCCTTACTCTGCTTTCCGGCTATTTTTCATCAGACAAATTCGAATTTTGTCTAACTTTCTTTATCAAATATCTCCTTCAATAATTGCCCCTGCACTTTTTAATTGTCCACCCTTGACATCAAGACTACCGTTTCTACATGCCCCGTTTGTGGGAACATGTCAAATGGCTTTGCACTTATTAGTTTGTATCCGCCTTGGCAAAGAATTTCTGCATCTCTTGCCAGTGTAGCAGGATTGCAGGAAACATATATAATTTTTTGAGCGGAAATTTTTATCAATGCTTCAAGCACTCTTTTGTCGCAGCCGCTCCGTGGAGGGTCTAGCACAACTGCATCAAAATTCATTTCTCCTTTTTGTTCAAGCAACTCTACCGCATCTTCTGCTTCCATTTCCATCACACGAACATTTGACAGATTATTTTGCTTTGCATTATGCGTGATGTATTTTGAAGCAGGCTTCCAACTTTCTACGGCTAACACATTTTGTGTTTCCCTTATCGCTCTTGCTAAAAAGCAAGTAAGGCTTCCCACGCCAGAATACAGTTCCAAAATGTTTGATTTTATTTCTTTTCCTGTATTCAAGAGTTCAATTACATACTTGTAAAGTTGCTCTGCCTGCAAAGAATTTATTTGAAAAAATGAGGAAACTTCCATGGTAAAGGTTAGGCCATCAAGTGTTTCTCTCATTGTGTCGCTGCCGTAGATATTTATGGATTTGTCACCCCAAATGAAATTTGAGCCACCTTCGTTTATGTTGATGGAAAGCCCTGTAAGTTGCTTTAGCCCCTTTGCAATTCTCTTTAGTGTTTCAACCTCTTGCTTGCTCGGTTGCCGTGTCATAATGACGCAAGCAAGGGAATCTGTCCCATTTGTTGCACTGCGAACGACAATTTCACGCACGTTACACAATTTGTTTCTTTCAATTTCTGCCAAAAGGTTTTTGCAAATTTCTTCCACCCTTGGGGTAAGCACAGGACAGGAAGCAAAGGGCACAATGTAGTGACTATGTTTTTTGTAAAAACCAGCAAGCATTTTTCCATTTTTCCAAGCAACAGGAATTGATGCTTTATTGCGATAGCCAAATTCGCTAGGTGAACTTTTACAGTCAAAAAGAGTAAAATCTTCAAAGTGTCCTATGCGCTCTAGTGCATCCTTTACGGTTTGTTTTTTCGTTTCTAGTTGATAGGTGTAGCAAATGTGTTGATGTGTGCAGCCACCACATGTTAAGGCAGAAGGGCATAGTGGGGTTCTGCGAATTTCAGAGGTGTTTTTTCTTTCAAGCACCTTTCCGCTTGCCCATGTGCGTTTCTTTTGCACAACACGGCAAGATATTTTTTCACCAGGTAACGCATCTTCAACAAAGATGACGAAATTTTCGTCCCCAACGCGTGCTACGCCAGAGCCTTCGTTTGAAATACTCTCAATGGTAAGCTCTACAATATCACCTTGATTTAAAGTTGTGAGTGGTTTTTGTTTCATTTATACAGCTCCAAAAATTTATACCCAATAACCCTAGAAGTCCATAGAAGCCGGATTTAACAGAAAATCATATATATTCATTAAGAGTATGCCATCATCGTTATAAAACGGTTTCGGGGTATCTGATGTAATGACAATTTTTTTGAATGAATCATTTATTTTGTAATATGCCTTGAGTTCTTGTTCCATTTTTTCTGGTGAGCCAAGCACGTATGCAGATTGGATGTAAAACTTCTTAGAGCCCTTGGAGCATATAAAATCTACTTCCAAATATTTACGAGTCGGTTTTCCATCTTTATCATTTTCGGTAACGGTAATATTGCCGATGTCAACAAGAAATCCCCTCATTCTGAGTTCGTTGTATATCACATTTTCCATGGCGTGTGTCACTTCAAGCTGCCTATAATTGATTCGTGAATTTCTGAGCCCCATATCCATGAAATAATACTTTGATGGTGTGCCTATATATGCCTTGCCTTTAATATCGTATCTGTTTACTTCCTCTATCAAAAAAGCATCTTTCAGATATTCAATGTATTTTGTGATTGTAGTTGATGTGATTTTTGATTTATTGACACTCTTAAAGGTTTTTTGAAGTTTATTTGGATTTGTCAAGCTACCGATGGCAGATGACAAGACATTCAGTAGCGTCTCCATTTCGTCAATGTTTCTGATATTATTCCTTTGAACAATATCTCTGATATATGTTTCTTTCAATAGGTTGTCCAGCAACGCCACCTTTTGTTCTTCAGTTTCAGTTAAAACAACAAGTGGAATGCCGCCGTAGGTAATATATTCGTTCCAACCATCATACTTGTTGCCGTCATAGGCTGCCATAAATTCAGAAAAGCTCAAGGGATACATGTGGATTTCGTCTCCCCTGCCACCAAATTCTGTGGCTATATCTCTCGACAAAAATTTTGCATTGCTACCTGTTACAAAAACATCGCAATTCTTTTTGTCAGCCAGCCCGTTCAACACGCTAACAAAGTCGTCTAATAACTGTATCTCATCTAGCAAAAAGTAGTATGTGCCGTTGTCTTTTAATTGTTCCCTTGCCCAAGGGTAGAACACCTTGGGGTCACGATACTCAATGTTCTCATAGAGATCAAACGCCATTTCGATGATATGGTCATTTGGCACTCCACTTTCTGTTAAATGTTTTTTGAACAATGTGCGTAGCAAATATGACTTTCCACATCTTCTTATACCCGTAACAATTTTAATCATGCCATTGTCTTTACGCTGAATTAATTGCGTGAGGTAATAATCTCTTTTTATTTCTTTAGTCATGTAAATTACTCCTAAAAGATATTTTTGCTAATCTTTACAGAAATTTCTTTTATTATACATAGTCTTGCGTAAATTTCAAACTGCTAAAAGATATTTTTGCAATATTATACACTTTTATCTTTTAATACTACTTTTGGTAAAAATTACCCAATAAAAATCGCAAGAAGAAAAAGAAGCAACACATATTATCAACTTGCAATATATGTTGCTTCTTTTTTGTTTTTTACTTGTTTAACTCGTAAATATATTTTATGCCGTCGAGTGTCAAATTTTTGTCTAATACGTTTATCCTGTTTGAAAATTGAGAAATTAGCTCTGCATCACCGCCAGTTGCAATAACACGACATTCCTTCCCCAGCTCTTTCCATGTGCGTTTTATTAGCCCATCAACCATAGCTGCTGCACCAAAAACTATGCCGCTTTGCATCTGTGTTTCTGTCGTCGTGCCAATAGCCTTACTCGGTGCGTTAGCGATAAGGTTACTGGGGAGTAGCGCGGTGTTTGCTCCAAGCACTTCAAACATAGATCTAATGCCAAGAGTTATAGCACCACCCAGAAGACGTGCAGGTTCTTGAGATACAACATCAAGGGTAATCGCTGTTCCCATATCTACAACTATGCAGGGAGCACCATATCTTTTGTATGCCATAGCGATATCTGCAACCCTGTCAGCTCCAAGCTCTCGTGGAAGACCCTTGAATGGCAGATTTGCACTTCCCGCCGTCACAGAGAATGGCTTGAAGCCAAAAATTTTTTGCACGGTTTCTTCAAGGATTTGGTTTGCAAGTGGGACAACACTGGCATACGCAGCACCGTCAATGCTAGTGGTTTCTATTTTTGCTTCACGAAAAGCACGGGAAAGTGCCACAGAAAATTTAGCAGCAGTTTGCTTTTTTGAAGGGAATCTCCATGTGTGAAGCAGTTTGTTTCCATCATATACCGCTGTTACAACAGATGTGTTGCCTACATCAAAAATGAGTGTCAATTTTGCCCCTTTGCCTTCTCAAACCAGTCCTTGCCCTCTAATATCCTTGTGATAATCATTGAACTTACTGTGTCACCTACGGAATTAACCATGGTGGCAACTGGGTCAACAAGAAAGGCAAGGGTAACTGCAATTGGAAATGCTTCCGGGGGAAAACCATAAAGAGAAATTATAAGAGCTTCACCAATGAGCCCACCGCCAGTTACTCCGGAATGCACGATGCCAGAAAGCACAGAAATAAAAATGGCGAGCACTAAAGTTTTTATTCCGGTAAAAGGCATATTAAACATTCCGTAGAGAAAAGCGATTTTCAAAATCCCAGAAATGCATGACCCTTCCATGTGAGCAGTTGCACCGATTGGCAAAACAAGGCCGGAAATATCTTGTGGCACACCGAGGTTTGTTGCTGCTTGCAAATTAAGCGGTAGTGTTGCAGTAGAGCTGCCACTTCCGAGTGACATAAGTGCAGGGGGCACTATGCTAGACCAAAATGTTTTTATTCCCCTTCCTCTCGTTGCCCAAGCAACGTAGATTGTAAAGGCAATAAAGAAATATGCAATAGCAGTTACATAGAAAATGACAATAGCCTTGAAGTAAACTCCTAAAAGCTGTGGGCCATGGTGACCAACAAGAATTGCAAAATATGCAAAAAGCCCAAGAGGTGCAAGATACATAACAAGCTGCACCATGTGCACCATTGCTTCAGCAATAGTTGCAATGCCACGTCCAACGGCTCTGCCACGCTCTCCAAGACTTTGTAGCGAAAGCCCAAAAAATATTGTAAAGACAATCAACTGTAACATAGATTTTCTGCTTAAAAGCAGTGCAAAATCATCAACGGTGAAGGCACCGACAAGCTGTTTCATTATGCCAGAATTTTTTAAAGCAGCGTTAGCAGATGTACCAGCCACTGAGCTTTCAATGAGAGAAAAATTCGCTGCAGGAGGGTAATAGCTGAAAACAACAAAGGCAATAACGGATGCAATCGCTCCGGTTACAAAAAAAACAAAAAGCATCCATTTCATCACTCGCCCTAGTCGTTCCATTGATGACATACTAGCAATGGTGGAGCAAATTGTGGTAAAAACGAGCGGAACAACGAGCATAAAAAGCGCGTTAATAAAGAGGTCTGCAACTGGCTGAAGCTTTAATGCAGTCTCCCCAAATTTTGCACCAAAAAGTGACCCCAGTGCAATTGATACAAAAAGAATAATAGGAAATAAATAGGCCTTTCCCACGTTAATTTTGTTTGACATCTCTTATACGCTCCCAAACTGTATAAACTAAATTGTTTGACATTCTATCACAAAGGAGGGAATATTCAAAACGCAAATTTTTGATATTACTCAAGAATAGCTAGCTGTTAATGCCTCCCAAAAACGAGGATTAAATGCCTCAGATACAAAGCGGCTGGGAGCAAAAGGAGTGGAGGTGGACTAGTCGTCCATCTAGCACCCTTTTACGCCCAACCGCAAAGCAGATGAGGTATATAATCCTCGTTTTATTCTGCAAGGCTAGGGGCTAATACCCAGCAGCTTGCTGTGGAAAGGCCTCATTTATGAGGACGGATTGCGCAAAACACTTAGACGGGATTCTGAATCAGGCAATTAAGCTAGTTGGATGTCAACGTGCTTTTTGTAGAGCTTGACGTGTAGCTTCGATAATTCCATTGCTTGACAAGGTCGCCCCAGACACGACTTCAACATCTGTGTTTTGTGATGTGAGCATTCTTGTCTCTATTTGTTTTAAGGTTGCTTCGAGCAACCCCGATGTATCATTATGTTCTATCAATTCAAGCTTTGTAATGTTACCGTTTGTTACGGTAACTCGAATCTTGATATCTCCGTGTCTTCCTGGTGCGCTTCCATCATACTTTCCGTCTTTATATTTGCCCTTTTTATTTGCAATCACCAAAGGGGTAGTTTCTTCTTGGGTTAACTCTTTATTCGCCTTACTTGAAGTTATTTCGCCATTATTTTTGATGTAGTCAGCGGCACCTTTACCTGCTATGCGACCAAAGACGATAATATCGGCAATGGCATTTCCTGCGAGTCTATTGCCACCATGGACACCACCAACAACTTCCCCAGCAGCGAAAAGACCACTTATCTTTGCTCCTTTTTTGTTTATTACCTCGCAGTTTGTGTTAATTTTCACCCCGCCCATTGTATGGTGAATTGCAGGGGCACAAATTGCTGCGTAAAACCTGGGCTGGTTAAGAGGTCTTTCCATACTACATCTTCCAAAGTCGGGGTCATGTCCATTGCGCTGAAAATTGCCATAACGTGTCATTGTCGCGATAAATTCCCCTTGAGGAACCTGTATAGAATTTGCTAGTTCTTCCAGTGTATTTGCCTCCTTCACAATTTTCAACTTCACATATTCTTCAATCGCCTTCAAGCTTTTTCTCACGGCATCATCAAAAACCAAGTAACAACTTTTACCATTCTGTTTTAGTATTGCAGCAGATACGATGTCTCGTGTAGCAAGTTCATTGACAAAACGTTTTCCCTCTTTATTCACTAGGATACCGCCATTTCCACGAACTGCTTCCGTAAACATTGTTTGCGTAGTTGGGTGTACCGTCGGATGTGTCTGTATTAGTTTCATATCAAGAAGTGCAGCGTCAAGCTTTTTTGCCATTTTTATGCCGTCTCCTGTTGCGCCAGGGTGATTGGTGGTGCCAAAGCCTGCTAAATCTGCTCTGTATGATGTAACCAATTTTTGATTAGCAGAAAAACCACCTGTTGCGAGGACTACTGCTTTACAGTGGATAATAATTTTATTTCCATTTTTACCACGTGCCTCTACGCCACAAACTTTGCCCTTCGAGTTTGTTAAAATTTTCGTGGCAGTCGTCTCTAACAAAACGGGAATTTTATGAAGATTTAGTTGTTTATTCAAGGTTTGGACGATAACGTGACCAACGGAAGAGGTGTCTGCTGGTCTATGTGTGCGCTTAACACTTGAACCACCAAGTATTCCAAGTTGGGTAAGATTTGCCCCTAATCCGTTGAACCAGTCTAATGTTTTTGCAGAATTTAGTGCCAAACTTTTTACCAGTTCCCTATCATTTAGCCCCTTGCCACCTTTTATGGTGTCTTGCATAAAAAGTTCGGTAGAATCCTCTATGTGTGCTGCTTTTTGGTAACGTGTATTCGCGGCATTAAATCCGGCAGAGGCTCTTAAAGTATTGCCACCAACAAAGGCTTGTTTTTCCAAGATTACAATATTTTGCACTCCAGCTTCACAAGCCGCAATTGCCGCTGTCATTCCGGCACCACCAGCACCAATAATAGCAATATCTACGTCAATTTCTTTTGGATTTCTGGAACGTGATGATGAAAAACAGACTCCACACATACATAGAACAGAAAAAAAGATTATCAAAGCTATAATTTTTTTGTTGTTAAAAATTTTTTTTAGCATTGTACAGTTCCTAATTTACAGGTATTTTTTGCACTCTTTAGTGCATGGAGCGTCATAACATAATACACAATCTAATGTTAATTTTTCCATCTTAACCTCCTCCTATTCAAGGTTATGAATGAATCTATCTCACATAAATTTTTGTATGCTATTTTTCATATTTTTGGTAAGGCTAAAGTCTTTTGTTGTTTCTCAATCCTTTCTCAAGAATTGTGCCTAACATATTTTTCCCTTCCTCGCCCTAGTCAGCGTTATTATACACTATAAGCTACGATTAAACACGTCCCCATTCTTTATTATTCCACTAGCGACCTTTTAATACTACACATAACATGCGCAATATATATTGATTATTATAAAGTTCTAAATTATAATACGATTATGGGCGGTTAAAACTATATCAAGGAGGTAAATATCATGGCAAAAGTTGCAACAAATATAAGTATAGATGAGGAAATTAAGCCAAAAGCTCAAGCAATGCTTGTTGAATTTGGTTTAGATTTATCAACTGCTGTTAATATATTTTTAAGGCAAATGCTTCGAGAAAAGGCAATTCCTTTTGATATTAGACAGGAAGTTCCTAATGCAACTACTCTTGCTGCAGTGGCAGAAGTTGAAGAAATGAAAAAAAATCTAAAGTCTACAAAAACATCTATTCCCCAAAAATAAAAAATTTTTGAAATTGGGAAATAGATGTTTTATAAAAGGAGTAGCGCATGAAGGAAGAATGTATAATTTGTAAAGCACCGCTCAAATATCTCACGGAGGATAGAGAGTTGGAGTGTGCAATATGCCATAAAAAGGAGCTTAGCAAAGCTCATTGTGTGAATGGACATTATGTCTGTAATGAATGCCACACAAAGGGAATTGACAGCATTTTCGGCGTTTGCCTTGCAGAAACTTCGGCAAATCCAATAGAAATTCTAAACAAAATGATGAGTCTTCCCTTTTGTCACATGCACGGTCCAGAACACCACATTATGGTCGGTTCTGCACTCCTAACGGCATACAAAAACGCTGGCGGAGAAATTAACCTTGCAAAAGCATTGGCAGAAATGAAAAATCGAGCTCAGAACGTTCCAGGAGGAGCCTGTGGTTTTTGGGGCGCTTGTGGGGCAGGCATTAGCTCAGGGATATTTGTATCAATTATTACTGGCTCAACACCTCTTGCCTTGGCGCCATTTGGCCTTTCTAATCAAATGACGGCAAAATCACTCGCTTCAATTGGTTCCGTTGGTGGACCTCGTTGTTGCAAACGTGATTCCTATCTTTCCATCCTTGCTGCCATGGATTTTGTTAAAGAAAATTTCGGCATTGAGATGGAAAAAACTGATGTCATTTGCAATTTTTCAACACAAAATAATCAGTGCATCGGCACGCGTTGCCCCTTTTCAAAAGAAAAACAGTAAATAAAAAGATGAAAAAGATAACCAAAATGTTATTTGCCTTGCGTGATGAAGCGTATGCTACGTTTCAGGCAAAACTCACGCCAACGGTTGATGAGTCTCTTTTTATAGGTGTACGAGTTCCAGAAGTAAGAAAATTAGCAAAAGAAATTAAGGGAAAACCTATTGCAGCAACATTTCTTCAGGAATTGCCACACAAATACTATGACGAGAATATGCTTCACGGACTGCTTATATCCGAGATGCAGGATTACGACAAAACAATAGAGGCAACCGATCGTTTTCTCCCCTTTGTAGATAACTGGGCAGTATGTGATATAATGTCACCAAAGATTTTCAAGAAACATAAGCCCATGCTAATTGCTAAAATCAGAGAATGGGTGAAATCAAGTGAAACTTACACGATAAGATTTGGCATAGAGATGCTTATGAGTCATTTTCTTGATGATGATTTTATGCCAGAATTTCTTGAAATTTCCGCTACCGTAAGAAGCAATGAATATTATGTCAATATGATGATAGCGTGGTTTTTTGCCACAGCGCTCGCAAAGCAGTGGAATAGCACCATTCCATACCTTGAAAATAACAGACTTGATAGGTGGACACATAATAAGACTGTTCAAAAAGCTATTGAAAGTTACAGAATAACGGATGACAAGAAGGTATATCTGAGAACACTGAAGCAATTGGAGAAAGGGTAATGAAAAGAAAAACTGTAAAGACAATATGTATATGTGCAGTATTACTACTGCTAAGTCTATTTGCAACACCGAAGTGTGACGCTTCTTCGAGTCACAAAAATTTCTGTGTTGATAAAAATAAATACAAGCTTGTAAAAATGTTAGTCTTGAGCAGGCACAATATCCGTTCACCTTTATCAGGTGGCAGCTCAGTTTTAAGCGAAGTTACAAATCATAAATGGTTTGATTGGTCTTCACGCCCAAGTGAATTGTCTCTTCGTGGCGGAAATCTTGAGTCGGAAATGGGGCAATATTTCAGAAAATATTTGGTTGACAGAGGTCTGATGGAAGAAAACTGGATTCCAACGGGAAAGACTGTCAGAATTTACGCTAATTCCAAGCAGAGAACCATTGCCACAGCCAAAATTTTTTCAAGCGGAATGTTTCCAATAGCAAATATTAACGTTGAACATCACGGAAAAATTGGCATAGCGGACCCAATATTCTCCTCAGCCTTAACCTTCACTAGCAAAAAATATGAAGCAGACGTTGAAAAACAAAAGGATGAGCTAATAAATTTGGCAGACCTAGAGGACAATTTTGAACTGTTGGAAAAGGTATTGGATTATAAACAATCCAATTATGCCAAAAAGCTACCAAAATTAATTGCTACAGATGCAAAAATTATTTTCAAACTAAAAAACGAACAAACTATAAAAGGATCACTAAAAATTGCCCTTGCCGCAAGCGATGCTCTCACGTTACAGTACTATGAAGAACCCGATGAGAAAAAGGCTGCCTTTGGACATGATATATCACTAAAAGACAGGCTCGCAATTAGCGAAATTGCTGATACATATATTCACATGTTGTTCGGACTTCCTTTGATCTCAATAAATGTAGCGCACCCATTATTAAAAGAAATAAACCGCGAGTTGCTAAATAACGAGCGCATTTTTACCTTCTTGTGCGGCCATGATAGCAACATTGTGAGTGTGTTGTCCGCATTAGACGCAAAGGAATATCGTCTGCCCTGTTCTGTGGAGAGGCAGACCCCAATTGGCGGAAAGATTGTTATAGAAAAATGGAAAGATAAACGAGACGGCAAGGAATATTATTCTGTATCATACGTCTATCAATCCTCGGAACAATTAAGAAAACGCCCACTACTCGACCTAAAAAATCCTCCTGTCAAATATAGACTTGAATTCAATGGGCTAAATGCTAATAGCGACGGGCTATATAATGCAAAGGATATTATTGATAGATTCAAAGCAGCAATAAAAGCATACGATGACATGGTCGCCAAATATAAATAGAAAATAGACGGAGCTATAACGGTTTTGACAAAGTTTTCCAAGTCACATCTTTTTATTTTTTTTATTATTATTGTCACTCTCTTAGGGAGGTATTTCCTCATGACTACAAGCAATAGTTGCAAAATAATAAAAATAACAGAAACTCAAGAAACAAAAAAGTTTCTCGAGGAAAATTCCAATTTATGGGTGGATTTTTTTGGAGAAAAGGGCTGGGAAACTGTCGTCATAAAACAAATCACACAAAGAAAGACGGGAAATTTAGAATTACCGCAGTTGGATTTTAGAACAGGTAAAAACATTACCTTAAGAAATTTGCTAAGCGATAAATTGTATGAGCAAACACACGTTTATAGCTTGACCCCACATACTGAAACAGAAAGAATAATATTATATCTACACGGAGGGGCTTATATTTTTGGCATTGAGCCAAGCCAGATAATGTTTTGCGACAGGCTCTCCTCAAAATTAAACGCAACTGTTATCATGCCACTTTACAATCTCGCTCCTCAGGGAAATTATCGCGACGCCTACAAACTTCTGCATGAAGTCTATGGCGAATTGCAGAAAAAAAATATAAAAAACAAGCCTGTCTGCATTGTAGGCGACTCCTCCGGAGGCGGGTTAGCATTAGGTTTTGTTATGGATTTAAAGGCAAAATCAAAAAAGCTACCAGACAAAATGGTGTTATTGTCACCGTGGCTGGATGTCACAATGAGTAACCCTGAAAATGCTCGCTACGAGGCAAAAGATTTAATGCTCTCGCGATATGGACTTATTGAGTGTGGCAAGATGTGGGCAGCAGGAGATGACAGAACAGATTACCGCATCAGCCCTATTAATGGCAGCGTTAGTGGTCTTCCTTCAACATTGATTACTGTTGCAACAGCGGAAATTTTTTATCCAGATATTCAAAAACTTTTTCAAATATATAAAGAAAATAAACAGTCCTGTACCCTCATTGAGGGACAAGGACTGTTTCATGTTTTTCCGATTATGTCGCCAATTCCAGAGGCAATAGAGGTACAAAAATTGATTTTTGATTTTATTAAAGAGTGATTTGCGGAGCTCTTATAAATGATGATAAAAACCAAACGACTCAATATTTATCCTGCTTCTAGAGAACAAATGAAATGCTTAATACAAAAAGAAACTTCACCAGACTTGAAGCAAGCCTATCAAGAAATGTTGGACGGAGGTCAATTACACCTTGACCAATGGGAGTGGTATGCAATCTGGAATATTGAGCTAAATGATGGCAGTAACAAGGTTATTGGGAATTTATCCTTTAAAGGATTGCCAGAAGACGGCATCACTGAAATTGGTTATGGAATGAAAAGTGAATATGAAGGGCAAGGGTATATGACAGAAGCCTTATATGCTGTCGTCAAATGGGCATCTGTCCAAAACGGGGTAAGGTTGATAGAGGCAGAAACGGAAGAAAACAATGTCGCCTCAAAGCGAGTGCTCTTTAAAGCTGGTTTCATTCCAAATGGGAAAATGGGACTAGAGGGAGCAAGGTATGTTTGGAAAGAACAGCGCTTAAAGCTGAATTCTAACCAGGAATAAAAAGATAAATTAGGAGAAATAACATGAAACTTATTCGTTTGACAACTGACTCACCTGAGTTTGATGCTGTTTGTCGCATCTCTGAAGAAGCTTTTCCCGCCAATGAGCGAATTAACCTTTACGATGCCTTTCGTGCTGAATCCACAATTGATAAGCATCTTCTTGGCATAATTGACGATGAAGGAACATTATGCGGATTTTTTATGATTATCCTCACTGACGAGTGTGGCTATGGTTCTTATTTTGCCATTGAGGCATCTCGCCGCGGGCACGGGATAGGCACAAAGGCACTAAAGCTAATTCTGGAATATTGTGGTAAACGCCAATTTATAATTGATTTTGAAGCAATCGACGAAAATGCACCCAACAATGAACAGCGCAAGCGTCGTCGTGATTTATATCTTCGCAATGGTTTTTTCCCGACAGGATACTTTCGTCACTATATGGATTGTGAATTTGAAGTATTTTCAAGCCATAAAAACTTTGACTTGGATGCCTTTAACAGATTGATAGATAGCACAAGATGCGAAATCCTAGACAAGGATTTCTTAGCAGCCCCGTACAGAAAAGATTGACACCTCACATGAGGTTCAGTATTTAGGTTTTACAAAAAAATAAGAAGAGGTTTATGCCATGAAACACATTATTGAAACATTTCTTCAAACAGTGAAAGACCACGGAGCAGAACCCGCCATTTCTGATGACAATGGCACCTTTACTTACAATGAACTATGTGAATTTGCAAAATGCGTTGCGGCAAATCTTCAGAAGAATGGTGTGCGTTACGGAAGCCGCGTGATAGTGGAAATTCCAAGAAGCAAAGAATATGGTGGATGCCTTATCGGATGTTGGATAATGGGAGCTGTTGCAATTCCGCTTTCTGACGATTACCCAGAAGAACGTCTTAATTATATAAAACAAGATTCACAATACGATCTTTGTATTGACGAGAATTTTATGAAGTCAATGGATATGTCACTTAGGGTTGAGCCTATTATTTCCGAAATGGACGCAGAAGGAATCGTAATTTACACTTCAGGTTCTACCGGCAATCCAAAGGGTGTCGTTCACGATTTTTATTCCATGGCGGCAGTTGCAGCAAGAAACACTATTCATGATAAAGAAGAAAAAACAGAAAGAAATAATATTGTAGGGCTTGTAGCCCCCTTTACCTTTGTCGTTGGTACAGGACTTTTCATCGCAGCACTACCCCTCGCAAAACATATTGTAATTGTGCCAGATGAAATAAGAAAAGATCCATACAAACTTGCAAAATATTATGATGATAACGATATAGAAGCATCATTTGTTCCGCCAAGAATCGTTAATTTTATGCTAAAGCATAACAAATCCTTAAAGATTATCTCCGTAGGTTCAGAAAGAATTACAAATATATATTTCAATGATCATCCAGTTGTGATGAATGGCTACGGAGCAACAGAGCTATTCGGCGGCACACTAGGCTTTAAGATAGATAAGCTTTATGAAAACACACCTATAGGAAAACCTTTTGGCACGGAAAAAGCATACGTCCTAGACGAAAACAACAACCAAGTTGAAATCGGAGAACTTTGCATTGCTGGTTACGTTGCAAAGGGCTATCTCAATAGACCAGAAGAAACAAAGAAAGCCTTTGTTAAAAACCCATTCACTGAAATTGATGGGTATGAACGAATGTTCCGCACAGGTGACATCGTGCAACGCCTGCCAGATGGAAACCTTGTGTTTATCGAAAGAAAAGACTGGATAATAAAAATCAACGGGCAGCGCGTGGAGCCACTTGAGGTGGAAACCACTGTCAGAAGATTTCCAGGCATTAAAGAAGCTGCAGTTAAAGATTTTACTGCAAAGAATGGTGTCACTTATCTTGCAATATACTATGTTGCTGACGAAGGTGTTACAGAAGAAAAACTAAGAGAGCATTGCAAAACCAACCTTCCACATTACATGGTACCAAGTTTCTACACCAAGATGGAAGTACTCCCACTAAATCCAAATGGAAAACTTGACAGGAAAAATCTCCCAGAACCGGACATTGCCTCTTACAAACGAGAGTATGTTGCACCACAAAACAAGATAGAAGAAGCTATCTGCCACGCAATAGAGGAAGTCTTGCAATGTGGAAGAATTGGTCGAGATGACGATTTCTTTCTTTTGGGAGGTGACTCTATAAAGGCAATCGAAACAATCAATGCACTTGAAGATTTGCCCATTGATCTTGAAAAATTCTTTGAAGGAAAAACTCCTGCCAAAATTGCCGAGCTAATCGAAAATGGTGGTTCAGATGAAATCCCATTTGAGAGGGTGCAAAAAGCTGCTTATCCTCTCACATCTTCACAACTCGGGGTATATTTTGCTGTTGAGGAAAATCCAAAGAGCCTCATGTACAACAATCCAATCAGCATCACACTTGGGGAAAATGTGAATGTAGCAAAACTCGCAGCAGCAGTTGAAAAGACCGTCGCAAACCACAAGGCGTATCAATGTAACATTGATGTTGTTGGTGGCGTGCCTTGCATGATTCCAAACAACAGAAAGTTTAAGCTGGAGTGTCGTAAAACAAACGATATGCAAACTGAGCTCCAACAATTTATAAAACCATTTGACCTTGCAAATGGTGAACTGATTCGTGCTTGCATTTTTGAAAGCAATGAAGAAAAGGTATTAGCACTAGATGCTCACCACATCGTCTTTGACGGAACCACACTTTCAATCCTCTTAAAAGAAATAAGCAGAGCTTATGGCGGATACGACCTCTTTGAAGAAAGAACTTCTGCTTTTGACCTCTCAACCTATGAGGAAGTGGTAAGGACATCTCAAAAGTATGATGATGCAAAAACATATTATAAACAAATGTTTGATGGTCTAGAATTGTCAAATGATTTTCCATCTGATTTCAAAGACAAAGGAGAAGCAAAACTTGATACAGTTGAGTGTAAACTCTCACTGGAACGGGATAAGCTGCTAAAATTCTTAAAGAGCAATAATTTTACAGAGCACTCCCTTTTCCTCTCTGCCTTTGCCTTTGTGCTTGCAAAATTCAATGGCACAGATCAGTCACTTGTCTGTGTCGCTGAAAGCGGCAGACATACTTCCATGACCTTTAACACCGCGGGAATGCTTGTCAAAACCATTGCACTCCCTGTTGACTTGAAGGGCGAGAGTGACATAACACGCTATATTAGAAAAATGCAGGAAATGTTCCGCAAAAACACCAAAAATGATGTGTATCCCTTCGCAGAGCTTGCAACGGAATATGGTATTTCGAACGATTTTATGTTCGTTTATCAAAATGATGCTTTTAACTCTCTAACTCTTTGCGGCGAGCAGTTTCCCGTTATTGGTATTCCAAATCCTGACGCAATAAATAAACTCACGCTTATGGCGTTCTATAGAGAAGATGGTTATCGTTTGAGCTTCCGTTACAGAAGTGACCTTTACTCACGAGGCATTATAGAGTCATTTGCAGATGCCTTTGTCTGTGCTGTCAGCGAATTTGTAAAGAAAGAATACTTAAAAGAAGTAAGCCTTGTTTCCGAACATCAAGCCACATTACTGGATACCTTTAACAATAACGAGATGCCCTTGGAAGACAAAACAATTACGGAAGGCTTTAACGAATGGGTATCAAAGACACCAGAGCATGAATTTGTCGTTTATAAAGAAAATCACTATTCCTATGGCCAAGCTGGAAAAATTACAGACAAGATAGCAGCGAAAATTCAGTCACTTGGATTTAGCCGAAATGATATTGTGGCTATTCTTGTACCAAGAAATGAGTGGATTATTCTTGCACCTCTCGGTGTGTTAAAAGCCGGGTGTGCCTATGAACCATTAGACATTAGCTACCCAGAAGAACGTCTGTCTTTTATGGTAAAAGATGCCAAAGCAAAACTTCTCATTACGACTCGTGAATTAAAGGATAAAATCTCAGGCTATAATGAAAAATTCCTATTTATCGAAGACTTGGAAAATTTGCCAGAGGCAACACCAACACCAGTTAAAAATGAACTGGACGATCTCTTCATCCTTCTTTACACCAGCGGCACAACGGGAAATCCGAAGGGGGTCATGCTCAGTCACGGCAACGTAACTGCATTATCTCAGTTGAACAAGCGTATGTTCAAAATTGACGGAGAGGCAACCAACGCTTGCTATGCATCTTTCGGTTTTGACGCCTGCATGCAAGACATTATATCTTTTCCACCGTACGGAGGAGTTATACATGTTATCCCTGAAGAAATCCGCCTTGATCTCTCCGAAGTTAACAGATATTACACAGAAAATAAAATAACCCACGGATTCATGTCAACCCAGGTGGGCAGGCAATTTGCAACCTTCACAAAGACGCCATACTTAAAGTACCTCATGGTTGGCGGTGAAGCACTTATTCCTATTGATACAGACAAACTTTCGTTTGAATTCAGAAACCATTACGGTCCAACCGAGTGCACTGCCTATGTCACAAACACCAAGGTTGAGAGCAACACCTATAAAACTTCCATTGGAAAGGTCAATGCGAACATCAAGGGCTATATTGTCGATGCAAACATGAATAGATTGCCGGTTGGAGCTCCTGGAGAATTGCTCGTCTCTGGTCGTCAAATAGGAAAGGGCTATTTGAATCTGCCAGAAAAAACAGCAGATGCCTTTATCAAAAATCCTTTTACAAATGAAAAGAGCTACAAAACAATATACCGGACTGGGGATATCGTGCGTTATCTCCCAGACGGCACAATAGATTTTATTGGGAGACATGATGGACAGGTAAAGATACGTGGTTTCCGAGTAGAACTTACAGAGATAGAAGAAATTATTCGCCGCTTTAGCGGTATCAAAGACGCAACTGTCGCTGCCTTTGACGATCCTGCTGGCGGAAAATTTATCGCTGCCTACGTTGTGTCAGACGAAGAAATTAACATTAGGAGATTGAATGAATTTATCCTCTCTGAAAAACCGTCTTACATGGTGCCAGCTGTTACAATGCAGATTGAGGCAATTCCATTAAATCAGAATCAGAAGGTAAATAAACGTGCTCTTCCAAAACCGGAACGAAAAGTTGCCCTTGTCATTGCACCTAAAAATGACACACAAAAGAAGCTCCATGACATTATTACAGAAATTTTAGGGCAGAAAGAAATTAGTATAGATGCAGATCTTTATGAAACAGGTCTTACTTCTATATCTATTATTCGTTTGAATGTTGAACTAGAAAAAACATTCAACATTCCGTTTAAGGTTGCAGATATTAAAGCAAACAGCTCTATCGAAAAATTAGCCACCTTTATTGAATCTTCTACAAAAGAGGTTGAATACGAGCTGCTCCCAGATTATCCTATTACGCAAACTCAAATGGGAATTTATATTGAGTGTAGTGCTAATCCAAATTCAGTGCTTTACAATATTCCACTTCTTTTAAAGCTTGGCAAAAACGTTGACACTAAAAAACTTATCGAAGCAGCAAAAACAGTAATTAATGCTCATCCCTATGTTAAAACAACATTGTTTGCTAATGCAGAAGGCAATATCAGAGCCCGTAGAAACGACGAAGCCTTACCACAGATTGACTTCATAAAATGCGAGGAGCTTCCGGGGCATGAGAAATTAGTAAAACCTTTCACGCTCCTTAATGAACCACTTTATCGCATAGCTATCTACGAAACAAGTAATGCAAATTATCTTTTCCTAGATTTTCATCATATTATTTCTGACGGAATGTCAGAGAATATCCTCTTGTATGATATAAACAAAGTCTATGCAGGACTCCTCGTTGAAAAGGAAAAATATACAGGATTTGAAGTAGCGCTGGACGAAGAGGCGGCACGTAACACAGAACACTATGCCTCTGCAAAATCTTATTATGATAGTGTGTTCAAGGGCTGCGATCCTGCCTGTTTGCCACCAAAGGCAACTCAAACCGACGCTAAAGGCTCTGCAACTCTTGAGCGTCTTTCCAAAATAAGTTATAAAGACGTTAAAGCTTACTGCGACAAGCACAGGGTAACACAAAATGCTTTCTTTAACACGGCGTTTGGCTATACACTGAGTCGCTTCGGAAATTTTGAGGACACTATTTACACAACCATTTATAATGGCAGAAGTGACTCAAGACTTTCAAGATCTATTTCCATGCTTGTAAAAACATTACCTGTTCTTGTTCACACTGGAGGAAGTAGAATTATCACGGATATGATTCTTGAAACGCAGGAACAGTTAATAAACAATATGTCAAATGATATTTTTTCATTCGCTGAAATTTCTGCTGCCTACGGTATAAAATCAGACGTCATCTTTGCATATCAGGGAGATGAGTTTTCTTTCGATTCTCTCGCCGGCGAGCCAGTAGAAGTTATTAACCCAGCACCTGCTGGTGCAAAAGCGCCGATAGTACTAAATGTGTATTTGGCAAACGGTCAATATCGTTTGGTTTCTGATTTCCGTCTGGAACATTACAGTCCTGATTTCATTGAGTGCTTCTTAGATGTTTTTGAGATGACTCTTAAAGGCTTCATAGAAAAGACGAAGACAAACTTTATTTCCCTTATTTCAGAAAAATCAGAGGCACTACTTTCAAAAATCAATGAAACAAAACATCCTTTTGAAAATGTCTCAGTAAACCGTTTATTTGAACATTTTGCAAAAACCACCCCGGATTGCCCTGCCGTAATATGCGAGGATCGTAAACTTACATATAAAGAACTTAACACTTTAGCCAATCGAATGGCACATCGCCTTATTGAAGAAGGCGTGAAAAAAGACACAGTTGTTGGCATGATGCTTCCAAGAAGCGAAAAACTATCCATCTCAGAAATTGCAATCTTCAAATCTGGGGGTGCGTTCCTTGGACTTTTACCCGACTATCCAGATGATAGAATTGATTATTGTCTGCGTGACGCTGGCAGTCCTCTTGTGATCACTACGAAGGATATATTGGAATCAAGGCAAGTACTTTTCAGTAAAGACAAACCATATCGTGCCTTGATAGTGGATGACCTCGTAGCAGATGGCAACGAGGAAAATCCAAACCTTGATATTCCGACAAATAGTCTTGCGTATTGCATCTATACCTCTGGCTCTACCGGCAATCCAAAAGGTGTGATGATTGAGCATCACAGCCTTGCAAATCTTGCACAGCCTGCAGACTCAGTCTATAAATACTATCACGGTAACATGAGTGGACATGTGTCACTTGCTCTGAGCTCCGTTTCATTTGACGCATCCATTCTTGACCATATGTTAATGCTTTTGAACGGCAAAACGGTTTGTCTTGCCACAGAACGCGAAATTCATAATCCACTTTTGCTTGCAGATGTCATTAGCAAGCACAAGGTTGATATAATGATGACAACACCATCACTTCTTACTAATCTTTTAAGTATTTCTGAATTTAGACCTGTGATGGCAAATGTTAAATCTATTCTTGTTGGAGCAGAAACTTTCCCCACAACACTTTATGATTCCTTAAAAGAACTTTCGCCAGAAATTACCATTATCAATGCTTATGGACCAACGGAATGTACCGTAACATGCAGTGCAAAAAAACTAGATAGTGCCGAAAATATTACAATTGGTGGTCCTATGGTAAATGCGAAAATTTATGTCGTGGATAAATTTGGGAATATCCTGCCACCATACGCATGTGGAGAGCTACTCATTGTTGGTGAGTGTGTTGGGAGAGGCTATATAAACCTTCCCGATAAAACAAAAGAAGTATTTTCTACATTTGATGGTCTTCCTGCGTATCATTCCGGAGATCTTGTTCGTTTGAATAAGGACGGCGAAATAGAATTTTTTGGTCGTCGTGATAATCAGGTAAAACTTCGTGGCTTCCGTGTTGAACTAGATGAAATTGAAAATTGTATCAATGCATTTGAAGGCATTACTCGAAGCAAGGTTGTTGTCCGAAATAACGGTTCAGAGGACTACCTCGTAGGATTCTATTCAGCAGATCACGAAATAAATTCCGAAGCTCTTATCGCTCACATGAGGAGCCGTCTTACCTATTATATGGTGCCAGACGTGATGATGCAGCTAGACGCCATGCCTCTTACCCCAAGTGGAAAAATCGACAAAAAAGCACTTCCAGAAGTAAAGCGAGAAAAGAAGAGAAGCGGAAGAAAAGCTCCGCGAAAATCTATTGAGCAGGAACTTTGCGAACTTTTTGCATCTGTTTTATCACTAGACGAATTCTATGCTGATGATAATTTCTTTGAAATGGGAGGAACATCGCTTTCTGCTTCAAAGGTCACAATGCAGCTCATGGCACGAGGTATCAGGGTTGAATACCAAAATATCTTTGACAACCCAACACCTGAACTTTTAGCAAATTATATTGCAAGCCATAATAAGGCTTACAGTATTTCCACAGAAGGCACCAATGAAGACACTTCCGGAATTCGCTCTGACTATCCGGAGCAATTGCAGTATAATACACTTGAATATGCAGACCAGGTGGAAAGAAAACCTTTGGGAGATGTTCTTTTAACTGGGGCTGTCGGATTTTTAGGAATTCATGTACTTAGAGAACTCATTGATGCAAATGAGGGACATATCGTCTGTCTTATACGACGTGGCAGCTTTGCTACACCACTAAAACGTCTAAAAAGTATGTTGATGTACTACTTTGACGAGATATTTACCGAAGCTCTTGAAAAACGAATTCAGGTTCTTGAAGCAGATATCACAGGCGATAACCTCGTAAATGTGCTAAAAGATGTGCATTTTGATACCATCATTAACTGTGCTGCCTGCGTAAAACACTATGCAGCGGACGACATCATAGAACGTATTAATGTTCATGGCGTTGAGAATTTAATAAAGGTTGCAACTAAGCATAATGCAAAGTTAATTCAAGTATCTACAATTTCTGTCTATGGCGCACATACAGAAGAAACTTGGAGACAGAACATTAAAGCCTATGAAAACAAGCTCTTCGTTATTGACGACATGGGCAATAAGTATGGTATCTCAAAATATCATGCAGAGCTAAAGATGCTCGAAGCAATAAAAAATGGAATGCGTGGTAAAATTATTCGTGTCGGCAATTTGATGGGACGACAGAGTGACGGAGAATTTCAGATTAACTTCAATTCAAACGCTTTTTTAAATGCCTTGCGAGGATTTGCAACGATAGGCAAAGCACCAATTAGTCATTCAACAGACCAAATGAGTTTCTCTCCAATTGACATGACGGCAAGAGCTGTGGTACTTCTATCAGGAACAAATGATATGTTTACTGCATTTAATGCAGACAACAGATTCATATTTGACGAGTGGCAGCTTGTTGCCGTGGCAAATCGCTGTGGTGTAAAAATTACTCCTGTGGCAGATAGAGAGTATTATGCAGATTATCATAGAATGCTTGGCGATTTACGTATTAATGCACGTCTTCAAGGACTCATCACAAATGACCGACCAGATATACATGGCGTGGAAGTTGACAACAAATTCACAACAAATATTCTTTACCGACTTGGTTTCTCATGGCCATTACCCTCGGATGATTATTTGGAACGTGCAATTAGAAGTTTGCTTACCATAGATTATTTTGAATTGGACGAAAATTAAAATGAAACGATCTTTTGCAAGAAAACTAACAGCGAAACTCGCAACATTGATTTTCATAATCATGGCAATATCGATTATTGGTTCATATTTTATAATTTCAGATATTGTTCAAACTGAAACCTCAAAATATAATGCAAGTTTAGCTGGTGTTATTGGCGACCTGATTTGGCAGAAAGCTCGAGATACGCGTACACCAATTATCAGCGAAAAAATGACAAAATATATCGATTTTTGCTGTGACTATATCTGTAAATGGTACCATGTAGATTATATGTACATCTATTCCATTTCTGATAAGGAAAATACAATGAAGCTCTTAAGCTTTTCATATAAAGAAAGCGATAGACACATTTTTGAAAAGGCGCAACACGCTTTTGGTAAAATACTCTCCTTGGGGGACAAGACTCTTCCTGACGATTATAATGGGTTGATAGGAGCTGAAATTCACCATATCCCCACGGAGGCAGAACTGAAAATATGGGTGAACCATATTCCATATTCTTCACAGAGGAGTAATCGCTTTGAACCAGCCCTTGAATCTCTTTATAGCCTTACAAACGATGGTTATGGCAGTAGGGTTGTGGTAGTAACCGGCATTTTTACACGTGAAATCAAGGAAGAAATTGCCAAGGCCTACATGCCATTTGTATCAGCCATTCTATGTATATTTATATTTATGACAATAATTATTTATTTCCTCATTCGTCACAGTGTTTTCAAGCCAATTCAAAAGCTCGTTGACTCAATGATGGAATTTATCACAGATGGTAAACGCTCCAAGGTTTCGCTTGACACAAGTAGTAACGATGAATTTGCAATGATTGCATCTGCGTTCAATACCATGTCAGATAATATTGACAAATATATAAAAGAAAATAACCAGCTAACAAGTGCAGAAGAACGGCGCAAAACAGAAGCAAAAATTGCAACAATGATTCAGAAAGGTTTCTTAGCGCCACCAAGATTTAACACTCAAGAATATGAGATCGTCGCCAAAATGGTGCCTGCGAAGGAAGTTGGTGGAGATCTTTACGAATATCTGGATCTAGGAGATGGCCGTGTGCTCTTAACAATCGGTGACGTTTCTGGGAAAGGTTACGCCCCGTCGTTTTACATGGCGGTTGCATTGGTCTTAATTCACCAATATGCCACCGTTGGTCTAACTCCTGCACAGATTCTAGAAAATGTAAATGAAACTTTTTGTAGCAGAAATCCATCACTGCTCTTTATTACAGCTTTCGTAGGTATTTTTGATATCAAAACTGGTGTCCTTACATACTCAAACGCTGGTCACAATCCTCCCTATGTTTTACGAGATAGACTAGAACCTCTCAAAGGTGCACAAAATATATTGCTCGGGCTTTATAAGGGTGAAAAATTTACACAAGAAGAAATTCATCTCTCCGCTGGCGAGAGCCTATTCCTTTATACAGACGGTGTTAACGAAGCAATTGATGCAACAAATAATTTCTTTGGTACGGAACGTTTAGAAAATGTGCTTAGTAAGTTCCACGCTTCGCACGAAAAGGACTTGGTGGAATATGTCTATCGAGCTGTCCGTAACTTCACAGGTGGCTCAGAGCAAAGTGATGATATTACAATGCTTGCCTTTACAGTAAAATATCACTTTGAGCTGGAGCTTTCGCCAGACACGGCAGATTTTACCTATATTAGAGAGATTCTCTTAACTTCTGATTTACCACGACAACTGCAACTTACGCTTTGCGTGGCAGCAGAAGAAATTTTTGTTAATATTTGCTCCTATGCATTCAAGGAGCAGGAAAAGAAGGGACAAATTATACGCTTTGTATTTGAGCATTTTGATCGTATTATTATGCGATTTGAGGACTGTGGCATTGCCTATAATCCAACAGATAATGTAATTAGCGGCACCGATTATGATCTGGACGAACAGGTTGGTGGACTTGGGCAGTTGATTGCCTTCTCTATTGCAGACGAGGTAACCTATGAAAGAGTAGATGATAAAAATATTCTAACCATTACAAAATACCTATATAAGGAGGAAAACAAATGACAATCACAACAGAGAACAAGGACGGAGAACTTACATTAAAGATTGAAGGATGGCTCGATTATAAGGGTTCACAGGAGCTTGGTACGATAATCGACAATATCACAGCAGCGACAAAACTTGTGTTAGATTTTAGCGATGTTGAATACATGTCATCTGCTGGTATTCGTCAGGTAGTTGCAGCAAACCGCACAGCAAAAACATTAGAAGCAACCTTCTCTGTTATTAATGTTAATCCAGATGTAATGAGCATTTTTGAAATGACACATCTCAATGAGAAGATGCCAATCATCGCAAAGGAAGCTTAAGAGTAATATATGACAAAAAAAGAAATTGCAGACAAAGCAGTTTATTACAAACACAATGGCTATAACTGTGCCCAAGCGGTGGTAAAGGCATTATCCGAAGCAATGGGAAAAGAATGCAGCACACTATTACTGGCAACGGCAGGTTTTGCTACCGGCATGGGGACAATGGACGCAACATGCGGAGCTCTTATTGGAGCAAACCTTGTAGTAGGACTAGCTACAGAGAGGAAAAATACCTTAGACAAATCTAGGACTTTGTATCATAAGTTTTTAGATTCTTGTGGAGCAACTATCTGTAAAGATTTAAAGGGAAAAAACAGCGGAGTAGTCATGTGTTCCTGTGAGGATTGTACTCGTAATGCAGTTATAGCTGCTATCGACGTAATAAATTTTGAAAAGTAAAAATAGCTTAAGCATACAACTGAGGTAAACATGAAAAACGATATAGAGCCAAATCCTAGTACCATACACCCTGTTGCTGGTTTTAATAACGAAATTTATGTAAAACCTACATTGACAAATCCAAATATAATTGTGGGCGACTTTACATACATTGCAGACTCTAACTTTGAAGGTCACGTTACAAATTTCTACCCTTGGAGTAGAGACAAACTCATCATTGGTAAATTTTGTCAAATTGCATCTGGTGTAGAGTTTATAATGAATGATGCAAATCACCAGATGAACGCAGTCTCTACATTTCCTTTTTACACACTGGAAGGTTGGAATATGAATACGCCAAAGGCAACTGATATGCCATTTAAGGGCGATACCATAATTGGCAACGATGTTTGGATTGGGCAAGACGCAACTATACTCCCCGGTGTTCACATAGGAGACGGTGCTATTATTGGTGCAAAGAGCGTTGTGGGAAGCGATGTTTCCCCATACACAATCGTTGTCGGAAATCCAGCTAAGCCTATCCGAAAAAGATTTGACGACGAATTGATAGATTTAATGCTTGAATGGAAATGGTGGAATAAATCTATAAAGGAAATTGACAGTCTTATTCCAGTACTTACTAGCAGCAATCTTGATAAAGTCAAGGCAAAGATAAAAGAAATACTGGGCAAATTTTAGAAGGCTTGGAGGAGGAAGTGTCAAAGCACAAAAATACACTTAAAAGATGAAACACCTTTTACTATAACAAAGGAGCTATGACAAAATGAAGAAAAGCAAGTGGATAATTACAGTAGTTATTTGTTTATTAGTTGCTTGTGCAGTTTTTGCATTTGTAAAAAGTAAGTTTTCGTCTATAAAGGCGCTATATCGCACTGCTGACGAGTGGCAGAAACGAAATACGATGCCTGTGTATCACGAAAATCAGGAGATTACCGGAGAATATGACAAATCTCTTGCTGTAAAATGCGAAAACGGAATTTTCGTTGGAAAACGTGAGGAAAATGGCACATTATCATGGAAAGGAATTCCTTTCGGCACAATTCCTGCTCGCTTTGAGCGTGCGGTTAACCCTGCACCTTCTGACAAGGTATATGAAGCCTACTATTATGGGAAATCTGTTTTACAACCACTAGACACAGAAGGGCAAGAAATGGCTTCCTTTTATGAACAGGGTGACCTTGACTGTTTAACCTTGGTGGTTCATTCCGGCATATCTAGCCAAAAACGCAAACCCGTATTAGTCTATATTCACGGTGGAGGTTGGATTTTTGGTGGAACTTCTGATCCGGTGTATAACGGTTCCAATTTTGTTTATTACAACCCAGACATAATCGTAGTAAATATAACGTATCGTGTCGGTATCCTCGGACAGATTAACCTCGGAGTTATGAAAGACGGGAGATATCTGTTAAAGGACTATAAGGAAAAGGAGAGTGTATTTAATACTGCTATAGCTAATGGAATTTTAGATCAAATACAGGCACTCCGTTGGATAAAAAAGAATATTGCAGCTTTTGGCGGAGATCCAGACAATATTACTATCTGTGGTGAATCCGCTGGAGGTTGTTCGGTTTCTACGCTTGTAATGATGGCTTCTGATCCTAATAATAAATATTTACTCGAAGAGGAAAAACTTTTCACAAAGGCAATTTCAATGAGCGGAGGATTTAATCAATGTATTCCTCTAAAGTCTTCAGAAAGACTGACAAAAAAAATTGCTTCAGATTTCAACATTTCTTCTATTGAACAATTACAGAAGCTTGATTTTGAAACCTTAAAAAAATGGTGGAATAACCCAGAAAATCAACAATTTTTAAATTTCTGTGTTCGTGGAAGTGTTGTATTACCAGAAGATCCCTACGCTGTTTATTCCCAAAATGTTGGCAGCAACATTACGGTGATTCAGGGAGCAACCACGAATGAGTTTGCCTATTATAGGGAAGCTATAAGAAGAAGGCTAAAAGCAGTAGGTCGCACTTTTGAGCAATTCTGTGATGCTTTTCACACAATATGCACGGGGCCTAGCGTCATTTATCCTAATTTTATGCCTTCATACGAATTCAAGGTTGCATACATGAAGTATATGTTATCTCTTGGTAATCAATCCTACTTGGAAAAACTCTTATCCTTCTGTAACGATTATACCCTGCAGGGAATTAACTACTATATGGCAGAAAAGCAGACACAAAACGGTGGAACATGCTATACCTATGCCTTTGATCAGCCACTCGATGGACAGCTACGTTCGCTGCTAAAAGCAGCACACGGAGTAGATTGTTATTACTTTTTTGGAAATTTTGACGGACAAAGTGGAACTGGAACACAAGAAGAAGTTGACCTATCTATCAAATTTCAAAAGATGATTGCACAATTCTGCAGGACTGGCAATCCTTCCATTGAGGAAATTGCATGGAAACCTTATAACAAGGCAGACAGAAACTGCATGTTAATTAGTACAAAACAAATTAAATTAATTGAAAAATTCAATAATGATAGAATTGAAAACCTTATCAAAATGTTTGACACAAATGAATATTTCCGATACATTATGCCGTGGTCTGATGCTTTCAAGCAAATGTTGAGCAGATAGCGGTGATTACACAAAGAGCACAAAGGCTCTAGCTTGGCTAGAGCTAAAAACACAGCAAGGAGTCGTTGGTTTTACCAACGACTCCTTGTCTTTATGTTAGCCGCGTTAGCAGAATCAGATAGCATACCAACCCAAAAACGAGGATTAGATGCCTCAAATGCAAAGCGGTTGGGTGCAAAAGGAGCGCAGGTGGACTAGTCGTCCATCGAGCATCCTTTTACGCCCAACCGCAAAGCAGATGAGGTATATAATCCTCGTTTTATTTACAGTGTGAAGCGGAAACCAAGATTAAAGTTTATCGAGTTACTTACATCCTTGAAGTGTTTCGTGAGTTCTGCATAGAAGTAACTTGCGTCTGTCATGTTCCAGCCTCCACCGAGGGAAAGTTCCCACCAGTTTCTCGCACTGTCTTGTTTGTATGATGCATCTCCATACAAGATGTTTGTTGAACCAGCAAAGTCATGATAGTAGCTGCCTCTTAAGTAGTAATTAAAGTTTTTAACCTTCTTACCCAAGGCAACACCAAGTCTTGTCACAAAGTGGTTTGTGCTATCTATGTCTGCCAAGATGCCTCTGCTACTTGTCTTCTTTGCTCCAGCTAAATAACCATAGATAACTTCTGCCTGTGGCTCGAAGTAGAATCCATTCTTACCAATATTTGCTCTATATCCATATTCACCGGATAAGGTTACTCCGTTCATACCGTAGTCGAGTTTTGTGGAAAGTCCTGCGTCGTAGCTTGTTGTGTCGCTTTCATATCTACCATAACGGAAGATGAAGTCAAAGTAGTGACCACTGTCATAAATCTTTGTGTAGTATGCGCTAAGTGATGTGGATTTTACATCGCCACCACCAATCTTATATGACTGGCTTCCGTCAAATCTCTCAAGGGAGAGACCGAAGTAACCGCGAGCGGTCGTATCGTTCTTTAAGGCAATATCATAACCAAGCTGATAGAGGTTACCGGAAACGTTAAGTTTTCTTGCTCCATTGTGATCATCGTTGCTTCTCTGGAAACGTGCCCAGCCTGTGTTGCTTGCCTCTCCGCCACGGAGGTCACCAAGGCGTTTTTGTAGCGTACCGGTAGTCTCCAACCATGCAAGGTTTATTGCATTTGCCGTGTCAGCAACTGATTTTGTGGTTTCGCTAACCTCTGGCTTGTCTGGCTCATTTCTGCCGTTCTTTGTGAAGGCAAATTCACCAGTCTCCTTATCATAAGCAACGAGGTATTTCCACATGTCTGATGCTACATGTGTAACGTCTGACACGACATGTCCCTTCAAGCCATCTGTCGTTGTGAAGGCAATATTTGTTTTGTTCTGTTTTGCGTCTGATAAAAGTGTAAGGGCAGTAACATGAAGCTTTCCTGAACCGGTAACGGCTCCACCTTCAGCTACGTTAAGGGTGTCCATCAACTTATTAGCAAGGTCTACATCAAGCATTAAATTACCGTTACCCGTCAGATTGATGTTTTTGACTACATAATGTTCAACACCGTAATTTCTAAAGTCAAAACCTCCACCGTTAAAGGTCAAGATATCGCTTGTAATGTAGCTTGCATCTGCAACCGTTGAATAACCGTTTGTCGCTTTAATAATCTGGTCGTTAATTTGAGCTGCAATTTCTGTTGCACTCTTCAGGTTCACTGTGCCCATTTCTCCCTCTGTAGCTGCACTTACCTGTTTTGCTAGCTTTCCACCATCAAGGATAAGTGTTCCTTGGTTGCTGTTTGTTACTTCACCAGCAACATTATCTGCTGAAATTTCAAGAGATTGTCCAGCACCGTCTATTGTTATTGTGTTAGCTATTTCTGCGTTGGACTTTACAACTCCACTGATGACGGTTGCGCCAGTACCTGAGATGTTCTTACCCAAACCCAATGTTCCAGCACCTAGATTCAAGGTACCATCATTTTGTAATGCAATGTCCAAATTATTAGCAGTAATTGTTACTGTTCCTGCGTTCGTTGCTGTTCCATTTCCTGTAATTTTTGAGTCAAAAGAGTTTGTGCCGGACATATTCAATGTTCCAGCGTTTGAAATAGCTATATTGTTGTCACTAAAGTTTACGTTATTAATCGCGAGCGTACCGCCATTAGCAACTGTTAAGGCTGTGCCAAATCCAGAAATCGTACCGTTATTTGCGGCACTGTTTTTACCGTCAATAGTTAATGTTCTACCGTTTGAAACTGTGATACCGTTATTTTTACCCGTTCCTGCCTTTAAATCTTTTCCATTCATACCAATGGTGTAATTTGTTTTCGTCGCACCCGTGGTAACAGCAGCTGCAAGGGTTTCATCACTTTCAAAGCTGTATGACGTTAAATCTTTTGCTTTTTCAGCACCACTTATGTATTCAGTTAAGGTAATTGGGTTATAGGTTTCTGTAACTGTTAACTTTCCTGCCTCGCTACCTGCTGTTGTAAATTTGTAACTATAATTTCCAAGTTGTGTTGTGATTGACCCTGTTGTTCCTCCTACTTTCAAGGTCGCAAGAGTTACACCAGTTCCGCCTAAAACTGTCAACCAATTTTTTTCAATCCTTGGCGTGCTCTTTGTTGCGTGAGTGCTAAAGCCTTCTGCCAAATTAATGCTTGCAAGGTTTACTACTGGTGTAGTACCAGCTATGCCTTCAAAGGAAATGTTATCTGCCTTTTTCACGCTTTCATTTACATTTGCATTAATTTTTAAGTCGCCATTACCCTTTAGTGTAACTACTGTCAGGGCTGAATAGGAAGCCTCACCTTCCGTTTCTTGCATATCAAGCGTTGCACCATTCATATCGAGCGTTCCGCCCAAATTCTTGTCGGCAGTAACTTTCAAGGTCTTGCCTGATGCAATTTTTACTGTGCCGGAGTTTGTCAGAGTTGACAACTTATTCAACTCACCAGAGGTTTCAAGAGTGCCATTGTTTGTAAATGTTGTATCAACAGACAAATCGTCTATTGCTGCTGACAAGGTGCCAGCATTTATTAGTGTCTTAGCTGTTAATTTTCCGGTGTTCGTAACATCCGCCTTTGCCGCTACATTGATTGCACTTTGATTAAGAGCATTGGCGTTACTGATGTAAGCGTTAGCATTTCCATCACCGAAGGCAACTGTACCTGTCGTGGAATCCTTTATTGTAACTCCTAGCTCTGCTCTTGCTTCTGTTGTACCGCCTGTGAAGGTTAATGTCCCCTCGTTTGTTACATCACCGGTCAAGGTAAGTTTGTCTGCGTCTATCGTTAGGCTTCCTTTGTTTACCAGGCTACCTTCGCCGCTTACGCTAACTCCGGAAGCAAAGGTTGTGCTTCCGCTTGACACTTCCATCGCACCATCATTTGCCACGCCACTATTCATGGAGTTTGTGCCGGACATATTCAATGTTCCAGCGTTTGAAATATCCGTCGTGTTGTCGCTGAAATTCACATTCTTAATCACTAGCGTTCCACCAGTATCAACTGTCAAGGCTGTGGCAAAACCGGAAATTGTCCCTTTCATTTCTGCACTCGTGCTACTGATATCTAACGTGTGCTTTTCTGCAACAGTAATACCATCATGTTTTGTCCCTGTTCCCGTCAAGCTAAGCCCATTCATACCAAGGGTATAATTTGTCTTTTGGGTTGCACCACCTGCAGAACCCGTCGTTATGGCTTTTGCTAATATTTCACTTTTTGCAAAGCTGTATGTATCTATCGGGTGTCCAACTTCTGTATCTGTAATGTAGTCTACCAAAGTAGCTAGTGGGTTAAATTTCCCTGTAACCTTCAGCTTTCCAGGAGTTGTTCCATTTTCAAAGGTATAAAGGTAATCTCCTAACTGAGTTGTAATTTTTTTTGAAGTTGCATCACCGACGACTAGCGTTGCACCACTTCCATCTAAAACCGTCAGGTAGTCATCCTTTGTTTCAGTCGTGTATGAATCAAAGCCCTCTCTCAAATTAATGTTCGTGAGGGTTAATGTGGCAGCATGGTCTACTGATGTATAAACAATTTTATCAGCATTTTTGGCTGCATCATTTTTCACAGTTGCATCAATCATTAGATTACCAGATCCCCCTAATGTGGTTACTGTTATGGTTGAATATCTAACATCCTCAGGTTTTGCACCTGCTGCGTCCTGCATATTTATTGTAGCATTGTTTATCGAGAGCAGACTCTGCGTAACGTCTCTTGATATACCAACTGTTCCACCATAGATATACATCTGTCCTGATGGTGTAGCATTATCTGTAATCGCAACAAAGTTCACAGTGCCGGTATAGCCTGTTTCATCACTTCCGTTACCATTTATATAAAGTTTGCCAATGTTATGAACAGAATCTACAATCTTATCAGCATTAGTGGAGCCGTCTCTACCCTCAAAGCTGATTGAGTTACCATCTGAGGCATATAATTTTAGTACGCTGGCTTGTTGGGAATTGTAGATTGCACCACCTACATCTATTTTGTCCGAATCCAAAACGGTATTACCACTAAAGAGAATATCCTTGTCATCTGCAAGGATTGCTATTGTGCCCCTGTTGTCAATCGCTCCACCAGCAGCATCAATGCCAGGGCCGCCTGAAACAAAATTATTTCTAAAATTACCTCGGATTGTCATCGTTCCATTAATTCCATTTGAAATCGCCCCACCATAGGTTGATGAGGAAAAGTTGTAAGGCTTTACATAATTACCAACAAAATCACCCGTCACGTTAACGGTAGCAGACTTGTCATAGGGTAGTGTACCACCGTTAGTGATTGCACCACCATACATTGCGTGATTGCCGACAAAATTGCCAGTCACGTTAACGGTACCATGCTCGTTATAGATTGCACCACCCCAAAATGTTACATAATTGGCAACAAAACTGCCCGTCACATTAACGGTACCTTCATTAGAAGAAGAATTACAATTAAAAATTGCACCTCCATACATTGCGTAATTGGCAATAAGATCACCTTTTATGGCGCTTATTGTACCACCTTTGTTATAAATAGCACCACCTTCTGGATGATCAAAATCATCATTGTCTGGATAGGTGTAATTGCCAATAAAATCACCATTTATGATACTTACTACGCTATCCTCTAAATGAATAGCACCACCTTGCGGCTTGTACTTAGCCCCCCCCCTAGTTCTATCATCAGTGCACTGTTATCTATAAAGTCACCAGTTATAGTTCCAACGATGTTATTGGTAAGACTAAGAGCTCCCCAGTTTGCCACATTGCCTATAAAATCTGCTTTTACCTCGCCCTCAATACTGCCTCCAGTAACTGCACTTTGTCGCATTTCACCATATCTTTCTATACCTACGTAGGCAGTAGCATCCGTGGAAAGGTCACTTGCTGTCTTTTTCTCGCCTTTTTTATTATACTTAACAAGGATGTCGCCATTTCCTTCTCCCTCGTGTGGCTTTAATGTCTTCGACTCGTCATCCCAATCAAATTTCAGTTCTTGTTCCTCTTTGTCTTCACGCGTTTCAATGCCACGCCCAATAAGCCCCCACGCCTTATCATCATCATTTTTTACCTTGTACAAAATATTTGTCTTTGTATCTTCGTCATACTTCACAACATGACCATATGGAACAGGATCACCTTGCGTGTAAGCTCCAATAAAGGCTAACTTATAAATATGTCCATCGCCCCCTGGCACATCTCCACTCTTAAAGTTAAAGCCAGTTAGGTAGATGTTATTATCCGCTACGCTAAATGTAGGAGTGAAGATGCCATATGTTCCAACTGTCGCAACACCTGTTATGTTCTCTGCTTTTATGCTAAGACCATTTGTGGCAGAAAGCAACGTAAGACCGTCCACAGGAATGCCTTCTTTTGCAGTCGCAAAATATGGATCAGAAAGCTGAATTTTTAGCATTGAAGCGTCGCCAAGCGTTAAGGCATTTTTAACTGTAATCGTGTCCACAGTGCTGGCATTCACATCGCTCGTAATCTGTAGTAGTCCGTTGTCTGCCACAGATAGGTTTGACACGGTAAATTTGTTCTTGAAAGCAAGACTTGCGCCACTTCCCACAGAAACGTTCTTTATTTCTGTGCCAGTTCCGCCCGCCGTAATTGTGCCTGTCGCATTGTTAGCTAGGGCAACGCTTGTATTGTATGTATCTGCATCAAAGGAAAGGTTGAACCCCTTGTCGAGATTGGCAGTGAGCTCTTTGCCCTTATGTGTGGCACTAAGCTTGTCCGCAAAGATTGTTACGGTACCCTTTCCTATAGTGTAGCCATTCGGGTCGCTAAAATCTGAAGCATAATCCGTTCCCTTGTCGTCAGTCGCCGTATTTTCAGCAAAGATGTACATCGTGTATGTACCATCGGCCAAGGTGCCTAAGCCAACCTTTGCGGAGCTAGGGGAAGATTTATCTGCAATTTTTGCATAGTTGACATAATTTCCAGCGGAATCCTTCACCACAGCTGACAGGTAATTTGCACCTGTCGTAAAAGAAGCGGCGGCATCATAAGCTACACTCAAATCGTCCTTATAGCTTACAGTCAGTCCGTTTGTTAGATCTAGTGTATTGGTTTTTCCAGCAAGGGAATCAACCGTGTCACCCTCTTTTGTCTGTGTTACAGAGCTTACCGTAGGTGCTGTTATGTCTGTATCCTTCAAGGTCAGCTTCCAACCATCTGAACCCGTATAGGTATTGTCTAGAGAGAAACCGCTATCAACAGTAACCGCGCCTTTGCCTGTAGCATTTGCGGCGGATAAAAACAAAACCAATTCTGGATTCAGATTTAAAGCCGGGCGAACGGCAACACCGCCGGCGCCCACACTGCCCTCACCGACTTCGCCGCCACCGTTGACATTGAACGCAAAACTGGCATAAGAGCCAGGCGAGCGCAACCACCAAAAGAAACCGCCATAATTCTCCACCACCCTGTCATTATCATACAACTTCACATTTTGTGCAAATTCCGTTGCACCCATCACCCTTGTTGCATCTGCACCAAATCCATAGGCTCCTGTATTTACCTCACCTCCACCGGAGACGTTGCCACTTAACAAAAATAGTTTGTCTTGTGATGTTGTTCCGTCTGTCTCTACATTTGTTTCCTTTATCGCTCCAAGCTCCTTTGTATCAAATGCATCTCCGGCAAAGCTACCCCATTCATCCACAGCTCCAGTTCCGTCACTTTTGAATGTGGTTTTTTCTGGCGTTGCTTCTGTGCCATTCAAAGTCTTTTGAATATCTGAACCATTCCAATTATGCCCCTGCTCTGCTGTTGAGTTAAACTGATCTGCATATAACCCCTGGTCTGACAATAACAATACACCTTTAGTTTCATCATTTGCCAGCACTCGCCACTTTATGCCTTCTTTGGCTGTGTCTTTGGTTAGAGTTGTCCCATTCTGCCAAAAACTGCCAAAATAGATCGTCTCGGCTGCCTTTGTTCCTGCACCATTGCCACCACTAAAGTCCGTGATCTGAACAATACCACCCGAAGGTGATGCCCACGCCACCGTCACGTTGCTCAAAGCAAACATGACTGCCATTACCATTGCCAAAAATCCTTGGCGCCTTCTTTGTGTCATTTTGAAATTTCCCATCTTGAAATTTCTCTCCTTTCTGAACTTTTCGTTCTTTTGTTTTGTGGCACCGCAAACTTGGCGCCCACGCCTAAAACCCACATTGCGACAATCTATAAAAACCTTGGCTTACGCCATGATTTCCTTTTTTCACTTTTTTAGCCATAGAGAACAAACCCGTTAAAATTGAGAATTGAGAATGGAGAATGGAGAATTGCGGTGTTTTTGCTTTGCAAAAACGATTTTTAGTGAGGCTCCGCCTCACTCTAATTCGTGCCACAAAGTGGCACACATCAATTTTCAATTCTCAATTTTCAATTTTCAATTCACTTCGGCGCTTTATGGCTAAGAAAGAACCAACAAAAAAACAACACAACAAAGCAGTGTTAGGGCATAATGCACCTAACACGCTCCGTTGTGTTGCTCAAAATAAATTCATTATTAAAAAATACAAAAGTCAACTGTCCCATCATATCTTCACTCCTTACTTCTCTCCATATATGATAATATGATAATTGTGTTATTAGGATATATGCGGCTAAATCTGTACATCCTTCGACTTCAGTGCGCATATTATATCGATTTGTTTTTTCTTTGTCAAGATATTTTTTTAATTTTTTTGATATTTTTTAGAAGTACCCCCCCCCCCGAACCCTTGCGCCGCAAGGGTTTACAACGTTTCGCACGTAGGGGCTTTACTTGTAAAGCCCATTTTTTGTTTAATTTCATGTTGGGAATGGCTTTGCCATTCCCTTTATGTCAGCCAATGCCTAAGGCATTGGCGCTTATGGCTAATCATTTATGGCTAAAAATCTTTTATATCCTTGCTTTTCTATCAATTAGGCGTATAATCTTATTGAATAAAATTGCCGTAACTGTCATAAATGTTCAATAAAGGAGACTACCCTATGGATATAAAAAGAGATAAATACCTTACAGATTTAGTCAACCGCATGCAGAACGGAATGATTAAAGTGATAACTGGCATCAGGCGAAGTGGCAAATCCTATCTACTGTTCAATATTTTTAAGCGCTATTTATTGGAGCATGATGTCCCAACGTCACATATCATTGCGCTTGAGCTAGACCTACACAAGAATAAAAAATATCGCAATCCGGACACAATATTAGAATATATTGAATCATTGATAAAAGACGATGAGCAATATTACATCCTGCTAGATGAAGTTCAAATGTTGCAAGATTTTGAAGAAGTCCTAAATTCCCTGCTCCACATAAGAAATGCAGATATATACGTGACAGGGAGCAACTCTAAATTCCTATCTAAAGACGTAATTACAGAATTTAGAGGCAGGGGAGACGAAATTCACATTTTCCCCTTATCGTTCAAAGAATTTATGCAGATTTACAGTGGTGATGTGTATCAAGGCTGGGCTGAGTATGTCGTGTATGGAGCCCTTCCCCTCACTGTAACCATGAAAACGGAAGAACAAAAGATTAGTTACCTCACAAATTTATTCAAAGAAACCTATCTGAAAGATATTATTGAAAGGCACAATATCGAAAAAACTCAGGAACTGGAAGACCTTATAAATATTTTGGCTTCTGCGATTGGCTCTTTAACAAATCCACCAAAGATTCAAGCAACATTTAAAAGCGAAATTCAGTCAAAAATCAGCCTGAATACTATCAGACAATATATCGAGTATTTAGAAGATGCTTTTATCATCAAGGGAGTAAGTCGCTATAACGTCAAGGGCAGAAGGTACATCGGCTCACCCTTGAAGTATTATTTTGAAGATGTCGGACTCAGAAATGCTCGACTCGGCTTTAGGCAGATTGAAGAAAATCACCTCATGGAAAATATCATATACAATGAACTGCGAAGCCGTGGCTATTCCGTTGACATTGGCGTCGTGGAAAAACGCGGCACGGCAGACGATGGAAAAGAATACCGAAAGCAGCTTGAAATTGACTTTGTGGCAAACATGGGCAGCAAAAGATATTACATTCAGTCCGCCTTCACCATGCCAACAGAAGAAAAAATCATGCAGGAAAAATCTCCTCTCGTAAACGTTAACGATTTTTTCAAAAAAATCATCATTACCAAAGATGTTATGAATATCAGAAGAGACGAATACGGTATCATCACCATGAGTATTTACGACTTCTTATTAAAAGAAAACAGCTTGGAATTATAAGCGCAAAGTGCATATAGGCTCTGGCTTCACTCTTTTTTGCTTTTTTGCTATGGATTTTTACTGATTTAGCCAATCTAATTTCCTTAAAATTTTCTCAAAATTCAAACTGCTTTTTTATATGCTATTACTACATTTGCAACTTGCACTATGTTCACAAAAGTGAACATTTTTTATCAGCTTTTTCGAGTGACACGAGTAGCGACCCTACTTGTTCTGGTTTTGCCATTCCCTTTATGTTAGCCGCGAAGCGGCGCTTATGGCTAAAAAATGCAAAAAAATGTTTTTTTCATCATATTTGTTGCAAGTTTATTTTTGTGCTAGAATTACGCCATCTAGCGATTCGGAGAATATGTTAATGAACAAACATTACAATATTATAGTAATAGGAGCAGGACACGCAGGATGCGAAGCGGCAACTGCAGCCTCTCGCATGGGATGCTCTGTTTTGCTCCTTACAATGTATTTAGATAGCATTGCTTTAATGCCTTGCAATCCGTCTATTGGTGGACCTGCAAAGGGGCATATTGTCCGTGAAATTGATGCGCTAGGCGGCGTTATGGCGGAAGCAACGGACGCTTCAACTCGCCACATTCGTTGGCTCAACACATCAAAGGGAGCTGCAGTTCGCACGCTCCGTGCACAGTGCGATCCACGAAAATATTCAGACTTTTACAGAAAAACACTCTTAACCACAGACAACTTAACTCTATTTCAAGCAGAAGTAACTGACCTTTGCGTTGAAAATGAGACCATAAAGGGAGTAAAGATAAAAACTGGACATGTTTTTGAAGCAGATTGTGTAATTTTAGCAACTGGGACATATCTTGCCTCAGAAATCTTTATCGGTCTCACTCACCACAAGTCTGGACCACTTGGACTAGTTGCAGCTACACCATTTGCTAGAAGCTTGAAAGAACACGGGCTCGCCACAGGCAGACTCAGGACAGACACAACACCACGCCTTTTGGAAAGCTCTATAAATTGGGATATCCTAGACAAACAAAAAAGCCTTGACGAACCCCAGGCTTTTTCACATTTTAAGAGAAATGTGGTAAAAAAGACCTACAACGAAATGGTTTGCGGCATAACTCGCACAAACGAGGCAACACACGAAGTAATCCACTCATACTTCAATCAATCTCCACTCTATACAGAAACTCTCCTTTCCAAAGGACCTCGCTATTGTCCATCCATTGACGACAAGATTTTGCGTTTCCCCGAAAAACCAAGCCATCCAATTTTTTTAGAGCCAATTTCCGGTTCTAGTGGCGAGGTCTATATGCAGAATTTCTCCACCTCCATGTGCATGGAAGCACAGTGGGAAAGTGTAAGGACAATAAAAGGTTGTGAAGCCGCAAAAATCGTCCGTCCAGGCTACGCAATAGAGTACGAATATATTTTCCCGACACAACTTTTTAGCAACTTTGAGACAAGAACTATAAAAAATCTTTTTACTGCTGGCCAGATAAATGGGACAAGTGGTTACGAAGAAGCCGGAGGACAGGGACTTTTAGCTGGCATTAACGCCGCCCTCCGTGTAAAGGGGCAAGAAAGTTTTGTCCTTGGTCGCCATGAAAGTTACATTGCAATCTTGATAGATGATCTCGTAACAAAGGGGACAAATGAACCTTATAGGATGTTGACAAGCCGCGCAGAATATCGTCTTCTTCTTCGTCACGACAACGCAACAGAACGCCTTAGCGATAAAGGACACGACATAGGACTTTTAAGTGAAGAAAAATACGAGGAAGTTTTGCGTTTCCGCGAGGAAGAAAAAAAATGCCGCTCCCTTTTAGCTGAAACAAAAATTATAATGAACGAAGAGAATAATGCTCACCTCGCTGAAATTGGCTCAAGCCCGTTAGAAGAAAGTGTGTTGGCAGAATCCTTGCTCCGTCGCCCCGAGATATCTTGGAATTTTGTCAAAGACATAGCAGGAAAAACCCTATGTGACATTGATGACGAAGTTGGACAAAAGGTGGAGACAGAGTTAAAATACGAGGGCTACATCTCACGTCAAAAAAACCAGGTGAAGAAGTTTGAGCGAATGGAAAAATTAAAGATTCCTCGCACCATTGACTATGAAAAAATTGTAGGACTTTCCGACGAAGGCAGAACAAAAATGAAACAAACCAATCCCGAATCACTTGGACAAGCCAGCAGAATTCCAGGAGTACCACCAAGCGACATACAACTTCTTTGGATTGCCATAGAAAAAAGCCATTCGCAAGAAACGAGGGACAAATAATGTTTGTAGAATTCAAGGCACAAAAGGCAAAGGAATTTTTACAGGGAGATTTTGACGAAGAAAACAATCTCCACCCTTTAACGATTGCTCGCAAGATGGACGAAATAGAAACTCGTTGGCAGGAAATCGCCGGTATTCCTCTTTGTCGTGTAACTGCTCCTGTGGCATATGAAGAAAAAGAAGACGCATTTCACATCAAGGTAAATATATCTGAGCCAATGGCAAAGATGGCTGCAATGTCGCGTAGAGCTCGTCTTGAACTGTCTCTTACAAAAATTTTGGATAGGAAGGTACGAATCGACTTTGCACTCGGCTCAATAGTAAAAAATTATCGCCATGAAACAAAGGAACCAATAAAGAAAGTTAAATTGAAGGATTTGAGCGAAGAAACATTAAAAGAAGGAACAGAAGCTTATAAAAGGCAAGGAGCAAGTGACGAACTGGCACACGCAATGGCACGAATTTCTGAATATCTTTAAGACTAAAGTTATAACAAACAAAACGCAGTGATATCAAGAAACAACGGTTAAAGCCTTGATATCACTGCGTTTTTTTGTTATCATAAATTTTACCTTTTATATTAAAGTATTTTTTAAAAAAAACAAATTAAACAAAGTTTAGGAAAATTTTTCAAAAATACATAAATCACATTTTCAAAAAATTTGCCACCTGCTTTTCGTGGACAAATAATTCAATTTTCACAGGGATTTTTTCTCTTTTATAAAGTTATCCACAGGGTGTGGAAAATCTCGTGGATAACTGTTATGCAAAAATGCGTCACCTTAAAAAACAAAGATATCTCGCAAACTCTTGATATCACTGTCTTTTTTAATAATTAGGAGAATTACTTTATAAAAAAAGGAATTTCTTTTTCAGAACTTCAAAAACACAATTATGAATTTTTACACGAAACTCAATTTTTTAAATTAGTCAAATTTTTGAAAAATTTTTTTGTGGAAAACTTTGTAGCTAATAGGTTAATTTGTTACATATCCACAAGATTATCCACAAGATGTGGAAAATTATAACCGTTTTTTAGGATTTTTTTGAGGCAAAATTATGCCACTTTGTTTTTTTAGGAAACCAAAAGAAGCCAAATGATAAAAAAAAATTGAGGCTATTTTGCCTCAATTTTTTATTTAGGATGATTTTCTCAGTTTTTCCTTAATACTGTTAAATTTATTCACACGCTGAAAAAACATGTTTGTATATCTTTTTGAGGCTTTACCAAGATAGCCTTTCAAAGATTTCCTTACTGAACCGGCTCTATGAACATAGCCTGCAAAGACAAACACCCCAGCGTGAACCCCTTTGTCAGCGTCAAACATATCTTCACGACAACTGACAATTTTTCTTCTCAACAAGGTTTTTGAATGAGATTTCCAATGAACTTGAAATGGACCAATAACTCGCCCAAATCGCCCCACGCAATTAGGATTACAGTGGCTCTCAAGGTCTGCCATAGCAAATGCCTCTGCAGCAGCTACTTTATATTTGGCAGCATAATAAACAATAGCGGCACTCTCGCGTATAATGTCGGTTTTAGAGACCCTTCCATAGCAACATTTTTTTATGTATAAAATTCCAGCCGCTACATCCAACTTCTGCTCATCTGTCATGTTTTTTATCTCATTTAAGGCAGAATTTGGATATTTCTGTTTTAACAAATCTAGATTGATTTTCTTAATGCCTGCTTGTTCCAAGGCCTTGCTTATCGCAGAACCATAATAACCTGTAAAGCCTTCTTCGTATAGCTTTGGTATTTTTGGCAGAAACTTCTCTTTTTGTTTTTTTATTGCATCTTCCAAGCGAGAAAATGCACTATCCTCTTTTGGCGCCTCTGCCGTAGGCTTTTCTATTGCATCAGCTACCGAGGAGTGAAAACATAGGCAAATAACAAGTACAGTAAGACAAATAGTACAAAAAAATTTGTGAGTGCTATATTTGCTGTTTGTCAAAAAAACCTCTCCTTTCATTCTATGAAATAACTAATAAAATTGCTAAAGCATGCTACACCTGCATAACCACAGTTGTATTATAGCAGAATTAACTTAAAATGCAAAATTTCATCAATAAAATAGAAATTTTATTATGCAGAAAAGACAAAATTCGTGTTAAAATAGCGCAGTTTGTATGATAAGGAATTCTCGGATGAAAATAGAACTAAAAGTAAAAAAAGAGCGGATAAAGAATAAAAAAGAAACACAATTAAAATTAAACAAATTTATGTTTGGCTTTTGGTTATTTCTCTCATTTATACTTTTTGAATTTAATAATGATATAGCGTTTCTCTTCAATATCTCTACGCTTTTTGCGCCTTTGCCATTTGCTGTTATTTCCATGGCAACTAGTTGCTATTTTGCAGTTTTGCTTTCGTTTATTGCTTCCCTTGCCATAGGTTTCAGTGATGGATTTGCCGCTGCTCTAACCTACTTTGCTCTTTTTAGTTTTTCTGGAGTGCTTATTGCTTTCTTTTTGAAAAAAAATAGAGATAATGTATCAGCTTTTTTCACAGAGGCAATTGAATTCTCCGTTTACTTAAAACTCGGACTCATAGCAGCCCTCGGCAAATTGCTTGGAAGAAATGTTGCTTTACCAAATACAGAATTACTACAAAAGACGCTTGCTCCTTACGCTTCAAAGCTTCCACAGCTTGACATAGCAGGAAGCATAAAGCTTTTGAACGAGATTTCATCAAAAATGTTTCCAACCACCATTCTGCTTTTTGTTACAGCAGAAGTCTTCCTTTGTTATATTTTTTTGAAACGAATTGCAAAAAAACAACACTTACGACTTTTGTCCATGCCACGCGTTTCTCGCTGGTCCTTCGCTCCAAATCTTTTTTGGGCGCTCTTCGCTTCTTTTATATTCGAGATAGCTTCAAAATTAAACTTCAAGGACTTTGCTATCTGCGAAGATATTGCCTTTAACATTCAACAAATAGTTTGGGTCGCTTTTTTTATACAGGGCTTTGCCTTTGTTATGTTTTTCTTAGAAAAAAAACACGTTAAGCCCTTCTTCAAATATATACTGGCCTTTTTCACCTTAGTGATTGGATTTCCCTCATGCATATTGTCTCTTGTGGGGGCAGCTGACGTAATGTGGAACTTTAGAAAATTAAAGAATTAAATCACGGAAAGGATTTTCACAGAATGAAAGTTATTTTAACAACAGATGTGCCGAAGGTAGGCAAAAAAGGTGATCTCCTTACAGTTGCAGATGGATATGGCAGAAACTTTCTGGTAGGGCGTGGTTTGGCTGTTGAAGCAACAACAGGAAAGCTAAAAGATTATCAATTCCAAAAGAAGAACCAAGAAGATAAAACTGCTAAGTTGAAGGCCAAAGCAGAAGAGCTAAAAGATAATATCTCTGGCAAAAAAATAATACTCTTTGCCTCTTGTGGTGATACAGGAAAGCTTTTTGGTGCCGTAACCACAGCTCAGGTTTCTGAAGCTGTAAAAAAACAGTTCAAGGTCACGATCGATAAAAAAGACATAAAACTGCCTGAAGCAATAAAATTGTTGGGACAATATCCCGTAAAATTAAAGCTTTTCCAAGGCGTCGAAGCCGAAATGACCCTTTCCGTAGAGAAACAATAGAAATGGAATTAACTAATTTTGATCGAGTACCTCCTTTCAATGCAGAGGCAGAGCGCGCGGTACTCGGATCGTGTTTACTAGACGGAACCTGCCTTCCCCTAGTTATGGAAATAGTCGAGCCCGACGATTTTTACGACCCTAGAAATAGAAAACTTTTTGCCTTCATGGTTGCTTTGAATGAAAAGGATATTGCAACAGATGCCATAACGGTAGAAAACGAAATAAAAAAATCTGGCGAAGAAGAATCCCTCGGTGGCAGAACATTTCTTGCTTCCTTAACGGATTCCGTAACGACAGTCGCAAACGTAGAATATCACGCTCAAATCGTTAAAGACAAGGCTATCCATAGAAACCTGATTACTGTCGGTTCAGACATTGCTCGTATTGGTTTTGAAGAAGACAAAGAAAGTGATGACGCGCTAGAAGAGGCAGAGCAGAAGGTTTTTGCTCTCTCTCGTAGTGGCAGAATGTCTAACATGCGCAGTGCTCATGATGTCTTGCTTACCACAATGAGAGATATCGAGATGCGACTTGCAGGTGGCAGGGATTTGACGGGAATTGCAACAGGCTTCAGGGCTTTTGATGCACTTTCTGCAGGACTTCAAGGTGGTTCGTTGTACATCCTTGCAGCTCGACCGGCAATGGGGAAAACTTCTCTTGCCTTGAACATCGCCCAATATGTCGCAACAAAGCAAAACATTCCTGTCCTAATTTTTACTCTTGAAATGTCCTCTGAGCAAATTATAGCAAGAATGTTATCAGCCGAAGCAAAGGTTAACATGAGAGAGCTTTTCCGAAATAAAAGTTCTCAGTCAGAATATTGGAATTCCCTTACACGTGCCGCTACAACTTTGGAGAAAGCTCCAATCTACATAGACGACAGCACACCACTAACAACAGTTGAAATACGCGGACGCTGCCGACGTTTTGCTTCTAAATACGCAACAAATGGCAAAGGATTGATCGTCATTGACTATCTCCAGCTTATGGAGGTTGCAAAAAAACGGGACAACAGAACGGTTGAAGTTTCAGAAATTTCACGCACCTTAAAGAGCCTTGCTCGAGAATTTAAAATGCCTGTCATAGCTCTTTCTCAACTTTCCCGAGACGTTGAAAAACGAGACAAAAAGGTGCCTCAGCTTTCAGACCTTCGCGAATCTGGCGCAATTGAACAGGATGCAGACATGGTTATGTTCCTCTACCGTGAAGCCTACTATAACTCCGAACAAGACACAGCGAATGCAACCGCAGAGCTGCATATTGCTAAAAACAGAAGCGGAGCTACGGGAAAGATAGATTTAGTATTCTTCAATGAGTATTCAAAATTTGAAAATAGTTACACATCATAGGATGGTGTAAAAAATGAATCTTTCAAAAATACAATTAGCAATAATTACTTTCATTACTGCTATCATATTAGCTATTTTTATAGGAATACGTTTTGCTTCCCCTGATACAGATTTGATGGAGCAAATTGGCAATCGTGCCGTACAGGAATGCCAAAAAAATGGTGTTGCTCTTTCCATAGGTAGCAAGCAAACAAGCGGGCTTGTCATTAAGACACTTACCTTTTATGATGTCGTTGCGGAATTTGATCCCTTTTACTTAACCTTTTCAAGTATAAGTGCAACACCATCCATAACTGCAATGACAAGCAACGCTATTGACGGCAAGCTTTCTGCACGCCATGTCACACTTGAGCTTCCGTTTCTAGGAGCATTACACTTTGGCAACGGTTCGGCACATGTTCGTATAGACGAGGAAGACAATACCTTTGTTCGTGATTTTAAGTTTAGCGGCGCTTGTAACGTTAAGGGACACTTCACGATAACAAAGGACAGTGAGCTTACTGATTATCGTTTTGTTTTTACACCAAAGAAAGAACAACAAGCTCTATTTACTACTTTAGCAACCCTTGGTACACCACTCAAGAAAATTAGCAATGATCAATGGCTCTTGGAAAGCGAGCCAAAATAAAGCTGTATTTCACCAGTTGAAAAACTGGAACTGAAATAGATACAAAAGAAACTCAAAATTTTACAAAGGAGAAGGGGAAAATGGGAAAATTCTCAAATTTTTTGACAGGCAAAGCCAAAGGAACAATTAAACAAAAGTTTTCATGGATTAGGGCTATTGCCTTTGTAATCTTTACTGTAGCTGTTATCATGGGTGGGCGGTTTATCGTTGTTGGCCTACCAGAGGTTAAGACAAACGTTTGGCTTGATACCGGTAGCTTACCCGACGATAATATTGCACTCGCTATGACAGTAGCCAACAGAGACACTATCAATTTATGCGGTGTCACAGTTCAGCCACTTACTTCAGATCGCAAGACTGCACTAAAAAATGTCATCACGCTACTCAGCCTCTTCGGTGCTGAAAAGGTTCCTGTTGCTGAAGGTGCACATAATGCACTTTTGCAGCAACAAGCAGCCATTGATAAGAAATATATATTGGGTGATCTGGACCTTAACGATAATGGTAAAAACTATACCGTGGACAACAGCATCTTATACATGAGAAATGCGATTATGTCCTTGCCCAAAAAGGAAAAGATAACAGTTGTAGCAGTCGCACCGCTTACTACAGAGGCTATTTTGTTAAAGACTTTTCCTGAGGTAGCCACAAAAATTGAGCGTTTTATCATCATGGGTGGCGCAATTAAAACACCTGGAAACGTAACGCCATATGCCGAGTTTAACGTATATCAGGATCCAGATGCATTTGACATCGTCTTAAAAAGCGGGGTACCAATCACCTTGGTTCCTCTCGACCTAACACAAAGGCTTTTGGTTCCAAGAGAAAATTTTGAACAACTTCTAAATAGTGATAAGGAAGAACTTACTTTGATTGGTAAACTTATTGAGCATATTTCAAACAGTAAGGATGAATACGGCGGACAGGCTGCACCAATCCACGACATGATATGCTTGCAATATCTAACAAGACCCCAAAACTTCACAGGTTACTACGCAGATGTTAAAGTAATTCGCGATGGAGAGCAAAGGGGCAAGATTGTGGTAACACCCAAAGATGATAAGGACAATGATGCTATTTTTATTCTCTCGGATTGCACTCAAGAAAACTTTGTAGCAACATTTAACGAAGATCTTAAAAAATTAGTCGATTATATTTATTACTTCAAAGCAAAGAAATAAAACGTTTAATAAAAGCAAAATTACACGCCTAGTGTGTTTTTGCTCTAGCCTTATTGCGGTTTATTAAAAGCCAGCGCCTAACGGTGCTGGCTTTATCTTTACTCAAAACAAGGACACCGCATTCTTACCTTCTTTACCCTGCCTAATGTGGGAATTTGTACCACATACTACTTCTCTTGGCATTGTATATTTATGGCAGGATATACTTTTGGGAATACACGGGATATCAGCACATACTGCCTATCTGTTATTGCTGCCTTTTCAAATCGTTAAAACTTTAAACGCTTAGTGTTGTATAACATTCCTAATATCTTCTCCGCGTTGGCTATAAATTATGTTCCTTACTTGTCAAATAAATCTTCCTTCCCTCTAAGTGTATGGTAATCTCGTCACGCACACGTACAGTAAGTGGTATAATTTCGTTTGATACGCGAGACCAACGAGATTTCTACCATAATTACAATGGCAAGAGGTTGTAGAATGTCACTACAACCTCTTGCCATCTTTAATATTTCACATCATAAGATACAATAATTTGAAAATATGTTTTATTAAAATTCCACCCATCATAGATCAAATGTATCAGGTCTTCTATAATTCTCCCTTACCTTCACGTCAAACCTGGACAAGCACTTCCCCTCAACACGAAGATGCTCTAATAACGTAAGGCTCTATGTTTTATCGTGATTATAATAAAAAAAAGATAGTCGCAAGAAAACTCTCACGACTATCTTTTGTAATTTTGTTAATTTACAGTACTCTAACTAAATTAGAAGCTGAGCTCTGTACGGAAACGGAAGACGTGATCTTTGCCAAACATACCAATGTCTGTCAATCTCTCGCTTGATTCCTTTACGTGGATTCCCTGTCCAAAATCTCTCAAATCATACTGAAGCTGGAAAGCAATTGCTGGTGTGTACTGATAACGAATACCAACACCAAAATCCTTCACATCATCAACGTCCAAGTTGGCAAGACCCATTGTAAGAGCGTTTGAGCCATGAGCAAGCATTGACTTGTTGTTTGCACGGAAATATGTGTACTGTGCAAATGCTTTCAACTTCTTTGTGAAGTCTCTATGAAGTCCAATCTTGAACCAGTCAAATCCTGTTGAAATTATACCATTGTTGGCAACATCAAAGTTT
>JAUNHV010000002.1 GCA_030523725.1 Synergistaceae bacterium | reverse complement strand
GTGCTCTCTTTTCAATAGATTATTTTATTAATCCCACACTTTTCCGTGATGAACCGTATTTTCTTACCTTGCATCTAAAGTATATTTAACCGTTATCGGTTTAGGGGTATTCGAGACAAGATTTTCGACACCATTCCATGTTACAAGCGCCTTATTCCCTTTACCGTAACGAATTATAACTGGAACTGATTCAACTTCAAATTTTCTAACCTCACCTTTTTTCATAAGCCCTTGGAATATACGTCTATTTGCTGTAGTCACCCTTATCCATATAACATTGACAGCCTTTATAGTAATTGTTCTTTTAGCCTTGGGGGGTAAATTTAACTCACCGTCAACAACTGGCGGTTTTGGCTGTTTGATGGTAGGCTCACTCTCTTGCTTGTTATTTTTGTCAAGCCACCCAAAAGATGTTGCGTCTGTGGGCAACTTCCTGTCTACATTATCTGTATTATCTGAATCATCAGCCTTTGCTTGTTGTGAACTGTCACTAGGAGTAGATTGAACATCATCCTTCTCTGTTGGTTGAGGAGCACCGCCAGTTGATTTACCTTCAGCTTCATTTTTTTCGAGGAGCCCCTCGTTAGTCGTCTCTTCCTTTGGTGAATTTTTATCATCTTCTGATTCTACCTTATCGAGTGGATTAAGCCCCATCACTACTTCCGCTGGAGAAATAAATTGAGAAGCAATATCGCCTCTTAACTGATAAATAAAATAAATGGTTAATAAAATTACCACAATTAAAAATGTGATAACAAAAAATCTATTTTTTTTACTAGCAGTTGTAACACTATAAAGACCACGTTCTTGAGAGTCGTCAAACACAAGGGGACTGAGTTTTGCTTTTGGGAGTTTAAACCTAGTCTTAGTTTTGAGATCATACTCACGCCATAAGTTCTTCGCTCCAACTAGATCACAATATTCACGCAAAAAACCACGTAAAAATGGTCTAGGAATTGCGGTTAGGGTTTCTATATCACCCGATTCAATTGCTTCGAGAATTTCTTCCTTAATTTTCAGTTTTTCTATTATTTGTTCTCTTGTTATATTTGCCTTATCTCTTGCAGATACCAACAACTGTCCCAACTGAACAAAATTATCATTTACTGAGTCATTTGATGACGGCATTAAGTTTTCTGCATCAACAACACTTTCAGAAAGTTTTTCATCCTCATGCAGCAATTTATCTTCAAATTTTTTGTTAGATGTTTTGTACCGTTCCATGATAGTTAGCCTTTTCCTTTAGTGCAGCAACAGCTCTAGCAGGATCTGGCGCTCCATAAACGGCACTTCCTGCCACAACTGCATCAACTCCTGCTTTAACTATCTCTGCTATATTTCCAACTCCGACACCACCATCTATTTCTATAACATAATTTAGATTATGTTCTGCACGAAATCTTTTCAAAAAACGAACATTGTCTAATGCTTCTCTGATAAAACTTTGACCGCCAAAACCTGGATTAACGCTCATAACAAGCACAAGGTCTAGACACGGCAACACTTGTGTTAATAGTGATGCACAAGTTCCAGGATTGATAGCAACACCTGCATAAAGATCTGCACTTTTTATCCTTTGAACTGCACGGTGAATATGCCGAGCAGCTTCATAATGAACAGTAAGCACGTCTGTTCCCGTCTCGGCAAACAAATCTATAAAATCCTCAGCTGCTTCAACCATAATGTGTGTGTCTAGCAATGCGTTTGTGTATCTTTTGCGTAGAGCCTTAACTAACGATGGACCATATGAGAGATTTGGCACATAATGTCCATCCATAATATCAATGTGAAGCCAATCAGCACTATCTATTATCTTATCTGTATGACAGCCAATATTTAGAACATCTGCAGATAGAAGGGAAGGGGCAACTATCACACCAGTCCCTTTATTTTGATCCCTTAATTGTACTTGTCGTGCCATACTTCTTCTCCTCCTAAATATATCGTAATTTTTGCAGTTCCGCTGTATCTTGCGTTCATTGAAATGTACTCCAAGCTACGAGCTGGTCCCTCACGTAGAACTCTTGTACCATTATCATCATGAATAACAATTCTCAAAGACATGCTATTTCCTGTAATTGGTGGTGTCTGATAACGTATCTTCGCAACTTTACCTGTGTAAATCGGTTGCTCAGCAGTTTGTTTCTTTTCCTCAATGGGGGCTGCCTTGGTTGCTGGTCGTTTGTCAGACACTACAGGTATTGCAGCTTTAGTTTCTTGTCTGATTTCTGGTTGCTTTGCTGACTGTTTACTTGTCTCCTTTGCCTGTTGTGGTGAGTCAGATTTTTTCTTGTCTAATGATTTACCTGCATTAACGTTAACAGCAGCAGATACTTCCTTTGATGATTTATTTTTTGTAGCCTTTATGCCGTCAACATTCTTGAGCTTTTTTGAATCTATAGAAAGGTCTTGCTTTTTCTCCGTTTTCTGCTTTGAAGATTCTTTTAGTTGATTAGTCTTAGATTGTAATGTAGTACCGGTTTGAGACACCTTTCTGCCAACATTCTCTCTAGGAACCTCTTTTTCAAAATCATCTTGGGGCTCCACAACAACACGCTTGATCGGAGCAGTTTTTCTTTCAGGCGTTTCTTTTTCTATAGATAAATCATCAAGAGCAGCCGCACTGGAAATATCAATGCTAACCGTTGTTCCAGTAGAAACATTTAGACCAGAATTTGGTGTTTGACTAACTACGATTCCATCTGCTACTGTCTCACTATGTTTTAATTTAATCTCACCGAGCTTTAGGCCAGCTGATTCAATCATACTAGTTGCTTCAGCCTGTGATTTACCAATTACATTTGGAATTTGGACTAGAGATGTTTCATCCCCCTGGGAAGCAACCAGAAGCGTAATTTTTGTACTTGTATCAACTGTTTGGGGTGAAGATGGGTTTTGTGCAAAAACCACTCCTACTGGGTGTTCCTTGTTCGGCATTTTCTTAATTTCGTCAACAGTCAACCCAATGTCTTGCAATTTTTTTAGAGCATCATCAAGTGTCATTCCCGTCACATCTGGAATCTCCATACTCGCTCCACCAAAGCTAACACGCAAATAAATTGTCGTTCCTTTCGTTTGTCTTGTACCAGCTTCAAAACTTTGAGAGACAACCGTATCAGATGGAGCAGAGGCAGTGACCCTATCTATAAAAGGCATAAAACCAGCATTTTTCATGGCTGTAACAGCCTCTTGTGATTTCATACCAACAACATCTGGAACTACGTTGTCAGCACTGGAATAAAAAATTGATTTTATACCAAGAAAACCACAAACCAACATAATAATTACGCAAATCACAGAAATAAATCCCTTGTAATTTCCCATCTCAACTGTCTCCTATCTACTTAATTTTTTACAAAACAACGCCATGTAAAACCCATCAACCCATGGCAAATCAGGGAATATTGCTGTCCCATATGGCTTTGCAGGCAAAGCAAATTTTTCTTTTAAACGCAATGGAAGCTCAACAACTTCCTCCGATTTTCCTATACAATCCGCAACAACTTCCTCGTTTTCTGCACGAAACAAACTACATGTAGAATAAAGCACAAATCCACCTGGTTTTACCAGGTTAAAAGCCCGAGTCAAAAGTTTCCTCTGCAAAATCGAATTTCCAAGAACATCTTTTGGTTCAAGCCTCCACTTTGAATCTGGATGCCTCCCCCATGTTCCACTACCACTGCAAGGGACATCAAGTAAAATTGCATCAGGTCTATCAGTCATTTTTAAAAGCAAACTGTTGCCACATTGCAAGGTGATGCGTTCTTTCACATGCAACCTCGCAATTTCAGTTTCTGCAGAACGAATTTTGCCTTCACTTAAATCCCAACCAATTATTCCTGCGTTAGGTAGAAGCATTGCAAGTTGCGCAGTTTTAACTCCTCTTCCACAACACATATCCAAAATAGTAATGCCACCTTGATTTTTTAATTTTTCTGCCAATGCAATAGGTACAAGCATAGAAGATTCAGATTGTGGCATAATATCGCCTCTACTAAAGCCAGGCAAATCTAACGGAAATGGATTAGATGCCGTTCGAACAGAGCAAGCGACATCAGGAGAAGCCCAAGCAAGACGATCATCTTCAGAATTAAACTCTTTCAAATATTCATCTCTATTAACATGCGGTGCAAGACGAAGAGAAAGATATTTCCTCATCCCCATATTTGCGACAAGTCTCTTGGCTACGGGAAGAGTTAATTCCCTTGCCCAAGTTGCTGCAGCCCAACCAGGCACACCATAAAAAAGAGCTAAATCGCTTAACTCTGAACTTTTTTGCAAGACCCTCAGGAGCTTATTACCTTCCTCAGCAACTGTATGTAAGACAGCATTCACTAGCGGAGCATCGTCCGCACGTCCTGCATTTTTAACTGCAGCAACTAACCCATTGATAAGCACAGGTAAAGCAAAGTGCTTTAATTCAAAGATTCCAGCTACTCCAATCATAAGTGCATTACGAGTAACTGGTTCGAGGCTCGTCAAATTTCTTTTGCAATATTTCTGAAGCACAGTTTTCCAAAGCGTTTCACGTCTTAATACGCAATAAAGTAAGGTTGCAGCCAGTCGCCTATCACCAGGAGTTATATCATTGTATACACGACGCAAAGCTTCTGAAGCAAAAGTGCTTTTTGTTTCATCCTTAACTTCACCATATAAATTTAGCGTTGCTTTCAAACCTCGCATCGTTCACCTCTATATTTACCTTCTTCTTGATGACATTCCAACAATAGCAAGTAATCTTAACACCTGTAGAGCAGCCATAAGAGCAGCTGCAACATAGGTTAAAGCTGCAGCATCAAGGACTTTTTTAGCTCCAAGTAATTCTCCATCAGAAAGTGTATTAGTTTCTTTCAGCATTTTTAATGCCCTAGCACTAGCATCAAACTCAACAGGGAGAGTAACAAGTTGAAAAACAAGAACCCCACAAAACAGTACAATACCTAACTGAGCTAATCCGACCGCTCCAAACAATAGCCCTATTAAGAGTAGTGGCATGGACGCAAAAGAACAAATCTGTACAACAGGAGCGATAGCATTTCTCACCCGCAAAAAAGTATATCCCTCTTTGTCCTGAATTGCGTGTCCTGTTTCATGTGCAGCAACACCAATTGCAGCAATGCTAGGATAACCATTTACGCTAGAAGAAAGGCGAAGCACCTTTGCTCTTGGGTCATAATGATCAGTCAATTCACCCCTGATATGCTCTATCGGCACATTAAATAGTCCTGCTCTATCAAGCAACATCCTGCAAATTTGTGTAGCACTTGCCCCATTTCGTGCAGAGATACGACTGTACTGGCTAAATGCGGAATGCACCTTCCACTGTGCCCACATAGATAGCAAAATTGCAGGCAAAAGAATCACAAAGGTTGGATCAAAAAAATACGGGAAAAACATCACTAACAAACCTCCTTGTAAAATTTAGAAATTAAATCAATTATATTTTTAAGCTCAGCTTCCGCAACATCCGTAGGTAACAATAGGAAATCGTTACATTTGTTAATTTTAGCACCGTTTTTTGTCATGTAGTGCCAAAGATTGCAAGCGTTTTCGGGTGTAACAGCAAACACAGGATAACTGGCGGCTTCACCATCAACTTCATCTATGGGTTTCAAATAACGAAAAAGTCCAGTATAGGCAATTAGCATTACATAATTAGCAACCACAATGCGGCGCTTTCGTTTTTCAACTTCGACTTCGAAAAGAAAATCTATTAATTTCTTTTTCTTCGAAACTTCTGGTTGCACTGCAAAATTGCCCAAAAACTCTGCTAATTTTTCATTATCTGTAGCATAAAAGAAAACATTATCAATTATACACACAGATACATCGCCAAACATTCCTGCATACAAACTTTTTCCATCAATAATTTTATTGGCAGAAAAATTTTCAGTAAAATCTTCAATGAAAATAATGCTGTGCCTTTGACAAAATTCTTTTATTATCTCAATTTTGCCTAAAAAACCATATTTTGGTTTGTAATAAAGAGCTTGTAAACTTTGGCCAATATTGTCAAGCTTGCTCAAGTCAATAAAATTATCACAAGTAAATATGAAGTGCACATTTAAAGTCCAAAATTTTGCAAGAGCATCATTCAAAGAAGAACTTGATACCACTACATATTTCCTAGACAAATAATTTGCGTATACTTTTTCTAAACTAACCATAAGCCTGTTATTTTTCACCCGATCTTATTTCCGCTTATAATACCACAGATTGTATTAAAAAAGCATGAAAAAATAAAAAAATCCTTGCAAAATTTTAATCTTGTGCGTAAAATATCTTCCATGAAAAGACTGTTAGTTATGATACTTTCGTTTATGACTATTATCTGCTTTGGTTACTCGCTCGGAGCTCTTGGTGTTACAGCCATTCGTAGTCCACATTGGAAGCTTGTTTTTTTGTGGCTATTTTGTGGTTTACTTTCAGCCTTTTGTGCTATAACACTTTGGAAAAGTTATCTTAAAGAGTTAGAAGCAGAAAAACAAATTGCAAAATAGGTGTGAAGTTACACCTTTTGAATAAAACAATAAAAAATGGAGGTTTTCCCATGTTAAAGAACGCACCGGAAATTTTTAATTTCAAAGCAGAAACCCTTTCAGATGCAACAGAAGCAGTTTTAAAAAAGGAAGCTGCCATAGCTCGTGGTTGGGCAATCGTAGCAACGTCAGTTGCAAACAGTGGACACCCTGCAGGAGCACTTTCAAGTGAAGATATTTATACACTTCTTCTTGCTTGTGCCAATACTACTCCTCAAAATCAAGGGACAGACGAACAAGATAGAATTGTAGTAAGCCACGGACACACGAGTGCAGGCTTCTATGCAGCTCTTGCACCAAATGGTTTTATTGATCCTCTAACAATGGGCGCAAACTTTCGCCGCGTTGGAAGTGCTTTTCAGGGGCACGTTGAACGTGACGTACCAGGTTGTGACTGGGGGACTGGAAACCTCGGACAGGGACTTTCTTCCGGCGTTGGTTTTGCACTCGCGGCAAAGGCAAAAAATGCACCTTTCCACACATGGGTAGTTTTGGGCGACGGTGAGCAAGTAAAAGGACAGCTCGCAGAAGCACGCCGTGTTGCAGTAAAAGAAAAATTACATATCTCTGCAATCATAGATAACAATGATATCCAAATTTCTGGTCACTTAAGAGATGTTATGCCAGTGAATATTGAAGCTCTTTGGGCAGCAGACGGTTGGCAGGTAATCCATGCAGATGGACACAATTTCAAAGAACTCTATGTAGCCATGAGAAAGGCGAGATTCGCCGATACGCCAACTGTTATCATTGCACATACAATCATGGGTAAGGGTGTTTCTTTCATGGAAAACATTCCTGATTATCACGGAAAATCAGCAGGTGACAAAACAGAAGCTGCATTAAAAGAATTAGGACTTGACCCATCAATTTTTGCACAGGCAAAGGAGCTTCGCGCAACAAAACCCGCACCCAAAGGAAGAGAAGTTGAACGTTTTGTACCGAACATTGACACAGGAACACCGATCACATACGGACCAGAAGATAAGAAAGATAATAGAGGAGCTTTTGGTAAAGCTTTGGCAGAAGTTGGTTTATTGAATTACAAAAAAGCAGATAAGTCACCAATTCTCGTTTTTGACTGTGACCTCGCAGGTGCAGTGAAAACAAGTGATTTCAAAAAAGCTTGCCCAGACAACTTTATTGAAATTGGTATCCAAGAACACAACACAGCAACCCTCGCTGGTGTCGCTTCCACAGCTGGCGTCGTGGCAGTTTGGGCAGAATTTGGTTGCTTTGGTGCAGACGAAGTCTTCAATCAGCAGCGCTTAAATGACATAAATCGTGCAACTACAAAAACGGTTTTGACACACGTTGGTCTTGATGTTGGTGAAGATGGGATGACACACCAGTGCATAGACTATGTTGGGCTCTTTAACAATACCTTTGGCTGGAAAGTTTATGTTCCTGCAGATCCAAACCAGACAGATAGAGCTATTCGTTCCATGTTGAAGGACAGTGGTAACGTTTGCGTAGCAATGGGACGTTCTGTCATGCTTCCAATTCTTGCAGAAGATGGCACACCATTCTTTGGCGGTAGCTACAAATTTGAGAATGGCAAAATTGACGAAATCCGCAAAGGAACAGACGCTACAATTCTAGCAATGGGTCATGTACTTTCACAGGCAGTCGCAGCAGCTGATGAACTAAAGGCACGGGGTGTTTCAGTTCAAGTTCTACATTGTGCAACGCCACTTGCAATGAAAGCAGAAAACCTCACAGCACTTGTTGGTAACAAACCACTTCTTACGGTTGAAGACCACCACGTTGCAACCGGTATTGGTTCAATTGCGGCAAGACTCTTTGCTCTTGCTGGCAAGGCAACAAAAATTAAGTGCCTCGGTGTAACAAGATATGGCGATTCAGGCTCGGCAAAGGATGCGGTTGCAGCAATGGGACTCGACAAAGCTGGAATTTTGGCAGGAGTAAAGGATTTACTCGGTAAATAATATAGTAAAAAATTATAACGGATAATGGACGTAATGTCCGTTATCCGTTTTTTGTGAGGCAAAAAAATGATTAATGAGGGTGATAACGTTTTAATTTGGAACCCTAAAAAAGGCGACACTGTTCTTCTTACAGTAAAGAAAGGGGCAACAGTTGGCACACACTTTGGACAAATTTATCACGACGAAATTTTGGCGCATGACTGGGGGGAGGGTGTAATTACACCAAAGGGTGACATATTTTACATCACGAAACCCACCCTTGCAGATTACACACGGCGTATAAAAAGACAAACTCAAATTGTTTTTCCAAAAGAGGCTGGTTTTATCATTCAGCATTTGAATTTCTTCCCTGGAGCACGCATAGTAGAGTGTGGTACAGGCAGTGGCTCACTTTTGACAGCCTTTGCACATTTTATTGGCGATACTGGCCAAATTTACACATATGATCGACGCGAAGAATTTTCCAAAATTGCACAAAAAAATGCAACAAAATGGGGAGTGAACAACCGCATTACGTTCCATGTACAAGACATTGAAAATGGTTTTATCGAACGCAATGTTGATGCTGTTTTTCTCGATGTCCCAAATCCGTATGACTACATTGGGCATGCTTATGACGCTCTCGCGCCTGGGTGCCGACTAGGTATCCTTGTCCCTACCACCAATCAAATTTCACAAACGCTTCTTGCTATGGAGAAATATAATTTTATAGATGTTATGGTCGTTGAACTTATGCTTCGCTACTTAAAAACCGATCCATATCGTATACGCCCACAAGATATCATGATAGGTCACACTGGTTATTTAATTTTTGGAGCTAAAACTGTTCCTTTAAAAGATGGCATAACACCACAAGAAGTGATACAAGATGGTGAGTAATCTACCAAAACCAAGTCTATTACTCCATATCTGTTGTGCCCCTGACGCAACAATTCCATGGCCAGCACTTTTAGAAAAATATAACGTTACAGGTTTTTTCTATGGCTCAAACATTCATCCACTTGAGGAATACGAAAGGCGCATTGATTCAGTAAAAATTTTACAAAAATCAATATCCGGTTTTGTGGTCTTTCCACCCTATAGCCCCGAAACATGGCATAACGCAACACATGGTCTTGAAAACGAGCCAGAAGGCGGAGCACGCTGTACTATTTGTTTTAGAGAACAATTTGAAGCTACGGCGAAATATGCCAAAGAACACAATTTTGAATATATCACTACAACATTAACAATAAGTCCACATAAAAATGTAAAGCTGATAAACGAAATTGGCAATAGCATTGCATCACAATATGGAGTTAAATGGCTGGATTTTGTTTGGAGAAAAAACAATGGCTTTCTTGCTTCAATAAAAAGAAGTAAAGAACTTGGGCTGTATCGTCAAAATTATTGTGGTTGTATTTGGAGTAAAAGATAAAAAATGAAAAAGAAAATTCTTACATTCATGATAATTTTTTCAAGAAGCTATTCTATAAAAAGTTGTTAATAGCAGAAAGTGTTTCTCCTATACTTGAGTGTATCACTATGTCGGCTAAATAATCCAGTGCAGTTTCATCCCTATTAATAATAATCAACGTAGCACCTTTGTTTTTTACCATTTGGGGAAACATGTTGGCAGGGCTAACAGTAAGGGAAGAACCAACTACTATCATGGTCCTTGCATGTTCAGTTAGCTTTCCTGCTAGAGTAAAATCTTTCTGAGGTAACGATTCCCCAAAAAGTACAATTGAGGTTCTGAGGTGTCCACCACATTTTTTGCACGGTATGCCATTTATAAAATTTTGGACAGTATCATTTGTTCCACATCTATGACAAAAAATTGGCTCAAGACCTCCGTGCAATTCAGCAATAATTTTACTTCCTGCAGCTTGATGTAGTCCATCAATATTTTGCGTTATTACACCATTTACCAGCTTTTTTGCCTCCCATTTTGCTATTAACTGATGTCCAATGTTTGGTTTTACATTCTCTGGCACCATGAGGCGTGCTTTATAAAACTCGAGAAATTCATCATAATTATACTCTAGGCAATTTACTGAACAGTATCTACTAGGATCATGTTTTTTCCACAGACCATTCTTTGAACGAAAATCTGCTAAACCAGATTCAGTTGACAACCCTGCACCAGAAAAAATAACACAATCTCCCTTAGCCAAAAACTCCGCAATTTGTTTTGCTTGATCTACATCCTTATGTGATAACATTATCTCCACCTCCCGTCATCAGAATATTTTACCACATATCTGCATCTACAGTCTCTATATTTTTTATTGGAAGATAATTATGCAATAAATACACTTGAATTATTGCTTAAATTGGTGTATAAAGGACGTAAACTAAGGTAAATCATTTTATTAGCAAATAAAATGTATTTTTTTTTGCAAAGAGGTAACAAAAATGGCTGAGCTTGAGAGAAATAATCCAAATATCCTAAATTCGAAAAAAACATACGCAACTATGAAAGAGATCTATGGAACACTAGTATTCAGTAGGTCAGAAATGAAACAATGCCTTCCAAAAGACGTTTTTGCACATCTTTCAGAGGTAATTGAAGGAAAATCAACTTTATCTCCAGCAGAAGCAGACATTATAGCACTCGCAATGAAGGAGTGGGCAATTTCAAAGGGAGCAGATCATTTTGCTCACTGGTTTCACCCAATGACGGAGCTTACAGCTGAAAAACATACTGCATTTTTAAATTCCACATCAGGGAATCCAATTAACGTTTTTTCAGGCAAGGACCTTACATATTCCGAACCAGATGCTTCTTCATTTCCAAGCGGAGGGACGAGAAGTACTTTTGAGAGCCGTGGTAACTCCTATTGGGATCCAAGTAGTCCTGCTTTCATAATAAAGTCTAAAAAGGGTGGCACGATGTGCATCCCTTCTGTATTTAAATCATACAGTGGTACCCCCCTAGATTTGAAAAGCTATTTAATTCGTTCTACAGATGCAGTTGAAAGTAGGGCTCTAAGACTTTTGAAGCTTTTTGGTAATAGAGGCGTAAAAAAAGTCTATGCTACGCTTGGTGGTGAGCAGGAGTTTTTTGTACTGGATCGTGAAAAAGCACAACAAAGACCCGATATTCGTTACTGTGGAAGAACCTTACTAGGATGCCCCCCACCATGTGACCAGAAAATGGAATCACATTATCTAGGTTCAATCCCCATGCGAGTTTTATCATATATGGAAGATGTACAGCGAGATCTGTCACGTCTTGGTGTTGATGTAGCAACACGACATAATGAGGCGGCACGTTGCCAGTTTGAATTTGCTCCTCTCTATAGCCTTGCCAATCTCGCGTGCGATCAAAACCAGATTATCATGGAAACAATGAGAAAAATGGCTGCTCCTCACAATCTTCGCTTGCTTTTTGGTGAAAAACCTTTTGATGGCTTAAACGGTAGTGGTAAACACGTTAATTTTTCATTAACAGACAATGAGGGCAGGAATTTATTAAAGCCTTCCTCAAACTATAGAAAAAATATAGTTTTTCTATCTTTTCTTTCTGCATTTTTACTTGGTGCCTCTCGTTATTATAAATTACTATTAGCCAGTGTTGCTACGGCAGGCAATTTATATCGCTTGGGGGGAGATGAAGCGCCCCCATTTATTCCAAGCATATTCCTTGGAAGTGTTGTGACATCAATGTTAGATAATGTTGAAAAATCCAGCTTAAATATTTCACCTGCGAACACTCTATCCGATCTCGGTGACAGAAATCGCACAAGTCCATTAGCCTTTACTGGTGATAAATTTGAATTTAGGGCTCCAGGTGCAAGCCAATCTATGGCGGTGCCAGCAATGGCTGTGTTTGCAATTTGGGCAGCAGGGTTGGATGAGTTTATAGACATGTACCGTGTAGAATTGAAGAAAAAATCTGTTGATCCAATGAAGGCTGCTACACGGGCAATAAAGAAATCACATGAAATATACAAAAACATTTTGTTTGAAGGTGACGCCTATTCAAAGGAATGGCAAGCTGAGGCTGTTCGCCGTGGACTTGCTGATGTAACCTCAATACCACAAGGACTTAAGTGCTTTAAGGATGAGAAAATTGTCAACATGCTAACCAAAATTGGTGTATGTGACGCAGTTGAGGCTGATATCTTTGCACAGACAAGAACCGAAATGTTTGTTAAATCAATTGAAATTGAAATGGCTGTTTTACGTGAAATGCTATGGGAGGGAATTATCCCATCCATAGGCAAACAGCTTTCTGCCTATGCCAATGAACATGAGTTGTTGAAAAAATTTGCAACGGAAAAATGTGACAATAATCTAAAAGTATTAACCATACTTGCAAATTCAAGATTATCACTTATGGGCCTTGCGCAAAAACTTGATAATTTGAAATTGAAAGCTGCAAATTTACCACTCTATGAGCATGCTGATTTCCTTTTTAAAAAGTCAGTTCCCTTGATGGCAGAAATTCGAAAAATAGCTGACGAAGTTGAAGTCTATATATCAAAGGAAAATCTTGTGTACCCCAATTATAGGGAATTGCTCTCGTTGGCATAAAAATTTAAAAAGCGTGTATATGATTCGTCATATACACGCTTTTTGTATGAAATTATATATTTTTTAACGCTCTGCGAAATACCTTGCCAGCTGGTGAGAGTGGAAAACTATCTAAAAATATAACTTTTCTTGGTGTCTTATAATGTGAAAGTTGTGCTTTGGCAAAGCGAATAATGTCATTTTCTGTTACCTTAGCCCCTGGCTTCAATATTACAAAGGCTTTCACAATCTCACCCGTAATTGTATTTTTCTCTCCTATGCACACGGCAGAAGCAATATCAGGATGTTGCATTAAGACAGCTTCAACTTCTTGAGGATAAACATTGAATCCTCCAACGATGATTATATCTGTCGCACGATCAACAATTGTAATAAATCCATCCTTGTCTATGCGAACAATATCCCCAGTGTTGAACCAGCCATCCTTAAAACGCTCCCGTGTACTTTCTTCATCGCGAAAATATGATTTTGTCACTGACTCACCACGTAACCAAAGAGCCCCCTCTTCATGTAGTTCCAGCTCATTCCCATCCTTGTCTCTTATAGAGAGCTCTAAAAATGAGAATGGTTGACCAACAGTACCAAGGCGTTTTTTGTTTCCATCGCCACCTACTGACACAATTGGAGAACATTCGGTTAGCCCATAACCTTCAAGGATTTCACAACCAAGATATTCCTTACTTTTTTTCTCCATTTCAATGTCCAGTTTATCACCGCCAGAAATCACATAGAGGATGTTATCCAACTTCTTTTTTTTCTTTTCCAAGGTTGCGAGCAGGAAGGAAAGCATTGTAGGAACAATGATATAGAAATTCGCTCCGCTTGCTTCTAATTGAGCAATTGTTTTTTCTACTGGGATAAACTTCTGGATAGCCACAGTTGGATAACCATACAGAAGCGGTAGTAGCAAACCAACGTTAAGTCCAAATGTGTGAAAATTCGGCAAAATCCAAAGGAAAATAATTTGGTCATTGATGAATCCATTTATTCGCTCTGCTGGACCACAACAGTCACAGATAATATTTTTATGGGTAAGAGGAACAAATTTTGGTAGCCCAGAGGACCCGCTTGTAGAAAAGATAACAGCAGTATCACGTGAACCAGGCGTTCCTTGTCTGACAGTTATCTGTGCCTTTGGCAAACCAAAAAGTGGAACGGGAACAATCGGAACACCGGACGAAATTATATCTGCACGTGACATATTTTCTTCTATCGTAAAAACACAGGAAGCATCTAAACTTTGTATTATGTTAGATAGTTGGATGTTACCTGCTCTAGCGTTTTGTGGACAAATTGTCCCTCCTAGTAGCCATGTAGCCAAAGCTATTGCTGCCATTGAAGGACAGTTTGGAAGGAGGGCAATACATCTATTTCCATCCTTGAAGCCAGCATCCTTCAAATAATCCCTGTAAGAGGTAACCAAGTCAGCAAAGGTTGCTGCTGTTATCCAGTCACCTTCCCACCACAAGCATTTCGAACCCAATCTTTCTCTCCAGATGAGTGAAACCGCTTCTTCAATCCTCATATCCAAGTGATTTTTATAGAAGGTTCTCATATCACGATTTTCAGTCGATGGTGTATTCTCTTGTGATTGCTCTAATTTGCGAATATCAATTTTTCGAAGCTCACGGCGCAAAATCTTTCCAGCAGGAGAAAGAGGAAAACTTTCAACAAAACCAATTTTGCGTGGAACTTTATAGTGTGAAAGGTGTTCCTTAGAAAATTTCACGAGTTCTTTTGCTGTTACAGTAGCATTAGGCTTAAGTATTATAAAAGCCTTAACAATTTCACCAGTTACAGAATTTTTCTCCCCTACACACACTGCTTGTGCCACAGCGGGGTGCTGCGACAAAACAGCTTCCACCTCTTGGGGATACACATTGAAACCACCAACTATTATTATATCTGTTGCTCTATCAACCACAGATATATACCCTTCATTGTCTATACGGACGACATCTCCAGTATTGAACCAGCCATCCTTAAAACGTTCACGAGTGTTTTCTTCATCACGAAAATATGATTTCACAATGGAAGGTCCCTTTAACCAAAGCACACCTTCGTCATGCAAATCTAATTTATTCCCCTCCCTATCTCTAACTTCTATTTCAATGTTAGCAAGGGCTCTGCCTATTGTCCCCAATTTTCTCTTAGCCAGGCTTTCCGCTACTGCAACTGTTGGCGAACATTCAGTAAGACCATATCCTTCCACAATTCTGCAACCTAGATATTCGGCACATTTATCATCTAGTGCAGTATTAAGTTTATCACCACCAGCAATAATGAAATTTATGCCAGAAAGTCTTATATTAGCTTTTTCGAGAGCACTTACTATGAAAGCTAAAATGGTCGGGACTACAATGAGGAAGTTTGCTCCACTTTCCTGAAGTGCTTTTATGGTATTAGTAACAGGAACAAAATTTGGCACAACAACAGTCGGGATACAATAAAGGAAAGGAATGATGCAGCCTATGTTTAGACCATATGTATGGAAATTTGGTAATATAAAAAGAAATATATTATCATTTACAAAGAAATCATCAAAATGTAATACTTGTCCTACTCCATTTGCAATAATATTACTGTGTGTTAAGGGGACAGCTTTAGGCAAACCAGACGTACCACTGGTTGAAAAAATGACCGCAATATCACGTGACTCTTGTGTCCCAATTCTAGCATGCCATTCTGCTTCCGTTTTGCCAAAAAGTGGCACGGGAATTATGGGTATCCTCTGAGCAAGTTCCCCAGCTTTTGCAACATTTTCTTCAGTCGTGATTATAAAGGCAACATCAAGTTTTTTAATTGTGTCAACAAGTTGGGCTACACCGGCTCTCGCATTTAAGGGACAAATCGCACCACCAAGTTCCCACGTGGCAAACATTATTGCAATGAAAGTTGGGGAATTCGGCAAAAGGATAGCTATCCTTTGCCCCTCGGAAAAACCTGTAGCAGCAAATTTCTCCTTATAGAATGCAATGAGCGGCAACAGTTCATTGTGTGTTATCCAATGTCCCTGCCACCACAGATTTCTTTTATCTTCCTCACCTTTCCAAACTATTTTTACAGCCTCTTCAATGCGAAGATTTGGATTTTCGGTGTAAAATTTTCCTAAATTGGTCATCACGCTACGCTCCTTATAGGTGTTTTATCTCGTTGTTAGTTTTAGTTTTCTCTGAAAAACTGGGACTGACTGCTCTATCCTTATAAGCGAATATGAATTGTCAAGTGGTGCATGTGTCCTTTGGTTCATAGTAACGACACCCGATAACAAAGGAATATATTCCATGGACATAATGGTATGTCTTAAAGACTCGCCACGAAAACTTGTTGCTCTTTCAAACATTTGCGAAATAAACAAAATGGAATCATACGCCATAATGGAATCAGTTATGTTAACAGGTGTGACGTTTTTGCCATACTTTGATTCAAATTCCGACACAAAGGAAACGGAAGCAACATCCAAATCAGTCACCTCATTTAGCCACCATGAATCAACTAAATTCATTCCTTTCGCTTGGATATTATCATAATCAAGCGCAACAATAGAAGATTTCATATTGCTTGATGTACGGATAAAGTTTGCCATTCTATACCTTGTATCTTGTCCAAGAATGATTATAACGCTCGGTTTAGATGCTTGTAATTTTTCAACGATAGCATCCATGTTTGTCTCACTTGCATTTAGATAAGACTTACAAACCACACGAGCACCAAATGACCTGACCCATTTTTTAGTACTACGTTCTATTTCTAGTGCAGATTGGTCATCTAAGTCTGTTACAATACCTATACGACGTTTTCTTAAACCATGAGTGGCAAAATATGCAAGAGCTTTTCCTTTTGACTCAGCGTTGTTTGAGAGCATAAAGGTATAGGGAGCTAGAATTGAACCGAATTTTAAGGCTTCTTTCCTTGGCAAATACCTTCCCGTGAAAAATATGGGTATTTCAAGTTCATTGGCAATTTTTGAAATACGTTCAGAAGCAGCACCACCAATAGAGACGATTGCAGCAGCAGATGATTTTTTCAAAATTCTTTTCGTTTGTGCAATATTCTCTTCGTCTTTTGTTGGTAGATTAACTCCTAAGAGCTTCAAACGATAGCCACCTTGGAACTTTAATTGTAGATTTATTTTTTCAGCTGCCATTTGAGCTGATTTTAACAAGAGATAAGAAGAGTTACTTTCCTTATGGGAAAGGGGCAACATAAATGCCACTGTTAACTCTCCATTTCTAGGTTTTTTCAAACTTTCAGCATGATACACTATCAGTCCTAGAGCAATAAATAAAAGGACAATTATAAAAATACTTTTTACACTGTTTTTCACGGGATTTGTATTATTTTTAGGAGTAACGGAGTGCACATTGCGTAATCTGCCAGGTTCAGCAAACCATGTAACTCCATCGTCACAAGTTACAGCAACGGCAGAATTAACTATGTCAATAGCATTGTTAGCATCCTCGTCAGAAAGATAAAAAATACGAATCAATCGTTCTTTGTCGTCTTCTGTCACGTAGGGTACATTAGGGGAGATACGACGAATCTTCTGTAGAAGATAACGCACAACTAGCGTAACACAAAATATCTCACGTTCATGATCCTCACACTCAAATTCGAGCATCTGAGACAATCTATCAGGATCAGAAAGCAGATTCCAACCATATTTTTTTGTTAATTCAATAGTGGATTCTTTAACATTCATTTTAATAATTCTCAACTAGTGATAAAATCAAGAGAATTATAGCACAAAACTATAGTCTTGTGGTAATATTTTGAGATTTGAATTGAGAGGTAAAACCATGTTTGAAGATTTGATTAGTTTAGCAATAGAAAAAAACGCAACTGATATACATATAGCAGATGGTAAATGCGTTTCACTTCGTATTGCAAATAAAATAGAAAAAGTTTCGTTTGATAAAGCTGTAATAGAAAATTTTTGGAAAGATCTGGAAACGAAATTTCCGCTTAATTTATATGAAAAAGATTTTTCTTGCACAACTATGGACGGAATTCGGTTACGTTGTAATTATTTTCTTTCCAATGGTAAAAAATCTATTGCAATACGGGTATTACCGTGCTATGTACCAAATGTTACAGAGCTTTCTTTACCACCTATTTTTAGCAAAATCGCACTGGAGCATCATGGACTTATTCTAGTAAGTGGCAACGTGGGGAGTGGCAAAAGCACTACCATGGCAGCTATGATAGAAGAAATCAATAACACAAGACCTTGTCACATCGTGACAATAGAAGATCCGATAGAATATATTTTTAACGAGAAAAAATCAATTATTCATCAGCGTGAAGTTGGACAGGACACAGCAAATTTTGCAACAGCAACGGTAGCAGCTTTAAGACAAGATGCAGATGTAATTATGATAGGAGAAATCAGAGATGAGGCAACAGCTGAGGCTGCCCTCACTGCAGCAGAAACTGGCAGACTTGTTTTTGCTACTATACATTCTTCTAGCACAGTAGGAGTGCCTAAAAGATTTAGTGAATTGTTTAAAAGTAATAAGTCCGATGCTAGAAATCGCATAGCGCGAGTTTTTACTGCTATAATCCATCAAAAAATGCTTTTTGACGATATGCGAAAGCCACGCGCAGTTACAGAGCTTTTGTTACATACAAAAGCAGTGGAAAATTGCATAGTTGATGACAAAGAAACAGCTCTACAAGATGCTATATCAAGCGGTGGCAATTTTGGAATGTTTACTCTGAAGCAAGATACTGAAAGATTAACGAAAAAATTTGGAAACCTAACAGGTTAAATACGAATGAAGCAAAAAATACAAAAGACGCAAGATGCTTTTTTCCTATTTGAAACAATAATTGTCATATCAATATTTTTTAGTGTTGTCATTGCAATTTTCCAAGTGATAAATTTTTCAATTGTAAGCTTTAAGAAAAATATGCAACATTTCAATTCTGTTTGCCAAGTGTCAGATTTTTACAATGAAAACCAAAATACTGTAAAGCACACCGGTGAAACAATTTATTTTGACGGAGTGGCGTTTTATAAATTTTCTGTCACAACAGACATAGGGACAAAATATGTTTTTATCAAAAAGTAGCTCTCACAGAGGCTTTACGATACTTGAGATTTTGCTTGCATTTGCAATAACCCTACCAGCCATATTTATCATTTCTCGTACCATTGCTACGGTTTCAGATTCATATTGGAGAATGTTAGATAGGCGAATTGCAACAAGCCGGGCAAATTCTGTTTTTGCTTTGCTAAAACAACCTCTCTATCATGCAGGTTTTGCAATGTTATCAGGGAAAGAATTTAGTAGCCATTTTTTTTCGTCAATAACAGAGCCTTTTTCTTGGGGGTGGGCAATTTCTTGCGTAACCAATGAAAAAATTCGAATCTTTTATGCCCTTCCACTATACACTTTGGTTAAAAACAATATAAGCACTGATGCTGGCTCCTGCGCTATTGATTTTACCTCGGCAATAGACGCAAATAAGTTTTCTGTCTCTGCATATAACATAAAGTCATACGTTATACTGAAATCTGCTAATATCGACAATAAGGTATTTCGCATTACCAGTGCAACAAGTAATTACATACGGGTGATAAGCCAAACTGACAGTAGTTACTCTATCGGTAAAAATGATATGGTTATGGGGCTTCGCGCCATAGAAGCAAGTGCTAATAACGGAATTTTTTATACAAATGATTTTCGCACAAGCGGTGTGCAACCAAGAATTGACGGAATTTGGAAAATTCATTTTGTCTACGATGAAATTAAAAGGCTTGTAACTGTTACTTTAATTGCAACAGGAGATAGAGAGTGCGACACCCCAAGAGTTGAGGGAAAAGAAATTTTACCCAGCGAATTGATTGACGAGCTATCATCACTTTTAGCAAAAACAAAAAGAAACCTCTTTTGTTACAAAAGAAGTTTCTTTCTTGCTAATCTCAATTAATTGAGTGTAAAAAAGTTAAAACGTAAAACTTTCTCCGAAGTTCAGCACTTTAACTTCAGTGTCTAAATTTGCATCTTTTACTAGCTTGACAAACTCATTTGGAGCTTGTGTAATTTGTGCAAAAGTATTGTAGTGCATTGGGACAGCTATTACAGGTTTTATAAAAGAAACTGCCCTCACAGCATCATTTACGTCCATTGTGTAGTATCCACCTATTGGCAAACATGCTACGTCAATTCTTTCACTCTCTAAAAGCATCATATCCGCTATAAGCGATGTATCCCCGGCATGGTAAATTTTTTTATTATCTATGCTTAGAACAAAACCACACGATTCGCCACAAGGAATTCCAGACTCTACGCTAAAAGAATTTGAATGTTTTGCGCTGGTCATGCGAAGCGTGCCAAAGTCAAATTTAGCAACACCAAACTGCATACCAATAGCATGAACCCCCTTTTTTGAAAGCCAAGAAGCTAATTCCAAACTTGTGTAAACTGTTGCACCAGTATTTTGGGCAATCTGTAGTGTATCACCAAAATGGTCACCATGACCGTGTGTCACAAAAATTGCGTCAAGGTTTTTGAAGTCCTTTGCCTTTACTGGACTTGAAACAAGAAACGGATCAAAAAGAGCGGAAAAATTTTGGGTTTCAAGCAAAAAAGCACTATGCCCAAGATAAGTTAATTTATTCATGAAAAATCATCCTCCAATTTACAAAGTTTACAAGCGCATTTTTCCACAAATCGAATTTAAAGTCAAATTTTTACAAAAATTTTTATAAAAAAACAAAATTTCAATTTACATTATGATGATTTTGGTTGTATAATGTCACCAAATTAGATAGAATAAAATTATGGAGGCGATACCATGGCAACGATAAGACCCTATAGTTTAGCATCTGATCTAGACATATACTTCTTCAAAGAAGGAACGCACATGAGGATTTATGACTTCCTCGGTGCACATTATGTTAAGAACAAAGATGTTAATGGCACACTTTTTGCGGTTTGGGCACCAAATGCGGAAGAGGTTTTTGTTGAAGGTGATTTCAACGGATGGGATAAATTTAGCTTAAAAATGTTCCCACGCCTTGATTCATCCGGTATTTGGGAAGGTCTTGTTGATGGAGATCTTCGTGGTCAAAACTACAAGTATGTTATTAGAACAAAGAATAATCAAATCCTAGAAAAATTTGACCCAGTTGCTTTCCGTACGGAAATTCCAAGCGGCAGCTCTGGCAATGCTGCACTAGTTCAGGATCTTGATTTTAAGTGGACAGATGACGACTTTATGAAGAATGTTCGTCCAACTGTAAATGCATTGAATCGTCCACAATCAATATATGAGTTGCATCTTGGTTCATGGCGTCGCACACTTGAAAACACTTGTATTCCTTACAAAGATATTACAAAGATGCTTCCTCAATATTTGCAGGAGCAGGGCTTTACCCACGTTGAAATTATGCCTGTCATGGAGCACCCCTTCTATGGATCCTGGGGATACCAGACAAGCGGTTATTTTGCTCCTACAACACGCTATGGTTTGCCCGAAGATTTTGCAGAACTAGTCAACGCACTACACAATGCAGGCATAGCTGTTATTCTTGACTGGGTTCCAGCGCACTTCCCAATGGACTCATGGGGGCTTTATCGTTTTGACGGCACAGCGCTTTATGAGCACGAAGACCCACGCAAGGGCTTCCACCCAGACTGGAAGAGTGCAATATTCAACTTTAGCCGTTATGAAGTAAAGGCATTTTTGATTTCTTCCGCTAATTTCTGGATAGATAAGTATCACGTTGATGGTCTTCGTATTGACGCTGTTGCTTCCATGCTTTACCTTGACTATTCACGTAAGCCTGGCGAATGGATTCCAAACCAGTTTGGTGGTCATGAGAATCTTGAAGCAATAGACTTCTTGCACCACTTGAACTGTGCCCTCTATGGCGCAAATCCAGGAATTTCAGTAACAGCGGAAGAGTCCACAGCATGGCCAGGCGTTACAACACCTGTTTATCTCGGTGGTTTAGGCTTTGGTTACAAGTGGAATATGGGATGGATGCATGACTTCCTCGGCTACATTTCATTAGACCCGGTTTATCGTAAATATCATCAGGATCAAATGACCTTCGGTATTTGGTATGCTTGGAGTGAAAACTTTACCTTGCCACTTTCACATGATGAAGTTGTCTATGGTAAATGCTCACTCTTTAACAAGATGCCAGGTGACTATTGGCAGAAATGCGCATCGCTCCGCTTAACATTCGGATTTATGTTCTGCCACCCAGGCAAGAAACTTATCTTCATGGGCGGTGAGTTTGGTCAGGAAAGAGAATGGAATCATGAAATGAGCCTTGACTGGCACTTGTATCAAGATTGGGGACATGATGGCATCAACCGTTGGTTCCGTGATATTAACCATTTCTACAAGAATAATTCACCACTTTGGGAACTTGACCAGACTTCAAATTGCTTCCGCTGGATAGATATCAATGATAGAGATCAGTCCATTGCATCAATGGTCAGATACGACAGCAAGGGCAACAAGATTGTCGCCATATTCAACTTTACGCCAGTACCACGTTATGACTATAGAGTTGGTTTGCCTGATGCAGGTTATTGGAAAGAAGTTTTGAACAGCGACGCTGCCATTTATGGTGGTAGCGGAATGGGTAACTGTGGTGGGGTTTACACAGATGATTATGCAATTCATGGCTTTAACCAGTCTGCACGCTTCACCTTACCACCACTTGGTTGTCTTATATTAAAAAGAGAAGATAAAGAAGATAAATAAAAATAAATCTTTATAAATTCTAGTCATTTGCACCGTGTGAAATCACGGCTAACATAAGCGGAGTAACAACATTGCTCCTTACATAAAAATTACGGGACATTGCGAATAAATTTGCAATGTCTCGTTTTCTTTATGTTAGGTGAGCGGAGCGCTTATGGCGAATTTGCTTAAGTTTTCTTCAAAAAAATCCAAAACACTAGATATGGAAAATTCTGTCTTGATAAACGCTAAATGTAGTGGTATAATTCGAGCACTTAATCAACAGGAGATAATAATTTTGAATTGTTTGTATTGTAATGCAACGGAAACAAAAGTTATAGAGACGCGTTTGGTAGATAACGGACTAGTAAACCGTCGGCGTCGTGTTTGCCCAAAGTGTGGAGCGCGTTTTACCACCTATGAACGCTACGAGCAACAAGCACCATGGGTTGTAAAAAAAGATGGTTCACGTCAGCAGTTTGATAGAAATAAGATATTGCGTAGCATGCAAAGTGCTTGCACAAAATTACCTGTACCACTAGAGAGGTTAGAAGCTGCAAGGGAAAACATTGAGCAAGCTCTGACCAAAATGGGCGGTGAAATAAAAAGTTCCACAATTGGCGAAATGGTTTCCGATGAGTTAAAAAAAATCAATCATGTTGCCTATGTACGTTTTGCCTCTGTTTATCGTGAGTTTACTGACCTACAAGGATTTACAGAGGAAATAGAAAAGCTAAGAAATTTTTAATTTTTAACTATATATTGAGGAAAAGACATGCAAAAATCAAAAAAAATGACTAAACAATCAACGTTATTTAACTCAGGCAGAAATGTAGGTGAGTCAACTGACCTTGCTCTTATGGTTGATGCGCTTGCACAAGAGGAGCGTTCAGCTTGGGATGCCTCACGCATTTGTGAGGCGCTTATTTCTGAAACGGGTATTGACCCCACAACAGCAGAAAGCATTGCCCTTGAAGTAGAAGAAGACTTGTTAAAATTTGGTAGAGAAAATGTAACAACAAATCTTATTCGCGAAATGGTAAATGTTTTACTCTTCAAACGTGGACTTACAGCAAAGCTTGTGGATCATTCTCGCATTGGTATCCCGATTCATGACCTGGAAGTCATGATATTTAATAGAAACAAAGAAAACTCTAACATCACACACAATCCAGAATCAATAAACCTTAGCGTTGCAGAGCTTGTTTTAAAAGAATATGCACTCTCAAAGGTCTTTTCCAAGGATGTAGCCGCTGCTCACTTAGCCGGAGATATTCACCTTCATGATTTGGGCATGATAGATAGACCATATTGTAGCGGGCAAAGTGTGGCTTATGTTGCTAGGTTTGGGATAAATATTCCATCTATCACTAGTGTGTCTGCTCCAGCAAAACATGCCGATGTATTGTTAGCTCATATGTTAAAAATGACGAGCGTTTTGCAGAATCATTTTGCCGGTGCAATTGGTTGGGATGCAGTAAACATGTATTTTGCTCCCTATACTGTTGGATGGAAATATGAACAATATGTCCAACTTGCACAGCAACTTATCTTTGAATTTAATCAGCTTGCTGGTGGCAGAGGTGGTCAAGTTGCCTTTACTGATATAAACCTGTATTATGAAATTCCTAACCACTTCCGTGACGTTCCAGCAATAGGGCCTGGCGGAAAATTTACGGGCAAAACCTACGCTGATTATGACAAGGAATCTAAAATGTTCCTTTCAGCTCTTTTTGATGTATATCTTCAAGGGGATTGCAGAAAACAACCATTTTTCTTCCCTAAACCGTTATTGCATATAACAGATTATTTCTTCAAGGAGGAAGGTTGGCAGGAATGTCTATACAAAGCAGCTTTTCTCTCTAGCGAAATGGGAAATACCTATTACGTTTTTGACCGTGGCGGAGTTGCAAAACTTTCAGAGTGCTGTCGTCTTTCTTTTGAGTTAACCCCAGAGGACTTGGACGAGGCAAAACACCCATGGAAGATGCGCCATTGTGCCTTGCAGAATATTACAATAAATTTGCCACGTATAGCATACAGAGCAAATGGTGACAAAGAATTACTCTTTGATTTAATCAATGAAGAAATGGAGCTTGTCGCAAAGGCACACATGCAAAAGCGTGAGTTTTTGAAACAAATTCTTGATCTTGGAACAGATGGTCCTCTCGCTGCACTATGCGTTTCGGGAGATGAGGAGCCATATTTACGCCTTAGAAAGGCGAGTCACTTAATTGGAATTTTAGGCTTGAATGAAATGGTACAGGCTGCTACAGGAAGCCAACTTCACGAAACTGATGAAGCACATCAACTTGGCATGGCAGTTATACAGTATATGGATTTGAAGTGCCAAGAATTAAGCGAGAGGCTTGGCGTAAAAATTATTTTGGAACAAACTCCAGCAGAAAGTACTGCTCTCCGTTTTGCCAAGCTTGATTTGAAACAAATGCCTGAAATTGCAAAAAAATATGTCAAGGGACACATCGAATCTGGGGAGATTTACTACACCAATAGCACCCAGTTGAATTATCAGCTGGCTCAAGACCCTATAGATAAGGTATTCCGCGAAGGAGCATTTCACCCTATGATAAAGGCTGGTTCAATTACGCACGTTTGGTGTGGTGAAAAGAAGCCAGATCCTGACGCGCTTGTTTCTTTTGTAAAAAAAGTTTTTGACAAAAGTGAAAATGCACAGATTGCCTTTAGCCCAGAGTTTACTGTTTGTAATGAGTGTGACCATATAGAGCGTGGACTCCTAGACGAGTGCCCTACCTGCGGTTCAAATAATGTTGATGGTATTACAAGGATAACGGGCTACTTTACCAAAACAAGTAGCTGGAATGCGGGCAAGCGTGGTGAATTAAAGGATCGTTACAGAAAATCCGTCTTGGCTAATTAATTTATGTTAGATGACTTTCAAATTGTAGCCTACGTAAGAACTTCATTTCTTGATTGGAAAGCTCATGTTGTATCAACTGTTTTTACGCCATTCTGTAATTTTGCATGCCCATGGTGCAATAATGGCAATATAGTGACCTCTGCTCAAGGTCTCTATTCAATTAGCGAAATCATTAGTGATATAAGAAAAAGAAAAAATTTTTTAGATGGGGTTTGTGTGAGCGGTGGCGAGCCAACATTGCAAGATGAGTTGCAAAATTTTTTACAGGAAATAAAAAATATTGGTCTTAATACAAAACTAGATACAAACGGAACTAACCCAGAAATTTTGCAAAATCTAATAGATAATGAGCTTATTGATTTTGTTGCTATGGATATAAAAGCACCAATGAATGAAGAGCAATATTCAAGATTGACTGGTAAAATTATTACTCAAGATACATTGAAAAAAATATTTCTTTCAATAAACATTTTGAAAGAAATTCCACACGAATTTAGGACAACATTTGTTCCGTCATTACATACAATTCATGATTTACAAGAAATCAAGAATGCTATTAACGATGACTCTTGGGTTATTCAATGTTTTAAGCCATTGAATACGCTAGATAAACAATTTATGAAACAAAGCGAAGCAAAAAGGGAAGATTTGTTAGCATATTTTCCAAACACAGTAATAAGAGGATAATAGAAAGCCCACGCAAAACGTATTTTGCGTGGGCTTTTGCTGTACCTACATTTATCCATTTTTTAAGATTCTTTGGAGTAACTCTTTGCACCCTTGCTCAATTTCAGTGAAGGTGGTTGTAAAATCACCACTGTACCATGGGTCGCTGATGTCTTTTAAGCCTAGTAATTTTTCTAGCTTATTTTGTGGATCACCAAGCAAAATTCTTTTTGCATTATGCATGTTTGCACTATCCATACAAATAAACATGTCGTATTTTTCATAATCGCTTGGCAAAAGCTTTGTAGCTCTGTGGTCTGTAAATGGAATATTGTGACGACGCAATTCTCTTTGTGCTGGTGGATAAATTGGATTACCAACGCCACCCCAAATTTCCTCACTGCTAGTAGCAGAAGAAGCGATAAAAAACTCTCTCTCTTTGCCAATCTTATGAACTAAATCCTTCAATACAAATTCTGCCATAGGACTTCTACAAATATTTCCATGGCAAATAAACATAATTCTCATATGTAAATTGATCTCCTCACGATCTCCTCAAAAAATTTTATTGTAATTTTACCATAAATGATAAAGGTTCGGACCAATTCGTAAAAATAGTCAAAAACCGACTCCTAAAGGTTGGCTAAAATTAAAAAAAAGTATATAATTACCATTAGCTTGGATTTTGCTGTAGAAATGAAGCTAGACGAATTATTAAAAAAATTGAGAGGTAATTTTATGAGTATTTTTTCATCGTTAAAAATAGCACTAGGGCTAAATCCTAAAGGGAAGGCACTTATAAAATACGAAGCGATTGCAGATCAAATAGATTCACTTGAAGAATCTGTTAAACAACTATCAAATGCAGAATTAAAAGAAAGCACAAATTTCTTTCATGAAAGACTCGAGAATGGTGAAACATTGAATGATATTTTACCCGAGGTTTTTGCTCGTGTTCGAGAAGTTTCTGTCCGCACAATTGGACTTCGTCATTTCCGCGAGCAACTCATTGGAGGAATGGCATTAAACGATGGCTATATTTCAGAAATGAAAACCGGTGAAGGTAAAACACTTGTCGCTACCCTTGCCGTTGCATTGAATGCCATGACACACAAAGGAGTTCATGTTGTTACAGTCAATGATTACCTTGCTGGTCGTGACGCAGCTTGGATGTCTCCAGTCTATGAAGGGCTTGGACTTTCCGTCGGAGTAATAGTTCCTTTCATGGAAGATGCAGACTGTAGAGCTCAATACGATTGTGACATAACCTATGGCACAAACTCTGAATTTGGTTTTGACTATTTGCGTGACAATATGGCAGTGTCCAAAACGCAACAGGTACAAAGAGGACATAATTTCTGCATTGTTGACGAAGTTGACTCTATATTGATAGATGAAGCAAGAACCCCACTTATTATCTCTGGTCCATCTGAGGATGACACTGCAAGCTATATTGAAGCAGACGCGATTGCGCGAAAGCTCGTAAAAGACCGCGACTTTGAGGTAGATGAAAAAGATAGAAACCTTGCACTAACTGAGGCAGGTATAAAGGCAGCTGAAAAAATATCTGGTAAGGAGGATTTGTTTACAGATTTCAAAAACTCCTCTCTTACTCACAAGATTACTCAAGCTCTCAAGGCACACCATTTATTTGTCCGTGATGTCCACTATGTTGTGAAAAATAGAGAAATAATAATAGTGGATGAATTTACAGGTCGCCTTATGGAAGGAAGACGCTATTCTGATGGTTTGCACCAGGCAATAGAAGCAAAAGAACGTGTCCAGGTTGGGCGAGAGAACCAAACCTTGGCTACAATTACGCTACAAAACTATTTCCGTATGTATAAAAAACTTGCTGGTATGACCGGAACTGCAATGACTGAGGAAGAAGAATTTAAAGAAATTTACGGCATGGGAGTTCTAGCCATTCCAACGCATAAGCCAATGATAAGAAAAGACAATCCAGATGTTGTGTATAAAACCGTAAATGAAAAATATACTGCTGTCGCAGATGAAGTGGCAGAAGCCCATAAAACTGGACAACCTATACTCATAGGAACAGCTTCTATTGAGCATTCAGAGAAGGTCTCTAAGCTTTTACGTGCAAGAGGCGTACCTCACAATGTCCTTAATGCAAAGGTTCATGAAAAGGAAGCAGCTATAGTGGCTCAAGCTGGTAGATTAGGCATGGTAACCGTTGCAACTAATATGGCAGGAAGAGGCACAGACATTATGCTTGGAGGTAACCCTAAAATATTAGCAGATACTGAATTAGCAAAGGAAGAAAAAACGAAAGAAGACGCACCAGAGGAATATAAGTCATTATTAGGCAAATACACTGCAATTTGTTCTGATGAGCATGACAAGGTTCTTGCCGCCGGGGGACTTAGAATAATTGGAACAGAGCGTCATGAAAGCCGCCGCATTGATAACCAGCTTCGTGGTAGGTCTGGTCGTCAGGGAGACCCAGGTGAAAGTAGATTCTATCTAGCCTTAGAAGATGATTTAATTCGTTTGTTTGGTGGAGATAGGATTGCTACCATCATGGATAAGCTTGGAATTCAAGAAGGTGAAGCGATTGAGCACCCATTTTTGAGTCGTGCAATTGAAGGAGCTCAAAAAAAAGTTGAGCAAATGCACTTTGATATCAGAAAACAGCTTCTTGCATATGACAATGTAATGAATAAACAACGTGAAGCAATATATGCTGAACGTGAGGCAATTTTAACAGACCCAAAGATTGAAGAAAGAATGAAAGACATATTACAAGATACAGCAAGTGAATGTCTCAATTCAATTTTTGATAACCTACAGGGAGATGAAGAGCCTGACTTTAAAGCTGCAAAAATTCGCCTTGCTTCACTCTATTGGCCATCGCTTGGGGAATTGCTTAATGGCATTGAAACAAAAGAAGAACTAGATGCTACAAGAAATAAAATTGCTTCTGCCATTACAAATCGTTATGAGCAGAAAGTACTGGAGCTTGGCATAGATAATGCACGTGGAATTTTCCGTTATATATTCTTGGAAGTGCTAGATAAATTTTGGAAGGAGCATTTGCTCGCAATGGACGAATTGCGACGTTCCATTGGACTTCGTGCCATAGGTCAAAAAGATCCATTGACAGAATATCAGTTTGAATCCTTTAATCTATTCCAAGAGATGTTAGGACAAATAAGGACTAGTATTACCGAGTTTGCTTGGCGCGTGTCTGTCATTAATGAAGACACTGGACGGCGCAATCGTGGGAATGCGACCCATGACGAATTTGTAAGTGATTTGGCAAACAGAAAAAATCCAGGTGCAGTTGCAACAGCAGAAAAAACTGCGCCAATTGTAAATGGTCCCAAAGTTGGCAGAAATGACCCATGCCCATGCGGTAGCGGTAAAAAATATAAACAATGTTGTGGAAGAAATAAGTAGTTACAATTAAAAATCATATTGAGGGAGTGAATAACTTATGAAAAAATTTTTATTGTCGATTTTTCTTTTAACCTTTGCTTTTGTTTCAGTTTGTTTCGCAGATATGCCCAAAAGTGTCAAACTTGGTGAGTCTTTACATACTAACGTCAACGGCGCTAAGTTAAAAGTACAGTGTGACTCCATTAAAATTCCACAGAAGTTTAGTGAATTCGAGGATTCTAGTGCTGAAGTTGCAGATCTTGCTTCCAACATTCCAAGTATGAATGAAGCCACACAGTCTTTTATTTGGCGTAAGGATACAAAGGTTAACGTCAATAAAGATAACTCTCTTGACGTAACCAGAAAAGTCATTGCCTACATTGGTGAAAGCGTTCCTGAGTGTTACAAATTTATATGTATTCCAGTGGCTAAAGGAACTACTCTTCAATTATTGGATGCAAAAATTTATGATTCACAAAGGGGGACAGCAATTTCACCTTTAATTGCTAGCCCTGTAAATTTAGAAGGTGGCGGTTTTGCTCTCATGCTTTCCGTAACAGACGAGGCAATAGGTAGAGTCATTGTAATAAGTTATTTGGAACATTATGCTCCCAATGAACATTTATCCTTTTATACAGAATTTGCAGATCGGCAATTTTCAATATGGGATCAAAGTTTAACGGTGAAGACACCAAAGGACATTGAACTGCATTTTGACGGATTAAACGCAGATAATCCATCAAAAGTTGAAGACGCCGACAGTACCACATACCTTTGGCACAATACTAATCAGCTTGCAGCTATTGGAAACCCCTTTGTTGAGCAACATCTTCCATTTATAGCCTTCTCAAATAAGCTTGGTGCAGTAAATGGAATTACATCGTTAAATAAGCTATTTGATGAATTATACAGTAATGTAAAAATTCCTGAAGATTTTAAGACAATCGACCTCCGTGCTATGCTTGGCATAATAGATGATAAAAATAATACACTTCCTGGTGACATCCAAACTAGCGTAAGGGATGCAGAAGTTGTTCCAACCAAGGGTCCTTGGACTACTTGGGAGAAGGTAGCTATCGTCTCTTCATATGCAAAGCAGCTTGGAGCAAAGGTTCAATTCACATATATGGCGCGTCAGGATATGAACGACAAAAGCAGTAGTGCTACAAGGGAACTATTTTATATACCTGTAATGAAAATTATAGAAAAAAGTGGTAGGGTTTCCTATTTTGTTCCAGATAATACAGGTTGCTTTGATAAATACTCACCTCTAGTTGCTGGAAAGACAGTGTATTTTGAAAGCAATGGCAAGTTAAAGAAAAAAACGTTAAAATCACTTAGTTCTGCCTTTAACCATTTGGATTTCACTTGGAACCTAAAATTGGATGAAAATGGAACCTCAACTGGCACCTTGAATGTTGATTATGCTGGAACGTGGCAGAACTTACTTGCTAATGGCGTAAAACCGACAAAGGAAAATATTGATGATTTTGTTAAGAACGCTTTTACACTTCCTATCCCTGGACTACAACTGAAATGCACAAATATATCGCAGACTGGCCCCAATAAAACGCGCCTTAATTTTGATGTAAAGTGTCAAGAAGCGATAGTTCAAGGAAATCGTTTGTTATTTAGGATTCCTGGTGGTATTCCAAATGCCTTATTAGCATTCAATCCTACTCAAAAAAATTACAATTTTAAATTTCCTTTTTCGATAACACAAATGGCTAATGTATCATTCCCCGTTGGCTATACGGTCATACAAAATCCATCGCTTACCAACACACCACCTGAATCATCGGCATTTGTGATAAAACAAGAATTTGACTACAAAAGTCAATGGCATAGGCTAGAAATAGGTTCTAAGCTAGTTGTTCGTTTGAATGAAGTAACAGCTGAACAGGCACAGTTTGTTGGTCAACAGCTTGCTGCTGTTTGCCATTGGCCGATGACTGACGTTGGATTTATAAGAAGTGAAAAGGTACAACTACGGCAAGAAAAAATAATGAAAGAAAAGTTTGAGAAGAAAACTCAAGAAGTCAAAAGTCAACTACAGAAAAATAACAGCGAAAAAAATGATCCTAAAAAACTACCTCAAAAGGAAAAGTAATAGTCTTATTTTATAACGAGGATTTATTTATGACATTTACCCAAAATTTACAAGCTTTGATAAAAAAAGCACTTAGGCAAGTAGCAAATGAATTTAACTTTGCCTTGCCAGAAGACGTACAGGTTAAGCTTGAGCGTCCACGTGATCCCAATCACGGTGATTGGGCAACCAATATCGCAATGCAGCTAGCCAAAAAAATGGGAACTTCACCGAGAGAATTGGCAGAAAAGATTATTGAGCTTGTAAAAAATGACGAATTAATAAAGTCTGCATCTGTGGCAGGTCCAGGTTTTATGAATTTCTTTTTGTCATCTAGCTGGATAAAAGAGACAATTTCAACTGTATTAACAAAAAGAAATGATTGGGGCAAATGCAATATTGGTAATGGAAAGAAAGTTCAAGTAGAATTTGTTTCGGCCAATCCAACAGGTCCGTTGCACATGGGACACGGTAGAGGAGCAGCTGTTGGTGATATAACAGCAAACATTCTCGCATTTGCTGGTTATGACGTTTGTCGTGAATATTACATTAACGATGCGGGATTACAGATGGAGCTTTTGGGACGCTCTGTTCGTGCAAAGTATTTCGCGCATTTTGGCAAGGCAGATCTTGCACCGTTACCGGAGGATGGCTATCAAGGAGATTACATTGTAGAAGTTGCCAATGTACTTGTGGATAAATATAACGATTCTTTGTTAACAGTGGAAGAGGAAGAATCTATTAAGATTTTTTCACAAGAGGCTGGTTACTACATTTTGAATTCTCTGATAAAAAAGGATCTTGAGGATTTTGGTGTACACTTTGATGTTTACTACAGTGAGAAGTCTCTTTATGAAAATAATCTAGTATATCCTGCTGTAGAAATTTTACGTCAAAGAGGCTTTGCTTATGAACAAGATGGTGCTACTTGGTTTCGTAGCACCGAGTTTGGCGATGACAAAGACAGAGTGTTAATTCGTGCAAATGGTGTTCCAACTTATTTCACATCTGACATTGCATATTTGAAAACAAAATATGATAGAGGATTTGAACGGAATATTTATGTCTGGGGTGCAGATCACCATGGCTATGTGCCACGTATTCGTTCAGCGAACAAAGCTCTAGGCTTTGCCGACGATGGGATTGAAGTATTACTTATACAAATGGTAAACCTTGTAAGAGATGGTGTTCCTGTTCAAATGTCCAAAAGGGCGGGAACAATTGTTACTTTGAAAGAGATAGTAGAGGAAGTTGGACGTGATGCTGCCCGTCTTTTCTTTGTTCTACGTCGTTGCGATAGCACAGTTGATTTTGACCTTGAGCTCGCCAAAAAAGCATCTTCAGAAAATCCTGTTTACTATATACAATATGCACATGCTAGAATTTCTTCAATAAAAAGAGAATTACAAGCTAGAGGCATGTCAATGCCTGAGATAACGGACATTGATATCGCGACCTTGGAGGATGAAACCTCAATAGCACTGGCCAAGGCAATTTCACGCTTCCCAGAAGAAATTGCACTAGCTGCACGTGAGGCTGCTCCACATAAAATTGTTTATTATGCAACTAGCTTAGCAGAAGCATTCCATGCTTTTTACAATTCCTGCAAGATTATTGGTTCTCCTGACAACGTTACGAAAAGTCGCTTGCTTTTAATGGAAGCAACTCAGATAACATTACGCAATGCCATGTCTATACTTGGTATATCAGCACCAGAGAGGATGTAATATTCTATTTTCTTTTAAGTGAGGTATAATGCAATGAGATTACCTAAATTAACGACGATGCTCATAGTAGCTGTTTTTCTTTTTGTAGTAGCAGAGCTTTCCTTTTCCCTATATGAAGAGATTTATGGCAGGCGAGTTACACTTTTATCACTGCTAGATAAAAATCGTGACGAATTAGAGAAAATAAAGAACGAAAATTCTCGTCTTGAGGAACAGATACATTTTTATCAAAGCAGAAAAGGTTTAGAATATTTAGCCTTAAAAGATTATAATATGGTTTCCAAAGATACCAAGCTTTATAAAATCATAATAAAGTAACGCTTACAAGTTATGTCGGCTTGAAGAGTAGTGCGTTAAATTCACCCCAAAAAGTAATTTAATTTGAAAATTTTAATTTTATGTTATTAAGAAACTCCAGTCATATACACATATAGACTGGAGTTTTTATTTGTCTCTTGCTTAATACAATGTTAGCTACTTGCAATAAGATGCTTTGGCTTTTGATCTATTTTCTCATAACTTAGCTCTGTGAGGGGAAAAACTTGTCAATTAGCAAAAAAGCACTACACAAAAAAAAAAATTGTGGTATAATATCCAACTGTCTGTAGGCTTGGTTTACAGTTCAATGCCATAGAAAAGGAGTAGGTTATCATGTTAATATTTTTAAATATTGTCCATGTGTTAATTGCCATTGCATTAATCGTAGTAATTATGATGCAGAAAAGAAATGAAGGTGGGTTTACCGGAAGTTTCGGCGGCGCTTTTGAAAATTCAAATGCATGGAAGAGAATGGACGGTTTAGCCAAATTAACTGCTGTTCTAACGGCAATTTTCCTCCTTCTTTCATTAATTCAGGCACTAGTTAGATAAAATAAATTCTCGCAGGTCGTAAAACATATCTCGCAAGTAATCTCCCACAAGGTTACCTGTGTAGTTTCTTGAACATTGCTTTGTTTTGTTACGGGAACAAGGCATTAAAAGTTGATTTAAGCGAAAGTTTGTATAACGTTAGATTTATTTTTATTTTTGTTAGGAGGCATTAAGATGATAGGTACAAAATCCTATATTGCACATGCAGAGCAACAAGCTCGTAAATGGTATCTCATAGATGCCGAGGGAAAGTCGCTTGGCAGATTAGCTGTTGTAGCATCAAGAATCCTTACTGGAAAACATAAGCCCACCTACACCCCACATGTTGATACAGGTGATTTCGTTGTTATAATAAATGCAGCTAAGCTTGCAATTACACCAAAGAAACTTGTTCAGTCAACAGTTATTCATCACACTGGTCATCCTGGTGGGTTAAAAACAGAATCATACAAGGCAGTTATGGACAAAGATCCAACTAAACTTGTAGAAAGAGTTATTCGTGGTATGTTACCAAAGACAAAATTAGGTAGAGCAATGTACACGAAACTTAAGGTTTATTCAGGTGCTGAGCATCCACATGCAGCACAAAATCCAGAAAAGTTAGACTAATTTGGGGTGAGATATTATGGCAGATAAATATATTTGGGGCACAGGTAGAAGAAAGAATGCTATTGCAAGAGTCCGTATTTGTGCTGGTTCTGGCAAGTTTCTCGTCAATGACCGTGAAGTAAAGGATTACTTTGCTCGCGATTGTTGGGCGGATGTAGCAATGGCACCACTAAAGGCAGCAAATCTCGTAGGTAAACTTGACGTGTTTGTTAATGCTCATGGTGGTGGTCTTACTGGACAATCCGGAGCAATTTGCTTGGGACTTTCAAGAGCAATCTTAAAGTTTGATCAAAAATCAAGGCCTGCTCTTAAAAAGGCCGGTTACCTTACACGTGACTCACGTATGGTTGAGCGTAAGAAGGTTGGTCTCCGCAAGGCACGTGCTGACAAGCAGTTCTCAAAGCGTTAATCATAATCATTGGAATAAAAAATCAGACGAAGCGTTTGTGCTTCGTCTGATTTTTTTTATAAATTGTATGTATGGTCTAGGGGACCAGAGCCATGCCCCAAGTTTAAGCCAGCTTTTAAAGCTCCAGTAAGGTAATTTTTTGCGTTTTTAATGCTTTCGTCAAGCGAAAATCCCTTGGCAAGGTTTGCAGCAATCGCACTAGATAATGTACAACCCGTCCCATGGGTATTATTATTCTCAATGCGTGGAGAGTTATACCACGTAACAAGTCCATTGTGATATAGAACATCATTTGAATCATTGACGCTGTGCCCCCCTTTAAGTAGGACAGGTACATTAAACTTTTCTGATAAACTTTTCGCAGAATTTATCATGTCACCTTCGCCAGTAATTTTCATTTTTGTCAAGACTTCAGCCTCTGGAATGTTGGGGGTAATTAAGCTAGCAACTGGTATCAATGTAGAAGCAAGCGTTGCACAAGCATCGTCACTGATTAGTTTACATCTGCTTGTCGAAACCATAACAGGATCGAGAACGATGTTTTTTGCGCCATATTGTTGAAGTTTTTCAGCTATAATTTTTATGATATCACTATTACCTACCATGCCAATTTTTACTGCATCAGGAAAAATGTCTGTAAATACAGCATCAAGTTGTTTAGCGACAAAGGAAGAGCTAACATCTTCTATGGCAAATACTCCAGTGGTATTTTGAGCAGTCAAAGACGTAATAACACTCTCCCCATACACCTTATGACAAGCAAATGTCTTTAGGTCTGCTTGTATTCCGGCACCTCCACTACAATCAGATCCAGCTATCGTTAAGGCTATATTCATCGGAAGTTTGTCTCCTTTAAAATCTGTGATATCTTTTTACATTCACTCGGGATGTCTTTTGCCCCATATATTGCAGACACTAGTGCTACACCAACTATTCCACTATGTTCCAGTAATTTAATATTTGTAGTAGTAATCCCGCCAATTGCCACTACGGGAATTTTAACAGTTTTGCATATCTCTTTTAGGGTTGACAGCGAAACTGATTTGGCATCCAGCTTAGTTGAGGTAGAAAAAATTGCACCAACGCCAAGGTAATCCGCTCCATCCTTTTCTGCTTGCAGTGCTTCTTCAACTGTTTGTGCAGAAACTCCTAATATAACATCGCGAGGAAGCTGTTCTCGTATGGCTTTTACATTTCCATCATCTTGACCAATATGAAGTGCATCTGCCTTTACTGCTAACGCAACCTCCAGGTTATCATTTATAACGAGAGGAACAGAATATGCTTGACAGAGTTGTTTTACTTCATTAGCAATTTCAATAAAATGGTCTGTAGCAATGTTTTTTTCTCGGAGTTGTAAAAGTGTAACTCCATTTGCCAATGAAGCTTCTATATTGCTAAAGAAATTGTCTCCCTTGTCCCAACTGTGGTCTGTTACGGCATAAAAAAGAAGGCATTTTTTCAAGTCGTTCATTTACTATTATCCTATAATCACTAAAATATCGCTGACTCAGTCAGCGATATTTTTTTACGAAATTTGTTTTGCAATAACTAACACTGCAAGACATTGAGCTCCAGCCTTTTCCAGTGCTTGTGCAGCAGCACGAACAGTGCTACCAGTTGTATAAACATCATCTAACAAAATAATCTTTTTGCCAGAAAGTTTTTTATTTTTTATCTTGATACAATCGCTTGTGAGAGTCTCACGTTCTGCAGCAGTTTTACCTAGTTGGTGCGTTACACCATATTTCCATTCAATACAATCAGCTAAAACAGAAATATTAAGCTTATCAGCTACACCTCGTGCAATTTCCTCCGTGTGAGAAAAGGTACGTTCTGTGTTTTGGTGGTTTGGAATTGGAACTATGTAATTAGGAGCTAGATCAGTAATTTTTTCGCCAAATTTTTCTGCAATGATAATTCCCAATAATTTTCCCAAAGGTTTATAGTTGTGGAATTTCAAATGTATTACCAATTCCCTAACATCATCATTGTAAGATGATAAAGCGTAAAGTGGAAGGAAATTTTTACAAGTAATTTCTGTTGTATGGGGCTTTTCACAATTTATGCAGATTGTTGGGACAGGCGTAATAGATGATGTAATACATTTTTCGCATCCGTAGGATACTGCCTTATGACAAATGGGACAGCTAAATGGAAAAACTATGTGTTGCAATAATTGGAGAAAATTATAAATTTTTGTATTGAAAAAATTGTTATGTAGATAAGCCATTAAAGCAAATTCTTTAATTCATTTACCTTATCAGTTTTTTCCCATGCAGGAAGTGGGGATAAGTCTGTGCGTCCAAAATGACCATAGGCAGCAAGACGTTTATACTGTGGCTTTCGCAATTCTAAGTTATTTATAATTGCAGCAGGACGAAAATCAAAAACTTGCTGCACCATATCTGTCAATTTTTCGTCAGAAATTTTTCCAGTTCCTTTTGTATCAATCATCAAGGAAACTGGACGAGCCACGCCTATTGCATAGGCAACCTGTAGCATACAGGAGTCGGCAAGCCCAGCTGCTACTATATTTTTTGCTGCATAACGTGCCATATAGGCAGCGCTACGATCAACCTTTGTAGGGTCTTTTCCAGAAAAGGCGCCCCCACCATGTGGCACACTTCCACCATATGTATCTACAATGATTTTTCTTCCTGTCAAGCCACAGTCAGCTGCTGGTCCTCCCAGAACAAACCTTCCTGTTGGATTGACTAATATCGTTATTTTGTCACTCTTGAATTTCTCAGGAATAACTGGATCAATTACAAGTTGCTTAAGATCTTGTTCAATTTGCTCAATGGTAAGTGATGGATGGTGTTGCGCGCTTAACACTATTGTGTCTAGCCTAACTGGCTTTCCATTTTCGTATTCCACAGTAACTTGACTTTTGCCATCTGGTCTTAGATACGGCAAGGTATTATCCTTCCTAACCTTAGCAAGCTGCCTTGTTAATTTGTGAGCTAAGGTTATTGGCAGTGGCATAAGTTCCTCTGTCTCGTTTGTTGCATAGCCAAACATCAGCCCTTGGTCACCTGCACCAATTTTGTCTATCTCGTCACTCGACATATTTCTCGCTTCAATTGCTGTTGTAACCCCCTGAGAGATATCTGGTGACTGTTCGTCTATTGATGTCAAAACGGAACAGGTAGTAGCGTCAAAACCATATTTTGCGCGGGTATAGCCAACATCTTTTGCGGTTTGTCTTGCAATCTTTGGAATATCAACATAGCAACTTGTGGTTATTTCACCTGCAATAGTAATTAATCCGGTTGTTACAAGCGTTTCTGCCGCTACACGACCCATAGGGTCTTTTTCTAAAATCGCATCTAATATCGCGTCGGATATTTGATCTGCGAGTTTGTCAGGATGTCCCTCTGTCACAGATTCTGACGAAAAAAGGAATCTTTCTTTGCTCATATCAAACACCTCCCCAAATTAAATTTTTTCTCTTTGCTTTTATTTTACATAGGGTTGAACTCAGTATTTGTCAAGGCAATAAATTCTTTTATTGTCATGCTTCCCTTGTCACCTTCGCTTCTGTGACGTAAAGCAACGGTTCCAGTTTCTGCTTCTTTTGCACCGATTACTAGCATATAAGGAACTTTTTCAAGCTGTGCATCACGGATTTTTTTGCCAAGTTTTTCGTCCCTAGTGTCAATTTCCGTACGAATTCCAGCCTGCTTTAATTCTTTAATTACATCAAAAGCGTAGTCATTGAAAGCCTCGCTGACAGGTAAAATCTTTGCCTGAACAGGAGATAGCCAATAGGGGAAGGCACCAGCATAGTTTTCGATAAGGATTCCCATAAATCTTTCAATGCTTCCCATTATTGTTCTGTGTAACATAACGGGGCGATGTTCTGCGCCATCTTGTCCAATGTATGAAATGTCAAATTTTTCTGGCATTTGGAAGTCAAGCTGAATTGTTCCGCACTGCCAAGTCCTCCCTATGCAGTCCTCAAGGTGGAAGTCAATTTTTGGACCATAGAAGGCTCCATCTCCAGGGTTTAACTTGTAGGGTGTGTTAGTTTCTTCAAGCGCTTCACGTAAACAAGTTTCAGCTAATTCCCAAAGCTCAGGATCCCCCATTGAATCTTCTGGGCGAGTGGAAAGCTCAACAAAATACTTAAAGTTAAAGACCTTCGTATAAACGTAATTTTCAAGATCCATAATGGCCTTGATTTCGTCTTTTATCTGCTCTTTTGTGCAGAAAATGTGTGCATCGTCCTGCGTAAAGGCACGAACCCTCATAAGACCATGCAAAGCGCCGCTTCTTTCATGGCGGTGAACAAAGCCAAGCTCTCCCATGCGAATTGGGAGTTCTTTGTAGCTGTGTTTGTCACTTTTATAGATAAGAATGCCTCCTGGGCAGTTCATTGGCTTAATTGCAAAGGGTGCCTCGTCTATTGTTGTAAAATACATGTTATCTTTATAGTGATCCCAGTGGCCTGACTGCAACCAAAGGGAACGATCTAAAATCATAGGAGTTTTTACTTCAACATAGCCACGGCGAGCATGTTCATTTCTCCAGAACTGCTGAAGAGAATTCATAATAACCATACCTTTTGGGTGGAAGAATGGAAAGCCTGGGCCTTCATTATGAATTGAGAAGAGGTTTAGCTCCTTGCCCAGCTTTCTGTGGTCACGAGCTTTTGCTTCTTCCAGTTTTCTTAAGTGATCCTTCAAGTCAGCTTCGGAGGCAAAGACCGTGCCATAAATTCTAGTTAGCATTTCGTTATGTTCATCACCGTGCCAATATGCACCGGCAAGAGATAAAAGCTTGAAAAACTTTATTCTTCCGGTGTCAAAAACGTGTGGGCCACGACAGAGATCACAAAAGTCTCCCTGTGCGTAAATTGAAACAGTCTCTGCGTCAATGTTTTCGATTAGGTCTGTTTTTAGATCTTCACCCTTTTGAGCAAAAATTTTTAAGGCTTCTGATTTGGAAATAACAGAACGAATTAACGGAATTTTTGCCTCGCTCAAGCGTCTCATTTCTTTTTCAATCGTTGCTAGGTCTTCTTCTGAAATACTTTTTGGAAAACGTATATCATAATAAAAACCATCCTTTATCGCAGGACCAATTCCAAACTTTGCTTCAGGATAAAGATGTAACACCGCCTGTGCCATAAGGTGTGCAGTAGAGTGACGAAGTAGAGCAAGGCCTTCCTCTGTATCACCCAGCACCTGTGAGAAATCTGTGTCTTCTGTAAATTGTTTGTCGCAATCAACAATTTCACCCTTTACGGAAAGTGCTAAAGCTTTTTTCAAATGCCAAACACTCACCAATTCCCTTGGCGTTATTTTTTCAGCTTCATAAGTTTTTTCACCGTTTAAAGTAAAGCTTGCCATTTATAAATCACTCCCTGTATGTTATGCTATTACAAAATCGTACTTTTAGTGGATTATACAACAAATGCTCGAAGTTGTTAACCATTTACCGAGAATTCTGATTTTTTCGTTTTTTGTTGTAAATTTGTAGTATAATTACCTGATTTGTGAATAAATTTTATGGGTGAAATAACATGAAAAAAATAGAAGTAAGAGTATGCCTGTGCACAACTTGTTTTGTTATGAGGTCTCCCGATTTACAAAATTTGAAAGCAACTATTGCACAAAAATTTGGAGATAATGTGACTGTTACAGCTGGGAATGATTGCTTAGAGTCAGAGCTCTCAAGTTTTGACTATTCACAAGCCCCATACGTGAAGGTAAATGATATCGTTGTTAAAAAAGCCACACTAGAAAAAGTTATAGAAGAAATTGAAAGACAATTAAAGAAAAATGACTAATGATGTTCAACACTTAAAAAAGGAAATATTAGTAAGGTTAGTTGAAGCATTTCTTTCCGATGATTTTGAAAAAAATACAAGACTAATCCCCTACGATATGAGGCCTAAAGGCACAAAGGTTCCTTATCGCTGCTGTATATACAAAGAGCGTGCAATACTACGAGATAGAATCATTGCTGCTCTTGGATTTGCTATAGAAGACGATGATGAAACAGTCTCATTGTATAGGTATGCCAAAAACGCATTAGAACGAGAACGCCCAGAAGAAAATCCACTAACAGTGCTCGGCGCCGCTTGTAAAGCTTGTGTGCATCAAAGAATACATGTTACTGATTTATGTCAAGGATGTGTGGCTAGACCGTGCCATACAGCTTGCAAATTTGGCGCAATAGAAATTATAAACGGCAGATCTGTAATTGATTCAAGCAAGTGTAAAGCTTGTAAAATGTGTATACCAGTTTGCCCATACAATGCAATAGTAAAGGTAGCTGTGCCATGCGAAGATAGCTGTCCAGTTGATGCTATTGAAAGAAATGCGGATGGAACAACAAAAATTGATTTTGACAAGTGCATACTTTGCGGTAGATGTATTTCAAGCTGTCCTTTCGGAGCAGTGCTACAAAAAAATCAATTAATAGATGTTTTGAAATTATTAAAAAATAAAGAAGAAGTATCTGTCCTCTTTGCACCAGCAGCTGTCGGTCAGTTGCCAGGAAGCGTTGGTCAGTTTAAAACCGCTTTGAAAAAACTAGGCTTCACTCATGTTTATGAAGTTGCGCAGGGTGCGGATATTACCATAAAAAATGAAGCTAGAGAATTTCAAGAAAAGATGGCAAGTGGTCAAGCTTTTATGACTACTTCGTGTTGTGCTGGATATAATGAATTTATAAAAAAACATTTACCAGAGCTTGCGCCCTATAAATCTGAAACAAAAACTCCGCTATTTTATACGGCAGAAATTGCAAAAAAAGAACATCCAAATTCAAAGGTGGTATTCATAAGCCCCTGTGTTGCAAAAAAACAAGAAGCAAAAGAAAATCCCAATGTTGACTACGTTATCAACATCGCGACGCTAGGTGCCATGTTTATTGCATCTCATATAGAAATTTTAAATTGTGAAGAGGATAATGGTGGAGTTCAGCCTTCTAAGCAAGGCAGAAAATTCCCTCTTTCTGGTGGTGTGGCTGAAGCAGTTAAATTCTGCACCAACTCTGATACCTGCCCCACTGTTATTAATGGACTAAATAAAGAAACCATAAGACAGTTAAAAAAATATGTAAGAGAGGGCAAGTGTGACAACGGAAATTTTGTTGAAGTCATGTGCTGTGAAGGTGGCTGTATTGGTGGCCATGGAACAATTGCAGATTCCAGGACATCGACTAAACTAATTACTGATTTACTTAATAAAAGCAACGATATTTCAAAAGAATAGTTTTGTAATGTAAGGTAGGGTACGACTATGGAAAAAAATCTTGAAGAAATAAAAGAAACCGCTTGGCAGGGGTTTGCCGATGGTGCTTGGAAGAAAGAAATCAACGTCAGAAATTTTATAATAAAAAATTTTACCCCATATCATGGTGACGATACCTTTCTTGCCCCTGCTACAGAGAGGACAAAAAAACTTTGGGGCAAATGCAAGGCTCTTATGCAAGAAGAAACAAGAAACGGCGGTGTTCTTGATATGGACACGAAAATTGTTTCTACCATAACTTCTCATAAGGCTGGTTACATAGACAAGGAAAATGAAGTCATTGTTGGTTTACAGACAGACAAGCCACTAAAAAGAGCTTTACAGCCTTTCGGTGGAATTAGAATGGCAGAAACCTCCTGTAAGTCTTATGGCTATGAGGTTGATAAAGAAATTTCTCACATCTTTAGAACATACAGAAAGACACACAACCAAGGTGTGTTTGATGTCTATACTCCTGAGATGAAACTTGCACGACACGCTGCAATTCTTACCGGTTTGCCAGATGCTTATGGCAGAGGGCGCATAATTGGTGACTACAGGCGTATTGCACTTTACGGAATTGATAGACTCATAGAAGACAAGAAAAAACAACATGAATCTATTAGCGGAACTATGGTCGATGATAAGATCCGCCTAAAAGAGGAGCTTGCAGAACAGATTGTGGCACTAAATGAGATGAAAGAATTGGGCACAATTTATGGTTTTGACATTTCACGTCCTGCAATGAACGCAAGAGAGGCTGTGCAATGGCTTTATTTTGGCTATTTAGCAGCAGTTAAAGAACAAAATGGCGCTGCTATGAGTCTTGGTCGCACATCAACATTTTTGGATATTTACATAGAACGAGACTTAAAAAATGGTGTTATTACTGAAAGCGAAGCACAGGAGATGATAGATCACTTCATTATGAAGCTTCGGCTTGTGAAGTTTGCAAGAACACCGGATTATAATTCATTATTCTCGGGTGACCCGACATGGGTAACTGAGTCAATTGGCGGTATGGCAGCAGACGCAAGACCATTGGTTACGAAAAATTCTTTCCGATATCTACAGACACTTATCAATTTAGATCCAGCTCCAGAACCAAACTTAACAGTTCTTTGGTCAAAAGATTTGCCAGAGAATTTTAAAAAGTTTGCCGCCAAAATTTCCATAAAAACGTCTTCCATACAATACGAAAATGATGATATCTTGCGTGTCGCCCATGGCGATGATTATGCAATTGCTTGCTGTGTTTCTTCTATGGTTGTTGGTAAGGAAATGCAATTTTTTGGTGCAAGAGCAAATCTTGCAAAGTGCTTACTATATGCAATCAACGGCGGAGTTGACGAGAGACTAAAAGTACAGGTTGGTCCAAAAAATCGCCCGATACTGAATGAATATTTAGACTTTGATGAAGTCATGGAAAAATATGACGCCATGATGGAATGGTTGGCGTGGCTTTATGTTAATACCTTGAACTGTATTCACTATATGCATGACAAATATTGCTACGAAAGAGCACAGATGGCACTTCATGACAGAGACGTAAAACGTTATTTTGCTACTGGTGTAGCTGGGCTTTCTGTTGTAGCAGATTCCCTTTCTGCTATAAAATACGCAAAGGTAAAAACAATACGCGATGAAGATGGCATAGTTACTGATTTTGAAATTGAAGGTGATTATCCTAAATACGGAAACAATGATGATAGAGTTGATGAATTAGCAACTGAAATAGTCCATAGATTTATGGACAAAATTAGATCACACAGAACCTACCGCAACTCAATTCCAACGCTGTCAATTTTGACAATTACATCAAATGTTATATACGGTAAAAAGACCGGAAGCACTCCGGATGGAAGAAAAATTGGCGTACCCTTCGCACCAGGAGCCAATCCAATGCACGGAAGAGATAAAAGTGGTGCTGTAGCCTCTCTTGCCTCTGTAGCAAAAATTCCTTTTGAAGATTCGCAGGATGGAATCTCTAACACCTTCTCAATTATTCCTGAGGCACTCGGAAAGGATGAACTCTTAGTTGATGGTGCCGTTTTAACAATGAATACCGGATGTACTGAATGTACAGTTGACTAAAAAATTATTTTTAAATTTTAGGAGGAACCTTAATATGTCTACAAAGGCTGAAGAAAATTTGGTTAATTTGATAGATGGCTATATGCAAAAAGGTGGTTATCACCTTAATGTTAATGTCTTGAACAAAGAAACTTTGCTTGATGCGCAAGCACATCCAGAGAAATACCCTACTCTGACTATTCGTGTATCAGGATACGCTGTTAATTTTAATAAATTAACAAAAGAGCAGCAAGACGACGTTATTTCTAGGACGTTCCATAGCTCATTATAAGGAGAAATTAAGAAGCGAGGACAAGTTTACCATGTTTACCATGTCCTCGCTTTTTGTGCAATAAGATGAAAAAAGGGAATATTCATTCAATCGAAACGTGTGGAACGGTTGATGGACCAGGAATACGTTTCGTAGTTTTTTTGCAAGGGTGCCCCATGAGGTGCCTTTACTGCCATAACCCAGACACTTGGACTTTTGAGCAAAATTCACCAATGACAAGTGAGGAAATTTTAGCGCGCTTTGACAGCTTGAAAGAATTTTTTTCACATGGCGGTATTACTGTAACAGGTGGCGAACCGATGGCACAAATAGAATTTGTTACAGAGCTTTTTGCAAAAGCCAATGCTAGAAATATTCACACGGCACTTGATACATCTGGGGTCTATTTTGACAGAAACAATCTTGCTCCTATTGATAAATTGCTCTCAGTTACAAATTTAGTGCTTTTGGACATAAAACATATTGATAACCTAGAGCATAAGAAACTGACAGGGCATGAAAACAAAAATATCTTGGATTTTGCAAGATATCTTTCAGAAAAAAACATCCCGGTTTGGATTAGACACGTCATTGTTCCTGGTATTACAGACAAAAGAGAAGAGCTTGAGAGATTAGGACAGTTTCTAAAAAACTTAAAAAATATTAATGCATTGGAAATTTTGTCATATCATAATATGGCGATTTCAAAATATGAAAAACTTGGAATAGGTTATCCTCTGCGTGACACAACTAATACGACAAAGGAAGAGGCAATAAAAGCTAGAGACATCATCTTAGAAGCAATGAGATAATGACAAGTTACCTTAGAGCAATAGCTGAAATTAGCCATGCAGACTTTTTTCTGCACTAAAAAGAAAAAAATGCTGTAATTGCAACACAAAAATGCCATGATTCAATAAGAATTTTAAGATATTTGCAAAAAAAGGAGACACCACAAGCAACATTTGTGATGTCTCCTTTTTTGTTTTGCAAAAGAGTTGATTCATAATGGATTTTATTTTTTCATTTCATTTTATGATACATGCGTAAAAAAACAATTTTTTATGGTAGAATTACAAGTTAATTTTATTTATTTAGAGGATAGGCTAATGGCAGACGAAGTAAAGAAAAATATAGAGAGCAACACACTACCTAAAAGTAAACTTGCAAGAGGCAAGGCACTTCTGCGCTCTTTTGTTATTCTTGCATGTCTTGCCATTTTTTTTGTTGGCTTTTTGTATGCAGCGACCGACGCAGATTTAGGACTAAAGTTTATCATAAATAAATACCTTACTCCAGCCCTATCAGAATCAGATCTTTCTCTAAAAATGGATATCACCGGTAATCTTTTCAAAGGCTATAGCGTAAAAAATTTAGCCATAAAAGGAAAAGGAAATTTCGTAACCCTAGCAGAAGGCAAAATTGACTTCACTCTTAGGGATTTGCTCACATTACGTCTAGCAAAATTAACGACAAAAAATCTAGTAGTTGATATTCCTGCAATCAATGCCACCTTTCCAAGTGACCCAAACTCCACAATGACAGCAGACGAAATTATTAAAGAAGTCTTATTCTACATAAATCTACCAATCGCCAAATTAGACGCGACAAACACAAAGATTTATTTTGAAGATGACATTATTGCTGGAAACCTTTTAACTCTGACGCACCTGACTTCCTTCATAGACGCAAAAGATTCTGTTCACCTTGATGTAAAAGGCAGAATTAAATCGTACGATTTAGCGTTAAACGGTGCAGCAGATGATTTAGGAACGAGCCGTGCTAAAATTGACAGTCTTGTTTTATCTGTTACTAACAACAATAGAAATATTGGGCATCTCGTTTTGTCTGGCAAGTTCCCAGCAAAATCTTCTATCACGGCAAAGACAAGTAATCTTGACTTAAAATCTATCGCTTCTATTATACCTGCCGTAACCCAGCTTGATGCATCAGGAAAACTGGGGGGAGAATTCAATTTCGTCTTTAACAGTGATGACATAAAATCTTTCGGCAATGGGACATTAACTAATGGCAAAATATTTGGCATACTTGCCAACAATATTGCTCTTGATTGGGGAGTAAACGATGAAGTTATTCACGTTACAGTAGACAGAGGAGAAATTTTTAACTCCACATTGAAGGGAAACTTTGTTTATGACTCAAAAAAGAACAAGGAACACTTAAAGCTAAATGCAAACATTAAAAACATAAAGTTTGACAATCTTATTTCATTCATAAAAGACACGTCTAATATTGATGCAAAAGGGCTCAAGGGAAATATCTCATCGTTGAATGCCAACATTAACGGCCCTCTCAATGCCTTGACTGGTTCTATAAAAGCCTCACAATCAAACATTTCTTACAATGGACTCAACTTAAACAAGATAACCATTGAAACAAACTTTAACGGCACTCCAGTTGGAAAAATAAATTTTAACGCACTGCTTGAAAACAAAAAACTTGGTGTACAAGGACAACTTTCTTTCAAAAATGGTCAAAATAACTTAAAATACTTTGCAGATGGGCTCCCTGTAAAAAAGATTCTAAATGCACTGGTAGGCGACAGCTATGGCTTTGATGGCAATATAAAAATAAATGGCACGCTAAAAGGCACGCCAGACAATCTTGCACTGGAAGCAAAGGTTGCAACAGATAGGCTAAAAACAAATTTCTACGGCGACATAACAAAAATCACAGCGGACATTTCAGCAAATTTAAGCAAGGAAATTTACACCATCAAAAATTGGTCTTTCTCTTGGCAAGGTGCTAAATTTATAGCTAAGGGCGCAACTGATTCACAAGGAAGACTCAATTTCCGCGGAGAATCTTTTGGGTTAAAACTCTCAGCATTCCGTGAAACAATAGAAAATTCCACTGGGCTTGAGGCTGACGCAGATGTAAAACTTACTTGGTCAGTAACTGGCAATAGGACATCTCCAATTGTTAATGCAAAGCTTACCACTTCAAAGGGAAAGCTTAATGGCATTACAATCTCCGGTATCAATGCAGATATCGTTTATTCCGATAATGCAATTACACTTAAAAATATAAAGCTTGCCATAGATGACGGTTCTTTCTTCTTGAATGCAAAAATATATCTCGGAAATGCTAATCAATCTTTAGCTTTTGACTGCAACGGTTCAGCTAACAATTTTAACATAGCTACCATTGCTCAAATGCTAAAATTACCATACAAATTAAAAGGACGTGTGAGTGGAAAAATTTCTTCTGCAAGAGTTGCCGGAGGTACTAATTGGAAATTACACATATCATCTCCAAATATTACCCTTGGCAGAATCCCATTCAAAATGATAAATGCAGAAATCTACGGTACACCTAAAGAAATAAAAGTCAAAAAAATAGCCGCAGACATATTCGACTCAGATAGTGTTATCTTCGGCAAAATCTTTTTACCCCAAGGGCTTACCAACATTAAAAATGGAAAACTAGATTTAACAGCTAATTGCCATGACTTAAACCTCTACATATTAGCATTAAAACTTGTTCCGGCAATACGTGGACTTCAGGGCTACGTCACAATGAAAAGCCATATTACAGGTACACTTTCGAATCCCCAATACACAGGAGACGTTGCTGTGGAACAGGCAGCCTACATACACCACCCTCTTCCTAAGGGGACAATGCATTTTACAGGAAATGCTTATAGAGCAGTAATTGCACCTGTTTCAGTTTTACTTCGCGAAGGAACGGTTGAAGCAAAAGCAAAATTATTCGTGGACTCAGATAACAATTGGAAATATTTTGCACAATTGGTAGGAAAAGACGTTCCTCTTGACCAATTTAATATAAAAATTACTAACAACCCTTACCACAACATCCGTGGAATTGTTAACTTCCGTGCTGGTTTTCACGGCGAGAAAAATGGAGTTATAGCAAGAGGTAATCTTACATCAAACAAGATTACTGTTTACGGAATTCCAATAACAGATATCCGCTTTCCAATTAGGTTGAATAAAGAAACACTCTCCGCGCCAAACGCAAAAGCCAAGATATGTGGTAGTGAAATTTTATATAACTATAAGCTTAGTATTACAGATGACGTCTACCAGGTTGATCTGAAAACTGAAGACATAGATTTAGCAAAGATATCACCTATTATTTTTGCAAATAAACCTGAAAAAATATCTGGAAAACTTCAGCTAGAAGCTACTGCTACTGGTAAAGAAGGACGACTATCTACCAACACTACAAACGGAATTTTGAAATTAAAGGATGGTGAAATTAGTGGATTTGAAGCAATTAAATCTGCATACAAATTCACTGGAGAAAAAACTATAAAATTTGCCGCCATCAATATTCCGTTCACATACAAATCTGGAGACTTAACAATCTTGCCTGGAACCCAAGCAGTAGCTCCTGATGGCAATTCTTTATATAACTACGCTTCCTTAGATGGTGTTCTGACCAGGGAAGGAAAGATTAATATGTCTCTTCAAACAAAGGTTAATATCAAAGCTTTGAATTCCGTGCTTGACGCTTCTAGTATACTTCTACGCCAGGGCGTTCGTAAATTAACTAAGGATGAAGATTTTGACACAGGAGCACTACTCGGAGGAATGCTCAAAAGCCTTATTAAGGGAGTATCTCAGCGAGAATTTAGAATCATTGATATGCACATAGGTGGCACAGTAGATAATGTAAAATTTTCTCGCTTAAAAATGGAAAATACCATTTTAAAAGACATAAATTGGGAAATTCCTCATTCATCACATGATCCAGATGCAGAGTCAATGGGACTAAAGGGAGATACAAAGGTTACATTCAAATATTCCATTCCTTTAGGACCTACAACTAGCACCAAAAAGGAAAAGGGTGGCTTTCTTAAGGATCCGTTTGGGACTATCTTAGACGGTTTAAATTTCAAATTCTAGCAATTTCAATTTCGGAGAAGTACTTATGGCACATGACCTCAGGTTAATAAGAAATTTTTGTATCATTGCCCATGTTGACCACGGCAAAAGCACAATAGCAGACAGACTATTGGAGGCAACAGGCACAATAGACAAAAGAAACCTAAAAAACCAAATGCTTGATATGCTCGAGCTTGAAAGAGAAAGAGGCATAACGATAAAATCTGTCCCAGTTCGCATGGAATATAAAGCAAAAGACGGCAATAACTATACCCTAAACCTGATTGACACTCCTGGCCACGTTGATTTTTCCTATGAAGTTTCTCGCTCCCTTGCTGCTTGCGACGGCACCATTTTGGTTGTTGATTCAACCCAGGGCGTTGAGGCTCAAACTGTTGCTAATAGTTACCAAGCTATAGAGCTTGATTTGGAAATTGTACCTGTTCTCAACAAAATTGATCTTCCCTCCGCACATCCCGATACAGTAAGGCAGGAAATAGAAGAGATTATCGGGATAGACGCTCTTGACGCAGCAGAAGTTTCTGCCAAAACCGGTAAAGGCATTCCAGAGCTATTGGAGCTAATTGTACAGAAGATTCCATCTCCAAGAGGAGATATCAATTCTCCATTACAAGCTTTAATTTTTGATTCTGTGTATGATAATTACAAGGGGGTCATTTGCTATCTTCGTGTGGTAAATGGCTCAATTCGTCCAGGAGACAAGGTGCGTTTTATGGCTACCGGCATGGATTACGATGTTGACGAAGTAGGCTTTTTTAAGCCTGTTCAGACAAAGACAGATGTATTGCTACCTGGTGATGTTGGTTACATTGCAGCTTCAATAAAATCAATTGATGAAGCCCATGTAGGCGACACTGTAACAAGCACAAGTCATCCTGCCACTACACCACTTGCCGGTTATAAGAAGGTAAAGCCGGTTGTCTTTTGTGGATTCTACCCCATAGAAAGAGAAGACATCAACCAATTACGTGATGCACTCGAAAAACTTCAAATAAATGACAGTGCTATTTCCTTTGCACCAGAAAATTCCGCAGCACTAGGTTTTGGCTTCCGCTGTGGTTTTCTCGGGCTTCTTCACATGGAAATTGCAAGAGAACGCCTCACACGTGAATTCGGCGTCGACCTCATAGCTACTTCACCAAATGTTGTTTACCAAATTGCACTGACAGACGGTAGCATAATTGAGGCACACAAACCCTCTGAATTCCCCGACACTACCAAGATAGAAGAAATTCGTGAACCATATATAAAACTTGCAATCTTTATTCCAGAAACCTTCGTCGGACCGGCTATGCAGCTTTGTCAAGAAAAACGTGGCACTTATGTAGGCATGGATTACCTAACACCAGAAAGGGTCCGCCTAACATACAAAATGCCCCTTTCCGAATTTATCTTAGATTTTCATGATAGATTAAAATCCTGCACACGCGGCTATGCATCACTAGACTATGAGCACATAGGATTCATTCCAGCAAAGCTTGTAAAGGTTGACATCCTATTACAAGAGGAACCAGTTGATGCCTTTTCATTTATATGCCATGCAGATGACGCTTACCACAGAGGGTTTGCACTCGTAGAAAAATTAAAGGAGCTTATTCCACGACAGCTTTTTGAAGTCCCAGTTCAAGCCGCTATTGGCAAGAAGGTCATTGTCCGTATGAACATAAAGGCTGTACGCAAGGACGTATTGGCAAAATGCTACGGCGGCGACGTTACAAGAAAGAGAAAGCTTCTTGAAAAACAAAAAGAAGGGAAAAAACGTATGAAACAAGTTGGGCGTGTTGCAATTCCACAGGAAGCCTTCCTCGCCTTTATGGATGTTAGCAAAAAAGAAAACTAATGAACATTGCACATTTATATATTCATATTCCCTTTTGTGTAAAAAAGTGTAACTACTGCTCATTTGCTAGTCATGTTCCCCAAAGTGGCGAGATAGAGTTTTATTTGAAACATTTGCAAAAGGAACTATTATTAGTTAAACAAAAGCACAACCTATTGCTCGATACTCTTTACATAGGAGGCGGCACTCCAACGGTTATCTCACCACTATTATGGCAGGATTTTTCAGATTTTTTATTTAAAAATTTAAAATTTAATTCAAATGCAGAAATTACTGTAGAAGCAAACCCTGGCACATTGCGTGCAGAGCATATTCATATTTTTCGTGATGCTGGTGTAACTAGAATCAGTATTGGTGTTCAAAGTTTTGATGATTCCGAATTGCAGATGATGGGAAGATGTCACACAGCACGCCAGGCTCATGAAGCAATTTCTGCATGTTTGGCTTCAGGATTTCGCACAAGCGGAGATATTATTTATTCCCTACCCCATCAAAATTTTTACTCCTACGCTAGAAGCTTAAAAGAATTAGTTACAAGTGGCGTAGGGCATGTCTCGCTTTATCAACTTTCCTTAGAGCATGGCACCCCTTGGCAAAATTTACCCAAAGATTCTATGACTGACGGCTATGAAGAATATCGTTATGCTATTTGGTATCTCAAAAAAAAAGGAATTTATCAATATGAAATTTCAAATTTTGCAAAACCACATGAGGAAAGCCGGCACAATATGGCTTACTGGACTGGCAAAGACTACATAGGTCTGGGAGTTTCTGCAGCCAGTTTTATCATGGGACAAAGATTCCAGAATACCAACAATGTAAAACTGTACGCAAAAATGATAAATGATATGAAGCTTCCAGTAGCTGCAGGAGAAATACTGTCAAGAGCAAAATCCGCTAGGGAAGCAGCGGTTCTTTTATTACGAACAACCAATGGAATAGACAAAAAAAACTTTATATCAAAATTTGGTAGTAAGATGCTAAATGAAATCTCAAATAAACTAATGCTTCTTCCCTCTGGTCTTGTGGCACAAAATGATAGTAAAATTTATATGACACAAAAGGGAATGCGTGTTGCCAATTTAATTTGGCAGGAAATTATATAGGGGTAACTTATGAATAAAGTTCTCAAAATTAATTGTCCAATAAAATTAAACATTACATTGTTTGTTGCAAGTAAACGCCCCAATGGATACCATAATTTATTTTCAATTTTTTTGAAAAAAAATGCAACAGAGGTATTGACAATAAATTCAACTTCATGTAATATGTTAATGGATGTTTTGAGTATAAAAAACGCAATCATTTGTGGAGAAAATTTGGTAACAAAATCTTTGAAGCTTGCAAGAGGCAAAATGAATGAATTACCTTATTTCGACATTACTCTTGAAAAGTTTTATCCTACTGGTAGCGGTATTGGAGCCGGAAGTGGTAATGCTGCTGCGGTGCTAGATTTTCTACATACAAATTTTGGTGTTAATTTTTCTATGACGGAACTTTCAACTTTGGGTGCCGACATTCCGTTTTTAACTCAAAGCGCTCCACTTGCATTCGTTAAGGGCATCGGAGAAATAATTGAGCCACTTGAAAGTACTATTGCACTTCCCGCTCTCCTACTTTTTCCAGATTGGCAAATAAATACTGCTCTTGCATATAAGGAAATAGACGAGATTAATGCTAACAAACAAGTTAGCGACGAGTTTTACGTCTCTCGTAGTCTCGAAATTGTTTCTCTTTTAAAAGCAAACAAGCATGTAGGACTTTTACCAAATGACTTTTGGCATGTAGCACGCAACCACCACAATGAATATGATTTGCTTGCTCGGGAAGCGGAAGAAACTTCAGCCTTAGCCTACGGACTTTCTGGAAGTGGTAGTTGCTTCTTTGCACTTTATGATTCATTTGGAACTGCTTGCACTGCGCAAAGTACGTTTAACAAATTTAATTTTATAAAGAAAAGGCAGGTAATTTAAAATGCGTCGTCAAAGAAATCTTCGTCTTGTAAGTTTATTATCAGATTTTTTATTTCGTCCTACGTTTCCATATTCACTTACTGAATATGCAAATGAGTTTGATGTCTCCAAGACAATTATTAGTGAGGACATAAGTGCAATTAGTAATGCCATCGCCGAGCTTGGACTTGGCTCTTTCACAGTCGGTAAGGGAAGAGCTGGTGGAGCTACTTTTATTCCTCGTTTAAGGAAAGACATCAGGGAAAAGTTCTTATCTGAATTAGCAGTTGAACTTTCAAATCCCGACCGTATTCTTCCTGGTGGGCTCATCTACTACAGTGATTTGATTTTCCAACCTAATATCGCATTTAAGCTTGCATATTGCATTGCAAGTCTTTATGCTAACACAAAGGTTGATACAGTTCTTACAAGCGAGGTAAAGGGCATTCCAGTCGCTATCTATGTCGCACAGGCACTTGGCGCAAAACTTTCAGTTTGCCGATTCCGTAATCGTGCAAGTGATGGTGCAGCTGTTGCTGTTCACTTCCCCACTTCCAATGGCGATGTTCGCACAATGTATATGGGAACACGTCAAATAGAACAAAAGTCACGTGTCCTAATTGTAGACGACTTCCTCCGTGGCGGAAGCACAATCACAGGTATGCTTCAAATGGCAGAACAATTTAAAGCAAATGTCGTCGGCGTTGCTACAATCATAGCTAATGCAAAACCAAAATTAAAATTGAGAAAAGACTGTAAATCACTTTTGACGCTTAACATTGACTCAAAAGGAAACAGCAAACTAAAGGTAACAGACAACAATTAATAATATTGTATAAAAAAAGTTTCGCTTCTAAAAGAAGCGAAACTTTTTTTTTACAACATTAATCCTAATTCAAAAGCCTTTTTATTTAGGTCAAGCATTTTTTCTGGAATAAGCTCCTCTAGAACGCTATTCCAATCCAACTCAGCAAGTCCAATTCCAGCAACAAGAGCACCTAGCAACACGATGTTTTGTGCCTTAGAATTTCCAAGCTTATCTGCCAACTCAAATGCATTAAAAACTTTTGTATCATTAACAATTGTCTTTAATTTATCTGTAACATCTTCCGGATAACTCGCCACTCCAGTAATAACTGGCAAGGAATAAATTTCATAATTATTGACAATAAGTTTTCCATCTCGTTTCAGGAAATCAAGGTATCTTGCTGCTTCTACCTTTTCAAAAGCAACAAGGATGTCTGCTGAGCCCTTGGAAATTATTGGTGAATCTACTTTTTTTCCAAAGCGGACATGTGTCGTAACACTTCCACCACGCTGACTCATACCATGTATTTCAGACATTTTGACATCAAAACCAAAATGAAGTAACCCTTGCGAAAGAATCTTTGAAGCAAGAATAGTTCCTTGACCGCCGACTCCAACTAATAAAATACTTTTCGTATCTTGAGCCATGGCTACTCCTCCTTCATTATTGCCTGTTTGGGGCAAATTTGTGCACAAATTTCACAACCATTGCACATTGTCTTATCAATAATGATCTGACCATTCTGGAAGCACAAAGCGGGGCAACCCGCTTTCATACACATTTTACACTTAATACATTTTGACTGATCAACATAACATTTCATTCTAGCGCGTGCCTTCATAACAGACTTTATCAAGGCACATGGTTGCTTTGCAATTATAACAAATACTTCCGTGGCATCATGCGCAAGCCTAATTGCTTCTCTCGTTTCTAAAATGTTATAGGGATCGATTGCTCTAATATTCTCATCCTTAACACCACAGGCCTTGCAAAGTGCAATAAGATCAACTTGATGTGTTACCTCTCCCTGCAATGTCCTCCCAGTTCCAGGGTTCTCCTGGTGCCCCGTCATTGCGGTAATTCTATTATCAAGTATCGCAACAATTATTGGAGCCTTATTAACAACCGCATTGATAAGCCCAGTAATACCTGAATGGAAGAATGTCGAGTCTCCTATGACCCCAAGGAATTTTTTACCAGTTTTTGCAAAATGATCAGCATGAGCAAAACCACAGGCGGCAGAGATTGAGCCTCCCATGCAAATACAGGTGTCAATGCTCGAAAGTGGTGGAACAGCCCCAAGGGTGTAACAGCCAATATCTCCAGTAACTACAATGTCTTTGAATTTTGATACCTCATAATAAAAACCTCTATGTGGGCAACCTGGACAAAGCACTGGTGGACGCGGTGGCAAATCAAGCCCATGCGCAAAATTTACATTTTCCGAAGCCATACCAAAGGCTTTTGCAATGGTCAAGGAATCAAGCTCTCCTTCCCAGGGCAAAAGGTCTTTACCATGGCACTTAATTTCAAGCTGCTTGACAAAGTTTTCTAAATATGGCTCATTTTCTTCTATTACGTAAATCGATTCAAATTGTGAGGCAAAATTTGAAATTTTTTGGGGTGGTAATGGATATGTGAAGGCAAGCTTCAGATAAGAAACTGTATCACCAAACACTTCTCTTGCGTGATTATAAGAAACGCCAGATGTAATAACACCAATTCTTCTATTGCCATCACTAGCATATTCAACTCGATTTAACTCTGTAGCCTCAGAAAATTTTTCAAGCTCCTGCAAACGCTTTGTCAAAATTGTTTTTCTTACCTTTGCTGCAGCAGGAACCATTACATTTTTACCAACATTTTTTACATACTGCAATGCCGGATGCTCAACTCTATCACCGACTTCAACAACAGTCTTGCTATGACAAATACGTGTTGTCATACGGAACAAGACCGGAACATCAAATTTCTCTGAAAGGTCAAATGCTTCTTTTATATAGTCATAAGCTTCTTGGCTATTTGATGGCTCTATCATTGGTATATGTGCGTGAGGAGCGTATAGTCTGTTATCCTGCTCATTTTGCGAGCTGAACATACCAGGGTCGTCAGCAGACACAACGACTAATCCACCAAGTGAGCCAATATAAGCCATGGTAAAGAGGGGATCAGCAGCAACATTAAGACCAACATGCTTCATGGCAGCAATGGCTCTAACTCCTGCAATAGACGCACCACTTGCAACTTCAAGTGCAACCTTCTCATTTGGAGCCCACTCGGTGCATATGTCTTTATGCAGTGCAAGATTTTCCAAAATTTCAGTTGAAGGCGTTCCTGGATATGCAGAAGCGACAGAAAGCCCAGCTTCCCACGCGCCACGAGCTAACGCCTCATTACCTGTCAATAACTGTTTCATAGCTAACCTCCAAATGATTCCTCAGTAACACCCTTATCTTTTTTGATAAACCAACTTGATACATCTATTCCCAAGATTCCTGTCAAAACATAAAAAGAACATAGGATAAAGAGGACACCACTTCTCAAGAAATATGTCAGCCCTCCAACGATAACAAAAAGTATTAGCATAGCTAAGCGATTTATGTTATCTTTCTTCATTTTTTTGGAATTTGCATAAACTATATTAGATACCAAGAGAAAACCAATAATGCCAGTAGCTGCCATGGCAATATCAGGTGTAACAGGAAGAGGAAGAAAAAGAGAAGAGGCAAGTGTCAAAGCACCTGCCGGTGTCGGAAGACCATAGAAATAACCATCTGGCACATTCGTAGAAATGTTAAAACGTGCAAGACGAAGCACACTACACAGTGCATAAAAAGATGCAACAATATGACCAATAATACCAAGATCACTAAAATATGCCGCATAAACTAAAAAAGCTGGCGCAACACCAAAACTTATTGCATCCGCAAGACTATCCAATTCAACGCCAAATGAAGAAGATGAACCAAGTTTGCGTGCAATCCTGCCATCCATTAAGTCAAAGAAACAAGCAAAAAATATCAGCCACGCAGCTTGACGAAATTTACCATTGCTAGCAAGTATCAATGAGGACATTCCACAAAAAATACTTCCGCTGGTAACTGCATTCGGTATCACCATTTTAACCTGAAATGGATATTTTTGGTTTTGTCTGTTTTGCTTCTTTTGCCTGTATTTATAGTAATACTTCTTTGACTTTGATTCTCTTTTTTCTTTTTGCTCTTGTTTCTGTTCCATTTTCAAGCCCTAACTGTTTGCCTTTCCAGTTGCTACTATTGTCGTTCCGGCAAACACTCTCTGGCCAACCAGCACTGTTGGCACAATGCCATTTGGCAAATAGATGTCAACCTTTGACCCCAGCTTTATCATGCCGTAACGCTCTCCACGTACAAAACTATCATTAATTTTTGAACGCACCACAATGCGACGTGCCATTATGCCTGCAATCTGCACAAGCATAAAACGTCCAAATTTTCCCTCTGCACCAACGTAATATCTTTCGTTGATTTCACTTGCCTTGGGTGCAATGGCTAACCATTTTTTGCCAGGAACATATTTTGTAAAAACTACTCTACCATCGCATGGGAAGCGGTTTACATGTACATCTGTACCACTCATAAAGATACCAATTTTCGTGGCATGCCCCATAAATTCTGTATCAGTTTCCAATATTTCAGTAACCTTACCATCAGCCGGAGACAAAAAATCGCTTTCAGCCAACTCACGCTCTGGCGTTCTTTCTGGATCACGGAAAAACCAAAGGAAGAACACAAAACATATCAGAAAAATTACACCTATGACCTTTGAACCAATAAACGAGGTTACAGCTAAGGCTAAGAGTAAAGCAAGTGAAGCAAAACCGTCCTTTGCAATTTTCATTTTAGCTAATCCTCAATCTGTTCCATGCTGTCTATAATGCTTACATCGCAAACACTGTCTCCCTCATCAAGTGAAACAACAGTATAACCAGTAGCAATACGAGATAATACAGAAATTTCAGAAGCGCCAATGCGAACCATTCTACCTTTAGTCGTAATTACAAAAAGCTCTTGATCTTCTTCAACACCCCAAGCACCAACAAGACTACCCGTCTTGTCATTGAGTTTCATAGTTTTTACACCAAAACCACCCCTGTGATGACATGTAAACTCTTCATAGCTCGTTCTCTTACCTATGCCATTTTCTGAAACAAACAACACCTTTCGTTTGTCAGAAACAACATCACAGCCAACAACAAAGTCGCCATCATCAAGTCTAATACCAAGTACTCCACGAGCAGTTCTGCCGAGTGGTCTAAATTCCTCTTCTGCAACTCGCAAAGTTTGCCCCAGTCCAGTAGTAAAGAGTAGCTCATCCTCACCATTCGTAAAACAAATAGATGCAATGTTATCACCATCAGCAATACCGAGGACACGGCGACCAGCTCTATTCAAACCATCAAGTTCTTCAATCGGTAAGCGCTTTGCTGTTCCATTCTTCGTCAGGAAGAATACATATTTTGCACCACCAAGATCACTATCCTTTAATGCTACAACCTTTTCATTTTCTTCCAATGGAACAATTGTACCTATGAGTTTGCCCTTACCGGTCTTTGGTTCTGGAAGATTTAAGCCACGAACACCAAACACTCTTCCCTTTGTTGTAAATAGGTAAAGTGTACGATGCGTTGTTGTCGTAGCCACAGCGGAAATAATATCTTCCGCACGAGTAGGAGCTCCCTTTACCCCCTTGCCTCCACGCTGCTGTACACGGTAATCATCGAGGTTAGTACGCCTGATGTAGCCATCATGCGTTAATGTAACAGCTATATTTTCTTCTGGAATAAGCTGATCAGCTGTTGTTTCTTCAACAGCATTTTCAATATCCGTGCGACGTTTGTCATTATAAGCACTCTTTAAATCTTGAAGTTCTTGCTTGATGACAGAATCAAGGATTATGCTACTTGACAGGATGCTGTTATAACGCTCAATATCCATCAAAAGTTGAGCCAACTCAGTATCAAGTTTTTCTCTTTCTAATCCAGTAAGACGCTGCAACCTCATGTCAAGAATTGCCTGTGCCTGAATTTCACTGAAAGCAAGCTGCTCAACAAGATTATTTTTTGCTTCCTGGCCAGTAGAACTACCACGAATTATCTTTATAACTTGATCAATAACATCAAGAGCTTTTAAGAGTCCCTCTACAATATGACGTCTGTCTTCTGCCTTTTTCAAACGGAATTCTGTTCGACGACGGACAACGTCTCTCCTGTGATTCAAAAAGACATTTATCATATCCATCAAGGAAAGTTCTTTAGTCGTTCCATCAAGTACAGCAAGATTAATAACGCCAAATGTACTTTGAAGCTGTGTTCTTGTATAAAGTTGACGCAAGACCAAGGCTGGATCAGCATCACGAGAAAGCTCAACAACAATTCTCATTCCATGTCTATCAGATTCATCACGAAGGTCGCTGACACCATCAATCTGAGCTGTCTGGACTCCCTTTGCAATCGTTTCAATCAAGGTAGTTTTATTCACCATATACGGAATTTCCGTTATAACGATTGCAGTTTTCTTACCCTTTTCTTCAATCTCGGTTCTACCACGAACAACAATTCTACCACGACCAGTGCGATAAGCATCAATTATTCCGTCTCTGCCAAGTATTATTCCACCTGTTGGGAAGTCTGGACCTGGAATATATTGCATAAGCTCTCCTAATTCAATATTAGGATTATCTAGCACAGCGCAACATGCATCAACCGTTTCACCAAGGTTATGTGGTGGCATATTTGTGGCCATACCAACGGCAATACCCGTTGTGCCATTTATAATCAAATTGGGTAATTTTGAAGGAAGAACTACCGGCTCTTGCAAGGATTCATCAAAATTCGGCATCCAATCAACTGTGTCTTCTGTGATATCTGCCAACATTTCTTCACCCATAGCATGAAGTCTTGCCTCTGTGTAACGCATAGCTGCAGGGGAGTCACCATCTATAGAACCAAAGTTACCCTGTCCATCAACGAGGCGATATCTCATGGAGAAATCTTGTGTAAGTCTTGCCATAGTATCGTAAATTGACGAGTCACCATGTGGGTGATACTTACCCATTGCTTCACCAACAATACGAGCAGATTTTTTGAATGCTGTATTATGGCGAACACCAAGTTCAAGCATTGCATAAAGCACACGGCGTTGAACCGGCTTCAAGCCGTCACGCGCATCAGGCAAAGCACGACCAATAATAACACTCATTGCATAGTTTAGATAACTAGTTTTTATTTCATCTTCAACAGGAAGGTTAATGACTCTACCTATTTCAAAAAGTCCACTCTGTTTTGAATTTGTATCCATTATTACAACTCCATATCTCGTTTATCAATTTGTTCGTTTTATTTTTCTCGTTTGACGTTTAGCGGGTAAACCACCTTACCATTTATTGGCGAAGAAAGCACTAGAGATGTGTTTGTTTTCCCATAAGCAGCAATTTCACGCAAAATTTCTTCAAGTCGCTCCATACTACCAGATATTACTTTTAATATCATGCCATCTGTCCCCGTAACATGGTGCGTTTCTATAACCTCTGGAATTTTTTGTGCAAGTTCTTCAAGCTCTGGGATCTTGTTTGCAGCAATAACAACACGAACAAAAACAGTAATGCCATAACCTATTTCAGGATAATTTACCACAGCTCTATATCCCCGTATGATTCCTTGATCTTCCATTCTTTTAATTCTTTCTGCAACTGCAGGCGAAGACAAACCAACCCTTGTTGCAAGATCGTTATAAGAAACTCTTCCTTCTTCTTGCAAAATTTCTAAAATTTTGCATCCGACGCTGTCCATCAATTTTCCCATGGTTACACCCCACGTTCCTAATCTTAATCAGTATTTTACACCTGTTAGGCAAAAAAAACAAGGCAAAGGCTTGTTTCAAATTCCACTTTGCCCTATTTTTCTTCATTTTTTTTAATATTGAGTTAAAAAAAATAACCAATTTTTAAATTGCTAAATTTCAAATTCGCAAATTGCCAAAAAATAAATTAATGATTGTTCATGTAGGTTTGAAGCCTTTCCTTTAGCCTCGTCCAACGCACCTTGGTTTGGTTGTTGGAAACAGCAATAGCAAGTGCTTTCTTTGACCCCACAAGCACAACTAATTTTTTGCCTCTTGTTACTGCAGTATAGAGCAAATTTCTTTGTAACATTATGTAGTGTTGTGTCAATAATGGGACAATACAAACGGGGTATTCTGAGCCCTGACTCTTATGAACAGAAATTGCATAGGCTGGGGCTAGCTCATCAAGCTCAGTAAACTCGTAACAGACGTCCCCTGAGTCGGTGGAAACAAGCATCATTTTATCCTGCATATCAATTTCGGTAATTATGCCAATGTCACCGTTATAGATATCCTTATCATAATTATTTTTTATCTGCATAACCTTGTCACCGATCTTGTAACGAAAGCCGAAACGCTCTATGCCCTCGCCACCATTTCTGTTCAAGACCTGTTGAAGCTCTATATTTAGCCGCTTTGTTCCAGTTATTCCATTGTGCATTGGGCAAAGAACTTGAATATCCTTTAATGGATCAAAACCAAATGTGCGAGGAATGTTCTGTGTAACAAGACGCTTTATTACATCTAGCGTACGCCTTTCCGTTTCTGCCTTTTGTTCCTCTTCTGGTATAAACTGGTCATTTTCGCTCGTTGTCTCTATAAAATAAAAATCGCTGTCTCTTAAATTTTGCAAGTTTGGCATTTCACCATTATTTATCATGTGGGCATTTGTAATTATTCGACTTTCTTTTCCTTGACGAAAAATCTGATTCAGCCTGACAACAGGGCAAATTCCAGAGTCGATAACATCTTCCAAAACATTCCCCGAAGAAACAGATGGAAGTTGATTTATATCTCCAACAAGAATTAGGCTAGCTTCCTTTCTTATAGCCTTTAATATATGATGAAACAGAACCTGATCTATCATCGAAGCTTCATCCAAAATGATGAGGTCAAAATCAAGAGGATTTTTGTCATCACGCAAGAAGTTAAGCCCCACATCTGCCGTGCCCTGACACTCCAGTAATCTATGGATTGTCTTTGCCCCACAACCTGTAGCCTCGCTCATTCTTTTTGCAGCTCTGCCAGTTGGTGCGGCAAGTGCCACCTTAAATCCAGCATATTCTTTTAATTTTTGCACAGCGCGAATTATCGTAGTTTTGCCAGTTCCAGGTCCACCGGTTATCACCATAACCTTTGAAGCAAGAGCTGTTTTTATTGCTTCTTTCTGTGTTTCCGCCAATGTTAGCCCCATATCCTGCTCCAAAGCAGGCAAATATTGCTCGAAATTCACAAACTGCATCTGAAAAGGTGAGGCAACAAGTGCAGCTAAATTTTCCGCACTCTTTACTTCTGAATAATGAAAGGCTGGAAGATATACTGCCGACTCTATTTGTTTATCCTCTTCATTGGCCTCTTCGTCAGAGTTTATATAATCCTCAACTATGACGTTTTCTTCAAGGCGCGCTAATTCTAGCCCCTCTTCCACGATATCTGCTGAAATGCCCAAAAGCTCCGCCGTCCGTACCAAAAGTTTTTCCTTTGGGGCAAAGACATGGCCCTGTGCCACAAATTCATTGAGGGCAAAGGCAACACCTGCAGATACACGCTCTGGTGCAGTGAGGGCAACCCCCATTGATGCAGCAATTTTATCCGCAATAGCAAAGCCTATTCCCCAAACTTCCTGAGTTAGGCGATATGGATTTGCTTTTAATATTTCTATTGTATCAGCTCCGTATTGCTTAAAAATTCGGCTAGCGTATCCGGTACCAAGACCCCAACTTTGCAGGAATACCATTATGCGTCGCTCGTCCTGTTTTTCACTCCAAGCAGTCGCAATTTCCTGTGCTTTTTTCACGCTTAGACCGGTAACTTCACGCAACCTTTCTGGCTCATTGTCAAGCACATTGATAGTATCTTCACCAAAAGCATTTACAATTTTTGCAGCAGTTGCCACTCCAACTCCCTTAATAAAACCAGAGGCAAGATATTTTTCAAGACCAGTAAGTGTTGTAGGCAATGATGCTTCTGCCTTGGTAAAACTAAACTGCATACCAAAACGAGGATTATCAACCCATGCACCGCTCAACATCATAAATTCACCTAGTACAGGATTTGGCAAAATGCCGACTGCTGTAACAAGGTCTGCATGTTTGCTAACCTTGAGGCTCAAGACAGAATAATTGCTTTCATCATTGTGGTAAACAATTCGCTCTAATGAACCTCGCAGAGATATTGTATTTTCTTCTTCTAACAACTGCCTTTGCATCTAATTTCTATTTTTTGTTTCGCTATTTTGCTAATTCATTTGCCAAAGCAAAAATTGTTCTTGCGCCAAATGCAGTAGCGCCACAGGTATAATAATCGTACGGTGATTTTACAAAATCTGCCCCAGCAATATCGAGGTGTGCCCATGGTGTGCCTTCCGTAACAAACTCTTGCAGGAACAATGCAGCTGTAATAGCTCCGCCATAACGCTCACCACAATTTGAAAGATCAGCAAATTTGCTTTCTAATTGCTTTTTCAAGTGCTTATCTGTCATTGGAAGTCTCCAGAAAGATTCTCCAGTTTTTACCGAAGCAGACAAAATTTGCTCCGCTAATTTGCCATTATTGGAGAAAAGCCCACTTGTTGTTGAACCAAGTGCCACAGCACAAGCACCAGTTAGTGTCGCAATGTCAATAACGAGATCAGGTTTCTGCTCGCAGGCAAGGCACAATGCGTCGGCAAGTGTCAAACGACCTTCTGCATCAGTGTTATTCACCTCTATTGTTTTACCATTCCTAGCCGTCAAAATATCATCTGGGTGATAAGAGTCAGCACCCGGCATATTCTCTGCAGCAGCAATGAACAATGACACTTTAACAGGCAGCTTCATTTCTGCTATTGACTTAATAACACCAAGCACAACGCAAGCTCCCGTTTTGTCACCTTTCATGGTAAGCATATAGCCAGATGGTTTTAAGTCAAGACCACCCGTATCAAATGTAATACCTTTTCCAACAAGTGCTAAATGTTTTTTGTAACTGCTTGGCTCATATGTAAGGTGAATAAGGCGTGGCTGAGAAGCACTCCCTTTGCCAACGGCATAAAATGCGCCGAGGTTTTCTTTTATGATTCTATTTTCGTCCCAAATTTCACATTTTAAGTTATATTCTTGCGCCAAATCTTGAGCAATCTGTGCTAATTCTTCTGGATGAATTGAGTTACCAGGTTCATTAGCAATGTTTCTGGCAAAATTCTGTGCTTCAACAGAAGCAAGAGCATAGGGAATTATGCTCTCATCAATGCCATAGATAACAACGTTTTCAAGCTCCGTAAACTTTTCCTTGTTGTCTTTTGGCTCACTTTTGTATTTATTAAATCTGTAATTTGCCAGAGCTACACCCTCTACTACCGCTATTGACGAAGTATCATCAAGACATGGAACAAAGAGCTCAAGATTGTTGCGCCCACTTTCTGCAACGAAACGTGCAACTTTGTAAGCAGCAATACGCAACACATCCGTATCAGAATTTTCTCTTTTTTCACCAAGCCCTGCAAAGACAAAAAGTCCATCTTCTGTAGGAACAGTTAAAAATTCGTCCTCAAGACCATTGAATTGCTCTGCCAAAAAAATAGTCTTTAATTTCGTGGCTAATGCGTTATCCAACTGACTTGGAAGTATAAGATTTTTATCAAGTAAAAATCCATGTGCAGCAAATTTTTGATTTGTTTCGTTTTTGGCGAAAATGTTCATTATGCTTACCTCGTTAGTCTATAAATTTTATTTATTTTTGTTTTTTAAAATCAATTCTGCAATTTCACGGATAACACCAGCTCCACCTGCTTTTGTTGCAATGTAACCAGCAACAGAAAGCACTTCGGAGCATGCATCCGCAGGGCAACAAGCAAAACCGACATTCTGCAACACTTCTGTATCGTTTATGTCGTCACCTATGTAACAAATTTCATCTAACGTGCAATTATAATCTTTCGCAATTTCCTTTACTGCAGAAAGCTTGTCTTTAATTCCACCGTAGCAGATATCTAATTGTAATTTTTTGGCACGACGTGTGTTTAACTCTCGTATTTCACCAGTCACGATTCCACAGATTACACCAGCACTTCTTAGCATATTGAATGCCATGCCATCATGTGCGTTAAACTTTTTTATTTCGTCACCATTTTCTGTGTAATACAAGCCAGCATCCGTAAGGCAACCATCACAGTCGGTCAAAAGAATTTTGATTTTCTTACTGTCAGCAAAATAGTTATTTCCTATTAACTTCTTTTCTAATTCTTCTGCTTCTGTTTCTCCAATTTCCTTAATTACAGTGTCTGTTACAAAGTATTCGCCGCCTTCACCAAATTTTGAAACTACAAATTTCAAAAAAGATTCATCACAAGACGAAATAAAAATTTTGTTTGCCATTTGTGTCACCCCAAAAATATTTCACGCTGCTATTATACTACATAAAATTGCTTTGGAGCGATAATAAAAAAACGACCAACAAACGTTGGCCGTTTTTAAGTTTTTATAAATAATTATGCTTTATATTATTTTGCTGCAAGGAATTTTGCCCAGTCAGCATTGAACTGATCAATTCCCTTTGCCGTCAAAGGATGATTGAAGAGCTGTTTCAAAACCTTGAATGGAACTGTGCCATAGTCTGCACCAGCCTTTGCACATGCTAAAACGTGTGCTGGGTGACGGAGACTTGCTGCAATTATTTTTGTATCATTTCCACCCATGATGAATGCTTCCTTGACGTCCTCAATGAGACGAATGCCATCTTCGCTGATATCATCAAGTCTGCCAACAAATGGGCTAACATAAGTTGCACCAGCCGCTGCAGCCAAAACTGCCTGGTTTGCTGAGAAGATAAGTGTAACGTTCGTCTTGATTCCCTTCTTCGAAAGCTCTTTGACAACACCAAGTCCATCTGGGTAGCACGGAATTTTTACAACAATATTTGGTGACAACGCTGCGATTTCAAGAGCCTGCTTTAAAAGAACATCTTTTTCCATCGATGTTGCTTCTGCGCTGGTTGGTCCCTGAACATAGTCAGCAATCTCTTTTACTCTTGCGTAAAAGTCAATGTTGCCCTCTTTGGAAACAAGGGAAGGGTTTGTGGTAACACCAGCAATAACGCCCCAACCATATGCCTCTTTAATTTCTTCAAAGTTTGCTGTGTCTAGAAAAAACTTCATGACTAAAATCATCCTTTCTGTGACAATTTATTTTATTAACATCTAGCAAGATGATACACCAATTAAGCATTACCGTCAAGAAACAAAAGTAATTCTATCGCTATTTTTTCCAGCTGTCTTTCAGACCAACTGTGAGATTAAACACAGGTTTTTCCTTTGTGCTTGTTTTGTCACAACAGAAATATCCGTGGCGTAAAAACTGAAATTTGTCTAGCGGCTTTGCCGTAGCAAGCATTGGCTCTGCTAGTGCATTTTCCACAACAAGTGAATTAGGATTAAGGTAATCCTTATAATCACGCCCTTCTTCCATATCCGCCATATTCTTTAATGTAAAAAGATGATCGTAAATATTGAGCGTAACTGGCACTGCATCACATCCGGAGACCCAGTGCAATGTGCCTTTAATCTTTCTACCATCTGGCGTGTCACCACCTCTTGTAGCCATATCACAAGAGCAAAGCAATTCAACGACATTTCCTGCTTCGTCCTTCACAACTTCATCACACTTAATAACATAGGCATACTTTAAGCGAACTTCACGTCCTGGTGCAAGGCGGAAAAATCCTTTAACAGGATCTTCCATAAAGTCTTCTCGCTCAATATAAACAGTCTTGCCGATGTGAATTTCGTGTGTTCCAGCCTCTGCATCTTCTGGATTATTCACAGCAACAAAGGTATCAATAAAATCGTCATCCCAGTTTGTTAAGGTAACCTTTAATGGATGCTTCACACACATTGCACGAGTTGAAGTTTTGTTCAACTCTTCGCGCAAAATGTGTTGCATAAGCTCAACTTCTACAAGGCTGTCTGATTTTGCAACACCTATTTCTTGCGTAAAACGACGTAAGGATGCAGGCGTGTACCCTCGACGTCTATATCCACAAATTGTTGGCATTCTCGGATCGTCCCATCCATCCACAATGCCAAGGCTAACTAGCTCTAACAGCTTTCTTTTGCTCATTAGTGTATAGGTCAAATTCAACCTAGCAAATTCATATTGGTGTGGCTTATGTGGAACGGAAACATGATCTATAAACCAATTATAAAGTGGCCTATGGTCTTCAAATTCCAAAGTGCAAATTGAATGAGTAACACCCTCTATTGCATCCTCAAAGCCATGAGCGAAGTCATACATTGGATAAACATTCCACTTGCTACCGGTTCTATGATGTGCTCTTTTCAAAATACGATAGATTATTGGATCTCTGAAATTCATGTTGTTTGATGCCATATCTATTTTTGCACGAAGGACCTTTTGTCCCTCTTCAAATTCACCAGCAGCCATTCTGTGAAACAAATCCATGTTTTCTGTGACGCTTCTGTCACGAAATGGTGAATTCACACCAGGTGTTTTTAAGGTGCCACGCCCCTGCTTTATTTCCTCATAACTTTGGTCATCAACATAGGCAAGTCCTTTCTCAATCAACTCCTCCGCCCAAGCATAGAACTGATCAAAATAGTCACTAGCATAGCAAAGTTTATTCCACTTAAAACCGAGCCACTCGACATCTTCCTTAATAGAATCCACATACTCTGTATCTTCTTTTGTAGGGTTTGTGTCGTCAAAACGAAGATTACATTTGCCTCCAAATTCTCGAGCAATTCCAAAATCAAGACAGATCGCTTTCGCATGCCCTATATGAAGATAACCATTAGGTTCTGGTGGAAAACGAGTTATTATCTCTTTGACCGCACCACTTTCTAAATCATTTTTTACAATTTCCTCTATGAAATTTAACTTTTTATCTTCCATTGCAGTATTCTCCCAATTACTCCCTCTAGAATGATGCCGCTTCCTGCACAAGTAAATCTTCCTCTAATGCCATCAATACAACTGCAATAAAGGTCAGAAATATAAATGTGTATATTTCAAATCGTTTAGGAAAATGTTGCATACATTTGCTATAAGCTAATTTTACTAAAGGTACAATAATGACCGCCATTACAAAGACAAATAACATAAAGCAAATATAAAAGATAAACTGCCCCATTAATGTTGTATCAAAAACTGCAAATCTGCCATATAAGCTCTCGTATGGAACCAGCGAGTAGCACAGCATAAATACAAACAATACACTTCTAAAGATAGATATAAAATGCACAAGTAAACGGGAAACACCAGCAAACTCGGGCATCTCAACATCAGAAATGATTGAATAACTTCTAGTTTCATGATTTGTCGGAATTGCTAAAATAATCAACACTATAAAAAGCAAAATTGAGATCACACCACGAAACGACATGTCCGTAATTGTTGGAAAAATCAATAGTAAATTTGCATTAAAGGGATCAAGCTCCACAGAATTCGTAGTTAGATAAGAAGCGAAAAAAAATAAAAAAGCTACATACACTGCTATAAAACGAAAAAATTTCGCCAATTCATCAAGTGCAAGTGAAATTGCCTGTTCACTACGCAATGCTAAAAATGTAGATAATAGTAACAGCTCAGAGAAAAGCAAAAAGTAAACAATTTGCAATAAATCACCTCTGTTAACTGACAGTGGAACAAAAGAAGAAAATGGTAAAGCGGATGTTACAATAAAAAGAGAGGCAAAAGATAAAATTGACAAAGAAAAACACGCTTTAGCATTCGCACCATTCGGGAGTGAAGAAACATTAAGAAATCTAATGTAATTACTACTTGGAAGCAACAATTTTTTATGTGTTGCATAATAATAAATCTGTAATCTTTCACGAACTTTTTCTACCAAAAACGAAAAAGCAAATACTGCACTTAGTAGAATAGCAGGAAAGAAAAAGAAATTCAAAAAATTCATCTTACCCTATCTCCCACAAATATTTTCCTACAAAACTGAACATAACAGACCTATAAAAATGCTAGCAGCAGTCATTATTTGAAATTCTACACTTTTTAGAGGATTTGAAAACAATGTAGCGATAAAATGTTTAAAAAGCTTTTCCAAATAAAAATCTGCCATATAAAACTGGAAGCTTGGACGCTGCACATTTTCCGTACGCTCCAGCTTTGGCTTCATAATTAATGACATTACTACAAGAATTATAAAACCAAAAACAAGTAAAAGGCAAAAGAAGCTCAATACATCCCAAACAATAAAACCGGTTGCTATTTTAAATATAGACATGATAATTCCTCCCTTAATCGTATACTCTAAAACACTATGGTTAGTGCTTCTACACAAGAAGAAATTAATGTATCAAAAATAAGTCCGGGAAAGAAAATAAAAATAGAACAGAGTAAAAAAGCAATAATCATGGGGATATGTAATTTCTTTTCTAATGTTGGTAAAGCAATATTTGACACCCCATCGGCTGATGAAGCAGAGGCAAAGGCAATTGCTAAAATAAAACGCAGCGAAAACAACAGAAAAAGCAGACTTAACATGAATAAAACGTATGTAAGAGTTGGTGAAATAAATAGGCTAGCCCGCAGCAACAACTGATAGAAAATAAAACCTCCAAATGGCGGAATTCCAGTTGCAGTAAACACTATCAGGACCAGAATAAGAATTAAAAATGGAATTTTCTTCAATAGGGCAGGAATCTGCCAAAGATAAAATTCACCAACTTTTTGCTCCATATATGCGGTCATATAAGAAAACAATGCTAAAAGTGGCACAAAGAACATCCACATCATCAGCATTGCCTGCAAACCAGGTATTCCCAAAAATATTGCTTTCTCACCTGAGTAAATTCCATATTGTCCAATCCCTGCAGCAATTAAAAGCAACCCTTTTATAAATGATTCAGTGGAATTCATCATAGATAATGGACTTGGCTCTTTACAAGCAAGCATCAAAGCAAAAAGGACCAACAATATACCAGTAATTAGCAAAAATAAGGAAACTCTTTCATAACCTTCAATTGGTGCAAAAAGTAAGAAAAATAACTTCAAAAATGCATAAAAGGCTATCAAGGATTTCAGTTTAAAATAAACATTCATGCTTGGTATAGAAATATGTCCACTCGGTTTTACAAAAAGATACAGTAACGGGGCAGTAATAAATACAAATGCAAGTTTTGTTCCCAGAGAATCAACTAGTGGCATAACCAAGGCTGATATTAGAGTTGTATGATAGCGTAATTTCAATAGCGCAACTCCCAAGAGAAACAAACTAGCTAACAATAAACGCAAGAAAACATTTGTTTTTACACCATCCGAATTATCTTCGCCCCTTGCCCACTGCCTAATCAAACCTGAAATCCCTAGTTGGACCACCATCAAACAGAATCCAATAATAAACAATGAATCTGTATAAAAAATTCCTAAAAAACCCGTAAAAACCAAGATTTCAAAAATCGCTATGCTTGGTGTAAAGACAGAATCCTTATCAAAAGCTGCAGATAATGCAGAGGAAAAAAGTATCAAAGAAAATAATAAGGCAGAAAAAGAACCAAATGCATCCAAATTTACCGCATAATCGACCGCATTGGCCATTCCAGCAACAAGCAAAGAATCTTTCGTCACAAAGTTAGCAAGTCTATCTGGAACAAACCTCATCAAATTTACCCAAATCATAAGGCAAAAAAGCAGTGAAATCAACATCAAAAAGGTAAATATTTTCTTAAGTGTTGGTTGTGAAAAATAAATCCATTCCTTCCTGGAGCGTGTGAAAAAACGGTTTCTAATCAGGAAAAAACTAAAAAATAAGCTACCTAACAACAATATAAAAATTGGATACCAAACAATCGGAATATTATAAAAAAAATTTAGAGCATCTAAAATTTTCATATACTTCACCATAAAAAAATAAATTTCGTGCTAAAATCCACGACGGTGTTAGTATATTATTAAAATAATTTTACGTCAAATAAAACTTGACAAAAAATACAACTAGCAACACTTTGCCGACAAATAACAAGCACAGGTAATTTGTATTACAAACTACCTGTGCTTGTTATTTGCAGTTCATTAACAGACCCTAGCTCCCTGTGGCATTGTTGTATCTAAGATTGTCACGATAGATATACCTTCTTTGCCTTTTTCAGGATTTTCAGCCGCTAAAAGCATTCCCTTACTATCTACACCGCGAATTCGTGCTGGCCTCAAGTTTGCCACAATGATTGCTTTCTTACCGACAAGGTCTTCCGGGGCATAGTATTGACGAATACCAGACACCACAAATCTCTTTTCAAATCCTAAATTTAATTCCAACTTGTATAGTTTGTCTGCTTTTGGAACAGGTGTTACACTTTCAATGAGAGCCACACGCAAGTCAACTTTTTTGAAATCATCTATTGAAATTTCTTCTGCTAAAGGTTCAAATTCAAAATTTGAATTGGAAATTCCAGCTGCTTTTGCACGCTTTTTTGCATCGCGTTCTGCCTTCTCTTTTTCCCATTGCACAAGGTCAAGACGTGGAAAAAGATTCTCACCCCTGGCAATGGAAACGGGGCAATTTATTTTTCCCCATACCCAGTCAATTCTTTTCATTGGCTCAATGCCAAGCTGGACAGTCATATTTGTCGCTGTATCAGGCATAAATGGTGCAAGCAGGATAGAAACTTCTCTCAAGACTTCCCAAAGGGTGCGTAGCACTGTATCAAGCCTTGCAGCATTATTTTCCTTGCCAAGTTTCCATGGTTCTGTTTCATCAATGTATTTATTGGCACGAGAAATCAACTTCCAAAGAGTTTTCAACGCTTCGTCAAAAGCAAATCTGTCAAGCTCTTCTTCCATCTCGCCTACCGTCGCTTGTGCCAAATTTTTTATTTCCGTATCGAGCTCCGTTACTTCGGCAAAATCTGGCAAGACACCATTCCTATATTTTTGTATCATCTGCAATGAACGTGAAAGTAAGTTGCCAAGGTCATTTGCTAAGTCGCTATTAATACGGCTTGCCATAGCCATTTCTGAGAAATTCCCGTCCTGACCAAATGGAACTTCACGGAGCAAGAAATATCTAAAGCTATCGCGTGAAAAAAGCTCTGTCATTTCAAACGGATCAACAACATTGCCTATAGATTTTGACATTTTTTCTCCATCAACTGTCCACCAACCATGAGCAAAGACACGAACAGGTGGGTTAACACCAAGAGCCAAGAGCATTGCCGGCCAAATTACACAGTGGAAACGGATTATATCTTTTCCCACTAAATGACGAACAGACGGCCAATACTTTTTCCATTTACCATCTTCCTTTGGAAAATCCATTGCTGAAAGATAGTTAATCAGAGCATCAAACCAAACATAAATTACATGGCGGTCGTCCCCAGGAAGAGGGATTCCCCACTTTAATGTAGTGCGCGAAATTGACTGATCCTTCAAGCCACTTTTTATAAAGCTGACGACTTCGTTATAACGCTCATGTGGCAAAATAGCGTCTTTATTCTTTTCGTAGTAATCCAAGAGAGCATCTTGATATTTTGATAGGCGGAAGAAATATGTTTCCTCCGTCATTTTTGTCAAGGGACGATGACAGTCTGGACATGTATTTTCCTCTGCCATTTGCGCCTCAGGAACGTAGGTTTCGCATGGCACGCAATACCAGCCTTCATACTCGCCTTTATAAACGTCTCCCTGCGCTAAAAGGTGACGGAATACCTCTTGCACCACTTCCTCGTGGCGTTTATCTGTTGTCCTGATAAAATCGTTATTTTGGATATTCAAGGTTTCCCAAAGACGCTTGAAATTCTGCACAACTTCATCACAAAGTTCCTTCGGTGTCATACCTCTCTTTTGTGCCGATTGTTCAATTTTTTGACCGTGTTCGTCTGTCCCAGTTAAAAAATAGCTATCGTATCCACCAGAGGTATACCATCTATCTAGCACATCTGCTGCTATGGTTGTATAGGCATGCCCAATGTGTGGCACATCGTTAACATAATAAATTGGAGTTGTGATATAAAAGGTCTTATCCTTATCCATAATTTACCTCCTACTCTATTCAATGCTCAATATATGTTTTTTTACCAAATTTTTTGCTACACCAAAGTCATCATACATCTTTTGAGAAATATCTTTTAAGGATATCCCATCTTTTTTCAATTTCTCTGCTTCTTCTTTCCATGCATCATCATCAAGTTGCACAACACTCGTCGCACCTTCTACTATACAAACAAATTCACCCTTTATGTTGTCAAGATCAACCGTCAAATTGCTTAGTGTGCCGGTGATTCTTGTTTGGTGAATTTTTGAAATTTCCTTTACTAAAACAAATTTGCGTTCCCCAAGAACCTGAAACAGAATATCTAATTCCTTCATGAGTTTATGCGGTGCAATGTAAAATATTAGTGTTGATTGTAAGTTTTTTATTTTTTCTAGAGAATTTTTCTTTTCCTTGTCAGTTCCTGCCAAAAATCCAAAGAAATAAAATTTTTCAGTTGAAAGCCCCGACATAACAAGTGCCGGAATTACTGCCGTCGCCCCGGGCAAACAGTCAACTTCAATATTATTTTCAAGGCATTCTTGAACTAATGCAGCACCGGGATCAGAAATTCCTGGAGTACCAGCATCGGACACCATCGCAATTTTTTTCCCTTCTTTGAGCATTGCAATTATTTCTTTTGCTCTAGCTCTTTCGTTTTCCTTGTAGCAGGAAAGTAACGGTTTTGAAACATCATAATGATTTAATAACTGCAAACTGTGACGTGTATCTTCACAGGCTATAACATCCGCTTCCTTGAGCACCTTCAAGGCACGCAATGTTATATCATCTAAATTGCCAATAGGTGTTGGCACTAGGGTTAAACTCATTTGTATGCCTCTCCTAACTCAGATGTATCATGTCCTGCTTCATTCTTTACAAACAATGGCGGTAAAATTTTCACACCGGTTTTCGCTCCTTTCATTGCGGAAACGAAACATATATAGGACTCTTTTGACGGATTTGCATGAACAAAACGTAGCTTCTTTGCAGGCATCTTCATTTTCTCTAACATCATCAAAAGCTCAGACACTCTGCTAGTATTTATGATTAGGTCAAATTTACCTCTGTTACGAAGTAAATATTTTACAGCTTGTAGCAATGATTCAAGTGAAAGCGCAACACCATTGTTAGCTAATGCACGAGCTTCACTCGCACTACATTGAACCATATCTTGCTCAAAATACGGCGGATTTACCACAATTCTGTCATACTCCTCACATTTGCCCCAGCTCTTGTAATTTTTTACATCCTGCGCAAAAAAATTTATATTAAGATTGTTTAGCTTTGCATTTTGTTTTGCTATTTCAATGAGGTCAGTATTTATATCACAAGCAGAAAGGCTGAAGCCTTTATACGCCAAAATTAGTGAAATTGCACCATGCCCAGTGCAAAGCTCTAGTACTCGTTCATTTTTTTTCAGGTTGTCATCTTGCGTAAAGTATGCCAAAAGCATTGTGTCTAAATTAACACGAAGACAATTAGAGTTGCTTGGTTGTAAAATTTTTAGCTCTCCCGAAAGAAGTTCGTGTGTTTCACAATCCAACATTTTTATCCTATTAATCCCAATCGTCCAGTTTTACACCAACTATTTGCGAAAGCCCTGGCTCTTGCAATGTAACACCATAGAGCACATCTGCACCTTCCATTGTGACACGTCTGTGAGTCATTGCCAAAATTTGACGCTCTTTGGCATATTCCTTTGTCAATTGTGAGAAACGCTTTAAATTTGCTTCATCAAGTGCAGCGTCAACCTCATCTAAAACGGCAAGTGGACTTCCTGCAACGTCCATAGTTGCAAAAAGAAGTGCAATAGAAATAAGAGCTCTTTCACCACCAGAATATTGATTTAAAACTTGACTTTGTTTGCCAGGAAGTTGTGCCTTGACTTCCACACCACAATTCCAAATTGTAGCCCCTTCAGTCATAACAAGATGCGCTTCTCCACCGCCAAACAACTTTTTGAAAAGATATGTGAATTTTTCATCAACCTTGTCAAGTGCCGCAGTAAACTTTGTGTATGCCATCATGTCTGCATCTGTTATGAGGCGCTCAATTTCCGCAGCACTATTTTCAACATCTGTCAAATCTTCCCCAAGTTTTCCTGTTCTTTTTTCAAGAGATTCGTCTTCTGAAAGAGCTCCCATGTTGACTTCACCAAGCCCACGCAATTTTCTTTCATAATCCCTTGTTTGCTTTTTTAAGTCCTCTAGGTTAAATTCTATGACGAAATCCTTGCTATAAGGAAAGCGCTCATCCCATGTGTTTGTAAGGTCTATTATTTCCTGTTCATAATGAGCAATTTTGTCTTTTTTCTTGTTTAAATTCTCATTTTGCTGCATCGCAGCGTTTTGAGAAACTAGCAAACGTTTTGCAGCAAAAAGCCGAATCCGCTCATATTTTTTATACCCTTTGCTAGATTTTTCAAGTATGTCCTCAATTTTTTGCTTTTGATAAAACACGTCAAGCCAGCTTTTGCCCATTCTACCGAGATCTGCTTTTGACTGTGCTTGTGTGCTAACTGCCTCATTATACTCTTCTTCAAGATGTCTTATTCTTTCATTGGCAGAGCTAACTTCACGAACAGTTCTCTCTGCCAAGGCAAAATTTTTAGAAATTTCACTTGCAGCAAGCATTGCCTTTGCACGAGCCTTTTCACGATTCTCAATTAGTTCCTTGTCGTCCGGAATATCAACTTCTTCATCTTGTTCAGCTTCTAATTGAGCAATGTTATCTAATATTGTTATCCAATTTTTACCTTCAAGCTTCAAGGTGGTCAAAATTCTGTTTGTCTCAGTTTGTCTGTGCTTTTGCTCACGCTCCAGCCTTTCTAAATCATCCTCAGCTACAGCAATTTTGCCGTTAATTTCACGGACTTTTTTGGTAAATTCTTCCTTTTGCTCTGCGACCTTTACTTCTTCTTCAGAAGACGTTTTATACTCCTTTGCCAACTCCAGCAAAGCAACGTAAGAAGCATTAAACTTTTCTTCTAGTACAGCAACCTGCACCTTCATTTCAAGTGTTTTTCCACTTCTTTTGCTTCTACCGCCAGAAATTGTTCCACCTGGCTGGAATACATCACCTTCAAGAGTAACGATAGGTGCTTTAAATCCTTCACGCACTAGACGCGTTGCAGTTTCAAAATTTTCAACTATTAAGAGATCACCCAAATTGTGTTCAATGCAAGCTCTCCATTTATCGCTAATTTTTATAAGGTCAACAGCAAAACCAACTATACCAGCTTTGGGCAATGGGTAAGATCTGTTTGGTGTGCGTGGCTTTGCACGCTCAAGTGGCAAGAAGGTGGCAGTTCCTTCTTGCTTTTGTTTTAATCTGTCAATGCAAAGTCTTGCTTCGTCAATTGTCTCTACAAACAGCTGAAATTGCCTACCACCAAGATATGCCTCAAGTGCAATAGCCAATTCTGCAGGCACATTCATTGCGTCAATCAAGGCACATGGTTTAGCCGCAATTCTACCAAGTTTTGCAGAGGACAACACAAAACGAACAGGAGAAGGATACATTCCCTGTTCCAAATTATCACGAGCATCCTGCAAATCCGCCTTCAAAGAAGAAGTTTGGCGCTTAGCCATTCCTAGTTTTGTAGATAAGTCTTGACAGAGAGCAGTTAGTGCCATATGTTTTTTGTTTATTGCTTCCTGCTCTTCTGTTATTTCATCACGCTCCAGCTTGAGCTTTTTGATTTCCTCGTCTATTGTGTGTCGTGTGGTATCACGAAACTTTTCTTTTTCTTTCTTTGCTTCTAGTAATTCCTTACCTAGATATGCAAGCTTTGCACGAAGTTTATCTAGCTCTGCATCAAGCCTGCCATGCTCTGTTGCTCTTGCTTCCCTTGCTTCTTTTACCCCTGCAAGTGCCTTTTCAAATTCTGCATAGGCATCTTCTGCCTTTTTCAATTCTTCCTCTGCTTTTTTTGCATCTTCCCTTGCCTTGGATATAGATTCCTGTGCAAGCTTCTGTTCATCAAGCAATTTTTTTAAATCTTCTCTTGCCTCTAATAAATTTTCGCCATTTGTCTTGATAATTGCCTTAGCAGAACGGAGATTCATTGCAGATGCTATACCAGATTTTGTCAAGCTATCAAAGCGGTTTTTGCAAGAAGCTAACTCTTGCCTTTGCGTCTCCTGACCACTAGTTGCATCTTCTATTTTTTTGTTAACATTTGCAGATATATTTTTCCAGAAATTTTCCCAAAAGGCAGCCCCCATACCATTTTTTATTTCAAGCTCTATTTCTTTATTCAGCTTTTCAATGGCTTCTTCTGCCTTTCTACGTTGTGCAAAGTAAAGAAGACGCCTATTTTCTTCTACCTTATCTGCAATTTCTTTTGCAATCAATGCTTTTTTGACATCTTCTTTTATTTCTTCACGTCTATTCAAGAGCTCAACGTAAAGGCCACGTAACTTTTCATATTCATCTCTGACGGTTGCAAGCCTATCACTTGCTTCCATTCTTTTTTTTCTATAAATATCTATTCCAAAAAGAGATTCTAAGCTTTGGCGTCTTTCACTTGGAGACGCACTGAGAACTTCTTGAACCTCTCCCTGACCAATAAAGGCAAAACGAGTTCCCTCAAGTTTCCACTGGTGTTTAACCAACTCAAGACCAGACAATGTATGACGAACATTATCAACAAAAAGTGCTGTTCCACCATCCTTGCCTGTAACACGACGGCGAATGGAGCAGATTTTGTCTTCATCACGCAACTGCAAAAAAACCTCCGCCTCATTTGCTTTGGTATAGGTTGGAGAGCCAGAGAATAGCAGATCACTTTGACGAGATATACGGATACGAGACGCACTCGTTTCTCCAAGAGACCAACGTAATGCGTCTAGCAAATTGCTTTTGCCAGAACCGTTTGGACCGACAATTGCTGTAAATCCCGGTGAAAGCTGAAGATCGTGAGGCTTTCCACCAAAACTTTTAAATCCTTTTAGCTGCAAACGACTAATATACAATTATTCTTTCCTCTTTATATAATTTCCTCTTGACTGTTCTACTTCCTCTAATGTACCTGCCGTTAAAAGTTTATAATTATCTTTTGACAGATTACACGTCTCGACAAACAGAAGCTTTACACTAAATTCATTTTCCCAAGAATTTAGAAAATATTTTCTTATATAATTTGCGACCTCTGAATCACATTCAAGTAATAAAGCTTCATTATGTGATGCAGAAATATTTTTTCTAATAAACCTTTTTATCTGAATAGCAACACTTCGTGGCTTTTGAATTATACCTTTTCCACCACAACACGGACAGGTCGTGGCAAGAAGTGATGCAAGTTCCTTACGTTCTTTTTTTCTTGTTATTTGAGCAAGCCCTAAATTTGTTATGCCATACAACTGAACCTTTGATCTGTCATCCTTAAAGATTGCTTCAAGTCTCGCAATAACTCGCTCCGCATCTTCACGAGAAAACATATCTATGAAATCAACTATTACTATTCCACCAATAGCACGCAAACGCAATTGCCTTGCAATTTCCTCACATGCCTCCAGATTTACCGCAAGGACAGTATCTGCAAGCTCATTTTTGCCAACGAATTTACCACTATTCACATCAATTACGGTAAGCGCTTCAGTTCTGTCTATCACAAGAAAAGCACCAGAAGAGAGCCAAACTTTTCTTTCAAAAAGCAAAGCAATTTCTTTTTCTATTCCGTAAAGTTCAAACAACGGTGTATTGCCATTGTAAAAATTAACATCTATCGGTGCACCGAGTAAAGTGTCATCTACAATTTTTCTTATTTCTTCTACTGACGACTCATCATCTGTAACAATCTCGTCAAACTGGTTTGATAAATACTTTTTTAAAACTTTTTCTAATAAATTTGACTCCTTACAAAGCAAGGCTGGATGAGTAAGATGAGCTGAAGCATCTGTAATTTCCTGCCATTTGTGAACTAATTTGTCAATTTCATCAGAAAGCTCTGCTTCCGTCGCGTCAAGTGCCAGTGTTCTTATGATAACCCCAAAACCATTAGGACGAATTTTTGCTGCAAGCTTATGCAGAGCAACTCTTTTTTCTTCATCTGTAATATTTTTGGAAACCCCCACTGTTCTTTCATTAGGCAACAAGACTAAAGAATGAGACGAAAGTGAAATTTTTGTTGTAGCACGTGCAACTTTCCCCTTAACAGCAGGTTTAACAATTTGAACAATTACATGTTGCCCTTGGGTAAAGGTCTCATGTGTTTTTCCTAGATAAAAAAATGCTGTCTGCCCCCCACCTAAATCCAAAAAGGCTGAATTCATTCCCTTGACAATATTATTTATTTTAGCCTTGTATATTGCACCTATCGAGTCGGGATTTTCAGCATCACTGATAAAAATTTCATCAAGTTTGCCATTTGTTCCAAGGATAGCAATTCGTTGTTCTTCCTTGTCTATTAAATTTGCTACAATTTTTTTTGAAGAAAATTGCATTACTCTAACCCACTAAAAAATTATGACCTTGGAACCATAATTTCATTTGTCACTTCGTCAATTTTTCCTATCGCATTCCTTGTCATTTTTATATCTTGCCAACCTGAAATTATCTCATTTTCTTTAAGCTGTTTCACAAAATAAGACGCACTAAAACGCTCCGGCAGAAGCACCGTAAGGCAAATTACATTCTCCTTTGTCTCCATTCTTACCAACGCATTTTCTTCCGTTAATTTTTCACACAAAATCTCCTGTGCTTTTTGCGCTAGCGTGACATCTTTGAAAGCTAAATCGTAATTTGCTGCCTTAATTTGTTTTCCCAAAAGAAAATCATTGTGTATTTCAAAATAATCTAGCACACGAAAACCCTCAGGAAGAAAATCGTTTATCCTGGATATATTTTGCACGGTTTCATCTTCCACCCAAAAATCTGCAACCTCAGCTTTTCCCTCAACACCAATTGCTAAAGCAACAGAAAAACTTAATCTTGGATGAGGTGAAAATCCCTGGGTAAACTCAAGGTTTACTCCTGTACGTTTCAAGCTACGAGAAAAAATAATTGGCAAATCTTGATGATTTATGTAGGTAGCAAGACCAGTTTTTGAAAAAATTATTCTAATTCTAGACATACTTCATCTCCACAAATAACATAAAACCAAAAATCTACTTCTTGCATATATCTTGCCAACCACATGCATTACAGCCTTGCCTACAATCGTGAGTAGTCTCTGTCATGTATGCCTTTTCTCTTTCTTCCAAAAGAAATTCCTTTGTCACACCAACATTTATATGATCCCATGGCAAGGTGTCAGAGAGATTTATTTTCCTGGTATAAGTAGTTGGTTCAATCCCCGTTTCCGCAAATGCTTTTCGCCAATTTTCAAAATTGAAATGTTCCGTCCAACCGTCAAATCGTTCTCCCATATTCCAAACGCATTCCAAAACATCGGAAAGCTTATTGTCACCACGTGCAAAAACGCCCTCCAAGAATGTTTGCTCCGGTTCATGATAAGAAAGAGATATATGTTTATTTTTTATGCTGTGTTTTATACGTTTGCCTTTTTCCCAAAGTTCCTCTATTGTAGCCTGCTTTTCCCACTGAAATGGCGTGTGTGGTTTTGGCACAAATCCAGCAACGGAAACATTGATATCTCCACGACGTTTGTATTGTTTTGCAATGCTAAATGCTCTGTTGCAAATTTCTGTAATTCCATCCAAATCTTCATCCGTTTCTGTTGGAAGTCCCATCATAAAATAAAGTTTTACTCTATCCCAGCCATGCTCAAATGTAGAAGTCAAGGCGTCATTTATATCGTTGTCCGTAACGCCTTTGTTAATGACGTCTCTCAAACGCTGCGTTCCTGCTTCAGGTGCAAAGGTTAAGCCTCCTTTGCGTAACTTTTCCAAAGTAGCCGCCATACCTACTGAAAAAGCATCTACACGCAAGCTTGGCAGGGAAAGACGATCCTTATCTTTTGCTAAATATTCTGAGAGTTTGTCCAATGTCTCTTTCAAGCAAGACCAATCGCAGGTTGCTAGAGACAAGAGCCCTACCTCGTCCCAACCTGTAAATTTTAGAAGATTTTCTATTTGTTGAAGGACACTTTTAGAATTTCTCTCACGAACAGGTCTATCTATAATCCCCGCTTGACAAAAGCGACACCCTCTGGTACACCCTTTAAAAACTTGTACAGCAACTCTATCATGCACTATGCTCGTATTTGGTACAATCATAGTGTTAGGGATAAATTCATTTTCTAAGTTCTCTACAATTACTCTTGTTGCCGGTAATACACTGCAATGAGGGACATAAGCGCCTTTTATTTTTGCAATTTCTTTCAATTTTGCATCTCTGCTTTGCCCCTTCATTTCCTTCAAAACTTTCATCAACCTTGGCAAGGTCGCTTCGCCATCACCAAGCAAAAACACATCAACAAAAGCCTCAAGAGGCGCTGGATAAAGAGCACCGACACCACCAGCAACAATTATTGGATCATCATCCGTTCTTTTATCCGAACGAAAAGCAATGTTAGCAAGTGATAAAATTGTCAAGATATTTGTGTAAGATAATTCATATTGTAAAGTAAAACCAATTGCGTCAAAATTTTTCAATGGATTTTTGGTTTCAAGAGACCAAAGGGGCGTGTTTTCTTTTCTTATCACAGTTTCTGCATCAACCCATGGAGCATACACACGTTCAGCTGTAGCATATGGTAAAGAGTTGATAAGAGAATATAAAATTTGAAAACCCAAATAGCTCATTCCAACTTCGTAAAGGTCAGGAAAAGCTAAACAAATTGTAGCTGAGTTTGCTTTCTGCTCACAAATCGCTCCCCATTCACCCCCAATGTAACGTGATGGATGTTTCACTTGAGAAAGAATATATTTTAATTTATCGACACCTATAGTCTGCTGCACTAATTTTCTCCTTCATTTGCCGCAATCCCGATACTTTGGACAATACCAAGCATCATGAAGGTAACAAGAATACTGCTACCACCATAGCTAAAAAGCGGTAATGGAATTCCAGTAACAGGAGCAAGTCCAACTGTCATTGCAACACTTTCCGTCACAGCAAACCACAAACAAGCTACTATCGCTATACACACATAACGAGCTTTTTCATCCTGAGTTTTTTCTGCTATCTGTAGAATTCTCATCATAAGAGTTACATACAACAAGATGACCATTGAACTACCAACAAAACCAAATTCCTCAGAAAAAACACTAAAAATAAAATCCGTATGCGGTTCGGGCAAAAAATGCAATTTCCCCTGTGTACCTTGCATAAAACCTTTACCGAAAAAACCACCACTCCCCACCGCTATGCGAGATTGTATAACATTATAACCCGCACCACGAGGATCTAAAGATGGATTTATAAACACAAGAATCCTTAACTTTTGATACTCTTTCAAAAATGGCCAAAGAAGTGGAAAAGAACCAAGTGCAATTCCAACGAGTCCCCAAATATATTTCCAAGGAATACATGCAACAACAAAAACAGCCAAAAGCATCACAACATAAACTAATGTGCTACCTAAATCAGGCTGAAGCAGTATGGGGAGTATGGTTGCACCAGCAACAGCCAACGTGATACCTATGTCATAAAATCGCTTAGGTGGAAAATTGCTACACATAAAGGCTATTACAAAGGCCCAAACAATTTTTCCAAACTCAGATGGTTGAAATCGCATAAATCCCAAGTTAAACCAACGGCTTGCCCCTTTTGTAGCATAATCAATTACTAGTAACAAAAGTAGCATCACCATCAGAATAGCATATAAAACTGTGGTGTAACGATATATTACTTTATAGTCAAATAAGACTATAAAAAAGTAAAAAATAAGCCCTACCAATGACCAAATAATTTGGCGAGATAAAATTCCAAACTGCAAAATAGATTGGTCAATCAGTGCACACTGTGAATAAATACTAAGAAGCCCACAACACAGAAGCACTAATGGAATAAAAAATAATACTTTATCCAATCTGTTCCAAAGCTCTCTGATGGAAGAAAAATTTGTTTTCATATTCGCACCCCGTCTGCTAATGTTTTTTGCCTGTAATTAAATAAGACAAAATTTTTCCTACAATTGGACCACAAACGGAAGAACCATGTTCTCCTGCTTCAGCTATAACGACAGCAGCATACTTAGGTTGACCACTAGGTGCAAAACCAACAAACCAAGCATGGTCCGCACCCTGCGAATTTTGGGCTGTACCAGTTTTTCCGGACACATCAACACCAAAAGCACTTGCCCTAGTTCCAGTTCCACCATGTGTAACCGCATATAATCCCTTTTTTATAGTTTCCAGGGTCAAATGTGATATTCCAAGTGCTTTTGCTGTCTTGACCTTTCCTTGCCTAATATATGGGGTTACAAGTTTACCACCGTTTGCAATCGCAGCATAGGCGCGTAGCACTTGCAGTGGGGTCATTAAAACGTATCCCTGCCCAATTGAAAAGTTTACAGTATCACCACCATACCATCCCACTTTTAATCTGTGCTTTTTCCACTTTGGGGTAGGAAGTGTCCCTGAAGATTCACTAGTAAGATCTATACCTGTTTTTTTGCCAACACCAAACTTCTCAGCAACATCTGTTAAGGCGTTTATTCCTGCTCTATGGGCTAATGTATAAAAATACACGTCACAGGAATCAGAAAGAGCTCTAAAAATATTCTCTGTTCCATGTCCTGAGTGCCGCCAGCATCTAAATTTTGTTCCTCCAAGTTCATAATATCCACTACAATAAACTTGGGAATACATATTAGCAACATTTTTCTCGAGCAACGCACTTCCCATAATTGCCTTGAAAGTAGAAGCTGGGGGATACGCACCGGAAATTGCTCTGTTCATCATGGGGCGCTCCCTATGATCAGACATAGCAAGCCAGTCCTCATGCGTAATCCCCCATGTAAGACTATTGGGATCATATGAAGGTGAAGAATACAGTACCAAAATACTACCATCTCTCACATCCATAACGACAACAGCTCCACGGAAATCACCCAGCAACTCTGCCGCGTACTTTTGAGCTTCAAGATCAATCGTTAAAAATATATCGTCACCTTTGACTGGTTCATTATAAACTACATCCTTAACCTTGCGTCCCTTAGCATCAACTTCTATAAGTTCCTCACCAGGCTCTCCAAAAAGATCATCCTCATACACATACTCAATCCCGTTTTTGCCAACCGTATCACCGCCATGATAATTAGTTCCCTGACGTTTTTCTAATTCCTTATCACTGATTTCCCCAACATAGCCTACCACGTGAACAGTATATTTACCGGATGGATAAGTTCTTTTCCAAGATCTGGTTGGGAACACCAGAGAATTTATGTTTTCATCAGAAATGATCTCAGCAACGTGAGCAAAAGTAAGATTTTTCGCAACAGTAATTGCCGAATATGGAGTGGTGTATTGTTTGCGCAACTTTTCATCTAGAATTTTTTCGGTTGTTACAATTCCACATCGTGTTAAAGCTTCAGCAATACGCTTCATATTATCATCTTGCAACAAAATATTAGGATAACATTTTATATCAAACATTATGACATTTAAAGCTAGCGGATTCCCATTATGATCATATATACTTCCTCTTGGTGCCTCCATACGAATAGAACGTAATCTGTTTTTACGTGCCAATATGACATATCTGCTACGAAAAAATATTTGGTAGTATGCCAACGCAGAAAGCAACACAAAAGACAAAGCCAATATTACAACCCTTACTAGCTGAATACGCTTTGTCACCAAAAAATTTTTGTTACTATTATTGTCAAAAATCACCGTGTTGATTCCTCATAAATATAGCACTAGAAATAAGAGCAACTACTAGACTCATCACCATATTTAGCAACATCAATCTCAGTATTGCACCACTTGATACAGCAAATAGCACAAAATGAATTAATTCTGAAGACAAGAGGACAAAAAACACTAACCAAAAATGAGCAACATAATTTCTAGCATTTTGTGGAATGTGCCCCCACACAGCTGATGCAACAGCTAAACTAAGACACCAAAGTAAGGCAGAAGCACCAGGAACATTAGTCCAACGCAAGTCATACAAAATTCCACCAACAAATGCCCCCCAAAGTGCATCTCTTGCAAGTGCATCGTTGGAAAAATCCAGCATTGTAACTAGTAATAGATATGTTACGCATAAATTTGGCACCAGACAGAAGCCAATAAGTAATACCTGTAACAGATCCTGCAAAAGCCATATGCCTACTACAAATTTTTTTTGCATCATTTATTATTCCTTGAAGTTGAATTACCTTTATTACTATTTTTAATAATTGCAACAGTATATAACTGCGTCAAATGTGCCCCTGCCTTCACACTATAATCTCTGTAGAGTGTTTTTTTTTCGCCAACAGAAATTACCTGCCCAACTGCTATTCCAGGCGGAATTGAACTACTCATAATACTTGTATATATTTTCATTCCATCCTGCAACATTCTATCTACCGGTATGAAGCTAAGCGTGATGTTACCCTGCCCATCACCAGAAATGAGTCCCAGATCACGTGTATCAGCAACAGTTACAACATGAATAAATTCCGAAGATGTAATCATAACAACACGACTGGCATGAGGATAAACGTCTTTTACTTTACCAACTAAAAAGCCATCGGCAATAACAGCGGAATGTTCGCTAATTCCATCAAGGGAACCCTTGTTTATTTCAAATTCATTCCACCAATCATCTTGGCTTCGAGCAACTACATCTGCCAAGATATATCCTTCCTGCTCAGATTCTACAATTGGCACACTACTTCTTTCAATTGCTTCCTGCATAGACATAAGGTGCAATTCCATTTCAGTTATTTTTTGGTTCAAATTTTTTCTAGCCAAGAAAAAATCAGTTAAAGATTCCATGCTATTCCTACACACAACGACTGGTGCTTCGATGTAACTAAGAGCTGAAATCCAAATACCTACTACTAATCTTTTGGTATTGGGTGCAAAAGAAAAACACACTATCAAAATAACTGAAGCAACAACACTAACTACACTATGAATCCAGTAGGAGCTTTCTCTGGCCACTTCACGCATTATAGCTATTTACCAATCCTCTCGATTTCTACCGGAATTGTTAGTTTACCGTTGCTCATTTCAAGAACTCTTGCTAAACCTATTGCAACAGAATGAAAAGGATTCTCTGATACGTGAAATGGAATTTTAAGTTCCTGCACGAGACGTGCAGCAAGTCCACGCAACTGTGCTGCACCACCATCAAGAATAATTCCATTATCCATAATATCTCTGATTAATTCTGTAGGTGTAGCCTCTAGCGCATTGTGAATTAGCTCAACAATACGCATTATAGGTTCATCAAGTGCCTTTTGAACTTCACGAGAGGAAAGGCTCATCGCCCCCGGTAGCCCTGTTAACAGATCTCTCCCCTTAACATCCATCAAAAGTTCTTTATCACCAGCTAAAGCAGTTCCAATATTTATCTTAACTTCTTCAGCTGTTACAGAACCTATTGCAAATTGCTTATCCATTCTTAACATTGTCGTAATTATTTCATCAAAATAGTTACCCGCAATATTAATTGTATCACAATAGGCTATTCCCCCTAAAGAAATCGATGCCACTTCACAAATTCCAGCACCAATAGACACAATCATAGTTCCTGTGGGCTCTTTTACAGGCAAATCATTGCCTAACGCAGCCGCAATAGAATTACTAACAACAATTACTTCCTTCGCTCCCGCTTGCAACGCAACATCAATAACTGCATTTTTATCAACCTCTGTAGAACCAGCAGGGACACCTACAGCAACAGTCGGCCTGCTAAATGTACCAACCATATTTGATTGTTGCATATATTTTTTCACCATTGAACACGTTAAATCGAAATCAGCAATAACACCATTTGCAAGCGGAGAAACCATCGTAAGTCCAACAGGCGTTCTACCTAGCATCATTTTAGCTTGAGTACCATAAATTATAGGTTCTCTGTCTTGTCCTTCACCTTTAACAACAGCCACTGAGGGCTCGTCTACAATAACACCTTTATCTAATGTGCACATTACTACACTTGCTGTTCCAATGTCAAGCCCTAGAGCATTATTAAAAACATGACTTCTTCTACCGAACATTTTTATGCCTCCAAATTTTTTATAGGTTCTAGTCAATACCATTAAAATATTGATTGTTTTTTTTCTCTTCACCAATGGTCGTTTCAGGACCATGCCCAGGATATACTACTAAAGCATCTGGTAAACGACACAGCCTTTGCAGTGATTTTTTCAACTCGTTATGATCTCCGCCAGGCAGATCAGTTCTTCCAACAGAGCTTGCAAAAAGAGTATCTCCAGAAAGCAATATGCTTTCATCTCCATCGGTTACATAGAGGCAAATTCCGCCTCTTGTATGACCAGGTGTATGTATAACTTCTATGGACATATTGCCAACATGAAGAATTTCTCCATCCAATAATGTTTTCTCTGCCGCCAAAAATGTAGAAGTCTGCTCTACAAACTGATCAGATAAGTTTTTGCTGGAATTAGTTAAACAGTCTGCATCTTTTTCGTGAATTGCTACGCCATTTTCAGCCAAATTTCTTAAAGTGGTAAGCCCTGCAATATGATCAATGTGTCCATGAGTAATAATTACCCAATCGATTGTTATGTCATTATTGCACGCAAACCTAGCAAGTTCACCGGCATCACCACCTGGGTCAACAAAAAAACCATGTTTTTGCGAATCCCACACAAGGTAACAATTTGTCCAAAGAGCCCCGACTGGAAGTCTTTTTATTTTCATAAAGATCACTCCTTGGTGTCTAGCATAATTGTAACAGGGCCATCATTTATCAAGGACACCTGCATATTAGCTTGAAACTGCCCTGCATATACATCAACACCAATATTTTTTACTTCCTGTATAAACTTCTCATACACTTCTCTGGCAAAATCTGCAGTTGCTGCTCTTGACCAACTTGGTCTATTCCCTTTTCTGCAATCTGCGCAAAGTGTAAATTGCGATACTACCAAACATTCTCCAGCAACGTCTAACAACGACCTATCCATAACTTCGTCATCATTATTAAAAACTCTTAAATTACATATTTTTTTCGCCAACCATTTTATTTCCGTATCTGAATCACTTGATTCTACACCAAGCAAAACTAGGACACCACAACCGATGGAAGAAACCTGTTTTCCATTAACTGCAACAGATGCTTTTTTTACTCGTTGAATTAACGCTCGCACTCTCTCTTTACCTCGTAAACACCTGATATGCCATTCAACGCTGCAATTACACGATAAAGATGTTCTAAATTTCTAACTGCAACCTCGGCTACTATAAATGTTCTACTGTGATTCACCACACTACTACGTATTTGACTAATCAATGCATCATTTAGAGAGAGAGCATTAACAACATCGCCTAGCAAGGTCTGACGTGCCACACCGTCTATAATCAAATTCAAAGCATATCTATCTTTGGTCGCATTCCCCCAGGAAACAGGTACCAATTTCGATGTATCTCTATCTTTCAAATTTGCACAAGATTTTCTATGTATTGCAATACCTTTATTTTTGGTAACTGCACCGCAAATTTCATCTCCAGGAATTGGTTTGCAACAACCTGCAAGTACGACAAGAACACCCTTGGCACCTTCTACGATAATCTCTGTATCAAGATTTCTTTTTAGAGGATGTACCACAGAAACTGGAGGCAATTTTTTATCCTTTATAGTGGAAACCCTTCCCCAAATGGCTGAGGGGGCATGGTTTCCATCACCAACAGCAACATAAAGCTCATCAAGTGATGTATAACCGATATCGCGAGCAACCTGATTCAAATTGGGCAAATATGTACCTAATGGATCAGCTTCACCTGGAAAGCGCTTTTTAGCTTCTTTTAGCAAAAACTCCTTTCCACGATTGAATTTTTCTTCCTTTTCTGCCTTTTCTTGCAAATTAAACCACGAACGAATTTTAGATTTTGTTCGTGATGCCTTTACAAATTTTAACCAATCCCTTGAAGGATGCCCTTGTGATGAAGTTAGAATCTCAACTCTATCTCCACTTTTTAACCTCTGATACACAGGAACAATTCTACCATTTACCTTTGCCCCTATGCACTTATGCCCCACTTCTGTATGTATAGCATAGGCGAAATCGACAGGAGTAGAGCCATAAGGCAACCCTAATGATTTTCCCTGTGGAGTCGAAACATAAATTGTTTCAGAAAGTAAATCAGTTTTTACAGAATCAGTAAAATCAGCACCTGCCTTTTCCTCAGATGCACTAACCGCCCGCTCAAAGCTTTGGCGAATAAGGTCAAGTCCTTTATCCAGTGTATCTATTCGGGCACCACCTTCTTTGTAGTTCCAGTGTGCAGCAACCCCATATTCTGCCAAAAGATTCATTTCCTTTGTTCTTATTTGTATTTCTACAGTCTGCCCTTTAGGACCTACAACCGTAGTATGGAGACTCTGATAACCATTTTCCTTAGGTTTTGAGATATAATCATTAAATTCAGCATCGATTGGTTTCCAAAGCGAATGGACAAATCCCAAAACGATATAACATTGAGCAACGGTATCAACAATCACACGAACAGCTAATAGATCATATATTTGATCAAAAGAAATATTTTTTCTGTGCATTTTCTCATAAGTGCTATAAAGCTGTTTCGGACGCCCCTTTATGCTACACTCAATATTCTCATCTGCAAGGCGTTTTTGTAATACACTTATAACCTCTTTTATGACACTTTCGCGTTCTGGAAGCTTTTGTGCAATACGCCTTTTAATATCATAGTAAGCCTCAGGATCTAATATTCTAAAGGATATATCCTCTAATTCACCTTTTATTTGGTACAAACCGATTCTATGTGCTAAAGGAGCATAAATCTCCATTGTTTCCCTGGAAATTCGTATTTGCTTGTCCCTGCGATGAGAAGAAATCGTACGCATGTTGTGAAGTCTATCTGCTAATTTTATAAGAATAACACGAAAGTCCTTTGCCATTAACACAAACATCTTTCTGAGATTTTCGGCTTGATATTCTTCTGTTGAGTTAAACTGATGTTTATCTAATTTAGTAACACCATTGACAAGCGCATAGACTGTTGCACCAAACTGAGCTTTAAATTCTTCTTCTGTAAAATCTGTATCCTCAAGGATATCATGCAATAAAGCAGCTATAACAGTTGGAATATCCGCCTTTATTGACGCTAAAATTACAGCGACAGATGTTGGGTGAATTGAATAGGGTTCTCCAGAATGCCTAACTTGCGAGCCATGTTTCAACGTCATAAAGACAAAGGCTGAACCAAGTAACTTCATGTCATCCTTGTTAAGATAGGCAGAGGCCTTACTCCACAATTCTTGCCAAGCTCTTCTGAGAGCAACTATACGCTGAACTCTTGGAATCTGATGCCAAAAATCTTCCATCATAGTTTGCATTTCATCATCCTGCTTAGCAAAACTTGTCAAAGCAGAAATATCACTTATATGTTGATGTCTAACACTAATCGGCTTAGTTTCTTGGAATTCAATATCTTCAGTCTTCGTATCTTCATTTTGCATTAGTCAACTACCAACTTCTCCAAAACAAACTGTAGTTTAGGTACGTTTCTCCAAGTATCTATACGTGGCTTATAGACTAAGCCAATTGGCTTAACATTGTCAAATGAGGAAGGAGGAACACCAAAAGCTAATATAGTTACATGCGATATCTTAATTTTTGAATGTTTATTATCATGCCCCAATTCGGATATCAATTCGTCTCCCGTTAGAGGAACATAAAATAAAGGTAACAAATTATCTATACCAAAAGGTCCAAAACTAGTAATATCATGCCAACAGAGTCTATCAAATTCACTTGGATTCCATAAAAGTACACTTAATTTCTCTTCGGTCGGGATGACAGCAGCAAGTTTTTCTTCTAATCCATCGCGCAATTCTTGCCAATTTTCAGGGAGAACAGAAAAACCCGCTGCTAATTTGTGCCCTCCCCAGCTTTTAAGGAGAGGCGCAAGTTCCTTCAACACACTAACCGCATCCCCACCTTGTGGCATACGCAACGTACCTCTCATTATCTCTCCTACATTCGCAACAAGCGCAATAGGGGAGTTACGTTCTACACAAACACGAGAAGCAACAGAAGATAACACACCACAATACCAAGTATCACTAAATAAAACATACCTGTAACTACAAGATGAATCTGTTTTTATTTCCTCTAATATTTTTGTCGAAAGGTTTCGCCTTTTCTTATTCAGGCTTACAAGCTCAGAAGCTAATTCTACAACATTACCTATACCACACAACACATTTACAGCTGCATCTGCAAAATATAGCCTACCAGCTGCATTTAAACATGGAATTATTTTCATAGACATATCTTCGGTATCTAACCATTCAAGCGATACATCAAGAAGATTCATCAACGTTTTTAGTCCAATTCTCTTTGTACGTTTCAGCTGTTCTGTCCCTTGAGAAACAATTGCACGATTCAAAGGTGAAGATAACGGCATGCAATCAGCAACCGTAGCCAACGCTACTACATCTATCATTTCAAGCAATTTGGTCTTTGGCAAAAGGTCGGTCTGCCATATCCAAGACCAAATTACTCCAGTTGCACAGAGCTTCTTGGCTATTTCATCACCATCAATTTGAGGATTAACAATCGCATTTGCATTAGCAACTTGTCCCTCAACTAAATGATGATCAAAAACGACAACTGGAACATTCGCATCTCGTAGTATACTTATAGCTTCATCGTCATGCGTTCCACAATCTACAACTATCACTAAGTCACAATTTATCTTTACAATGTCACGAGCCACGTCAACGTGGAATCCATAGCCCTGCTTAAAACGATGTGGAATATAAAAACGAACTGATGCACCATAAAAAAGCACAAGATCCATTGCCACACTCGTAGCAGAAATACCATCTACATCGTAGTCTCCGTAAACAACAACTTTCGCACCAGGTGAAATATTCCTTAAAGTTTCTGCAGCTTGTAATGACCGTGCCCCAAGATACAATTTGTCAAGTAAATCAGGCAGAACAGGTTTATTCCATGTCCAAGCAATTTGTAGCGGTGTGTCTAAAGTAACCCCTTTTGTTTCTAAAACAGCAGCCTGGAGAACAGAACAAGAAAGTTTCTGCGCAAGCTGAAATGTCGTATCATTAGGTTCGTGTATTGTTAAATTGCACTTCTTAATACAAGAAACCACAACAAAAAAAGCCTGTAAAATTTATTTTAATTCTGGATTTTCCAACGGGTTGGCAATTGAATTTTGCCTTAAAGTATCAAGCAAAATCTTATTCGCACTTTCTAGTTGTCTAACTTCTGCTACTCTTTCCGCTAATTTTTCCTTATAACTAGCTCTATTCTCAAAATAAGAAAATATTGAGAAAAACCACATCAATGCAGCTCCAAGAGCAAAAATCCCCACTTCGAAAAGTCCCTGGGAAAAAGCAAAATTAAAAACTAAAAATCTTACATTCACAATAGCTGAATTTTGAAAAACATAAACAGCTGATACCAACATAAGCAATACCAGAGAAACAAAAAAACTTTTCATATCCTACAGCCTCCAAAAAATATACTTATGAGTTATGATACAACAAAATTGGATTTTTGGCTATTTTTATTTTCTACCTTTTATTTTCTAAAATAAAGAGTTATTTCAGCCGTAATGTTTAACACAATACTTATTTACTTTTATCGTTATTTTTGATAGAATGACCTGCAAACATTGAAGAGTAGGTGTTCTTATGGAAATAAAGATTGCTTTGGTCGGTTGTGGTAATGTTGGTACTGCCTTTATTGAACTTTTAGCAGAAAAAAGAAATGAATTAAAAAACAAGTTTGGTTTTTTCTTTTCACTTGTTATGGTAAGTGACAAAATAAAAGGAACGATATGTAATAAAAACGGATTTGACATTGATGAACTCGTTTTAGCATTGCATGAAGAACACAATTTGTCACACTTTGAACAAGCTAAAGGTAATTTTCAAGAGGTGTTGCTTGCAAGCGGAGCAAACTTTTTGGCAGAATGCACACCAACAGATTTTGAAACTGGCGAGCCTGGGATGAGTCATATTAAATTTGCCCTAGACAATGGCATTAGCGTTTCCACAACTAACAAGGGACCAATTGCTCTCGCAATTGACGACTTGAAACAGATAGCGGATGGACATGGTGCAAAAATTTTCTGTGAAGGAACGGTTTTGTCTGGTACACCGCTTCTTGATCTCCTAAAAAATGGGCTTGCAGGATGTGAGATACTGGAAGTTCAAGGGATATTGAATGGCACAACTAATTTCATATTGTCACAAATGGAGCAGGGGCAAACATACGAAGCTGCATTGAAAAAAGCGCAACTTTTAGGATTTGCTGAAGCCAACCCGAGGCAAGATGTCGAAGCTTTTGACCCAGCAGGCAAAGTGCTTGTATTAGCCAAACTAATCTATGGAATAAATGTTGATTTCAACTCCATAAAAAGAATTGGTATTACACATGTTACGAAAGAAATGATAGAAATCGCTGCAAAAAACAATCATAGAATTAAATTGATAGCTGGAATTCATCGCGACATCAACGGACTTCATCTTTATGTAATGCCAAGAGAATTAGAAAATACTCACCCTCTTGCTTCTGTTAACGGTGCAACAAATGCAATTACCTTAACAACAGATAACCTTGGAGATATAACACTTATTGGTCCAGGTGCTGGCAGACGTGAAACAGGGCAGGCACTTTTACATGATTTAATAGAATTTGCAAGAACAAAGTAAGATATAAAAAGCAGGTATCAACCCAACGGTTGATACCTGCTTTTTTGCACTGTATCTTTTATTCGGTAATAGTAGGGTGTTCATTAAGATACGCTATGATACCAGAAGCAATAGTGTTACATAGTTTTTGTCTATAAGCATATGTTGTTAATTTTTGTGCTTCCTCTTTGTTAGTAAGGTACCCCAGTTCTGCTAGCACTGCAGGCATAGCCGCTCCGCGGAGAACAAAAAAAGGGGCCTGTGCAACTTTTCTCATTTTTAGTCCAGTGGCTCTAGATGCATTATATAGGTATTCCGCAAAGGTAGTACTTTCGTCAATTTTGTCATTTTGCTGCATGTCACCTAGAATTTGCAAAAGAATTTTGGTCTTTTTGTCTGTAACAGCTGAAGATGAACTAACGTTACTTCCTCCTGCAAGTTCCTTATTCTCAGCAAGTGCCAAGGCCATAGAGTCCTTATCACGAGGAAGCGCCATGATGTAATATTCAAGTCCCGAAACACTGGAGTTCTTTTTAGCTAAAGAGTTACAATGTAGCGATACAAAAACATTTGCATTAAGCTTATTTGCAATGGCAGTCCTTTCAGAAAGCTTCAAATATACATCTGTGGAGCGAGTGAGGTGAACATCAATTCCGCGATTACGCAAGATTTCTGCCAATTCAAGTACAGCCTTTAGGACAATGTCCTTCTCCCTAACATTATTTGCCATCGCTCCTGGATCGTGTCCACCATGCCCTGCATCCAACACAACAATGGGCTTTTGTGAGGTTGTGTTTGCTACCCGTTGTACTGGTGGAACTGCTGGAGTATCTTTTAAGTAAGCTTGCTCAGGTCGTAGCTGCGCCGTTTTAGGAATCTGAATAACTGTGGGCTTGGGCTCCTCAAATTCTTGTTTAGCAGGCTTGGCAGATTCTGTTGTTGTTGTCTTGGACTCTGAAACAGATACCACTTTTTGCACGATTGAAGCTTGCTTTTGTGTTACATTGTTAGCTTTTACAGAATCCTCGCTTGTGGTTTTTGTTTTAGCAAGAAGAGGAGCAGGAACAAATTTTTGTGACGTAGTTGGCTTAATAGGTTGATTTTTTAACATTTTTGTGGGGGGATTTGTAATGATGAGATTATTAGGTGCAATTACTTGGCCTATTTGTCCAGTAGCTGTAATGTTCGATTCAGGCTGATTTGTTCCAACTATAATTTTTGTTTTTGTATTGCTCGATTCCTGAGGTTTTGCCTCCGTCGTTATTTTTGCATCGCAGCCTTTTTCTTCCGATTTTTTGGCTGTTTTTGTTGTTTGTGCAGATTTTATTAACAGCTCATCTAACGTAAGATTGTTTTTTTCAGATTCTACAGTGATTGTAATTGGTCTTGTCGAGTCCCTAAAAAAACTCGCTTTTTCCTGTCCAGAAACTTTTAATGAAAGGGAAACTGATCTACCATTCGCTTTCAGAAATTTTTGGCAAGCAGCAAAGGCAGCTTGTGAATCACACCAAAGATAAGGTTTCTCATACTTAACAGTTTTTTTCGCAATGATAAACTCACCTAATGAACGAACAACATTCGTCCCATCGAAAAAACATACGCTTCGTCCGCTTTTGTCACTTGCAAACAAACCGTTGTTATCGGATGATTTAGCTTCAAGTCCCAATACCTTAAAAAGTGATGCAACAGAAACCAATTGCAAACCATATTCATTTTTAACTGTTACAGTCCCTATCTGTTTACCCCCATCTAAAAGTTGGGCTTCAGTTGCCTTGGCAACATTGGAACACAAAATAAAAAACACTAGAACTAAAGATGCTATAAAAATTTTTTTTACGCTTTTCACCAGCTAACACAACTCCTTTCAAGACTATTGCAGGACAACAAACTGAGCCACTCCAAACACTGCAGGAAGAAACTGCAACTATCTGATTCCAAAGATCAGCAAAATTTCCTGCCATTATGGCACCATCACCTGCGCCGGTTAATCTGTCATTTTCAATAAAAATCTTATTATTGGCTAACTATCAACTAAAAACTTTTGCCCAAGGCATAGTATTTTCTTCAACAGAAATTCCAATGTCCTTCGCATGGTTGTGTGAATTAAGTGAATGAAAGTCCGAACCAGCCGTTGTAGCAAGATTATATTTTCGGGCCAACTCTAAATGCTTCTTGGTAGTTCCGACTGTGTTTGTCCCATAAAATACTTCAAGTCCCCACAGCCCTTTTTCTTTCAGTTCAGCTACAAACTTGTCTAGTTTATTATCACTTAACCTGCATTGGATAGGATGTGCCAAGACAGGTAAACCGCCAGCAGATTTAATTACGTTAAAACATTCGTCTATTGTGAGGCGTTGCCGATCAACATATGCAGCTGCACCACGCATCAAAAAGCATGTAAACGCATCTTTTTCAGATCTTACAAGACCTTTCTTTGCAAGAAGGCGAGCAAAGTGAGGACGTGCAACAACTCCACAACCTGATTCTTGCTCAACTTCTTCCAAGGTTATGTCGTAACCTAGCTTTTGTAATTTTATCGCAATTTGCCTATTTCTTTCTTCTCTCATTTCTGCCAAACGCGGGACAAGAGAGAGAATCTTTTCGTTCTTAGGATCAAACCTAAAGGCAAGTATGTGAAGAGTTCCATCAAATGGTGGCTCGGCAGAAAACTCAATTCCTGTTGTTGTCCTTATGCCAAGATGCTTCGCCTCGTGACAAAACTCTGCAACACCATCAGTTGTGTCATGGTCAGTTAGTGCCATAAATGAAACGCCACGATGTTTAGCACGTTTTGCAAGCCACGTTGGAGTTTCTTTGCCATCAGAAAAATTGCTATGACAATGCATATCTATAAAAATCATTTTTAACTCTTCTAAATTTCTAATTGGAACATAAAAATATCTTTTGCAATCATTTGGGCCAGAAGTGAGAGCTTGATTTCATCATCGTGCGAGTATGCGCTAATTCTAGCACTTTCCAACTGTAAAACCCCAATTGTTTCACCCATTGCTATGAGTGGAATACAGATAGCCGAAAGGGCATTTTTGTCTAACGGCCTATCCTTGGAGGGGGAAAGATGGGGAATATTTAATGTAATTGATTTATTGCACGACCTGTATGTCATACTACTATTGCTGATTATAATATCATCTGTACGTGGAAAGGTCGCGGGAAGGTAGAGGGCACCATTTGTATCACGTAAAATTATGAAAGCAACTGACGAAGGAGAAATTTTCCTTACTTCCTCAATAGCTGTATCCAAATATTTACCATAGTCAGTTATGGATGAGAGAGTATCTTGTATCACTTTTGCGCGTTCTATGAATGTACGAAGTCTGATATCATAATGACACACATAAAAAGCAACAAGCAAAATAATACACACAAGTGACAAGGCTTCTGCTTGACTAAATATTCCTACAAAAAGTAATGCTAATACGACTATGGAAACAATCAAGAAACTAATTTTTTTTGAAAAAACGCCAAAGGAATAAAGCCCAAGTAGTGATGCCACAAGCACAGCAGCAGTAGGCAACGCACTTCTTGGAGATGCAAAGGCAAGAAACATGGCAAATCCTAAAAGTAAAATAAAAAAGATTGTAAGAAATACACTATTTATTGTTGTGTAGACACTACCATGTTTCAACTTTCAACACCGTTCCATTATTCAGAGATATAATTTTTATTTCATCACTTGTTAAAAGAGCCGCACTTGGAGCATCATGAGATTTTGGCAAGGTGGTAGAACCTGGATTCAAAAAAGCAGTACTCTTTTCTTTTGTAACTCCTGCTATATGTGTATGCCCACTTATTGCCAGCTCCACATTATTATCAAGCGCAGTTTGGCGGAATATAGAATAGTTGTCGCCATGCATCATAAAAATTTTCTTACCATTCCATACTAAAGATTGAAAATCACGAACAAACGCCCCGGCCGATCCAAGAATCATAATGTCAACATCTGCATCACAATTTCCACGTGAGACAAACATTTGTCCACCTTTTTCAATATACTCTTCCATTGCAGTAGCTAGGTCAGCGGGAGTATATCCGTTTGGAATCATATTACGTGGGCCGTGGTAAAGCAAATCCCCCGCGTGTAGCACTAATTCTCCACCCGTACGAGAGAGTGCTGTGTTCCACGCAGGAAAACTTCCATGCGTGTCAGACATAACGCAAATTTTCTTTATTTTTGAATCAATTATAGTCATAAAAAACATGCCTCAATAATACAAAAATTACATACTTCGCTGTATAATATCACAAAATATAGAAATCTGAGGTGATTTTTATGGAAATGGAATTAAAAAAAAATTTGAAACAGCAAAATTTGGAAGAACTTATCAAATCCCTTGAGTTGGTTTCTGCGAGATTGATAGAAAGTGTTACAAAAGCATCACAACTTGCATCATCGGAGACACCAGAAATGCGGTTACTTTTTGAAGAATGGCTAAACCTTGTAGGGAAAGAAATTATAGAGGCAAGTAAGGTCGAACATGTCATTGAGCCAATTGAACTATCTCGAAAAATTGGTGTTTTACCAAGCACGATTTTGTCACTTGCTCTTTCACTACATAGACAAGGCAAGATTGAAATACTGAGCTTAGTAGCAAGAGAAGGGAATGGTCAAAACACAGAAATATGCAATTGTCTCAGGTAAAATAATATCAAAAATTACAATCAAATCCAAAAATATGGTGAAGAACCAACAATTAAAAAATAAAAGCATCTATTCCCCTAAAGAATAAATTGGGGAATAGATGCTTTTTATGCTATTTAATTCAAAAGGGGGCCAGTTGAAAAATATTCCTCTAAAGAAAAATGCAGCTACCGATTTAAAAATATCATTCTGCCCTGTTTGGGTAGATGAAATTCTTTACCAACAGTCGTTAGTTTTTGAACAAAAAATTCTTTGTTTGTTGTCGCTGTGTTTAATTTTTTCTTACCAATAAATGAATAGTACCTGTCTTTTGGAGTAGCTGTCCAGTCTGTTGTCGCAAGTTTATATGTGGCATTTGGATCTACTGGAACATACTTTCCATCCTTTAAAATTTCTAGCTTAACAACCCTTTCACCTTCAAATTTTGCATTAAACTCGCTATCAACAAGGGCAGGCTTCTTTGCCAGATCAAAAGTCACCCTCATACCTGAAATTTGCAAAAAGCCCCCGTTCGACGGGCGAAGTGTCTTATCTTTATTTTCTCCCTCGCGAGTTAAGGAGGCAGCAGAAACTTCCATAATATTCTTTAGCTCTTTGCCTGTCACTTCAATAACACAAACGTTATTGCCAAAGGGAAGAATCGAGTTAAGTGTAAGAGCACTTATAGGACCAGGTGGAAGAATTTTCCCTCCACGAATACCACCTGAATGTTGAATTGCAACATCAGTTTGAGCTCCCTCTCTCATCGCATCCGCAATCAAATTTCCGATAGGAGCTTCATTGTTTCTCACCCAAGCATTTACGAGGTTAATTGGGTCTAGGCAAGTTGATATCGTTACCCCAAGTTTTTTGTCAAGCTCGCTCTTGAATGGTGCAAGGTATTTTGCAATCTTAGCATCTTCGCTATACTTTGCATTCACTGGCTCTAATTTCCATTTTGATTTTTCAACGACAGTTTTTCCATTTTCCACGCAAAGGTCGAGTTTGCCCAGGTAATGTGCGTAGCAACCTGTTTGTGTGATTATAACGGGAGCACCATCCAGATTTTTTCCTACCGTTAGTTCTTCAACTTTTGTATGACTATGGCCACCAATGATTGCATTCAGTCCATGAACCCGCTCTGCCAGTGAAAGCTCATCTTCATAACCAAGATGTGTAACAGCAATTATCATGTCACATTTTTGTTTCTTGAGTTCGTTAATTGCCTCTTGAGCAACTTTGATTGTATCTGGGTCAACTGATACAAAACCAGTTTCGCAAATGTGGCTTGAGTGCACAAGTCTTGGTGTTGTCAGTCCAAAAAAACCTACCGTTACACCACCCTTGGTCTTGACGATGTGGGTACGCTTTATCCTTTTATTCAAGGCTTCATCTCTAAATGTCAGATTACTTGAAATTATCGGATATTTGAATAAGTTGAGTAATTTTACAAATTCCTCTGCTCCGCCGTCAAACTCATGATTCCCTATTGTAGCTACGTCATAACCAAGCATGTTGGATACTGTAACTTCAGGAACACCTTTAAAATAGTAATAGAAAAATCCCTCAAAGTAGTCGCCACCGCAAATCACAAGGCTATCGCCCTTGTATTCCTTTTTAGCAAGCTCAACTGCAGTGCAAAGTCTTGCAAAACCTCCAACTATTTCCTTCGTTTTTGTGTCCTGCTCCGAATAGAGACGACTGTGCATATCATTCGTTGACAAAAATTGCACATTTACTGCCCAGGCAGGTGAAACAAAAAAAGCTAATAATGCTGCTGCTAAAACAACTTTTCTTTGGAACTTCATAAAGTTATCCTCCTAAATAATGTACATTTTACATCTAGTAAAAATACGCAACAAAAAACAACATTGTGGGCATATTTTATTACATTAAAATTACTATGTCAAAATTTTTAAGCTTTCTGTTAGAATTTCTGTTTGAACTACCTTTTATATTCGATAATATCCTTTAAAAGTGTAAGTCTATCATTTTTATCTTTGTCAGTTTCTAGCTTATCCGTTGTAGCTCCATCAATAATCCCCATTATGCCACGTCCCTGCTTGGTTTGTGCAACTATTACCTGAAGTGGGTTTGCTGTAGCAGCAAAAATGTTACAAACTTCCTGCACATTTTGAATCCTTTTCAACACATTTATAGGATAGCAATTTTTCATGAGCAAAATAAACGTGTGACCTGCACAGACTTTCTTTGCATTTTCAACAGCTGCATTTATAAGTTCATTATCGTTCCCATCAAAACGAATGAGAGAATCACCGGATGCCTCACTAAAGGCCACGCCAAATTTCACATATGGACTTGAAGTTATCATAGCTTCATAGATATCCTCAACGGTTTTTATAAAGTGGCTCTGCCCTACAATTACGTTTGATTCTGCAGGAATTGTTACATCAACAACATCAAATTTAAGTTCCATGCTAATTATCTTCCTTTCTCATGGTTAATACACAAGCACAAAAAAGGCGACATCAAGTGTCGCCTCAAAATCATTACTCTTAAAACTACTTCTTCAACTGTGCAAGGACATCCTTAGTGATGTCTACACCACCGTAGAATGTTGCATCCTTTTCAAGAACAACAGTGAGTTTTTTTGCCTCGGCAACCTTTTTAATTGCGTTGTCGATATCCTTAAGGAGTGGCTCCATGAGCTTCTGCTCCTGTTGAGCGAGTTCACCACGTTTTTTGTTGAAGATTTCCTGCTTCTTCTGATCACTCTTCTCCTTGTCAATAGCTGAACGAGCTTCCTTCTCTTTTTGTTCAGAGATCTTTTTCAACTGATCTTGAACCTGCCTAAACTTCGGATGCTGCAAAAGAATCTGCTGCGCACTGATCGTGCCAATGGTATCATCTGCCATTGCAAGGGCAGCAAAACCAAAAACCAAAGTTGCTGAAAGAACTACTACTGCTACTAGTTTCCTCATTTCAAATAACTCCTTTACGCATAAGTTTTGATAACACCGATAATTATACTCTCTTTTTTTTTTTTGTCTAGTAGTGAAAACAACGAAAACACAAAAACATATCTAGATTGGATAAAAATTACACAGACAGGGAAGTTCGCATTTAACTGTACAGGTATATACTTAAGAATTAATATAAATGCGTTTGGACTACTGGTACGATATCTTAAGCCCTTAGCGTTATCAAAAAGTTTAATAATTCAGTTGGCAATTTCTGCCAAAAATCGAGCCAGTTTCTTGTCCGTGGATGAATAAAACCAAGATGCCAAGCATGAAGAAATACTCGTGGCACTTCAAACGGCTGCGAACGTGCTGGAGAATAAAGGGTGTCGCCCACAAGAGGGCAGCCAATGGCTGCCATATGCACTCTGATTTGGTGAGTCCTACCACTGTGAAGAGTGCATTTGACAAGCGAATATTTGTCAAACTTTTTTATAACCTCGTAATCCGTTGACGCTTCCCTTCCACCTTCAATGCAAGCCATCTTCAGCCTGTTAAAAGGATCACGATCAATAGGGTAGTCAATATTGCCCTCGTCTTTTTTCGGACAACCGTAACAAAGTGCAAGGTAAACTTTTTTCACTTCTCGCTCTTTGAATTGCTTGAAGAGATTTTCCTGTGCAAGCCCGTTGCGAGCCACGACCAAAAGCCCACTTGTTGTAGCATCAAGACGATGCACAATGCCAGGTCTTTCAACGCCATTCAACGTTCCAATGTCACGAAAGCGATATAAAAGTCCATGAACGAGCGTTCCTGTCCAATGGCCAGGAGACGGGTGAACAACAAGCCCAGCCGGCTTATTCACAACAATTATATCAGTATCCTCATACACAACATCAAAAGCAACATCCTCTGGCTCAAGCTCCAAACTTTGCGGAGGAGGCAGAAGAACAGAAATTTCGTCTCCCTCATTCACCTTGATAGAAGGCTTCAAGCGTCTATTTGGTGCAATTTCAACCGCACCATTTTTAATTAGTGCGCTTGCAAAATTTCTTGACAATCCAAAATAGCGGGACAGGCAAAAATCAAGCCTATGTCCCGCTAATTCATTATCTACTGTAAAAATTTCTTTATTGTTTGTTGCTTCGTTAATTTCTTCAGCCATTACTCTTTAATGGTTTAGCTCCTCAAGAACTTTTTTACATCTATCGCAGACTTCTTGACCATCTTTACCCACTTCGGCTGCATGTCTCCAGCAACGTGGGCATTTTTCTGCTTCAGATTTTTCAACCGCAATTTCTATTCCTGTCAAGTCGTCCTTATATTCAATGCTTGCCTTTGGCAAACTTGTTACAACTTTACAGGATGAAACTATCAAAATTTCCTGCCACTCTGTGTCAGTTAAATTAAGGCCGGTAAACTTGTCGTTAAGTACAAGGGAAACTTCTGCATCAAGTGGGTGACCTATGACACCTGCCGTACGTGCCTTTTCCAGTCCTCTTTGAATAGCACTGCGTACCTGTAAAACTCGTTCCCACTTTTCCTCAATGGAAGAATCAAGACCGAATGCAATTTCCGTTGGCCAATCTGCAAGCAAAACGCTCTCCTCCACATCGGAATTCATCTTTCTAATTTCCTGCCAAATTTCTTCTGCCGTAAAGGAAAGAACAGGCGACATAAGCTGCGTTAGTGTTTTCAAGGCATACCACATCACTGTGCGGATAGCTTTGCGTGACGGTGCGGTAGCTGAATCTGCATAGAGCTTGTCCTTACAAACATCTATGTAGAAGGAAGACATTTCATTATCACAGAATTGGTAAATTAAAGTCATCGGCTGGTGGAATTCATATTCATCAAGCCCCACCGTCACACGAGCACGGAGTTTCTCAAGTTTTAACATTATATATTGGTCAAGCTCTGACATTTCGTTAAGCGAAACAATATCTGTCTTTGGGTTAAAGCCAGCGAGGTTTGCAAGTAAAAATCTTGCTGTGTTTCTAATTCTACGGTAAAGCTCGCTAAGGTTATTGAAAATTTCTATTGAAATACGAACATCACCACGATAGTCACTGGAAGAAACCCAAAGGCGGAGTAAATCAGCACCCCATTTGTCGATGATGTTCTCTGGCTTCATGGTGTTTCCAAGAGACTTTGACATTTTTTGACCGTCTGGTCCCATAATAAATCCGTGGGTAAGGACAGCTTTATATGGAGCAGATCCCTGAGTTGCCACACTATTCAAGAGAGAGGTCTGGAACCATCCTCTATGTTGGTCACTTCCTTCAAGGTAAAGATCTGCCGGCCAGGAAAGGTCTTCCCAGTTATTCAAAACAGCAGTATGGCTAGTACCAGAGTCAAACCACACGTCCATAATGTTTTTATCTTTTGTCAAATGCTTGGAGCCACAATGTGGGCAAACGGCAAGCTCGCCAAGCAATTCTTCTGGTGACTCTTGCCACCAAATATCGCTTCCTTTATCTCTTATCTTTGCTGCAACTGCTCTAACTCTGTCTGCTGTCAAGATGACTTCACCACAATCTTCGCAATAGAAAGCCGGAATTGGCACGCCCCAAGTTCTTTGGCGGCTAATACACCAATCGCTTCTGTCACGCACCATATTTGTAATTCTATCCTGTCCCCAGTCTGGAATCCATTTTACACTGTCTATTGCTTTCAAGGCTTCATCCTTGAACTTCGCAACATTCACAAACCACTGGCTTGTTGCACGGAAGATAACAGGTTTTTTGCATCTCCAACAATGTGGGTAGCTGTGGGTTATTTTGCTTTCCCCAAGGAGTCTGCCATTCTCTGTCAAGATTTCAAATACACGAGCTTCACCTTCGCCAAGGCTCATTCCGCCGAAAATAGGAGTTTCTTTATAATAATGCCCTGTTGGATCAACAGGATTATAGACTTCTATTCCATACTTTACACCGGTTTCATAGTCTTCCACACCATGTCCAGGGGCAGTATGGACACATCCTGTGCCATCTTCTAATGTAACATAATCTGCAAGGCAGAATGGAACAACTCTGTTATAGAATGGATGTGTAGCCCTTGTGTTTTCAAGGTCACGCCCTTTGCATGTATATACTGGTTCGCCAAGAGCAAGACCAGTAGCTACTTCAACTTGAGCTTTCAATTCCTTTGCAATTAAATAATATGTTTCGCCAACCTTGTAGAAAGCATAATCATACACAGGATGCACAGACACAGCCATAGAAGCAGGGAGCGTCCAAGGCGTTGTCGTCCAAATTATGACGTTGACATCCTTGCCTGCAAACTGTGATGAAATTTTTTCTGCATCCTGATAGTGATAGGCAACAAAAATTGAATGGCTTGTTGAATCCTTATATTCAATTTCTGCTGCAGCAAGTGCTGTCTGACAATCTATACACCAATAAGTTGGTTTTAAGCCCTTATAAACGAGTCCTTTCTCAACCATTGTTGCAAAGCCTTCAAGCTGTGTCGCTTCATATTTTGGAAGAAGAGTTAGATATGGATGTCCCCAGTCACCTATAACGCCGAGACGTTTGAACTGTTCTGTTTGAATTTTTACATGTTTCTTCGCATAGGCAGCACATCTTGAACGAAGCTCTGTTGGTGTAAGCTCATCCTTGCTAACGCCATCGTCTTTCAAAACTTTTAATTCTATTGGAAGTCCATGAGTGTCAAAACCAGGAACATAAGGAGTAAAATAACCACGTTGCCATTTATATTTAACAACAAAATCTTTCAAAATTTTGTTTGTAGCTGTTCCAATATGTATGCTTGCATTTGCATAAGGTGGACCATCATGCAAAATGAAAGGGCGTGCATCACGCCTTTTTTCTCTTAATTTTTGGTACACATCGATATCGTCCCAAAATTTCAAAAAATTTGGTTCACGAGCAGAAAGATTTGCTCTCATTGGGAAATCTGTTTTTGGCAAAAACAGTGTCTCTTTATAAAATGATTTATCCGCCATAAAAATGCCTCCTAAAAATATGCATTATTGAATATATCTAATAAAGTAAGCTAAAAAACAATGAACTCTTTCGTAAAAAATACTCGCTCAAATGCCACACAAAGATACTACAACATCAAAAACGCTTCACCCAAGGAAACATCTTTTAGCCAAGAGCATTAGCCTTGCGACACAGCTTTAAAGAAACAAATATAAATATTACATTTGCAGACCAAGCTGCAATTGCTGGATGTACCTTACCATTTTCGCCAAAGGCACTAGAAAATGACAAAATTACATAGTAAGCAAATATTATTATTACCGACATTCCAAGTCCGACACTTGAACTTGATCTTTGAGGTCTACTTCCAAGTGCTGCACCGAGTAATGCAAATATAAGGCACGCCCATGGAACAGCAAAACGCATATGAAGTGTCATTTCATGCCAACCAGTAAATTCACCAGTCTGTTTTTTTATTTTTATTGCATCTATAAGTTCCGGTATTGTCATCTCATCAGGCGTGTCATGAGAAACAATAAGTTGTCTCTGTGTTAGATTTATATGTAATATTTGCTTTTCAAATGAAAAAAGTTGTTGCACATTTTTTGTCTTTGTATCTATCTCAAACACTGCTCCGTTATGCATATACCACTGACCATTTTCCCAATTTGCACGAGTTGCAATAGCAATATGCGTAAGTACTCCTTCTGTAAATTCTTGAGAGACAATGTTGTACATTGTTTTTGTTCTATTATCTATTATGTCTATGTAGAACATACGCTTTATCAAACCATCTTCTTCTTCCTTAAAAAAAGTTTTAGCAGTAAAGATAGGTGCTTGTTCATGAAGGATTTCATAACGGAGCACGTTTTGCGCTGCCTTTTCACTCATAGGCACTACTGCCTCGTTCAAGAAAAACATTGCAAAGACAATGAAGACTGCACAAAGTACGATTGGGCGTGTAATTCGATTAAAGGAAAGCCCAGCAGACTTCAAGGCTACCAACTCAGAATTAGAAGAAAGTTTACCAAATCCCAAAAGAGAAGCAAGCAGACAACTCATCGGAAAGGTGAGCACAACAAAGCGTGGCAAACTATAGACAAAAAGCCTAGCCACAACAAGTATGGGGACATGTTTTTCAACAATCAACTGTGCAGTCTTAAAAAGCAAACCTCCCGCTACAAGCAAAATTGAAAAAGCCACGAGACCATAAAAAAATGGCCCCTTTATTTCGTTCAATATAAATTTGTCAAGGGTTCTAAATTTAAAATCTTTCTTCATAGTTTTAAGCCATACCTTCAGGACAGGAGTTTCTCGTATCTTTCGTAAAACGTGGAGCAAAGCCACGGATCGTTGAACGTGCAAAGTCCAGTATTAATATAGCCTCAGGATCCGTAGGAAATTCTTTTTCAATTTCGGCGATAGCTTCCTTAAAAAGCAACCCTTCATCGTAAATTTTTTTGTACAGATTGTGGATTTTTGTTCTTTGCGCTTGGCTAAAGCCATGACGACGAAGTCCAACCTTGTTTATATCATAAACTCTAACTGGTGCACCAACCGCCATCATAAAGGGAGGAATATCTTGAGTAAGTCTGCTCATTCCACCAACCATACAATAAGAACCTATGTGCACAAACTGATGAAACCCGCTCATGCCACCAATAACAGCATAGTCACCAATATGAACATGACCCGCTATACCATTTTTATTAGCGATCGTACATCCTTTGCCTGTCTTCACATTATGAGCGCAGTGCACGTTTTCCATAATAAAACATCCGTCACCTATCTCTGTCGTTTCACCTTCGCCTGTTGCTCGGTTTATTGTTACATATTCACGACATGTAACCCCATCACCTAGGATAGCCCAAGTAATTTCACCTTTGTAACTTAGGTCTTGTGGTGGACCACCAATGACCGCGTGCTCATGTATACGGCAATTTTTACCAATTTTTGTATAATCACAAACACGTGAAAATGGGCGAAGAATCGTGCCTTCGCCTATTTCCACCTTACCATCAACAACACAATAAGCACCAATCTCGACATTTGATGCAATCTGAGCATCTTTCGAGACTATTGCTGTTGGATGAATTTTAATGTTAGCCATCGCTATAATCTCCTACTGCATATTTAATATCTTTATTAATTTATTTCGTAACAATCCATGAGTTGAATGCCCAGCACAATGAGCAATATAATGTCCAATTGGAGCTTGTCCAAGCAATGCAAGGTCCCCTAATAGGTCTAGCACCTTATGTGTAACGCACTCCAAAGGGAAACGAAGTTCTTGCCCATCTGCAAGACCACGCTCATCAAAGACCATTGCGTTCTCTAATGAACCCCCGCGAGCAAGACCATTTTTTTTCAGAAATTCAAATTCCCGTGTCAAACCAAAGGTTCTAGCTTTACAGATTATGTTAATAAAATTCACTGGATTTATTTCATAAGTCACTGTTTGAATTTCGACCGGTGTTCCGGAATAATCAATAGTATAAGTTATTTTTAACACTTCAGATGGCAGAGCTATTACTAATCTACATCCATTTTGCTCCATCACGGAAACAGGAGAAGAAATGAACAGCTTCTTAATAGGTTGGTCATCATCAACAATGTTATCTTTTATTTGCCCAACAAAAACTTCCGCGCTTCCATCCAAAATCGGGATTTCTTCAAACTTGCTCTTTATGAGAACAGAATCTAGCCCCATGCCAATGATAGCGCCAAGCATATGCTCAGCAGTGCGAACTACAACTCCATTTGGCAAACGAAAAGCCGTAAGACGAGAATCTTCAGCTAACTCTGCCTCTGTAATTGAACAAACACCATTTTTATTTTCAAAGTATATACCTTGCTTATCATAAGGACAAAGTGTAACACATGCTTCCTGTCCACTATGAAGCCCTATTCCATTGAAGGTTAATTCTCTTGCTAATGTTTTCATTTTAATTACCTTCAAGCTTTTCTAATTTTATTTCAAGCTCCTTAATTTTCTTTATCAAATCTGGCACTCGACGCAAAGAGGCCTGATAACGGAGTTCCTTTTTATGATCCTGTGCAGGAAATCCTGAGACCACAGCCCCAGCAGGAATATTCGTAGAGACTCCGGAAAGACCACCAACCATTACACCATCTCCAATCGTAACGTGATTTCCAGCTCCACTACCAGCCGCAAAAGTAACACCATTACCAACTATCGTACTGCCAGCAAGTCCAACTCTACCACAGAAAACACAAAACGTTCCTATACGACAATTATGTCCAATTTTTACGTGACTATCTATTTTTGTAAAATCTCCAATAAGTGTTTCTCCAAAGGTAGCCCTGTCTATAGAAGAATAAGCACCAACTTCAACTCCACGTTTGATGTGGGCAATGCCAATTTGTGGCACGCGGACAATGCCACATTCTTTATCCGGCATGAAGCCAAATCCCGGACAACCAATAACAGCATGAGAGCGTATTATACATTCATCCTCGATGATTGTTCCATGATATATTACAACATGACTTTCAACAATTGTCCCTTTCCCTATGAAAACATTCTCTCCAATAACTGCATACTCTTTTATTATAGCACCATCAGAAATGACAGCTCCACTTTTTATGATTGCGCCCACACATACAGTGGCTGTTTCAGAAATTTTTGCATCAGGTGCAATAAGATCATTTTGCATTGCATCTTCTTTGGGGGACTCGTCAAAAAGATTAAGTAACTTAATCAATTCTTCTTTAGGGTTTTTGTCAAACACTATTCCAGATGCGCACTCTGCAACTTGACCTTCAACTGTAAAAAGAACCATCTCTGGCATTACATATTTTTCATATTTTTTTTCCCAAAGCGGGCAAATTGTGCCTTGCACATAACTATCAGGAGCAGAAACACCGTTAATGATAAGTGTTTCATCACCCACTATTTTCCCACCAGTTATACTTGCAATTTCTTTTAATGTATATTGTTTCATCTTGATACTCCTAGAGTAAATCCTTTGTTAGAGCAGGAAAAAAGAAAAAAACAAACCGTGGCAAGAAAACTTACCACAGCTGTTTTGTTTACATATTTCTCATTAGAACATGTCGCCAAAGCCAAAATGGAAACGTCCTTCGTCACCATTTGCATAATCGAGACGCATATTTCCCATTGGTGTATTTAGTCTTATACCAACACCAGGTGCTGACTGCATATTAGATAGAAAACTTCCATCTAGGCAACCACTGTTACCACCCCATGCACCACCAATATCATAGAAACCAACCAGGGTAACCATCTTTGCAACAGGTAAACGAAGTTCAATATTTCCTAAGAACATCTGTTCACCATGCAAAAAGTCATTATCATATCCGCGAAGCGTAGTGTCACCTCCGACCTCGTACATTTCATCATATGGAACCGTTCCTGTAGAACTACCAATAATCGCACGTGCTGCAAGAGACAAAGGCACCCCATCAAAACCATCAAAAAGCTCACTGTCAATTATACCAGAAAAGATTTTATTAAGTGGAAAATACACACGACCATCAAACCAATATTTCAAGTAGGTATTGCTTGATCCAGTAATACTTGCATATCCAACTTGGAGATGCACACTCTCAACGTCTCCCTTCGGATAGACAACATATTCGCTAAGACCGTTGCGACGAGCGCTCAGTGTTAAAGAATAATAATTACCATCACGAAGCTCACGCGCACTAATAAAATCAACGACGTCACTTTGTTTAGCTGGATTAAGCCCAGCTTTTTTAATCAAATCACTTTTATCTCGTGCATAGTCAGTCCAGTTGGAATCAACCTTCATATTACTATTTCTCGTGTTGTGCCAGTCAAGCAACGCATACCAACTATAACGGGATTCATCCTTAAATAGTTTTCCAAATCCAAAATAAACACCATACTTGTCTCTGTCATATTCTAATATACGTTTACTGTTGTAGTAATAGTAAACATCATTCCACATTCTACGATACGCGCCTACCTTCCAAGATAATACCTTGCCGGACATGTAAGGCTGCTCATAGGATGCCCAATAGTTGCTTCTTCTACCAATCTCAAAACCAACGACTAGCCTCATTCCATTGCCACCTATGTTGCTGTTTTCATAGGTAATACCGCCACCAAAGCCACTCTGCGTTCCGTAGGAAACGTTAAAGCCAAGCTTACCAGTCCTTGCTTCCTCAACCGTAATAATGACAAGCATTTCATCTGGCGTATCACCACTATCAAAACTAACATTTACATCGCTAAAATAGCCTAATGCCTGCAAACGCGTTATTGACTGACGAAGCTTATTTGCGTTAAAAACCTCCCCTGACTTGACTTTTAGATAACGATCAATGACATAACGTTTAGTGTACTTATTACCTTGCACAATTACTTGAGAAACAACAGGCTCTGCAATTATGATGGTAATTTTTTCACCTTCTATACGAACATCTTTAACAGTAGTCATTGAATAACCATCATTTTGATATTTTTCCTTAATACGTTGAATATCGTTTCTGAAAAAAGTTCTGTTAAAAATCATACCAGGTTGAGTAAAAAGAATTGAACGAAGTTCGTCGGTCTTGTATACAGTATTACCCTCAAAATCAATTTCTTCAATTTTCGGGTTTTCTGTAACAACAAATGTAACCTTCAAGCCACCGTCAACATCCACAACCTCATAATCAGTCATACCAAAGAAACCAAGCTCGAAAATAGCTTCTGCATCCTTGCGCAACTTTTCTTCATCAATTTCCTCTCCAATCTTTGATGTACAAACGCTCAAAATGTGTTCTTTGGTAACCTGATCATTTCCACTTACATCGAACTCTACTATCGTAGTTGCCGAACTAGCCTTTCTTTTATACGTGTCTTTTAAAATGTTAGGCGCTTTAGGAGAAATTTCCGTGGAGTTAATAGAGTTAGGTTGTTCTGAAGTAGACACGGACTTCGAAGCATCTTTATCTACCTTTGATTGCTCAATGGTAGAAACAGTATTTTTACTGCTTTGTTCGATGTCCTGTTCTACTTTTCGTTCTTCCTTCTGTCCTGTTTTCTGTTCATTTTTTGGCTCTTCTTGACCTTGTGCCATAATTTCCTCAGCATAACTTACTGAAAAAGCTCCGAGCATTAATACGAAGACGAGACTTACACAGAAAAGATACTGACATACTTTTTTCATAACAACTGCTCCTTTGACTGTAATTCTCTATTTTTTCTTATTATGAATCTATTCCCTGAATTACTGCGCAAATTTTGCTCCCTAACTTAAACAAGGGCTAAAAGCTCCCTGATGTTTGTTCCCCAACTGATTCCAAAACTACATCTTATTTCGTCTTAGATTTTACTTTTGCGAAAGATCTAATTCTCCATTCGACAAGATCACACTTGAATACTCTGGACATTCTAACTTCACAAACACACTTTCACATATCATGAAAGCACACATTATGTATTTTAACATAACTATTTAATTTTGTAAAATGAAAATACCCACTCACTAACAGTACCTTAGTGTTAATACGAAAATCAACCTAAAACTATTAGAATATAGGAATTGATGAAATTAAATCTCCAGGTACCTTATGGTGAAGTGTATCGTTTATGGTATACAAAGTAAAACTATCATCTTTTTGAAGAAATGTACTAATACTGCAATTTTCTATAGCACATTTCCAAAATATACTACTCGGTTTTTCGCCTAGGAGCGTGATAAACAGAGCTCTCGCCTCTGCACCATGACCGACTAACACTATATTTTTTTCTGCTCTTTTCAATAATTTTTGAACAAATTTTTTATGGCGAGTAATAATTTCTACCGCACTTTCTCCTCCGAATAACGTATTATCAAGCAAATTTTTCTTCCATTGTATGAAAATTTCTTGACCATAAATTTCGTTAATCTCTTGAATTGTCTTACCTTCAAGTTTGCCAAAATCAGCTTCGATAAGCAATGGGTTCTTTTCAATTGGCACATCGCCATTTTCCGCTGATATTATCCTTGCTGTAACATATGCTCGTTTTAACGGACTTGTAATAATGACATCTGCGGGAAATTGTTTAAGCCTTTTTGCAACACGAAACGCTCCGTCTATACCTTCCTGACAAAGCTCAATATCGGTTCGTCCCTGATAACGAAAATCAAGATTCCAAATAGACTTTCCATGCCTAACAAAAACGATTTTTTTACCGGAAAAATCTATAGAAAATCCCGGTGAATCAAATTTGGTCTCTTTATTTCGCACTTGTTTAGTAATTTGCCGCATTTTTAATTTCCACATTCGTTACAAAAGAGGGTGTTATGCGCCCTCTTTATTTTCATCGTTTTGACTGTCATAATGCTTATCAACCTTTAAGGATAGTTTGTCTGCTCCATCTTCATGAGAAATGAAGATAGTATCTCCTTTTTCAGCTTCACCAGAAAGGATAATATCAGATACAGGATCCTCTACAAGATTTTGAATTGCGCGCTTCAAAGGTCTTGCACCATATTCACGATTCGTACCTTTTCCCAATATGTAGTCCACAGCGAATTGATCCACATTTAGCGTGATTTCCTGCTCCATGGCTCTTTCTTTCAAGGAGTTTAGCATAAGATTAACTATACTTGTCAATTCATCTTTGTCAAGGAAGTTAAAAACACAAGTTTCATCAATCCTATTCAAAAATTCCGGTCTAAAAAGCTTTTTAGCTGCGTCTTTTACCGTCGAAATAAATTTTTCTCTATCACGTTTTGTCCCTTCCTGCTCAGATGTAAAACCAAGATGCCGTAAGGAATTTCCTTCCTTAACGCCAGCATTACTAGTCATAATAATGACACAATTACTAAAATCTGTGAAACGCCCCTGTCCATCCGTCAATCGCCCATCATCAAGCACCTGTAATAACAGATTAAACACATCCGGATGAGCTTTTTCAATCTCGTCAAATAATACTACAGAATACGGATGACGTTTCACTGCATCTGTCAACTTTCCACCTTCGTCAAATCCAACATAGCCAGGAGGCGAACCAATTAGTTTTGACACCTCGTGACGCTCCATAAACTCAGACATATCAAAACGGATGAGAGCATCTCTATCATTAAACATAAAGTCACAAAGAACCTTGGCTAGTTCTGTTTTACCGACCCCAGTCGGACCTAGAAACAAGAATGAACCCACAGGCTTTCTCGGATCTTTCATAGCAGAAAGACCACGACGAATAGCACGACAAACAGCACTGACTGCCTCATCCTGTCCAATGAGTGATTTTTTCAAAATCGACTCCATTTCAAGATACTTTTTATTCTCTTCTTCTGTCATACGTGCAACAGGGATACCGGTAGACATGCTTACTACTTGAGCTATTTCTTTTTTTGTTATAACAGGACAAGCGTTTTTTATTTTTTCAAGACGTAATTTTTTGGTTATTTCTGCTTCTTGCCTCATAACATCAATTGTGTCTCTATAGTAAATTGCTAAATCAAATTGCTCACTCTGTGCCGCCTTTTCTTTTATGCTATCTAGTAACTGAATATTGTTATCGAGCATTTTTACTTCTTCTGGTATTGTGTAGTTTTCAGTTTTCACAGCAGCACCAGCTTCATCAAGCAAGTCAATTGCCTTATCTGGAAGAAATCTGTCTGTAATATATTTCTTTGAAAGATGCGTTGCCGCAACTATTGCCTCGTCAGAAAAGGTTACCCCGTGATGAGCAGCATATCGTGGTGCAAGTCCACGCAAAATTTGAATCGTCTCTTCCTCTGTAGGTTCTGGCACATCTATCGTCTGGAAACGTCTTTCGAGGGCTTGATCTTTTTCAATAAAAAGGCGGTATTCCCTAGTCGTAGTGGCTCCAATCAATTGAAATTCTCCGCGCGATAAAGCTGGTTTCAATATGTTAGCTGCATCAGATGTCCCTTCACCACCACCAGCACCAATTATGGTATGAAGCTCGTCAATAAAAAGTATTACATCTTTCGACTGCACAACTTCGGCAACGAGACGTGAAATTCTTTCTTCAAACTCTCCTCTGTAGCGTGTCCCAGCAACAAGGTTTGCCATATTTAATTTTAATACACGGCAACCACGCAAATTAAACGGGATTTCTCCTTTTATGATTTTTTGAGCAAGCCCCTCAACAATAGCAGTTTTACCAACGCCGGGATCCCCCAAAAGGACAGGATTATTCTTTGTTCTGCGTGCAAGAATCTGTATCAATCGTGCAAGCTGAGATTCTCTTCCAATAACAGGATCAAGCGTTCCATCCTGCGCCATTGCAGTAAGGTCAACGGAAAAAGCATCAAGCACTGGCGTTTGTCTTTTTTGTTTGCCACGCTTTTTTCTTTTCTCTCGCTCTAGCTGGCGGATTTCTTCCATGTGTATAGACTCTTCCTGCTCAGCTTTTTTTGTTTTCTGCTCAGTTGGCTCGCTAGTCTCAACAGCTTGTCCCTCCTGCTTAGGTGGAACTCCACCAGACATGATGAAGGCTACTTCCTGTCTTGTTTCATCAAGAGTGAAGCCTGCATCCTTAAACACATTAGCACATGGCAGATTATCCTGTGAAAGATATGCCAAAAACATATGCTCCAATCCAACATAGGTAAGCCCCATCAACTTTGATTCTTCTTTTGAGGTATCTATAATATTTTTAGTCATTATATGTATTGGCATGTCAGCATCCTGTGCCAACTCCTCAACCTTAGTTGTTGAAATAGCAATCTGCTTTATTACATTTGCAAAATTTTGAATAGAGACTCCCTTTTGCTCAAATAGTTTTAAGATGACGGGGTCACCACTTTGCAACAAAGCCAAGAGAAGGTGTTCAGGCGTTATTATTGCATGTTTCAAGGAAAGCGCTATCAACCGCGCTTCAAGAAACATTTTTTTTGCATTTTCACTAAAATTTGAAATCAACTTATAATCTCCAATTTAATAATAAAACCCTACCGTTCCTAAGATTTATTTGTCTTTTCCTTTAGTCTGTTAATTTCTTTACGTATAGCTGCCGCTTCTTCGTATCTTTCCTCACTAATAACTGACTTTAACCTATGCTCTAAGTACGAAACCTTAGCCATACCAGATTGAGTTTTTCTGCTCATTGGGTTACTACTAGCCTGTATTTCAATATTATTCAAAGTCTTAAAAAGTTGGTCAAAAAATTCTGGAGGGAGTTCCTGACCACAATGGGGACAAGTAATATGCTGCACATGAGCTTGAACCTTTGCTATTTCTGGCAAAACAAGTTTGTTTATAACATCATGCAACATTGCATTTAGCTCATCAGGTGAAACTGGTGGCATGTCAATATTTTGTTCTGCCAAACAAAGTTCTTTTCCAACTGCATGACCAGCCGCACAATTTTTACAAAGGTGTAATAATTTTTTTTCACCGTTTACAATTTGTAATACATGAACTATTGCTTCATTTTCTCCGCAAATATCACACAACATGAAGATACCTCCTAAACCAAAGCAAGGCTAGTTAACAAACGCTTTAATGTATCGGCACGAAGGACATCTCGTTTGTATATAGAAATTTCAAACAAGTCTCTAGCTTTCTCCTCTTGATCCCTCAATGCCACTTCAATAAGCAAACGCTCACGCAAAGAAATTAAATTTCTGTTTTGCAAATTTAACAAAAGTCGTCTTGCATCCGTTTCAGAAATTTTGCCACCAATAAGGCTTTCAAGGTGTTCAACCTTTTCTTCGTTAGTTGAAAAATCAAGGCGTAAAATTCTGATATATCCGTGACCACCTCTTTGGCTTTCAACCAAAAATCCATTTTCAGGCGCAAAACGGCTACGAAGCACATAGTTAATCTGGCTTGGAACACAATCAAAGTGTTCTGCAAGCCCTTTTCTGCTGAGAGAAATGTCTCCAGCTTCTGCAGCTTCCAAAAGTTGCTCAATATATTTTTCAATTTCTCTTGTTAGACTCGCCATTTTGTCACTTCCTCAAATTTACTTTTCGGCATTGTAGCATATTGGTCAAATAAAATCAATATTTTAAATAATTTTCATAGTGATTTTTTATGCCTCAACTACTACACCTCACATTTTTCCAAAAAAGAAAATTTCTTACAGTATTTTTTGTAAATTTTGCAAATAATGTCTTGTTTATAAATTTGCTTCATGTTAGAATACAACCAGCGAAATTCTTGTATAACTTGAGTAGGCTCGGAGGAGGTATTCTACTATGGAAGTTCGTTATTTAGTTCGCAATGTGGAATTAAAAGACAGCCTGAGAGATTACATGGACGACAAGCTGTCAAAGTTGGAAAGGTTCTTCGCAAACATTGGCAACCCAAATGTTACATTGAGTTACAAGCGTGGACTTTTTACTGTGGAAATAACCATAAAGGCTGGACATGTTGTCCTTCGTGGTGAGGAATCTGACGATGATCTCCACACAGCTTTTGATAAGGCATTGAAAAATCTTGAGCGCCGTGTTAAACGCCACAAGGAATATCTACAAGATAGAGGAAGAGTCCTTCGCCATCTAGAAGAAGATATCGACTTTGGCGTGGATTTCCCACAAGAACAGGCTAAGGAGACATCTCTTGATGTCATAAGACGTAAGGAATTCGATTTGGAAGTTATGACAGAGCAAGAAGCTGTCCTTCAGATGGAACTTCTTGGACATGACTTCTTCATTTTCAAAAATTATGAAACTGGCGATGTAAACGTTTTATACAAGAGAAGAGACGGCAACCTCGGCATTTTAGAGCCAAGAGGCTAAAAATCTGAATTTATAAAAGAGAGGCAGAGAAATCTGCATCTCTTTTTCTTTTCGTTTTTTCCTTTTCAAAAATTTATTTTATGCTACAATACGCAAACAAAATTTAACTTGGGGGCGACCGGTTTCGACGGCTAGGATGGTTCGTTGGGAGCGTGCCGAGGATGAGCAAACCTCGCTAATACGGGCTCAAAACAATAATTGTCGAAAATTCTTTCGGCCTCGCTGCTTAGTTAGCGGCGACGGACTACCTTGTGATTGCCGTTTCACTCGGATAGTCTGTCACAATAACGGCTGGTGGTCTGTTGCAGCCGTCTTATGCAACTTGCCACGAGATTAGCAAGACTGGCTTTTATAAATCCTGCTTGTGGGAGATGTTAAAGCGAGACTAATATACAAGCTACGCACGTAGCGCCCTTCGGGGTGTCATAGTCGGACAGGAGTTCGATTCTCCCCGCCTCCACCAAATTAAAAAATCAGACGCTTTTATAGCGTCTTTTTTTATTACGTTATTGTTAAAAGCAAAAAAATCTTTTGCCTTAAAGGTCATAGGGGGCACAGAATTATCGGCTTGCCGACAAAGAAATAGCGAGAAGTTGTTGGCTATGCCAACAGCTTCTCGCCTTTATGTTCTTTATAGCTAAATCTTAAAACTATTTTGCGTGTGGGTGATACTTGTCATACAGGTCTCGGAGCTCTGTGTCAAGGTGTGTGTATTTTTCCGTCGTCATTATGCTTGCATGTCCTAGCATAACCTGCAAACTACGAATATTCATACCATTGCGAAGAAGGTGTGTTGCAAAGGTGTGACGCAAGACGTGTGGGTGAAGTCGCTTTGTGGAAATCCCAGCTTGGAGTCCTCGTTTATGGAGCATTGTCCAGAGAGTTTCCCTTGGCAAGGCTTGCCCTGTACGTGATAAAAAAACTTCCTCAGCATTATGTTTGTCAAGTTTTGGGCGGTATTTTTGAATGTAAGTTTCTAATGTCCTCTTCACGCCACCGACAAGAGGCACTATGCGCTCCTTGCTTCCCTTGCCAAAAACATAAAAAACACCACGGGAAAAATCAACGTCTTTCAGCTTCAAACGACAGACCTCAGATGCACGAAGTCCTGTGCCGTATGTAAGCTCAATTATTGTTTTGTCACGTTCGTCCAGAGGTTTTCCCGTAGCACAAACATTTAATAGGCGAGAAATTTCACCCTCTGTCATAAGCTCCGGCAATTTTTTGTCAAGCTTTCCGAGAGGGTCAAGCGTTGGCAAAGTTTTCTTTTCTTCATCATAAACAAGAAATTTGGCAAAGGAACGTAGCATAGCATTACTGCGCTGCACAGTTGATTTTTTGCTTCCATCGCTCTGCTCTCCAAATAGAAAACGGCTAACCCTTTCTTGAGAGATCTCAAGCGGATCATAATTTTCGCTTTTGCAAAAGGCAAACCACTTTTTTAAATCGTTTTTATATGAAAGGACAGTGTTTTCGGATGAACCCCTTTCATAGCGCAGATAATCCAAAAAATTCTGTGCTATACGAACATTATTTGGATCGTCGTCTATTGGGTGCTTCACTTTTGCAACCTGCTTAAATAGCAGCCCCAAGCCGCTATTGTCTTTACATCTTTTATTGTTCCGTCTGCAATCATAGTTTCAATTTGGTCTGGTCTATATTCAAAGACTGTAATATATTCGTCGTCGTCACAAGGTAGTGTTTTTGGCTTCAAGTTACGGGCAAGGAAAATTGTAATTTTTTCTGTGCAAAAACCTGGTGAGCTGTATGTTTCTGCCACACGCTCCAAGTCTCCGCAATAGCCTATTTCTTCTTCAAGCTCACGCATGGCAGATTCTTCCGGATTTTCTCCTGCTTCACAAAGCCCTGCCGGAATTTCCAAAATATCTTCATCAACTGCATGACGATATTGTTTTATCAAGAGAAAATTACCCTTGTCATTTATTGGCAAAATTGCCACAGCAGACTTATGCAACACAACTTCTCTGTCGTGAATTTGCCCACTGGGAAATTTTACGCGGTCAACTATCAAATCCAATATATGCCCAGAATAAATTTTTTTTGTTTCAATGATATTGCGTAATGGGTGTGCCATTTTGCTGTTATTCCCCCTTCTTTATGTGTGTCCAGTAATTATCATTTACTTGTAGGGGAATTGCCTGTAAAACAAGCCTTTTCGGGCTTTACAAGTAAAGCCCCTACAATTTTTTGTTTGGCGATGTTAAAACCTGATGCCTCTTGCCCAGTCACGGGCATTGCATTTTTTCTTGCCCTCTGACTGAACCGTCAATAATTTTAACGCACTGTCTGCAAAGAAAAGCAAAGGAGAACCGTCTGTATCTAGTGCCAATTTTCCTGCCTCGCCTTGCAAATTTTTATATTCTGCTTCAAAAACACGGATACGCTTGTTGTTCCAAAAGAAATATGTCCCCATATTTTGCCCCAAGGCTCGCACTCTGTTCAAGGCAACCTGTGCAGATAGCGCTTCGGATAAAAAACCTTCACTTTTTTCTATCTTTGGAGCAAGACTGACACCTTCAGAAGTTTGAGGTGTAAAAGTCCAATCAAGAGGCGACACATCACACAAAAAGTGCAATAACTCATTTGAACCAACAACCGCACATTTTTCCTCTAACGATTCTGTCGTGTCTGTATCTTCTATCGTTACCGGCACTTGGGATAAAATGTCCCCTGTGTCCATTCCCTCGTCAAGGCGGAAAATGGAAACTGCTGTTTCTTTCTGCCCGTCCATAATTGCCCTTTGCACTGGAGCAGAGCCACGATACTGTGGCACGGCGCTTGGATGTATGTTTATACAGCCGTATTTCGGAGCGGAAAGCACAGGCTCTTTCACCATGTGCCCAAAGTCTATCACAAGCAAAACATCGCAAGCCTGAAACACGATAAAATCTGTCGTCTCCGTGTCACGAGAAAGTCTTTCTGTTGTAACAAAAGGAATCCCAATTTTTTTTGCAACTTCTTCCACTGGTGTTGGCTTTAAGGTAAGGCCTCTGCCTGCTTTTTGTGGAGCAGAAGTAACAACAAAATCTATTGAAACTTTTTGTGCAATAAGCTCCAAACATCTTGCTCCAAAATTGCCACTGGAGCAAAAACCTATTTTTAATTTTTGCATTTTTCTGATTTTCCTAATCTTTTCTTGCCAAACGCTTTTTTATAAGTGTTCTTTTTAGTGGTGGCACACGGTCAATTATCATTCGTCCAAAAAGATGATCTGTTTCGTGACAGACAATGCGTGCCAAAAACCCTTCAATATCCTCTGTTATTTTTTCACCCGTTTCTGTTTGGTAGGTTAAGGTAATTTTGTCCGGAGCCTCCACCTTTTCAAAAACACCAGGAAATGAAAGGCAACCTTCCTCTCTAACGCTTGAACCAACGCGGTTGGAAATTTCTGGGTTGATTATGGTAAGTTTTTCCCCATTATATTCAATGACAGCAAGGCGTTTGGAAAGTCCAATTTGTGGAGCGGCTAGTCCGCAACCGTCTGCATCTTCCATTGTTTCATACATGTCGCTGATAAGATTTTTCAGCTCGTCATCAAAGACGGTTACTTCCTCAGTTTTTGCACGCAAAACAGGATTTGGGAAATGAACTATTGTTCTTAACATTTGCTCGTCATCCCCTTCTTGTGTGCCTGAATTATATGCTGACAAATGAGAGCAGACGTAACTGGTCCAACGCCACCTGGCACAGGCGTTGCAGAAGCGACAATGTCTTTTATGCCTTCAAAATCCACATCGCCACAGAGTTTTCCGTTTTCGTCTAAATTTATGCCAACGTCCAAGACGATTTGCCCGTCTCTTACATAATCGCTTGTCAAAAATTTCGCCTTGCCAATGGCAACAATAACTATGTCGGCAGCTTTGCATATTTCTTGCAGATTTTTTGTCTTGCTGTGGCAAATTGTTACCGTTGCATTTTTTTTCAAAAGCATCATGGCAAGTGGCTTGCCAACAACAAGGCTTCTGCCGAGCACAACAACATTTTTACCCGTTAAATCTACGTTGTAGAAATCTAAAATTTCCATACAACTTTGTGCCGTGCATGGAGCAAAACCATCACAGGAGTCACCATAAACCATAGCTTGAGAAAAAACTGTTATTCCGTCCACGTCTTTGAGTGGATTTATAAGGTTTACAATTTTTTTTTCATTCAAATGTTTGGGCAAAGGGCGTAGCAACATAATAGCAGAAACATTTTCATCTTCGTTGCAATCAATGATAGTCGTTGGCAAAAGCTCCGTTTCTGTCCCGTCTTCTGCAAGGTGGTAATCTAAAACGCCTATGCCAAGATTTTCACAATTTTTTGTTATTGATTTTGCAAAGGAAACGTCGTCTGGTCTGTCGCCAACCCTGATGAGTGCCAAGATGGGTTTTAATGAGCCGGAGGAAATTTCACCTGCCACGTTTTGTTTTATCTTTTCTGCTACTGGTTTTCCATATAAAATTTGATTCAAGGTCGCCCCTCTCCCCTTAATCTTTATTTTTCTCTTTACAGGTAATAATAGCACAAAATTACATTTTTTGGAGAAAAACATAAAAAAGACAGAACACTTTATAATAGAAAAATATATAGTTGCAGTTAGCAATTTTGTTGTATAATTTTTGCCAAATAAAAAAGAGTCCCCGAAAGGACTCAATGCACACATTGTGCGATCGGATAAGCCGACGATTTCGCCATAATGGCAATATTTGAGCTCAAGGTGTAAATCCATAGGTAACTCAAACGCATGAACGCAATGGAAGTTACTGGCAGAGGTTTGAGAGAGGTGTAAATCCATAGGTAAAAGCACAGAGGAGAGAATCAATTTTTATTGTTTCTCTCCTCTGTAATTTTTCTTGAGCATAGGCAAAGTGAATTGTTGATCGTAAAGATGTTGATATTATTCCTCATCGTCTAACTCAACCACAATGTAATCATGATGAATTGCTTTTAAGAATTTGTCAAAAACATCACTAGTTTTTAGCCGTAAACTTGATGTATTTATGCATGGATGACAACCAACATATTCAGAATTTATTATGTCTTTATCTACTAAGAGCTGAACACTATTATTTTTGTCATTCATCAAGCCCAACACACTGACAGAGCCAGGAGTTATATCCAAATATTTTTTCATATCTTCTGATGGAGCAAACGAAAGTCTAGCACTATTAATCTGTTTGGATACATTTTTAGTTTTGAATTTTTTTTCTCCTTTTACCATGAGAAGATAAAACTTTGTCCTTTGCGTATTACATAAAAACAGATTTTTGCAAATTGCTGCTGGCGCAATTGTTTTGTTAATTTCAACACAAGCTTCCATTGTTTCCGCACCCTCGTGATCCACTCGCTCATATACAATTCCAAGCCTATCCAAAAGATTATATGTTCTTATTTCTTTGTCTAAACGTCCAGTTAATTCCGTAGGACGTCCCTTCACTAACGTTAACTCTGCCATTAACTTTTATCTCCTGTATAATGTTATTACTATTTTTTTTCTTTTTCAGTGTAAATAATGTCAAAATTTTCAAACAGCTAGTAAATCACCTTTCATTTACCGTTCATACAAAATCAAACTGACTTCCATTTCGTCGCCATTTTCTTGCAAGAAATTTTTTATCTCACTTTCTGCAACTGCTTTTGCTTCTTCCTTTGGGTAACCGTAAACGCCAGCAGATATCAAAGGAAATATGACAGTTTTGCAACCATTCGCTTTTGCAAGAGCTAAAGAATTTTTGTAGCAGTTGGCTAGTTTTTCTTCCTCGCCGTGATGTCCGTCACGATACACGGGACCGACCGTATGGATAACAAAACGAGCAGGTAAGTTATAGCCTTTTGTTATCTTTGCTTCGCCAGTTTCGCAACCTCCAAGGGTGCAACATTCTGCAAGCAATTCGCTCCCTGCCGCTCTGTGGATTGCTCCGTCAACACCACCACCGCCGAGCAAACTTTTGTTTGCTGCGTTTACAATAGCATCTGCAGTTTGACGAGTTATATCACCATAGATTATCTTAAAGCTCATTTTGTCTCCGTTCCTCTCTTTGCTATGACATAGGCTGCGAGGTCATCAATGTTGCGTGGCGGAAGCCAAAGTCCATGAGGTAAAAATCTCTGCCAAAAACGTGGTTTATGGAGCTTGAAATATTCACCACGTGCTTCCATTGTTGAATTTTTTTCGTTCACAAGCTTTACATTGAGAGCAAGCTCTTGCGCAAATTTGTCGTGCCCTGTTCCATCACCAAGACAGATTAAATCTATGCTCTTGTCTTGTATGGTAGAGAAATTTCCCTCACATTTATATTCTGCAAGGGCAGAAAAATCATTTGCACGCAAAGCGAAAAACAAAATTTCCCTTTTTGCCTGTGGAACAATGGCAGAAAAAAGCAATTTGTCACCTTCAACAAAAGCTACACCTATTTTATAATGTCCAGGGTCAATTCCTATCTTCATTAAAAAGCCCTCTTTCAACAGACTCCCAACGTGGGTAAAGCCAAAGCCACTGCCACGAGTTTTCCCTTATGAAATCTGAAATTTTTTCATTTGCAAGGTCAAGGCTCGCCTGCAAATCTTCTCCAAATTTTTTGCCCCCTGCCATTTCCAAAGGTGGCAAATATTTTGAAACAAAATCGCCATTAGGCTTTCTAAGGCAAGCACCAACAACCACAGCACAGCCAGTTTTTTCTGCCAATTTTGCCACGCCAAGCGGTGTGCTTGCAATATGCCCCAAAAATGGCGAAGGCAATCCCTTTTCTTTTGGATCTTGATCAATAGGCACTGCTATCATTTCTCCCTTTCGCAAAGCACCAAGCACAGCCCTAAGGTCACTTGCCTTGCCGAGTGGCTTTACTCCTGCTGCCGTACGAATATCTGCTATCATCTGTGTAATGCGTTCATCACGCTGGTCAGCACCAAGTCCATTTATAGGCACGCCAATGTGTGCCAAAGCACTTGCAGCATATTCCCAGTTGCCAATGTGAGCCGTGACAAGTAACACTCCCCTACCTTCTTTTATAGGGTTCAAGACATACTCTGCTCCATCTTGCTCAACAAAATCAGTAATATGATTTGCATCATGTGGCAAGCGTACAAACTCTGTCGCAGCTGCTCCAAAGTGCCAGTAGCATTTTTTTATAATTTTTTTTGCCTCTTTATGCGAAACACCGAGATATTTTTCCACGCGTGCTATTGCTTGAACAGTTTTTTTATGGTTCAAGTAATAAATAAGTTTTCCTATCGCACCACCAAGACGTGAAGCTGTCCTGCGTGGCAAAAGCGATACAATATTTCTATAAGCATAAAGAGCACGATAAATCACTGGTTGTGACATGTTGATTTCCTTTTTTTAATTTGCTATTTTTTGTTAGAATCATTGCATAAAACACCTTGAATTAAATTATAAGTTACCATCAAAACACTGTCAAGTTAAACACTATGACAATGCAGGGTGGCATTGTTTATGAAAAGTACTTACCGTAAACGTAAAATTCTGTTCTATTAAAAAATGGATTGTAACGAGGTAAAGTCATATAAACAAAAAAAGGTGCTTACGCACCTCAATTTTCACAAATGGTGGAGATAAGGGGATTCGAACCCCTGACCTCTTGAATGCCATTCAAGCGCTCTCCCAACTGAGCTATACCCCCTAGCACGACGCGAATTATATAGCAAAATTCTGCCTCTGTCAAGAGTTAGTTTTACCCCTTCGTTTTTTTACGTTTTTTTTATACAAATTTCAATATTGTAATTGACAAAAAATAATTTTTTTGCGAAAATGCGCATGAAGGGAGTGTGGATTATGACTTTTACAAAAAAATTTCAACACACATTTAAGACGCTTTTAGTTTCTTTTGTTCTTTTGGTTTGTTTTTGCTCCAGCAGTATTGCAGCGGAGACAGTGGCCGAAATCCTTTTCACACACGACACTCACTGTCATTACAGTGAAAATATCGGTTTCGCTGGCGTTGCTGCAATAAAGAAGGACTTGCAAAGCAAAAATCCAAACAGAAAGTTGTTCCTCATTGATTTAGGCGATGCTATCCAAGGCACTGCTTACGGTGTTTTTTCCTTTGGTGAGTATTCAGTCGATATCATGAACCTTTTGCATTATGACATCGCAATCCTTGGCAACCACGCATTCGACTATCTTTTCCCCGCATTGGTTAAAGCAGTCAAACGCAGTAACACCAAGCACTGGCTTGTTGCAAACCTTGTTTACACCGGTCCTGGCAAAAACCCACTTAGCATGATTAAGCCATTTACCATTGAAACCGTTAATTATGGCAAGGGAAAGAAGATGAAGATCGGATTTGTTGGTGTAACAACTCCGAAGTCAATTACTGACGGTAACCCAAGATACTTCATGCAAGATGGAAAATTTGTTTGGAGTCTTTGGGGAAGAGGAGCTGCTCAAGATCGTTTCACCTTCTATGAAAGTATACAGCAGGCAATCAATTCTTGCCGCAAGGCAGGGGCAGAAATGGTTATTCTTCTTACCCACCTTGGTACAGACGAAAACTTTGCCCCATACCAGTCAGTTGACCTTGTCCATAATGTTACTGGTGCAGATCTTGTTCTGGATAGTCACTCTCACTCCGTTTTGCCTCGTCGTGAAGAGAAGGATAAGAGCGGTAAGATTGTCCCGATTACAAGCACAGGCTGCTGGTTGGAAAATGTCGGTCATGTCACAATTTATGACGACAAGACAGCTGCAACAGAGCTAATCAACAAAAAAGATGTTACAAAAGATGGAAAGGTCGTTCGTGACGAAGCAATACAAAAGAAAATTGACGCAATTGTAGGTCAGATGGATAAACTGCTTTCGCGCAAGGTCGGAGAGAGCGAGGTCACCATGACTCGCTTGAACGAGAAGGGTGAGCGTCTTTCAAAGGTTGCTGAAATACCATTTGGCAATTTCTGTGCGGATGCTGCACGCTACGTTGCTGGTGCACAAATCGGTCTTATGAATGGTGGAGGCATGAAGGCAAAAATCAAAAAAGGTCAATTGACAGAAAAAGATCTTTTCGAACTTTATCCTGCCGTCGGCTTCCTTGCAAAGATAGAGGTAACTGGACAACAGTTACTTGATCTTCTTGAATTTGCCTACTCTAAGACTGATAAGTACGAAAATCTTCATTTCGACCCAAAAAGCAAAGAGCCAAGCGAGGAAAACGGTGCTTTTATGCATGTGTCAGGGCTCAAGGTCGTAGTTGATAGTTCAATTCCAACCCCAGTCATCATAGAGAATAGTCTTTTCAAAGCAATTAAAGGTAAGCGCCGTGTTGTGTCTGTAAAGCTTGTTACTGATGATGGCAAGGAAGTTCCGATTGATCCAAAGAAAACCTACACCGCCGCTGGTAATTCTTTCGGTCTCGTTTCGGGAGGCGATGGAAACACAATTACAGAAAACTGTAAATTATTAAACACAATTAGTAACGACCACTACTTTAAGACCTATGTAAAATATGTCGAGAATTTCTTGCATGGTAAGGTCTCTGCAAGTAAATATTCAAAGCCCGAAGGACGTATAATTGTAAAATAAATTAGTAAAAAATATAGAGTTAGCAAATGCTAACTCTATATTTTTTTGCTAATCTTGCCAAAATTATTGTTATATTTTAGCTATTATGCTACAATAATAACACTAGGGGAAGTTGGTAGATGCTTCTACTGTGTATATATTAGTTACATAAAATATCTTCGAAGATGTCGAGGGCAAATGAAAAGATTTTTAACTAAATTAATAATTAGATTTTTCTTTAGAGTCAAGATCAAGGGGATTGAAAATTGGAAGAACAATTTTAGCTATTATGCTACAATAATAACACTATGTGTATATATTAGTTACATAAAATATCTTCGGAGATGTCGAGGGCAAATGAAAAGATTTTTAACTAAATTAATAATTAGATTTTTCTTTAGAGTCAAGATCAAGGGGATTGAAAATTGGAAGAACATGGGAGACGGAGTGTTAATTGCTCCAAATTATGTTTCTTTCATAGATCCTTTGCTCTTGGCACTTTTTTTGCCTGAGCCTGTTCCATTTGCAGTGGAACGTCGCCTAGCTCAAAAAAGATATGTGAAATACTTCTTACCTCTTGCTGAAACCCACATTCTAGATGCGGACTCTCCGATTACATTAAAATATTTCTTCAACCTTTTAAAAAATGGTGGCAGATGTGTAATATTTCCGGAATTACAGCCAACTACAACTGGAAATCCAATGAAGGTTTCTGCAGGTGTCGCTGCAATCGCGTTACACACTGGGGCACGCGTTCTTCCAATTCACATTGAAGGAACAGAACGCACGCACTTCTCCCGTTTGACACACAAGAAGTGGCCACGCTTGTTTACTCATGTCGAGATAACAATTCTTCCTGTTCAAGATTTAAGATTACAGCTGGACGGTAACGATATTGACGAGCAACAACGTAAATCTCGTATAAAATACGCAAAGGCAGGCAGAGCATTAGAACGTATAATGGACAATGCAGCTCTTGTTGCCCGACGTCGCCACAAACCCACTTGGGACGTTTTGCTGGATAGTAGAGCAACCTATGGGGGGAAAACAGAGCTTTATTGTGATGTTGGCTCAGAACCAATTACATACAATGGATTTATCACTCGAGTCTTACTTTTTGAATACCTAATAAAAAAGGTAAAAATAAAGGAACAGTATGTTGGTGTTCTTTTACCAACTTCAGTAGCTGGTGCAGTAACAATTTTTGCACTGCAAAAAATGAAAAAAGTTCCTGCGATGCTAAACTTCTCACAAGGAGTAAAACAACTAAAAAATTGTCTGAAAATAGGCGGTATAAAAACTGTTATTACTTCTCGCAAATTTGTTACCATAGGTAAACTAGAACACCTCACAAACGCGGCAGAAGAAGCAGGATGCAAAATTGTTTACCTAGAAAATGAAGCACATTTAATTACGGCATGGCAAAAGTTGTGTAAAGCTCTTAAGACATATTTTGTTTCTGCTAGAAAGGCAAGTACTAAGCTCCTACAGGAAACAGAAAACCCAGCCTACCTTCTCTTCACATCAGGCAGTGAAGGTCTTCCAAAGGGCGTCGTCCTGTCATACAAAAACATAAACACAAATGCTTACCAAACTGTAACAAGAGTTGATTTTTACCGCACTGATAGAGCCCTTTGTGTTTTGCCAATCTTTCACTCATTTGGGCTTTGCGGAATTTACTTCCCCATGGTGCTTGGCTTCATGGCCTATTTCTATCCCACTCCGTTACAATACAAGACCATCGCTAGCTTGTGTTACGACGAACGTATTACAATTCTTTTTGCCACAGATACATTTCTTGCCGGATATGGCAAAGCAGCAAGTGACAACTATGACTTTGCAACAATGCGAATTGTTGTTCAAGGTGGAGAAAAAACGAAGGCATCCACACAAAACCTTTGGATGGAGCGTTTTAATATCCGCATTACTGAAGGTTACGGAGTAACTGAATGTTCACCTATTGTCGCCCACAATTACTATGCACACCACAAAACTGGCACAGTTGGTCCAATTGTTGAGGGACTTGAATATCGCCTTGAGCCAATAGAAGGTGTAGCAGAGGGTGGAAGGCTTTGGCTAAAAGGGGATAGCATTATGAAGGGCTATATGCGTGCTACTGCTCCTGGCGTAATTGAACCATTAAAAGATGGTTGGTACGACACCGGTGATATTGTAAAAATAGATGACTTGGGATACGTTACTGTACTAGGCAGAGCAAAGCGATTTGCAAAGCTTGGTGGTGAAATGGTGTCTCTACCGTCAATAGAAGAAGCATTACAAACAATCTACCCTGATAAGGTCTTTGCTGTCGTCGCACAAACGATAGGAGAAAAAGAGGTAATTGTAGCTGTAACCACTGATTCTAATCTTAAGTGTCAAGAAGTTAAAAATGCATTATCAGAAATTGGTATGGCAGAAATTGCAATTCCCAAAAAGCTTGTTTATATGACAGAATTACCGCTTTTGGGCAATGGAAAAACCGACTACCCCTCACTAATGGAAAAGCTGTAAACAATACAAAAAGAGTTTCGGCAAATTAACCGAAACTCTTTTTGTATTGTTTACTATTTACAATTAATCATCTAAAAACTTATAAACAAGTGCAGCAAGAACAGCACCAAGTAGAGGTCCAACGATGAACACCCAAAGGCAGGCAATAGGCTCTGTATGTCCTGTGATTGCTGCAATGACAGCTGGTCCAAAACTTCTAGCTGGGTTCACAGATGTTCCGGTAAGCCCGATGCCTAAGATGTGAACCAAGGTCAATGTTAACCCAACTACAAGTCCAGCAAAAGAACCGTGTGAAGCTTTTTTGGAATTCACCCCAAGAATTGCAAGGACAAAAATGAATGTGAGAATAATCTCAACCAGTAAGCCTGCTGCGGCAGAGCCACCAACACCACCAAGTCCATTCGAAGCAAGACCACCCGTCATATCTAATACATCACCTAACTCAAAGATTGCATAGAGAACACCGCTACCTGCAAGAGCACCAAGACACTGGGCAATAATGTATTGAAGAAACTCGGAGAGACTTATACCACCTGTCATAAAGATACCAAGAGAAACGGCTGGGTTAATATGGCAACCTGAAGTATTACCTATGCTATAAGCCATTGCTACAATCGTTAGACCAAATGCCAATGCAGTCAAAATATATCCACAACCAACCGCTGCATTACAACCAACAAGCATGGCTGTTCCACAACCACACACAACTAACACTAATGTGCCAACAAATTCTGCTACCAATTTTTTCACAGTACTAACATCCGCCTTTCAATAAACTTAGTATGGTAATTCTAGCATAATAATTTAGTGATTTCAAGACAACCAGTTTGAAAAAAATCACGGCTAGTAGTTAATCAGGCTCATTAGCATTACTTGATAACTTTCAAATGACAAAATCCATAACCAAACGATTATTTGGTTATGGATTTTAATTCTCAAAATGGTCGGGATGAGAGGATTCGAACCTCCGACCACCTGCACCCCATGCAGGTACGCTAGCCAGACTGCGCTACATCCCGGTTGCATGAGGATATTACAACTAAACATCATATGTGTCAAGTTTTAAATAAGGTTAGTGGGAAGAAAGGTATAAAAATATGTAGCTATTGCTTACTGAATTTTCAAAAAATATAAAATGTTTCGCTTGTAATGATTGACAATTATTTTCTTGGAAGTTAAAATTACGACAATATAGTTTAGAGGGTGATGTTGTGGCGGACAATCAAAAGCAAAGAATAATTCAAGAATTTGTACCTGGTCGTCAGGTAACCTTGGCACATATTATAACAAGTCCAACCCGTGTGCTTTACGCAAAATTGGGTCTCTTTGATGGTGCTGGTGCAATTGGAATTTTTACCATTACGCCATCCGAAGCTGCCATGATTGCAGCTGATGTCGCTTCAAAAGCAGCACGAGTTCAAATTGGATTTGTTGACAGATTCAACGGCTCACTTCTTATCACAGGAGAAACTGGCGACGTGGAAGCCGCTATGAATGGTGTTCTTGCCGTTTTGTGTGGCAAGATGGGTTACACTCCAACTCCTATCACACGCACATAGTTTTTTGTAAACTTTTTTTTACATACCGAAAATTGTAAATTCACAATTTGCAAGGATAAAACGCATAAAATTTGAAAAAAAAATTTGAGAATTTTCTAAAAAAAAAATGAGAGGCTTTGAACATAAATAAAAATGTTCAAAACCTCTTTATTTTTTACCTTAAAACAAAATTTTGGGGTAATAAATTCGTAGCTTCTTTATGTCTCTAAAGGCATCGTCAATTTTTCCACTTACAGGCTTGATACGTTCAAAGCCATTTCCATAATCTGCCAAAACTAACGATTTTCTTCCATAATATGCAAAGTTATTTGCTTCTTTGTCGTCACGCCCTGAACCAGGAATAAAGGCATCAAAGAAAAGTGGACGTTTGCCCTTTAGCTCCGTGTCCTGCCCTGTCTTTGGGTCATAGCCACGAATAATGAGCCATTGTGTTACGCCATCATTCAAGGTGTGTTGCATTTCCTTTGATTCTGCTGCATGCTCATAAGGAATTATCTGAAAACCACCAATTTTGCCAATTTCACATGTTGAAACACAGATAACTCCATGGTGATTTGCTCTAAGTTGTCCTATATTTTGAAACTTTGTTCCTTCAAACCTGCCAGAGCCACCAACGGGCTTGAACACACGAGCAATGATTTGTTTTCCAAATGGGTCAAAGACAGTAACCAAACCGCCAACATTATTTTCAATTTCTAACATATATGGTGATTCTGATTTTTGAACAACATCATATTCAAGAATATCACCAGCCTGTGGAAAATTATCCACACTGATTACCCCTTTTCCACGAAGCGTAATCGCTGTGCCTGTCGTTGGAGCATATAGCCCCCAAACACCATTGCCCGCTTTTGTTGAAATGACAACTGCAGCAGAGACACCAGCAGCAGGAGCAATTGTTTCCTTTGGTATCACGCTGACAGTCCGTCCTTGTCCCTTTTCAACGGAAAGCAAAATGTGCATTGCATTAACTGCCGTTGCGCAAACTGTACCAGGCTTACCCCATGCACTTGCTGTATAACTCGGCCATCTTGATTTTGTGGGTAGTTTAACAACTTCTCCAATCTCGCGTTTTTGCCCGAGGCTATCCGTTACAATTACCTTTGCACCAATCTCACACGGGATTTCTACATGGTAAAGGAATGTTTCTTTTGCCTCTGCAATTTTCGTTTGCGCAAAAAGCACCGCAAAAAATAAAAATACTCCTGCAATAAATTTATGCTTCATATTCTGCCTACCTCAAATTACTTACTGGCAATTTCTAGCACTCTGCTCAATTCCTCTTTCAAATCTGCTACATCTTCAATGCCAACAGAAAAACGAATAAGCCCATCTGTAATGCCTGCCTTTGCACGTTCCGCTGGCGGAATTTGTGCATGTGTTGTGCTCGCAGGGTGAGTCATTATTGAGTGGCTATCGCCAAGATTTGCCATGTGCCCGATAAGCTCTAAATTATCCAGCACCTTTTTGCCTGCTTCAACACCACCTTTGACGGAAAAAGCCATCATACCGCTTGCACCCTTTGGCAAATACACCTTTGCAAGGTCGTGATGTGGGTGGCTTTCAAGCCCTGGGTATAGCACCCATTCAACAGCAGGATGATTTTCAAGAAATTTTGCAATTTCCAAAGCATTTTGGCTATGACGCTCCATACGAAGTGGCAAGTTTGAAATTGTTGTGTGCAAAAACCACGCATCAAACGGAGAGGGGCAACCACCAAGGTCACGAATGATAGAGGCTTTTAACTTTGCTGTGAGTCCTGCTGGGTGATATTGTTTTGCAAAATTTATGTCGTGGTAAGATGGATCGGGAACAGCAAGAGTTGGGAATTTCTCTGGATAATCTTCCCATGGGAAATTTCCACCATCAATAACAGCACCACTTACCACAGTGCCTTGACCGGAAATATATTTTGTGGCGGAATAAACAACGATATTTGCACCGTGTTCAAGTGGCTTTGCAAGATATGGAGCAAAGGTGTTATCCACGACAAGGGGACAGCCAACACGACGAGCAATATTGCCAAGTGTGTCAAGCGGTGCAACATTCATTAACGGGTTGCCAATTGTTTCTGTGATAAACAGCTTTGTCCTTTCGTCCGCTGCTTCTTCAAATTTGCATGGGTGATCACCATCAACAAAACGTGTTTCTATCCCAAAACGAGAGAAAATATTTTTGAGCAATGTAACTGTGCCACCGTAAACCTTGTTGGAAGAAACGACATTATCTCCTTGACTGCAAAGACACGTGATAAGGTGCGTAAAAGCTGCTTGACCAGACGAAAAAGCAACAGCACCGACACCACCTTCAAGAGCAGAAAGCTGTGCCTCGTATGCTGTAACAGTCGGGTTTGTAAGGCGGCTATAAATATGTCCGTCTTCTTCCAACGCAAAAAGACGCGCAGCATGCTCAGAATCTTTGAACTGATAAGCACTGGTGAGATATATTGGAAGACTGGAAGCCCCAGTTGCACTGTCGCTCTTCCACCCCGCGTGTAAAACTTTCGTCATATCGCCATAATTTTTTTTCATCGTTTTTATTACCTTCCTTAAAATCACAGGAACATTATACACTTTATTTCTTGCATTGGGACAAAAATTCAAAATTCTTAATAGCTTTGCAAAAAAAAAATTTGTGATATAATACCGCAATTAGTTTTTACTCTAGTAGCAAGAAGGAGTTTGCAATGCCGATAACAGATTTTTTAAAAGAAAATGCAACAAAGTACTATAATGAAACAGCATTAGTTGAAATAAATCCTGAGATAACAGAGTACCGCAGAGCGACTTGGAAAGAGCTCAATCTTATAGAACCAGCTGTAACTGAAGTTTATCGCAGAGAAATAACGTGGGAAATTTTTAACGAAAAGGCAAATAGAGTTGCGTCTCTCCTTATTTCGCGGGGAATAAAAAAAGGAGACCATGTAGCAATATTGATGACGAATTGCCTTGAATGGTTGCCAATATATTTTGGTATTTTAAAGGCAGGAGCTGTCGCCGTTCCGCTAAACTTCCGCTATGCAGCTGATGAAATAAAATATTGCCTTGAAAAATCAGATTCTATCACCTTGTTCTTTGGCTTCGAATTTATAGGACGCTTGGAGAGTATTGTGGAAAGCATTCCACGCGTAAGGTATCTCTTCTATGTTGGAGATTCTTGCCCCAGTTGGAGCGAAAACTATTATCACCTTGTGGCTAATATGTCTGCACGAGAGCCGGAAATTCCTCTTAAAGATACAGACAAGGCCGCGATATACTTCTCTAGTGGCACGACTGGTTTTCCAAAGGCAATCTTGCACAATCACGAAAGCCTAATGCATGCTGCTCTCACGGAACAAAATCACCATGGGCAAACACATGATGATTGTTTTCTTCTCATTCCTCCACTTTATCATACTGGAGCGAAAATGCATTGGTTTGGTAGTCTTGTTACCGGAAGCAGAGCTGTTATATTAAAAGGGATAAAGCCAGAGATTATTTTACGTGTAGCAAGCGACGAAGTTTGCACAATTGTTTGGTTACTTGTTCCATGGGCACAAGATATTTTGGATGCATTGGATTCAGGCAGAGTAAAGATGTCTGACTATGACCTTTCAAAATGGCGCTTGATGCACATTGGTGCACAGCCTGTTCCACAAGTGTTAATTACTCGTTGGAAAACATATTTTCCACAGCACCAATATGACACAAACTATGGACTTTCTGAGTCAACTGGTCCAGGTTGTGTACACTTGGGGGTGGAAAATATTGCCCACGTCGGTGCAATTGGAAAACCTGGCTATGGCTGGCAGGCAAAAATTATCAAAGAAGATGGTACAGAGGTTGGCAAGGATGAAGTCGGCGAGCTTATTGTTAAGGGACCTGGGCTTATGACGTGCTATTACAATGATCCAAAAGCAACACAAGAAACTCTCCGTGGTGGTTGGTTATACACTGGTGACATGGCTAAATATGACAGTGACGGTTTCATATACCTTGTTGACAGAAAGAAAGACGTTATAATAACTGGTGGTGAAAACCTTTATCCTGTACAGATAGAAGATTTTATACGTCGCCACAATGCTGTTAAAGATGTCGCTGTCATTGGATTACCAGATGCAAGACTTGGTGAAATAGCAGCAGCTATAATTGAGATAAAAGATGGTGCACATGCAACAGAAGAAGATATTAATAAATTTTGCCTGGAGCTACCACGTTATAAACGTCCAGTAAAAATTATCTTTGCAGAAATTCCAAGAAACCCAACAGGCAAAATCGAAAAGCCAAAGCTTCGTAAAATTTATGGAGCAGAAAAGTTGGTGGAAGAACAGGTTAGCCGCTCGTAGAAAAAACAAATTAAACAAATTCTAAACACACAAATTTCCTCTTTACAAAAATCTGTTTTTGTGTATAATACTCGAGTTGCAATCGCAACGCCGGTGTAGCTCAGCTGGTAGAGCAACTGACTTGTAATCAGTAGGTCGGAGGTTCGAATCCCCTCGCCGGCTCCATTATTAGATTATTTAGCCTTGTCTTTGACAAGGCTTTTTTAATATCTTACGACAGAATTTGTATTATTTTTAAGGTGACAAATATGAGACTTATTATTGCAGAAAAACCCTCACTTGCCCGTGCTATTGCAGACGGAATCGGAAGACCACAAAGACGAATAGAATGTGGCTTCATAGAGATTGGCGATACAATCGTTGCACACGCTGCAGGGCACATTATGAAAGCATGTGAACCATCTGACTATGACGAAAAGTATAGACACTGGAGAACAGATGCCTTACCAATAAAATTGCCAAAGAAATGGAAAGTTACACCGGACGAGAATAAGCAGGAGCTATTTAATGCACTCAAGAATTTAATTCTGCAGGCAGATGAAGTGGTAAACGCTGGCGACCCGGACAGAGAAGGGCAACTTTTAATAGATGAAATTATAAATTACTGCAAATACAAAGGCTCAGTTACAAGACTTCTTATAAATGATACAAATGAAAGTGCCGTTAAAAAAGCACTGGAAGAAATGCAGTCAAACGAGGAATACAGGCCCCTGTATGATGCAGCTCTCTCTCGGCAGGAAGCGGATTGGACTTGCGGAATGTCCTTATCACGTTTGTTTTCTCTTACTGTGCCAAGAGACGACACAAGGTCTTTAAGCATTGGGCGTGTTATCACACCAACTCTTGCAATAGTTGTTAAAAGAGATTTAGAAATTGAAAATTTTGTGCCAAAGCCATTTTATTCTATCAGCGGAATTTTTACTGTAACAAATGGTGAATTTACTGCAACGTGGAAGCCCAATGAAGATAGCCCTTTTCTTGACGAAAAAAATAGAATTTTGGACAAAACTGTAATAGACAAACTTCGCCAAAAACTTCATGGTGGTTCTGTTGGTCGCATAATAAGCTACGAAAAAAAAGAAGCAAAGGCAAACCCACCCTTGTTGCATTGCATGTCATCTTGTCAAACAGAGGTTTCTAAAAAACACGGTTGCTCCGTTGAAGAGGTTACACAGGCTCTGCAATCTCTATACGAGAAAAAGTTTACAACCTATCCTCGCACTCGTTGTGAATATGCAACGGACGCAATTTACGAAAACCACACAAGCGTCTTGCCACGAGTGCTTGAAACCCTACCAGAAAACGTAGCAAGTTCTGTAAAAGAAATAATTGATGTTGATAAAAAATCTAAAGCATTCAATGATGCAAAGGTTGTGGAACACCACGCCATTGTTCCAACTGGCACAATTCCGCACAGAAGCGAATTAACAGAGGTTGAGCAGGCAGTGTATGATGCAATTGTTGCGCGATACATTGCACAATTTTTGCCACCACAACTTTTTGAAGATACAAAAGCGGAAGTTGAAATAGAAAAGGAACTCTTCAAGGCACACTCAAAGACATGTGTTTCGCTCGGCTGGAAGGTGCTTTATGCAAAGGACGCAGAACCAGGCACAGATGAAACTGAGGAAGATGAAGAAGAAACACAAACAAATGCACTGCCCCACATGACACTCAGTGAGTCGGCAGGACTCAGAGAATTAACTCAAACAGAAAAAAAGACTACACCTCCAGAACGATTCACAGAGGGCAGTCTTATAAATGTTATGGCAAATGTTCAGCGATACACAGAAGATACACGGTTCAGAGAAATATTGAAGGAAACATCTGGTATCGGCACAGAAGCAACACGCACAGAAATATTAAAAAGGCTCTATGCAAAAGAATATATAGAGAAAAAGGGCAAGTCTATAATTTCAACCCAAATGGGGCGTGATATAATTGCCATCGTGCCACATGAAATTAAATCCGTGGAATTGACAGCCTTGTGGGAAGAAAAGCTTTCCCAAATAGTAAGCCGTGAATTTACGAAAGAAAAATTCCTGGAAGAACAGGAAAATTTCTTGGAAGAATTGACAAAAAATTGGTTAAAAAATCACCCACCTATTCGCTTTAGGCATGAATGGCATGATACAAGAGAGAGAGTAAAATGCCCCTTTTGCAAACAAGAAAAGATGGTTGAAATTACTTCACGCAAGACAGGCGTAAAATTCTGGAAATGCGAAGCCTGTTCAGAGGTTCTTTATGCGACCCTCAGAGGCAAAATGCCAAAAACGCATAAGTGCTTGAAGTGTGATGGCATTATTGTCAGAATGAGAAAAAGGGATGGAAGCGGATACTATTGGCGATGCCGTAAGGACGGTAATCATTTCTTTATAGACGATAACAGAACGCCTCGTGAAAAAGAATAATACAAAAGATACTAATCTCAATAGAAAGGGCTCTAATTTCTGACATGAAAAAATTTATAACTGTTTTCTCTTGCCTTGTTATTATGTTTTTCTCACTTTTGCCGGTCAGGTCTGCACAAGCGCAGAGCAAGGGGAAAATACTTTTTATCCCTCACGATGACAGACCTATATCAAGTGTAGTTTCCGCAGAGGCAATTAGCATGTTCGGATATGACGTAGTGATTGCACCAAAGGAACTATTAGGGGGACTGTCTAAACCGGGCAACCCTGAAGAACTAACTAAATGGGCAAAAGATCAAGCACATAGTGCAATAGCTGCGGTTATCTCTGCCGATGCCATGATTTATGGTGGGCTAATCCCCTCAAGAACTCACACTCTCAGTACAGGAGAACTAGAAAAAAGGGTGGAGAATATAGTTTCACTAAAAAAGGAAAACCCAGCTTTAGACATATACGTTTTTGGGTCTCTAATGCGGACACCGAGCGGCCCTGGGGCCTCGGGCAATGAGGAACCAGAATACTATAGACGCTATGGTCGCGAGATTTTTCAAGCTACTTGCTATTTGGATAAGAAAGATATGCAAGGCTTAAGTGACAAAGAAGAAAACAAGTTAAATGCACTGATGAGTAAAATTCCAAGTGACGTCTGGCAGGATTGGACTGAGAGAAGAAAGAAAAATCTTGAGGTCAGCAAAAAGCTAATTGACTTAATACGTTCAGGGACGCTGGATTATTTCATCATCGGTAAAGATGACAATGCTCCGATGTCTGCCACTCATATGGAGGGGCGTGAACTGACTGAATATGTTAGTGATTTGTCAAGTGATAAATTTCAACTTCTTGCTGGTATTGATGAATTTGCTATGTTGCTTTTGGCACGCGCTGTTAACAAACACGAGAAGCAAACACCCAAAATTGCCGTGCAATATAACATCGGTAAAGGTAGTGATACCATTCCTGCTTTTTCAGATGAACCGATTCATAATTCTATCGACTCGCAAATCGCCATTGCTGGCGCTAAAAAAATTATCTCATTCGATGATGCGGATTTTATACTTCTTGTAAATACTAATCCTAATGGTCGCACTGGTGACTGTAATTCTATACCTGATATGCCAGCTACAAGCGATAAGCCAAGAGCAGGTACATTTGAATTTGCAAATTTAGTTGAGAAAAAAGTAAATGCAAACTACAAAGTGGTTGTTGCAGATATTGCTTTTGCCAATGGCTCCGATAATGCATTGATGAAGGTGCTACATAAAAGAAATCTTTTAATGAAGCTCTGTGCCTACGCTGGTTGGAATACACCAACCAATAGCACTGGTTTTGCAATCGGACAAGGAATTATAGCAGCTCGCCTTTCAAAAGCAGACTGTGAACAACTTTTAATGGCACGTTACCTTGATGATTACGTTTATCAAGCAAATATTCGACCCAAAATTATGAATATGACATTCAACAAATTTGGTAACTATAATCTTTGTCTTGAATTGGGTGAATATGAAGAGGAAATAACAGCGCTAACTACCAATATGATGCGTCAATTTGCCGTGACCCATTTGCCAAAATATAAAGGGCTAGAGAATTTAGAGTTTTCATTCCCGTGGCATCGCACCTTTGACGGCTTGATTGTGCTACCTGAATAATACACCTGCCGAAATTTACCTCAAGAAATTTTCTATTTCATACCATAGGTTGCTAAAAAAGCCAACAAGTCTTCCATACTCTATTGTGCGAAGAAAACCCTTTATTCCGTCGATTTCATTAAAAATTCCTATGCGATACAACACCATAGGGTTTTTATCATAAGTTTTTTTTGTATTAACTCCGAGATTTGTTGTAACACCTTCCTTGTATCCGTATTCTTTAACGAGGTTAAGAATCTTTTCATTGTATAGTCCATATGGGTAAGCGATACTTTCAATATGTGTCTTAAAGCGTTGTTCCAACAGACGCTTGGATTCTGCCAATTCCTTCTGATAATCTTCTTCTCGAATTGATGTCAAATCACAATGGCTCATAGTGTGAGAGCCTATTCGTATCCCTGCTTTTACCATTTCCTTTATTTGACTGTCGTTCATATGTTTGGCAGTTCCTCCCGTATAACCGTGGGAGGCTATGACATCAGGAATAATATAAAAAGTTGCAGTTGCTGCGTATTTTTTCAAAATAGGAAATGCATGAATATAGTTATTAAGATATCCGTCATCAAATGTAATTGCAATATATTTCTTCACGTCTTCGTTCATTCGCAGACGCTTGGAAACTTCTTCAACACTGACAATTTTATAACCGTGTTCGTGCAAATATTTTATTTGTTCTTCAAAAGTCTCTGGGGTGATTAACAGATTCAGGTCACCCCAGTTTTTTGCATCTTCTCTTCCAACACCATGATAGAGTAACACAGGCACAGTTTTATCCCGATAACTAATATAGCTAAAAATAAGGCAACACACTAATATTAAAAATATTCCACATAACGCTATAACAATTTTTGTAGAAAAAAAGTTTATTCGTTTCATCTTGACTGTCCCTTTCCATCTAATAAAAACAATTCATCATAATCATGTGAATATGCTGCAGGAAAATATTCCCAAAATTCAACTTCCTTGGGTTTTGGTGTGCCAAATTTTTGCCAAAACGCTTCTTCGCCTAAATCTTCATACAATGTTGTTTTATTTGAAAACAAGTTTGTTCCCAATGCGAGGCGATCGCCTTGCATTTTGCATCCCAATGAAGCAAGTATTGTAGGGAACATATCATATAAGGTAAAATCTCTATTTTTTTCTTTTAACGGAGCTAAAGGCGAATTGATGAAGCAATTATAGATATGCTTTTGATAGTCTTTAGGAGCTAATACAACATCTGTATCGTCATAAAGACGAGTTGGATGATCTCCAATAATAACAATAGTTGTGTTTTCATAAAATGGCTGTGCTTTTAACCATTCCACAAAAGCATTAACTTGACGAGAGGTGCAGGCATAAACGTTTAACCAATCTTCTGCAAACTGCTGGCGGCAACAATCTCCCCTGAAATTTCCTCCCCAGAAATGTGTATCGATAGTTGCAATTACACATGCAAAGGGGGAATTGGAGCGTGAAATTTCTGTCAATTTTTTCTTTGCATATTCAAGAGTCTTTTTATCCTCCAACCCCCACCAACCATCATGATAATCTTTTGGAACAAAATGTTCCTGCCTTGCTGTATTAAGATCATAGACAAAATCAACCCTGTGCGTGGTTAAAAAGCTGTCCATTCCTGAGAAATGAGCATCTGAACCACAGATATAAGCCTGCTTATAGCCATTGTTGTGAAGTATATCAAAGAGGCTTGTAACACCGGGTAAAAGTTTTAATCCTGTAGGTGAGCTGTTTCCATCCCATGGAACGATAAAGGGAATTCCAGATGTCTGTGCCACAGTTGCTGCAATTGTCCAGCCATCTCTTGACGGCTTCATACCAAGGCAATCTTTGTCAATGGAAAAACAAATATTATCATGAGCCAATCTATACAACTCTGGAATTACATCATCATCCATAGCCCCACCATGAATTTTTTGAAAAATTGTTGTTTCAAGGGATTCAACCAAGATATAAACTAAATTGCGTTTTTTATTTGGAAAGGTTATAGAGACCTTTTGTGGAGAAACGTAGTATTTTCTCAATAGTTCATTAGGATGATTGTAATTATTTATTGTTCGGGTTATCTCTTTGATGGCAGGAAAGAAACAAATAGTAAAAAGAAGTAATGAAACGACAACTATTGCTCTTTGTTTCACTAAACGATGTTTTATTAACGGCACAAAAGGTATAAGGGTATAAAGAAAGGTTTTTATAACAACGGAAAACACTAGCCTTGTGTCTGCACCATTTACGGGGAGAAGCAAGATACTAACAATTTCTCCTATTGAGGTCATGTTAAAGGTCTGTTTTATTGCAAATTTCACCCCAAAGGCAAGAGATGCCAAAGAAATCAACAAAATTATGAGAAAATTTATGAGAATGTTTTTTGCTTTGTTTCTCATTACTGTACGCCTGCCTTTATGATTACTGTTAATAATTTATTTTTGCATCTTCCTTCGCTTCAGCAAAAATTTCTGCATCGTTGAGAGGGTCTGCTATCAAAAAGTTAGCAAAACCGTGTTGAGCCACGCCGAATGTATCGCCACTTCCGCGGTTTTCTAAATCTTTTTCCGCAATCAAAAATCCGTCGTTAGTTGAAGCGAAAAATTTTAATCTTTCGTTGAGTTCATCTTGACGAACAAGCAATATACAAACACCACGCCTGCTGCCCCTTCCTACCCTGCCACGAAGCTGGTGCAATTGTGACATTCCATAACGGTTTGGACTTTCAATAACTATTACACTTGCCTCTGAAACGTCAATACCAACTTCAAGGACAGTTGTTCCTGCCAACAATTGACATTCCCCTTTTTTGAATTTATCCATAGCCAACAATTTTTCATCGCTATTCATTTGCCCATGTATAAGTCCAACAGAAAACATGGGAAGCATTCTTGCTAGCCACTCAACTCTTTTTTCAACCGCTGGCAAGTTACTTGCTTCATCATCCTCAACACGTGGACAAATCCAATAGACTCTTCCACCATTTTTAATCTCGGAGCCAACAAACGCTAAAAGCTTTTGGACATCTTTTGTTGGCACGATTTTTGTTGTAATTTCTTTTCGTTTTATGCCATTTTTTGTGACAAGAGGCCTTTGCTTTAATATGGAAAGTGTCATATCACTATAAAGCACCTGTGTCAAAGTGCGAGGAATTGGGGTTGCTGTCATCATAAGCAAATGTGGAGTCGGCTTTATTGCAAGCAATGTTTTTCTCTGGTTCACTCCAAAACGCTGCTGCTCGTCTATTATGAGCAAAGCTAGATTTTTGAACTTTTCCGTAAGGGAAAAAAGTGCGTGCGTCCCAATTACAAAATTTATTTTGCCATTTGAGAGTTCTTCTTCTATCAATTTACGCTCAGTTTTGGAAGTTTTGCCTGTCAAGAATGCAATGTGTGCAGCTACAGGAGCAACTTTTTTTGCTTCTTCGTATATCTGCTCTGCCAACACCTCCGTCGGGGCAAGGAATGCCACTTGATAGCCATTTTTTATGGTCGCATTTGCCACAGCTAAGGCAACAAGCGTTTTGCCACTTCCTACATCACCCTGTAAAAGACGTGACATGTGACACGTCGTCATATCCCGCAATATTTCTTCTATTGCGTTTGTTTGATCATCTGTCAAACAAAAATTGAGATTTTTTAACAAATCTTTGCTGTCTGAAGTAATTTTATAAAATGGCGTCTTTTGACTCTCTCGTCTAACATTTTCACCAGAGCTAAACTTGATAAAGAGTTCTTCGTATTTTAATCTTTTTCTTCCTTCGTTCAAGTTTTTTTCATCGTTTGGAAGATGAGTTTCTTTAAATGCTTGAGCTCTGTCCATTAAAGAACGACAAGACAAAATTTCGCTTGGCAAATTTTCCTTGATTAAATGTCCGTATAGTTTGAAAACTTCTGCAACAAGTTTTCGCATATAACTTTGCTTTAAGCCTTCAGTTAGGGGATAGACAGGAAGAAGCCGTGAAAAATTAGCAATTTGTTCTTTCGCTTTCTGTTCGTCATTGTCCAAAACAATTATCTCTGGTGACACAATTTGTAACTTATCTTGTCGCACAGAAACAGAACCATAGATTACCACTTTTGCACCTTCAGCTAATTGTTTGTCCAAAAATCTATTAAAAAATATTAACTGAATTTGTCCTGTTTCGTCTTCCAATGTAGTTTGAATTAGCATCCTTCGTCCTGACGGATCTAACCTTTTAGAAGATATAGTACCAAGGCACCCTTCCACACACACAGTATATCCATCATACAGCTCATTTACTTTTGAGAAATTCCGTCTATCTTCATAACGGCTTGGGAAAAAATTAAAAATATCCGCAACATAAAAAAGCCCTAACCGAGCCAAGGCTGTGGAGCGTGCAGTTCCAACGCCAGGAATCTTGGTTAGGGAAATCTTACTCATTATATCATTTGCAAAAAATATGTTTTCCATAGGTTTAGTATCTGTAATCTAATTCATCGTCATTTTGTATGTGTTCTGTTTCTTCTACTCCATATTCTTCTATATCATCTAAATTTGAATTACTTTCTTGCTCCTGCACTTTTTCTATTTCTTCCTCATTGTCAACTTTTTCTGCAGTTTTTGTTTCCTCTACGATTGCTTCTTCAGAAATTTCTGGAACATAATCTGCAAAGAAATTTCTTCCAGTTTTTTCCACATCATCAAGGTAATTTATTACGGTATCTGCAGCATCATCAAGCCCAGTCTTTTGGTAATTGAAATCAAGTGCTCTATTAAATTTTGCTAAAAGATCACGGAAAGCAGAGGAGAAATTGTCACGTATCGTTTTAATTTGACGAATTTCCTCCGCAAGCTGTTGCCCTTGAAGTGAAAGACGCGCAGCTTCTTTTCTTGCTGCCTCTTCAGCTTCAAGCCTTATTTCCATTGCTCTTTGTTTACTATCCTCAAGATATTTTTCAGCAGTTTTCTGTGCCATCACCAAAGTCTCTTGAAGCTGCGTCTTATCCCTCTCATATTTTTCAAGAGCGGTCTTTGCTTGACGCAATTGCCTTTCTAGGTCTCGTTTGCTTTGTGTTAAGGCTTGAACCGTAACGGCAACATTTTCAAGATACTCATCAACCTGAGTGTCACTGTAACCACGAAAAGAACGAGAAAAATTCTTGCTCGTAATGTCCAGTGCTGTTAAAAGTTCTTGCATAATATCACTCCCGTTAAAATAATTTCATTTATAAAGAATTATGACATTTCCAAATGTTTAATAACTCTTTTACCATCAGCAAAATTGTAGTTTTTGTAGTTGTTACGTGACTAATCAACGAATGCCAAAAATTGATGTGCCAACACGAACAATAGTGCTTCCTTCTTCAATTGCTATTTCAAAATCTCCGCTCATTCCCATAGAAAGCTCAGGCAACCTTGCACCTGTTTTTTTTTCAAGAGTATCACGAAGCATTCTTGCCGTAGCAAAAGTTTTGTGCAACTCATGTTCATCTGCTACTTCTCGTGCCATTGTCATTAGTCCAGTCGGAATGACAAGCGAACAATTTTTTAATATATGGCATAAAAGATTTTCTGCTTGAACTGAAGGAATTCCATTTTTACTTTCCTCTCCCGTAACATTAACTTCAATAAAAATCGGAAAAGGAGAAGCCTCTTTTTTAGCAAGAACATTTTGTAAAGTGTCTGCCGCTTCAATATTATCTATCGTCTCAATCAAATCAAAAATTTCCACAGCTTTTTTTATTTTATTACGCTGCATGTGCCCTATCATATGCCATGGAATATTACGAGGTGCAGAGGAATTGCCTTTTTTTTTCTCTGCTTCTTGCACCTTATTTTCCCCAATAAAGTCTAAAAAAGGGGCAGCTTCGCATATTTCGTCTAAGGAATGATACTTCGTCACACCCATGAGACGAACTTCATCTAATTTTCTGCCAGATATTTTAACAGATTTTTCAATTTTCTGTCTAATAATTTCGATATTTTCTTTAATCAATGCTCAACCCCATGATATAAGCTATCCATAGTTTTGAATTATAACAGTAATATATGTTTTTTGCAATAATGACTCAGAATTTTCCATTTTCCTAGGACAAAAGCATTTACTTTTTCCTCTTGATTTAGTCCACCTTTTATGATATAGTACGCAGTTGTTTGAGGTTCACACCTTGAACATTAGAGAGATAATAGATAGCAAACTGTTTTTATTTAGAATTTTAATGGAGGTGTTTATAATGAAACGTACATTTCAGCCACACAACACAAGGCGTAAACGTTCAATGGGTTTTCTCGTGAAATCCGCTTCTGTTTCTGGTAGAGCTATTTTGAGAAACCGTCGTCGTAAGGGCAGAGCACGCCTTGCAGTCTAACGAAGAAACACACTTCACTTTTTCATCCGAACAAAGATTGCGATTCGATTGGCAATTTGACAAAATATTCCGCATCGGACTCCGAGAGAATCGGGCTTTGGTGCGGTTGTTGTTTCTTAAAGGGGAACAAGACACACGAGTGGGTGTTACAGTCTCAAAGCACATTGCACATGCATGTGGCAGAACGCACGGTAGACGAATTTTGAGAGAGGCTTGCCGCCATCTTCTTCCATACTTGGAGGACGGGCTGTGGGTATGTGTTTCCCTCACTCAAAGGGGACTTGCCTCAAAAACGCAAGATATTTACAGAGAAATGGTTTCAATCTTAAAAAAGAAGAAACTTTTGAAGGAAAGTTTTTTGGTTCACAAATGGCAAACTTCGCAAGACAAATAGCACATTGCATGGTAAAGTCTCTTTCTCGCATGTGCATTTTTTTTCTGCTTTTACTCATTTTGTCCTACACTAATTTGATTTCTCCAGTGTTAGGGAAGTCAAAATGTCGTTTTTTGCCAACATGCTCACAATATGCGAAGCAAGCATTAGAGGATTTCGGTCTTGTTGCAGGATTGTATCTGTCAATTCGGAGATTACTACGTTGTGCACCCTATTTCAGGGGTGGCTATGACCCACTACCGTCAAAAGACGAATTTTTTAAGCAACACAGAATTTTGTCTTATATTAGTAGCTTTTAGTTTTTATTCACTTCATTTAGCGTTTAGAATTTTAGCGTTAAAAATTCACACAACTTCTTAAGGATAGGTAGGTATTTTTTTATGGGCGCAATTTGGTCTGGAGCAGGACAGCTCCTAACATCTCTTCTCAATTTATTTTATACATGGACAGGTTCTTATGGACTTGCAATAATTTTTTTAACAATAGTGGTTCGCCTTGCAATTCACCCTCTAAACCAAAAACAACTCAAGAGTATGCAACAAATGCAACTCATTCAGCCAAGAATGAAAGTAATTCAAGAAAAATACGCCTCCGACAAGGAACGTATGAACAAGGAACTTTTGAAGTTATATCAAGACCACCACATAAACCCCGCAGCTGGATGTCTTCCACTTCTCATTCAAATCCCAATACTAATTTTGTTATTCAAGGTTCTTCGTGAATTTGATTTTGGTGGTAATGCAACCTTTTTAACTCTTGGGCTTAACACTTCGGTCAATCAAGGACTTGGCTCAGCTCTAGGCATCCCTGCAGGGCAGGAAGGTTTTTTCTTAATCATAAAGTCGCTTTTTGAAAATCCTTCGGCGCTAGCAAAGTTTTCCTTATATCTTCCAAATTTAATCTTACTCCTGGCAATATGCTACCTCACATGGTTACAGTCCAATATGTCTGCAAAGGGCAATGAACAAATGGCAACAATGAATACAATTATGCCAATCATGATGGGCTTTATATGCCTTTCTATGCCAGGTGGCGTCATGTTATACTGGGGCGTTTCTTCTCTTTGGGGCGTTGTTCAGCAATATCTTATAACCAAGAAAACAAAAGAACAAATGGCAATAAAACCAACTCTCTACAAAAATAAACCAACTGGAAATAATGACGAGCTTTACGACGATGATGACGACGAGTATGAAGACGATGAGGACGAATATGAAGATGATTATGAATATGAAGACGATGAGGAAGAAAGCGAGGATAAAAGATAAATGGAACAGGAAAAATATCCATTGCCAGAGGTAGAAACCAAGACCTTGGATTGCTCCTCTGTTGAAGAAGCTCAAGAAATTTGCGCAAGGGAATGGGGTATCAGACCAGAGGATGTTGATGTCCGTGTTGTATCAGAAGGCAAAAAGCTTTTTGGCCTTCTTGGTTCAAAAATAACAGTTGAAGCAACTTCTTGTGCTCCAGTTTCGTATATCAAGTCATGCCTTTATGTTAATGAAATTTTAGAAAGAATGGATCTTGATCTCATTCCGGAATTAACAGAGGATGGCACAGTCGACCTTGTAGGTGAAGATATTGGTATTGTAATTGGCAGATTTGGTGAAACTCTTAAAGCACTAGAGCATCTTACAAATCTCGTTTGCCATAGAGATTTGACCACAAGACGGGTACATTTTGATGCGGCTGGATATAAAGGACGCAGGATTCGTTCTCTAGAACGTCTTGCAGGAGCTGTCGCAAGAGATGTGCTTCATAGTCACAAGGCAATTGCTCTTGAGCCAATGACAGCTTGGGAACGTCGCATTATCCACCTAGAGCTACAAGAAAATAAGAAGCTTCAGACACAATCTGTGGGGGAAGATCCTTCGCGTCGTGTTGTTATTGCTCCAGCTGGAATGAGCATAGATTCCTTTGAAAAAAGACCAAGACGACATCATTAATCTCAGAATTTTTTTATTTATAAAATAATTTGTGTTGTACAAAGCTTTTTGTGTTATAATTTCCCGTGAGCTCATAGCCACTTAACGAGACATTTGTATTTTCGGAGAATGCTGTTATGTATTTTTTAAACGCAATTCCATTTAGAAGTTCTCAAGCTAAATTAAAATACAAGGGCTTTAGGTCTGCAAATTTATTAACATTGCAGGCCAGTGTAACTGGATTAAATTATGGGATATTACTATTTTGACAAGCAATAAGTGTAAATTTATTGCTTGTCTTTTGTTTTTTTGATTAAATCTCAATTTTAAGGAGATAAAAATGGACGTTCTTTCTGGAATTTCTTTTGCAGGTGGTTTGGCGTTATTTCTCTATGGCATGAGAATAATGGGCGATGCCTTAAAACGATGCTCTTCTGGAACTTTGCAACGAGCAATAGAGAAGGTAACCAATAATAACTTTAAGAGTTTCTTAATGGGGCTTTTCGTTACAGCAATGATTCAAAGCTCAACAGCGACAATTGTTATAACGTCTGGTCTTGTGGGAGCCGGCATAATTTCACTGCATCAATCCTTAGGCATAATTCTTGGTGCAAATGTTGGGACTACTATAACAGGACAAATCATCAGAATTCTTGACATTTCCTCAACTGGCGGTTTTAGTATTGCTACACTCTTCCAACCTTTTTGCTTAGCTTCCATCACGGCCACTATCGGAATAATCATAATCATGAATTGTAAATCCAAGAGCAGCAGTACCATTGGAGATATATTACTTGGATTTGCAATACTCTTCATGGGGCTTGTCAATATCACCAATTCCGTTGCTGGCCTCTCTGAATCCACCGCTTTTGCAGGATATTTTGCAGAGATAGCAAGATATCCTATCCTCGGCTTCTTATCTGGGCTCGTGGTTTGTGCCATAATTCAAAGCTCCAGTGCCACTGTCGGTATTTTGCAGGCACTATCGATCACAGGGCGTCTAACATTTGTGGCAATATACCCAATACTTCTGGGTATCTTCATGGGAGACTGTATAAAGACTGCATTTTTCTGCGGCGTAAATGCACGTGCAGATGCAAAGCGAACGGGGATAATTCACGTCATTTTCAATATTTTTCAAGCAATTTTGATCCTTGTTGTAGTCTATATAGCAAAGAAACTTGGTTATCTTGACAATATTTGGACAGCAAAGATGAACTCAAGTGCCATCGCAAATACCAACACAATTTTAAAACTTTTTGGTGCCATTGTACTTCTTCCTTGCTGTAATTACTTCGAGAGGCTCAGTCGCATTATAATTAAAGACGATCCTGAAACGATGTTCCTTAACAAAGTACTTAATAGGCTTGACACAAAACTCTTTGTTTCTCCTGTCCTCGCACTATCAGCAGTCAACAGTATTCTCACTGAAATGTCTTCTGTCTTGAAGGACTGCTTTGAAAAAAGTATGAATGCACTACTTACATTGCAAATTGACAAGGATACAAAAAAATTTCTGTCTGCAGTTGAAAATAATGTTGATGCAGTTACAGATAACGCTCAAATTTACCTCATGAAACTTTCCACCAAAGCACGGGAATCTGGCGACAGCAAACTCATAAGTTACTACGAAAATTGTGCTGCTGAATACGAACGAGCATTTGATGCTGCATACGAAATTTTTGAATACGCTATGGAAATGCAGGAAAGGGACATAGTTTTTTCAAATTATGCTATAAAAGAGCTTCGAGTTTTGCAGGAAGCCGTAGGGCAAATTATAGACTATACACAAAAAGCGTTCCTACAAAGAACCTTTACAGCTGCACGCTACATTGAACCACTAGAACAGGTGATAGATGCCATGACAGAAACCGTCAATCAGAATCACATGCAAAGATTAACTGACGGCGAATGTACAAATACAGCCGGGTTCTTTTTCTTCAATGTCCTACGTCAAATTGAAGTTTTATCTGATAAATGCTCAAACATTGGTGTTTTTATAATTTCTTACAACAATAGTGCTATAGCAAGGACACACCATGAATATTTGCGTAAACTTCACAAGTATGGCGATACAGTATTTGACGAAGAGTACAAGAAACACTTTGAGCACTTCATGCCAAAACTTGAACTAGCTTCCCAAAATGGAGCAGGCAACCAACAGAAGCTATTTGATGAACAATTAAATTAATATTACTAATAGAAATTAAAAGAAAACAAGACTACAATCGCTCGTTAACAATAAAGCGAGCAATAAAAAAATTAATTTTTTTCTTTTCTCATCTTTGCATATGAACAGCACCCCGCCAAACGGGGTGCTGTTTAATTCTCCACTATTTTTAGTTTTCATTGATCTACTAATAACCTTCACTGTATAAGTGCATTTTTAGCCCCATAGACATATACTGATATAAAATAAAAGTCCAGGATGAACTGCGTACTACAATACTTCGCTTGCAAATTTTTGTTTTAGCAATATAATTACAATATAAATTTACTGAGAGAAGAGTATTTTATGGAAAAATTCGAGCAGATTGTGCAAAACAACAATGAGATGAAAAATTCTAAAAGTGAAATGAGCACAATAAAAGAACGGAAAGTAATTTGGCACTATACAAACTTCAAGGCATTTTGTAACATATTAGGGCAGGGTCATCTTTGGCTTTGTAACACAAAAGGCATGAACGATAAGAATGAAATGCTAGCCTTTATCTATCAAGTTGAAAAGCTCATAAAGGCTCGTCATCCAAGTTTTTCAAAACTAATCCACGCTTTTTTTAAGAAAGAAATCGCCAGACATCAACATAAGAGCATATACGGTTCTAGCTTTTCATATCTTGCCAATGATGCTGCACAATGGGAAAGATATGGCTATGCAGGTAAGGGGGTAAGCATTGGCTTTGACCTCGAGAATTTGCTTAAAATCTCATCTCCATTTATGATAGAAAACGTTTCCTACAGTAGAGACTACCGCAATAGAGATTTTGAGAAACTATTACCAGAAGAAATTTTTACCGGTGCCGGTACTTATCTGTCAAAGGAAAAAATAGATAGGATCTTTGGCTTACTTTGGGCAACATCTGGAGCATACAAAGACTATTCCTTCAAAAGTGAAATGGAGATCCGCCTTATGACAACTCCAATAAGCGCAACAGACACTACGCCATATGGCGATATTCATTATGATGCTGCATTTGACAAGATACGCGAATATATAATATTTGATATTAAAAAACTTTGCGCCGAACATAACCTTAATATCCAAGACCTAATAACAGAAGTAATAATTGGTCCAAAATCGACACAGAATATAATTATTCTTCAAAATTTTCTCACAGAACTTGGCTACAGTCGTATTGCAAAGTGCGTACACGTATCAGACTGTCCCTTAAGATAAATAAAATACTAGCAAGCAAGGAGAATACAATGAACATAGGTGTGATTGGAACTGGAACATGGGGAACTGCTTTAGCTAGACGGCTTTTTTTGAATGGACATACTGTAACTGCATGGTCAGCAGTCCCTGAAGAAATACAGTTGCTCAAAGAGTGTGGCAAGCACATCAATCTACCTGGGATAGATATTCCAAAAGGTATAAAATACACTACTGACCTTACCTATACAATAAAAAAGCAAGACCTTTTGTTGTTGGCAGTTCCATCGATTTATGTAAGAAATATTGCCTCACAAATTGCTCCCCTCTTGAAAAATAACCAAGTTATTGTTAATGTATCAAAAGGAATAGAAAAAACAACCCTTATGACCATGACGGAAGTAATTCAGAGCGAAATAAAAAAGACTGGCAGGCAAATTCATATTAGCCTAGTTGCTTTGTCTGGTCCAACTCACGCAGAAGAAGTTGCAATAGACCTACCTACTGCAATCGTCTCTGCCAGTGTAGAAAGAGAAGCATCTCTCTTGGTTCAAAGCATTTTTAACAATAAATGTTTTCGAGTTTATACAAATAGGGATATAAAGGGAATTGAAATCTGTGGCGCGCTAAAAAACGTCGTTGCTCTCGCTGCCGGAATTTCTGATGGACTTGGCTTTGGTGACAATATAAAAGCAGCAATTTTGACCCGAGCCTTGGCTGAGCTAACAAGGCTTGGCATCGCAATGGGTTGCGAAACAAGCACATTTTATGGACTCGCGGGCATAGGTGATATCATTGTTACAGCCACAAGCAATCACAGCAGAAACAATCGAGCCGGAAGACTAGTGGGACAAGGGAGGACCATTAAAGAAGCTCAGGCAGAAATAGGAATGGTTGTTGAAGGAGTGTATGCAATTCCAGCCGCACTACAACTAGCCAGAAAATATAGCGTTGAATTGCCTATTGTTAAAGCGGTGGACGAAATTATCAATCACGGTAAGGATCCAAAGGAAGCAACTCTAGAATTAATGACAAGACCTTTAAAGGCAGAATAACAAGATTTAATTATTTTCAACTTTTAAATACGCAAATAATTTTTTGTCACTTATGAGCACTGTATCTCTGTATCTTTTGTTGAAATATCTATTGCTTTTTTCTAATTTTTTGCTATAATCTCCGAGTTATGTGCTTTTTGTACACGTTTTTAGCAAGGAGGTTGTGTTTATGTCAAAATTTTGTGATTTATGTGGAAGAGGTCCAGTAACGGGGAACGCAGTTAGTCACTCTAATCGTCATACAAGACGTCGCTGGGCAATTAACCTTCAAACAGTTCGTATTGACGATCCTTTCAACGGAGGAACACGCAGAATAAAGGTTTGCACTAAGTGCCTTCGTTCACAGTTCGTTCAGAGAGCAACAAGATAATAAAAAAATTACGAGCCTTTCGGCTCGTTTTTTATTTTTGATAATTCTTATTTGCTTGTGCGGTTATCATAAAAATGATAACCGCACTTTTTTGCATATCTTCATCCCATTGCCCTATCAAGCATATCAGCTGCAGTTTCCTCATCCACCAAAATTTCTCTCGGGCGAGAACCATCAGCCTCGCCTATTATTCCAATTTGTGAAAGCATATCAATAAGCCTAGATGCTCGGCTAAAACCAACACGCAGTCTACGTTGGAGACCACTTGCTGAAGCAACTCCCGTAGCCATTATTATATCAAGTGCCTGTGGCAAAAGTTCATCATCATACACTGCATCATCTGAGTTGTTTGAATTTCCACCCTGTAAGTCAATGTCAATAAATTGTGGCTCACCAAAACAATCCTTTATGTAATCAAGCCAAGTTAGAAGAATTTTCTCATCTATCCATGGCGACTGAATTCTAACCGCTTTTCTAAATTTTGTTGAAGAACAAAGCATATCTCCCTTGCCCAAAAGTTTTTCTGCCCCGGCTGAATCCAAAATTGTTCTGCTATCCGCGACGCTTGGCAACGTGAAAGCCACACGGGAAGGAATATTTGATTTGATAAGCCCTGTAATAACATTAACAGAAGGCCTTTGCGTTGCTAATATAAGATGAATTCCTGTTGCTCTGGCCATCTGCGCTAAACGACATACATAGTCTTCAACTTCCTTTGCCGCCGTCATCATGAGATCAGCAAATTCGTCGACAACAATAACGATGTGGGGCATTCTGTCCTTTGGAAGAACCTTAGCATTATAACCTTCTAAATTACGGACACGGGCACAAGCAAAAATTTTATACCTTTCTTCCATTTCCCGAACAAGATATGCAAGCGCTGCAACCGCTTTTTTTGAATCAGTTACAGGCGGAATAAGGAGATGCGGCAGATTGTCATACATTGCCATTTCTACTCGCTTTGGATCAACAAGGATCATTCTAAGTTCATCAGGTGTACGTTTTGAGCAAAGTCCCACTATACAACAATTAACAAAAACACTCTTACCTGATCCTGTTGTACCAGCCACAAGCATATGAGGCATTTCCTCAAGTGCTACAACTAATGGCTCACCATTAACCGCCACACCAAGTGGCAATGGTAAACTTGCCTCACTCTCAGTAAATACAGGATCTTCAATGATTGTTCGCAACGGGATACCACGACGTTTGGGGTTGGGAATTTCTATTCCAACATATGGTTTACCGGGAATTGGTGCTTCTATTCTTAGGGATGTAACCGCCATAGACAAAGCTACGTCATTCGCAAGAGAAACTATTCTGCTAACCTTTACCCCCTCTGTTGGTTGAATCCTAAACTGTATAACAGTTGGACCAACTAATGTCTCTGCCAAGGTTGATGGACTATCAAAGAGAGACAATGTTTTTATAATTTTTTCCCCGAGAGGCTTTACAAAATCTAGTTCCTCGCTATTTTCACGCATTTCGGCTGGACCAAAAAGGTCTAGTGGGGGGGGAAAAACACCTCTTTTATACTTCTTCCGACTCCCTTCTAATTCAAAATATGGTTCTTCTTCCCCAGTGGGGATAACTTCTTGTATATCCCCATCAAACAACCTTGATTGCCCCTCTGGAACAGAATTTTTTATGTTTTCTACCAAGTTGTTACCATTTTCAACATCACAATTCGTTCGCTTTTGCGGTTTTTGATCTGATAAATCATGTACCTTTTCTAAATATGGCACTTCGACTGCAAAAGTATCAGGAAGGTCTTCGTCAATTTCTCGCTCTTCATGATACATGGCTTTTCTTTCTGCTCTCTCATCTCTTTTCTCTTCAAACTTTTTCCTCAAGGTAACAAAAGAAGTTATGATAGAAGAAAAAATTGAAACAAAAAATTGTTTTGTAATACCCAAACTAGCCATGATGCCTAGCACAGAAAGCAAGAGAATTAAAATAATTCCAAAAGGACCGATTGCATTATGCAACTGCTTTACAAGAAACTGTCCAAAGTCTCCAGCCCTAAAAAACGGATTCGTAGCACATCCTATAAATACATCTATGATACCTAAAAAAAGGAGTAAAAAGCTAGACAAAGAGATCGTGAAGGAAATAGACCTAAATGGCATTACTAGGCGGTCTTTTACTAAAAATGAGGCAAAAAAATACATAAAAAAAAGCACAGGCACTATGACAACTCCACCAATCATTGTGAGAAGCAATGATGCCAATGAGTTACCAAAATTTCCTGTGTAATCACTAAAAAATAAAGAAAAGAGCACGAAAACTAAAAAGGCAAAGGATAACACACAAAACACCTGGGAAAGTAAACGACAAAGCCCCACTGCGCTTTTAAAGGTATCGTTTAATGATGATAGCATCTTTGAAACAAAGCTGATATTTTGCTTAGCTTGCTGCAATTTTCGCTTTTGCAATATTTGTTGCTGTGCCATTATATTTCTCCATTTCGTTTATCTACAATTCATTTCCACCAACTGTCATATTCTCTATCAAAATTGTTGGCTGCCCATCCGTAACATACGCGATTTGACCATTTTTTTCACAATATCCTGGATCAAGCACCATAGAATTTCCGAGGGCTTTGATTTGCATAAGTGACTTTGGACTATTTCCAGCCAAAGTTGCCCCCTTTACCGGTCTTGTAATTTTTCCATTATCAATGAGATACGCCTCTGCGACATAAAAAACAAAATTACCACTAGTAGCATCAAGCGACTTAAATTTTTCGTCGATTGAATCAAAAAAAGCAAAATTTGGTTTTGCAAGATTCAGATCACAAGCAAATATATATATTAATACCTTTAAAATCATCCTCAAAATTCGGCTTCTCTCCGGAAATTACAGCAACCGTTTTCAGCGCAAGTAAGGCATTCTTTATTGATGTTCCATCAGAGGAAGAAAGAAAGCTATGACCATTTTTTATAATTCTTGCACCTACACCGTCTGAGATGCTGGAAGTTACTTGTTCCATCTTTCCATCTTCAAAGTGGAAGAAATGTGTGACAGCTTTTTGTATATAAAGATCCGCATAGGATACATTTCTCCTGCAACGGAAAAGCTCTTCTTGCAAAATTGATATGTCTTCAATAATAATACGTATTATTCATTCTATAATCTATAATTCTGTAACAGCAATAGTCTCATTTTGCAATGAACGCATCAAGCCTCTAACATATTTCTCTAAAAATTTTGTTGTATGTATTACAATGTGACCACGTTTTACATCTATGGTTTCAAGCATGGCCAATTCATCACAAGCATCTAATATCCAACTTATGTAAAATATCTCGTTTTTAGGCACAATATATTCTAGCTTAAGAGAGTGAAACCCCACCATAAATTACCTCTGGTTACGCAGATGGCCTTCATATGTTTTAGCAAACACTGTATGTCCATCTGGCTTTGAATAAAAATATAAATAATCTGTTTTATGTGGAGAGATAGTAGCTTGCCAAGAAGCGAGAGACGGCACACAAATTGCCATCGGTGGTAATCCCTTTCGCATATAAGTATTGTAAGGGGAGTTTATCTTAACATCTTTGTAGGTCAAATGCTCCTTTTGCACCCCCCGTATTTTCCAAGCGTATATCACTGTTGTATCGCATTGGAGTTTTTTACCTCTGCTCAACCTATTATGTAAAACCCCAGCAATCATTGGCCTCTCCTCGTCAAACATAGCCTCTAGCTCAACAATAGAAGCCAAGATAGCAAGCTTATGAACTCTATTGGTTAAATGTTTTTCCTTCAACAATGGCAAAATCCTTTTGACCCACTCTATAGAGGCAAGACGAACAACTTCGTCCGCAAGATCGTCTACATCATTTGCGTAATATGTATCTGGAAAAAGAAAAATAGAACGCGACTTGATATCTTTTGGTAATATGCCACGAATTACCTTTGGAAAATTTGTTTTGTTTGCCAGTGCTTTGTAAAGAGCATTTTTTTGATTATATCTTCTTTCAAACATATTTTCCAAATCACAAAGTGCCGTCCCTGGAATAATTGTGAACTTACTCCTTACAGGCTGCGTGGTTAAAAGCTGGCGAGCTACATTTTTTGCTGAAGCACGACGTAACTTGTATGTTCCATACTGAATTTTTTTGTCAACTCGAAATTTCACCAAACAATGAATCATCGACTTTGCACTATGAACAACCCCCGCCTTTTGCAAAATGTGTGCGATTTGATTTGCATTTGCTCCTCGTGGAAACGTTACCTGAACTTCTGGCAAATTGTCATAGACAAGTTCTGGATAATTTTTTTTTACAAAATTGAAAACAGAAGCCACAAAAAAAATTGAGACAATAACAGTAACTACTATTGCCCAATTAATATCCCGTTTGTTTTTTTTGTAAAATCGGCGAATTGACTCAAAATCCACTACAAGACTCCCTTCAATTTCTTAAGAAAAGTTATTTTTTAAAATTGCTTCTGTCTTATCTCTATCACACGCTTCTATAATATTTAGTCCTAATTTTACTTTATCACATAGCTTAAAGGAATCCTCTATCGAACCCCAGGACAAATTGTATTCTTCTTCAGCCTCTCTTGCACTAGAAAAATTCACATTTGCAATGTGTTTCTGGAATCGACACAATGATTTTGTTATAAGTCCGTAGCGTCTTTTCGCTTCGTTTTTACCAATAAATTTTTTATCATGCCATATTGTCCATGGCTTTGGTACAAAAGGATTTATTGTCAGGGTCAATGACATCCCCGTTTGCTCTACTATTTTGTTACAAAAAAATGGAATTGCTACAACATCCTCATCGGTTTCATATGGCAAACCTATCATAAAATAGAGCTTAACCTTAGTAATTCCAAATTTCTTTGCCAAAAGTAGTTTTTCAACAATAAGCTCATTGGTAAACTTTTTGCCACATAAAAAACGGAGAGCTTCATTTGCTGTCTCTGGAGCAATTGTGATACTTTTGTGTCCGTTTAGAGTAAGCGTTTCAAGCACAGATTCTGAAAGTCTATCTATACGAAGAGATGCAAAAGACACAGATATGTTTTTGCTTCTTAAAAGGAGCAAAAGCTTATCCAGTGCATAGTAGTCTCCCGCCTCGGGTGTAACAAGTCCAATATGGTGATCTGGAAACCTTTCACATATAGACTCAACTAGACCAGCTACTTTTTCAAAATCCTTTTGGCGACATTTCCCGAAACAACTTGGAAGTGTACAATAAGCACAATTTCTCACACAACCTCTCTGTAACTCAAGCAAAATATTTTTGCCCAGCACTGCCTCGGGAGTAGAAAAGATACTACAGCCTGAATAATTAGCACTATTTAAATCAAGATCACGTGAAATTTTTAATTTTCTATTTATGGCTCCATTACATACATCTACAGGTGGTACAAAAATACTTTCGTTCTTTGCCAAATCATGCCACAATTTTTTTCTATTTCCATGCAATGAATAAGAACGAATTGCCTTTATCACTACACTAAGTTCAAACACACCATCACCAAGTATAACAAAATCACAAAACGCACTTAAAACAAGTGGGTTAATGTAGGTTAACGCGCCACCAACACCAATTAATGGGAAACTTTTTTCTGCTCTTTCACGTGGTGACGAAGGTATACTGGCATCTTTTAACCATAATAAAAATTTTTTTATATCACATTCATAAGAAATTGTAGCAGTAATAATCGGAAAACGTTCCAACATTGTATCACTATCTATCGAACGATACGGAACTGGGGATATACAGAACCTCTCAGCAGCAACACCATGATTACGTAGAAAAGAAAAAACAAACTGCCAACCGGAACTAGATGCACCTACGGAATAATCATTTGGAAAAAGCACAGCCCAATGCAAGTCTCCACCAGCTGGGAGCACCGTTTGCCAAAGTTCTGCTTCACGTAATTTCTGATTTGTCTCCCAAAGAGACATTTTTCTTGTTTTAGATGTAACTTTGTTCAGTTTAGTAACCTTTTCTCAGGAAAGGTGGAATATCATAGTCATCATATCCCTTATTCTGTGATGAAAACAAATCATCGTCTTTTGGCTTTTCAGCTTGCTCTGGATACATTCCACTCTTCTTCAACAAGTCCGCAAATGGATTGTCTTGCTGCATAGCCCGTTTTTGTTGTTCTTGTTCTAGTTGTTCCTGCTGCTCTTGTAAATCTGAAGCTTGATTCAATGTTGTTTGACTATTTTCCGGAACGGCTTGAACTGATTGCTCTTGTATCGTTTTTTTCACTGGTTCTTGCACAGTCTCTACAACATTTTCCATCTGTTGTGCTACAAAGTCATCATGTCTCAAAACAGGCGTAGGCTTAGGCTGTTGAATAAAAATATCATCTTCTGTTTCATCAAATCCGGTAGCGATAACAGTAATCTGAATAGTATCATCCATTTGTGGATCATAAACATGCCCGAAAACAAACTCTGCTTCTTCATCAGCTTCATCCATAACTGACATGGCCGCTTCTTGAATTTCAAACATTGTTACATTTGCACCACCTGTAATATTCAAGAGAACACCCTTTGCTCCCTGTATACCACGACTTGGCATTAAAGGACCGTGTGTAGCAAGATTTGCAGCTTTCTGCGCTCTCCCCTCACCATTCGCTTCACCAATACCCATAAGAGCAGTACCAGAGTTTGACATAATTTTACATACGTCAGCAAAATCAACGTTAACCTGCCCAGGTCTTTTTATTAAATCTGTAACACCTTGAACTGCCTGCAGCAATACGTTATCTGCCATTGCATAAGCATCCTGAGCAGTGGTCTTAGCATCTGCAACAGCAAGAAGTTTGTCATTCTGTATTACAATGAGAGCATCAACCTTTTCTTTTAATTTTGCCAGCCCCTCACGTGCGTTTCTATTTCTCTTCTTACCTTCAAAACGGAAAGGTGTAACAACTACAGCAACGACCAATGCACCTGTATCCTTTGCTATATCTGCTATAATTGGAGCTGCACCTGTCCCTGTGCCACCGCCCATACCTGCAGTAACAAAGACCATATCAGATGCAGCAAGCATTTGCTCAAGTGTTTCTTTTGATTCAACAGCAGCCTCTGCTCCTAGCTTCGGATCTGCTCCAGCCCCCAGTCCTCTTGTCGACTTTTCTCCCAGAACTATCTTATTTTCAGCTAGAGAATTTTCTAAATGAGAAAGATCTGTATTGGCAGCAATAAACTCAACATCGTTCATACCAGAATGAATAAGATTGTTGACTGCATTAGTACCACAACCACCAACCCCTATTACCTTTATTACTTCTCTCCTTTGCGATGAACCATTATCTATTTGAAAAAGCTCAGACATTTGCTATTTTCCTCCATTAAAACATATCTTTAAAAGCATTTTTTATAATCTCAAAAAAACCAGTCCCAGCCGGATATTCAATCTCTTGGTCACTTGCAACTTTTTCTGTAGAACTACTTAATTTCCACGGACTAGCTCCGATATCTATAAAATCATCCACATATGCAGTTGGCAAAGTAGCCCTATCTTGTATGTACTTCAAGATTCCCATTGAAGTTACATAACTTTCATTATATTTTTCACTAACCAGTTGATCTTCAAAGGCTGGGAAAACCCGTTTAGTAGGCAGATCTAATAATACAGCCACAACATTCTCTATGCCTTTGGTACGCGCAACACCACCTGTTAATAGAACTCGTTCACAAGCGAAATTTTCGCACGCCAAAAGGATAGGTTTAACCTTTTCTGCAATAATATTCCTTATTCTAGCCCCAATAATTGCTTGGAGTTGCGACTTATCAAGATCATAGTTTCTACCTCCAAACTCGAAGATTAACTTTTCTGCAGACAAAGCATTGGAAACAAGAGAGATACCTTTTTTCACTTCCTCAGCCTTATACTGTGGCAGATGCTCAACAACGTAAATATCATGAGAAATATCATCACCACCCAACGGGACAGTGGCAAAATAACGTGGCTTTTTGTTGGCGAAAATCGCAATATCTGTGGTGCCCCCACCCATGTCTAAAATTAAATTATTTGCTACCGCTGCTTCATTTTTGGGAATGCCAAGTGCAGTCGCAAGTGGCTTGAATAACAATGCATGGATAGGTAATCCAGCACGTTCAAAACAAATTACAACATCCCTCATGCTTGATTTTGGCAAAGCTACAGATAAAAGAGTTACTTCCAATTGGGTAGCAACCATTCCTACTGGATGTGCCACTTCACGCTCATTATCAAGTGTATAAGCAATCGGTATACTGTGAGCAACTGCAAGCAAAGGATTGGATCTTAGAGTTTGATTTAATTTCAAATTATCCAGAGCTCTCTCAACCGCATTATGGACGTCATCTTCAGCAACTAATGAATCCGCACCCCTTTGTACAACAGGCACTACGCCCTTGGAAATAATATTAATTACGTTATCCGCACTAAAGGTAGAAACCACAGCCTTTAAATCATCCACAAGCAGATTATTATCACTTAATACTTGGGTGCTAACTTGCTTTACTGAGGCAATTGCTTGCTCCAGATTTATAATTTTTCCTCGATGGATCCCTTTAGACGCAATATCTCTCACACTAACTATCCGCATATAGTTATCTTGCGTTAATTCTGCAAGAACAGCTACGACTTTGCTAGTTCCTAAATCAATACCCAGTACATATTTGTGGGGATCAGTCACCAAGCCCTTTAATTTTTTCAAGAAAACCCCTCCTCCTCAAACCTCTTTCACATAATTGGCCTTACTAAAATTTTGTCATCAAATTGAGCTTCTATACTCATTCCCTGAGGAACTCTGTCTATACCTCCCCAAAGCTTTTTTATTGCTAAATCTTTAGTATTCCAGGTGGAAATATCATCATTTAAGACAAGCACAGACTTTTGACCATTTTGGTCGGTTGGTGTTAGATAAAATTTTACAAAAAAATGCTGTCTGTCTCGCTGAACACAGCAAGCACAAGTAAACTTTAACCACCCTAGCTCATTAGCTTTATTATACCACAATTTTAATTTAGATACATCTATTGATGTATCTAAAATTATCCTTTTCTCCAAAAATTCATCCTCTTTATTATCGCACGATAATATGAATTCTATATCACTGCTTATTATTAGTTTCGGAATATTAAATGCTATTTCTCCATCAATATTTTTATTTTCTTTTATATCAACAGGCCAAAGCTTGTTATTATCATTTAAATAATATTCTTTTCCCCTATAGGTGACTCTAAAAACTGGCTTAATGGTCTCAAAACAAAAACACCACTTGTTCCAACCAATAGAAACCAATTTTACTTCAGACGGGTAAAATTGTTCAAGCTTTTTGCACAATCTATAACGCGTAACAAAGATTAAAGGAGAACAATTTTTTTCAAAAGACGAAAAGCACGCCAAAAGCTTTTCTTCTGCTAGCACTTCCTCAGGGCTCTGACTAATATCTCTTAGCCTAAGGGTGCGAAATACCACCTCAAGATGAACAAGCGCCCCCAGCACAAAGCAAAATAAAAGCATGAGGAGCTTCGTTCTCCTATTTTTTCTTCTAAAATTGTCCAATGAATTTGATTTCATATTCTAATGTTATTCCAAATGTTCCTTGAATTTTTTGTCTTATGAGATTAGCAAGATTGTATATATCAGTACTCGTTGCACTATTTTTATTCTCAATAAAATTAGCATGACATTGACAAACTTCTGCCCCACCAACTTTTAAAATTTTGCCTCCAATTTGATCTATTAGCTTTCCTGCAGATAATCCACCATCAGGATTTTTAAAGACACAACCTGCCGTCTTTGCACCTAGTGGTTGTCCTTTTTTACAAGATGCAAAGTGTGCAATTTTTTCTCTAACACATTCTATGTCTACTTTCTGCATGGATAATATCATAGACAACACACACACTGGCTCTTCTCGCCATATCAATTTTCGATACGAAAAACTCAAATCATTACGCGGAATTTCTCTAACCATATTATTTTTCGTTATTACCTTTGCCGATTGGAAGACTGACACGAGACTCTCTCCTTGTGCTCCTGCATTCCCCCATAATGCTCCACCAAGAGTTCCTGGAATACCTGTCAAAAATTCTGCTCCGGTAATAGAATGCTCAAGGCAAAATGTTAGGAGATCTTTTGTAGCAACACCTGCACCTACATTAAACGTTATGTAATTATCAGTTTCATCTAGTATGTCTAATGTATTGAGCAATAGGCTAGACATCACACAAGCACTAAGAAGACCGTCGGCAATCAACACATTTGAACCACCGCCTATTACAATGAGTGGTAACTCTGTTTTCTTTGCAAAAGCAACATATTCCAACACTTCTTCTTCAGTAGCTGGGGAAGCAAAATAACGTGCATTTCCACCGGTTTTATAGGTTGTTAAATCCTTTAATGGGAAATCTTCAAAAATGCTTAGCGACATTAGTGCCTCGTTTTTTTCAAATTATCTAATATTTTTTCACCTAACGTACCAACCGAGCCAGCACCTAATGTTACAAAAACATCCCCCGGACGTGCAACATTGCAAACCGTATTTACAAGATCATCAAAACTCCCAGATAACTCATAATGACTTCTTGCATCACTCGATGCAGCATCAAAAATCAACTTTGAAGAAATTCCATCTATTGGTCTTTCATCAGAACCATAAATTGGCAAGATTAAGGCTCTATCCGCCAAGGAAAGAGCTTCTGCAAATTCTTTGTAAAGAGCTGCAGTCCTACTAAATCGGTGTGGTTGAAATATTGCTACAATTCTGCGATTTTTAAAAATTTGACGCATTGTCTTCAGTGTAGCAATAATTTCATTTGGGTGATGGCCATAATCATCGTAAACCAACACCCCAGCAACTTCACCTTTTCTTTGGAGTCTGCGTTTTGCTCCAACAAATAAAGCTAAACCAGGCTTTATTTGTTCTATAGAAAGTCCACATCTTTCACAAGCAGCAATTGTAGCAAGGCTATTCAATACATTATGTTCTCCGGATATTTGTAGTTCAATACTAGTTACAAAGCCACCTTTTTTGTAGAGGTCATAGCTTATACCTCCACCATCTTTATAAGAAAGATTAATCGCACCATAATCAAAGTTAATTCCTAGTCCATATGTGATAATTTCCTTATCGATTTTATAATTTTGTAGCAAGTCTTTTACACCAGGATCATCGGCAAAAAGAATTACACAACCACCTTGTTTTATATTGCTTAAAAACTCCGCGAAAGCATCAGTAACAGATTTGAATGTCATATAGTGATCTCTATGATCCCAGTCTATATTAGTAACTATTGCTATCTCAGGATGGAAGTAGACAAATGACCTGTCACTTTCGTCCAACTCTGCTGACATAAATTCTCCCTTGCCAAGTTTTGCATTTGTCTTAAGTTGCAACACCTCACCACCAACTGCTATTGAAGGATCAAGTCCTGCATTTTCGAGAACAACTGAAACCATAGAAGACGTCGTGGTTTTGCCGTGTGTTCCTGCAACACCAATTCCTCTGTGAGTATTAAACACAGCCGATAAAATTTCAGCCCTTCTACACACAGTTATGCCTTGTTGCCATGCGCGTAAAATCTCTGGATGATCATTAGGAATTGCACTAGAATAGACCAAAATATTTGCCATAAATTCATTAATGTGTTGTTGATCATGCCCCACCTTCACACGAATTCCCTTTGCTTCAAGCTTATCAGTATAACTGGACAAAGCCGTATCACAACCGGAAACATTAGCTCCCATCTCACGAAGCAAAATGGCAAGAGAACTCATACCTGAACCGCCAACACCCATTAAATGTATATTTTGTTTTCTTAAATCTAATTCGTCTGAAAGCATCTTTTCCCCCCTAAAATTTTAGCCAAGATTATTGCTCGTTGACCATACTTAACATTTTATTATAAATTTTAAAAGAAGCATTATCTTGTTTTGTATGTGAACTCATCCAATTGGTATCATACAAAACTTGATTTAGCACTATTTCAAGTTTCCCTTGAACATCATCTTCATCTAATAAAAGTGCCGAGTGTTCCTGTACAAATTCACGTGCATTATAGTACTGATGATTATCCTTAGCATCTTTCCATGGAATAATTATTGCCGGAATTTTCAAGGCACCAATCTCAGCAAGTGATGATCCACCCGCACGAGCAATAATTGCATCAGCAATGGAAAACAGTAACTCAGCCTTCCAAACTCTTGGCAGTAACCAAATATTATGCCTAACTTTTTCAACTTTCTCACTAGTTGCAGGCATAACAAACTGCACATCAGAAAAATTTCCACCTGATACTAAAGATAAAAGTTTAGTCTTTATCGTTTCACTACCGAGAGATCCTGTTAAAACCAAAACAATCTTGCTATTACTCGATATTTTGCAAGATAAGCCTAATTCTTCCATTGCCATATTTTTCGGAAGCAAATTAAATTCTCTAATAGGAATGCCCGTATAGACAGTTTTGCCACTATCTAATGGCCAACAAGCCTTGAACCCCGTAAATATCAGTTCATTGAACTTTGCAAGAAACCTTGTTACCATTCCTGCGCAAGCATTTTGCTCATGAATTGCCACTGGCAAAGAATGTAACTTGGCAGCAAGATAAACTGGAAAAGAAATATAGCCTCCAAAAAACAAAATAAAATCAGGGCTTTCTTCTCGTAAATAAGCAAATGCATTAAAAAACGCACGCACTATATTTACAGTTCTAGCAATTTTCTGTTTTAAACTTCCTGAAAAGGGTGAGCCTTTGACAGGTAAAACAATCGGAGTAATCCCATGAGAGCAATATATATTTCCTTCTAATTGTCGGTTTCCACAGAAAAATATTACAGAGGCTTTTGGGTCATGTTTTACAATCCATTCTCCTAATGATATTGCTGGAAATATATGCCCCCCAGTTCCACCTGCTACTAATGCAATTTTTTTACTCTTTTGGTTAGTCATTTTATTTATTTTGTTCATTTTGCTTTACCTGCCAACTGTCACTTTCCAATCGCAAAAGTATGCCAACCTTCATCCATGTCGACACAAGGCTTGTACCACCGTATGTAATAAATGGAACAGCTATACCAGTTAATGGAATAAATTTCGTAACCCCAGCAAGATTGATTAGAAGGGAAAATAAAACAGAGAAAGCAATTCCCCAGATCAATGTGCCCCTAAACTTATCTTTTATATGCACACGTAAATAAGCACGAAAAAGTTGTAAAAACCACATCAAAAATAGCAACAAAACAAAAGCAGCTCCGATGAAACCAAGTTCTTCCGCAATCGCCGCAAAGATATAGTCTGTATAGGCAGCTGGTAGATAATTCAACTTTTGAAATCCATACCCTAAACCTTGCCCTAATAATCCGCCATTAGCGAAGGCAATCAAACCTTGAATTATCTGAAACCCTTTACCCTGAGGATCTTTCCACGGATCCAAAAACGCAGCAAGTCTCGCTTTTCTATAACCTGCCATGCTAATCATCCCTATTATGATAGGGATAGAAAGTGTTCCACCAAGTATCAAGGGCAAAACTATATCAACACTCTCAACAAATACACCCATAATACAGGCAGAAGCAACAACCGTACTGCCCATATCTGGTTGAAGCAAGAGAGGAAAAGCCACAACGAGGATTAAAACACCTGCAACACACAACTTAACAAAGCGTGAATAGTGATTTTTTTTTGTAAACATATCAGACGCTTTGAGAACAACTGCTGTAAAAAGTAATTCTGATGGTTGAAACGTCAGTGGACCAAGTCGAACCCATCTCATTGCACCACCCGGTGCATTTGGCAAGGAAAAGCCGGGAATCTTGGGTAAAAAACAAGTAAACCAAGCAATAAGCACGATCCAATTTGACCATTTACGTAGTAACTCAGTTGGAATTAAGGAAACGGAAAACATGGCAAGAAGTGAAATACCAAGCCACGCTGCCTGTTTAAAAACCGAGTTATCAAATGAACTTCCAGCCGTTGAACTAGCTATTGATAATATACCTATTCCAGTGAGAACCATTGGAATAAAAACAATAGACCAATTAGTCCTTTTATGAAACAGTTGATTCAGTTGTACCAAATAATTAGCCTCCTATTAAATCCCTAACACAGTGCACAAAATCTTCGCCACGAGCCTCATAGGATGGATACATATCCCAACTTGTACAAGCAGGCGATAGGAGAACAGTTTCACCTGATTTTGCATGAGAATAAGCCGCAGCAACTGCTCCTTTCATGTCATTAGCAAACTCAAATTCATTAAATTTTATTCCTTTTAACGCAGCCGCTATTTTCTCTTTTTCTTCACCTAAGAGAATAGCATAACTTGCATTCTCTGCCACAACAGAGGCAAGTGGCTCATAACTTTCTCCTTTACCTTGACCTCCCAAGATAATAATTTTCTTATTTGGAAGCGACGTAAGTGCTGTCACAGTTGCAGCTACGTTCGTTCCCTTAGAATCATTCACAAAGATAACACCATCTCTTTGTGCAACAAAATTACAACGATGATCTGGAGCTTTAAAACTGTACAAAGCATCTTTCGAACTGGAGACGTTAAAAAATGCCAGCGCTGTCAATGCCATTGCAATATTTTCCATGTTGTGTTTACCTAGCAAAGTTGTATTTGCAAAATCAAACAGCTTATTAGCCCCAATAAAAGCACAAGAATCTTTTTCTGAACAATAAATGGAATTCTCACTAGTATCATACCATGAAATAAATTTTCTATTAACATAACTCTTTGTCTCAAGATATTTTTTATCACTGAGCTGACAAATAGCAAGTCCACCATAGACAACTGATTTTAATAAGACCGCCTTTGCCTCCACATACGCCTCTAAGCTACCATGCCAGTTGATATGATCGGGTGCTAAATTTGTTACTATACCAACATTTGTTCTAAATGTTTTTGCGCGAGACAGCTGAAAACTTGACAACTCAAGCACAATATAATCAAAAGATTCCAGTGCAAGTTCAGCCACGCCAAGACCAATATTACCACCTACGGCCGTCTTGCATCCTTGCTCCTTTAAAAGGTGTCCTATGAGAGACGTAGTTGTAGTTTTACCATTACTACCTGTAACAGAGATTATTTTACCATTTAGATAAGGATAGACAAAATCTAATTCACCTACAATTGGAATATTATTATTTTGTGCCATTTGCAGGATAGGTAGGCTGTGTGGTATTGCAGGACTTGGAATGATTTTATCACATTCTAGTACCTTTTGCGTATGACCACCATCTTCGAATTGTATACCTTGTTCAATAAATTTTTGTTTTAATTCAGCTTTAATATCCTTGGCATCTGAAATAAACACTTCGTGTCCAAGCTTCTTTGCTAAAAAAGCGAGCGCAGATCCGGAAACACCGGAACCTATTATTGTAATTCTCTCCATAATATTATTCTCCCACGTCACTGATAGTATAAATTTTACCACATAAAGGCAAAATCACAGATTGCCCCAGACAAACGAAAATTATTTTTCAAGACTAGATATAGAAAATATTATTGCCGGTTCATTCTCAACCCATTATGTCATTAACGACATTGCAAAGTCCGTATGAATTTGATCCCTTGACGAGCACAATTGTATTTTCTAATTTTTTAACAAGATTACACACCGCTTGCTTTAATGTATCTAAAGAATCACAGAACTCAACGTATCTCAAATTACAGAGATTACAATTTTTCCACTCTTCCCCTAGCAAATAGATATAATCAATGTCAGTAAGTTTATCGATTATGTACTGATGAGATGAGTCAGCCTTTTCCCCTAGTTCTCTCATGCCACCAAGAACAGCACATGTTTTGAACCGTGTGTTCTCCCCAATTGCACCATACAGCATATTTTTTATTGCCATTTCGCAAGATGTTGGATTAGAGTTATAGGCTTCATCAATGAGGTAGCAATGATTTTTCAGAGGATAGATCCGTCCTCTCCCCTCCAAAACAGCCATTGAAGCTAATGCCTCTTTGACACTTTGCAAATCTATCTTAAAAAAATGACCAAGGCATAGGGCAAATGCCATATTTTTTATGTGCTGCACTCCAAAAAGTGAGCTTTCTAGCACTACATTTTGCCCTTCTATCTCACAGTTGCAGGATGTTTTTTGCGGTGAAACTGTTAGAGAAATTTTTTCATTAATCTTACAGTTACCATTTTTTCCAACGGCATAAATCGGACAAGAATAAGAATTGTTGTCAAAGTAAAATCGTAGATGTTCATTGTCCTTATTATAAATTATTGTCTTCAATTTTTCTTTATGGGATAGAATACAAGTTTTTTCTTTGAGAACACCGTCGCGGGATTTAAATGCTTCAAGATGTGCATCTGCAATTTCTGTTATGATGGCAATATCAGGAGGAAAATAATCGGCAAGTTCCTGTATCTCTCCGAAATGGTTTGTTCCAAACTCAAGCACTAACACTTCCGTATCATTTGGCATCGACATAATAGTAAGACTTGTCCCTAAGAGCGTATTGCGGTTTACTTTTGTACCATAAGTTCTATATTTGCAACCTGCAACTGTAAGGCAAAGCTCCTTTGTGGTTGTCTTTCCGACACTGCCAGTAATTGCTACAACAATCGGCTTGATAATTTCTAAATATGCTTTGGCTATACATGCAAAATCATGGATAGATTCATTAACCAAAATAAATGTAACATTGCTATTTTTGCTCGCAAGCTCTGCTACATATTCGCGCTTATTTTTCTCTGCAACAATAACAGACGCTCCGCTAGCTATTGCATCTGCTATAAAATCGTGTCCATCAACCTTTGCACCTTTTATGGCAATAAAACCATTTCCTTTTTCTATGACTCTGTTGTCTGCATTCCATTCTAGTATTAGACTCGTATCAGGTCCAACGACCTCAAAACCTAGTGATTCACAGATTTCCTTAGCACAAATTTTTTTTATATTATTTTCACACATTTTTCTCTTGCCCAATCCGTTAAAATATTTTTGTCTTGTAATGGAATAACTTTGTCTGCAAGAATTTGATGTGTTTCATGTCCTCTTCCTGCTATAACAACAATATCCCCTTCTTTAGCAATATCCAAAGCACGATATACTCCTTCACGCCTATCACAAATCTTTTCGTAATACGTATTACTGTTCTTTAATCCCTCTTCAATCTCTTTAATTATCGTAGTAGGCTCTTCGCTACGAGGATTATCGCTCGTGATAATAACCTTGTCACATAGACTTCCCGCAACACTTCCCATTATTGGTCTTTTGGTTTTATCCCTATCTCCACCAGCTCCGAAGACACAAATTAAATTGTTGTGTGAAAAATGGTTCATAGCGGCAAGTACTTTCTCCAATCCATCAGGCGTATGAGCAAAATCTATGACAACCACGACACCATTACTAAGGACGTATTTTTCAAGTCTGCCAGGAACCTGTTCAACCTCAGACAAAACCGACAGAATTCTCTCCATATCAATTCCCAGTCCATAAATCGCAGCAATAGCACAAAGTGCGTTATAAATATTATGTCGTCCAACAAATGGTATAGAAGCAATATATGAACTTTTAAAGACTTTCAACGCTAATTTTGTGCCTTTTGTATTTTCTTCAAGCACTTTGGCAAAAATGTCTGCTGCCTCATCTTGCAAGGAAATTGTAATGCAACTTCCGCTAAATATATTAGCCAAAGACGAGCCCCAACTAGAGTCCACTACGATACACGATGTCCCTTTGGTTTTCAAATATTTGGTAAAAAGCAACTTTTTTGCTTCGAAATAGTTTTCCATCGTTTTATGAAAATCCAGATGATCTTCTGTTAGATTAGTAAAAACGGCGACATCATATTTAGTTCCGTCAACTCGTCCCTGCGCTAGCGAATGCGACGAGACCTCCATAACACAAGCCTTACAAAGGTTTACTACCATGTCTTTAAAAAGTCGTTGCAGATCACAACCTTCTGGTGTAGTGTGATTAGCATGGCAAATTTTTTTACCATCGTCATAAATAATTGTGCCACACATACCAGTTTTTATGTTTAGTTTGTTTAATATGCTACGTACAATAAAACTTGTTGTCGTTTTACCATTTGTCCCCGTGATACCTATCATTTGAAGAGAATTTGACGGTATGCCATAAATAACAGATGCAAGAATCCCCATAGCACGCCGAGAATCACTCACAATGATTTGAGGAATATCATAGTCTATAGCAGTTTCAAGCAATAAGGCATTAACACGACCTTGACGCGCTAAATCTAAAGCAAACACATGGCCATCAAATGTCAGCCCCTTCGTTGCTACAAAGATAGACTCTTTGCAATGTGTTTCTCTGCTGTTAGAATAAACATCTAGCACGTTAACGTCTTCTAAAATCCTAGCATCACAATGTTTTGTTGTAAAATTCAATCCTAAATCCTGCAATTTTTGCAATAGAACTTTTATTGTCATTTGTAACTCCCCACACTATTCAACCTTTTCTATTTCTTCAACAATTTTTTTAAAGCACGGTGCAGCTATTTTACCACCATAATAACTTCCACTACTAGGTTCTCCTAAAGTAATAACCATAACATACTCAGGAGCAGAGGCTGGCCACATTCCAATGAATGACGCGTTATGTCGTCCAGTATAGTGTCCATGTTCTGCGACTTGGGCAGTTCCGGTCTTTCCAGCAATTTCAACAGTTTTTGATTTTGCTGCTCTACCACCACCAGCAGCGACAACCTGCTCCATACCTGACCTTATGAAATCTGCTGTTCCTTTGGAAATGACCTGATACCTTATCTTTGGTCTTCCTTTGTAGACCACCTTTCCATCTCTGCCATAAACTGTGTCTACGATATATGGTTTGAAAATTTTGCCCCCATTTGCAATCGCAGACATTGCGGTAACCATTTGTATTGCAGTAACGCCAACACCCTGTCCAATAAAGGTATTTGCAGCAACTATACCTCGCCATTCCTCTGGCTTATTCAACAATCCAGCTTCTTCTCCAGCTGTATCAATTCCACTCTTTCTGCCAAAGCCATACTGCACAAGCATTTTATAGGTATCATAATGCGCACATTTCTCCGCCATTAAAGACATCCCTATATTACAAGAATTCATCAAGACCTGATGTAAAGTTTGGTGTCCATGTGCATGATTGTTGACATCGTGAATTACTGCGTCATGGAGTGCTATTCTTCCACCACATACATAAGTCATATTTTTATTTGTTCCACCAAGCTCCAAGGCAATAGACATACTAAGTGGCTTAAAAATTGACCCCGGTTCATAGTTACGACCAACAGCATTATTCATCATGACAAGTGGACTTGAGAAATGGCGTTTGTTACCATCCGCTGTAGGATAGCTTGCTATAGCAAGCACTTCACCTGTTTTGGGGTTCATAATTATCCCTGCTGCCCACTTAACATTGTGTTGCTTAGCTGCAAGAGCTAAATTCGCTTCCACAATTTCTTGAAAGCGAACATCAAGAGTCAATTTTACTCTACTAATTTCATCTAGAATATCGCCGCCATATCCGTCACTGCTCCTTTTTGACATCCTTGCAGTAGTAAATTCCTGAGACTGAATAAAAAGCAAATCATCCCACTCTAGCTCAATGCCAGCTTGACCATGTCCATCTATATCACAGTAGCCTAATATATGAAATGCCAAACTCCCGTGTGGATAGACGCGCAAATTTTCGCGTTTAATACTAAGACCAGGAATTTTACGTTCAATTATTCGCTTTGCACTATCCAAACGAACATTTCTTTTTACTATTTGATATCTACCTGGCAATAGACGCGAAAATTTTTTAACTACTCCCTCGCCAAAAAATTCTCCAAGCATTGGAGCATTTTGCGTATCCCAATTTTTTGGATCAATAAAAAATAAAACTGTCGGCACAGAAATAGCAAGAGGCGAGTCACGTCTATCAAGAATATCCCCACGTGAGGCACTTATATTCATCTTCCCCCAATATTGGCTTTCACCTCTTTGAACAACTCTTTCATCCGGAAAAAATTGTCTAATAGCCGTAAAAATAATCAGAAGAATGACAGCAAAAAACATGATACCCCAAACAATATATCCTCTTACGTTACTGTAATTATCTGAATGACTATTCATATAATGTGACAAAAACCAAGTGAATCTGCTACGTTTTGGCATTCCACTTGGTTTTTGCATATTTAACTTTTCAATATTAATCTTTCGCATGTGCACTTCCTGTAAAGAAAGCAGAATTTCCAAGTGTGGCAATCAAACTTTCTTCCTTTCTCGCAGATACTGAAGCAAACAAATCATCCGAAGTGCCTGCTCTATTAGCATTCAGCTCTTCTTTTGTAATTATTACATCCAAAGCTTTAGATGTTTCATCTTTTATCGAATCCCCTCTAACCGCGCCTAAAACTCTGACAGGGGAGGCAAGTTCCGTAATCCTTCGCCTGAGGTCAGAATTCTCCGATTTTGCAACAGAAACCTCCTTATTGATGTCGCCCAATTCTCTTTCAATTTCCAAATTCAATCGTCTAAAATAGACAAGAGTACCTGCAAGAGAAAACACCAAGATTATTGCAAAAAACTGGATAAATATCTTTGATTCGTAAGACTTACTTTCACTAGTATGGGAACGATGCCATAACATTTTCTCTTGCCTCCTTTTCCTCAGTTTTATCATACCGAACAAAAACTCTCATCTTTGCACTACGTGATTTGTAATTTTTTTCCATTTCATTTTCTGTCGGGGTAATTGCTTTTCTCGGTTTGCAAATACCGACACATTCAGCTTCTTTTACGCGCATCGCGTTCTTCACAATTCTGTCCTCTAGGGAATGATAGCTTATGACACACAAAATGCCATGTGCTCTTAAGAGATCAAATGCAGAGGATAAAGCTTCTTTTAATACATCCATTTCACAATTTACTGCAATCCTTAAGGCCTGAAACACACGTCTAGCAGGATGCCCACCAGAGTGGCGTTGAATTGCCTGTGGCAAGGTTTGACGGATAACATCTACAAGCTCATATGTCGTCTTAAAAACAAATCCATTTTGCTTTTTTCTGTCAATTGCCTTAGCGATATTGTGTGCGTATTTTTCCTCACCAAATGCACGAAATATTTCCGTGAGTTCCTTAACACTAGAACCATTAAGAATATCAGCCGCAGTCCGTATTTTTGCGTTCGATTGGTTCATACGCATATCTAGCGGACCATTATTTACAAAGGAAAACCCCCGTTCAACCTCAACTAGCTGTAAATTAGAAACACCAAGATCAAAAAGAATAAAATTTAATCCATTAAAAAAGGGGGTATCCATTAACTCTACTATTTGAGAAAAATTGTGCGGAAATATTTTGAATTTGCCAGAAAAATTCGCCAAATTTCTTTCAGCAATCTTTCTTGCTTCCGCATCTTGATCATAGCCATAAAGAAAATTCACATTACATTGTTGCAATATCGCACGAGAATGCCCCGCTAATCCCAATGTTGCATCAAGGACTGTAAAATCCCCATCAATAGAATTAGCTTCGGCATCCCTTGCAAAAGCAAGAACTTCATTCAGCAGAACAGAAACATGTTCTGGCATGATTAATTCTTATTTTCAAGGGCTTCCGCCATGGACTCCAAGCCTGCCATAATTTCGGTCTCATGTTCAGCCCATTTTTCTGAGTTCCAAACCTCAACATGGTTCTCAACACCTATCAGTGTAATTTGAGAATCAATTCCTGCATATGTCTTCAGGTCTTGTGGTATAATGATTCTACCGGCAGCGTCAAAGTCTAACTCGTATGTTTTTGACAATATGAAGCGTCTAAAATCGCGAGCATCCTTTTTAAAAGTAGAAAGTTGCTTTACTCTTTCCAAGTAAACTTCCCACTCTTCTCTGGAATAGACAGCGATGGAATGTTCCATGCCAATGGTCACAACAACAGACGCTCCAAGCTCTGCACGAAACTTGGAGGGAAAAACCACTCTTGATTTTGCATCCGGTTTTGGAGTATATGTTCCCACTAACATGATAAATTTCCCACTTTCTACTATTTTCTACCACTTTCTCCCACTACGATAAATTTTATACTTTTTTTTCCACATTTCAAGTCTATTATTTGTATATATTGCATATTATTTTATTTACTGTATGTTTTTATACATTAAAAAATACACAGCAGAATTAAGCTAAAACAATAGTTCATTTACACATAATGTAAATTTTTTACGACAAAAAATTATCGAAAAATTATCAATCGTAAATAGTTTTATAAGATTTTCTAAATTTTTCTACACTATCAATTTTCTTAAAAATTTTCGCGTATTTTTGCTCCTCTCAAAGAAAAAAATCACACATCAATTTCTTAAGACTTTGCGTTAATTTTACGTGCTTTTGCTATGGTATTACAGGGTTGTGCGTTTTGCCTATGCAGAAAAAAGTCTGCATAAAAATGAAACGATAAATTGTAGTAAATTATTATTGGTAATATGCTTGCATAAACTTCACTTTTTTGCTATACTTTGATATTTATTTTCGAGATGTATTAGTTTGGTAAATTTATGGGAAGGGAAGCATATTGTGATGGGTACCAAGCAAAACAGAAACATGGAAGTGCAAGAAACTTATAAAAGTGTAACAAATACAGTGATAGCAACGGTTACCCCCCCCCCCCATTATGTCCTAACATTTCAAGAAACAACAATCAAATCAATAGCAAAACTGTATTTGTGCCCAGATAACGACACAAGGCATAGGAATTTTGTTTAAAAATTTCTATGCCTTGTGTCGTTGTGTTTTTATTTTCCAATAGGAGGTAAACAGAAATGAAAAGAAGTAAAAAATTTTTGACAGTGGTAATGATATTATTGTCTGTGTTTGGTTCGGTTGTGCCGGCGGTGGCAAGTGGGTTGATGGATATTACCAAGATAAAGCCCTATGCGACAGGGCAATCGGCAGCCAGCACGATATACTATGGCAAAAATAGTAAAGGTGACCAATCCCCGATCCAATGGCGAGTGTTGGCAGTAAATCCGAATGGAGCAGATGACTACAACAATATGGGAGTGCTTCTTTTGTCTCAGAACACGTTGTGGAAGAGGGCATTTGACACAAGAACTAAGCCATATAACCAAAAGTGGGGAGAATCACAGATACGTGCAGATATATCTGGGCTAAAAAGTGGTGTTTCAAGCACTGATGTTAAACACACTAATTTAACAGACGGTAGTTTTGCAAAGGGTGCGTTTGGTAAGGCAGAATATAATGCAATATTAGACACGACCCACAAGGCAGGAGGAGGCGGATCGTGGCCTCACTTAGAATCGACAGACAGAATATTTTTACTGAGTTACGAAGAAGCAAATTACGTAAAAACAGACCAAGATTTGGGGTATTTCAAAGATACCAAAGACCGAGCAGCAGCATCCGGTCCTAATCCCTGGTGGTGGCTGCGTTCGCCGTCCGGTAATTACAAAAATGCGTACTACGTCAGCAATACCGGCCTAGTCGTGGATGCCAAAATGGAAAGTTTCGAAAACACCGTCCGTCCGGCTTTAAATCTGAATCCAGAATCGGTTTTGTTTTTATCCGCCGCCGTAGACGGCAAAGATTCCGCCAGCGTAGCAGGTACTTTTGGAATCGATAATACCTATACTGGAGCAAATGGCTGGAAGGTGACCATAAATGATGCTTATGATGAAAAGAAAAATCCGACTGGAATAAAAGCCCCAACAGATGTTGTCGTAACGCAGGAACAAGTGGGATCGCTTGACTATATGGCAGAAAGAAGTAGCATACTTGACCTGACGGGTGGAAGCTACACAACCACGTGGGGGAATAGTCTGTTGGTTAGCTATAATGCAGACGCAATCATTGATAACAAGGCAAATATGGTATCTGCTTTAGCTGTAACAGGAGGTGGTACGGAAGAAAGTCCATATACATATAAAGACTATGCAAGTATTTCACCCAATGCCAGTGAGACACAAAGAAAGGTAAATATCGACAACCTGCAGCCAGGTGACAAGATACTTGTCTATGCAGAGCAGGCAAATGGAGACAAGAAAACGGACTACGCGTCAGATTTGGTAGATACAGGTGTGACTATCCAAAAGATAGGAACTGATGCAGGAAGCAAGAACGAGGGAACACTTAGTGCTGCCTATAAGGACAAAGATTTAACGGCTAACATTGGACAAAAATTCAAGCTAGGCCTTGAACAGGCTAGCTACAATACAAAGGTTAATGTTGGTGAAGGTGGCGGAGAAGTTTTTGGTGGAGCGACGATAAGCAAACTGGAAGTAGAAGACGACGTAACAGTCACTGGCTTTGTCACCGCAAAAGAGACAGAAATTAAGACTGAAGGCAAAAAGATAACGACAAACGGTGTGTTCGTGTCGGACAAATATGCGGCAATAGGATATGGCTCTGTGGCAAGCGAAGAGAACACAATTTCTGTTGGTGCTTCTGGCAGCGAACGAAAAATTGTAAATGTAGCAGCTGGCAAAAATGACACAGACGCGGCTAACGTTGGGCAGATGAATACTGCACTTGCAACTAAGCAAGATAAACTGATAAAAGAACAACTCGCTGCCGTGAACTCTGGTATAACATCTGACAAGGTAATGCAATATGATAGCTACGCAACAACAATAGAAACAAACAAGGCACTTGCGGATGCAGCAATAAAGAAAAATGCAGATGATATAGCAACAAACCAAGCAGCAATAAGCGACGAAGTGTCGCGAGCCAAAGCAGCCGAAAAGATAAATGCAGATGCAATAGCAGCTAACAAAACGGCTATAAATGATGTAGCTTCAGACATCATAACAGGTTTTACAAGCACGGGTGGAGCAGTCAAGGCAGTCAAGGCAGACAACAGCACATTGGACGTTGCCCAGTTGCACAACGGAGTGGTAAATGGTGGCACAATAACTACAGGTGAGAATAACAAAAAATACCTTACTCTAACAGTAAAGGATGAGTATACTGGAGCTACAAAGACACTTCCAGGAATAAGCCTTGAAGGAATTTCCTCAACAATAACCATAGAAGGGCAAACAGTACCACTGACAAATGGTGCCAACATAGCATTTACCCCCGTGTATGACACAGATGGTAAAACTGTGAAGGCAATGTCAATAGGACTGCAGGATGAAATAAGCTTGGGTAGTGCAAACTTTAACACAGGTAACGGCTATGTATGGGTAGATGAAGACGGAATATCCATGACAGAAAGAGGAGACGAAGAAGGCTCCAACTACGGCAAATTCTCTGAAATGACAACAGACCATATAACGCTAGGTTACCAGACAACTGCGACAGATGAAAAGATATATGCAGCCTTAAGGCCGGACAGTTTGACAATAGACGGGCATGATTACATAACAAAGGCAGGGCTAAACGCAGGAGATAAGGAAATAGCCAATGTAGCGGTAGCAGAGCTTGCAGAAAATGGCAACTATGCAGCAACAACAGGCCAACTTTTTGAGACAAACAAAATTGTAGAAGCAAACAAAGCGACAATAGCCACAGCCTATACAGCCGCGAGCTATTCAAATAACACACTTACCCTTACGAGAGCCAACGGTTCAACAACAACACTGACGATAGCAGGTGGAGGCGGCGGAGAAGACCAAAAAGCTGTGCATTACAATGAGGATAAAACAAGAATTGACCTTGAGGGAAACGGCGGTACGACGATAAGTAACCTAAAAGCCGGAGTGAATGACACGGATGCAGTTAATGTTAAACAGATGAATACACTACTTGCAGGTAAGCAGGATACATTATCAGAAAATCAGCTTGCAGCAGTAAACTCTGGAATAACTGCAGAAAAGGTGGCAAAATATGAAGGCTATGACGCTCGTATAAATAACATAGGAAAAACTGGAACTGAAGCAGCAAGTGCAAAGAAAGTAAACGAAACTGACAAAGTCGCTTCTGCAAATGCTCCTGGTTCAATTGCGCAGGCGTATAACGCCAGTGTATCTGAGGCGTCAACGGCAGGTATAGCATTAGGTTATGGTGCGACAGTAGCAAGTGACCAAGAGCCACAAAGCAACATAAACAACGCAAATGAAAAAGCCCCTGGCGCGGAATACGCGACTGCACTGGGAAGTTACAGTAAAGCCACTGCAAATTTAAGCACAGCACTTGGTGCTGGTTCACTTGCTGACGAAGCAAACACGGTATCCGTCGGTAACGCACAAACGGGGCTTTATCGCCGCATAACGAATGTCGCAACGCCACTAAATGCTAATGATGCCGTGAACAAAGCCTATGTCGATAGCGGATTTTCAAAACTTTCTAGCGATATGTCACGACTAGACGAAAGGACGCGTCAGGTTGGTTCACATGCAGCAGCCCTCTCTGCACTCCACCCACTACCATACAACCCAGACACACCAACGAGCTTTTCCGCTGGTGTTGGCACATACAGAGACGAAACAAGCTATGCAATAGGTGTATTCCATTACACATCTGATCGCTTTATGTTCAACCTTGCGGCATCAGTTACAGAGGGTGCAGATGTTATGGGGCGTGCTGGTATGTCCTTCTCGCTCGGCAAGAGCAGCAAGAAGATTGCCAAAAAAGAGACGGAGCAACTACAAGCTGCCATGGCTGATATGAAGAAGGATTACGCAGACTTGAATAATCAGCTCGCTAGCCAAAAGATATCATATGAAAAACGTATCCAAGAGTTGAAGGATCGGTTTGAGGATGCAGATTCTCAAAACACGAAACGCATACAACAGTTGGAAATGGCACTTGCAAAAATGACTGAACTCATTGAAACAAAACAAAAAGCCGAAACGAAGAAACAAAAGAAAGTGAAAAAGATGCAAAAGAAGAAAGTAAAAACGATAAAAAATAAAAATCTCCAATATAAAAATAACCACAGGTAGAAGTCACTACCTGTGGTTATTTTTATGAGCTTCATATATTTATCATTGCTCCCCAATACAAGCAAGAATTTATGTAGCATAGCAAGTACGTATTGGGTTATCCATAATTGTATTAAGTCTTATTTTCTCCACCAATTTTTGAAAGACTCAAGATTATTTTTTACTTTTTGCTTAACTGTTTTTTTCATTTCCTGTTTTAATGCTGTGTTAGACTGCGTTTTAGTCTGAGCATTTTGTGTTTTTGGAGTCTTGGTCGAAAAACGTGTTTGTAAAAGTTTTATTTCTGTTTCGCTTAGCCCAACAATATTATGCAGATATGACCTTACTGCCTGATCCAATGGAATATTATCTCCTGTACCACTGCGCCAATCTACACTCTGCGGTGAATACATAATACTTGGCACAGAGAGTGCAATTAAAAGTCTAGCCACAGTGTATTGCTTTATAGTGTTATATTCGATGCTTCCAGGCACTATGTTTAACATATTCACATAGCTTTTCATATAATCCTCTATCACTTCCGACTTACTAGCTCCACACAATCCTTCAAGCAACAGACAGAAAAACCCCGCCTTATCCTCTCCGAATGTATCATGGATAAGATATGGACCATCATGCTTTAACATAAAGCGAAAAGCATCTGCCAAAATCGCTACATCCTGCTTATCGTAGTGAAAACCACGAGTTTTTGCAGCAAAAACCTGCCCCCTTGCAAAAAGCGTTTTGTAATAACTGCCACTATTGCTGGATTGTTTTACTAAACTTTGGATCTCTGCTTGACTATTAGCAAGGTTTACTACCGTCGAAATACGGGCTTCACGTGCAAGCCTATCTGCAGCCTCATACATGGAAGGGATTTTTTTGAAATCAATGGGGCTTGCGCTACGGTACAAAAGCCCCTGCTTTGCATTTCCCTGTGTAATTTCTCTAAAATTTGCAGGCTCTTTTGATGTGTGCAATTTTCTTGTCATTGCCAAAACTGTCATATCTGGTGTATGTGCCTGGTATCTTGCCCGTGTAATTTTAATTGGAGCCCCCAGGTTTGCCTTGAATATTTTAGCAAAATTTACATCTGAAATTGCAAGAGCTAGATATGGTGCGGTAAAGCTGTCAGCAACAAGGGAAAAGCCATAGATACCGTTTTCTTTGATAGAATTAACAAACGGGACATAGAATGCACCAGCGTTAGGTACTTCAATCATAAAAATGTCACCAGCTCTATAACCAGCACTCATAAATTCCGAAACAGTTACAGAAAGAACTCCATTACCAAAATTATCAAAAGATTTAATTTTAGCTGTGACTGGCTTAAGGTAAGGAAGTTTTGTTTGACTAGTAGCTACCTTCTGGCCAGCCGCAGCCAAAGACGTACCAGAAATGAATAGCGTGAGTAACACCGTTAATACTAAAAACCTTTTTCGCAACATAGTAAAATCCTCCTTTTTTATTTACCAAAGGCTCCAAGATGGACTAACGCGATGATTCATAACCTCTCCCCTTTTGTATGCAAAATATCCAGCTATGGCAATCATAATTCCATTGTCTGTGCAAAGATGTTTTTGCGGCATATAGAGAGTAATGCTACGTTTATTGCAGAAATCACACAATGCAGAACGTATTGCACTATTTGCGGCTACACCACCGGAAAGCGTAAGAGCCTTGATACCAGTTTTATCAAAAGCAAGTGCAAGTTTTGAAGTTAAAATCTTGCAAACAGTATTCTGAAAGCTTGCGGCAATATCATTTAAAGGAACATTTTTGCAAAACACGCGACCTTCCTCTTTTAATTTTGCAGCAAGATTTATCGCAGCAGTTTTCAAGCCACTAAAGCTAAATTCTATTTCATCTGTATCACATAGCGGCATGGGGAGGTCGTACATAACCTTTCCAGTCTCTGCCAGTTTGTCAATTATAGGACCTCCAGGATAACCAAGGCCAAGAAACTTAGAAAGTTTATCAAAAGACTCACCAACTGCATCGTCTCTTGTCGTTCCTAGTAGCTCATAACTTCCAAAATCTTTTACTAATATTATTTCTGTATGACCGCCAGAAATAATAAGCGAGATAAATGGGGGCTTTAAGTCTTTTGCATTAGCAATAGCCGCAAAAATATGCCCTTCAAGATGATTTACCGTAGTAAAAGGAACATTCCAACCAAAGGCAAGAGCCCTAGCCGTCATAGCTCCAACCAACAAAGAACCCATAAGTCCTGGTCCAGTTGTAGACGCAATTAGTGATATTTCTTTGGCAGGATTTGTAACACTAGCCTCAACAAGAACATCATCAAGTAACGGCATAATTGCCTCCTGGTGCATCCTGCTTGCAAGCTCAGGAATCACTCCACCCCAAATTTTGTGGCTATCAATCTGGCTTGCAGTTTTCTCTGCCAGAACGTTTAGTTCTTCGTCGATAACAGCAATTGATGTGTCATCACAACTTGATTCAATTCCCAGAGTTAAAAATTTTATTGAATTACTTTCCATGTCACCTTGCTGTTTTCATAGGCAATTTCTATAGTTGTTTTTCCCTTTATCACCTTTCGCGGCACTCGAAAGACAAAATAACCATCCGTTCCTGATGGAAATTCACCAAACGGATTTGATACAGATGGACTTATAATATCACCTACCTGTAACTGATAATCTCCAATCTTTATTTTTAGTGGATCAAAATTCCAAACTTGAGAAAATGTTACGTGACATGCAAAGCACACATGTTTATCCATATCTGCATTTGAAAAAGAAAATGAAGCATCATAAAACCAATTTGGCAAATTGGTAAAGCTTGACAAATTCTCACTGAGTTCATAATCACTCATAACAAACTCGAGTATACCTTTATAGCCTAAAAGCATATCACCAACTTGCTTTGCACCAACATAGAGGACTGATAACCTGTCGTTGTACATTTTTGCCTGCTCCTCAAGGCTATTTTTCATTCCCTCAAATTTTGTATCTGCCAAGGCAACTGAAGTAGCAAAACAAGATATTACAACAATTATAATCACAAATTTATTTAATTTCATCATATGAATCATCCCCTTTATTTTGTCTACTCCTACCCTTACCCAACATTGAAAGCAAAATTTCCCACTCTTCAAACTTAAGGATAAGTGTAATTAATGTATAGGTAGCAACGGAAATTAAACCGACAGCACAAAGCCAAACAATACGGATAGATATACTTGCATCTACGTTGAATGGAATGAAATATGCAAAAATTGCTGCTATTGTTATCATAATTACTAGAGACAGTAGTTGTCTTAGTAAATAGTCTTTAGTAAGGATATTAAGCTTGACTCCAAGGTTTTTACGCAATGCAAATGCTACGTATATTGCAGAAGCCGTAAAAGCAAAGAATGTCGAAATTGCAAGACCGTATAGACCACAAAATCTGGCAAAAATGATGCCCAACACAAGATTTGTAACAACGGTTATAGCTGTCGACTTAACGGCTACTTTGGGCAAGCGAATTGCATATATTGCCCTCATGGTTATTGCCACACATGACATAGCCGGAAGTCCAAGAGCATAAATTGAAAGAGCCCCAGCAGTTGCTCTTGCATTATCAAGGGTAAAAGCACCATGGCAGAATAAAATATGCACAATTGGAAAAGCAAGAAGCATAAACAAAATTGCAACTGGCAAAATAACAAACAGATTAAAACGGAGTGCATCACGCACAAAATCACGAAAAACTGTCTTATCAGATGGGTCAAGCTTTGAAAGAAGCGGCAATACTGCTTGGCTTATTGCAATAACAAATATTCCTAGCGGAAGTTGCAACACCCTATCGGCATAGTTTAAGATAGAAATAGAGCCTGCATGGAGAAATGAACCCAAAATTCTGTCTATAATAGGATTTAGCTGGTTTAAAGAAAGACCAGCTGCATAGGGAAGAAACAGCGTCATCATCGTTTTGAGATCTTCGTTGTCACGCCCAGGAATAGCAGGTACAAAGGGAAATTTTTTCTTTGCTGAATAAATAACCTGTAAAGACATTTGAGCAAAACCACCAAGCAAGACTGCAGCAGCCAAATGGTAAATCGTTAAATGATGCCTTGTAAAGTATAGAAAAAGAATGAACACAAAGTTACTGAGGGCAGGTGCTATTGCAGGAATAAAAAACGAGTTTAAACTGTTCAAAACCCCCATCGCAAGTGCAGCAACTGAAATGAGCATAATAAATGGGAACATGTACCGCGTCATTGTAATAGCAACAGTCTTTGTTTCACCAGTAAAACCAGGTGCAATAAATTTTACAAAAATTGGTGCTCCTAAAATACCTAACAACGCAACTGTACCAGAGGCAAGAAGAATAACAGTCAGAGCCTGCTTCGCAAGCTTTGCAGCTTTGTCCCGTCCATCATGTTGTAATAATCTAGCAAATACAGGAACAAAAGACGCAGAAAGAGCTCCTTCTGCCAAAAGCTGGCGCACCATATTTGCCAAGGTATAGGCAACAAAAAAAGCGTCTAACTGCCATGTTGCGCCAAAAAAAGCTGCAACGGTCATTTCTCTCATGAGACCGAGCACCCGACTAATCAAGGTACCAAGCATCATGAAAGATGCGCCACCTATCATCTGTGTCATATTTTTATTCTTGTTTTCACTACCCATAGATGCTACCTCGAGCAAAAATTTACTTCTAACCCAGGACGTATATTATCCTTAATTTAATGTATCGTCAATAAGATTCACATAAATTCTAATTTCAAAATTCATCTCAAAATACAATGAGAGAGACAAAAACGTTTCTTTGTCTCTCTCATATTGGTCGTAGATTACATTACAAAGCCAAACACAACATAAAGCGCAATAGTCAAGATTGCAAATACTGCACAGTATGGCGATTGTGTTTTTACATGATCAATGATGTCACATCCAGATGTTGAACAAGACATAATTGTCGTATCTGAGATTGGACTTGTGTGATCACCAAAGATGCTTCCTCCCCAAATTGCGCCAGCAACTAATGCAGGACTTACACCGATGTTTTGTGCCATAGGAAGCGCAATTACTGCCATGATTGCCATAGTTCCCATTGATGTTCCAGTTGCAAAGGAAATAAGACATGAAACAATGAAAACAAGCGCAGGAAGAAGCGCTGGATGAAGCACACTAAGAAAAATAGAAGAAAGATAGTTGCCTGTATCAAGCGCTTTGACGGTACTTCCCATAGTAAAACCAAGCATAAGGATAAATGCAATTGGAAGCATGCCACCTGCACCCTTAAACATTTCGGCGACCACCTCGTTCATTGTGTAGAGCTTTTGGCAAACAACCAAAATTCCCATAACAATAAGGGAAACAAAGCACCCCCAAAGCAAGCTTGTCATTCCACTTCCCTTCATCAAATTACCATCTCCAGTGACAAATAATGTAACAATAACTGTCAAAAGAAGCGTTCCAATAGGAATGAAAAGATTTCTTGCACGTGGATCAGCACCATCTTTTCTGGAAGATTTTAAACCGGTGCTTTCCATTGTAACATGGTTTGGATCATCAAGTGCACCAGTCATTTCTGTTCTTTTTTCTGCACGTGCCATCGGCCCCCAGTCCTTTTGCACAAGAGCTAAGACTAAAACACCAAGGACAACTAATAGACAATAGAAATTAAGATAAATTGATTCTACAAGCACGTTCAAGGCACTTGCTTCTGCAATACCACCAGAGGTAAGATAGCCAATCATCGCCGCAAGCCAGCCAGAAAGTGGAATAAGAACGCAAACCGGCGTAGATGTTGCGTGGATAATGAAGGCAGCCTTTTCATGTGGAACCTTCAAGGCATCATTCACAGGACGTGCTACAGAACCTGTAACCATGCATGAAAGAGAACCAGATGTAAAAACCAACACTCCAAGAAGCCACGTAAAAATTTCTGCGCCTCTTTTTGATTTAATTACACCTTTTTTCTTTACCATAACATCGACAAAACCGTCAATGCCACCACTTCTCTCAATCAAATAGATGAGTGCACCGATAAAAAGCATAGAAGCAATAACAATTGTATTTCCACTACTTGCCATTGTGTTGACACAAGACTGCAATGCATCATTCAAAGCAGGAATAAAGTGCCAACCTCCGATAACTAACTGCCCAAGAAAAATACCAATAAAAAGCGACACAAAGACATTCTTTGTGATGAGTGCCAAAATAATTGTTAGCACTGGCGGAACTACTGACCAAAAACCAAACTCCATTTTATAAAACTCCTTTTTATTTTTTTCGCCATAAGGCGATATTTGCTATTATTTCCTAACTGCACGTCCTAAGGTTTCGTTTACTATTTTCCCATTTTTAAGTGCAAGTCTGCCCCCGATAATAACATACTCAATGCCATCCGGTGATGTCATTGGGGAAGCAAAAGTGGCATTGTCCTTTATCGTTTGCAAATTGAAAATTGTAACATCCGCTTCTGCACCACGTCCCAGATGTCCTTTGTTTGGCAAACAGAGTTTCTCTGCAGGCATACTCGTCATTTTTGCAATAGCATCATAGAGAGACAACACACCTTTTTTGACAAACTCAGCAATAAGTCGTGGAAAAGCACCGGATGCCCTTGGATGCCCTTGTCCTTTGTTTATAAGTCCATCACTTCCAAGCATAACTCCTGGATGAGCAAGTGCCATGTCAACATCTTCTTGCCTCATAACATGGCAAACTGTTATTGCATTTGGTTCATATTTTCTGTAATAGTTATATATTTCTTCTGTGCAACGTTGCCCTTTATATTTACCTTCACACATTTCAACAACAGAATAGTCTGTGTTATAACGTTCCAAAAATCCTGGGTCATATGTTGTTGAACCAATATGGGTACTAAAAGCGTAATATGGGTAGCAGTCGCAATGCAAATTCATTCCTCTCGCTCTCGTTTCATCAATATAGCGAAGAAATTCCTCCATTTGACCAAAACCTGCCATGCTTCCAATGTGAGAGAATTCTGTATTCAAGTCAAGCCGTCTTGCAACAGAAATGAATTCTTCTCCTGCAGTAAAAATTCCTGCTGCATCGTCTCGCACATGTGCAGCTACGAGTCTGTCTGTCCTACAACATAACGTAGCGGTTGCTTCATATTCTTCTTCCGTAAGTCCGGGGACATATCTCATACCGTAAGAAAGCCCCATGCAACCTCCGTCAAGGGCTCTCTTTGCTTCTTTAGCTTCTTTTGCAATTTCATCCCTTGAAATTGTTGAATATTTATCCGCTTTGCTAACTTTTTCACGCAACCAACCTTGCCCTGCAAGAAGCGCCATATTTACAGGAGCACCATAACGATCGATGTTATCAAGATATGTGACGGGGTCAGCAACATTTAGTCCACAGTTTCCACCAAGTGCTGTTGTAACCCCCATAGCAAGCATTGAACGTGTTATAGAAACAGCAAGAGTTCCATCATCATTCAAGGGATCTTCATGCATATGTATATCAATAAATCCCGGGGTCACAATGAGCCCAGTAGCATCAATAACTATGTCTGCATTTGCTGCATCATCACGCGTAATATCTGCTACACGTCCATCTTCCAAAAGAAGATTGAGGCGTGAATTTATTTTGTTCTTAGGGTCTATTAGTTGTCCATTTTTTATAAATGTTTTCATTATTTTTACCATCAATTAGAATAAAAATTTGCATCGCATATGTTTTACAACGGAAAAATTATAAATTATTTACAGTGCAGTGTCAAGAAAATCAATAAAGCTATAGGAAGCAATAGGCAGAAAGCATATATAATTATGCTAGTGATTACGAAATGGCTAATCTTATTTTTGTGTGTTATAATTAAAAAATAAAGTAGACATTTGTAAATAATGATTTGTTAAGGAGAAACTTCCATGGAAGATTATAAAATAAAAGATATTTCTCTAGCTAAAACTGGGCAAAAAAAACTCGACTGGGCATGGCAATATATGTCCGTCCTGCGTTTTATAACGAAAGAAAAGATAAATCTTCAGCCATTCAAAGGGTACAAGATTGCCCTTTGTTTACATCTTGAAGCAAAGAGTGCTTGCCTTGCAATTGCATTGAAAAATTTAGGTGCAGAAGTAGCCATTTGTGGTAGTAATCCGCTTTCCACACAAGATGATGTTTGTGCTGCAATGGCTGCTAATGGTCTTTATGTTTTTAGTCATCACGACATGACTCAAGAAGAATACAACAGTTATATGAGAGATGTGCTTGCTACAAATCCAAACATTGTGATTGATGATGGTGGAGATATGGTAGCAATGATATTGAAAGAATTTCCAGAGCTTGCCAAAAATATTCTAGGCGGTTGTGAAGAGACAACAACAGGTATAAAAAGACTTGTCGCTATGGAGAAGGAGGGAGTGCTCCCATTTCCAATGTTTGCTGTTAATGATGCAAACAGCAAGCACCTTTTTGATAACCGTTATGGCACTGGTCAATCAACTTGGGATGCAATTTGCAGAACAACAAACCTTTTTATTGCAGAAAGAAATGTAGTTGTTGCCGGTTATGGTTATTGTGGAAAAGGCGTAGCAAAAAGAGCAGCGGGGCTAGGTGCTCGTGTCTATGTAACAGAACTTGATCCACACAAGGCACTAGAAGCCATGATGGACGGCTTCCATGTCGTTAATATGGAACAGGCATCAAAAATTGGTGACATCTTTATTACTGTTACTGGCAACATAAATGTAATAACGGAGCGTCACTTTAAGAATATGAAGGATGGCGTGTTGCTAGCAAACGCAGGACACTTCGACGTAGAAATAAACAAACCTGATCTTAAAAAGCTTGCTACAAAAATTTATGAGTCACGCAATAACATTACTACCTATGAAATGCCAGATGGAAGAAAGTTGCACCTCTTGGGAGAAGGTCGCCTTGTGAACCTTGCCTCAGGTGACGGTCATCCGGTTGAAATTATGGATATGAGCTTTGCAATGCAACTTTTGGCAGCAGAATATTTTACGAAAAACAAAATGCCTGTTGCACTTCACAAAGTTCCAAAGGAACTAGATGATATGGTTTCTTTATATAAATTAAAATCAATGGGGCTAAAACTAGAAATTTTGACACCTGAACAAGAAGCATATCTGAATAGCTGGGCTGAATAAAGGAGATACAACAAAATGATAAAAATCTATAAGAATATTTACGTTTGGGATAGCAGTTGTGAAAAAGCATCGCTTTGCGATGTAAAGGTCAAGGACGGAAAATTTGAGGAGATAACACCAGCTGGTAATATGTCCTCAAAATGTGCATTTGATGGAAAGTGCCACACAGCACTCATTCCTGGTTTTGTCAATGCCCATGGGCACTCTCCAATGGGGCTTTTGCGTGGTTTCGGCGAAGATGCCCCCCTAATGGAATGGCTACAAAAAAAAATTTGGCCTCGTGAGGACAAACTAAATGCCGAAGATATGTATAATGGTACACGCCTAGCTATTGCAGAAATGATTTCCACTGGCACAACGTGCTTTGCTGATATGTATTTTTTTATGAATCAAGTCGCTAAGGCTTGCGAAGAAAGTGGAATACGCGCAAATCTTTCTCGCTGTATAATGGGGGATCAAATAGAGACTGACACGAAAATAACGGAGAATATTGAGCTTGCTGCACAATACAACAAACAAGATGGTCTTATTCGCACCTCACTTGGACCTCACGCGACCTATACCGTGCCATTTGAGGCAATGAAAAAAGTTGCACAGGTTGCTAAGAAATACAATTTTCCTGTCCAACTTCATTGGCTTGAAGCAGGCAATGAATGGGAAATTTCAAATCACCCAGAGGGAATGACCCCAGAAGATTATCTTGACGAGACAGGGCTCTGTGATGTTCAACACCTACTGCTTGCACATTGTGTTCACATAAAGGAGGATGCCTATAAATTTTATGCAAGAACAAATCTTACAATAGCCCATAATCCTAAGTCAAATTTGAAACTTGGTAACGGTATAGCTCCCATTGATGCATACAGGAAAACCGGAGTTTCTGTTGCTATTGGTACTGATGGTTCTTCGTCTAATAACAGACTTGATATGTGGGAAGAACTCCGTTTTGCTGCACTTTTACAAAAAGGGAAAGATCCTACGGCAATGCCAATAAAGAATTTGTTTGAAATGGCTACTAGCAATGGAGCTCGAGCTCTTGGATTTGAAAAGCTTGGTTTGATAAAGGAAGGTTACAAAGCTGACTTTATCTTGATAGACCTTGATAAACCACATTATCTTGGTGTCACAGAGGAGAATCTACATGAATTCCTTGCCTATGCGGGAAGCTCATCTGATATCAGAGCAACAGTTGTAGGAGGACAGACACTTTATCAAGATGGGATCTTCACAACATTTAACATTGCTGAAGTTATGGCAAAAGCAAAAGAAACTAGAAAAAAAATCTTGTAGCAATACAAAAATCCGCCCTAGGTGGTACGTTTTACATATCACCTAGGGCGGATTTTATTATTTTTCAATTTAAAACGATATTTTTTCTATTGATGATGCGAAATTATCATCTTCTGCACATACTGTCAAACAGAAACTTGAAACATCATATTCCTTAAAATAAAGCATTTTTTTTATAGGTGAGCTTATTACAGAGATTACGTTTCCATTAAGGCGTAGGTCAATATTTTCCATACCACCAGAAAGTCCCTCTCCAGTGATTTTCAAAATGCATTCCTTTGCTGTCCAAAGACGATAAAAATCCCTCAAATTTTTTATTTGAGCTTGCTCATTTCTTGTCGTAACACGTTTTATAACTGCATCTTCAATGGACTTTACTTCCTCAATGTCAATTCCAACTCTGCATGTTCCTACAGCAGCTACCGCATAATGTCCACTATGGCTGATGCTAATGTGTGTATTGTTATTTTTTAAGAAAGGCTTGCCTTTCTCACTATATTGAATTTCCGCATTACTCCCATATAATCCAAATCTCTCTAGGGCAATAGACAATGCTACACCTGCTCCGAGAGACAGCCGTTTTGAAGTTTTTGGAACAAGACGGCTTATTTTTTTCTGTCTTTGTGTTGAAACACGTTGAAAATACTTATTAAAAAGATCATTGTCTATAAAGCAGTTCGTGTCAATTATAAAAGTTTTTGTCATCTTTTATCCAACTATAAAATGGCACTTTTTAGGGCATCCCCAACATTGTCAAAGTGGTTAGGACAATCCTTTAACAACTCACCAATAGCAAAAAACTCTCCCTTGCCATAGGATTCAAGACATTGTTTATCACTTCCTGTATCACCAAAGAAAGCCAGGTATTTTGCATCAAAACGATTTGCTAATATTTCAAGTCCCTTTGGATTTGGCTTTGTTACCTCACCATCTGCTGTTATTGCGTGATCTCTTGGGAAATCCTCCCATCCAAGGATTTCAAGTGCGCGCTCATATTCTGTGCCATACCTTCCAGTGTAAATTGCGACTGGCAAGGGAATACTTTTCCAAGAGATTTTTATCAAGTTTTTTTCTGTTTTGTATGCCCCGTTTTCTCTATTACAATAGAGATCATCACACATAGCACGAAAAACATCACGATTTATTGTCATTCCAAATTTATATTCAAGCCATTGTTCAGTAGGAAAGAAATGATCGGTAACAGCATCTTTTATTTCTTCTAGTGTTGGATTATAGAAATTACATCGTATTTCCTGCTGTTTTTTTCTAAGGGCCATATTACATAAAAATAGTGCTATATCCCAGTCGTCATTGAAACCACCATGAAGCTTTAAGAAATTTTCTTCCCTTGCACTATATGGCAAGTCAGAACAAGCAAGACTAAAATTCTTCAACGTTTTCTTCACAACCATGTTTATGACTAGAGGAAATGAATTTGTCACATCAAGTAATACTCCATCTATATCAAACACTAATAAGCCAAATTTTTGCATTTTTATAACGCCAACCTCAAACCCTATAATGACGCTAGATTATAGCATAATATTTTTTTACTAACAAGCAAAATGAGCTCTGCTATGTGAAAACCTGCAGCAGAAAAGAGTATAAAAAAAAGATAGTCGCAAGAAAACTCTCACGACTATCTTTTGTAATTTTGTTAATTTACAGTACTCTAACTAAATTAGAAGCTGAGCTCTGTACGGAAACGGAATACATGATCTTTGCCAAACATACCGATGTCTGTTGACTTACTATATCCCTTTACATGAATTCCTTGTCCAAAATCTCTCATATCATACTGAAGCTGGAATGCAATTGCTGGTGTATACTGATAACGAATACCAACACCAAGATCCTTTACATCGTCAACTTCCAAGTTGCCAAGACCCATTGTAAGAGCAGATGAACCCTTAGCAAGCATTGAATTGTTGTTTGCACGGAAATATGTGTACTGTGCAAATGCCTTCAACTTCTTTGTGAAGTCTCTATGAATTGCAACCTTGAACCAGTCAAATCCTGTTGAAATTATACCATTGTTGGCAACATCAAAGTTT
>JAUNHV010000007.1 GCA_030523725.1 Synergistaceae bacterium | reverse complement strand
TTAGCCATAAAGCGCCGAAGTGAATTGAAAATTGAAAATTGAGAATTGAAAATTGATGTGTGCCACTTTGTGGCACGAATTAGAGTGAGGCGGAGCCTCACTAAAAATCGTTTTTGCAAAGCAAAAACACCGCAATTCTCCATTCTCCATTCTCAATTCTCAATTTCAACGGGTTTGTTCTCTATGGCTAAAAAATAAAAAGTAAAAAAGGGAAATCATGGCGTAAGCCAAGGTTTTTTATAGATTGTCGCAATGTGGGTTTTAGGCATGGGCACCGAGGTTTGCGGTGCCACAAAAAAGATGAACGGTAAGTTCAGAAAGGAGAAATTTCAAGATGGGAAATTTCAAAAGTTTCAAAAAGGTAGTTTTATTGGTTATGCTTGTGGTGTTTACCGCAAGCATTGGGATGTCGGTGGTGACACCGGTGTATGCAGCGGCACAGCCAGGGATTACCACCTTTAAGCAGATAGGCGGAGGAGGCGGAGCGTCAGTTGTTGACGAAGAAACTGGACTGTCTGCTAAATACCCTAGCAAGACAGTATATTTTGGCAGTTTTTGGCAGAATACGACAAAGTCAGAAGAGGAGGAGCAAGCAAAACTATCAAATTACACCAAAGAAGGCATAAAGTGGCGAGTGCTGGCAAATGATGAAACTAACGGAGTTTTGCTATTGTCAGATCAGGGGTTATATGCAGATCAGTTTAACTCAACAACAGAGAAGGGGCATGACTGGAATGGTTCAGATATTCAAAAGACTTTGAATGGCACAGGAGCAACGCCAGAAAAAACCACATTCAAAGGTGACGGAACTGTGGATAAATGGGGTAGCTTTGCAGGAGATGCATTTGATGCAAAGGAGCTTGGAGCGATAAAGGATACAACTAACGCAGATGTTCATTCAACAGACAAGCTATTTTTGTTAAGTGGCTACAGCGATGGTGATGGCGCGCCTGGAGGCGAGGTATATAACACAGCCTATGGATTTTCAAAACAAACATCAGCTTGGGATGAAAATGTTTCATTGCTAGCAACAGCGACAGTATTAGCCCAAAAGGTAGTAATGTATGGCAATGGAACAGTATCAAATGAAAGTGCCATGTGGTGGTTGCGCTCGCCTAGCTCTTATGTCGATGATGCGTTCTTTGTCCACTCTGACGGCTCTGTCTATGCGCACAGTGTGAACGACGACCGTGATACCGTACGCCCGGCTTTAAATCTGAATCCAGCATCGGTTTTGTTTTTATCTGCCGCCGTAGGCGGTAAGGGGGCTGTTAATGCTGGAGATGGCTTCACCTTGGCGGATGTGGACACAAGTGCTGATACCTTTGACGGCTGGAAGGTTACGCTAAAGGACACAAGCATAAAAGCACCGACCAAAGTAACTGTAACACAGACAAAAACCAGCGAAACAGTTGACCAAAAAGCACAAGATGCAAGTGAGGGTGATACCATTGACCTAAGCAGTGGTCTATCAGTAACCTATGGCAATCCAACAGTAAAAGCCACAGCAACACTAGAAAGCAGTGCAGATTATGTGTCTGCAATTTTAAAAGATGTCACAGAAGGTAGTGCAACCAATGGGCAATATGTGCAGTATGCGAAGGTGTCAAGCGATGCCAGTGAATTGGAAAGTGGCGTTAAAGTTGCAATTGATAAAAAACATGACGACACTGACTATCTTGTAGATGGCACATACACGATGTATGTTTTTGCAGAAAAGACAAATGGCGACAAGGAAACGGATTATGCTTCAGATTTTAGTAACGCAGAAGGTTACACCATTGGAAATGGTGACGTAACAATCTTTGCGGACAAGCTCAGTGCTACACATAAGGGCAAAGAGCTCACTGCCAATCTTGACAATGACTTCAACCTTTCCTTTGATTCAGATACATACAATACAAGCGTTGCCCTTGCTAACAATGCGACAGGCACAATAACGGCTGGCGGAACTGGCACAGAAATAAAGAACGTTTCTGTGGGAAGTGGCGCAAGTCTTGCTTTCAAGAACAAATTTACCGTGTCAAACCTATCTGTGGCAGACAACGGACTACTACAGATTACGAGCGATGTGAATGCCAGCACTGTGGACACGATTACAGTTAAAAATGCCTTAACGCTTGGCGACGCTTCAATGCTAAAAATTCAACTTTCTGATCCATATTTTGCGACGGCTAAGGCTAGCATAGGTGATAAGAGCATTGCGGTGCTTTCTGCCACAAATGGTCTTAGCATTGGCTTAGATAACATAACAGGTGTTGCGACAGTTGGAACATATGGCACCTTCATACCTACATTTAGTGTAGATACTAACAACATTTACCTAACTGGCTTTAACTTTAAGGGTGACGAGCCGGGCGGAGAAGGTCACATTTATAAGTTAGCCCGTGTGGGCTCTTACACGCAAGGTGATCCCGTTCCATATGGTCACGTTGTAAAGTATGACGAAGATGCAAAGACAAATATTTTGTACAAGGTGAAAAATAATGATGATAAGGCGTGGGGGCTTATTGGGCGTGGCATTGAAAAGCGTGAAGATGCTGAGGAACAAGAACTGAAATTTGATTGGGATGACGAGTCGAAGACATTAAAGCCACACGAGGGAGAAGGAGATGCCGACATCCTTGTTAAGTATAATAAAAAAGGCGAGAAAACTTCGCAAAGCACCCTTTCCACGGATGATACTGCCTATGTAGGTATAGAAAAAGGAGAAGGAGAAGAAGACGCTAAAACAGGTGCTGTTACGGGAGACAATATAGCTAATGTAAAGGCTGATTTTATAGGCAATTCGGCAAATTATGGGGCTCTTTATCTTAAGAGTAACGACGTTGGCACTATAACTGGTGACTTTATAAATAATCATGCAATTTCGATATTTCAATCGGAGGAGCAAATTATATCAGCACAAGGTGGTGCTATTCATCTGGACGGTGGCTCTGTAAACACCATAACTGGTGACTTCATTGGTAACTATGCCCTTGGTGACACCCTTGGTGGCTGTGCAGGAGGTGCAATTTACAACGAAGGTGGCACAATAGGCACTATAACTGGTGACTTCATTGGTAATCATGCAGCGTACGGTGGTGCAATTTTCCTTGACGGTGCAGGTGTTGTTAATGTGACGGGAGATTTCATTGGCAATTATGTAAAAGCTGGTTCATACGATACCGCATGCGGTGGAGCTATTTCTAATAATAACATCGGTGGAAAAATGGAAATCCGAGGTAGCTTTATAGGTAACTATGCTGAAGGCGAGTATAATGCAGAAGGTGGAGCGATTGAGAACATTGGCACAATAGCAATCCTTGCAGATGGCAAGGATATTCTCTTTAGCGGTAACACAGTTTCGGGGTCGGGATGGAGTATCAATGGTGGCGCAATTTCCAATAGACAAATTGGAAGTGTACTAAAGTTATATGCTTCAAAGGACAAGTCTATCACCTTTGTGGGACGTGAAGGTGACTCCATAGTGGACTCTGTTTACAATGGTGAAAATGCCATTATTATCATAAACGATACGGATAGAACAGATACAGCTGGCAAGGCCTACACAGGAGATGTTAAGTTTGCAAAGATTACTAACTTTGGTGATATCAAGGGCAATATGGCAGCTGGTGATTTTACGAACATTGGTACATGGTATCCAGTGTTTGAGGATAACAAAGCCGTCAATGGAGCAAAGGTAAGGTTATTCGAAGAAGAAAAGACAGGCACAATAGACATTGCCTATTCCGATTTACCATTTGATGAAACAACTAAAAAATTTACACCGAAATATGGTAAGAAGGATAATTATGGTGTAGCAACTGTGGCTGAATTAACACTAAACACAGGACTCTTGAGGATTCAGAGTAATGTAAATGCGGATACGGCGGATAGACTTGAGACAGCTAAGCTGGTGCTAGGTGATGTTGAAAATCCGACATTAGCAATTCAGATAATGTTTGATCCTGCCCTTGCTACAATAACGAAGAGCATCACGGACAAAAGCATCCCCGTGCTTACTGTAACAGGGGAAAAAGGCCTTGGAGACTTGAAGATAGATAACATTGTTGGTGTGGGGTCTCGTGGAGCTACGGGTCTTGTTACACCGACCTTTATATTATCGACGGATAAAAAATCTGTTAATCTCACTGGCTTTAGCGTTATAGCAGACGAGTCTGGCGGTGCCGGTCACAGGTATAAATTTGCTGCCATGGGGTCATGGACACCTGGAGATACCATTCCGTATGGACACGTTGTCAAAAAAGATGCAGATGGGAAGACAAACCTATACAAGGTGATGACGGATTTGGATAAAGATGGCAAGCCCATGGCGTGGGGACGTGTCGGCCGCGGGCTGGATAAGGATGTTCCTTCAGGTCAACAAGTAACGAAAAAATATAATTGGGGCAGCGATAGCTTGGAGGAGGTGGATCCTTCAAGCGATGCAGACATCGTTGTAGTTTATAATGGAACAAATGAGAAGACGACAGCGCCTGTAGCTCTTTCTGCGGAAGCTACTGCCTACGTAGGTATAAAGATAGACGAAGAGGGAAATTTTAATACAGGTGCTGTTACGGGAGACAATATAGCTGATGTAAAGGCTGATTTTATAGGCAATTCAGCAAATTGGGGAGCTCTTAGTCTTAGCAATAATGACGTTGGAACTATAACTGGCGACTTTATAAATAACTATGCACATGAAACAGTTGTACAAGGTGAAGGGGGCTCCATACTCTACTTACCAAAAGGTGGTGCTATTCATATCGAAGGAGGTACAATAGGCGCCATAAATGGTGATTTCATTGGTAATTACAGCGGAGGTCCAACTGATATGCTTGTGAATTGGTCAGAAGCTGGTGCTATTTACAACGCTGGAGGTACAATAAGTGCCATAAATGGTGATTTCATTGGTAATCACGCAGCAAATGGTGGTGCAATCTATAACGTTTCCGGTAACATTAATGTGACGGGCAATTTTGTCGGAAATTATGCAGCAACGTCCGGTGGCGCCATTTACCATGAAGGTGGAAAGATAAATCTTCTTGCAAAGGGGCAAGATATTAGCTTTATTGGTAATACCGCTTCTGAGAATGGTGGTGCAATATACAATGCTGCTGGTGGAACGGTAAAGTTATATGCTCAAGAGGGAAAATCTATCACCTTTGAGGGGCGTGATGGTGTGCCTCTTGTAGACTCCGTTTATAACAAAGGTAAGCTTTTCATAAACGATACTGACATAAAAGATGGAGACAAGTTCTACACGGGAGCAATAAAATTTGCAGAAATCACGAATGAAGCTACCGGCGTCATCAAGGGTAATGTGGTTGCTAAAAACTTTACCAACGAAGGTACATGGTATCCAGTCTTTGATGAAAAACACGAGTTTGTCAATGAGACAAAAACAACCCTGTCCAATGGCGGCACAATAGACATTGCCTATACCGCATTAAATACGGACGAGGAAAGTGGCAAATTGACACCTGTATATGACGGAAAGAAGGCCCTTGACACAGCAACCTTGTCAGACCTCACGATTGTGGATGGAGCCTTGAAGATTCAAAGTGCCGTGGCAAAAAGTGGCGAAGCAGGAGAGAGCAAGGCAGACAAGCTTGTCGTTTCCAATTTAACCATTTCGCCAGATTCAGTGTTAAAAATTACTGTTGCCTATGATCCATACTTTACCAATACGGCAAGCATTGTGACAAACCCAGTGGCAGTGCTCAGTGCTGATAAAGATTTAACAGCCCTTACCGTGAAGGGTGGTATGGCAAAGGGACTGACAGGTGGTCTCTTTAGCCCTGTGCTTAAGGTCTCTGACAGTGGAAAGGAAATAGTGTTAACTGGCTTTAACTGGCTTGACAAGGTAATGACGACCAGTGAAGCGCTTGGCGAAATTGGTTCTCTGCTAGACACAGACACCTTCACCATGACGGCAGACGAAACACTCGAGTCAGACTGGGGAACGTTCCTTGAACGTGCCAGTGGAGGCAAGACTCTTGTTTTGCAGGGAGCTGGAGCCGGCAAAAACACCGTGGATGGTAAGGATGAAAAGGGCAAGGTGCACAAGGGGCTTGTGGTCAATGGCGAAGATCACGAATTAACCGTGGATAGCATCACAGTGAAAAATATGCAAAACCCCTTCACTGTTGCAGCAGGAACCTTAACCTTGAAGGATGTCATCTTTGGCGAGGGAACCAGTGGCGTTATAGCAAATGACGGCACATTGAATATTGAAGGAACCACCGCCTTTTCCAACGACATAACACAATATGATTCAGGGAAGGCATATTCTGCAACAACAAACTTTAAGAAGGACTTCACCCTTGGCGAAAGCCAAAAAATTTCACAATATAAGATAACCATTGCCGAGGGTACGACGCTCAAGGGCAAGATTAATAACCTCAGCGTATCTAGTATTACAAATGACGGAACACTGAATCTCACCGGAGATGAGTTTTATCATTTGGATAATCTTTCTGCATCAGTTGGTAAGAGAGGAAAGGTGATTTTTGGTAGTGGTACGGTAGATTTTTTCATTAGCCCATCATACCAGGATATTACAACAAGCGGAACATTGCTGGCAGGTAGGCTGACAGACTCAAAGAGCGCTAACAGCGTTACGTTAAACGGCGCAAAGTTGGATATTACTAATAATGTTTGGGAAGTTAGAGGCAGTAATACTGTCTATCTGAAAGATTTTGCAGCAAATGCATCATCGACTGTTAACTTTGAAGCAAGGGTGGAAGGATATTATGATTATGATCAAGACGAATGGGTAGTAGAGGATGCGTTCAACGATAAAATAGAGATATCTGGAAAGGCAAGTGGCACAGTTGACCTTTCTTCATCCGTGATAAGTGTTTTAAACCCAAACTATATTGACGTTGAGGATATTAGAAAATTCCTTGACGGTGGAGTTCAAAGACCCTTGTTCACCGGTGGCAACCTTACGGGTCTTGCAATATCTGGCAAATCAATTTCTGCAAGCCCAGATATTACCTACACCTTTGAGCCTGGAACTGCCAAAGGAAGCGTAAAAATAACTGCAGGTGATGGTCTTGCACTTTGGGAAGCTGTAAACCTTAAAAAAGTGTCTGATGGTAGCACTCCACTTCCAGAAGACCTTACACCTCTTCTTAGCTATGCTCTTCATGGCTACGTAACGCTGGGGGATGCAGATAGTGGTGGTGCGCTTCCTACGGAAGGAACTTCTCTTGGCACCTTGGCTGGTGAGGCTAGAAACCTTACAATCATTGGAGGTATGTATAAGATAGATGGTAACAACAATAGTGGAGTTACTGTTGGAAGTGGTAAAAAATTAATCCTAGACGGTTTGAGGGTTGGTGGTTTTAAAGATGCTTTTATAACTAATAGCGGGACTGTTGAGTTTAGTGATAATGCTGTTACTCTCAATTATGATGCAGATACTGATACTGGTGCGAAGCTTACGGGAGAAGGAGAATACGTAAATAACACGGTTCTTTATACTCATCCCTCGAACCTTGCAGCTAATATTAAAAACAATGGAACGTTAGAAATTAGCGACGATAGTGGTGTAGATGGAATCAGAATGATCAGTAAAAACATAACTGGAAATGGTGTAACCATCATTGGTTCTTCTGGTGGTGGCGTTACCTATACACTCGACAAGGCTGCAAACATTACTCAGAAAACTATTGCTAACTATAAAAATTTTGTAGCAGATCTTGCTAACTTGAATGTAGAGGCAATAGCTAATATTGGTTCCCTTACTCTCAACGGTACAGGTACATTAAGTGCATCAATATACTTCATAATTAGTGGAGATAGTGGTACTACTGTTATTGGGGATGGAAAGAATGAAGCTGTGGTTACGTTAGACAAGAATGCAACAATCACACAAGTACATCTCCACATCACTGATAACGCTGAACTAAAGGCAGATTATGCTAATCTATCAATTACGACGGGCATGTCCTACATGTCCAATGCAACTTCCCCATTCATATCCAATGCAGGGACGTTAACCTTTACAGACACAAAAGATGTAGTGATAGACACGTATATTACGCGAGGAGATGACGGGGTTGGAACGCTTAATCTTGGCACTGGCACAACAACCTTGGCAACAATAGCCTGGGGGGCAACACAACCAACGATAGAAAAACAAAATATTTCTACAAGCGGCACGCTAAAGACAGGAAAGGGTCACCTGGACGCAACAGATAGCGTTACCTTGAATGGTGGAACGATAGACATCACGGACGGAACAGCGGCAGCTATGACTGCTGGTAACGTTGTGGAGTTAAAGGATTTCACAGCAACTGGGGACGATTCTAAGATTGTGTTTAACACGAAGCTTGCCCAGAACGGTGTCTTGAATGACAAGATAAGCGTAACTGGCATTGCAAAAGGAAAGGTAAATCTCGCCCTTGTCAGTGCAAATATTTCTGACGAGGATTTCGGAGTAGGTGACGCAACTATACAGTTATTCACAGGTGGCGATTTGGGGGGACTCACTTTAGTAGGCCAAACGATAACAGCAAATGCAGTTAAGTCCTACGCATTCGAACCAACGGCGAACAAGGGTGAATTGAAGATAACAGTTTCTGAAGAAGGCGGCTGCACCCTCTATGACGCAATCAACCTCTATACAGAAGACACAAAAGCGGCTGCTCCAACTACCTACCAGCTCACAGCAGCCACAACATTGTTTAACGATGACACATCAGAAGACGCAGGAGCCGTTCCGACGGGCAAGACATCACTTGGCTCCTTGGCAAGAAAAGCCACCGCTACACCACGTTCCTTAACAATCGATGGTAGTGGCTTCACGTTAGACGGTGCAAAAACAGACAAAGCTTCGGGCTTTGGTGGAGTTACCATAAATGACGGTGACACCTTGACCATTAAGGACATCACGGTACAAAACTTTAACGGTGCCTTTGTAACGACAACTGCTACAGATGAAACAAAATTTGGTACGGTTAAGTTCACGGGCACAAACACAATGAAGAGCGCCGTGACAAATGATGGTGCGATGGAAGTGTCAAGCGGAAGCACAACCTTTGCTTCCGGAGTTAGCGTAAGCGGCGAAGGTAGCCTGGTAAACAAAGGAAGCCTAACGATAGACGCAGACAAACTTACCTTGACCGGTGATGTAACAAACGAGGGGACATTAACCTTCACAGGCGGTACAACAGAAGCAAGAGCAGAGCTAGGAGTTACAATAAAGGATTCCACGACAGGTACAGTTGCCTTCGGTGATGGAAATGCTAACGCTTACATCAGTAACGCCAATGCTCTTAATCAAAGTGCAATCAATGTAGCGGCAAAGGCGGATGTTACGAACACCGGAAAATTAACAGCAAAGACACTAATAAATGCTGGCACCTTGTCAGCAGCAATAGACGATTTGGCAGTTGCTGAAGCATTTACAAATAGTGGCACTCTTGAAACTTCTGGCGAAGTGAATAAATTGACGACTCTGACAAACTCCGGCACAGTAAAAATTGCATCAGGCAAGACCTTGAAAGTTACTGCCGACAAGAATTTGGGCGGAACGCTGGATATGAATAGCGCAACGCTTGATATGCAAGAAACAGAAGGTGAGGCTGCCTATGCGACCTTGACGGTAGATAAATTAAAGGGTAATGGCACCTTAAAGATTAATGCAAATGCAAATGAAAGCGAGAAAAAGGCAGATAAAATTGTCTACACAGGTGTAGACACTGCTGCAACAGTAAATCTTACAAACATCAACTTGGCACAAGGATTTACAGAACAGGCTACGAAAGATAACCCAGTTGAGAAAGATGATTGGCTAACAGTTTTGAGCGGTGGAAGTGGTGCAACATTTAATGTAGGTACTACTGGTGAAATAAAAACTCAGCTTGGAAACTTCAGTTACACATTTACAAAAGGTACTACCTTGGGCAAGTTAAAGGTTATCTCAGCCTATAACCCAATTACCTTAACTGAATACATAAGTGGTGCTGAAAAAACAAAAGATTTAACGTCATACAGCTTTGAAACTGATGAAACCCTTGCAGCTGGCGTTACCACAGGTGCGATAAAACCAAGTTACACCATTAACATGAATGGAATGGATTTGAAGGCAGGAGAAAGCCGCAATAACGGTATTACAGTTTCAAATGGAAAAACATTAGAAATTGACGGTAAAAACAATACATCAAATAATGGTGTGATTGCCAGTTTTGCTACAGCCTTGACAGTTGATACTGGTGGAACGCTAGAGATTAAGAATGTGAATTTCAGCGACAACACGACGGATATTTCAAACGCTGGAACATTGAATATGTCCGGCACAAACACTTTTGGCTCAAAGATTACAGGGACGGGAACAGCAACAAACACCGGAACAGTAAATATTGCTGCTAATAATTTGGGCATTGCCTTGACAAATGACGGAATACTCACTCTTACAGGTGGAGCAGATGCTGCGGGCAGAGTGGCATTAGCATCTAATGTTACGTCAAGCGCAACAACAACAAAGGGCACAGTAAACTTTGGTGACGGAGCAAATAATGCATACATCAGTAATGCAAAAGACCTTACCCAAAAAGATATCCTAGTAGATAAAAAGGCAGATGTTACAAACACTGGAACCTTAACAGCAGATACAATTACAAACAAGGGAAAACTTGAAACAAATGCAGGTAAACTTGTAACATCAAACGAAATTAAAAACGATGGCACCTTGGCTCTTACCGGAGGAAAACTAGCGCAACTAGTAGACGTAGCCACAGCAGGACAAAAGGGAACAATAGACCTCCAGGCAGCCACAAATATTGCAGCAGAGATAAACAATCAGGATATCAAGTTAAGCAATGGCTATTCCAAGGTTGCGGATGAAACCTATATTAGCAACACAGATTTGACCTTTAACGGTGGAGGTTTTGACTTTAGAAATTACGGTGTTGAACATTATGTAGTCAAAAACATCAATCTGACGGGTAACGGCAATTTAATGCTTGATGTAGACCTTGCTAATAAGTTGATGGATACCCTTAACGTAGCTGAAGGTGGAGCCGTTACCGGTTCAGGAAAGCTTCACGTCACAGCCTTAACACTTTTGTCTGACGCAAAACAGAACAAAACAAATATTGCCTTCACAGAGACAGACGCCTTGAAGGGACATGTTGTGTCAGACGTTACACATGTAGCATCAGACATGTGGAAATACCTCGTTGCCTATGATGAAGAGACTGGTGAATTTGCCTTCACAAAGAACGGCAGAAATGAGCCAGACAAGCCAGAGGTTAGCGAAACGGTCATGTCAGTTTCAGACACGGCGAATGCAATAAACCTTGCATGGTTAGAGGCAACTAATACGTTACAAAAACGTCTTGGAGATCTCCGTGGAGGAGAGGCAAGCAACACAGGCTGGGCACGCTTTGAGAGAAGCAACGATGATCACAATGGAGCAAGAAAACTTAACGTTTCCGGTAACCTCTATCAGCTTGGTTATGATATTGCCTTAAAGAACGATACGACCGCTCGCGGTTACTTCGGTCTCTCCCTTGAGAGATTTGACGGAAGCCAGTCATATAAGATTGGTGGTGGCGATGTAAAATCCACATCACTTAGCGCATACTACACAAAGATTTATGACAGTGGTCACTACTTTGACTTCATCTTCCGTTATGGTAGATATGAAAGCGACACAACAAGCTACGACGCAGGACTTTCCACAAAACTCGACTACGGTATGAACGGAGTAACCTTATCCGGTGAATATGGATATAGAGCAAATATTGGTAAGAATGGATTCTACTTCGAGCCACAGGCAGAAGTTATCTATGGTTATTTAGCTGGAGCAAAGAAGACAAGTAGCAGAGGCATCTTGGCAGACATAGATAGCACAAACCACTTTGTGACAAGACTTGGTGTTGCCTTGGGTAAGAAGGTTAAAAACTTTAATTACTACTTAAGAGGCAGCTACTATCATGACTTTGCTGGTTCAACAAACATCTTGTATGGAGATGCATCATACAAACAAGACAGTGCGAGAAACTGGTGGGAACTTTCCCTCGGTGGAGGCTGGAACATGACAGACGCAAGTTACTTCTATGCAGAACTCACGAAACACTTCAAGGATGTAAGTAACTCGATAAACTTTAATCTTGGTTTCCGCTTCACACTGTAAATAAAACGAGGATTATATACCTCATCTGCTTTGCGGTTGGGCGTAAAAGGATGCTCGATGGACGACAAGTCCACCTGCGCTCCTTTTGCACCCAACCGCTTTGCATTTGAGGCATCTAATCCTCGTTTTTGGATTGAGAACTGGGGAATTTATTGTTGATTCTGCAAAATTTGGCTTGCAAAAATGGCGTTTATTGCTACAATGTGGGCAGTTTGCTTTATGATACACAAACTAGACAAATAAATGCAAATAGGGACTATGACTAAAGAAGGTTTAATATGAAATTATCACTCCTAAAGAACAAATTTAATTTAAATAACAAAGATAACATAATATTATGTGTTGCGTTGCTGATTAGTCTATTAGTCAGAATTTTTTGTAAGGATATTCTTTCTATAGATATGTCTCACTTCCTTATTCCTTGGTATAAAGAACTAAGCTTGAAGAGCCTGCATAGAGCTTTAGTAGAGCAGGTAGGAAATTACAACGTAACATATCAGCTGTTGATATACATGATGACAAAGTTTCCTGGTGAGGCTATATATAAATATAAAATCCTTTCCTGCGTTTTTGATTATGCTATGGCGTTTGGCATTTATAGCTGGTTGCATGAATTATTAGACAAAAGACGTGCCGTAATTGGCTTTGTCTTAGCTCTATTGCTGCCAACAATATGGTTAAATTCTGCTGCATGGGGACAGTGCGACAGCATATATGTCTGTTTTATTATCTGGTCTCTCTACATGCTGCAAAAAAATAAGGTAACAGCCTCTTTTGTGTTATTAGGTTTTGCCTTTGTCTTTAAGTTGCAAACTATCTTTATTTTGCCATTTTTTTGCTATTATTACTGGAAAAATCGGGCAAATGGAGAACAAGCGTTCAGTATATTTCATTTTTGCATAATTCCACTCGTTATGCTTGTAGCATCTATGCCACAGATTCTTGCGGGTAGATCCTTTGCCGACACATTTGCCATTTATCTAGAACAAACAGGTCAGTATAATAAAATGTTCATGAATTACCCAAGCATTTGGGGATTGCTATCAACAGACCATGCTGCTGATAGCAGATATGCAACAATAATTACAGCTGTCATTCTGCTTGGATTAATGTATTGGTTTCACAAATGTAAAGCAAAGGTCATCGGGAAGCACTTTGTGTGGATTGCATTTATTTTCTCTTACACCTGCGTTTTATTTCTACCCGCAATGCATGATCGATATGGCTTTCTTTATGAGGTGCTAGCAATTCCTCTTGTGCTATCTGTTGGAAGAGGCTGGCTGTTGCTCATTGGTTTGCAGCTGTTATCTCTTAAAACATATTCATTTTTGCTCTGTCGGGAATCGGCAGCATTAGGTCTGCAATTTTTGTCCTGGATAAATTTAGCAATCTACATCACAGCCCTCATTGCCTTTCATAAAGAACTTAATAACGAGCTATCTCCATCTTCCGCACTTTTGGTGCGAAATGAAGAAGCACGTTTTGACAATGGCAGCTTGAGAAATTCACGCCTTGTTGTAAGCAGGCTAGATTATAAGATAATGGCTTTGCTTACGGTAATTTTTGTTATCATAGGAAGTTTTCATCTCGGAAGTCGTAACACGCCAAAGTCATTTTGTCACCTAGAAGCGAGCAAGGGGCAAAGCCCAGAAACGACTATTACTTTTTTTGCTGAAGAAGATGTTGAAGCAATAGATATTTATACAGGGATTCCAGAAAATCAATCAGTTCTTGTTTATATAGCTAAAGATGGCAACTGGCAACTGATTCAAAACACAAAACTTACAAACGAATTTGCATGGAACAAAATCAAAATTAACGCGCGAACACACCAAGTCTCTCTAGTTTTCCCAGATGAAAAAGATAAAAAATCAATGATAGGGGAAATTGTCTGCTTAAAGAAAGATAAAAGGTATGTCAAGGGTGGTAACAATGGTGGTGTTATAGAGCTAGCACATGTGTCACACTATCCAGAGTTATTTGACGAACAGGACTGTTACCCGATTGTTCCCTTAGTTTTTTACTCTGACCAATACATACCACCATCTTACTATGACCAAACTTTGCCCGATGAGGTATATCATGTAAGAACAGCATACGAATTTTTACACGGGATGCCAATGTATAAAAATGTATATCCTCCACTTGGGCAAATCTTAATTTCAATGGGGATTGCACTCTTTGGCATGAATCCATTTGGTTGGCGCATTATGTGTTTAGTCTTTGGGGTGCTTATGGTCCCTATTATCTATCTCTTTGCATTAAGATTTACAAGGAAAACTAGCCTCGCAACGCTTGCTGCCTTGCTCCTTGTTACAGAGTTTATGCACTACTCCTTGTCTCGCATGGCAATGATTGAAATTATTGCGGCTTTCTTTATCCTTTGTATGTTTTATAGCATCTATGCCTTTATACAGGAGGGGAAGAATAAATATCTGTTCTTGTCCGGTATAGCTTTCGCCTGTGGCATTGCGACAAAGTGGACAGCAATACATGCACTGTTTGCCCTTGTTATAATAATTGCTTGGTATATGCTTGAAACCTATGGGGAAAAAGCAAATTTCAAGCCTCTTATAAAATTGCTCGGACTCTGTCTTGTTTATTTCTGTTTGATTCCTGCGGTTGTCTATGTTCTTTCCTATATTCCCTTGGCTTGCGTCTATTCTAATAAAGGGCTAATAGAATATATAATTTCCAACTTAAAATATTGTGTTACAGAATCTCATCTGTTAGCTTCGCCGTGGTGGTCATGGTTGTTTGACTGGCAACCTGTACTAGAGTCATACGTAACTATAGGCAACACACACGCAAGCGTTGTATCAATATTTATCAATCCACTTATCTGTTTTCTTGGTATTGCTTCACTTGGACACCATTTCTACCTCTCATTTGTGGAAAAAAATAAGACGGCTGTTTGTCTCTTGGTATGTTACCTAGCAATGCTTGTTCCTTGGATTTTTATTGCTCGACTCGCACCTATATACCAATATTTTTGTTGCATCAATATACTTATACTGATGATATGCAACAGTATATATTCTTTGAACTTCAAGCAGGAAGACAAAATTATAAAAATTGTTGGCGTAATTTCAGTTGGTTTATTTATATTATTCTTCCCTGTAATTTCTGGTACTGTTGTTAATAATTACCATATTGAACAGGTGCTAGAATGGTGGCCTAACTGGGTTTTGTAAAATTAATGATTTGGAGGAGTTGTTGTGGAAAACATTCCAAAAGTATCAACAGGTAGAATTTCCTGGATTGATATGGCAAAAGGTTATGGCATTTTGTTTGTTATAATAGGGCACTTGAGGTGTGGTCTTGTTGTATATAAATGGATATACACTTTTCATATTCCACTATTTTTTCTACTTTCTGGTTACGTGTTTTCGCCTAAAGGCAATTTTTACGATTTTTTTGTGAAAAAATGCAAATCAATAGTTATTCCTTACTTTTGCCTGGGACTTCCATTGCTATTCTATGAATATCTGAATTATTTTTGCACTGGTGGATATTCGTATTCTGATTACATGTCCTTGTTTTTACAGTTCCTTATCCAAAAAAGATTGTGGACAATTTGGTTCTTGGCTTGTTTGTTTATCGTAAACATTGCGTTTTTTCTTGCAAAAAAAATACTAAAAACAAACAAATTTTTGGCAATATTTTCCGTTGTGTCTGCCATTATTGGATTGATGTATTACAAATATATCAACGTACCGTTGCCGTGGAATATTGATATTTGTTTTATGGCATTTCCATTCTTTTTTGCTGGGCATTTTTATAAAGAGAACTGCGACACGTTTGATGATTTTCTAGTTGGAAAAATTCCTGCGACTCTGTTATTTATTCTTTTAGCGCTAATAAATCTTGTCTGCGGATATCTGACTTACAAAATTTCAGGTCAAGCTTTATCAAATTTATCAATATCAATGATTCGTGGTCGTTATGGTTGTGCACCACTCACATTTTTGTCAGCTTTTGCAGGAATTGCCTGTGTAATCATTGTGTCAAAATGGACTTCTATTCGTGCGATAGAGTATGTAGGAAGATATTCCATGTTATACTTTGCGTGGCACCAAACGATTATGATTCCTATATCGGTAACAATATTAAGCTATTTCAAGTTTTCAATCGCAGAATCGACTCCTCTTGGTGTCTTTATCGCATATAAGTTTGCTCAACTATTGATAATCTTGATTTTTATTACAATTTGCAATGAAATTATTAGAAGAACAAAATTAAGATTTATGCTTGGAATAAAATAAAAATTGGACAAAACGAGGTTAAAAATGGAAAAACTTAGAGAGGTCAAATTCTCCTTAAAAGACGTATTCTGTTTTGCTGTAATATGCTTCTTGGCCATTCTTCTTTGGCAAAATTTTGCAATATTGCTAGACACCACAGTGTGGCGACATGATGCTTTATATTACAGAGCTACATACTATAAAAAATTGTCTACTGAAGGACGTTGGATCAATTATGTATTTTTCTTTATGCTGAAAAGTTTGCCACCACACATCGTGATTGCACTTTCTTTGGTATGTTTTTGCTTCTTTGGCTATAAGATTGCAAAAGATTTTACAAAGGATAACCTGTTTGCAATCATTTTTGCCTTAGCTCTTGCGCAGATTCACCCAATTTACTCATTGGTTCATTGGCCTGCAACGCCGTTTCTAAATTATGTGGTTTTAGCCTTTACTCCTTTCTTGAAAAAAGATTTAAGCAAAAGAGCGTTTTTCATTTGCACAGGGATCCTTTTCTTCGGGCTATTTTTCAATTTCTATGACCTGATGCCACTACTTTTTCTGTCAGAAGTGAAAGACATAAAATCCTTTATTGAAATTATGCTACTTTGGATTCTGGGTTTTGTTGTTGGCTATGCGGTAACACAGGTTATAACGCTTCTCATTACGGGTAGCTTCATTCAAATTGCAGATTGGAGAGAACCTAATCCAATAAAGTCTTTTGCTGACCTTGTTAAAAATATAGAGACGGAATATCAATGGTTTTGTGAAGGGATAAAAGGATTTTTTGCGAGGCGCTCCGTAAAAATTGCTTTTGGCTCTTTGGCAGCTTGTCTTGCATATTTAGTGAAAAAAAATCCGACACATCTAGGTGGAAGAAAAACGCTGTGTGCTAGGCTATTGCTTCTATTCATGGTTATTATTTCGCTTTACGTTCAGCAAGTTCCTCTTGGTGTTGAAGTTGCTATCAGAACTACTCTTCCTCTTTATTGTGGTTTGTTCGCTGTGGCATTATGCTGTTACAACAAAAAATCTCTTCGCTATATTACAATTATTTTGATTTCATCTGTTGCTCTTGTTTTTTGGCACGATAATATGAACGATCTATCTTGTTTTCGTGACATTACCAATACATGGCAAACTGAATTAAAATCAATTTGTTCTGTTCCAACGCTTCACAAGGGGATAAAAATATATTTGCATAAGGGCTATAATACCGAGGAAGTTGCTGCCTCTGAACAAGCTATATGTCGAGTAATTGGCAAAAATTTTAAATACACCCAAAACTTGGGAGCCGATTACCGCTGGCTTCCAGTTGCAATATCAATAGGATTTAACATTAACAATACGGAATTGTGTGATGAAGATTTACCTGCCGAATTTGCAAAAATTTCTCCAAACGGGTTATACCGCTACGGTTATAAAGATGGTTATCTATATTTAACCATCAGCAAAAAATATTTAGAGCAATAAGAGGTTTTAAGTATGGAAAAACTAAACGACATACTTTTTACAAAGCATTTTTCTATTTGGAAGTTCAAATTTTCATTGGAAGATTTATTCTGTATCATTATTATGTCTTTCCTTACGGTTCTTCTTGTGCAAAATTTTACTACATTGCTTAAAATTACCACTTGGCGAAATGACGATTTATACTACATAGACGAATATTATACAAAACTAACCTACGAAGGTCGCTGGATCATTTATCTGTTCTTCTTCGTGCTAAAAAAAATGTCGCCATATATTGTAATTACTCTTTCTTTTGCATGTTTCTTTTTCTTTGGATATAAGATTGCAAAAGATTTTATTGATGACGAGATACACGCAATTATTTTTGCCCTGGCACTTATGCAAATTCATCCAATATACACTTTAGTCCATTGGCCAGCGACGCCATTCCCAAATTATGTGCTTTTAGCCCTTGCACCCTTATTGAAAAAAGTCTTAAGTGAACGAGCATTTTTTATTTGCACAGGTATTCTTTTCTTTGGGGTATTCTTTAATTATTACAATCTGATGCCGTTACTTTTCTTGTCAGAGGTGAGGGATAGAAAATCTTTCCTTCAAGTCTTGTTGTGGTGGATATTAGGTTTTATTGCAGGTTATGCTGTTGCACAAGCTATAACCTTTGCCAAGGTGGGGGCTTTTATTCATGTTCATATTTGGAGAGATCCTCATCCAATAAAGTCTTTTGCTGATGTGTTTAGAAATATTAGAATCGAATACCGTTGGCTTTGCACAGGCTTAAGGGGATTTTTTGCAACGCGCTCTGTTAGATTTGTTTTTGTTTGTATGTTGGCTGATCTTATATATCTCACAAAGAAAAACGACCCGACCACAGGAGGCAGAAGTGGTATGTTTGCCAGGGTGGCACTTATATTGGCTGTTATTGTATCACTTTATGTTCAGCAAATTCCTGTTGGTGTGCTTGTAAAGGTTAGAACCGCTTTCCCGTTGTATTGCGGTTTGTTTTGCGTAGCATTATTTTGTTATAACAAAAAGAGGGTTCGCATTATTGCTGTTATTCTGCTCTCTATTGTTGCTACCGTTTTTTGGCAGGATAATATTAACGATTTGCTATGGTATAACGAAATCACTAATACATGGCGAACGGAGTTAATGTCTGTATGCTCTGCCCCAAGTCTCCATAAGGGGATGAAGGTGTATTTACAGGATGGTAAAAACGCCGAGATCGCCCAGTCCATGAAAATAATATGCCAGGCGAACGACAGAACCCTCAAATATACAAGCCCATTAGATGAAGATTTCAGGTGGCTTCCAGTGGCAAAATCAATTGGATTTAAGCACGTGGAGTTACATGATGAAGTGTTGCCAAGTAACTTTGCTAAAGTTTCAGATAACGGGCTTTATCGTTATGGTTATAAAGACGGTTATCTATATTTAACTATCAATAAAAGATATTTAAATCGATTTAAGGAGAATGATTGATACCATGCAAAATGAGATGAGAAAAACCCCCTGTCTTTATATCGTTGTTCCCTGTTACAACGAAGAAGCGGTTTTGCCCATAACTAAGAAAATGTTTGCGGCAAAACTTTCAGGTCTTATTGAAGATAATCTTATAACACCAGAAAGCCGAGTTCTTCTAATGAATGATGGAAGTTCAGATAACACATGGAGCGTAATTTGTGATATCGTAAAAGAAAATAGCCTGTTTGTTGGTGCTTCGCTCAGCAGAAACAGAGGACATCAGAATGTTTTGTTGGCGGGACTAATGGAAGCAAAGGACAGATGTGACATCACAATTTCCATAGATGCCGACGGTCAAGACGACATCAATGCAATGGACGAAATGGTAAAAGCCTACCTCGATGGTGCAGAAATTGTTTATGGTGTGAGAAACAAACGCACAACAGACACGTGGTTCAAGCGTTTTACAGCAGAGGGCTTTTACAAACTCCTCAATAAACTTGGAGCGGAAGTCGTGTTTAATCACGCAGATTACAGGTTGCTTTCCTCTCGCGTTTTACGTGAATTTGCAAATTTTCACGAAGTAAACTTGTTCCTACGTGGGCTTATTCCTTTGGTTGGATTCAAAAGCACGAGTGTTTATTATGAGCGCCACGAAAGGATAGCAGGCGAAAGCCATTATCCACTCAGCAAGATGCTAACCCTTGCCTTTAATGGAATAACAAGCTTGTCCGTTAAACCAATAAGACTAATATTATCCTGTGGAGTGTTCATTACATGTTTATCAATTCTCTTTGCAATTTGCTTGCTTGTTAAGCAAATTCTTGGTGATGCATTAGAGTGGACAATTTGGCTTATACCCTTTGTTGGTTTCTTGGCTGGGTTGCAATTCATAAGCATAGGAATTATAGGTGAATATATTGGCAAAATTTACCTTGAAACAAAAGCACGACCAAGATTCATAATAAATGAAAGAGTAGGACTATAATGAAAAATTCAGAAACAGACTTGCTGTCCTTTCAATTATTTTTTATAGACAGGCATAAAAAGTTATGCTACAATTATTTAGTGTTTAAGTGTGTAGAGATGGTTCGCCTTGTGACAAAAAAGGATCTAGGTGCTATGCAAAAATGTGTTTGTAACCATGAAAAATTTGTATTATATTGCCGCATTTTTACAAGAAAAACAAAAAAAATTGGTAAAAAAAGTATAGTGTTACAATTCTATGTTGCTTGTTCCTTGTTTCATTGGGTTGTTGTCTCTAAATTTATTTCTGACCTTTTTGTAAAATCAATTGTTGATATAGCCAAAAAAACACAAAAGCACACCTACCCAAGGTTCTTGTGTAGGTGTGCTTTTGGTTATTGTTAGGAGACTAAAATGAAAGTAGTTATTTTAGCAGGAGGTTTTGGAAGTAGGATTTCTGAAGAATCACAATTCAAGCCAAAGCCGATGATTGAGATTGGTGGCAAGCCTATTCTTTGGCATATTATGAAAGAATATTCTTACTATGGATACAACGAATTTGTTATCTGTGCAGGATATAAGCAACATGTTATCAAAGAATGGTTTGCGGACTATTTTATTCATAACAGTGATATTACATTTGATTACACTAATGGAAAGAACGAGATGACTATACATAGATCTCATTTTGATCCATGGAAGGTGACGGTGGTAGATACCGGTCTTAACACTATGACAGGTGGGCGTATAAAACGAATTCAAAAATATATTGGTGCAGAGTCTTTTCTTATGACATATGGTGACGGTGTCTGCGATGTGAACATATCCAAGCTTGTGGAATTTCACAAAAAACATGGCAAAATTGCGACATTAACGGCTGTGTTACAGGAGCAGCAAAAGGGTATCTTGGACATAGACGGAGATAATGCGGTTAAGTCCTTTAGAGAAAAAAATCAGGTTGATGGTGCTCCCATTAATGCGGGTTACATGGTGCTAGAGCCAGAAATTTTTGAGCTGATTGATGGAGATAGGACTGTTTTTGAAAAAGAGCCTCTTGAAACTTTGGTACAGAGAGGCGAGTTAATGTCTTACATGCACAAAGGTTTTTGGCAATGCATGGATAATATGCGTGAAAAGTTAATGCTAGAAAAATTATTGGCGGCTGGCAAGGCACCTTGGAAAAAATGGGCGAATTGATTAATGTGAGGTAAAGTTTATGTCAAATTGGAAAAATGAGACAGAAGCAAGAAACCAAATCAAAAAGTTGGTAGGTGAATTCTATCGTGAGTTCAAAGCACCGAAAGAAAACAAGGAAAATTTTAGGCCTGGTGACAGAATCAGCTATGCAAGTCGTGTTTATGATGAAAAGGAAATGCAGAGCCTTACAGATGCAATGCTTGATTTTTGGCTTACTACAGGTAGATTCTCAAGAGAATTTGAAAAAAAATTTGCTGAATGGATTGGTGTGGAGTATGCTCATCTTGTAAATAGTGGTTCTTCTGCAAATCTTATTGCGTTTTCTGTTTTAACAGCACCTGAGCTTGGGGTAAGACAAATAAAAAAAGGTGATGAAGTAATTACTGTTGCTTGCGGTTTCCCGACAACTATTACCCCAATCTTACAGTATGGTGCAGTTCCTGTCTTTGTGGACGTTACAATACCTCAATACAACATAGATGTCACACAGCTCGAAGCGGCATTATCAGAAAAGACTAAGGCAGTCATGATTGCACATACTTTGGGTAACCCCTTTGATTTGAAGGCAGTTAAGGCGTTCTGTGAAAAGCATAATCTATGGCTTGTGGAAGATAACTGTGATGCACTGGGCACAAAATACACAATCGATGGAGTGACAAAGTATACTGGCGCATGGGGTGACATTGGGACTAGCTCATTTTACCCACCGCACCACATGACAATGGGCGAAGGTGGCGCAGTGTATACAAACAATCCTTTACTCCATAGGCTTATTTTGTCATACAGGGACTGGGGGCGTGATTGTATTTGCGTTTCAGGTCAGGATAACCTTTGCGGACATAGATGGGATGGGCAGTTTGGATTACTTCCCAAGGGATATGATCATAAATATACATATTCTCACTTTGGCTATAACGTAAAGGTAACCGACCTTCAAGCGGCTATAGGAGTAGAGCAATTAAAAAAATTTCCATTTTTTATTGAAAGAAGAAAGTACAACTGGGCTAGATTACATGTGGCGCTTGAAGATATACAAGATAAGATTATCCTTCCTGTCCCTGCAGAGAATAGTATCCCTTCTTGGTTTGGTTTCTTAATTTCGGTGAGGCCAGAAACTGGTTTAGACAGGAATGAAGTTACAAGATATATTGAAAGCAAGAATGTGCAAACACGTTTACTTTTCTCGGGGAATATAATTAAGCAGCCATGCTTCAATGAAATTAGAAACACTGATACATCATATAGGGTGATAGGTAATCTCGAAATAAGTGATTTTGTTGTAAATAACTCATTCTGGGTAGGGGTGTATCCTGGTATGACTGATGCTATGGTTGATTACATGGCAGAGGTAATTAAAGAGGCTGTAACAAAATAATGAAAAAGGTAATTGTAACGGGGGCTACTGGATTTATAGGTAGTTGGCTTGTCCAAGAACTACTTAAGTATAATATCGATACAACACTAATTGTAAGAAATAAACAAAAACTGTTACCTGAAATTGTATGTGATTCTCATTTAAAAGTAGTTGAGGGTGAAATAAATTCTTCTTTGGTCGATAAAATAGAAGATAGAAACTTTGATGCATTTATACATATGGCTTGGAGTGGTGTTTTACCAGAAGACAAAAATGATGTTAAACTTCAATTAACGAATATATCAATGTCTATATCTGCAATTGAACTTGCCCAAAAGATAGGATGTCGAAAATTTGTTGCATCTGGTACGGTAGCGGAATATGTTCTATGCGATGATGTTATGAATGTATATGATCGGCAAACTCCCAATGATATGTATGGGGCAGCTAAGGCTTCTGCACATCATTTTTTAGAGGTTAGAGCCAGACAACTTGAAATGCCTTTTGTTTGGATGATAATTCCAAGTACATTTGGACCGAGGAGGAATGATAATAATATCATTACATATACCATTTTAACTCTCTTACAGGGGCAAAAGCCTTCATTTGGAGGGTTAACGCAAATGTGGGATTTTCTGTATGTTGGTGAAGTTGCTAGAGCCATAAGGCTAATATGCGAGTTTGGAAAAACGGGGAAAATTTATGGAATAGGTTCTGGTTGTCATAAACCATTAAGATTATATGTCGAAAAGATTCGTGATATGATAGCTCCTGATTTAGCTCTAGGAATTGGTGAAAAACCTACAATGACAAAACAAACTTTCAGTTCCTGCGTAAACATCTTTGAGTTGACTCGTGATACAGGTTTTCTACCTGAAGTTAGCTTCGAGGAAGGTATAAAAATTACGATTGAATATTTTAAGAAGCTGGTCTTTGAGCAGTCTCTTAAGAAGTAAACCTGTATATTTACTGCTTGTATTTCTGAGGCAACATGGGTAATGGATAAATGGATAACGATGATGTTTCAGATGTATTGCTAAGACTCTATTATGAAAGAAAATTGAAAATATAGATAAAAGGCAGAAGAGCTCTTATACGCATTGTGTAGAAATTAGATTGGTTGCAATGTGATGTCTTCATCCAAGATTGCAGTAACTAGGTTGTGATATAGCTAATGGTTTTGATCAAGTAATATTATTATTTAAGTGAGGTAAGAAAATGAAAACTGTATCTGTGTTGATACCAACATACAACGAGTTAGAAAATGTTGAACCCTTAAGTCAAGCAATAATAGCAGAGTTTGCAAAATTACCTCAGTATAACTATACGATTACATTTATAGACAACAATTCAAAGGACGGAACGAGAGATAAGCTTAGAGAGCTTTGTGGTAACAACAAAAAAATTCGTGCAATACTCAATGCGAAAAACTTTGGACAGAATAATTCCCCATACTATGGAATAACTCATGTTGGTGGCGATTGTGTCATATTGATGTTTGCAGATTTTCAAGATCCAGTAAGCATGATTCCTAAAATGCTTGAGAAATGGGAGCAAGGTTACAGAATTGTTTGTGCTATAAAAACAACAAGCAAAGAAAATAAAGTTATGCGTTTCGTACGAACCTGTTATTATAAATTGATTACAAAGCTTTCTGAGGTAGAACAGATAGAACACTTTACGGGGTTTGGTCTTTATGATGCTTCCTTTGTGAGGGTGTTGAGCAATTTGCACGATCCTACTCCATTTTTGAGGGGGATAGTTGCTGAATTTGGTTCTAAGAGGGTGGATCTGCCTTATGAGCAGCAACTACGTCGTGCTGGCAAGAGCAAGTATAATTTCTTTTCCCTGTATGATGTTGCAATGTTAAGTTTTACATCATATACAAAAATTGGGTTAAGGCTAGCGACATTTGTGGGAATTGGAGTAGCTTTTATCAGCATTATTATTGCAACTGTTTACCTTGTCTATAAATTACTTTTTTGGAACATGTTTTCTACTGGTATGGCACCGATAGTCATTGGAATGTTCTTTTTGGGGGCTGTGCAATTGATCTTTTTGGGTCTAACTGGTGAGTACATACTAAGCATGAACAAAAGAGTTATGAATAGGCCATTGGTTATAGAAGAAGAGCGGATTAATTTTGAGGAAAAAAATAATGAAATTTAGCTCAAATTTTTACAAGGGAAAGAGTATTTTAATAACTGGTCACACAGGCTTTAAGGGAAGTTGGATGTGTAAACTCCTTGCGTTATCCGGGGCTTTTGTTACAGGTTATGCTTTGGAGCCACCTACAAGCCCATCTTTGTTTAACCTGTTGGGGCTAAAAAACGAAGTAAACTCAAAAATTGGCGATATTCGTAATCTGGAGCAATTAAAGAAAGTGTTTGCAAAAGTAAATCCAGAGATTGTAATTCATATGGCGGCCCAACCGATAGTACGTGACTCTTACCAAAACCCTGTTTATACCTATGAAACAAATGTGATGGGGACTGTGAATATTTTAGAAGCAATCAGAGGTTGTGATACTGTAAAATCCTTTATAAATGTTACAACTGACAAAGTGTATCTAAATAAAGAATGGGTGTGGGGCTACCGAGAAGGCGAAGAGCTCAATGGATATGATCCTTATTCAAACTCAAAATCCTGTTCTGAGCTTATAACCAGTAGCTATAAAAATTCGTTTTTTTCTGATAAAGATATCGCTATTTCCACATGTCGAGCTGGAAATGTAATAGGTGGAGGAGATTTCGCAAAAGACAGAATTATCCCAGATTGTGTCCGTGCTATTGAAAAAGGGACAGAAATTATAGTTCGTAATCCCTATTCCATAAGACCGTATCAACATGTGCTTGAGCCGATTGTAGTGTATCTCATGTTGGCACAGGCACAGTATGAAAATAGAGATTTTGCAGGAAGTTATAATGTTGGACCAGATGATACAGATTGTTGGACAACAGGAGATCTTGTTAGTTCATTTTGTGAAAAATGGAATGAGAAAAACGGCGAAAACAATGTTACGTGGAAAAATGTTGATGATGCTGGTCCTCATGAAGCAAATTTCTTAAAACTTGATTGCTCAAAACTAAAATCGACTTTTAATTGGAAACCGAGGTGGAATATTGAGCATGCGATGGAGAAAATTGTAGAGTGGACGATGATCTATATTCATGGTGGAAATATATCAGAGTGTACCAAAAAACAGATTGAAGAGTTTATCGGGGGCGAATAAGGTGCCACAGGCATCACTATTTTTGTGAATGTACCTGGTAACAATGAGTATGTTATATCAATTATCCATTTGGCTATTGCTGTGTCACACGAATTCACAATAAAAAAAATTCCTGTATTGAAAAAGTAAAACAAAGTAATAAGGAGAAAAGTGATGTTGGAAATTAAAGAAAATATAGAGCGGTGGAAAGAATCATTTGAAGCAAAGTGTCTGCAGATTTTTTATAAAAAGAAGTTGCACCTTGGGTTCTTTATTCTGCTAGTGCTTATAATGTTTGTCTTGGTTCTTGTATTAAACCAGGCAACACCATGGATTAGCGATGATTTTTTTGTTCGAAATACTGCCCTTACATTTTCCGCTTTTTCTGATTTCTTTGCTTTTGCATATAACAATTATTTCGCCTGGTGTGGTCGATTTTGGGCATATGCATGCTGGGCGTTTTTATTGTCTCTATCAAAATCATTAGTGAACATTTTGAATACGTTAGCCTATATGGCCCTTGTTTTTCTCATGTATTTCAATATATTGGGTAGAAGAAAAGTTTCAATTTCTCTATTTATTGGAATTAATTTTTTGTTATGGTCATTTCTGCCAACTTTTGGGCAAGACATTTTTTGGGTTAGTGGTAGCTGTCAATATTTATGGTCCATACTAATTCCTTTGTTGTTTTTAATGTTATGGCGTCTTTATTACGATAGACCTTATCAAGTTTTTTCGAATCTGGCCATGGTTGCTACAATTACAATTTTAGGTTTTTTTGCTGGTTGGATGCATGAGCTTGTGTCTGCTGCCCTTCTATTTATATTAATCTGCTTTAGCGCATTTTACAAAATTAGGGACAAAAAAATCCCTCTTTTTGCAATTGCTGGCTTAGCTAGCACCTTCATAGGAACGGTGCTTCTCGTTGTAGCGCCGGGGAACTTTGCACGCCATAGTCAGCAATTGAGGACGTTGGGTTCCTTCATAGAAGATTTAATTAGAAATCCTGCTGCATTGATAGAAAATGCTCCGTTGTTGGTAATACTTTTAGCAGTATTATTAATGAGGGGCAAGAGTAAGAATAAGATTTTATCTGTCTTTTATGCGGTATCGGCATTTGTTATGTGTATAGTTTGTATACCAATGACACACATTCGCCAGCGAATCATGTTTGCTCCAATTGTGTTCTTAATTATTGCTGTAGGTATCCTATTTGAAGAGGAATTCACAGACTTTAAAGACAAAAAGCTTCGTGTAATAATAGCTACTATCCTTATTATTGGAATGGGGGCGTTATTCAGTGAGGCTAGGGAAGGTATTGATTACTACAATGAGGCTTGGCAGGAGAATGTGCAAATTATTGAAGCGTCAAAAGCAAAGGGAAAACTTGATGTTGTTGTTAATCCAGTTGTTCCTACAAGCAAATTTTGTGGGGCGTATGATTTATGGAAATTTGTACCGTCAGACGAATTTGAGTATTTCGATAATAGGCAGATTGCCATATATTATAAGCTACATTCACTAAGGAGCGTACGGATTAAGCAAAGCAACTAGAAAACTAGAAAATAGTAGAAGTTGAGATAATTGTAATATTATAAAATGCGAAAGCAGTGACTAATTGGGAGCATTTCTTATTAGTCACTGCTTTTTATTATTTCTTCTAGCTTCTCAATGTCCGATGGTTCGTCCACGTCTGTTACTTCGAATTCGTATTTTGCATCTAGTTCTTTAACAAGCGCCTTATTTGATTTTATGATTACATTTCCTCCGCTATCCTTTGGGAGATTTCGTAATTCATCAAAAAACTTTCCCGGGAAAATAACGGGAGTGTAAACCTCGCCGTCAAAGGAGACTCGCCAAATTGAGTCCTTATCATTTTGCCAGGATAGTGCAAGTGCCGTCAAGGTTTCTTCTGTCAAAAGCGGTTGGTCTGCTTGTAAAAAAAGATAGCCATGGTGCTTTCCGAGTGCCTCAACACCGGTACGGATTGTGTCGCTTTTGTAGGGCAAATCGTGCAAGACGAAATTTGCCTTATAGATTTCGCAAAGGGTTGCTATTTCGTCATAGCGTGTTATGACAACAGAATTTTCAAAAATGTCAGAGAGACTTGTTAGCTTTTCTATTGTGTGGGCGACAACAGGTTTTTCTGCCAAGGTTGCCATTAGCTTATTACTACCAAATCGCATTGAAATACCAGAAGCAAGAACAATGCAGCCAAGTCCACCAACAGGTTTATCCAAATCCACAACGAAAGCATCATTGCGTGAAAGAATTTTTTTCAAAAAATTGTAATCATCTTTTCGTACGCAGGCGATGACATGCTTGATATTAAAAAGTTTCTCCAGAGTGTTGCAGTAGGCGGAGTTTCCACATTCCAAATAACCTATTTCGTCAACTGCCACTTGCTCTTCGGGGGAGGCAATACAATTTTCAATTAGCTCGACGCCTTTTGTTTCTATATTTTCAATGCAGGGTGTCATTTTTTTTTCGGCTTCAAGCCGAGTGCCGATTTGAAATTTATCTGTCCCTACCCAGTTCGACATGGTGACACAGGTGTCATTTTCACGTCTTGAAAGAATACCACAAAAGACACTAGAAGTCAGAGCATTAAACAATGTTGTTTTGCCAATGCCATGCGAGCCGGTTATCAAGATGTGTTTTTTACCGCTTGCCTCAAAAGCTCGCCTGAGTGCGGCGACTGTTACTCTACTCATAGAGTTTCCTCTCGTAACAAGACGAATTGGTCTTTTCCCTGTTTATTTTTACAAAGGTGCAAGCTGAGGTTGCCAAAGATGTTTTTCAAATGTTCTTCTATTTCTTCTCTTGGCGTAGTTTTGGGAGAAATGACTGCTTCAACCTTGCCACCTCGAGTAAACAAAATCTTATCGCAGTTGTTTAATGCAAGTTGCGGGTCGTGCAATGTAACAATAGCTCCTCGCCTGTCCTCGCTAACCCAACTGCGGATTTTTGCTAGCATTTTGTATCTTTCGCCAAAATCCAAGGCACTTTCTGGCTCGTCAAGAAAAATAATGTTTCTTTTATAGACAAGGGTTCGTGCCAAGATTACGAGTTGTTTTTGCCCCTCACTAAGGGTTTGGTAATTTGCATCACACAGGTGAGCAAAACCAACATTTTCAAGAGCAGCATATGCGGCTTGTTTCATTTTTTCACTGGGGGATTCAAGAAGTCCCAAATAAGGATTAAAACCCATAAGCACAACGTCGAGACAGGAAATGTCAAGCGATATACCACTGCGTTGTGGAATATAACTACAAACCTTTGCTCGCTCTTGAATAGACATGTCTAATAAATTCTGCCCAAATAACAGGCAGCTTCCGAGAGATGGCAAAGCACCGCACATAGCTTTTAAAAGTGTAGTTTTCCCGCAGCCATTTGCTCCTAAAATTCCAAGAATTTCATTTTGTTCCATTTCAAAGGACAAATTTGAAATGATTTCTTTTGTCCCGTACGAAACGAAAAAATTTTTAACTTCAAAAAATTTAGAATTGGAAAAACTCATCTCAAACGCTCCTGATGCAAGGTTAGCCAAATCAGAAATGGCACACCAAGGATGCTTGTGAAAATGCTGATTGGTAGCTCGCTTTTGGCAAGTGACCTAGCAAATATGTCTGACCCCAAAAGCAAGGCGGCGCCAATCACACTTGCCATGACCATAGTAGAGAGCTTGTTGTTTTTTATTACTCTGCGTGCAATGTGAGGGGCAACAAGCCCAATAAAACTGATTAGTCCAGTCATACTAATAACGCTAGATACGCAAAGTGTGGCAAGAAACAGAACAACAAGCCGAACACCTTGGACAGAAACACCAAGGCTACGTGCCTCGTCCTCGTCACTTGAGAGTAAAATTAACTGCCTGTGTAACGCAAAAAGAATAGCAGAAGTAACGATCATTACGGCAACAGACCACCAGAGTCTGTCTATTGAAACATTGCCAAGGCTTCCCATCATCCAATATTCAATAGAAGCAAGGTGGCTTTCTGGGTCAGCTAAAAGCTTTAGTGACATGAGAATTGTTTGTGCAAGGGCATGAACTGCAATTCCAGCAAGGACAATAGAGCTTTTTCTGCTGTTTTTGTCAAAATAAGAAAACCAAAGGACGAGTGTTACCGCACAAATTGCCCCGACAAAGGAGCAAAGTGTTATTGCAAAGGCTCCGCTGAAAAACAAAATTCCTGCTGCCGCTCCAGCACTGGCACCGGACGAAACACCAATGATGCTAGGAGAAGCCAAGGCATTTTTGAAAACAATCTGAAACACAAAACCGCAGAGCCCAAGAGCGAAGCCGCCAGCGAGAGCCGTAACGGTACGCCCAATGCGAAGGGTATAAAAAATCTGCCATTGCATTGCGTTAAGATTGGCTAACTCGTCAAAAGAAAAATGATACTTGCCAATAAAAAGACTTAAAATTGCAAGGGCAAGAGTTAATATAAAAAAGATAAGGCATAAAATTTTATTTTTCATATTCAAATCCGTAAAATTCTTTGTAATATTGCCTTACAGTTTTTTCAAAATATTCACTACTAACTTTATCTGGGTACAATTTTGAAGCAAGCCAAAGAGAACCCAAAATTCCGGCGGGGATTGGAGTGTCCCACGCTTCTATGTAGTTTGGCATTTTGAACACCTGACCAGTCTTTACTGCACGGCAATTAACAAGATGTTTGTCATTCAATACATCTTGTTCATTAAATCTTGCGTCTGCTGCAATGACAATAACTTCTGGGTTCCAAGCAAGTAGTTGTTCATAGCTTATATGTACCCAGAGTAAATCGGATATTTCATCTGCGACGTTTTTTCCTCCTGCCAATGCAACCATATTTGACTGTGACATATTTCTGCCAAATGTTACAATCACAGAGGGAACGGCAGTTACATAAACCTGCTTGCCGTTTTTCGGTAGAGTAGCTAAGAAGTCTTTTTGCTTTTTTGCAAAGGTACGAAATTTTTCTGCCCTATTCTCAGTGCCAGTTGCACGAGCAATGAGGTCAATCATCTCCTGACATTCGTCAAAGTTTTCCGGTCTGACAAGCAAAACCTTTATGCCCAGTTTTTCAAGAGGGGGAACAAAGGTTGACAACCTCTGTGGCAAGATGACAAGATCCGGCTTTAAGGCAATACATTTTTCTACATCAAAGTTCTTTGAAGTTCCCATTACTGGCAAGCTCCAAAGTCTTTTTGCACAAAGACCATATAATGCTCTTTTTCCGGATTGGCTTTTTGTTTCAATAGCAACGATTTTATCCTGCAAACCGAGAGCTAATAATGCGCTAGTGGAAACATAGTAACCGCTGATAATCCGCTTCACTGGTTTTTCTATAACCACCTTGCGTCCCGTTTGGTCGGTAAGGGTGACAGACTTTTGGTCTCCATCCTGAGTAACTGCATCTTTTTTACTAGAGAGCGTTGTGTAAAAAATCATGCCAAAACAAAGAGCACAGAGGCAAATAATGATTATGATATATGTTTTTTTCACTGTAAAATTCTCCTTGAGTTTCTATCATCAAAAAATTATAACACCTTATCTGTAAGCACGCAAAGAAATTTCAGGAGGTACAGCAGTATACAGTTAATTTTGCAAAAAACAATAAATTCAATTCTAAGCCCAAAAGCAACAACTTTGTTGTAAAGCCGTAATTTTAATTATTTACTTTTTATTAGTTGGAAACTAAATAAAAATGTGTAATAAAAATTTAACTAAAATTGACTTTAAGTCTAAAAACAAATTATATCGTGAAAACAAAAATTGTGTTTCCGTTTAGTAAAATGCAAAATCTTGTTTGAATGTAAAATGATTTGTAGTGAGAAAAAAACTAGTAAAAAACTCATAGGAAATCCTCATAAAAAATGTAATTTTTTGTTTGACAAAGCAATTTTTTATGGTACCTTACCAACATATAGATGTTCAAAGAAAGGAAAAATATAAAGATGTTTACCTTCAAAAATTACGTTCGTGCTAAGTCACTGGATGAAGCATACGAGCTAAATAAGGCAAGAACAAATAAAATTATTGCTGGTATGATGTGGCTTCGTATGAGCTCTCTTCCATTGCAAAATGCTATAGACATTTCAGACCTTGGATTGGATAAAATTGAGCAAAAGGACGAAGAATTTTCTTTTGGTGCAATGGTGACCTTGCGAGAAATTGAAACATACAAGCCATTTTGCGACTACACAAACGGTGCAGTAATCGAGGCTCTTCACAATATCGTTGGCGTTCAATTCAGAAATATGGCTACCATAGGTGGCAGTATTTGGTCGCGCTTCGGTTTTTCTGATGTTATGACATTTTTTGCCTCTCTTGACTCTTATGTGGAATTATATAAGGGCGGAATTATTCCCATGTCAGACTTTATCAAGACAAAGCACGACAATGATATTTTAACTCGCATCATTGTCAAAAAGGTACCAGGCAAATTTATTTATAAATCAATGAGAAATCAAAAAACAGACCTTCCAGTACTAACCTGTGCAGTTTCCTGCCTTGCTGGTAATTACAGAGTTGTGATTGGTGCAAGACCTGGACGTGCCATGATTATAAATGACGAAAAGAATCTTTTAGCGGGTGGTTTAACGGAAGAATCAATCAAAAATTTTGCTGCCTACGCAGAGGGAGTTACACCAACGCAAGGCAATATGAGAGCCAGTGCGGCATACCGTTCACACTTGGTAGGTGTTTTGGTTGAACGCAGCTTAAAAGAATTAGGAGGGTTAAAGTAATGGGACTTCAAATAACTGTAAACTTGAATGGCAAGCCAGTAACGGATTTTATCGACCCAGACACAACCCTTTATCAATTTTTACGGGAGCATTATTGCTATAGTGTAAAATGTGGTTGCGACACTTCTAACTGCGGGCTTTGCACGGTGCTTTTTGACGGTCGTCCTATCCTTTCTTGTTCATGTCTTGCTGCTCGTGCAGATGGGCACGAGGTTTACACCTTAGAGGGATTGCAGGAAGAAGCAAAGGAATTTATAGGTTTCATTGCAGAGCAGGGAGCGGAGCAGTGTGGTTTCTGTAACCCCGGTTATGTTGTAAATATAATTGCTCTTCTTCGTGAAAACCCAGATCCTACAGACGAAGAAATTAAAGAATATTTGGCAGGTAACCTTTGCCGTTGTTCTGGCTACGAGGGGCAACTGCGTGGTATTAGAAATTTCTTGAATAGCCGTAAAGGGTAAAGGGGTGCGACAGATGAAAACTGAAGAATTAAAGGTAGTGAATAAAAGCGTAAAAAAAATACAGGGCGAAAGCCTTCTTCTCGGCAAGCCTGCCTTTACAGATGACGTTGCTCCAAGCGATGCCTTAACAGTAAAATTATTAAAAAGCCCCTATGCTAATGCAATTATAAAAACAATCAACACTTCTATTGCGAAAAAAGTCCCTGGTGTAGTTGATATCTACACTTGGGAAGACGTTCCAAAGAATCGTTTTACTACAAACGGCTTAACCTACCCCGAACCATCCGCCTATGACAGACTTATTCTTGACAGACATCTTCGTTTTATTGGTGACCCAGTTGCCATTATAGTTGCCGAGACAGAAAAAATTGCACTAAAAGCTATGAAGTTGATAAAGGTTACATACGATGTTTTGGAACCAGTAATTGATTTCAGAAAAGCAAAAGACAACAAGGTGATTGTTCACCCGGAAGAGGATTGGTCTGTTCCCTTTGACACACACACTAGCAGTAAAGGTGCAACGCTAGGCGCGGATCAAAAAAGAAACCTCGTTGCTAGCGGTGTTCATTCTGATGGTGATGTGGATTCTGTATTCAAAACTTGTGATGTTGTTCTTGAGCGAACATATAGCATGAAGGCAGTTAGCCAGACACCAATGGAAAACTACACTACCTACACAAAAATTGACAAGATGGGAAATCTAAAGGTTCTTTCTTCTACACAGGTTATTTTTCATTGCAGACGTATTTTGGCAAAAGCACTAGGTATTCCAGTTAGCAAGCTGCATGTTGAGCGTCCCCGTATTGGTGGTGGATTTGGTGCTAAAGGCTCTGTTGTGTCAGAAATTTATCCAGCCTTTGCTACATTAAAGACCGGCTGTCCATGCAAAATGGTATATACAAGAAAAGAATCAATGACGATTGGTTCACCACGTCACGCAACAGATGTTACTGTTCGCATTGGTGCAATGAACGACGGAACAATACGTGCAATAGACCTTTACACACTCTTGAATGCAGGAGCATACAGTGAACAGACATTCACTGTTGCATTGCTAGTTGGTCACAAATCTATTCCACTTTACACAGCAAACCTTGAAGCCTATCGTTTTGCCTTTGAAGCCGTATATACAAATCTTGAATCTTCTGGAGCATATCGTGGATATGGTGCAACGCAGGGAACATTTGCAGTAGAAACTATTGTAAATGAGTTGGCAGACAAGCTTGGAATAGATCCTGTTGAAATTAGAAATAAAAATATGGTCAGAGAAGGCATGCTGATGAAGTCATACGATGATGTTGAAATGGCAAATGCCTGTGCCCTCGACCGTTGCATGGAACATTGCAAAAAAATGTTTAACTGGGATGAAAAATATCCTGTGCGTGATATGGGGTCGGGGCGTGTTAGAACCGCCGGTGTTGCAATGTCCGTGCAGGGGTCAGGTATTCCTGGACGTGATATTGGAGGAGCAACTTTAAAGGCACTTGAAGACGGAACATTTTCACTTACGATTGGCGTGGCAGACCTTGGTACAGGATCTGACACAATTCTTGCGCAAATGGTTGCTGAATGTATGGAGTGTGATATAGACAGGATTCAGGTGTATGATCCTGGGACAGATTTTTCGCCTTACGACTCTGGCTCATACGCTTCTGCAGGAACCTACGTTACGGGGCAAGCTACTGTTACTGCCTGTGAAAAATTGAAGAAAATTCTCCGTTTTACAGGGGCAGAAGCGTTTGATTGTAACTTAGCAGATGTGACATACGCCAAGGGTTACGTTGAGTGCAAGAAAAATAATCTTCGCATGAGTGTAAGTGACCTTGTTTACAAAAGCCAAAACGACTTTTTGCACCCTTTGCAGGTGACGGAGCAATATACGGCTCACATTTCCCCACCACCTTATATGGTTGGTATGGTGGAAATAGAGCTTGACAAGGCAACTGGTCATGTTGAGATACTTGATTATTGTGCTGTTGTTGATTGTGGAACTCCAATAAACCCTGCACTTTGCAGGATACAAACCGAGGGTGGACTTGCCCAGGCAATAGGACATACCTTGACAGAAAACGTGACCTATACAGAAGCAGGACAAATAATGGAAAGCTCTTTGATGCAATATAAAATTCCAACAAGACTAGACGTTGGCAAGATGAGGGTTGAATTTGAAAGTAGCTATGAACCAACAGGACCATTTGGCGCGAAATCTATTGGTGAAATAACCATCAATACCCCAGCCCCTGCAATTGTTCAAGCAATTCACCGTGCCACTGGCGTTTGGCATAGAGACCTACCAGTAACCCCGGAAAAAATTGTGATGTCAACTAAAGAAAAAAATTAGCGAGAAGGTGCTGGTTATGCCAGCAACTTCTCGCCTTTATGTTAGCTGCGCAAAGCGCAGCGCTTACGGCTTCGGCAGAACCATATAGCACAACACGCAACCAAAAACGAGGATTAGATGCCTCAAATGCAAAGCGGTTGGGTGCAAAAGGAGCGGATTTGTAAAAGACAACTTCGCCCTAGAGAACATAAAGGTCATAGAGGCTGTCTACGCCAGCAAAAAAAATTCTATGCTTTACCAAGGCAAAGCATAGAATTAAATACAAACTATTTTATTAGCTTTACGTAAGGGATGGCGAGTTTACTCGACATCCCCTTTATGTTCTTTATGGCTAAAAAACTCTTATATTATGCCCAATGTAACAAGCAGTAAGAAAATAAGTAAAAGTGGCAAAACAAATGTCATGTATGGTCTTATCCAACGTGGCAATTTTGCACCAGCCTTGCTTGTATTGACCTCTGCCAAGAAATTGTCAAAGCCCCAGCCATAACGGGTAACACAGAATAACACATAAAACAAAGAGCCCAGAGGTAAGAGTAATGAAGATACAATTTTATCCTCTAAGGTGATGACATCCATGCCAAATGGCATGAAATTACTCCAAATGTTAAAGGTAAAGGTAGCAGGCAATGACAAAATTGTAATAAGAATTATGTTTATTAGCACAATTTGCCTTCTTGAAAGCTTTGTCCCCTCGAGCCAAAAAGAAGTAATAGTTTCAAAGACGGCTAAAATAGTTGAAAAGGAAGCAAAAATCATAAAAAGAAAGAAGAAGAGTCCTATTAGTAATCCGTAATCCATCGCCTTGAAAACTGTGCAAAGTGTTGTAAAAAGAAATGACGCGCTGACATGGTTAGCATCCACGCCGACACCGCCAAGGTATGTGAAGCAGGCGGGAAAAATTACAACCCCAGCGCAAAAAGCCACAAATGTATCCAGTGCAACTATCCAAGAAGCTCCGGCCAATAAATTTTGGTCTTTATCAATATAGCTACCAAAAATTGCAATACTACCAATTCCCACAGACAGGGTGAAAAAAGCTTGAGCCATAGCTTCACAAATAACAATTTTTGGTCCCACGGCATAGAATTTTGCGAGTGAAGGAAGAAGAAAAAATTTAAGTCCTTCCCTTGCCCCGTTCAGATTGCAAGAGTAAATTGCAAGTCCTATCAAGAGGCACAATAACCCTGTCATCATAACTTTTGACGCCTTTTCAACCCCCTTTTGCAATCCAAATCCACAAATGATAAAGCAAATAATAATTGTCGCAAAAGTAGCAGCAAAATTTAGGGTTGAATTAGATACAACCTGTGTAAACAGGTCGCTTGCAGGGAGTGTTGCTCCTTCCTTGATAATGGAAGCATTTAGAAATTTGCCAAAGTACACAATAAACCAGCCTGCTATTGTTGTGTAAAACATCATAAGAAGATAATTTCCCGTGATGCCAATGTATTTCATTAAATGCCAATGTTGTCCAGGACGTTCCATCTTGGCAAAGGAATTTGCAATGCTAAGGCGGCTTGCTCTACCGACAGCAAGCTCGGCTAACATAATTGGGAGTCCCAGCCCAATGACAAAGAGCAAATAAAACAGAACAAAAATTGCTCCGCCATACATTCCTGTTACAAGTGGAAAGCGATATACATTACCAATTCCAATTGCGCAACCGGCAGAAACTAAAATAAAGCCTAACCTTGATGATAATTTTTCTCTCTCTCTCATCTCTTTACCTCGTGTCAATGAAGTGTACCATAGGTATTATACATGGCAACTTACAGCTGTCAAGAAAGGAAAAGGATAGCATGGCAAGAAGTTTAAGATTTTCATAAAAAATAAGCACAAGGTCGTCGGTAAAATCGACTACCTTGTGCCTTTTTGGTTTTTTGAGGCTTATCTTTTCAAAATCAATTTTCTAATCTTAACGGGATTTTTTATCATCTTGTTTTTGAAAAGAAAATCTGCCGTTTTTTGCAATCCCTTTATGTCACTTTCGCGAATTTCCTGATGAAAATCGTAAAGAGGAAGCATGTTTGCCACATCTGCCCTAGTCAAATCAAGCTCTTGTGACGTTATTTCTATCGCTTTTGCCTTGTTTTGCTTGATGAATTTTAGTGTCTCACCCTGCACACGGTAAAAAGTTTTTATTATATCTTTGTGTGAGTTATAAAACTTCTGTGATGTGGCGGTAACTATTGCCCCTGCCACTAGGTCGGTGCCATCTGTCACGAGGTTGTATCCAGCCTTTTTTGCTGCATACGATGTTGCTCCTGCAAGCAAGGCACAGTCCACACTGCCATTTTCCATCGCAGAATACGCACTCACAATATCCATGGAAACAAATTTTACGTCACTTTCTTTCATTCCGGCTTTTGTAAGGTATGTGGCTAGCAATTCATGCAAATTTGTGCCCTTTGGTCCTGCTATGGTTTTGCCCTTGAGAGACTTGGCAGATTTTATTTTTTTGTCCTTTGAGTAGAGGCAAAAGGCTTTTGGCGACACACCATACATTCCAACAATCTTGACATCTGCACCATTTGAAGCAGCAAAGATGAGAGATGCACCACCAAGAGCATTCAAAATGTGCATCTCGCCAGCCGCCAAAGCTGTTGTTTGATCAACACCACTTTCCATTTGCACATATTCTAGATTAAGTCCCAGCGGCTTAAAGCCTTTTTCGTAACGACCTTGTGCCTTTGCCACAACAGACGGAACATTGAGCGGTGGCTTTATGTAGGTCATGCGGACTGTCTTCAAATTCTCTGCTTCAACTCCTGTTGCAAATAGCGCAACACAAATTAACAATAATAATAAACGTTTCATGGAATATCCCCCTTTTTTACAATTGTATCACTTGCTAACATGTCAATTTTTTATTAAAAACTGTTCTTGATTTTTATAAAAAGCAAGCACAGAGTCCGCAATTGCCGTGCAAATATTATTTACTTCAGCATCATTATTTGCGCGTTCCACTTCTTCAGGGCTTGTTACAAACCCTAGTTCCAACAACACAGAGGGGAAAGAATAAAAACGGCACATAGCAAGACGTTGAAATTTTGCTCCCAGGGCGCGCATAAAAGTATCATTAGGCACACGGTTCGCAATTGTTTCTGCTAGATATTTTCCTGCCGGATTTTTGTAAAGGGCAAGAAATCCACCAACTTCCAAAGCTCTAGGTGAACTTGGTAAAGAATTATGATGTATAGAAATTGATAAATCTGGTGACTGCTTCTTGACAAAACTTTCTCGCTCAAGCAGTTCGATAGTAGTATCCGTGTCACGTGTTAAAATTATCTTTGCACCAAGATTTTCAAGTTTATTTTTTAAGCACATAACAAAATTAAGATTGAGGTGCTCTTCGTTGTTGGCTTCTTTTGGCCCTCGTGCTCCAGAATCTGTTCCACCGTGCCCGGCATCAAGCACAATTGTTTTACCTAAAAGTGGCTGATTTCCCTCTGCTAAACCACTCGGGTTTTTCAAGGAAATTTGTGTAACATTTTGGGACTTTAGCATACTGAAACCATAGAAATTTCTCACATTTTTAAGCTCGAAATGTAACTTTACATTGTTATTAACCTGAAAAATTTTTACTGCAGAAAAAAGTGGATTTTGTGGCAATTGCAAATTTGTTAACTTTGTGCTTGTATTAAAAAGTATAACAACAAATTCATTACCAACTATCTTTGCATCTATCGGAGATTCTATATCACGCATTAACTGAATATTCGTTCTCTCGTCTGTGACATTAATCACGACATCGTTTAAGTTTGAAAGGGGTACAACTCCAGCAATTGTCTTTACATCTTTTTTTGCCACGAAGCCCCCCATACGAAGTCGGTATTGTGTGTTATTTTGGTCAATAGCCATATCTTTCATACCACATAAGGCTGGCAAAAAATCATCGTGGGGTGAAGATTTTGGAGAAGGACGTAGTCTTGTTTCTTTTATCACTTCAACAGGGATTGAAATTTTTTGTGCTACAGCCACAACTGGTTGTGCCGTTGCAGTAGGTTGAGGGGACGATGGAGCAGGTTTCACACTTGCATTTGCTGGATTATTACGACAAACATTTTTAACAATTGTTTGACTTCCTTGTTGAAATTGTAGAATATTCATTCCAACCACCAATGGTGCATATATAGTAAAAAATCCACTCCTCGTGCGAGAGACAGGTTGCTCTGCAAAAAACAAAGGGCTATCCAAATTGGATTGCCCCATTATTATTACGCCATTTTGTTTCGTAACAAGATTATCTTTAGGAGTGCTAATTGTAAAATCATTATTGTAAGTTACTGGTTTTGTATAATTTCCCTGCATGATTTTGCGTATAACACTACGAATATTCAAGGTGTTTTTCTTAAGGTCTCTGTAGGAATAGAAAATTGAACCGCCATACTGTCTCAATTGTCTCGCAAACACAACTTGATTAGCTATCTCTTTAGCACTTTGCCATTTCGCCACGCGGTATGCTGCATGGGAAACAACAAGGGGAATCCCAGTTGCATCACACTGTGCGTTCCACCAACGGCACAAGGTGTCATAACGTGCATTTTTTTGGGTAAATTGCCAATAAAGTTGTGGGGAGATGTAATCTACATAGCCACCCTTCATCCAAGCGAGTGCATCACAGCATAACGTTCTGTAAGAGTTGCGCCCCTTAGTGTCACTTCCCTGTGGATGTTCTGCCTTATTCTGCCAAATTCCAAATGGTGACACAGCAAAGAGACAATTACTCCGCACAGATTTTACTGTGTCGTAACACTGTTTTATCAATCTATTTATATTGTCCCGTCTCCAGTCACCTCTGATGGCAAAACCCGCTCCATAGGTAGCAAAAGTCTTGTCATCGTCAAATTTCACATTTTTAGATTCAGCAGGATAGAAATAATCGTCAAATACAATTCCTGCCACATCATAATTTTGGACAATTTCTTTCACACCATTCGCAATAAGCTCTCTAACCTCTGGCAAGCCTGCATTAAAATAGTACTTGCCATCAAAGGCAACTACCCACTCTGGGTGTTGCAAAGCCGGACTATTTTGTGCAACTTGAGAAGCAAGTGAGTTTCCTTGTGCATTTGTTATTCGCAGTGGATTTATCCAAGCATGAATAGCTATGCCTCGAGGCTTTGCTATGCTAATTATGTAAGCTAATGGGTCAAAACCTCCAGGAAGCGGTGCCCCCGGTTGCTTTACAAGCCACTTTGACGTAGGAAAGATTTTTGAATTATACAGTGCATCACAGGTTGGGCGAACTTGGAGGAAAATTGCATTAAGCCCTGCATCTGCTGTCGTATTCACAATGTCATCTAACTCGCGCTTAAGTGTTTCAGCATCTAGCCCAGATTTTGAGGGAAAATCAATGTTGAAAACTGTCGCCACCCACACACCGCGTATTTCTTGCGGAAGTTGTGAAGAGGCAGGCGAGACAAAAAACCGACACGTAAAAAAAATAAAAATGAGTATCAAAGAAAATAAAAACTTTTTTTTCACATAAATCACCTAAAAACGCCATAAAATAGGCTCAAATTAAAAATTTGCAACCGCAACGGGTCTATTATATCACGCACCTAGTAAAATAACAAAAACTGACTTTTGCTAAATAAAATACTTGTTAAACCACGGGATTTTTTTGAGTAACACTGTCACAGCCAAAGAAATTGAAAACGTAATTATCGCCACAACAGGAACGGAAAATATAGGGTTAAAGGAATCTAATGGCAAAAGATACCTGTGAACAAGACAACGAAGTGGCGTTTGGAGCAAATATATCCCCAATGAGTGTGAAGAGAGGAATAATATTATTGATTGGGCTCGAGGAGAAAAATTTATCTTAGCAACACGACATTTGAAAAAACAAAAAATTGCAATAGCCAATACAAGTTTAAAATCAACAAAATACACCATGTGTGTCTTGCCTTCTTTGCATGAAAAATATACTGTTTGCAAAATCATAGATAGATACCCTATTATGCCGAGAGCATACAAGGCAAATTCTGTTTTAGCCCTAATTTTTTTACACTTCATCAAATAATATCCTAAGACAGGGGGTAAACATGGCATTGCTATGTAACTAGCAAGAGCTACAATAACGTTTATATTAGTGCGTTTGGCTAGTATTGCCAATATGCTTATCAATATGTAGTAGGATAAGATTTTTTCGTTTTGCGTTATGCACCGAAGAAATGGCACAGCAATATAAAAGCCAATCATCGTAGGCAAAAACCAAAGATGCAATGGATGTAAAAGAAAAAAATTTTTGGCTATCACAAAAATATTGCCAGAGGCAAAAATATTTGGAGGGAAAAGTTTGCTTCCATACCAAAGGAAAAATATGTTATTCAAGGGATACCAAAATAAAAAGACAATGGCAAGTTTTTTTATATACTTTGAATACAATTTATCTATTGAAATTTCCCTATCAGGATCAAGGAAAAAAACAGCTGATATCATAAAAAAAACAAAATTTACACATTGCCCTATAGTAGTGTAACAGTTGCAAATATGCCAATCTAGCGAAAATAGCTCTATATCTTCCAAAATATATACAGCACAATGGCTAAATACAACGAAAAAACAGACCAAAATTCGCAAACAATCTAACCAAAGTATTCTATCTTTATTCATAAACTTTTTCTCCTCCCAAGCGAAATCTGACGTAGAAATTCTACAATTCTTCCATTGAAGTTGTCAAGCCTTATCATTGAAGCAATCTATCAAGAGCTCTCAAAGCACTTCAAATAAAATACTTGTTAAACCACGGGATTTTTTTGAGTAATACCGTCACAGCCAAAGAAATTAAAAACGTAATTATTGCCACAACAGGAATGGAAAATAAAGGGTTAATGGAATTTATTGGCAGGAGATACCTGTGAACAAGACAACGAAGCGGCGTTTGGAGCAAATATATCCCCAATGTGTGTGAAGAGAGAAATAGTATTATTGATTTTGCTCGAGGAGAAAAATTTATTTTAGCAACACGACATTTGAAGAAGCAAAAAATTGCAACAGCCATTGCAAATTTACACTCATCAAGGTACACAATGTTTGGCTTGCCTTCTTTGTATGAAAGATATGCTGTTGGCAAAACCATAGATAGATACCCTATTATGCCAAGAGCATACAAGGCAAATTCTGTTTTACCCCTAATTTTTTCACACTTCATCAAATAATATCCCAGGATGAATGGTAAACATGGGGCTACTATGTAACGGGCAAAATCTACAATAATTTTTACATTAAAGTATTTTAGTAACGCTGCCAATATGCCTACAAATATGCAGTAGGGGAGGATTTTTTCGTTTTGCGTTATGCACCGAAGAAGTGGCACAGAAATATAAAAGCCGATTATCATAGGCAAAAACCAAAGATGCAATGTGGGTAAAAGAAAAAAATCTCTTGCTATCACAAAAATATTGCCAGAAGCAAAAATATTTGAAGAGAAAAGCTTACCTCCATACCAAAGAAAAAATAAGTTATTCAAGATAAACCAAAATAAAAAGACAATGGCGAGCTTTTTAATATATTTTGAATACAATTTATCTATTGAAATTTCCCTATCAGGATCAAGGAAAAAAACTCCTGATATCATAAAGAACGCATAATTAGCCCACTGCCCAATGACGTCACAACAGTTGCAAATATGCCAATCCAATGAACTTGGGTCTCGTGCTATAAATGCGTGTATAGCAGTGTGAGCAAATATAACCGCAAAACAAGCTACTACCCTAAAACAATCTAACCAAATTATTCTATCCTTATTCATAAACTTTTTCTCCTGCTTCTACCATCTTGTTAAAAATATATGATTTTTTTGCATTTTCAAAAACAATAACAATGCACGGAACTGACTTTTGCTAAATAAAATACTTGTTAAACCACGGGATTTTTTTAAGCAATATTGCCATTGCTAAAGAAGTCAAAAAGGTAACAAGTGCCACAAGAGGAATTGAAAACAAAAGATTAAGGGATTTTAGTGGCAGGACATATCTATCAACCATACTGAGACAAGCCAAATGGAGAAGGTATACTCCTAACATATGGGAAGACAGAAATTGTATTGCCTTTTTTGCTTGGACTGAAAAATTTATTTTAGCAACTCTGCATTTGAAAAAAACAAAAACTGCAACAGCAGTTGCCAAGACTGACTCAGAAAAATATTTAAGCACAGTTTTGCCTTCCTTGCATGAAAAATAAGCTGTCGCAAAAACAATTGATAGATAGCCAGCTATACCAAGCAAATACCAAGCAAATTCAGTTTTTACATCAATTTTTTCTATACATTTTGCTAAATAATACCCCAACACAAATGAAAAACAAGGAGCTATCATGTTGTGCAAAAGAGGTATTGCAAGGCGAGATATTAACTTAAGCGAAAGAGGTTGTGCAATGGAGCTCGCAACAAAATGCACAAAATACCACAGCACCCCTACAAACAAGAAATATGGCAATATGTCTTTATTCCGCGTTATACATCTAATAATGGGAACAGAAACATAAAACCCTATTATTGCCAGCAAAAACCAAAGATGCTTCGTCATATGCAGAGTCATTTCTCTTAAAAAAGTAGATGTAGTATTTGAGACAAGATATTTGCCATCAAACCAATAGAAAAATAGATTGTTCAAGAAAAACCAAAATATAAAAACTAAAGCCAGTTTTTTAATGTATTTTTTATACAATTTGCTTGTTGGAATTTCTTTCTCTGGATCCAAGAAGAAAATACCTGCCAACATATAGAAAGCATAATTAGCCCAATAACACATGGCGTCATAACAATTACAAATATTCCAACCTAAAGAACTTGGATCCCGTGTTATAAATGTTTGTGAAGCAGTGTGAGCAAATATAACCGCAAAACAAGCTACTATCCGTAAACAATCTAACCAAATTATTCTATCCTTATTCATAAACTTTTTCTCCTGCTTCCATGAATTTATTTTACCACCTTGCTCAAAATATACGGCTTTTTATCACTGACTCTGTTGTTTATCCCTGTTTTTTATTATATCCGTCGAGTAATCATATGTAACCTAAATGTCACATAGTCAAAAAGCAAAAGTCTGTATTATCAAGGGAAAATTGCCCAAAAAACGCGGCAATTTTTGAGAAAAACGATAGGGGTATCTAAAGCCTACACAATATATTTATTGAGAACAGGAATCTTGTGACACAAATAAGAAATCGCATAAGAACTACAAAAAACAATTACTGCAAGTAATGGAACTGACAAAATCGGGTTAAATGTCATAGTGTTAATTCCACAAACCTCGTTTAATTGCTCCAATATGATAAGATGAACCAAAAATGCTCCAAAACTATAATTAGAAAATTTAATAATAAAATTTCTTGCTCTTTTACTAAAATTTATCAAGCCAAAGTTATATTTAGCAAACACAAACACACCAAGACTTTCCAACAACACATTCAAGGTAAATCCCAAATAGAACAGAGTTCGTGGTTTGTTACTATGCAATGACAAAATTGACGTGGCAGTAAAAGTAAAGGCAACTGCAAGTAAGCTTAAAATATAAATCACGAGCCTACATTTTTGGGAAATTTCAACCTTGCTCAAATAATATCCCATTACAAAATAACTTGAAAGCCCCAATGTAAAATGAAAATCGATGCTACCAAGGATATATTTAACTAATCCTGTAATTTCACTACAATCAAAAATAGTTAATATTAGAGATGCCTGTTGAAGGATAATGGTAAATATTAAGGATAACAGCAAGAAATATTTCGTCAAGGCACGTGATTCAACAATTTTTACAAAAAAAGGAACCAGTAAATATAGCCCCACTATCCTGTATAAAAACCCCATGTGATAATGACCACGGACAACTTCAATCCAAAAACCTTCTATGTTTGCCCCATGTAATATTTCAATCAAGGCATATAAGATTGACCAAAAGGCAAATGCAGTTACTATCCTCAAGATATGCTTTTTTATATCTCTTCTACTCCCTAAAAACAGGACACCGCTTATCATAGCAAAGACAGGGACAGACCACCGGAGCATGCTACCGTAAAAATTGAACACCTGCCATTCAAAAGAATGGATATCGCTCTTATACCAATTTTGTGCAGATGCGTGACCAAGCATTACTGCAAAAGATGCAACTATTCTCAAAACATCAAGATATAAAATTCTGTTATCTACATTAAGTTTTTTATCTTCCATACTACAAGACTCTCCTTTGTATGCCCAGTATTTTACTCTAGATTCTTTTTAATAGCAATATTGTTTATACGTAATAAAAAAGTGCCAACCCTATTGGTTGGCACTTTTTTATCATCAATTATCTATCTCCACTGCCTCTTCCGATACAAATGCCATCGAGAATGAGACCATATTTCACATAATCAGCAGCAATCTTTTTTATTGTTCCATCATATGCCATTTTTACTAACTCAGTATTCACAATGTTTCTTAAGGTGGTATTCCCCTTCAAGAAGGCAATTGCAAATTTCTCTACACTGAGACACTCCGGCATAATTTTGAACTTACCTTTTGTTCTTTTTACAAAGTTATTGGCAACAGCAATGTCAACTGCCACTGCATCAACTGTTCCCTCGGCAAGATAGTCAAAAGCAACATCATAGTTTACGGCAATGACAAGCTTCTTCAAAGAATTTTTGAGGTTCTCTTGAGAATTTATTGTTTCTTGTGCACTTGAGCCATCAAGTACCGCTAACTTTCTATCCTGTAAGTCTTCTAGCCTCCTGCAAGGAGAATCAGATCTCAGGACAATTACCATTTTGTTTTCAACATAAGGAGCAGACCATTCATAATCGTCCTCTCTGCCATTAATGGTAAAACCACTCCAAATACAATCAACTGTACCAGCTTTTAATTCACTGTCCTTAGAATTCCAGTCGATTGGCAATGCTGTAAATTCCCAGCCTAACCTGCGGCAAAGTTCCTTTGCACAGGCAAAATCAAATCCATCATAACTCCCATCGTCAGCTACAAAACTGTAGGGTGGACATGCTGGACCAAACCCAACCACCAGTGATTTCTTCTCTTCTGGCTTCCTTCTGTTATCACTACGCAAGGAATTATAAAAAGACTTTCCCTCTTTAGCAGCATTCTTCATTTTTGAACTCTGGGATTTCAAATTACTTTTTTGATCAGACATAGCTTTTTTTAATGTTGCTTTTGTCTGTCTTTTTATCTGTTCCTTTACTATTTCTTTACCTATTTCTTTAATAAAGTCATCAGCAAAACAAGGTGCCTGGATTGCTAAAACTAAACCAACAACTAACAACATCGTGAAAAATTTCTTCATAGTACTGCATGCCTCCTTTGCATAATATGCGTTAAATCGTGCTAGTGATTTTAGCACCCAATAAATGTGATGTCAATTGATATGAAATAAAAAGGGCGGTGAAAAATTCACCGCCCTTTTTATTTTCGTAGAAAAGATTATCTCTTCTTTGTACCGATATATTCCTTAAGTTTTCCTGTGAGATTTGTGCAATCATTCAAGAGTGTGTTTGGTGTCTTCTCACCGCTCTTGAGGGAAGCAAGCCACTTCTCTGCTTTTTCAGCGAGGGTAGCAGTTTTATCCTTGCCAACAAGCTGTGTGCCGGTCTGTGGCCAGAAGAAACCACCGTTCTCCTGACGTCCCTGAAGAACGAAACGGATTTCGCCAGCCTTCATTGCCTTGTAAAGGTCTATACCTTTTTCATTCTGATACACAGCGATTGCTGCGCAAAGGCCTGCGTCATCCTTACGCTGACGGTTGATCATGATACCACAAACTGTATCCTTAAACTCCGTCATGAAATTGAAGTCGCCCTGTGAGTCACCTGCACCAAAGATTGGTCCATGGTTGTTATAAAGAGGAGCTATGCACTTCACAATGGTCTCAGCCTTACCAACGCCCTGTGTCTGTGCATGGAGGTCGTAATCGTATGCTGCAAGATACTTACCATCTTTGATTTTGTATGTCATGGCAACGATATCCTTGACACCCTCAAGCTTCCAAGCTCTCATAAGACCACGAATTGTTGAAACTGGGGAGGCAGAGTTAATCCAAACATCAATTCCGTTTGCATCAAGCTTCTTAATAAGCTCTCTCATTTCATCAGAAACACCTGTGCAGACACGGAAGCCGACAGAAACCTGTCCAACCTTACTCTTGTAGTTTGCTGGTGAAGTCCACTTTGCCTTTGTCCAGTTCTTGGGGTTCTTTTTGCCGAGGTTTGTATAGAACACATGTGATTCGTAAGCAACCTGCTCAGCCTGTGCTGGTGTCATGCCTGCAAACCAATAACCTGCCCATGGATAGGAAACGCTGACGCTATAGTTGTCACCGATGAGGTCATACATAAAACGAAGCTTTGCTGCAAACTCTGCCCAGTCTGGATCCTTCATCCACTTGTCATGAAGCTTTGCTTTGCTTGCATCTGCTGCAACGTAGCCCTTCTTATAAAGCTTTGCATAGGCTGCTGCAACATCTTTTGCAAAGTCAGAAACTGAACCCTTAACACCTTCATAATCCCAAACCTTGTCAAGATCTGGAACATCCGCTGTGATTGCAGCGTAGATTTCTTCTGGCTTTAAAGCAAAACGAAGCCATTCAATCTGATAGATGAAGAGCTGCTCTTGAACGTCTGTGAGTGAAATTGTGTTGTCGCAGTCAAAAACAGCATAGGGTCTGCACTCTGGGTTGTAGTTCTTGCTGTTTCTGCCAAAAGCGTCAAACATCTGGTTGATAACCTTCTTTGTGTTTGCTTCCCAACCCTTGCACTGCAAATACTGCGTTGGCTGCTTTGTGTATGGCTCAGGACCACATGACGTTGCACACGCAACACTTGCAAACGTTACCAATGTTGCTAATACAAGCAACAAAACCTTTGAAAACTTCTTCATTCAATAACTCCTCCTTGAGTATTGTATTTACTAACTGTTAACGATTATAATGGTAAAAAATTAAAAGTCAAGACCGTAATGTTAAATTATTAAAGATTTATTTTAGGATTCCTTTATCCCTGAAAAATTTTTCAGCTGCCGGGTGAAATGGAATTGTGACACCCTGCATAGCTGTCTCAAGTTTAACATTTGCACCACTTTTGTGGGCATTCTGAACTATATCAATATTTTTGTAGAGTGCTTCGAGGAAGTTGTAAACCATTTCCTCGTCAGCATCTTCACGCACCACTAGCAAAGACATAACAGCTGGAGTCTTAATTTCGCCGAGTTCTTCATACGTTCCCGCTGGAATAACGCTTGGAATAATGAATGGATAGGCTTTTTGAAGTTTTGAAAGAAATTCATCATCAAAGTTTAATAGTGTAACATCAAAACATTCGGGTCTCTTGTTAATTGTCATAAAAAGCTCCGTAAGTGGAGCCGTAGGGACACCTGCTACAATAAAACCAGCATCAAGTCGATTGTGTGAGAAAAGGGTGGTTATGGTTGAGAAATCAAGGAAGCCTGTAAGTATATCATCCATTGACATACCTGCTTGATCTAAAAGTGCTTTCACGTCACCCTCTACACCACTTCCATGTAAACCAACTCCAACTCTTTTGCCCTTTAAATCTTCCAATTTATTAATGTTTGATCTTTTTGCCACAAGCAGTTGGATTTGCTCTGGATAAAGCGCACAAATAGCTCTGATGCTCTTGATTGGTGCATTCTTGAACACGTGTTCTCCATTGTAAGCCCAATAGGCAATATCTGCCTGTGTAATACCCAATTCGGTATCCTTATCAGCTACAGACTGAATGTTATCAACAGAACCATTGCCTTTTTCTGATGTGACATTAAGCTCTCCGCTCTTATTTACCGCTTCGGCAATTGCTTTACCAATTGCAAAATACGTTCCCGACGTGCTACCCGTAGTAATCGTCACAGTGCGTGAATCATTTCCAAACCTGCATGAAGGGCAGTTAAAATACCAAACACCAAGCACAATCAACAACACTATAACTACAAAAGTTACTACCTTTTTTTTGTTCATATTATGAACACCTCCTAAATGAATTTAGTTTACCATACTGGAAATCTTGCTATTGCCTTTTTGTCTTAATATAAACTGTTAGACAAGCTCGCTCCAGTTTGCTGGATAAACAAAATAGGCATAACGTGTTTTTGATGGTGTCTGAAAATGAATGTGACTGTTTTTGGGAATATATATAATATCCCCCTTGTGTCCTGTTACCACACGCCCATCTATTTCAATTTCTAACACACCATCAAGCACAAGGTCATATTCATCATACACCAATGTCCATTCAAAACTCGTATGGTCAAGCTCCATAATGCCAGCTCCCATGCGAGGAGCTTCGTCAAGAGTTAGAATATCTTTCAAAGCGACACCATCTTGCTCAAAACGTTCACATTTAACCGTGTCCGTCTTAACATGGATAATGCCACTTTTGTCCTTATGCTTTACAAAATCTTCTTTTTGCCCCTGGTTCAAACCCTGTTCAGCTAAAACCTGGGTAACAATTTTTTTGATTAGCTCTTCACTAACATTCATGATTAAAAACCCTAGTCTTTTTTAATAGCCTTTATTTTTGAAAGAAGTACCGGAGCTAACATATTTGCTACAATGACTGCCGTAACACCAGCAACAAGTTTACCAATAATAACAGGGAAAATCATCTCTGGCTGTGCTCCAGCAACAAAACCAAGGTGGTCACCAAAAACAAATGCTGCACTAACAGCAAAGGCTACATTAAGGAGTTTTCCCTTTGGATCCATATCCCCCATAATGTTAAACATTGCAATGTTGTTTGCAAGGTTTGCCACCATACCGGCAGATGCCGCAGCATTCATACCAAGCGCATTACCAATCTTCTGTAATACACCACCAAAGGTTTTCGTAATCCACTTAACCATTGGAAAAGCACCAATAAGAACAATTGCAATTTGACCACAAACAAGAAGTCCACTTTCAAGTGGAATGACACCATCCTCATCAGCTTCAACCATAATATTAAAGATTGGGAACTTAATGCCAGTAATGTATTCAAAAACTGCAATTGCTGTAAATGCTGTGATTAGTGCCGTAACAAAATTACCAAACTTTGCAAAGCCAGCAATCATCTTGTCAGGAAATATCCAAAGCCCAGCACAAACGATAGCAGCAATTGCAATAACCGGAATGATGTTTACAAGGATGACCTTAAACGGTATTGCAAATTTTGTCATATTCATTGCAAGACCACCGGCAATACAACCTAGCGGTATTGTGATAAGACCAGCCAAAACACCAGCACCTAGGTAAGGTCTATCTTCTGCCTTGATGATTGACAAGGCAACAGGAATTGTAAAAACAATGGTTGGTCCCATCATGGTACCAAGGATAAGACCGGAGAAGAAACCTAATTCGAGATTATTGGCAAGATACATTGCAAGAGGATAACCACCCATGTCACATGCGAGAAGCGTCGTGGCAAACATTGATGGATCTGCTCCAACAAGTTTGTATATTGGAACAATGAATGGCTTTAATAGAAGTGCCAAGACGGGGGCAGCTGCTACAACTCCAGCCATTGCCGCTGCAAGTGGTCCCATTGCATTAAAGCCATTGTCAAATTCTTCACCGTAGCCGAGCTTGTTACCACGAATTTTGTCAATGGCACCAACTAACATGAAGATCATCATAATCATCATGATAACACTGTTTATGGAAAGTCCGTTAATCCATGCAGAAAACGTTTTTGTAAAGATTTCAGGATTCCATGCTGCTTTAATTTCGTTAAACATTATCAGCCCCCCATATCTAAATTTTTTAAGACTTAAAGTAATGTTTCTAATAACTGCTTTGCAGGGCGTGGAATTACTATTGACTTAACGAGTAGATCTGATGCCTTCTCAGCTGCTGCAACAGCAGCCCTAACAGCTCCAACATCTCCTGTTAATGTAACAAAGCCCTTGCCACCAATTGCAAAGCCAGTTCTAACTTCTATCAAGGTAATTTGTGCTGCCTTTGCTGCCATATCTGCCGCAACGATTGCGCTTGCCACAGAATAAAATTCAAGAACACCAACAGCACCAAACTCTGTAATTTGATTTGTCAAGGCAACTGCAGGAATGACTTGTTTATGAAGATTTGGAATTATTAGTTCATCTACAATAAACTCGCCACCAACAATTTTCCCCTGACGAACAGATGCCTGAACAGGTCCTACTTCCCCAGCTACTATCACCATATATTTTCCGGGACACAAAGTGCAAGCACGAAGGAGATCAACCTGTGCAGCCTTCACCATTGCATCACAGGTTTCAATACCTGCAGCAATGCTGTTAAATTCTAACATTCCTATTGCATTATTCATTAGGCTTCACCTCCTGCTGTTATACGCACGCCCTTTGCTGATACTTCCGTAACACGTCCTGCAAAACCAGTGGAAATATTAGCAGAAAGCCCTTCCGCTGCCTTTGCAACAAGGTCTCCAACCTGAACCTTGTCCCCTACCTTGACGACTGGTTCTGCGGGTCTACCAATATGCTGACTCGTTGGAATAAATACCTCCTTTGGAGTGTATTCAATTACCTCGCCATGCACATGTCTTTTCGCTAAATCGGCAATTCCAAGTCTCGCACAAAGGCGTTCTGTTGGAATTCGTCTTTGGTCTATCGTTGGTCTTGCCTTTGGCGTCATGTAACGCTCATAATTTAGTTTCTTCTCACGGAATTTCTGTCTGAAGTATGCGTTAACCTTTCTCGGTGAAAGTCCCATGGGGCATGAGTATAGTTCACATGCTCCACACTCGCAACAGTTCATTGCTTCACCAAACAAGGAAAGCAATTCTTGGTCATCTTTAACATGATCTTCTCTCCACAGATTCCTCATAATAATATGAGGCTGCATCATGTGCCCAATCTGATAGCGTGGGCAAAGATCTGTGCAAAAACGACACTGAATACAAGCACTATGTGCTTGGTGCTTTATCTTTTGCATTGTTAGGCTTGCACGTTTAACTAGATAATGATCCTTTGGCAAAACAATTATGCTTCCAGTTGTTTTTGTGACAACTGCTGCATCTATCGCCGCTTCATCGGCTAGAACACGCCCCATCATTGGGCCACCGTTGATAACAGCATAGTTTGTCTTCTTTATGCCTGCCTGTTCTATGCATTCACGGAAACTGGTTCCGATTGGTACATGGAGCATAACAGGATCACGGCCATCACATGCAACAGAAAGATATTTTTTGCAAACTGGAAAACCTTTTAAAGCTTCATAAATATTAAAAACCGTCCCCACATTATCAACCACTGCTCCTACGGCAAGTGGAATACCGCGCTCCGGCACAGTTCTGCCCGTAACGAACTGAACCATAGTCTGTTCATCACCAGCAGGATAAAAGGTTGGCATCTGGCATATTTCAACGGAAGACTTTAATTCCTTAATTGCTTTGTTCAAGGCTTCAATCTCTGTTTTGTATTTTCCTTTTAATGCTATTACAGCACGGTTTGCTTCAAGGAAATTTGCTATAAGCGCAACAGTTGAGACAATTTCTTTTGCAAATGTTCTGCAAAGGAATTTGTCTGTTTCTATGACTGGCTCGCACTCGGCGGCATTAACAATAAAAAATTCCGCCTTTGAGCCCAATTTGCCTTGTGTAGGAAATCCAGCACCACCAGCTCCTACGACTCCAGCGGCTGTAATTGCCTCCAAAATATTCACTACAATCATCTCCTTTATTTTAGGAGACCAAAGTCAGCGTCATAATTATCTACTATTGCAATTATTGTTGCGTCAACTGGCAGGCTAGAATTCCCGCTTGCAGTTCTAGCAGAGCTTCCTGCAACATAGATAATTGTTTCACCAACCCCAGCATCTATTAGGTCTGTGGCAACAATCGGTTCTCCAACTAGGCTACCGTCAGCGATGTTAATTGTTTGAACAAGCATAAGCTTAAATCCACCAAGACGAGCTTCCTTTCTGGTCGCCCAAATGTTGCCAATTACTTTACCTATTCTCATGGTTAAGCCAACCTATGAAGGTCTTTTTAGTGTAATAGAAAACTTTGTGGCATAATCACGAGCCACATCAGTTACTATTGTTCTTTCGCCAAGGAGGACACAGGTTACACCTTCACCTCTTACAGCGATGAGGTCTTTCTCTGTAACAACACGCTTGGCGATTGTTTTTTCTTTTGTTTTACAACACGGTTCTTCAAAAGTTATTTCGCTTTTGCAAGAGCACGTTCCTTGAGATGTGCAATTTTTTGTTGCCTCAAGGGCTGCTAATTTTTGCATAACACGGCGAACAACTTCTTGCAATAATGCTTCGTAATCCAAAACTTTCGCCTCCTTTGACACAAAACATGTGTCTTTTCGTGCAATTTTTTAGTAGTCTCTTGTTTCCATCTTAAATGGTTCGCAACTTGCAGCAATTCCTGCCGGTGTAACAAGGAAAGGATTTTTTGGTTTTATGGTTTTTATGCCAGTAACCTTTTCAAAAATCTGCTCAATCCCCGTTAGGCAACAGGTGCCCCCACAAAGATAAATTTCTTCAATTTCTTCCTTTTTTATGTTACGAGAAACAATGGTTGCCATTTTCTCAATAACAGCTCGAACAACAGGAAGAATTTCTTTGTGGCGAGAATAGTCTTGCTTAATTTTTTCTGCTTCAGCAAAGGGAATGTGATAATTGCCAGCCAAAACAAGTGACAAATGTGTGCCACCTGTTGGCTCATCATATATATCAGTAACCTTCCCTTTTTTCAAAACAGCAAGACCTGTTGTGCCACCACCAATATCAACAATAACTCCATTTTCTATTTGGTAAACTGCATTTGCTGCACTGGGTTCATCTAACACCCCCGTCACTTCAAAGCCAGCACCCTCTGCAACGTACTTATGGGTACGTACACTGGATTCTGTTCCAGCAGGCATTGCGATTGCACAATTCTGTAACTCGCAGCCAAGACGCTCTTCTAGCTTTTTTTTCAGTTCACGGACAATTCTTGATGCCCCAGCATAATCAACAACAACACCATCGCGCAAAACTTCCGCTGCCTGTTTTTCACAGGCAACAGGATTGTTTTGTTCGTCCAAAACCACAATGACTATATAAGCAGTTCCAAGATCAAGCCCACACTTTAGCGTGCGTGACTCGGGAACAAAAGTCTCTGTCTCCGAGTCTGTAACACGCTCCATATATGCATCTATACGTTCTAAATCAAGCATGGGAAAACCTATTTTGTAATAATTCTTCCAAGTGTAAAGCCACTCACTCCAGCAGCATTTGCTTCGTCAAAATCAACATGCATTTTATAGCGGAATTTTGGTGAAACACGCAGGACAACATCATCAAATATCAAGGGTCTATCTGTATAAACCTGAACACGCGCAATTTGTCCGTTTGTGTAACCATTTTTTGCCGCAACTTCAGGTGTAATATGAACGTGACGTTTCGCCACGATTGCACCTTCGGTTAATTCAAGCGTTCCACATGGACCCTCTATCGTAATGGCACCGCTTCCTTTAGTGTCTCCAGATTCCCTCACTGGAGCTTTAACACCAAGTGCTACGGCATCACTCTTTGAAAGTTCTACCTGCGTTGCAGGACGAATAGGTCCCAAAATTGCTATGTTTTTCATTGAACTTTTTGTTCCACGAATGACGACGCGTTCTTCTGAAAGATACTGACCAGGCTGTGAAAGTGGTCTTTTTGGAGTGAGTGTTGCACCCTTCCCAAAGAGTATTTCCAAATCTCTTTGTGAAAGGTGAACATGGCGAGCAGAAACTTCTACCTGCACAAAGCCAGCTCCCTCCAAAGATTCAATAACTTTTTTTACAATACAATCAGCCATTTTTTGTCCAACTTTCTCTAATCTATAGCCTTATTTTTTGTCGTATTCTCCAGCCAACAACATACACATCATAACGTGAAATGCACTGGACAATCTGTTTAAGCCCTTAATTATATCTGTTCTTCCAGATATATTTTTCACACGGAAAGCTCTCGTTGCGATTACCTCTGTCTCTCTTGTCGCAGTTCTCAAACGATTAAGCATTGCATAAGCCTTTCCATATTTATAGTGGGGTAAAACCATTTGCTTCACTTTAAAATATTTCATCGGATTATGGCTTCTGTCGTGTAATTCATGCTGAGTTAGACCGAGTACATCCGGCATATTATATGGTTCATTTAGCACATCGCATCTCATCATTTCTCCTAATGCGTGTACTATTGAGCCTAGATGCTCAAGCAACTTTTCGTGTGCTACATCCTCCGCTATAAAGGACTGGTAAAGAACTACCATGGACTGCAAGGTGTCCAATTTGCCACGAAACTCTATGCGTGGATTATCCTTAAATACGAGTGAGTTGCCATAAAGTGCAGTCATATCCTCAGGTTTTTCGTCATAAAAAGCATTCGTTTCATTGTCCACATACTTATGCGACGAGTCAACAGGTTTTGCCTCTTCTTCTAACAATTTACCTACTTGCTGCACTTCATTTGGCTCTGGCTTTGACGGTTCTGGATTATATCGCAACTGTTTTGGAAGCTTTATCTTTATTTTGCGTTGCATCAGATATTCACGAGCCGCAGGGGATAATATCTTGCCATCTGGCACGATATAAACTTCTGGCGTCTCCATTCTGAGTTCGTCACGCAAAAAAGCCTCTGTGATAACCTTCAAAGCATTCACCTCCTAACCGAAAGTAATCACTAACGATTACTTCTCTAGCTTTGGAAGGATGAATTCAACTTCTTCGTGCGGACGTGGAATGACGTGGACAGAGATTAGCTCTCCAACTCTTTCTGCTGCTGCGGCTCCTGCGTCTGTTGCTGCCTTAACGGCACCAACATCACCTCTTACCATTGTTGTAACAAGTCCACCACCGACATGAACCTTGCCGATAAGTGTAACATTTGCTGCCTTGACCATAGCATCAGATGCTTCGATTGCTGCAACAAGTCCCTTTGTTTCAATCATTCCGAGTGCAATATTAACGTTTGCCATAATTTTTTCCTCCTATTTTTTGAGCCTTTTAGGCATTTAATTTTTCTACTATCATTTTAACAATAGCGTCTATATCAATATTCTGATTTGTAACGCTGGTTGTTGGCGGATAACCACAAATTCCATCAACGCAAGTTGGAGCTTCTGCCTTGATTTCCTCCATAGTCTTAATACCCTTAGCTATGTAGCGTTTATTGATAAGGTTCATTGGACCAACATTGTCTGATGTTGCACTTCCGCCGGATGCACCGCAACCAAGTGTAAGTGATGGCATAAGACCCGTAGTTGCACCAATTCCACCAAGTGAAGATGGGGTGTTTACAATGATACGTGATGCAGGAACTCTCTCTGCAAAGTATCTAATAAGCTCATCATTCTGTGAATGCATTGAGAAGGTATGACCACTTCCTTCATAACGAAGAATTTCTATACACTTCTTGCAAACATCTTTGTAGTCAACACCGGTATAAAAAGCAAGAATTGGACCAAGCTTTTCGTTTGAATATGGGTGACCTCTGCCAACACCATCTTCACGAGCAACAAGGACTCTTGCATTCTCAGGAACATTTGTAAGCTTTGCAAGATTTGCGATTGTTTTTACGCTCTTACCAACAATTTCTGGGTTCATCGTTCCGTTACCACGGAGGATGAATTTACCAAGTTGATCGCGTTCAGCGTCACTCAAGAAATATGCTCCCTGACGCTCCATCTCTGCTTGAACTGTTGCTGCCATATCGTCATCACAGATGACAGACTGTTCGGAAGCACAGATTGTTCCATTGTCAAATGTCTTTGACAACAAAATTTTTCTGACAGCTTCAGCAACATTTGCTGTTTTTTCAATGTAAGCTGGACCATTTCCTGGACCAACACCAAGTGCTGGGGTACCAGAAGAATAGGCCGAGCGAACCATTGCAGAACCACCAGTTGCCAAGATGAGTGCTGTATCTGGATGTTTCATAAGAGCATCTGTTGCCTGCATGGTTGGTATTGAAACTACAGAAACCAAATCCGGATTGCCACCAGCTTCTGCAATTGCCTGACGAACGACCTTTACCGCTTCGCCAATGCAACGCTTTGCTGCTGGGTGTGGGGAGAAAACAATTGCGTTTCCTGCCTTGATTGAAATTTCTGCTTTATAAAAAACAGTTGATGTTGGGTTTGTTGAAGGAACGATACCTGCAATAACTCCCATTGGAACAGCAAGGACGGTAAGTCCACGTTTTTCATCGTGTTCAATCTCACCGATTGTCTTCATATCCTTGATGTATTCATACACATATTTTGAGGCAAAAATATTTTTTATAAGTTTGTCTTCTGGCTTGCCGAATCCTGTATCTTCCCAAGCCATCTTGCCAAGACGCTCAGCGTTTCTGACACCAGCGTCTGCTATCGACTTTACAATTCTGTCCACATAGGCTTGATCCTTTGTGGCAAGTTCCATCTGTGCAGCTTTTGCAGCACCAACTAACTCACGGACTTCCTGCATGGACAACAAATCTTTATCATACAACTGCATTTTTGTTGCCTCCTAAATTACTTTTTCTTTGTTGCTTTTGGCTTTTTGGTGGCAGCAGGCTTTGTTTTTGCTGTCTTTTCCACTTTAGCTTCTTTTGGCTTATCCTGTCCTAAAACCCTCTTAACAGAATTTGCCTGTTGTTCTTTTGAGCCAAGAAGCAGGTCAATTGATTCATGTGGACGTGGAATGACATGGACAGAAATAACACGACCAACTCTCTCTGCTGCTGCTGCACTTGCGTCCATTGCTGCCTTGACAGCACCAACATCACCAAGCACCGTAACAGTAACGAGACCACCCTTAACAATAGTCATGTCTTGAAGCGAAACATTCGCTGCTTTCAAGGCTGAGTCGAGGGCTTCAATGGCTGTTACCATTCCATAAAGCTCAATAAGCCCCAGGGCTTGCATCTTATTCTACCTTCTTAGCTTATTGTACTCTTGGGTTGTCTGCAACATACTCAACTGCTGCGGCAAAAGCTTCGCAAGCAGATTTACATGCGGACTGTGTACCAGTAAGGAGCGCACCTGCAAAGTTGGTTTCACTCGGTGGCTGATAGAGTACGCAGCAGGACACGTCGGCTGCTTTCAAGGCTGCATCAACTGCATACATCGCTTCTAGTGGCGGAGCAATGAGGTATGCAAGGGCTTCACCTTCTGGAATGCCAGCACCTGCGGAAAGGTAGCTACCAGTACGTGAAATGCAGTGTGCATAGTAAACAATTGTGTCATCTTCGTTTGCAGAAACAAAGTGGCAAACGTTCTCAATCATATCAACGCAAGCAGCAAGACCGCTCTTAACTTCTGCTGGGTTTGGACCGGCAAGAATACCGATAATTTCACCAGCGAGCTTTGTGTTGGCGCAGGAAGCACCACCGTAGAAGCTCTTTGCATAAACAACCTTAACGTCTGCAGCTTTTGTTGCTTCGTCAAGTGCTGTGTAGGTGACATCATCGCAATCAGCTGTGATGAGTGCGAGTGATCTCTGGTCCTTTGTTAAGCCAAGCTCTTTTGCAAGATCTGGGTTAACGTTTGGAATGATTTTTGTGGCCAATACTTTTGCTGGGATTGGATCTCTTTTCATAATAGAATCCTCCTTTAAATTTTATTACAGTTTTAAATCTGTTCCGCTGGCTTTCTTTTCCAGCATAATTTTTATGATATCTGCGATGTGTGCACCAGCTTCAACTGGGCTTGTACCGTTTTTATGAATGTTTGAGAAAACTGTGCGGCGTGCTTCTGGCATACCGACCGTTCCCTTATATGTAATGTAGGCTGACATGGACTCAGCCGTGATAAGACCAGGTCTTTCACCAATAAGAACACAGGTAACTGTTGCTCCTGTCAACTCCGTAATCTGATCCATTACGCCAACTCTACCATACTGAACAAAGAATGGTGTACCAACATTTATGTTTTGTGCCTTAAGTCCTTGGATAATTGCTGGCAAAACATCTGCTGTATTTGCTGCAACAGCTGCGGAAGAAAGTCCATCAGAAACATAAATCTGAACTGTTGGATTCTTTGCACATTTCTCTTTGATTATCTTTACGCCTTCCTCAGAAAGTTTCCTTCCAAGGTCTGGACGAGTCAAATATGTGTCTTTGCTGTCGCACTGCGTAACGACTGTGAAAAGCCCAAGCTTTTCAATCAGTGCTTCATCAACTGGTGAAAAGACTGCGTCCTGTGCTGCGGAGTGTGCTGCGCGGAATTCAAGCTGTGGCAAAGTGTTATATCGTGCCCCCGCTCTACCAATACCGAGACGGCAAGGAGCGAGCTGCTTTAACTCGAAATATTCGTCCCTGTGCTCTGGATTTTTTACCAAATATTGGGTTCTGATGTCTATTTGCGTTATATCTGGCAAGTAGCCTTCTTCTACATTTTGAGCCTGAGCCTGCACACAACCGCTGTTACATGCTTTTTTCACTGCTGACACTGTTCCCTCTTGTGGAGCAATGTTCATTTCGTGAAATACCTGTTCGATTATTGTTTTGAGTTCATTTTCGGAAATCATATTGGCTCCTCCTCTCATTACTTGCTAAGAAAGATGGAGGCATCGCCGGCTTTACCGGTGAGATGTCCATTTTCTGAAATGCCCATCTTTTCAAGCCATTCATCAAATTCCTTGATTGGGCGGAGTCCAAATACTTCACGAAGTGAAGCCGCTTCATGATAACCTGTGCACTGATACATGAGCATGCAGTCGTCACCTTCTGGAACACCCATGATGTAGTTGCATCCAGCTGCAACGAGGAGTGTCGCAAGGTTTTCAATATCGTTCTGGTCTGCTTTCATGTGGTTGGTGTAGCAAGCATCGCAACCCATTGAGACACCTGTCAGCTTGCCCATGAAGTGGTCTTCAAGGCCTGCTCTTGTGACCTGTTTTGAGTCATAGAGATATTCTGGCCCGATAAAGCCGACAACTGTGTTAACAAGGAATGGCTGATAACGTTTTGCAAAGCCATAGCAACGTGCTTCCATTGTAACCTGGTCCCAACCGTTGTGTGCGTCGCTTGAAAGTTCAGAGCCTTGACCTGTTTCAAAATACATAACGTTTGGTCCTGTTGATGTGCCCTTCTTGAGCATCATTTCGCGGCCTTCATCTAGCATCTTCGCCGTGAGGCCAAAGGCTTCATTGCCCTTTTGAGAACCAGCTATGGATTGGAACATAAGGTCAATTGGTGCATTGAACTTGTCTGCTGCTTCTGTTTGTGTTGTGACGTGTGCCAAAACACAAATCTGTGTCGGGACTTCCCATTTTCTCTTGAACTCGTCAAACATTTTCAAGATACGAGCTACACTCTCAACTGAATCGTCAACTGGGTTCAAGCCAATAACTGCGTCGCCGCAACCTAAGGAAAGACCTTCCATAACAGAAGCGATAATTCCCTTTGGATCGTCTGTTGTGTGGTTTGGCTGCAAACGGCTTGAGAATGTGCCTGGCAAACCTATTGTCGTGTTGCAGTGTGCAGACACTCTCATCTTCTTTGCACCGTAGATGAGGTCTAGGTTGCTCATCAATTTACAGACTGCTGCAACAATTTCTGATGTGAGGCCACGGCTTGCACGACGAATCATTTCTGTTGTTGTCGTGTCAGCAAGTAGCCATTCACGAAACTCTGCAACTGTCATGTCCTTGAAGTCGTTGTAAATCGTTTCATTCACAGCATCTTGAATGATACGAGTGACTTCGTCCTCTTCGTAGGGAACAGCTGGACACTCACGAATGTCGTGAAGTGTAAGGTTGGACAAAACAACCTTCGCTGCTACCCTCTCTTCCGCTGACTCTGCTATGATACCAGCAAGTCTGTCACCGGATTTTTCCTCATTTGCTTTTGCCATAACTTCGCGAATAGATTTAAATTCGTAGTTATGACCAAAAAGCTTTGTCTTGAGTTTCATTAGGGCTTCCACCTTTCTTTGGATTTTTGTAGTCTATTTAGATAACCGAGAGAACAACGTTCTAACGGACAATCCCAAAATTATAAAAACATTAGCCATAAGCGGTTGGCAAAGCCAGAACCTTTAAGTTCTTTATGGCAAAAAATCTTAAGAATTAAATATCAAGGTTTTTATGACCACCGGCAGGACATGTCCACCGCAGACTGGTTCTCCAATATCTATATAGTCCCCAGTCAATGTCCTGATTCCATCTATGCAAATAACTGGCTTTTTGTTTGTCAATTTGAAGTTTATGCAGTGCCCCAGTGCCTTTGCAATATCCGCTTCTACTACGATAATAAGTGGACGGATACTTTCTATAATTTCTCTTGCACCATCTATTATTGCGTCTGCAAGAGCCTGAAGTTCATTAAAGGTTGTGTAGCCATCACCCTTAAAAGAAATTGCAAGCTGATCAAGTTTTCCATCAGTTTTGTATAAAGAAAGCTGATTTTTTATTGACGTTGCAATTTTTGCTGGCTCTGCTTCGTTTTCGTCACCAACATTTAAAATAGGCAAATTCTTTATTGGTAAAATTCCTTCGGCGTAGGAAATTGTGCTACCAGAAATTTCTGTAGTGTGAATGCCGGCTCCGACAACTGTCGCCCCTATTGTTTCTGTGGGACGAACAATTTCTATTTGACGAAATGCCTTGCTATTTTTGAATGCTCTAGCAAGCAAAACTCCAATATCGCCATACTTAAAAACATCGTTGGAATAGAGATTGTCTTCATCGTAAAAAACTGCTGCAACCCCACCAGAAAGTGTGATAGCGTTTATTGGCGGAATTTTTGGAAGTCCCTTACCATCGTTTGTATAAAAAGGCTTTAGCTCGTCTGTTACAGTGGCAAGTCCGATGCTTTCTGCACAAATTTCTACCATGATTTCACAAAGGCGTGAAATTTTATCAATATCTGCAATGTCACCAACACGAATTGAAAGACCGTGACGTTCCGCAAGCGCTTGCGTCTTGCTATATATATATGTAATCTTTTTATTTTGATCTATCTTTATAAGTCTGCCACCTATGTCAAGACAGGTCACGCCAAGAATTGTACCTTTTTGGAAGACTGCAATGTTTGTTGTGCCACCGCCGATGTCTAAATTTGCCATAACACAGCGACGCTCTTCAGAGAACGTGTCTGTTCCAGCTCCCTTGGCTGAAAGAACGGATTCAAGATCTGGTCCTGCTGTTGCCACGACAAATTCCCCTGCGGATTCTGAAAGTGCCTTCAAAACAAGATTGGCATTTTGTTTTCTAGCAGTTTCTCCCGTGATGATAACAGCTCCGCTATCAACCATTTCAGGGGTAATTCCAGCAGCTTTATATTCGTTAGTTACAATTCTTTTAACAGCCTCTGTGTCAATTTCCGTTGGAGAAAGGAGTGGCGTAAAGTAAATCGGGCTTCTATATATGACTTTTTTATCTATGATATCAACACGTGGAACCATATAACTTCCAGCCTTGTTTGCAACAACAATTTCGCTGAAAATCAGTTGCGTTGTGGAAGTTCCAAGGTCTATACCGACGCTTGTCATGGTTTCTTGTCTTGTCCCAGATTTAACGCACATTTTATCTTCCTTTCTTAATGCTTTGTGCTAAAAAGCTAAAAAACAAAAAACGACGGAGTCTTGTTAAGGCGCACAAAAACACCCTACAAAACTTCGTCGTTTTGCTATTTAATTCCACCATCGGATAATATTATTCCATTAAAAGTGAGCAGCTAGATGTTTTTAAAATCAAAAATAACAGCCGTTCCATCTTTGCTTGAGGTAATGTTTAGTTTGCCTTCCAAACGCTCTTTAACAAGAGTTTGAACTATGCCAAGCCCCAGCGTATTGTTGCCATTAGCCCTTGCTACATCAAAACCGACTCCGTTGTCGCAAACTTCAATTGATGAATACAAGTTTCCACGACGGATTATAACATCTACAAAAGCTTTTTGTCTAGAGTTTTTGAAAATTTCTTTTGGAGAAAATGCATGATTCAGTGAATTTTGCAATAATTCATTCACAACCATTGCAACATGAGTGGCCACCATGGAGCTGACTAGAAAATCGTCTCCCCTAACAGCAACATCAATCGGCAAACCAGATAAGTCACCAGAGCTGTAACGCAGGGCATTATTTCTAATCTGTTGTACTACTTCCTGTATGGAAACATTATCAACACCAACCCGGCTCAGTAGCTCATGGGTAATTGCAATGGACAAAATTCTGTTCATTGTTTCATGCAAAATTTTTTGCGCTTCCTTATCTTGCGTTCTACGACTTTGTAAACGTAAAAGGCTTGCTATAGTGTTTAAGTTATTTTTCACCCTGTGGTGCATTTCTTCCACTGCAACAGCTTTCAAAACAAGTTCCTTTTCTCTTGCCTTTATTTCTGTTACATCTTTTATAATGAGGGCAAAATCCGTGTCATCCGTATTTATATCGATTCTACGGATTACAAGGTTCACCCCAGCAAATTCCACTTCAAACTCCACAAATCCTTTTTCGTCTTTCACACTTGACATTTCAGGGTAAATTTGCATAACGTTTGAATAATTTTGCCCAAGCAAGTCTCTTTCGTAACCCAATTTTTTATAAAGAGAAACTGCAAGAGAGTTGCATGCGCTAACACGTCCGTCTTTTCCTACAATTATTAGCGCCTCGTCAATAACATCTGTCAGCCAGTTTTCTTCTTTCTTCACCATGTGGGTAATTGCATCCGCCACAAGGCGTGAGCTGTCTTGCGAAAGATGTATATGTTCACGGGAAACCTGCAATTCATCTGCCATTTTTTCTTGGATAAGGACAGCTATAACCTGTCCACTGTCGTTTTTAATTGGCTCAACTGTTTGTACAACATGCGTGTTTTCCTGCGTGCGTGCCTTCATCAGCTTTGTTGCAACACCGAGTTTGAATGTTCGCGCCACAGCAGGTTCATCCTTGCTTTTTGCCAAAAGACCAACAACAGTATTTTTGTATGACGACTCCACATAATCCGGATTTGCTTCTGCAACGACAATAGTATCTCCATCTTTAGTGGGGCAATCTATGAAAATATCTGCGTCAGCAAGGTTAGCAAAGGTTTTTAGCCCAAGAGCCATCGATTCAATAATTGCTATGTCAGCATCGGTTAGACTTGTGTTCTCCTTACAGAGACGGCGGATTGAAATATTTTCTACTCCTGCCATTGAACGGTATTACTCCTAGATAAAATCAATTCTGCAATTTCTTTCATAGGCAAAGATTTATTTTGGCTCAAGGTTCTGATATAGATATAAGCTTGTTCCTCAGAAATTCCACGAGCCTTCATGATAACCCCCTTGGCTCTTTCTACAATAGTGCGTTCCTGGAGCTTTTGTTCTGTTTTTTCTGCCTCACGTCTCATTCGTTGAAATTCACGTGATCTCTCAACTAAAACTTCTATAGAGGGGATAAGAGACCTTTCGTCAAAAGGCTTTACAAGATATCCGGCAACACCTGTTTCCTTTGCTTCGTCTATAAAGTTTTTGTCACTATAAGCCGTGAGCATGATAACCGTGTCTGCCAAATTATCCTTTATAATCGCCCTTGCAGCAGTGAGCCCGTCAAGGTGTGGCAACTTTATGTCAAGCATAACAACATCAGGGCGATGTTTTTTACAGATTTCTATTGCGTCAAATCCGTCAGCAGCTTCTGCTACCACCAAATAGCCAGCAGCTTGCAAAATTTCACGAAGGTCCATTCTTGTGATTGGTTCATCATCGACAATTGCAACAGTAATTTTATTATTTTCTTTTTTCTTTGAAAAATTATTCATCGTCACCATGCCCCATGGCAGTCAAAAATTCTTTAACTCCTTCGTTTGTAACAGCACTAAGCAAGAAAATTTCCTTGCAGCCAGCAAGAAGAAGATACTTGCGCGCTGTTTCAATTTGTTCTTTTGTTGCTATGTCAATTTTTGTGATAATCCCATAGCATGGTTTTGGTTGAAACAAGGTGTTAAAATTTGGTGGGAAGAGTGAAGATGGCTTTGTTGGGTCTTGTACAAAGACAACAACATCAACTTCATAGCTGCAAACCAAAAGATAGGAATGACGATGCACCCTTTCCAAATACTCTCCCGGTGTGTCAAGCAAAAATCCGCCGACAACATTAACCGTTTGAGTTTTTCTGTATGACATATCGTCCTTTGCAATGCGTTGGCACAGTGTAGTCTTTCCACTCGTGGTCGTGCCGACAAGCATCACACGATTTTTCCTTGGTCTCATCTTACCACCTCAAATTCAGAATCTTTTTGGTATTCTACCACAAATTATTAGCTTTTCGTTACAAAGTTATTTTATCAGCCATAAGCACTTTTATGTTTAGTCATAAGCGCTGCGCTTCGTGCAGCGCTTATGGCTTCGGCTGAACCGTATAGCACAACACTTAACCAAAAACGAGGATTATATGCCTTAGATGCAAAGCGGTTGGGTGCAAAAGGAGCGCAGGTGGACTTACCGTCCATCGAGCATCCTTTTACGCCCAACCGCAAAGCAGATGAGGTATATAATCCTCGTTTTATTTTTTATTTACCGAACATATACCAAATACTAAGATTAGCTCCTATGCTGTCACGTCTGCCTGTGTAACCCTGAAGAGAAAGTTCTCCCTTCCAGGCACTGTTCAGTCTATCGAATTTAACTCCGAATTCTGCCAAGCCGCTTCCGCCTTTAAAGTCTGACATTGGCATCGCGCTTGTTCCAACTGAACCCTTTGCCTTTCCGTCAAACTCATATTCATAGGCAAGCCCTCCGAATAGGTTAAAGCCCTTGTCGTTTGACTGTCCATTGAGGCGGAATCCTGCACGGAGTCTGTGGCTGTTTATGGCTTCAAGGTCTATTGTCTCACCGTCCATTACGTTGCTTGAGTTGCCCTGTCTGCTCCATAGATACTTAACATAGGTGTCTATGGTGCGCTTGCCACTAACATTCCACTTGTAACCAAATCCTGCGTGCGCTCCGAGGTATGAACCGCTAAGGTCAAAGCTCGTGAAGGTTCCTGGGTTGAAGTTGGCACTGTTGTATTTGCTGTTTATATGTCCTGCTCTCATGCTCGCTTCTCCATGGAACTGACCAAGGTCTGTTTTCTTTCCTTCATATTTTGCAAACAAACCTCCACCGAAGTAGTTTACATCTCCCTTTGCCAAAACGCTTTCGGCTGCAAATCTATCTTCTGTGTTGTAGCGGCCATCTCCACCTTCCACGAACACTCCAAGTGTAAGATTGTCAAACACCTTGCCAGAAAGTCCTGCTGCTACGTTGAACATGTTGAGGTCTACGTTACTGCCTATCTCGTCATAGCGATTGCGGCTTCCTCCGAGGGCAGCGAATGTTTCCCATTTCTTGCCACTTGGTGTTGCGTTTTCCATCACAGATGTCGCGATAAGGTCGCTTCCGCTGTTTACTGCAGCTGTTACTGCAAGCTTTGCCTGACTGAAGGATTTTGTCTCTTTGGTAGCTTCATGACCAAGGTAACCAAGCACAAGGGCGTAAACGTCATTTGCATTTTCTTCACCAAGGACAACTCCTCCTTGGTCATTTGTTGTCACAGTGGCGTCAACAATTTTAGCCTCGCTCATTCCCTGAGCATTCGGCAACCCGTTCGCTACCTCTACCGCGTACTTCGCATCGTGATTGTTCTCAGCCTTCACAGACTGCGCTGAATTTACTCTTGCAGCTACTGACTTGCTGGGAAGAGCTGCTTCTCCTACGCTATAGGTGTACGTCGCAACACCACCTGAACTCCTTGCGCTCATTGCAGATGGTCCTCTGTAGCTATCCTTAACAATATTAGTCACAAGGGTCATCTTCTCGCCCTGTGAAAGCTTGTAGTATGGGTCATTCTGAATAAGCCCAACCGCTGCGTTCTTTAGGTTAACTGGAGTTTGTGTGGTTAGGAAGATATCGTCTGCCTTGTGTCCATCAAGATGGAAGATGAGAGCTCCTTTTGGTGTAAAGCTTCCTGCTATGGTTGTATTTCCATACACGCTAAATGTACCAAACGTCGTCAAATTACCTGATATCGTGCTACCGTTCATAGCCTCAAGTCTACCTGAAGCGTTTACGTTTATATCGCCACCATTGAGCTCTGCTGCATCAAGCGTGAGTTTGCCATTAATATTTGCAGTATCAACCACTGTGAAGGACAGGTTTTTGAAGCCTGAGCTCGTATTTTTAGCAACGGTAAGTGAGCTTGTCGTCTCTGCCGTGTTTTCCTTGCCGGCTCCTGCAAGCACTGCTCCTTCCAATGTAAAGTTACCTGCTACCTTGCCATCTATCGTTTCACCAAGGTTTATGGTTACACCCTTAACTGTAAGGTCTCCTTGTCCCTCAAGCTTACCTGTGTTGATTGAAGTAGCATTGGTGCCCTGTCCTGCAACTGTAGCACCTGCTCCAACCACCACTGTTCCCTTGAAGTCATCATCCTTTATACCTTTGTCAAACGTGGCCGTTCCGTTAAGATTTACTGTTCCCTCGTTGACGATATCTGCTTCTCCTTGCGTCCGCGTGAATGCTATGTCTTCTAGTTTGACTGTTCCACCTTCTTGGTTTTCTATATCAACACCAAAATTATCCATCGTTATGTCTTTTACAATGAGGGTGTCTCCATCGTTTGCCACGGTTATTCCAGTCTTTTCACTATCTCCATCTCCAACAAGAGATGTATCTTCTGCATTTTTGCCTGATATCGTATAGGTTGGGTCTTCTTTCCCAGAGGTATCGAGCACACCAAGGGTACCTCCTTCTACATCTATGTCACTTCCTTCTTCAACTGAGAAACCACTGGATTCTGGGTCCGACACCAAGTCTTGTATTTGTTTCGCTGAACTCTTCTTTTCTACATTCATGTAGCCTATTCTGGCATCTTCTCCATTCATCGCCTGGCTGAATGTATAATCGATTATGCCTGAACCAGAAACCACTTGGTAGCATTTGCTATTGGAAATTATTAAGTTGCTTCCAGCTGCCGCTGTCATGTACTGCATTTCTTTTGAGGTGTCTTTTGCCCAATCTTCAGATGCTACACCCTTCAGTGAAATACTGCCAAACTTTATTGTTCCAGTGGCTTTACCACCGACAGTCAGTATATCGTCTGCCTTTATGAACGGGGAAGCTGCTGTACCTTCTCCCAATGTCGCAGAGAAGTCATATGTTGCATTGTCGGTATCAAGGCCTGTTAAATTTGTAACGTTCTTAGCGCTAAAATTAACATCTTCTTTAAGTTCTGCCTTGCCATTGTCAACCTTGCCACTTGTTCCAAAGGATGCACCTTTTTCAAGCTTTGTAATTCCATCCTTGTTCGCTACGGTTTGTGAAAGTGTGCCACCAGTGATATCAAACGTACCACTATTGCTTATTGTCTTAGCAAAAAGATTCTCCATGCTTGTGGTAAGTTTCTTTTTGTTGACTACATCTGTCACTCTTATCAGTGCATTATTCTCAAGGTCTGCCTCGTTATTGACCTTAGCTTGTACTATGGTTACACCATCCGCAAAGGTCTGGTCAGATGCCACATTCATTGTACCCTTGCCATCCACTCCAGCACCAAAACTCACTTCTCCATTAAGATTCAAGGTTCCATCATTGATGATGTCCGCATTCTCAGAGGTGCTCGTGAAGTCCACATTGCTGAGGTTGACAACTCCATCTGCCTTGTTTGTCAGAGCAACGTCAAAGTCCTTCATGGTGAGGTCTTGGATGTTAAGGATATCTCCTGCCTTTCCGCCTTGCTCTGTGTCAGCTACTGTTATACCCTTATTGCCATTACCGTAGAGCACTGGAGCATCTCCTTCAGTGTTGCCGAATATCGTAAATTCGCCATTTCTCTTCTGATTGTTAAGCGCTCCAAGGTCTTTCGTAACATCATAAAGCCCTTCAACAATGTAACTGTCTATTTCTCCGGCTTCTGTTGGATTTGCATTCACTATCTCTTTCAAGGTATATGATATTGCTCCTCCTTGCTTAAGAACAGTCATATACCCAACCCATGCTTTATTATCTTTCATTGCCTGACTAAAGGTATATTTATAGCCTGTGCTTGTCTGCATTTTGCTACCGACAATCTCAAGGCTGCTTCCATCTTCTGCATTAAGGTATTGCATTACCTGTGAAGTATCAGCTGCCCATTCGTCCGATGATGTGCCACTAAGCTTAATTGTGCCAAGCTTTATTGTTCCAGTGGCTTTACCACCGACAGTCAGTATATCGTCTGCCTTTATGAACGGGGAAGCTGCTGTGCCTGTTCCAAGTGTAGCAGAGAAGTTATAAATAGAATTTGTGGCAGAAAGCTCAGTAAGGTTTGCAACATTATTGCTGCTAAACTTTACATCTTCACCGATACTTGCTACACCTCCGTCTATCTTGCCATTTGCTCCAAAGGATGCACCTTTTTTGATCTCTGTCTTTGAGGTTGTCTTTGCGTTTGTGATTGTACTATTCACCACAACTCCGCTTTCGGCTGTTACTGTGCCATTGTTATTTATATCTCCTGAAAGTGTGCCACCGGTAAATTTAAGTGTTCCTCCTTCGTCTAGAACCAGACGATCTGCAAGGTATTGTGATGCGTCTAGTGCAAGCTTTCCGCCTTTGATTGTAAGAGCACCACTGCCAGCCAAGGTTCCTTCCAGTGTTGTTTCTCCACTTCCTGTCAGGTTTAGTGATGTGGTAAGAGTCGTTACCCCTTTCAAGGTTAATATGTCATCATTTGTAATATCTCCGCTAACACCAGTTCCAATGGTAACACCATCCAAGGTAAGACTTCCCTTAGTAACAGTAAATGGATTCACCATGTTCGTTACCGTAATGGCTTCAACTGTTACGGCGTGATCTTTGCCATCAACGGTAAGACCATTGTTACCATTGCCATCTACCGTATTTTTGCTTGTTCCCGCACCCTTTAGGGTAAGTGTGGTCTTTCCACCTGAACGTGCTATAAACGTACCCCATGCCTCTGTGAGCTTTTCATCTGCCGTCATCTCAAAAAATGTGGTATCCGTCTCTGCACCCTTTGAACCAAGTGCTTCGCTTGTCGTTTTTACTCCCGTTGGCACTGGTGGTTCACCACCATAGGTGAAACCGGTTAAGTAAATGTGGGTAGCATCAAAATCAAACGTTGGGGTGAATTTTTTATCACCGTACATCGTGGCAACGCCTGTTACCATATCTTTTGACAAGGTACCAGCGACTACTTTAGTGGCAGTTAGCACTGCAATATGCTCGCCAGTAATATCATCTGTAGCATCCTTGAAGGCTGGGTCATACATGACCTGAATTTTTAATTCTGCACCATCGCCAATCGTTAAAGCACTTGCAACAAGTGCATCCGCCTTGCTACCAGAGGTTTTCACGTTACTTTGAATCTTCAAGAGACCATTCTTGATTACGAGGTTTGATACCTGTACCGTTCTAAAAGCTGTCTTGTCATTATCATATACCGGTATTAAGGCACCATTTTCATCACGCTCATACGGATCCAAATCGCCTGGCTTTACAATAGCTTTTGGCTTAAAGCCGGAATAGGCGAGGTCTATCACACCTTCGCTTGCGTCCTTTCCTGTTCCCTTGGACAGGGTAACAGTCGCATCATTTTCAAACTTGGGGTCTGCGACAGAAACTGGATACCATTTTCCACCGTCTAACAAATCTAACGTAATATTGCCTTGTTCCTTTAAGCCCATAAGATCGAATTTTGTCAAGAAGTTACCATAGAGGTAAGAAGCATCGTTTTGCAATGCCATTTTTAGCTCTGAAGTAGCGGTTTCAAGCACCTTGGCAGCCACCACATCACCTTCTATTTGATATGTGCCACCACTAAGAGTTGTTCCCTTCTCATCATTATATCCAAGGGTAAGCTTGGCAGGATTCCCATCCACAGACGTAATCGTAGCAATTGCAAAAGCTCCTGGACCTTCTACATTGCGTATAGACACGGATCCCTTATGCGCCACAGTTGCCTGATCCACTAGATACCCAACGGCAAGATTAAATCCACCCGAACCTGTCGACTTTACACCATCTATTGTAAGTTTGCCACTTCCGAGGTCTAATTCGGAACCTTTGACCAGTGATAGCCCTGCAGCCATACCAGAAGACTTAATTTCTGTAATTGTTACATCCTTGTCATTCGTCTTAGCACTGGCATTGTCAGACAAACTCAAACCACACACTGTGCCACTACTCTCTGACGACACATTTTTAATATCTATCGCACCACTGTTAATTGTCGCATCACTTATAAGGTTAAGACCTGTGACGTATTTTTCACTAGCAGAGCTTATACCCTTACCTGTGTCATTTGAGCCTATTGTCAGCTTTCCATAGGTAGTACCGTTAGTAAGGTCTAGCGTAGCGCCATCCAGCACAATTCCGTATGCACAATCTGCCTTAGCCTGAACTGTCTCAACTGTAAGGTCCTTACCACCAGTTTTAACAGTGAGCCACTCTGCGTTAAGCCCTGTTGCTCCAGCACCTTTTTCGTTTAGTGTGTTAACCACAGAAATTGTAGCAGGACCACCACTAAGGGTAATGGTATGCCCTTTAGTTTTTTCCTTCATATATATACCAAAAAGCCAAAGATTTTTGCTATCGGCTGTGGACGTTGCAGAAATCGTGGCGCCTTTCTCATCCAACTTAAACTCGCCAATCCCCGCTTTCGGGTCAACCTTGTCTTCAAGCCAAACTGCAGCAGGTGTTTCATTTGTTATATCCGCACCTGTAACGGTGATTTCTTTCCAAGGTTTATCCCCTTCTTTGCTCAGCTCTGTTACCGTCTTAGTAGATTTTTGCGGATCTGGCGGCACTGGACCACCAGCATCAAACTCAAAACCAGCTATGTAAATGATGCCTTTAGTATCATCAAAAGCAAATGTTGGGGTAAATTTTTTACCATCATACTCTGTGGTAACGCCTGTTACCGTACCTGTTGAAAATTTAGTGGCAGTTAGCACTGCAATTTGTTTTCCATCAAATTTGCCTTTGCCTGTTGCCTTCGCAAAGAACGGGTCATACATGACCTGAATCTTTAGCTCACCAGTAAATATCAATTCTGTAACAGTAATACTGTCCGTCTTGCTATCTTCAGCTGCATCAGATTTTGCTAATGCACTCTGAATTTTCAAGAGACCATTCTTGATTACAAGGTTTGATATCGTTGCCGTTGCAAAATCTGTCTTCTCATTATATTCCGGTATTAAGGCACCAGCTTTATCACGCTCATACGGATCCAAATCGCCTGGCGTTACAGCTTTTGGCTTAAAGCCGGAATAGGCGAGGTCTATCACACCTTCGCTTGCGTCCTTTCCTGTTCCCTTGGACAGGGTAACAGTCGCATTATTGTCTTTTGACTCGTGGCTTGCGTTAAAGGCAGGATACCACTTTCCACCGTCTAACAAATCTACCGTAATATTGCCCTTTACAACTAGTTCCCAGGGTACATAGGTTGACAAGAGGTTACCATAGAGGTAGGAATCCTTATTCTGCAACGCCATTGTTAGCTTTGCAGTAGCTGACCCATTGTCTTTTGCAGCCGCCACGTCACCTTCTATTTGATATGTGCCACCGCTGAGTTTTTCTCCATCATAGCCAAGGGTAAGCTCACTTGCGAGATCACCCTGCCATCCATCCACAAAAATTGCAAAAGCCTCTTTTGCTTCTATATTGCGTATAGTTACGGAACCTTTATGCGCAACAGTCATAGCCGTGACATTATACCCAAAGGCATTGCCTTCTGCACCTATCGATTTTACACCATCTATAGTGAGCTTACCTACATTATCTTTACCTTCAAGATTTAATTCTGCTCCATTGTATTGTGCTATACCACGAGCACTACCATACTTACCGCTAGACTGAATTCCGATAATAGTTATATCATTACCATTCGTCTTTACACTGGTGTCCTCACCTTCCAAATACGCACCAAACGCCATGGCAGACGTTGGCGTCGACACATTTTTGATAATTATTTTTCCACTGTTAACTGTCGCACCACCCTCAACGTCAAGTCCATAGGCTACACTAGCAGTGGATATTATTCCCTTGCCAGCATCTGCTCCACCTATTGTTAATGTGCCATAGGTGCTACCGTTTGTTAGGTCTAGCGTTGCACCAGTAAGGTTAACACCATAGGAAGCAGCAGCAGGGTCACCGCCGCTACCTTTTGACGTAACAGTGTCAATCGTAAGGTCTTTTCCACCAGTTTTGACAGTAAGCCCCTCTGCGTGAAATCCTGTTGCACCGGCACCATCGTCAGCTTTGTTATTGATAGCTGAAATTGTAGCAGGACCGCCACTAAGGGTAATGGTGTGGCCTGCAGTACTTTCCTTCATATATATACCATAGAGCCAAGGACCGCCGCTTTTTTTATCTGTGGACGTTGCAGAAATTGTAGCACCCGCGCTATCCAACTTAAACTCGCCTTTTCCCGTTTCCGAGTCAACCTTGTCAACAAGCCAAACTGCAGCAGGTGTTTCGGCCTTTATTTTATCGCCTGTAACGTTGATTGATTTCCAAGCTTTATCCTCCTCTTTACTCAACTCTGTTACCGTCTGAGAAGATTCTGGCGGCATTGGACCATCACCAGTAAAAGAGAAGCCAGTTAATAGGATGCTATTAGGTATCTCGGCGTTAATTCCAAATATTGGGGTGAACTTACCATGGGTTCCTATCACCGTCTCTGTTGTTATCTTGCTCAAGAGATCTTTAACTATACCTTCGCTCTCTGTGCTGAGCACCACAGCAGATTTGCCGGTAATCTCTCCCTTTGCGGTTGCAAAGAGGGGATCATACATAACTTGAATTTTTAATTTGACATTTTCTCCAAGCGTCAAGGCGGTTGCAATAAGTCTATCCGCCGTTGGCGTTTCAGCACCCAAATTGCTCTGAATTTTTAACTCACCATCGTTTATCACGAGGTTTGACACTGTTGCAGTATCATAAGATGTCTTCTTATTATATGTAGGAGCAAATTTGCCCTGTGCGTCCTTCGTTATGGCAGAATAGGCAACGTCTATTGTGCCACCGTCTGACAAGGTGACATTTGCACCAGACAAACTGTTAACAGCATACCATATGCCATTGTTTGTAATTTCGGTGTTAGTTGACCTTGCATCAAAATTGAATTTGCCCTTTACTGCTCCGCCCTTCGCAATGTTAACACTTCCTCTGTTGACTATTGAGCCTATTCCTAATTCTGTATTGCCAGTGAAATTAAGAGAAGCATTCTCTGCAACAGTTAAAGATTTTTGTGCAACGTCGCCCTTTATGTTAACCGTTCCACCGTTGATGAGCATCATGCCTATGTCGTAGTCATTTGTAATTGTGGCAAAGTTGACCGTGCCGGTGGTAGGTGCATCAGTCCCGTCGCCATTTATGTAAAGCCTGCCTTCGTTGTGGACGGAGTCTACCAACGCATCGTCTGCCTTGCCTTCAAAGGTGATGGACTTACCAGAAGCAGCGTATAACTTTACAGTTCCATTTCCGTCGTTATAGATTGCACCACCAACTTTCGCGGTGTTATCTGCAAACTTAATATCCGTGTCTTTCGTGAGGAACTTTATTTTACCGTGTTCGTTATAAATCGCACCACCGTATGCTTTTGTGCGTTCTTTGCCGTCTTGGACTTGGACATAGTTGCCTATAAAGTTACCAGAAATATCGCCAATCGTCGCATTCGTATTACGAATTGCACCACCAGCTACTATTACTCCCTCTAATCTATCTGTTGAGAACACAACATAGTTACCTATAAAATCTCCCGTTATGTTACCAATTGAAGTCTTTTCTTCTGCCATTACAGAACCTACATTAGAGATTGCTCCACCACCCACTAAGGAAAACTCCTCATGTGTATTTGCATTGGTTTTTACATAATTACCTATGAAATTACCGGTAATATCTCCAATTTTGGCACCAGACATTGGCTCGTCAAAATAACATTCGTTATTAATAGCACCACCAGCTGCAGCACCGTACGTTGCCTCGGCATAGTTACCTACAAAATCTCCTACTATGTTACCTATAGTGCTAACCTTATCTACATCAAAACCGGTAGTACGGTAACTATTTTGAATTGCACCACCATATACCCATTGGGCACCTTTTACAAAATTACCTATGAAGTCACCGTAAATATTGCCAATAGAAGCTGACTGAAGGTTATAAATCGCACCTCCTCGTGCATCAGCGTTGGTGGGGTTTTGGTTTAAGACAAAATTACCTATAAAGTCTCCAGTTATATCACCTATTTTGGAATTTTTGCTAGAATTGTAGATAGCACCACCACCTGTACCCCAACGAATACTTTTTGCATTTGCATTAAGATAATTAGCTACAAAATCGGCTTTAATATCAGTATTATTGCAATTATTGGTGTAAATGGCACCACCCTCAAGAGGGCCGTCGTCCCCTGGCGCAGTTGGCTCAGGTACATAAGATTTAACATATGCAGTAACATTTGGATTAACACCTTCAGAGGTTCTCGCTCCAGAAACTTTCGTTTTATTATCATATATAACAGTGATATCTCCATCACCAACTTCAGTATGTTGTTTTAATGTCTTAGACTCATCATCCCAATCATACTTCAATTCCTCACGCGTAGATATTGTTGAATCGCGCCCCGCACGTCCCCATAGTTTGCCGTCATCATTTTTTACCTTGTATAAAATATCTGTCCTTGCATCTTTGTCATACTTCACAACATGACCATAAGGAACAGGATCGCCAGATTTATATTTTCCAAGATAGGCTAACTTATAAATGTGTCCTTTTCCCCCCGGTTCGTCTCCCTTAAAGTTAAAGCCAGTTAAGTTAATGTTATTATCCACTACACTAAATATAGGAGTGAAGATGCCATATGTTCCAACTGTCGCAACACCTGTTATGTTCTCTGCTTTTATGCTAAGACCATTTGTGGCAGTAAGTAGCGCAAGGTTATTCACTGGAATGCTCTTTTTTGCAGTCGCAAAATATGGATCTGAAAGCTGAATTTTTAGCATTGAAGAGTCTCCAAGCGTTAAGGCATTTTTAACTGTAATCGTGTCCGCAGTGCTGGCATTCACATCGCTTGTAATCTGTAGTAGTCCGTCGTTTCCTACAGAGAGGTCTGACACGGTAAATTTATTCTTGAAAGCAAGACTTGCACCACTTCCCACAGAAACGTTCTTTATTTCTGTGCCAGTTCCGCCAGCCGTTATCTTGCCTGTCGCATTGTTGGCAAGGGCAACGCTTGTATTGTATGTATCTGCATCAAAGGAAAGGTTGAAACCCTTGTCGAGATTGGCAGTGAGCTCTTTGCCCTTATGTGTAGCACTGAGCTTGTCCGCAAAGATTGTTACGTCACCATTTCCAATGGTGTAACCTTCTGCGTTACTAAAATCTGAAGCATAATCCGTTTCCTTGTCTCCATTTGTCTTTTCTGCAAAGACGTACATCGTGTATGTACCATCGGCCAAGGTGCCTAAGCCAACCTTTGCGGGGCTAGAAGAAGATTTCTCTGCAATTTTTGCATAGTTGACATAATTTCCAGCGGAATCCTTCACCACAGCTGACAGGTAATTTGCACCTGTCGTAAAAGAAGCGGCGGCATCATAAGCTACACTCAAATCGTCCTTATAGCTTACAGTCAGTCCGTTTGTTAGATCTAGTGTATTGGTTTTTCCAGCAAGGGAATCAACCGTGTCACCCTCTTTTGTCTGTGTTACAGAGCTTACCGTAGGTGCTGTTATGTCTGTATCCTTCAGTGTCACCTTCCAACCGTCAGAGCCAGTGTAGGTATTATCAATGCTGAACATACCAATTTTTGAGGCGCCTTTGCCTGTAGCATTTGCGGCCGTTAAAAACAAAACCGATTCTGGATTCAGATTGAAAGCCGGGCGAACGGCATTAATGTCGCCGGTCACACCGTTCCCATTGACTTTGCCGCGAGCGTTGACAGAGAACGCAAAATCGCCATTAGAGCCAGGCGAGCGCAACCATGCAGACTCACTATCTGCACTTTGTACATTTACCTTGCTGTTGTTACCATACATCGCCACTTTCGTTGCAAAAGTTGTCGCTGTCGATATTCTACTATCATCATCTGCAAAGCCATAGGCTGTGTTATATATCTCGCCTACTGTAACACCATTTTGGTCGGAGCCACTCAACAAAAATAGCTTGTCTGTCGATACATTGTCATTACCTGATTGGTTCCCACCTGCCGTATGCTTTGTGCTTGCTATCGCGTCAAATTCTTTTTGGTCAAATGCATCTGCGGCAAACCCCTTACCTTTAACACCGTCCATGGTTCTATCATTTAGTGTCGTGCGAATTTCTGATGATATTGCAGTGTCTGTACTTGTAGCATCCTTGCCCCATACATTTTTGTTTGCTTTAACTTTAGAACCGTTAAACGCGTCTGCGTATAATCCCTGATCCGAAAGAAGAAGCACTCCTTTGTTATTTGTGCCACTCGTATCTAACGGTGCATTCACTGATAACACTCTCCACTTGATTGCTTCTTTGGCTCCCCATATGCTTGTGGTACTTTGCCAATATTTACCAAAGTATATCGTCTTCGCATTATCTGATGTTGTAACACTGGTAATTGTGGTACCACTACGAGTAACCTTTGACGCTCCTCCGCCTGTGCCTCCACCTGTCCCCATATTCAATATCTGGTCTATCTTTATCAGACCAGCCGCCCAAGCCGGTGTCACCACCGGTGTCCCAAAGCTTGCGGTAAACACCACAAGCATAACCAATAAAACTACCTTTTTGAAACTTTTGAAATTTCCCATCTTGAAATTTCTCTCCTTTCTGAACTTA
>JAUNHV010000015.1 GCA_030523725.1 Synergistaceae bacterium | reverse complement strand
GGAATGTTCACAAAAGTGAACATTTTTTATCAGCTTTTTCGGTCGCTACAAGTAGCGACCCTACTTGTTGCGCCGCAAGGGTTTACAGCATTTCGCATGTAGGGGCTTTACTTGTAAAGCCCATTTTTTGTTCAATTTTTGTGGTGCTTCGCACCACGGCGGTCGCTACAAGTAGCGCCCCTACTTTGAGAGCCTTTATGTTAGCCGCGAAGCGGCGCTTATGGCAAAAAATAATTTCTATGTGAACTTTTGTTTACATCAAAAAACTAGAAATTTAGTAATAGCAAGGCTAAAACGCTACTAGATTATAAGAATTTTTAAGATATTCAAACACACAAGCACGAGGTCAACTGTTTTACCAACAGATGATTTGGTGCTGTCGCATTAGTATAAAAGTTTCAGCCCATATATTTTATTAAATTTACATCTTCACAAATAACATTTTTCGTCTATAATTCCTATGTTTGGTAGCTAATTTAATTGGCTATGTATATGAATAGAACACACAGGAGGTAAAACGAATGAGTACAGACTTTGTTAGCAGTGTATCTGAAGACGTGCCACGAAGTTTTCTTATAACTACTCGGCTTACCTTTTGGGTGTTTTTTGTTTTTCTTACACTGTTTTATATAGCCGAAGTTTTGTGACACTTCTTTCATTAGAAATCTGAAAGGAGAAAATTTGTTATGACGCAAGAAACAATTTTTGCAAGACTAAACACCTTGCTTGAAAGAAACCAAATGAATAAAATGCATGGAGCTCTCCTCATGCTAAACGTCGTAGACATCGCAGAATTTATGGAAGAATTGGAGGCAAACAGACTGTTAAAATTCTTCCGCATTTTGCCTAAAGATATCGCAGCTGACGTCTTCGCCTATCTTGATAGTGAAAAACAACAGGAACTGATTGAACTAATCAGCGATGGAGAAATTAACGACCTTATTGACGACATGTACCTTGACGATACTGTTGACTTCTTGGAAGAACTGCCAGCTGTTGTAGTACACAGAATCCTGCAAAATACTAATGCAGAAAAAAGAGAACTTATAAATAGGTTCTTGAAATATCCTGCAAATTCTGCTGGCTCCATTATGACAATAGAATATGCCGAGCTGCAGGAAAATTCAACCGTTGCACAAGCGATTGAAACCCTACGCAAGACCGGTCTTGATAAAGAAACAATTTACACCTGCTATGTAATAGGAACGGGGCGACAACTTTTAGGTTTTGTGGAATTACGCCACCTTATTCTTGCAAAGCCCGACGAAATTATGACTAACATCATGAATAGTAACGTAATTTCCGTTAAAACAACAGATGACAGAGAAACTGTTGCTGACCTTGTTAGAAAATATGACCTTTTGTCTCTGCCTGTAACGGACAATGAGGGAAGACTAGTCGGAATCGTGACAGTTGACGACATCATCGACGTTCTCGACGCTGAAAACACAGAAGATATGGAACTCATGCGGGGTCTTTTGCCTTCTGATGACGAGTACATGAAAACCCCTGTAGCGACACTTTTCGCCAAACGTATTCCATGGCTTTTAATCCTTATGGTCTCTGCTACCTTTACAGGGATGATAATTACACACTTTTCCGATGTGTTAAGCACAACGGGACGTCTCGGCGTGCTACTAACAGCGTGCTTGCCAATGCTGATGGACACTGGCGGTAACTGTGGCAGTCAAAGCTCTACCTTGGTAATACGTAGTATGGCATTGGGGCAGATTGGTTTTACCGATTTCTTTCAAGTTTGGTGGAGAGAAGTTCGAGTAGCATTTTTGGTTGGTCTTACACTGTGCGTGGCAAATGTCGCTCGTCAACTTTTGCTTTACACATTTACTGATGGCGTAACCATTGACACAGTGACTGTGACCTTTGTTGTGTCTTTTGCAATGTTTCTCACTGTAATTATTGCAAAATCTCTAGGTTGTATCTTGCCTCTCTTTGCTAAAAAGATAAAACTCGACCCAGCTATCATGGCAGGACCTATCATTACAACCATAGTTGATGCCTGTGCTTTGACAATACTATTCACCATTGCAACAAAATTTATGTAGTTGTATAACTATTTTCATTAGTATTTCTGATTAAAATAACTCTGTAAAGAATGATTGGCTATAAGCACCGAACCTTAAAGAATTGAAAATTGAAAATGGAGAATTGAGAATTAATGTATGCCACTTTGTGGCACGGATTATAATGGGAGAAATTACACCACTATCGCATTTTTTAAGCGAGGTATTAACCTCACTATGAGTTGTTTTTGCTAAGCAAAAACCACCGCAATTCTCAATTTTCAACTCTCAATTCTCAATTTCAAGCAATGTGCATTTAAGACAAAAAAATTAAAACGCAGGAGAAACGAGAATGGCAAAACTTCCACCAATGAAAGAGACCTTTGAAAAACTTTTGGGGCACATTGAGTTACCCCAAATTATCCGTGTCAGGCAAAAATTTGACGATTCTATTTTGCAAAACGAAAAAGAATATTTGACTACTCTCTTGCGTTCAAAAGGCTTAAATATAAAAGCAGGTAACCGCATTGCAATAACCTGTGGTAGCCGTGGAATAAATAAATATACAGAATTGCTCCACGCAATTTGCGATTTTGTTCGTTCCCTTGGTGCAGAACCAATTTTAATTCCCTCTATGGGAAGCCACGGCGGCGCCACAAGTGAAGGACAAAAGGAACTTCTTGCTCACTACGGTGTTACGGAAGAGAGCATGGGAGCCAAAATTCTCTCTTCTATGGAAACAATTTGCCTTGGTACTACGGAAGCCGGTGTACCTGTTTATATAGATAAAAACGCTACAGAGTGTGATGGCATAATCCTCTTCAACAGGGTGAAGGCTCACACGTCCTTTGCAGGCACAATAGAAAGTGGACTTTGCAAAATGACGGCCATTGGGCTTGGCAAACAAAAGGGAGCCGAAACTATTCATTCCTTTGGAATAGAAAATATGTCTCGCAACATAAAAGATGCCTTTATTCTCGCCAGTAAAAAATTAAATTTTATTTGCGGTATTGCTACTGTGGAAAATAGCTATGGCAAACTCCGTGAAGTCCACGTTTGGAAAAAAGATGAAATTTTATTAGAAGAAGAAAAGCTACTTCGCCATGCTTATACACTTCTACCACATTTTTATACGACAGGAGCAGATATACTTTGTATGCAGCAAATGGGCAAAAACATTTCTGGCACAGGGCTTGACTGCAAGGCTATCGGCAAATATGTTTTCCAAATTGATTTGGGTGGACCACGTTTTAAATCCCTTTGCGTTCTTGATCTGTGTGACGATTCTGACGGAAGCGCCTACGGAATGGGTATGGCGCAATTTGCTACAAGAAGATTTTATGAAAAAATTGATTTTGCCAAGGGCTATATCAATTCCATAACAGCAAAGAGCATCTACTCAAACCAGATGCCTGTCATTATGGATACAGACAAATTAGCACTACAGGCAACGGCAAATTGCCTTAGACTTCCGGGGCAGGAAACAAGTATGGTCTTTGCCCTGGACACTGAGCACCTTGAGGATATCTATATGACAGCAGGAGCGCTTGCAAACGTACCAGAGGAATCAAAGAAATTTGTTGAAACAATCGGTAACTTTTTCCAAATTCCATTTGATAATGACGGTAATTTAACCTTGTTTAAGGGATAGCCAATAAAGGGAGAAATTGCACCAAATGAAAAAATATGCAAAATTTCTTATTTCTTTTCTTGTCTTAGTATTTTTTATCTTACTTTTTGTCTCATATAGACTAGACATAAAAAAAAATGAGGAATATCTCAAGGCAACGCAGGGCAAAAAGCTAGAAAAAATTGCTCTCATTTCAACATTGGCTGGAGTTGATGACGAATCTTTTTGTCAAGCTGCCTGGACAGCTGTTAGAGAATTTGGCAACAAATACAACATTGAATATCAGTATTACATGCCATTATCTGATGCGGTTGTAGAGATATCTAATTCTGTTGAATTGGCTGTAGCAGATGGTGCAACTATAATTGTAATGCCTTCCTTTCATGCTACATATTCACTATATGAAACTCACAGAAAATATCCGTCTGTAAAATTCATAGGCATAGATATGTCACCGTTACCAAATTTTCCAAAGCTAGGTAAAAATACCTTTATGTTCACTTTTCACGAAGAAGAAGTTGGTTACTTGGCAGGGTATGCCACCGTCATTGAGGGATATACAAGACTTGGCTACATTGGCGGAATGGCGGTTACCCCCGTCATTCGTTATGGTTATGGATTTTTACTTGGTGCAGATGCTGCTGCTAGAAAGTTGAATAAAAAAATCCGTGTAAATTATTACTATGCAGGTCAGTTTTTTGGCGATGCTAACATTAGTGCAAAAATGGATGGATGGTATTCGAGTGGCACTCAAGTTATTTTTGCCGCTGGAGGAACATTATGTATGTCTGTATTAGAAGCAGCAGTTCCTTACAAGGGAATGATGATAGGAGTCGATACTGACCAACATCACCTTGGAATTAGCCGAACAAACTATGATCCCGTTCTTACTTCTGCTATGAAAAATATTACTGCCACGGTGGGAGATATTTTATTAAGTGCAATCTATGGCGGCTGGGACGAAATAGGAGGGACACATAGGATAGTCAGCGTCAAAGATGGTGACTATCTCGGTCTTCCTACTGCAAAAGAATCCTGGCAATTTAAGCATTTTACTCGTCAAGAATATAACAAATTGCTACATGACATACGTAGCGACAAAATTACAATTAACTGCAACATTTACCAAGTTCCACATCTTACTAACACAAAGCTACATTTTGTAGAATAGTCGGGAGTGCAGGAGAGAGATATGGAAAGCGAATTTATAATTGAAATGCTCGGTATTACCAAAGAATTTGGTAAATTAAAAGCAAACAACAATATCACGCTTCAGCTAAAAAAAGGTGAAATTCTTGCTCTTGTCGGTGAAAACGGTGCTGGCAAATCCACCCTCATGAGTATCTTGTTTGGCATGTATGCACCTTCCAAAGGCGAAATCAGGAAAAACGGGAAAAGGATCAAAATTGAAAGTCCTAACGATGCCAATAAATTACACATTGGAATGGTTCACCAGCATTTTAAACTTGTTGAATGTTTTTCCTTATTGGATAATATAATTTTGGGCAATGAACCAACACAGGGGCTCTTCATTTCTCGGGATGAAGCACGAAAAAAAGTCATGTCAATTTCTGCAAAATATGGTTTAGCTATAAATCCAGATGCGATTGTAAGGGACGTTACTGTCGGTATGCAGCAAAGGGCTGAAATCTTGAAGATGCTATATCGTGATAATGAAGTTTTAATATTTGATGAACCGACGGCTGTCTTAACACCACAAGAAACTGCAGAACTTATGGGCATAATAAAATCTCTTGCCAAAGAGGGGAAATCCATTATCTTTATTACACACAAATTAAATGAAGTCTTTACCGTTTCTGACAGAATCACTGTAATTCGTCGAGGGGAACACATTGCAACGCTTAACACAAAGGATACAAATGTTGAAGAAATTTCTTCTCTAATGGTTGGTAGAAACATAGAATTTACCCCTCAAAAAAAAGACACAAGGCCTGGAGAAAATGTGCTCAAGGTAGAAAATCTCAGCGTAATAGACAAAGAAACCAAAAAAGCTACGCTTGATAACGTGTCTTTTGTCGTCCGAAAAGGCGAAATATTAGGAATTGCCGGCGTTGACGGGAATGGGCAAAGAGAGCTGGTCTATGCTTTGACTGGACTCCTTAATCAATCAAGCGGGAAAATTTTCCTAGCTGGTCAGGATATTTCTGCGGCATCAATAAAAACAAGGAACAAACATGGAATTAGCCATATCCCCGAAGACAGATTAAAACATGGACTTGTGCTTGACTACAGATTAGAACAAAATCTGGTGTTGCAAAGATACGACGAAAAAGAATTTCAGAAGTTTGGTTTTATAAAAAGCGAAAATGTTCGTAATTATGCAAAGTATCTCACCCAAAAATTTGATGTCAGAAGCAGCGATGGTGTTCTTGCAACAGCGCGAAGCATGTCTGGCGGCAATCAACAAAAGGCAATCATTGCAAGAGAAATTGATAGATATCACGATTTGTTGATTGCTGTGCAACCAACAAGGGGCGTTGATATAGGTGCTATTGAGTTTATTCATAGAGAACTTGTTAAAGAAAGAGATAAGGGAAAAGGCGTACTACTTGTATCACTTGACCTCGATGAAATTTTGGCTTTATCGGACAGAATTCTTGTAATGTATGAAGGTAAATTTGTAGGAGAATTTAGCCCAAAGCACACTACTCACGAGGAACTTGGACTCTATATGGCTGGCGGCAAACGCAAAGATGTATCAAGTGAGGTCTTAAAATGATAAAAAATATAGAAAATCCTTTATTACCATCGCTCACTTCATTTTTTACATCATTGCTTTGTATAGCATTGGGGTTCGTTTTGGGCTTCTTTATTCTCTTCGCAATAAGCCCATCAAACGCTTTTGAAGGTTTTACAAAAATATTGCAGGGCGGCTTTTATATGTATTTCAAGCTAGGTAATACGAGTGGTTTGAGCCGTATTATTTCACAAACTCCAATGCTGATACTTGGGGGACTATCTGTCGCTATTGCCTACAAAGCTGGGCTTTTTAACATCGGCGTAACTGGGCAATATATTGTTGGTGGGCTTGGTGCAATTTACAGTGCGCTCGTATTGCATTTACCTTGGTATATATGCACAATGGTAGCTGCTCTCTTTGGTGCTATTTGGGGCGTTTTTGTTGGGTATTTCAAGGCTTACTTCAATGTGTCTGAAATTATTTCTGCAATAATGTTAAACTGGATAGCACTTTTTTTTGTTAATCAAATTACCTACTCAGGTGCCTGGGGCGATATGTTTGATCCTGCCATGAATGCGACATACATCTTGGCTCACAAAGCCCCTAGCAGCATGATTCCAAATTTGGGAATGGCAAAATTTTTCAATTCAAACACAGTCACTATTGCAATTTTTATTGCAATTATTTTTGCAGTTATCGTCCATATTTTGATTTCTAAAACTACCTTTGGATACGAATTACAGGCTTGTGGACTGGGTAAGGATGCAGCAAAATACGCTGGCATAAATGATAAACGTACCACAATATATAACATGGCAATTGCAGGAGCCTTGGCAGGAATTGCAGCAGCTACTTATTTTCTCTCTGATGTTGATCAGTGGCATCCTCAGATTTCTTCCGAATTACCAGACATGATAGCAAACTCTATCCCCGTCGCATTACTCGCAATGTGTAACCCGATTGGAGTAATTTTTGCTGCTTTGTTAGTCGTTAATGTTTCCGTAGGTGCAACATATTTAAACACAAAATTTTTCCAGCCAGAAATTGGCAACCTCACCATATCAGTTATAATTTATTTGTGTGCTTTTGTTGCAATATTCAAAGACTTCGTGGAAAATTTTTTGAAGAGAAGACGCTAAATTTGTGAGGAGAAAAGTATGCTATTACTATTAAAATACACATTTTTATACAGCACAGTGCTTATGCTTGTAGCACTCGGTGGAATGTTCTCCGAGCGAAGTGGAGTTATAAACATTGCATTGGAAGGCATTATGGAAATTGGGGGTCTTGCCGGTATTTTAACAGTTATTATCTTCGGAGATACCATGTCTACACCAGCAATTATTTTCCTTTCAATATTAGCAAGTGCAATTTGTGGGATGCTTTTTTCCCTGCTCTTGGCATATTCTGCTGTTTCGCTAAATGCTAATCAAATTATTGGTGGTACTGCACTTAATATGATGGCACTTTCCCTTACCGTAATACTGGTAAAGCTTTACAACAATGCAGTAAAGCTCGGTGGGTCTCAATCACCAAAATTAACCTTTAATAACGATAATTTTGTTTATAACATTGGCGGCCTTACCTTTAATGTCTTTCTTCCCATTGCTATTGTTATCCTGATTATTGCCTATGTTTTTCTTTTCAAAACAAAATATGGTCTGCGTCTTCGTGCCTGCGGTGAACATCCACAAGCCGCTGACTCAGTTGGCATAAGCGTTTACAGCTATCGTTACCTTGGAGTAGCTATATCCGGTTTTCTTGGTGGAATAGGTGGCTTTGCCTACATTCTTCCTACAGTTGCACTTTGGAATTTTGAAGTTGGAGTCACAGGCTTTGGATTTTTAGCACTTGCAGTGGTAATTTTTGGGCAATGGAATCCCTTTAAAATTGCTGGGGCTTCGGTTTTCTTTGCTCTTTTTAAAACACTTGCAAATGTGTCAGATTCAACAGTTTTTGCAAAACTCAATTTATCCCAAAATATATATAACATGCTGCCTTTTATCGCTTCTCTTGCGATTCTTATTTTTACCGCAAAAAATTCTGCTGGTCCTAAGGCGGCTGGTGTTCCATACGATAAAGGACAGCGTTAATGGAAGGTAAAAAATGGCTAAACAAATAAAAAAATATATTTGTTCCTCTTGCGGTTATGGCAGCCTTTCAGAACTTGGTAAATGCCCCAAATGCGGTGAATGGGGAAGTTTTGTTGAGGACACTCCCATAACTCAGGATAAAAAAACTGGCGCTATTTCCCACGCCACAAAGGCAGTTCCCCTTTCTGTTCTTGACGCAAAGGAAGAACCACGCGTTCCATCTGGCATAGATGAACTTGACCGCGTACTTGGTGGTGGATTTGTTCCCGGTGGCGTTATTTTGCTTGGCGGCGAGCCTGGAGTTGGAAAATCAACCTTGCTTTTACAGGTTGCTTCTAATATGGCAAAAAAATTTGGCAAGGTGCTTTATATTTCCGGTGAAGAATCCGCAGGACAGGTCGCACTTCGAGGCAAACGACTTGGACTTTTGACAGAAAATCTTGAATTGTTATGCACGTCAAATTTGGCTTCTGCTCTAGCCACGGCACAAGACGGTGACTATAAGTTTATGGTCGTTGATAGTGTGCAAGCCTTTAGAGCTGATGATGAAAGCGGATGGGCAGGCAGTCCAACACAGGTTAAGGGCGTAGCGTCAATGGTAACGGACGTAGCTAAAAGCTGTAATATTCCAACTGTGCTGGTGGGACACATTACAAAGCAAGGTGCCATCGCTGGTCCAAAGCTCTTGGAGCATCTTGTTGATGCCGTGCTTCTTTTTTCCGGAGAAGAAGCCAGTCCAAATAGATTATTGCGAGCAGAAAAAAACAGATTTGGTAGCACAGATGAACTAGGAATTTTTGAAATGTCTGATAAGGGGTTAAACCCTGTTAGTGACCCTAGCCACCTCTATTGGAATGGAAATGATGCCGCAGCAAATGGCGTTGCAATCGCTCTTACAATGGAAGGGAGCAGGGCACTTGCTGCCGAAATACAGGCGCTTGCAACCTTTAGCCCCTTCCCATACCCAAAACGCACTGCCCGAGGAGTTGAGCTTTCTCGTTTACAACTGTTACTCGCTGTCCTTGAAAAACGCAGCGGACTTTCCACTCGTCAAAGTGATACATACTTAAACGTCACAGGGGGGCTCACATTAAAAGATCCAGCTGCTGACCTTGCAATTTGCGCTGCTCTTGCCTCCTCTATAACAGAGATTGCAATTCCTTCAGATATTTGTTTCATTGGTGAGGTGGGACTTGCGGGGGAAGTAAGACCTGCTTTTCGTACACTTGCTAGAGTTAAGGAAGCGGCAAGACTTGGTTTCAAAACAGCGGTAATTAGCAGAAGAACCCCTAAGGAAAATTATCCAATAGAAGTGTTGCGAATTTCCCGCGTTGGCGAAATCCGAGATCTATTCCTAAAATAGTGCTTAAATATTGACGAAGCTTAATCATTGCCATATAATAACTGTTTGTAGCGTTAGTTAATGAAAATTTCTGGAGGAACAAGGATGAATCCAATAAAACAAGTAAAGGTCGGAAATTTAACAGTCGGTGGTAACAAGCTTACTATTGTCGCTGGTCCGTGTGTATTAGACACCTTTGAAGATGCCATGACAATTGGAAAAGAGATGAAACGTGTTTGCGAAAAACTCGGTCTCAATTACATTTTCAAAGCTTCTTTTGACAAGGCAAATAGAACAAGTATTACAAGTTTCCGTGGTCCTGGGTTAAAAGAGGGTCTTATGTGGCTTTCTGTAATAGGATCTGAGCTTGGTGTTCCTACCGTTACTGATATACATGAACCCTATCAGGCAGAGCTTGCCGCTGAAAAGGTTGACCTTTTGCAAATTCCGGCGTTTCTCTGTCGTCAAACAGATCTCCTCCGTGCCGCAAGCCAAACAGGCAAGCCACTAAACATAAAAAAAGCTCAGTTTATGGCACCTGAAGACATGGCAACAGTCGTAAATAAATGTAAAGAAAGCGGAAACGACCAGATAATTCTCTGCGAACGTGGTACTTGCTTTGGCTATCATGCTCTTTCTGTTGATATGCGTAGCTTGCCAACAATGAGAGACCTTGGCTGTCCTGTCATGTTTGATGCCACACACAGTGTGCAAAAGCCATCAGCACAGGGCGGGTGCAGCGGTGGAGATAGATCCTTTGTTATGCCACTGGCAAGAGCTGCAGCTGCTGTCGGTGTGGACAGCATATTCCTTGAAGTGCATCCAAATCCCGAAGTCGCTAAATGCGACGGTCCAAATTCCGTTCCCTTAGCGTTAGCTGAAAAACTATTGGCTCAGATTGCTACAATAGACAAAGCATCAAGAGAAATTGGCTTTAGCGATCTCGCATGGAGCAACTAATTAATTTCTTTGGAGGTTTTCTATGCAACTCCCCTACGAAAGAAAAGTAAAAGAACTAGACAATAATTTTTTAATAAACAAAGCACGCCAAATTTTAGAAGACGAAGCAAATGCACTTCTGGATGTCAGCAACTCGCTAGATGAATCTATTGCAAAAGCAGCTCGTCTTGTAAGTGCTGCAGAGGGTAGGCTTATTGTGTCTGGCATTGGAAAATCTGGTCACGTTGGAAGAAAATCCGCAGCCACATTTGCTTCTCTTGGTGTGCCTTCTTTTTTTGTTCACTCAACTGAGGCCTATCACGGCGACCTTGGAATGATTTGCAAGGGTGACATCGGTTATTTCTTAAGCAATAGCGGAGAGACAAGAGAGGTTATTACACTTGTTCCACACTTTAAAGCTCTTGGTTGTCCAATTATTGCAGTAACTGGTAACCCTGCTTCTACCTTGGCAAAAAGTGCTGACGTTGTTTTGAATTGTCATGTAGACCACGAAGCAGATCCACTTGGACTTGCTCCAACATCAAGCACAACTGTACAGATTGCGCTTGGCGATGCTGTTGCGGGGCTTGCCACATTTTTACTTGATATGAAGAAAGAGGATTTTGCGGTGTTCCATCCCGGCGGTTCTCTGGGCAAACGCCTATTGCTCCGTGTAACAGACATTATGGTTGGTGGAGATGACGTACCAATAACTAATAAAAACAAAATTGCAAAAGATGCTCTTTTTGACATCACAAGTAAAGGGTTGGGTGCAACTGCTATTGTTGACGATGATGGTAAATTACTTGGAATTTTTACAGACGGTGACCTTCGTCGTGTGATAGAAAAATATGGTCTTGATGGTCTTGAAATGTCAGTTGACCGTGTCATGACATGCACGCCAAAGACAATATCGCCTACTGCTCCTGCCGTTGTAGCATTGAACACAATGCAGAAATATGATATATCGGTGCTTGTCGTCACAGAGGGCGAGAAACCTGTCGGCATGATTCACCTACACGATATTTTAAAAGCTGGTGTAGCATAAGGAGTATTAACGAGTGTTACTACGAATTTACAATTTTCTTTTGAACTTTGTATTCTTTTTTTTGAAAGGCAAATTAAAGAAAAAATATGCCAAAGGTTTTGACGAAAGACAGGGAAACTTTATCACAAGTAAAATTTCACCTCTTATTGGCAAATGCTTTTGGATAAATGCTGTCTCAGTAGGAGAAGCACAGGCGGCAATTTCTTTTATAAAGGCAGCGAGAAATGATGGTTTTTCCTGTCCTTTTTTGCTTTCTACAACCACAGAAACTGGTCGTAAAATGGCATTTGATCTTGCTGGAAGTGAAAATCTTTTTACACATGTCTACGCAGTTTGGGACAAAAAAAATTTTGTTACAAAGGCTTTGGACATGGTAAAACCCATTGCATACGCCACCGTTGAAACTGAAATCTGGCCTAATATCTTGATAGAATGTAAGAAAAGAAAAATAAGAACTATACTTATCAACGGTCGTATTAGTGACAGGACGTGGCAGAAGATTTCACGTCCCTTTGTTTTACACATTGCAGGGCGTGTTTTTTCGCTTTTTGACATCATCACCTGCCGTGACGAAACAGATAAAAAACGCCTCACGTCACTTTCTGTTTCCCCTGACAAAATCTTTGTAACTGGAGACAGCAAGGTTGACGAACTCCTGCGAAGAAAAGAAGAAAGACAAAGAAGTATTGACGATATTCGCAGGAAACTTTTAAGCTATTTTTCACCAGATACAAAAAGGTTAATAATTGCTGGAAGCACCCATTCTCCAGAAGAAGAAATTGTTTTTAGCGTTTTTGCAAGATTAAAAAAACTAAATAACAATGTAAAATTCTTTTCTGTACCGCGACACCCAGAGAGAGTGAATGAAGTACTAGAAATTGCAATGCAAAATGAACTTTCTGCAGTACGTTTTAGTGAAATAGAGAAGGCAAAAAACACAAAAACTGATTACGATATCATTGTAGTTGATAAAATTGGAGTTTTGTTTGATTTTTATGGAGCCTCCGACATAGCCTTCGTCGGAGGCAGCTTTGTTGACAAGGGTGGACAAAATATTTTGGAACCTCTTGTTTGGGGTGTGCCTACCTGTTACGGACCCCACATGGAAGATTTTGCCGAACCGGCAAGCTATTTTGAAAAAGAAAATATATCTCATAGGGTATTTAATGCAGATGAACTATATACAAAATTCGTAAGTTTACTCAAAGATGATTGGAAAGAACAAAATTTGCCAAGGAGCGACAGATATTTTGCAGAACACAGTGGCACATCTTATAAATTAGCAAAGATTATAAAACCTATTTTGGAGGTGTAGCAGATGATAAACAGAGAGTTAATAACACAGTTTTACAATGACCTTGATAGTCGTTCAAAAGAAACGCTAGACAAATCTATTGAACAGGTTGTAAAGGCAAAAAAATCTGGCAAAAAAGTTGCAGTTGTAACGGGAAGTGGTCCAAACCTTCACGAAGGTGTCACAACCCTCATTGCAGAGTTAATGAAGCATGACGTAATTGATGCTGTTACTACAAGCAGTGCTGTTATAAATCACGAAATGGGCGGAGTTTTGGACAGAGTAAAGATGTGCCCCGCTGACCAATTTGGGCTTGATAAAAATGTTATGCCTCGTGGCAACGTCTTTGAATTTACAGACATGACAGACGAAGAATTAGATGAATTGGAAAAGGAAATAATACTCGACAGACCTTTCCTTGAAAAACGCAAAACCTGTAATGGTCACTTCGTGCTAAAGGCTGCCGCGAATATGGCCTACCCAATGGGCTACAGAACAGAAAGATTAGCAGAAGAAATTTTGTCTCTCTGCCGCCAGGCTAGATTGCCATTTGAACGTGTAGCAGGTTGGGGAGCTGACCCGCGCACCATGCTTGGACAGGGTGCCTTGAAAAATAAGCCGGTTCTTGTTACCATTCCACAGATGGTAGGAGGCGGTCACGTTGGACTTTGTGTTGGAGATTCCATTCCAATCGCATCACGCAGCCGTGCAATAGCAAATGCCTTAGCAAGCTGTGACGTAATTATAGAAAGCGCAGTAGCATTAACCCAAGAAATTCACGACGGTCCTTTTGAAACCTATACAGGACACGGAATTTGGAGTTATTGGCACGGTGAACCAACATATAGCCTTGAAGGTAAATCTCTTATCCGCTTTGATCTTGACGAACACCTTCGCACTTGCCAAGACCTTCAAAAGAATAGTGCTATGATTCAAGAAGCAATCGCAAAGGGACTACCAAAAACAAAAATTTCAAAAATTCCGTTCCGCATGGAGATGTCTGCCTTTGCTAGACACGAAGGAAGTCTCCCCGTTATCGGTGACATCGGAATGATTTGGCCTGTCTTTGCACTCCGTATTGCTGACGAACTCGGCATAAAGCTTGACTTTATGAGCTATAAACAGGAAACACAAGATGGTAAAGATATGAGAGAATGGATTGTCAAAAACATCAAACCATTAAATAAAACTTTAATGCTTGAAAAATTTGCTGAATACATGAGAACCCATTAGTTTGAGGATAAAATGATGGAAGAAAAAAAATTTCTGGCAGTTCTGCCAGCTCGCTATGCTTCTAGTCGTCTCCCAGGCAAGCCACTTGCAGACATTGGTGGTAAACCAATGATTCAACATGTTTATGAAAAGGTTGTAGCTAGTGGTGTCTTCTTCAAGGTTATTGTTGCAACAGATGACCAAAGAATTTTTGATGCTTGCCAAAATTTTGGGGCAGACGTCATGATGACACGTGCTGATCACAAGGATGGGACAAGCAGGGTTGCTGAGGTTGCAGAAAAGTTTGATACGGATTATGTGGTGAACATCCAAGGGGACGAGCCAATGATAGACCCACGTATGTTAGTTGAACTTGTCGAAGGACTAAAAAAAGATATGACAGCAGACTCTGCGACAATGTGTAAACCGATAACAACACAAGAGGACATAGAAAATCCAAACATAGTTAAGGTAGTTACTCGGCTTGACGGACGTGCATTGTATTTCAGTCGTAGTGTAATTCCATATGAGAGAAATTTACGCCTCTGTCCAGTAATGGAACATATCGGAATATATGCTTTTACCAAAGACTTCTTAATGAAACTCATAACGCTCCCTGCAACCCCATTAAAGGAAACTGAGAGTCTTGAGCAATTAAAAATATTAGAACACGGCTACTCAATGGCGGTAATTCCTACAAAATATCCCCCAAACGGTCCAAATATAAATACGCCTGAAGATCTTGATGTGCTCCGTAAAATGATGTTGGAAAAGTCGAGAGAGAACTAAAACATGGCAACAGACTTAAAGGGCATTGTGCTTTTGCATGATGGGGTTAGGGGACATTTGAATCAATCACGTGGTGTGGCACGTGCCATTTCACGCAAGGTTCATTGTCCAATATTTGATTTTCAAGTTCCTGAACTTTATCCGCTTCGCAAATATTTTGCTAGGAAAATTGCAAATAGACTGGAAACTGCTTCCGAGGCGTATGAATGGCTTGATTTTTTCGCAGGGGAAAATTTTTTGAAGCGAATAATACAGGCTCTTGCAAAACACCACATAAAAATTGCAAACAATGGAATTCTTATTATGTCCGCAGGCAGCGCTGCGGCTCCCTTCAACCTTGCGCTTAGCATAGCTCTACATGTTCAGAATGCAACGATAATGACGCCAACCTATCTTGGCACAGCTCCCTTCGACTTTGCAATTGTTCCAGAACATGACTCGCCGGATGATGAACCGAATGTGTTTGTCACGATGGGAGCTCCAAACATAATTGAAAAGGAATATTTGCAAAAGGAAGCAAAAAAATTATTAGATGAACTAGGGGAAACTGATGACGAGGAAGGTGCAGACCTTGGTAAACGCTGGAGTGTTCTTATCGGTGGTGACGACCAGAATTACACCATAGATGGTGACTGGATGTTGAAAACACTTTCATCTATCATTGTTTTTGCACAATCTCATGACGCATATCTCTACATTACAACATCACGACGAACCTCACCAGCTGCAGAAAGTTCCCTCTTGAAAATTAAAGGGAAAACGGATAGAATACGCTATATACTTTTGGCAAGCAAGGATAAATTTAATCCAATTCCTGCAATGCTTGGTTTTTCTGAAACAGTTTTTGTTACAGACGACTCTGTAAATATGGTTAGCGAAGCAATTACCGGAGGCACAGTTCCGGTGCTATTAAAGGCGAAAAGGAAAACTGGTCTTAAAGCTAAGCTTCAATATCTAACAAAGAAACTTGTCGAAAGAGGATGGTTCACCCATGATTTTCTCTGGGGAGTACCACGCTTTGATGAAGTTTTCTCTCGCTTTATGGCAAAAGGACTTTTGCTTTCTTTTGATGACTGGAAAGAAAACATCCTGTCCGGAAAGCGTCAACTTAAAATATCATCCAATTTTAATGAAGCTGCGAGGGCAGCGGATTGGATATTAAACAATAGAAAATGAGAAAAGGAGAAAAAAAATGAAAAAAAACATTAAAAGAATCGTTTCACTCTCAATTATCGTTACACTTTATGCTTCACCGGTGTTAGCAGCCACAAACGAAACTACAACTAAACTTATAGCCGCCCCATCAACTACAACGACGACACAACCTAAGCTAATAGCTATTCCATCAACTACCACTACTACAACACAACCTAACGCTACAACTACGACTGCTCCAGCAAAAGCAACTACAACACAACCAGCAACCGTAACCACTCCAACTAAAACAACTACAGCACAGCCAGCAACCACAGCGGCCCCAGCAAAAGCAACTACAATCGCACCTGCAGCCACCAAGGCTGAAGAAGCAAAAACACCTGAAACACAGGACAAGTCAGTTATTGCAAGGATCAAGAATGCTAAAGTTGGCATTGAGAACTATTTCGTAAGCGTTAAGTGGCTAAAAGAGAACATAAAATCTTGTGTGGTGGTTGACTGCAGACCTTCTTCTCTTTACAAGGGCGGGCACATCCCTGGAGCTGTTAACGCAGAATGGACTTACTTTGCTAAAATGAATGTTCCAAATGGAACTGAAAAATGGGGAACTGTTTTATCTCCTGCCACACTTTCAGCTAGAATTGGTGCGTTAGGTATTAATGCTAGCAAAACAGTTGTCCTCTACTGCGATGATAAAGGTTGGGGGCAGAGTGGTTGGGCACTTTGGGTGCTAAAACAAACTGGCTTACAAAAAGTTTATGTGCTTGACGGGGGCTACACTGAATGGAAACAAAACGGTGGTACAGTCTCAAAGACTGCCACAAAAGCAAAACCGGTAGCATTTAAGGTAACAAAGTATATTGAAGGATTTTCCATTGATACAGAGACTTTAAGCAAAAATTTAGATAAAGTTTATATTCTTGATGTCAGAACAAGAGCAGAGTATTGTGGAAAAATTCGTCCTTTCCAAGAGAAACGTACTGGACATATTCCAGGTGCAGTAAATATTGAAAAGGATAGTGTGGTTAATGACGAAAACCTAGTAAAAGTCAAAGCGCAAATTGACGAGCTTCTATCAAGCGTAGGTATTGGTAAAGACAAACCTATCGTTGTTTATGACACAGCTGGGGTACGTTCTGCTTTTGTTACAATGGTTCTTTGCTGCTTTGGCTACCACGCAACAAACTATGATGCAGGATTCCAAGCCTGGGCAGGTAACCCAGATTTACCTGTTGAAAAATAATAACCTGATATAGAAGAAGAGCAGATGATGTAAAAAAACATCATCTGCTCTTCTTCTTTTTCTTTGCATCCTGAGGTAAGAAACTTGAAGAAAAGTGAAGCAACCCACTCATAGAAGTTATATCTCAAATACAAATATTACTAGAATATTTATCAGTGTAACAATAATATAGCAAGCGAAAAAATCGCGGCAAGGACTGCGCTTTTTGCCTTGTTGTCTGTCATTTTGTAATACAAAACTGCAAAAAATATCAGGCTCGCTACAAATGTCAAAAAATCTGTTTGGCAGACATTTACTGACGGAAGTTTTGCAAACATACCAACGTATGTTTCAAAGGATGAGAGTATTGCTTCTAGCAAAGGTGATAAAAATTGTAAAAATGAAAAGAAAAGCAACGCAAAACAAAGAAGCACCGTCAAGGGAAAAACTACACCAAAAACTGGCAAAATAAAAATATTGCTAAGGATCCCAGTAAGAGACACAATTCCAAAATAATGAGCTAATATTGGAGCTGTTACAATCCAAATTAAGGCACTAACAATGCAAAGAGAAGAAACACCACGAAGCAATTTTTCCGGCAGGGCGGATAAAAACAAAACACAAACAAAAGATAGAGTAAATCCCACATCTATTGCGCAAAATGGATTGGCAAGTAAGATCAAACTCCCTGCAATGCAAACGGAATTAAAACCGCTCCTAGGCAAGTCAAGTGAATGGGAAAAAAGCAGCACTTGTGCCATGATAGCGGAGCGAAGAGCGGAAACGGGACAACCTGCAAGAAAAACATAACTCCAAAGCAAAAATGTTCCACCAAAGAAGCGTAAGAATTTATCTTTAAAAAGAAAGCAAAGTAAGGCGATAAGCAAACCAACGTGAAGCCCAGAAATTGCCATAACATGCAGAACGCCACTTCGCTTGTATAGCTCCTCCACCTTTTTTCCTCTTTCTCCAAGCAGAAAAATTTCCATATAATTTTTGCTTTTAGGCAGAAGTAAAGAATTGATTTTTTCCTGCAACAATTGACGAATTGCAAAAAGGCCAACTGGTGGTGCTATTATTTGCGGTTCTTTGCTTGACGTTAAGCAAGACGACACACCGCGCCCCTGCCAAAATTTCCACTGGTCAAAATATCTTCTTTTTTGTTTCTTTTGCTCATTCTTTGTCCTTGCAATGAACGGGTGACAAAAACCTGACACAGAATATGTCGCACCAAGGATATATAGTTTGTCCGCGCCTTTTGCTTTGTCCCAACGATAAAGGACAAATTTTCTCCCTTTTTGCCCCTGCTCCTCAAAAACTATCGCTTCTCCTCTACCCCATTTTTGCACAGATTTCAAAGTTGCAAGTTCATCATGCAAAACATAGGTTTCGTTCTTCGTAGCAAATGTATTTTCAATTGAATAAAATTCAAAGACAAGGCAAAAAAACAAAATAAGCAAAAGCAGAATAGCAACTGAACGTTCACTTTTATAATGAATGCGAGATGTAAAGACAAGTAACCAAAAAGGGAAAAACAAAGCAGTGCCAAAGGTAAAAAACAAGTTTGCACCATTATCAAAAATTGCAAGGTGAGCAAAAAGGTAAAGACCAAAAAACACAAAAAAGGCAGGGCACACTGAGAGAGCATATGTGTCCTGTCTTATTTCTTTGAAAAATTTGCCTTGTAAATTTGTAAAATCCATTATCTGACTGTAACTTGATCACGCAACTTTTGAAACTTCTTTTGTCCAATTCCCTTGACTTGCAAAAGCTCCTCAATGGCAGTAAAGGCACCATGCGTTTCCCTATATTGCATGATAGAACGTGCAAGCACCTTACCCACACCAACAATGCTTAACAGTTCTTCTTCGTTTGCCGTATTAATGTTTATAATACCTATGTTTTTATTCTTTTTTCCCTTTGTCCCTTTCCCTCTTTTGCTTTCTGTACCTTGTGTTGCCTCACGTGTACCAAATTCCTGTTTTGATACAGTAAAGGTGTTATCTTCTCCGGCACGGGCGATGAAAGGAAAAACAATCTTTTGTCCATCAGAAATTTTTTCTGCCAAATTTACGCTGTCACGGTCAGCGTTAGACACAAAACCGTGCGCTGCACGCAGAGCGTCATTCATGCGTGCATTTGCAGGTAGCTCATAAACTCCAGGCACTTTCACAGCACCGACAATATGCACAATCATTGTAGCGGAGCTAGAATTTTTTGGAACTGCACGAAGCAAACGTCCATCGCTTTCCTCCTTTTCTTCTCCTCTTATATCATCATCATTGTCAATTTCACGCTCAATATATTCAAGATCGCCACTTTGCTTTGCAGCATCTTGACGGTTCTCTGTGGTAATCACGCCAACAGTATCTTGACCGAACCGCCCTTTGAAGTTTGAAACAAGCCAAAAGGCAAGGAGCAAAAAGAGAATTCCCAAGAACAAATAAAGCTTTGTTTTTGTGTCCTTATCCAGCTGCATATTTTTCTCCAATCTGTGTAAAAATTTTCATGTTAAATACTGCTTTCTATAAATTATCATCAAAATTGCACGAATTTGCCAATTTAGCATAAGCCTAATTTTGCACTAAACCTGCGAGTATTCATTGAATAATTTATACAATCAAGTTTGAGCATATGCACAACGCAGCATGCTATGTGTGTACCACAAGTATAATAACATCAACATAATCAAAAAACAATATTAATTGTCCCCTTATTGTTCATTGATAAAATTATATAAAAGTTTTTCAGGATTAGTATTGCTTTACTGTAGAATCAGCCAGTAGTCACCTTGCTTGTTTTCGACATCTTTATTCTATTATATTTTTTGTTTTCTGCGTTTTTAGTGTTCTTTTAGCGTTTTTTTTGTTTGGGTATTTATTTTTTTTTATTTTTGCACTATAATCTACCGTCCATAGCGAAGTGCTATGTTTTGTAAAAACGAAAAGAAAATTTCATAGGAGGTAATAAGGTGAAATTTTCAGATAGAATTTTAAACATCAATCCGTCTGCAACCATTGCAGTTGGAGCAAAAGCCAAGGCCTTAAAAGCGCAAGGATTTCCAGTACTTTCAATGTCGGTTGGTGAACCAGATTTTACATCTCCGGAATGTGCTAACAAAGCCGGCATAGAAGCAATAAAGCGTGGCGAGAGCCATTACACCTTAAACAATGGCATAAAGGAACTCCGTGATGCAGTTTCTGCCTATTACAACAAACGTTTTGGTCTTTCTTATAAACCAACGCAAATTTTTATCTCAACCGGTGCAAAGGCTGCGCTCTATGAGTCTTTTGGTGTTCTTGTAAACCCGGGAGATGAAGTTATTATCTTTACTCCGGCGTGGGTCAGTTATAAAGAGATTATCAAATCTTTTGGTGGAAAACCAGTTATGGTTGATACACTTTCAACAAACTTTTTGCCAACGAAAGAGGCAATTGAAGCGGTTATCACACCGAACACAAAAGGCATTCTCATTAACTCACCACAAAACCCAACTGGTGCAGTTTATCCGCGTGATACACTCCTTATGATTGCAGAAGTTGTTCGTGAACACGATCTTTGGGTTATTAGTGATGATATTTACGAAAGACTTGTATATGAGCCACATAGCTTCTTAACATTATTGCAGATTGCCCCAGATCTTTACGATCAAGTTATAATGATTAATGGCGCAAGTAAGAGTTATGCCATGACCGGATGGCGAATTGGTTATGCAGTTGGTCCAGAAGATGCAATAAAAATGATAAACAAGTTTGCCTCTCATATTACCTCTAATGCAAGTAGCATAGCACAGTGGGCAGCACTTGGTGCTGTAGAAAACGGTGATGATGACGTTCAATATATGCTTACAGAATTTACAAAACGACGCACAAAAATCCTTGATTTGCTTTCAGAAATGCCATACATTCAAGTGCGCGAACCTGAGGGAGCGTTCTATGTTTTAGTCGATATTAGAAATTGTCCGATTAGCGATGATATGATCTTTGCTACTCAGCTTTTGGAAAAGAAATATGTTGCTGCTGTTCCTGGTACAGCATTTGATGCTCCTGGTTACGTGCGTTTTTCATACGCTTCCTCCATGGATACTGTGGTTGAGTGCATGAAGCGACTCAAAGAATTTTTAGAGGAAATGGAATAACAATATTTTATAATAAAATCATAAGGCTGGCGTTTTGCCAGCCTTTGTTATTAGAAGGGACAGCCTAGGAAATGGACAAAATTGATGTAGCAGTAATTCAAACAGGCGGAACAATATCAAGCACTGGACAAATTGCCTCTCCAAATAAAACAAAGGCAAGTCAAATCGAAGTAAAAACTATAGAAATTTTTGCCTCGCTTGGACTTACTTGCCATATTTTTTATCCCTTTGCGCCTAATATTTATGATAGTTCCAATATTTCACCTAAGGAATGGCAAATATTAAAGGAACAAATTTGCGAATTGCAGAAAAAAGGTATAAACAAATTTCTTGTTCTGCATGGCACAGACACAATGTGTTACACAGCTAGTGCATTATTTCTTACGCTTGACTCCTGCACAGTCGTTTTTACAGGCAGTCAAAGGACTCTTAATGACGATGATTTCGATGGATTTAGTAATATTTGCCTTGCTGCAGAATTTTTGGCAAATGGAGCAAGTGCACAAATTGGTGTGTATGTTGCCTTCGCTGGTAACATTATTCCTGCACCATTTTGTCACAAACAAAATGCAAGTGATCTTATGGCATTTTGTGATACAAGAAGTAACGGTAAAGAAACAAAAATTGCTTTTCCATGTGCTAATTTAGATTTGAGCAAAGCAAATCTCGACGATGTTGAAATAATTCGGTTAAATCCAATATCAATGCCCAGGATTGATGAAATAAAAGACAAAAAAAAATATTTCCTCATCTTTGGTTTTGGCTCTGGAAATATGTCATGTCATTTTAGAAAAATTCTAGTGCACGCATTTAAAAATATTCCTAATGCTGCAAAACCTGTAATAATAGCTGCAAGCACTTGCGAAGCAGGACTAAAGTCACCTACCCTTTATGAGACAGGCATTGCAGGGCTATCAGAGGATGGTTTCTCCGTTTTTTCACAGGGACAATTTAGCGAAGAATTTATTATTACACTTGCATCAATGAGTAATCAAATTAATATTTTACAAATCTTGAGATTATAGCAAAAAACACTTGTTGCACAATAAAAGCATTGATTAAACCAGGGTTTTCACAACATTTATCGTCTTTTTTGATATTTTTTTGATCAGTTGTGAAAAAGCTAGTATTATTGCAAGCTTTTTCATATTATTCACAAGTTATACACACCGCTTATATAGTGCCTGTGAAAAGAATGTGTCTATATATAGTGTTTTTCCACTTCTCAAATAAGAAATTTTTGGTATAATACGCACCATTAAGTTTCGAGTTATTTATTAACTTTGACAAGGAAAAAGATGACTCGTGAGAGGTGAGAGCTAATGATAAAACCAGCATTTACACAAGCAGCAAAGGATATATTGCGAGACAGATACCTTTGGAGAGATGAGGAGCGTAATCCCATCGAAACTCCACAAGGTCTTTTGGTGCGTGTTGCGGAGGCTGTGTCAAAAGCAGAAAAAACATTGCCTCTTCAATATAAGTGGCAAGATGAGTTTTATGATATCATGGCTAACCTCTATTTTCTTCCCAATAGCCCAACTCTAATGAACGCAGGGCGCCCTGCTCCACATGGTCAGCTTGCTGCTTGCTTTGTCATAGGTATTGATGACACAATGGAAAGCATTTGTGAAGCCTTGAGAAAACAAATGTTAATTCATAAATCTGGCGGTGGTACAGGGTTCAATTTTTCAAACCTTCGTTCCGCTGGTTCTATTGTAGCGAGTACAAAAGGACGCGCAAGCGGTCCAATTTCATTCATGGGGCTTTTTGACAAGGCAACGGAAACTGTACAACAAGGTGGCATGAGACGTGGTGCCAATATGGGCATATTGAATATTGAACACGAAGATATTCGTGAATTTATTCACTGCAAAGACAAAGATGGCACTATTACAAACTTTAATATTTCTGTTGCTATCTCTGATGACTTTATGAGGAAGGTTACACAAAATCCCGTTGGTAAAGAAGCAGATCTTCTACACGAAATTGCAGAAAGTGCATGGAGAACGGGAGACCCGGGAGTTATCTTCATTGATGCTATAAATCGTGGTAACACGACACCAAACCTTGGAAGGTTAGAAGCAACCAACCCGTGTGGCGAGTCACCTCTTTATCCAAATGAGGCTTGTAATTTAGGTTCAATTAACATTTCCCGGATGGTAAAAAATGGCAAATTTGATTATGAATTGTTAGGACAGGTAACTGCGATTGCAACGCGTTTCCTTGACAATGTAATAGACATAAATTGCTATCCATTACCGGAGATTTCTGAAGCAGTACGTCGTACAAGAAAAATTGGGCTTGGTCTCATGGGACTGGCTGACACACTTTTCCAGCTTGATATAGCATACGATAGTAAGGAAGCATTTAATTTTGCCGGTAAGGTAATGAAGTGCATACATGATGTTGCAACGAAGACATCTGAAGAACTTGGCAGGGAGAAGGGAATTCCAGAAGATCTTGCACATCTTGGCAGAAGAAATGCCACCCTTACATGCATTGCACCTACAGGAACAATAGCATTGCTTGCAGATTGTTCAAGCGGAATTGAACCAGTTTTTTCTTTGGAGCATACGAGAGTTCGTACCCAGCTAGATGGCACTAAGGTAGCAATGAAGTTCCAGAATAAATATTATGAAAGAGCTTTGAAAGAAGGAAAATCTCCTGCTGCTATCAAAAAAATCTTCAAGACAAGCCATGATGTAAAACCCACTGCACATATAACTATGCAGGGTGTATTCCAGAAATACACTGATCTTGCAGTAAGTAAGACTATAAATATGAAACATGATTGCACCAAGGAAGATGTTTTTGATGCTTATGTAGAGTCATGGCAAGCTGGTTGCAAAGGTATAACGATTTACCGTGATGGTTCAAAGAGTGAACAGGTTCTTTACACAAAAGCTGATGAGCGCAAAGCTCAGGATTTGACGAAAAAGGAAGATTCAAATGTCGCAAAGTTTAGCTTTAAGCTAACTCCAAAATTTGTAATTAAATCCAAAAAATCTGAGCTTGTAAAAGATTAAAAAACACTTAATTGTAAAAAACAGAGCAAGATATTTTATCTTGCTCTGTTTTTTTAGATATTTTTTTATATTTTTTTTATTGCTAAAAAATATTTAGATACGACAATACCCCTCATAAATGACCATTTATAAAAATTATGTAAATACAGATGTTTACAAAAGCTAAGTTATCCACATTTTACTTCAAATTTTCATATACTAATTGTAATAAGATAAATAAAACAAAAACTTTTTGTAGATATAGACATAAAAAAAAAAGATGATATAATCCGTGTCACCGTCGCTTGAGGGGCTACCACAAAAAGCTTTACATTAGTTAGCCTAATGTAAGCAAAAATGGTAGAATCAAGTGATAGGAACCATGACAAGAGATATAAAGAAAGCAAAGAACTTTCACTAAATTGTGAGAGGTCCTAAATGCGAAAGCAAAAAACGTCAAGCAAAAAGTTTTTGAGTAATGCTAGGTATCAGACGGAGAGTTTGATCCTGGCTCAGGACGAACGCTGGCGGCGTGCTTAA
>JAUNHV010000006.1 GCA_030523725.1 Synergistaceae bacterium | reverse complement strand
ATCACTTGCGGTATGTTCACAAAAGTGAACATTTTTTATCAGCTTTTTCGGTCGCACCAAGTAGAACCCCTTCCTGATTTTCGGGTTCTACCAGTAGAACCCCTACTTGTTGCGCCGCAAGGGTTTATAGCGTTTTATGCGTAGGGGCTTTACTTGGTAGGGTTTCTACTTGCTAACATAAAGATTATTTTTTGCCTTCGTAGGGGTCACAAGTAGCGCCCCTACTTGACTATCGATTTTTCTCAAAATTTTCTCAGAATTTAAGTTGCTTTTTTATATGATATTACCATATTTATCACTTGCGGAATGTTCACAAAAGTGAACATTTTATCAGCTTTTTCGGTCGCTACCAGTAGAGCCCCTACCTGTTGCGCTGCAAGGGTTTACAATGTTTCGCACGTAGGGGCTTTACTTGGTAGGGGCTCTACTTGTAGAGCCCTCCTTCCGTTGTTTCTGCTTTTCGGGGTCTACAAGTAGACCCCCTACTTGCTCTTTTATGTAAGGAGCAACCTTGTTGCTCCGCTTATGTTAGCGTGGCAAAGCCACGCGCTTATGGCTAAATAATATCGATAAATGGTAAAAAGATTGAAAATCAGAATTTTTATATTATAATACTGGCGCTGTGTGTAATTCTTTTTATAGGAGCATATTCATGACAAACTTTGATGTGATACCAAACAGACAAAACACTTCATCCGAAAAATGGGATGGAATGAAGGAAGTTTACGGTACAGACAATTTGATTCCTCTTTGGGTTGCAGACATGGACTTCAAAACACCAGACTTCATATTAAATGCACTGCAAAAAAAATTGGACTTCGGTGTACTTGGATACGAAATTTACCGTGACGAACTAACAAACGCCATAATATCTTGGGAAGAAAGGGAGCATAATTTTAAGCCATGTCCTGAGGATGTTCTTTTCTCTCACGGCGTAATAAACGGGCTTGCCTTTACTTTGGAGGCAATAACAAACAAAGGGGACGGAGTAATTTACCAGCCACCTGTTTATGGACCTTTCATCAATACAATAAAAGAAATGGGACGTCGCACAACACAAAACCCACTCGTTTTCAAGGACAACAAATGGCAAATCAATTTTGATGAACTGGAAAGTTTAATCACACCAAATTGCCGAGTGCTTTTATTTTGCAGTCCACACAACCCTGTGGGGCGAGTTTGGAATAAAGATGAATTACAAAAGCTCGCAGAAATTGCAATAAAAAAAGACCTCGTCATAATTTCTGACGAGATTCATCAAGATTTTTGTTACAGTGGTTTTTGCCACATTCCAACAGCAACAGTTGCCGGCATGTCGCAAAGAGTTGTGACAATCACTGCTCCTAGCAAAACGTTTAATGTAGCAGGGCTTAAGGGGTCATGTGTTATAATTCAAAATAAAGAAATTCGAGATAAATACAAAGCTGTGCAAAGTGCCTTCCACTTGAAGGACATTGGCATATTTGAAAGATGCGAAATGGAAACAGCCTACAATGAAGGCTCAGAGTGGAAAAATGAACTTGTCGCATATCTTGAGAAGAATAGGGACTTTGCCTACGATTTTATCAAAAAATATTTGCCGCGTGCGGTAGTTACTCGTCCTGAAGGAACATACCTCATGTGGATAGATTTTAGCGGTTATGGCTTCAAGGATTCTGTCGAATTACAGAAATTTTTGGTGGAAAAAGCAAAAATTGCTTTAACCTCTGCCCCATACTGCGGAGAAACAAAAGCATTTGCAAGGTTGAACCTTGGAACTTCCCACGCAATGCTTGAAATTGGCTTAAACAGACTAAAAAATGCATTGGAAGGATAAAAACTATGAACAAAGGTAACGAAAAAATTTGCTTTGCACGTTGCAAGGCGGAAGGACAACTATATAACGGGATCATAAGGGATAACGCTTTTTTTGTCGTCGACGGCGATCCACTAAAAGGAAAGCTCACCCCTATGAGAATAAGTTTTCCCGTGGATAGAGTGTCACTTTTGCCACCACTAAATTTCAAACAAATTTGGTGCATAGGCAAAAATTATATTGACCACATAAAGGAATTAAATGGCAAAGATATTCCAAAAGAACCAGTGATTTTCCTGAAAAGTGCAAACACCCTCGTCGGAAGCGGTGGCTTTATCCGCATTCCTCGTTGGGCAGGTGCTGTGCATTACGAGGGTGAACTCGCCGTAGTTATTGGCAAAGAGGGAAAAAATATTAAAGCATCAGATGCTTTTGATTATGTCCTTGGCTACACGATATTAAATGACGTAACAGCCCGTGACTTACAGAGTAAAGACGGACAATGGACTCGCTGCAAAAATTTTGACACCTTTGCTCCAGTTGGGCCAGGGATTCTTTTAACAAAAGAACTCTCCTCAAACACAACACTAGAAACACGTGTTAACGGAAAAACTGTGCAAAGTGCAACGCTAAACCAAATGATTTTTTCAATTCCGCGCCTAATTGAGCACATCAGTCGTTTTACCACGCTTCATGCAGGAGACATAATTTCTACTGGCACGCCAAAGGGAATTGGCCCCATTCGCCCTGGAGATATGGTTGAAGTCGAAATTTCAGGTATTGGTATACTGAAAAATCCTTGTACCGGGGATTAAAAAAGACAAGAATTGCTATGCGAAGAAAAGACAGAGAAGTAACTGATTTTAACACTATTGTTAGTATTATTGATGAATGCGATGTTATTCGGATAGGCTTGGCAGATGGTAACTTTCCTTATATAGTCCCGCTTAATTTTGCCTATACAGTAAGGGAGCAGGAAACTTGTTTTTATATCCATGGAGCAATGGCTGGGAAAAAGTATGAAATGCTCAAAAATTGCCCTTATTGCTCTTTTGAAATGGACATACCATTTAGCATAGATTGTATTCCTGAAATGAAAGCTGTCACAATGCGTTACAAATCCGTTATGGGCAAATGTAAGGTTGACTTCCTAGAAGGAAACGAAAAACAATCCGCAATGGATAATATTTTCATGGCACGTTATGAAAAAACAAAAAATTTTGATTATGATAAAAATATGCTTGAAAAGACTGCAGTAGCAAAACTCACTGTTATAGAATTAACTGCCAAGGCTAATCCTATGCAGGAATAATTACGCATATCAGTGTATGAAATTTACAATTTACCCGGCATAAAAGGTATTTACAAAAAAAAAACAAATTTGCTATAATATCGATGATGTGGAAGGATTAAATTTTGTTGAAAATAATTTTGAGCGTTTAAATATCGACGTTTGACATACGATGATGCTGCAAACATCGTGTATGACAATGTTGATAATATGAGTAAAATATTCGCTGTAGTCGCAATTCTTGTGAATTAGTCATTTAAAAATTAATAGGTTTTTTCTTGTTTTAAAGATAAAGAACCAACACCAGCAATAGGAGAGGATGCTTTAGTGGTTTTTATGATGGGGCAAAATGTTGGAATGATAGAGCTGGTTGAGAAATATTAAAAAATATTGCTATGCAAATACTTGAATTTTGTTAATTTATTGGGAGGACAATAGTATGTTAAAGGAGCTACAATATCCCTTTGATTCAGGATATATATTATCAAAAAAGAAGCGAATAAAGAGGGAACTTTTAGAGCAGAATGTGAGTTTTGTAGAGAAGAATATAGCTATATTAGGGGGAGCAACTACATCTGATATTAAGCTTATATTAGAACTTTTTTTGCTTAACTATGGTATAAAACCGTCTTTTTATGAGTCAGAATACAATCAATTTTATCAGGATGCCGTATTTGACAATAAGGAATTAATGGAGTTTCAGCCTGATATCATATATATATGTACTTCCAATAGGAATATTACAAAATATCCTCAGATAAGTGACACAAGCGCAACTGTTGATTTTTTACTTGCTAGCGAAAAAAATAAATTCGAGAAGATTTGGAACAGCTTATCTAAAAAATATAGGTGCCCAATTATTCAGAATAATTTTGAAATGCCCTTCTATAGATTGATGGGAAACAAGGACGCTTCAGACATCCATGGCAAGGTCAATTTCCTTACGAGATTGAATTTGGAATTTTACAACTATGCACAAAATCATGAAAATTTCTACATCTGTGATTTAAATTATATTTCTGCCGATTATGGACTGAAAGAATGGTCAGATCCTTTTTACTATCACATGTATAAGTACGCTATGAATGTCAAAGCAATTCCATTTCTTTCATTTAACATAGCGAACATAATTAAATCGATTTTTGGTAAAAACAAAAAAGGGTTTGTGCTTGATCTTGATAATACTCTGTGGGGCGGAATCATAGGTGATGACGGAGTTGATAATATTGTTATTGGTCCGGAAGAATCCGAAGGTCAAGTTTACTCAGAATTTCAGAGATACCTCAAGGAACATATCCAACTTGGAGTGATTCTTAGTATTGATTCAAAGAATGATGAGGCTAATGCCCTTGCTGGGTTAAATCATCCGGATAGCCAATTGCATAAAGGTGACTTCGTATCAATTAAAGCAAACTGGGAACCGAAAGATCGTAATTTTAGTCAAATTGCAAATGAAATTAATCTTTTGCCGGAAAGTTTGTTGTTTGTTGATGACAATCCAGCTGAACGACATATTGTTACTGAACAGCTTCCAGGGGTAATTGCACCGGAAATTGGAGAAGTTCATCAGTATATTCAAAATATTGATCGTGGAGGTTATTTTGAAGTAACTACTTTTTCACCTGATGATACCAAGAGAAATGAGATGTATAAGGAAAACGCTAAAAGAGCAAGTTTTCAGGCAAGTTTTGATAATTATACGGACTATCTTCTTTCTCTTGAAATGGTTGGTATTATAAGACCATTTGAACCAATTTATATGGCTCGTATAGCACAACTTTCAAATAAAAGTAATCAATTTAATCTTACAACTCGCAGGTATACCCAGCCTGAAATTGAACAGATTGCATCAAATTATGATTACATTACCCTCTATGGAAAATTGATAGATCGATTTGGAGATAATGGAGTGGTTTCAGTAATAATAGGGCACAAGGTTGATACTGAATGTCGAATTGATCTATGGATTATGAGTTGTCGAGTTCTTAAGCGCGATATGGAATTTGCCATGATGGATTCCTTAGTAAAAAAATGCAAAGAGGCAGGGCTCAGTACAATTCATGGATATTATTATCCTACAACAAAAAATTCCATGGTGAAAGAATTTTATAAACTCCAGGGATTTTCAAAGATATCTGAGGATGATAGTGGTAATACAGAATGGATATTTAATATAGATTCTAATTATGAAAACAAAAACAAAATTATAAAAGTGGAGGAATAAGAAAAATGACCAGAGAAGAAATTTTTGAAAAGCTTAATGAGGTTTTTAGAGAAGTATTTGACGATGATGAAATAATGGTAAGTGATGGTACTACAGCTAATGACATTGAAGATTGGGACAGTTTGGAGCATATTAACCTTATAGTAGCTGTTGAGAAAAAGTTTTCCATAAAGTTCAATATGGGTGAAGTTAACAAATTTAAAAATGTCGGGGAAATGGTTGATATTATTTTGACTCGAATCCAATAACAATGAACGAATACAAATTCAAAGATCTAAATATTGGTTTATCCGAAGAATTTGATTGCATAATTACACAAGACAAGCTAACTAAATTCAGAGATATTTCTGGAGATACGAACCCTTTGCACAATGATGAAAAGTATGCCAAAGAGCATGGCTTTTCTGGAAGAGTTGCTTATGGGTTGCTTACTGCTTCTTTGATTTCTACATTGGGGGGGGTATACCTTCCTGGAAAATACTGTTTAATCCAACAGATTAAAAGTAAGTTCTTATTACCAGTATATATTGATGATGTATTAACGGTTAAAGGAATAGTTAAGGAATTAAATGAATCGATTCAACGAGCAGTCATTGGAATTGAAATAAGAAATCAGCACAAAGAGAAAGTTTTGAAAGCAACACTTGACGTTGGTTTTTTGGAGTAAGGGGGGGAAGATTCTTGTGAAAAAAATCCTATTATTAACCGGAGCTTCATCTGATGTTGGCATGTCGCTTCTTGCGGAAATCTTTGCTGATTACGAGACTATATATTTGCAATATCGAAATATGAACGAGAGATTAAAAAAACTGATTGATACTATTGGGAAGAAAACAAAAGTTTGTCCTTTGCAAGCAGATTTCAGAGATGTTAATAGCATCAATTCGATGATTTATTCAATAATTGAAAATGGCGATCTGCCAAATAATATAGTTCATTTCCCTGCGGCTAAAGCATATAATATGCAGTTTCACAAAGACAATTGGGAAAATTATAATACAGGCTGGCAGATCTCAGTAAGATCGATAGTTTTGGTTTTGCAAGCATTTATAAAGAATATGGCTAAAGAGCGCTATGGTCGTATTGTTTTTATGCTTACGAGTTACACAAATAATTTACCTGCAAGATATCAGACCAGTTACGTCACTGTGAAATATGCATTGCTCGGTCTTATGAAATCTTTATCGGTTGAATATGCAGATAAGGGAATAACAGTGAATGGGGTATCTCCAGACATGATGGAAACTAAGTTTCTATCAGAGTTACCTGACTTAATTGTAGAAACTAACAGGGAGGGGAGTCCTATAGGAAGAAATATTTATGTCAACGAAATTATTCCCATTTTTAAGTATATGTTATCGGATTTAGGTGCTTCAATAACGGGTCAAAACATAGCAATCACAGGTGGGCTGTAGGTATTAAGCATTAAATTTTTTCACATTGGTGGTGAACGGATATGGATATAACTTCCTTTACTTACATATTTTTTGTAGCAATAAGCTTAACAATTTATTGGATTATGCCTAAAGGGTGTCAATGGTATGTTTTGTTGGTGGATAGTCTAGTTTTCTATTTTCTCAACGCCAAAACGTATACATTTATTTATTTGTTAGTGAGTGTTTTTACAGTGTGGCTAGCAATTAATTTCTTCGAAAGAAACGATAGTCAAAAGAAAAAGAAACAAATGTTAATATTTGTATTAATAATTAATATTGGGCTTTTGGCTATTTTAAAATATACAAATTTGGCAATTAGCACAGTTAATTTTATACTGAGTAAAATTTGCGAATATCATATCACCCCTGTTTCTTGGGTAGCATCATTATGTATTAGTTTTTACACATTACAAATTGTTTCATATTTACTTGACGCATATTGGGGTGTTGCAAAGATTGAAAAAAATCCTCTCAAGTTGTTGCTTTTTACTAGCTATTTTCCACTGATGGTATCAGGTCCAATAAATGAACACGAAAACTTAGATCCACAGTTTTATGCGGAGCACAGGTTTGATTATAACAGAGTAACCCATGGGATGAAAAGGATTGCGTGGGGATTGTTGAAGAAGCTAGCTATAGCGGGGAGACTGTCTATAATGGTCGATGCTTTATGGGATAATTTGGCTTTCTATCATGGTGTTTGGGTGTGGATTGCAACTATAGGATATGTATTTCAGCTTTATGCGGATTTCTCTGGATGCATGGATATAGTGATAGGTGTGTCAGAGTGTTTTGGAATTAAACTGTCAGAAAACTTTAATGCACCATTGCTATCTAAAACGATTCAAGAATTTTGGCAAAGGTGGCATATAACGCTTGGTTTATGGCTTAAAAAATATATTATGAATCCGTTATTGAAATCTGGTTTCATGATACGCCTTGGGGATAGTGCTAAAAAGACATTTGGGAAAAAACAGGGTAAGAAAATTCCGGTTTATTTTTCAATGCTTGTCCTTTGGCTTGCTATGGGACTTTGGCATGGAAATAGTTGGAAATACATAATTGGTGAGGGACTTTGGTTTTGGGTGATTTTGGTCCTAGGACAAATTTTTAAACCGGTTTTTGATAGGTTAAAAAAACAATTGAGAATCAGAGATAATTTTGCTTGGAAGACTTGGCAAACAATACGAACATTCTTGATTGTTACAGTTGGTCTGTTATTTTTTAGAGCAGACTCCTTAAGAGATGCAATCTTAAGGCTAAAAGCTTCCGTTGGACTAAACTTGAATTTTAACATTATTAAGTCTGCGATAAATGATGCTATTGTTCCGTTAAGTAAGCAAGGCTTGATTTTTTTTATAATTTCTTTAATATCCCTATTTATATACGATATTTATTTGTATAACGGTACTGATTTGATAACTAAAATTTCGGAGAAGCATATATTAATTAGATGGTTGCTTTATATTTTAATGATAGTTTTAATTTGCACCTCGTGTAATCTTGATAGGGAGCCTTTTGCTTATGCACATTTTTGATACTATAAAGATAGACATTAACCATGGAATAAAGGTACAATTTTTTTTAAAATTAGTCATTTTAACAATCATTATTTTTATAATTAATTTTTATTGTGTGAATGATATCCATAGTTACACACGAATTATGCTTAATGAAATGTACAACGACGGGTATATAGATATTCTTTTTTTAGGACCTTCTTCTACCTATCTAAGTTTTGATATTAGTATAATTGAAAAAGAAACAGGATTAAATGCCTTTAATGCAGGAACTACATCTCAGAACATGCAAGGCTCATATTATTTGTTAAAGGAGGCAAATGAATCTAATGGAATACGAACAGTATTTCTTAATGTGAGTTATAACAACACTTTGTTTCATTTAACTAAACCACTAAAAAAGCAAACGTATTTAATTACAGATTATTTACGAAACAAAAGTGTTAATAAATGGGATTATTTATATACCGCTTTTGGAATCGAAGGGATTTTAAATGAATTTTTACCTTTTTTGCACGGTTCTTCCTTTAGTCCACGTGATATAAAAGAGCATATTACAGGAAATTATAAAAACAACTCGTACAAATACGTATCCTATGATAATGAAGCATACTACGGTCAAGGCTTTGTCTATAGCTTTGACGTTCTCGATAAAAATTACGTTTTTGACGGAAAGACTAACTATATTGATCCGGGTAATTTAATCTCTGACTTTACATTGAATTATTTATTTAAAATAATTGAGTATTGTAAAAAACATAATATTGAATTGGTGCTTGTGATTCCACCGAATCTGCCAGATGCTGCCCTTGTTGCTGCTCAAAATTTTCAAAGATATGTTGATGCAATCTCCAAAATTGCGAAAGATAACAATATTGAGCTCATGAATTTTAGTCTTGCAAAAAAAAGTGTATTGACAATGGAAAGAATAGATTATAAAGACCATTATCACCTAAACGGGTTGGGGGCAGAAAAATTCAGCAAGTGTTTTTGCAGAATTATCAATAAGGAAATATTGGATCCCTTTTATTCAACCTACGATCAGAAATTAATCAATAATCCTGACGATACTGTACAATAATCATGTAGATTTGCTCTAACTGAAGACACAATTATTAAACATATTCAGATTGCATCTTAAACTTGCATTAGATTCTGAATTTTGAAAAAATTTCTCATGTAAAAACCACACACTGACATTAAGGCATTGATTGCTGAACCTACTTCTCCTTTGATAAGACTACATTGCATTCCTTGCTCAAATGAGCGTTTAAAGACTGCACTTTTCTTGATGATTCCATAATTTTGAAAAGATAACCCCATTTTTCTATACCTATGTCTCATTTTTTGTTTGTTCTTACGCTAACAAATCAACTCAAGAAGTACAGCTAAAAAATTATTTTTCCAGTGTGATTATCAATTTATGTGGCAAACAAACAATAACTGAGGTCGCAGCGTTATCCTTTTTTAACGGTACTGTCTTGACACATATCTTGTCCTGACAATCCGCATCAGTTACACTAACGCTACCATCTTTTACCGTAACAACGTTTTTGCCAAACATAGATTCAACAATAAATTCTGTATTTTTATCAAGAGGAAGTATTTTTATAATTTTTCCATCTTGCTTGATGATTATCCTTGAAGCATCATTTTTTTGAAAAAAAGTTGCATGAGCGTAAAAACAAAATGGAACGAGTATTACTAGAAAAAGAATAGCATAAATTATTTTTTCTTTTTTATTTAGGTGCTTCATAGCGTTTTATTGTCCTTTAAGATTGCCTCAAACCCAAGTTGCTCGCTATATTTGGCAATAAATTTTTCAGCATTCTCTCTACCCATAACAAAGAGAGCCGTAGAAAGTGCGTCTGCCATTGTGGAATTTGGCGTTATTATCGTTACACTTTCAAGATCGCCTTCAGAAGGCTTTCCTGTGGCAGGGTCAATTATGTGATGGTAAATTTTTCCATCCTGCTTAAAATATCTTTCATAGGCGCCACTGGTTACTACGCAGGTGTTTTTGGCAGAAATTTTTTGGAAAATCTCTCCTCTTTCTGCCCATGGTTTTTGTAACCCAATTTTGCGAGCTTTCTTCCCGATAACACAGACATTTCCGCCAAGGTCGAAAATTGCTTCTACGCCTCGTGGCACAAGGGCACGTATCCTGTCTGTAATGTAGCCTTTTGCGATTGCACCTAGGTCAAGGGAAAAGTTATTGGGGATCATAGCATAATAATTCCCCTTGACTTGTTTTAACTTCACATTACGATAACTAGTAAATTTTTTTGCATTAGCAATTTCTTCATGACTCGGCACACGCTCGGTATCTTTTCCAATCTGCCAAAGGCGTGTGAATACGCCAACTGTTGGGTCAAATGCACCGTTTGTGATTGTTGCAAAATACAGAGCATTATCTAATAGGTCATAAGTTTTATGCGAAATTTTTACAAAACGTCCGCTTCCTGCGTTTATTTTGTTGATTTCGCTATTTTTTATATTTAGCGAAAATTTGCTTTCACAATCCTTTATTTCTTCTGTGATTTTATCTGCGCAGGAAGTTAATTTCGCCTTGTCTGTACCAAAAAGCTTTATTTGAACAAAGGTTCCAAGCAAAAATTCCTGACGTACCTCTGTTTTATTATGCATTAATTGACCAATTTTTAGTCCCAATAAAAACGCAATACAAACGATAATAATTGTAATTCTAAAAGATTTCCAGTTCACTCTGCCTTTTAATTTTTGAAGAATTTTCATTTTTAGCCTCGTAATATATTCAAATAATGATGGAATTTTAGACGAAAATTTCATCTGTTGCAAGGGCTTAACGCCATATTACCTTGATGCAAAGGTTAAATAAAGTTGCTCTAAAATTTTTATAATCTTTGATTTTTCCTTTTCGCTTTCCATAACGCTGATGCAAGCAGGACAACCAAATTTACAATTACAATTTTTGGTCTGGGCAAGAGCTGTTGCAATTATCACTTTTATATCTTCCCTTGCGCCTTCTGCCAATCCAACTCCGCCTTGTGCATTGTCTATAATGTAAATTATAGGTTTATTAAAATTTGTGTCATTCTTCGTAGCGTAGAGGATAACGTCATTCATATCACACATTAGAATGTAAGAAGTAGCAAGTTTTAAGATATGCTCCAGCCCGTGAAGGGTGAAACTAGTTATTACAACGTCCTCCATAATGGGAAGAAAAAGCCAGGTAACTCTCGTGGCAAGTGTCACCTTAGGCAAATGAATTTCTTCTACAGCAAGGATTTTATGCGTTTGTAACTCTAATTTTTTATATGTACTTGGCGTAATAGTAACAATCGCATCGCCCAAGCCACCGTTGTAGTCACCTTCAAAAACATTTGTTACACCAACTTCAAGGAAAGTTTGACCAATGGTGTAATAATTTGCATCAAATGGGCGCACTAAGCATTGTTTTGTCTCTACGTTTATATTTTCTACCTTGTACGAAGCACCAGCGTGAAGATATATTGCCCCAGGGAAAAGTAAAGTAGTTGCACCTATTTCGTCCATGGTACCTACTGTCTTTGGCTTCTTTTCGTTTGAAATATCACGTATAGTGAAACTTTTGCCAGTTGCAGAACGTAGAGAAATGCTCATGGCAGGAGGGCTTGCGCCTTGCCACAGATATTTTGCACCATCACTTTGCGTAACCTTTAGAATTTTGCCAGATGAAGCTAGTTTATCTAGCATCTCACTAACGTCTAAATTGCCAAATGTTTCATTACTAAAAAACGGAAGCTCGTATGTTGCACACTTGAGGTGGTTTAATAAAATGTATGGGTTACCAGAATCTATCCGCACCTTTTCTGGTGGCGCCTCAAAAAACATGCTAGGATTCTTTGCAAAGAATTGATCTTTGGAAAATTTTGTCGCTACTATTATGGCGTAAGATTTTTCTCCACGTCGCCCTGCTCTGCCTATCTCTTGCCAAGTTGACGCAATTGTAGGAGGAAAGCCATACAAAATAGCACAGGAAAGAGAGCCAATATCTATGCCAAGCTCCAAAGCATTTGTACTAACAACGCAGAGCAACTTACCACTCCGCAAATCTCGTTCTATTTTGCGCCTTTCATTTGGTAAGTAGCCCCCACGATAGCTCATGACAAGCTTTTCATCTATTCTCATTTGTTCTAACTGTTTTTTTATCGTTTGCAGAAGAATTTCTGTGGCAATTCTCGAGCGTGCAAAAACTATTGTGCTAATTCCATGACAAATTGCTTTTGTTGCCAATTTCGCTGTTTCACATAGTGCATCTTTTCTATTCTCGTCAGCTTCCTTTTGTGGATCATAAATTGCTACAATTTTTTCCATAGTGTTAGCTCGCGACTTGTCTACTAGTTGCATTTTACGACCTGTAAGGGCTTCTGCGTGTTCGAGTGGATTGGCTATTGTTGCAGTTGCACATATAAATGTTGGATTAGCTCCATAGTAATGACAAATTCGTAGTAGGCGAATAAACAAATTCGCAACGTGTGAGCCAAATACGCCTCTGTAGGTGTGTAGCTCATCGACTACAATATATTTCAAATTCGCAAAAAAGTTTTTCCATTCCTTGTGATTAGGCAAAATTCCGACATGTAACATGTCTGGATTTGTAATAAGAACCTTTGCCTCTTTTCTCGCCTTTTCACGTGATATCTTGTCTGTATCTCCGTCATAAGCATAGGCAAATTTTTTTCCAAATAGCGCATGGCTCATGTTGTTAAATTTGGTTAATTGGTCATGCGCCAATGCCTTTGTAGGGAAAAGATATAGTGCAGTTGTTGCACCATCATTCAAGATGTTTTGAAGAACTGGCAAATTGTAGCACATTGTTTTTCCAGATGCAGTTTGTGTTGAAATGACAATATCCTTGTATAACACGGCAAGGGCTATAGCATCTGTTTGGTGACGGTACAGGCTTTTAATTCCTCTTTCATCCAATAATTTTATAATTTCAGCAGAAAGTCCAGCAAAGCCTCCAAATTCTGCTTCCTGTTTTTCTACAAAGTATATGTTTCTATGGGGTATTTTTAAATCAAGCAAGAGTTTGTCAAGAAAATCTTTCCTTGACAAACTCTTGCTTGTTATTTTTCTATAGTTTATACGGATCTTAGAAAAAATACTTTTCATACTATTTTGCACCATTTTTGATTGATTTACTCTAGCAACTCTCGAAATTTTTTCGCAGATTGAATTTTTTACGAGTATTTACACTTTCAAAAAATAAAATTTAATAAAGCAACATGCCTAGCAAGGCAGAGAAAAGTATCAGCCTTATTGGTGAGAGAAATTTTTTAGTGCGTGCATGGTAAAAAATTGCGCAAGCGAGAATTATCAGCAAAATAACAATACCTTTTCTGTCTAGTGTATTGCTAGGCAAGAGGGAGGCAAGAAGCATATTAGCCCCGGTAGCAAAAATTATACCAATTGCACAGGGCTTGACGCCACGCAAAATCGCCTGCACAGGTTTGCTTTCACTCCAATTTTTGAAAAGCATACAGATTAAAACAATGACGAGAAATGCCGGCAAGATAACGCCAAAAGTGGCAATGATAGAGCCCAGAAACCCCGCCTTGACACTTCCGATGTATGTCGCTGCATTCACTAATATAGGTCCAGGGGTAGATTCACTAATCGCCAGCATATTAGCAAACATAGCCTTGTCTATCCAAGCGTTACGCAAAACAATTTCTTGCGTCAATGGAATTCCCGTGTATGCACCAATGGAAAATGTACCAACCTTCAGAAACTCTGTAAAAAGTTTTAACAAAATCATTTGTCTCTCAGCTCCTTATTGTTACCCCGTATGCCATAGATAGCATAACCGAGAAAACCGGCAATTATGATTAAGTAAATTGTTGAAAAGTTAATTTGCAACAAGTTCAGAGTGAAGAGTACTGAAAAAAACAGAGCTGTAAGTGTAGCACAAAGTAATTTATTTTGAGCTTCTTGTAACATAGTTTGTAGCATTTTTACTGCCGCTTGGATGATGAGGATTGCCACCCCAATACGGACACCGGCAAATGCCTTTGCTACAATTTTATATTGCATAAAATGGACAAAAAATTTTGAAATCAAAAACAAAATCACAAATGACGGAAGCACGACTCCAAATGTCGCCCAGATTGCTCCCGTTACGCCGTTCTTTTTATAACCAACGTAGGTTGCAGAATTTATGGCAATGGGACCAGGGGTTGACTCTGAAACCGCAACAAGGTCAAGCATCTCGCTTGGCGTGAGCCATTTTTTACATGTCACACATTCGTGATCAATGAGCGAAAGCATTGCAAAACCACCACCAAATGTGAAAAGTCCTATTTTTACAAAGGTGAGGAAGAGCTCTGCATTAGGATAGCGAATATTTTTTACATTTTGCACATTTTGCATAGATGTTTCAACCTCGTTTTTTCTGCACATCAAACTCGCTCCATTATATCACACAAATGACACATAAAAAGCGGAGTAACCAACTCGATTAACTCCGCTTTTAGAATTTTATTTTGTTTGTTAATGTCCTGTTAAAAATTCCGCTGTCGCTAGCTCAAAAGCCTGCCAGCCACCGCCCGTACCACTCTTTTCTGTTATAGAAATTGCTATAATGCGTGCCAAATATTTCAAAATCGAATTCATGGAATATTTCGCCGCACATGTACGAGCCATCTTCCACGCATAATTTTTCTTTGCTTCTACTGCTCGTGCATAGATTTGATTGTCTGGCTCTTTGGCGAAAAGGCAAAGACGAAGTCTATTTTCCAGCATTGCGAGCGTTTGAATCATTGTTGCCTGTGAGTCGTCTTTCGCTAGGGCATGAAAAGTTTTCAAGCAAGTTGCAACTTGCCCCATGCAAAGGGAGTCTATGAAACGGAGCGAATTTTTGCTACCATCATCAAGCACGAGGTCTGACACAAGTTGTTGCGTAACGGGCTTGTCAAAACCACGGAAATTTTGCAAAACTGCGGCAATTTCCTCCGGCGTGTCAAGCGAATCGACAATTGCTTGTGCTCCGTCACGTGTCATATTTATTCCAAGCTCACGGGAACGATTTAGCACCCAAACAACACGCTCATTTGCCCAAAGAGGGAAGGGAGCTGGCTTTGAAATGTTACACAACTTCAAAATTTCTTTTGACAAAAATTTTGTGTGGGTCGCCTTTGCATCGTCTCCATAAACCAAAATGATTGCAACAGCGTCATCTGGCGAAGCAGACACAAATTTTTCGTATTTTTCTGGCAAGGAGCCAAGCAAGGCAGCACTTTCCACAAGGATATAGCGCTTGTCGTCAAAAAGACCGCCGGAAAGGCTGTCAGAGATTATTTCTGACCATTCTCCACCCTCTTGTCTTGTACCTTCTGCGTAGCCTTTTTTATTCAGATCTTCAAGAACTGTCTCTAACATCTGCCTTTGTGTTGTTCCGCTGGCAGAAATTATGTAAAAATTTGGCATTTTTTATTTATTATTTTATTTGACGACGAGGTTTACAAGTCTGCCCGGAACGGCAATTTGTTTTATGACTGTTTGACCGGCTATTCTTGCCTGTGTTTCTGGTCGTGCCATGACATCTGCAAGCAATTCTTCTTTTGATAATCCTGCCTTAACGTTAAATTGTTCGCGAACCTTGCCGTTTATCTGCAACACTATTACGACGCTGTCTTGCACCAATGCACTTTCCTCAACGGTAAACCATGGATGAATAGAGAGGAAATCATTGTGCCCTATCATGTGCCAAAGCTCTTCTGTAATGTGTGGAGCAAATGGATTGAGACAGAGGAGAAGTGTTTCGATACCCTCCCTCATAACAGCCCAAGATGTTTCTGTCTTTGGGCTAAATCCTCCAAGGGCGTTTGTAAGCTCCATGAGACGTGCAACCGCCGTGTTGAACTGTTGTTCGTCACGGATATCCTTTGTTACATTTGATAAGGTTGCGTGGATTTGACGTTTGATGTTTCTGTCGGCTGTTTCCTTCAAGTCTGCCATTGGAATATGAGAGCTTGCTGCGTTCTTTATAGAATCGATGTTTTGTTCAACGAGCTTCCAAACTCTCTTTAAGAATCTGTGTGCACCTTCAACGCCCTGGTCTGACCAGTCAAGATCTTTTTCCGGCGGAGCAGCAAAGAGGATAAAGAGCCTTGCTGTATCTGCACCGTATTTTTGGATTATAACGTCTGGGTCAACGACGTTGCCGAGAGACTTTGACATTTTTGCACCATCTTTGATAACCATTCCCTGTGTGAGAAGCTTTCTGAATGGCTCACGATAATCCTTTGGCAATAGTCCAAGGTCTGCACAAACCTTTGTAAAAAATCTAGCATAAATTAAGTGGAGACACGCGTGCTCAATTCCACCAATGTATTGGTCAACATCAAGCCAATAAGCTGCATCGTCCTTATTGAATGGATAGGGCGTGTTTGCTCTGTCAAGAGTCGTGTAACGGCTGAAATACCATGATGAGCAGAAGAATGTATCTATTGTGTCTGTTTCTCTTTTCGCAGCGTGTCCACAAACTGGACAAGTTGTGTTCACCCAGTCTTCTCTTGTAACAAGAGGGTTACCGCCATTTTCTGGCATTTTTATGTCTAATGGTAACTCAACTGGAAGCTGATCTTCTGGCACTGGAACGAGTCCGCAGTGTGGGCAGTAAATCATAGGAATTGGCGTTCCCCAATAACGCTGGCGAGAAATTAGCCAGTCACGGAGCTTGAATTGCGTTTCTTTTTTGCCGATTCCGTGTTCTTCAAACCATGCTGCTGCTGTTTCTATTGCTTTTGGCGTTTCTAGCCCATCAAGGAAACCAGAGTTGCAAGAAATTCCATTTGCAGCAGCGGCGGATGCCATTGTTGCACCGTCTGGTGCCTCCTTGTCCTTTTCACGAACAACGGTAATGACAGGAATATTATATTTTCTTGCAAAGTCAAAGTCGCGCTGGTCATGAGCAGGAACACCCATGATTGCCCCAGTGCCATAATCTGTCAAGATGTAGTCTGCTATCCAAATTGGAACCTTTTCTCCATTTACAGGATTTATGGCAAAAAAGCCTGTATCAATTCCTTCCTTATCCTTGCCGACAGCAGTTCTGTCTATTGCAGATTTTGCAGAAACTTTCTTTACAAAGTCGCGAATTTCCTGCGCCTTTTGTGCATTTTTTTCACCAATTATATTTACGAACTCTTCAACAAACGGGTGTTCAGCTGCCATCGCAACAAAGGTGACACCAAAAATTGTGTCAATTCTCGTTGTAAAGGCTTCAATTTCCTTGTTAAAGTTTTCTATTTTCATCTTGAAGTGGACACCGGTTGAACGTCCCATCCAGTTACGTTGCATTGTTACAACACGGCTTGGCCAACCCGATAATTTGTCAAGATCCTTGACTAGTTCGTCAGCATAGTCTGTTATTTTTATAAACCACTGGTCTAGACCTCTTTTGGTTACAGGATGACCGCATCTCCAGCAAACACCATCTCCAACAACCTGCTCGTTAGCCAAAACGGTTTTGCATTCATCACACCAGTTGACAGGTGCGTGTTTGCGGTAAACAAGACCTTTCTTGTAGAACTGCAAGAATAACCACTGATTCCACTTGTAATACTCTGTGGCACAGGTCGCAACACGGCGACGCCAGTCGTAGGAAAAACCTGTGTGCTTTAGCTGCTGTGACATGTGCTCAATGTTCTCCCATGTCCATTTTGCTGGTGCAGTTTTGTTTTTGATAGCAGCATTCTCCGCTGGCATTCCAAAACTGTCAAAGCCAATTGTATAAAGCACGTTTTTGCCGTTCATTCTCTGGAAACGTGCAATAAGGTCACCTATAGAATAGTTACGAAGGTGCCCAACGTGCAATGCACCAGATGGGTATGGGAACATTTCAAGACAATAGAATTTTTCCTTTGATTCGTCTCTGTCCGTCTCAAAGATTTTGGCTTCTTGCCACTTTTCTTGCCATTTTTTTTCTATTTCAGCAAAATCATAAGGCATATTTGGTTTCTCCTTGATTTTAAATTTTCTGCAAAACGTGGTATTATACCTCGTTTTTCTTTAGTGGGTCAAATAAAAATAACAAAAGAGAAAGAAAGCAAATTACTTGTTTTTAAACATTATTAAGCTACACAGACGTTTTTCACCATTAAATTGCAAAAATGTCTTGCATTTTTGCAACTTGTGTTATATAATTCGTGCTACTTTGGAGAGACTCGGTGCGGGTCTTTTTTTAGTGTGTTTATTTTTTTTTTGAACCTAAGCCGATATGGCTAAAAAAATTATATTTGGAGGTGCCAATTATGGCAAAAGAGAAATTTGTACGTAACAAACCACACTTGAACATCGGAACCATTGGTCACATTGACCATGGTAAGACAACAACAACAGCCGCTATCACGAAGACGCTTGCCCGTCACGGTCAGGCAGACTTTACACCATTCGACATGATAGACAAGGCTCCAGAAGAAAGAGAGCGCGGCATTACAATCAACATTGCACACGTTGAGTATGAAACAGAGAAGCGTCACTATGCACACATTGACTGCCCAGGCCACGCTGACTACATCAAGAACATGATCACCGGTGCAGCTCAGATGGACGGTGCAATCCTTATTGTTTCTGCAGCTGATGGCCCAATGCCACAGACACGTGAGCACGTTCTTCTTGCTCGCCAGGTTAACGTTCCAGCACTAGTTGTTTTCATGAACAAGTGCGATATGGTTGACGACCCAGAGCTTCTTGAGCTCGTTGAAATGGAAATCAGAGACCTTCTTACAAAGTACGAATTCCCAGGAGATGAAATTCCTATAGTTCGTGGTTCAGCATTGAAGGCATTGGAAACAGATACCGATAATGAGTGGACAGATAAAATCTTCGAGCTTATGAAGGCATGCGACGATTACATTCCAGATCCAGAGCGCGCAATCGACGAACCATTCCTTATGCCAATCGAAGACGTTTTCACAATCACAGGTCGTGGAACAGTTGTTACAGGGCGTGTTGAGAAGGGTATCATCAAGCCAGGTGACGAAGTTGAAATCGTTGGATTGAAAGACACAAGAAAGTGCGTAGCGACATCACTTGAAATGTTCCGTAAGATATTGGACGATGCAGAAGCAGGTGACAACGTTGGAGCACTACTCCGTGGTATAGACAAGACGGATGTTGAGCGTGGACAGGTATTGGCAAAGCCAGGCAGCATTCACCCACACACCCACTTCAAGGGAGAGGTTTATGTTTTGAAGAAAGAGGAAGGCGGACGCCACACCCCATTCTTCAGCGGCTACAAGCCACAGTTCTATTTCCGTACAACAGACATCACAGGCGAGATCAAGCTTGCTGAAGGTGTTGAAATGGTAATGCCAGGAGACAACAGCACATTTGAAGTTACATTGATTGCTCCAATAGCAATGCAGGTTGGACTTCGCTTCGCAGTTCGTGAAGGCGGTAGAACAGTCGGTGCTGGTGTCGTAACTGAAATTATCGACTAATTAAAATTTATCTAATTTTGGGGGAGTAAAAACTTCCCCAAAAGTTCAAATTTTAAGATTTATGCAGTAAAAAAGGAGAGACCAAAACATGGCAGACATCGTTGGACTCCAGTGCGCAGAATGCAAACGTCGTAACTATGTTACATTAGTAAACAAAAAGAAAGCGACAAAAAAACTGGAAAAAAGCAAATTTTGCAAATTTTGTAAAAAACACACCTTGCATAAAGAGTGCAAGTAGTGTATAATGCCCGACCACAGACAGGTCTGTAGCTCCAATTGGTTAGAGCATCGCACTCCAAATGCGAGGGTTGAGGGTTCGAATCCTTCCAGGCCTGCCATTTTTTTGTGTGTTTTTAGGGTATTATGACCACTCCAAAAGTTAAGGGGAGTTATATATGGAATCAATATTGAGATATTTTAAGGAAGCAAAGGCTGAGCTCCGTCGCGTAACTTGGCCGACAAAAAAGCAATTGTGGTATTCAACACTTGTTGTTGTCATTGTTACACTTCTTGCTGCTGCTTACCTTGGTCTTGTTGACTTGTTACTTACCGCTATTTTTACTAGAATACTTTAAGTAATCTGTAAACGAGAGCGAGAAAACAAATGAGTGATTTGTTTGGATTCAAAAATGAGCGCCGTTGGTATGTAGTACAGACCTTCGCTGGATATGAAGAGAGAGTTCGTGCTAACATAGAACAACGCATTGCAAGCTTAAATATGCAAGATAAAGTTTTTCAGGTTCTTGTTCCAAAGCACAACATAGAGGTAAAAAAAGGTGAAAAAAAAGTATTAAAAGAAGTGCGTTTTTTCCCTTGTTACGTATTCGTGGAGATGTATATGGATGAACGGTCTTGGTATATTGTTCGTCATACACCCGGCGTAACCGGATTTGTGGGTAGTGGTCACCACCCTCTTCCTATGAGACAAGAAGAAGTTGATAAATTGATGATTGCTATTGGCAAAAAAGAACCAGTAAAACTTGCTCCAGAATTCAACATCGGAGACAAAATTCGTGTTAAGATTGGAGTCTTTAAGGATTCACTTGGCATAGTATCAGATATTGACACGGAAAGATCAAAGGTAAAATTCGAAACAGAGTTTCTGGGCAGAAAGACCACAGTTGAAGCAGATTTTGCAGAGCTTGAAAAATTATAATATTAAGCACAAGTGTGCTCTCGGGTAATACCCATAATGTAGCGAAGTAGAAAATCTTCGCTCTATTAAGGAGGAAAAAATTTATGGCACAAAAGGTTGTTGGGGAACTTAAACTTCAGCTCCCTGCAGGAAAAGCCACGCCAGCACCACCAGTTGGTCCTGCTCTTGGACAGCGTGGTATTAACATTATGGAGTTTGTCAAGGCATTTAATGCCAAGACAGCTGACCAAGTAGGAATGATTATTCCTGTTATCATTACTGTTTACGCAGATAGAAGCTTTACATTTATTTTGAAGACTCCACCTGCAGCAGTTTTGATAAAGAAAGCAGCTGGCAAACCGAAAGGTTCTGCCGCTCCAAACAAAACAAAGGTTGGAAAGATAACAAAAGCACAGGTTGAGGAAATCGCTAAATTGAAGATGCCTGACCTGAATGCAAATGATGTTGAGCATGCAATGAGAATGATCGAAGGCACTGCTCGCTCAATGGGAATTGATGTCGTTAAATAACGACTAATTCTTACTTGTAATAATTTGGCACTAAAAATGGCGAGTGAATTGGTGGTTACGATATCTTTTGTTGAGTTTGACGAGGGGGCGGTCTTTTCTGCACCGTGACCGAGCCAAAGAGACAAAGGATGAAGCAAATACCGGTTTAATCGCTATTGTTGAAAAATTTGTGGAAGATAGTATGCCCTATCGTATACACCACAGGAGGTATTAAAAATGGCAAAAGTTAGTAAGAGATTTAAAGCATTAGTGGCAAATGTGGAAAAAGATAAATTCTATACCATTGATGAAGCAGTTGCGTTAGCAAAGAAAAATGCAACCGCAAAATTTGATGAGAGCCTTGAGATTCACGTCAAACTGGGCGTTGATCCTCGCCATGCTGACCAGCAGGTCAGAAGCACAATTGTTCTTCCGTTTGGAACTGGTAAGACAAAGAAAGTCTGTGTCTTAGCACTTGGTGACAAACAGGCAGAAGCAAAAGAGGCAGGTGCGGACATCGTCGGTGGCGAAGATCTCGTGGCAGAAATTGCAAAGGGATTCCTTGATTTTGATGCAGTCATTGCAACACCAGATATCATGAAGGCTGCGGGTCGTCTCGGTAAAGTTCTTGGTCCACGTAACCTAATGCCAAGTGCAAAGACAGGTTCCGTCACGTTCGACATTGCTGAGGCAGTCAAGGAAGTAAAAGCAGGTAAAGTTGAGTTCCGTGTTGACAAAAGTGCAATTATACACAATGCAATAGGAAAGGCTTCTTTCTCTGCAGATCAACTTGCAGCAAATGTTAAAGCAATCTTACGTGCAATTATTAAAGCACGTCCTTCTACAATCAAGGGAACGTACATCAAAGGCGTTAGCCTCACCACGACAATGGGTGCTGGTATTGCTTTGGACACGGCCCTTGCACAAAAAGAAGTTTCTGAGGTTGCTGAATAATAATTAGATATTAAAATTAAAGGTAGGGATTTGTTTCCCTACCTTTTTTGTTTTTTTAGGCTAATTTTACGAAGCTAATTTTTCAAATAAAACAAATAAAAAGACAAAATATATTGATTAAATCCTAAAAAAGAGTAGAATTATCTGTTGAAATTAGAATGCATGGAGGTTCTGTGCTATGTTCGAAGCAGATAAAAAAGCAATTTATTTAGATAATTCAGCCACAACAAAACCTGATAAAAAAGTTGTGGAAGCTATGCTTCCATATTTGACGGATTTTTTGGGCAATCCAAATTCACTTCACGCATGGGGGCAAAAGGCAAAGGCAGCTGTTGCAGAGGCAAGGCAACAAGTCGCATCCCTTATTGGTGCAAATGCTACAGATATAATTTTTACTGGTGGCGGAAGCGAGGCAGATAATCTCGCAATAAAGGGCGCTGCTTGGACTTTGCAAGGAAAGGGCCGCCACATTATAACAAGTGCTATTGAGCATCATGCTGTCCTTGACACGGTGCGTTGGCTTGGAAAACAGGGATTTGAATTTACAATTTTGCCAGTTGATAAACTTGGGCGAGTTAATCCTGATGATTTAGACAAGGCAATCAGACCCGACACAATTCTTGTTTCTATAATGTTTGGCAATAACGAAATTGGCACCATTGAGCCTATTAAGGAACTTGCACAGGTCTGCAAAAAGCATAACGTCCTGTTCCACGTTGATGGTGTTCAGGCGGCTGGACACATAAACATAGATGTAAAGGACCTTGGAATTGATATGCTCACCATGGCTGCACACAAGATGTATGGTCCAAAGGGCATTGGTGCGTTATATGTTCGCCGTGGTGTTCGCTTAACACCTCTCGTTCATGGTGGCGGACAAGAATTTGGACTCCGTAGTGGCACAGAAAACGTTGCGTCAATTGTTGGCTTTGGCAAGGCAGCAGAAATTGCAAAACAAAGGCTTGCAAATTGCGAGGACAAAAAACTTTCCGTCCTGCGCGATTACTTTATTGAAAAAATGGAAGGCCTTGAGGAAGTCCGCCTTACTGGTGCAAGAGGGGACGAAAGACTTCCATTTCACACAAGCTTTGTTGTAAAATATATTGAAGGTGAAGGCATGCTCCTTTTGCTTGACGCTTGCGGTGTTGCTGCGTCTAGCGGAAGTGCCTGCACCAGTGGAAGCCTTGAGCCAAGTTATGTGCTTCTTGCCACGGGGCTTGACCATGCCACTGCACACGGCTCTGTGCGCCTCACAATGAGCCATGAAACTACAAAAGAAGATATTGATTACGTTGTGGAGAACTTCGCTGAAATTATAGCCAAGTTACGGGCTATGTCTCCGTTTTATAAAAAGAATTCTTAAAAGCAAGGAGGGAAAAACCATGTATAACCCAAAAGTTGTAGATTACTTTATGCATCCAAGAAACGCTGGGAAATTGGACGATGCAAATGCTATTGGCGAGGTCGGTAACCCCGTCTGTGGCGACGTTATGAAGATATACTTAAAGGTGGACGAGCAAAGTGAAGTAATAGAAGACATCAAGTTTGAGACATTTGGCTGTGCTGCTGCCATTGCAACCAGCTCTATGGTTACAGAGCTGGCAAAGGGCAAGACAATAGCAGAAGCCTTAAAGATTAGCAACAAAGACGTTGCCGATGCCCTTGGTGGACTTCCTCCAATAAAGCTCCACTGTTCACTTCTTGCAAAAGAAGGTATCGAAGCAGCAGTTGCCGACTTCTATATGAGACGTGACGGCAAGTTGCCAGATGGAATGACTCCTCCTCAAAACACTCTAGCCTGTTCATGCGGTAACTCCTGCTGCTCAGAGGAAAGTGCAGCAGAGGAAGAGGAATATATTGACCCCAACAATAGGGTTTCTGACTAATGGCACACGAACATTGCTGTCATTGCTCTAAGCACGAACACGACGAAAAAAAACATCACCACGCCCATGGACATGGTGACGCTTGTGCTTGTGCTGCCTGCAATGAAACGGAAGAAATCTTTACAAAGACCGAAGAGGAATTCAAAAGGCAAAACGAGAACTTCAAAAAAGAAATAAAATTTTTGGCTCTTTGTTTTGCCATTTTTATTGTGGCGGAAACGGCGGAATTTGCTAACTTGGCTTTTCTACCAGAGTTAGCTCGCCTCATTATATTTGCAGTCCTCTACCTTCTTGTCGCTCCTCCTGTCTTGAAAGAAGCATGGCACGCAATGAGACATGGTGACTTCTTCAATGAATTTACATTGATGGGGCTTGCTTCCCTTGCTGCTATGGGAATAGGTGAAATCTCTGAGTCCGTTGGCGTAATGCTCTTTTACCGTATAGGTGAGGCTTTGCAAGATAGAGCTGCTTCAAAAAGCGGTAAGTCTATCAAGCATCTTCTAGCAGAAAAACCATTAACTGCTCAAAAAATTGTTGGACAAAACGTGATTGAAGTTTCCCCAAAAGAAATTGTGGCAGGAGATCATGTGCTTGTAAAGCCAGGCGAAGCTATTCCTGTTGACGGAGTTATAATTAATGGCGAGTCCAACCTCGATACGTCGAGCCTTACAGGCGAAAGTTTACCTCGTTTTGTTGCAAATGGTGACAGTGTCAATGGTGGCACAATTTCACTTGATGGCAGACTGATAATAGAGGCTACAGGTCCATTTGAAGATAACCTTATTTCACGAGTAATTGAAAGTGTTCAGAATGCTGTAGCTAAAAAATCGCCAACAGAACGCTTTATCACACGCTTTGCAAAAATTTATACGCCTTGCGTTTTCTTCCTTGCAGTTGTTGTAGCAATTTTTCCGCCACTTTTTCTTGGTGGAAATCAGGCAATTTGGCTTGAATGGTTCAAAAAGGCTCTTGTTCTCCTCGTTATTTCATGTCCCTGTGCCTTGGTTATTTCAATTCCACTTGGATTTTTTGGTGGCATTGGCTGTGCGTCAAAGAATGGAATTTTGGTCAAGGGAGCCTATGTTTTTGACAAACTTGCCAAGGTTGATACAGCAGTTTTTGACAAAACAGGCACGTTAACTGAAGGCAAATTTGCAGTAACGAACTTGTTATGCCAAGATGGAGTAACAAAAGATGACCTGTTGCAAACAGCATATTTGACAGAGAGTGCGTCAAATCACCCTGTTTCTCGTGCCATTGTGGCAGAAATTGAAAACAGTGCTAGACCCGTGGCAGAAGATGGAATAGTTACACAAATTCCGGGCAAGGGCTTAATTTATAAAAGTCCAACGCAAGAGATAATTTCCGGCAATGCCACGCTGTTAGCCGAATACAACATCAAAACACCAGAAATAAAAGAAGTTGGGACACTAGTCTTTGTAGCAAAAAATGGAAAACTTCTTGGCACAATAATTGTGAAGGATATGTTGCGCAGTGATTCCCTTCCTGCAATAGAAAAAATTAGACTCCTAGGAATAAAGCGTATCTATTTGTTAACTGGTGACAGAGACGCTGTCGCCGCTGGTGTTGCAGAAGAGCTAAAACTTGACGGATATAAGGCAGATCTATTGCCACACGAAAAGGTAGCAGCCTTGGCAGAAATTTCCGGATCTCGTGAAACAAACGTAATTTATGTGGGAGATGGAGTAAATGATGGCCCAGTGCTCGTAACGTCCGAAACAGGCATTGCAATGGGAGGCTTTGGCTCTCGTGTTGCAGTTGAAGCCTCAGATGTTGTAATTCTGGATGATAGCCCAATGAAGGTTGCGACTTTAATAAAAATTGCAAGAAAAACAAGACGAATTGTTTATGAAAATATTGGCATTTCATTTGGTGTAAAAATTTTGGTGCTTGTTTTAGGATTAACAGGACTTTTGGAGCTTGCAGGAATTCCAGAACTTTGGGTTGCAGTTTTTGCTGATGTAGGTGTCTGCCTCCTAGCAATCTTGAACGCAACAAGAGCAATGAAATTATAAAAAGTACATCATACTAAAAAAAGCAAGACTTCTAACATGAAGTCTTGCTTTTTGTTTGTTATATCTATTTTTTTGCTAAGCGGTATTTTTTGTTTTTACCTAGTCCAATTTTTTCTATGATTCCTGCATCTGTCATCGCCTTTGTAATGAGGTACGTCCTTGTGCGACGAGTTGCCAAAAGTTTTTGCAAGTCTGCCTCTGTTGCTGTACCGTGCTCAAGCAAAAAGCCAACAACAACATCTTCCTGCCTTTGAGCTGGTGTTAAACGTCCCTCTTGCTTTTTCTTTTCCAGCGCTTTTGTGCTTGGCAATACCGCGACAAAAACATTTTGCGTTGCATAAAACTGCGGAATTAGGCGATAGTCTTTGTAAAGAGATTTTACACGGCGAAGCCCGGTTCCACAAAGTTGTACAAGTCCTTTTTCTTTTAGTCTGATTGCCAACTCCTCATTGGGTGTAACGCTTGCGCCAGCCTCTATATCATCAATGAGAAGTCCAGACGTAAGACCACCAAGAGACATTACTGCAATTTCCTCATCAGTGACGTTTACCAAGGTAGCCCCTTTCAATTGATAGTTTCTGTGAGCCACAGCATTCCATAGCACTTCTTGCAGGGCCTCTTTTGGATATGATTCTTTGGAAATTTCTGCAATACGCTTCTGCACCTGTGCGATTTGTTCTTCTACTGCGCCAGTAATTACCTCTTCGCTTGCAATTTCCGTCATGTCACAGTCTTTGTAGATAACTAATTTCATTACATAAGGATTTGACTTAGTAAAAAGATTTGAAAAACTAAATGTAGTCTTTTTGACTGGCTTTGTTTCTGGTTTTACTTCAATTTCTTCTTTTACTACCACTGGTGAAGGACGAACAATCATCTGTTGTCTTGTTATTCCTTTGCCTCCAATCATCTTTAAACTCTCCTTTGTTTTTTATGCTAACAGATAACGCTTTGGTTATCTGATTTTTCTGCACTCCATGTAATATTTTTTCTCCTCTGCCTCACCCATGCTAAAGGTTTTTCTTGGCAAGGCACCACCTGCCTCTATTGCGTCAAAGAAGCCATCCTTTGAGATTGGTTGCAGCAAAATGCCAACCGTCTCAATCTTTTGAGAAAGCCCCTCTGTAACAATAGAACCGTGTATATAGTCAAGCAAAATATGTGGATGATTTTGCATGTATTTGTCCAAAAATTCCTGCACAATATCTACTGGCAACCTGCCATTACTGTCTTTTATGTCATAAAATCTCTTTTTGCCAAAAGAAACAAGAATTAAATCAGTTCCCTCAACAAGCTTCATTCCCTTCCTTTCAAGGAAAGACTCAAAATCAGCTGTAAATTCCTTAAGACCAACACCACTAACAATACGATGAATTGGTTTGAAGACAAGGGCAGGTGAGTGGAGATTAACCACTTCCACCAAGGCAAAACGTGCAGGATGATTTTTTTGGTCATCATCTGTCAATGTTTTCTTAATATTCTCCCAACAAATTTTTGCAGCTGCAAGAGAATGATTACCGTCACCTACTGCAAGAAAAAAGTTACTATTTTTGTCGTAGAATTCCGCAAAAGCATGTTCAACTTCAAGTGCTGTTTGTCCTTCAAGAGCATATCCCTTTAGGTGCCCTCCCTGTTTCATCAAATCAACATCATAAAGGACACGAAAGGATTCTCTTTTATCATAGAAAGATTCGATTAATGTTTTCTTGGGATCATCAATAAGTAACATAACGTGGGGACATTCGAGCAGCGAAGCAGAGCGAATTTCCGTTCTTACAGGAAGCCTCTCTGCGACAGTACCTTCCGTGCAGCGCACAGGAACTTCCGCTCCCTTATTAAAATCATAAGCTTCTAAGTCAATAGCTCCAACAATTCCTAACCGTTTTCCACTTGATGTATCTCTTTCAACTAGCACAAAGCCATCTTTTACAGCAGGGACGAGAACGCCCGAGGCAACATAATCTTCCATATTTTGTGCAATCTTCGGGATTCGTGACTGCGCCTCTTTTAGGTAAATTTCTGGTAACGTTATGTAAAGCGTGCTGGGGGCATCTGCTACTGTGTGCTCCACCAACTCCCAATAGGTAGGATCAGATGTAAATTGGTCACAGGCGACAACAGACCATTTTTTCAAATCTACATCCTTATTTGGAAGGTATATATCTGCAGCTTTGAAACAAGACATTTTTTTTCTCCTTAGATTCCTACTTCAACTTGTTAATAAAGCGTTCAAGTCTATTCATTGCTTCTTCAAGAACAGGAATATCACATACATATGCTATACGAACGTGACCTTCACCACCAGCGCCAAATGCACTGCCAGGGACGATTGCAACACGCTCTTCCTGTAAAAATCTTCTGCAAAACTCCAAATCATCGAGACCAAATTTTGAAATATCAGGGAAAATATAAAAGGCTCCAAGAGGCTCAAAACAAGGGATTCCCATTTTCTTCAGTCTGTTAACCATATAGCGACGACGGTGATCATAGCCAAGGCGCATTTCCTCTGTCGCCTCAGCCCCTTCTCTCATAGCCGTAATAGCAGCAATTTGTGCTGTCGTTGGTGCAGACATGACTGCAAATTCATGAACAGTGCGAACATATTCCATTATGCTCTTTGGCCCAGCTATGTAACCGAGTCTCCAACCAGTCATTGCAAATGCTTTTGAAAAGCCGCTTATAACTACAGTCCTTTCCCGCATGCCAGGAAAACTTGCAATACTTGTATGGCGTTCTCCGTAATTCAACTCAGCATATATTTCGTCTGTTACTACAAAAAGATCGTGACGCTTTACAACCTCAACCACTGGTTCCCAATCTTTTTGGGTCATAACTGCTCCAGTTGGATTTGACGGATATGAAACAAAAATTGCCTTTGTTTTTGGTGTGATAAATTTTTCCAAGTCTGATGCTTGTAATTTAAAATTATCCTTGTCACTAAGTGGCAGAGAAACAGGCACACCTCCTGCTATGTAAACACATGGTTTGTACGAAACAAAGCACGGCTCTGGGCAAATAACTTCGTCACCCTTGTCAAGCATTGCACGGAAAATAACGTCTATTGCCTCGCTTGCCCCGACCGTAACGACGATTTCTCCGTCTGGATCATAGTCAAGATTATACTTTTCTTTCAAGAATTTTGATATTTCTTCACGTAGAACTAGGTTGCCTGGACAAGAGCTGTAATAGGTATGCCCACCACGAAGAGACTTTACGCCCTCGTCTATTATAAACTCTGGTGTTATATAATCAGGCTCTCCAAGTGCTAAAGAAATTATGCCATCCATACTATCTGCAATAGCAAAAAACTCACGAATCCCAGACGGTGGCAGAGCCATTATTTTTTTTGATGCGAATTGTCGCATTTCATTCACTTCCTCTAATTAGTTGCTTTTTCTATTTTGCTAACTTTTCTAAGGCTTCACAGGTTTTTGCCATAAATTCTGCATTGTAATAACCAATGTTACCAGCATCACAAAGAGCAGCTATTTCTGGAATAATCGGAATTTCGCCCAGAAAATCCACTCCATATTTTTCAGCCACTTCTTTTGTGTTACCGTGACCAAAAAGGTAATTTTTTTCGCCACATTTGGAGCATTCAAGATAACTCATGTTTTCTATCACTCCAAGAATATGAATATTCATTTCGCGTGCCATGCGAACAGCCTTTTCAACAATAAGGCTGACAAGATCTTGAGGAGAAGCCACTACGATAATACCATCTAATGGCAAGGACTGGAAAACCGTTAATGGTACGTCGCCAGTTCCAGGTGGCATATCAACAAACAAATATTCTTGATCTGCCCATATAACATCGCTCCAGAATTGTTTTACAACAGAAGCAATGGCAGGACCTCTCCAAATAACCGGGCTTGCCTTATCTTCCATGAGCAAATTAACAGACATGATGTCCACACCGGATTTTGTCTGGTAAGGCAAAATCCCTTCACTTGAAGCACTAGCCATTCCGTCTGCGCCAAAAATCTTTGGAATTGAAGGACCAGTTACATCCGCATCAAGTATTCCAACGGAGTGCCCTCTCTTTTGCATGGCAAGAGCAGCTAACGCAGTAACAAGGGATTTTCCAACTCCGCCCTTTCCAGAGACTATGCCAATAACATGTTCAACGTGACTTAGCGGATGTGCATCGACACGAAAATCAGTAGCTCCATCTGGGTGTTCACATTTTGATTTACAATTTTCACAATCATGATTACATTCAGCCATCTTTATTTCTTCTATTCCTCTTAATTTCGCGAAATTTATTTATTCTATCAAGTCATATTCCTAATAAACGTACTGTGTATTATAGCATAAATTTTTATTTATATGTAGCTTGCAGCGAATAATTATTATTAAACATTCACATTCACAAAACACTAACAATAAGCGCTTCGCTACGCCGTGACTTACAAAAACAAGCACAAGGTCGTAGGAAAAACCTTCGACCTTGTGCTTGTTTTTGTGTCAGGAATGACATGTCAAAAGTAACATAGTATACACATCTAAACACAATATATAGCTACCTACTACTTAACATCTAAGTATAAAACTCTTTCTCTCACGTTTGTCTTGCCTTCTATCGTTTATTATTGGAATGTTTTTGTTCAAGTTTGGCAATTAAAGGCATTACAAATCCTAGGACACCTAAAAAAACAGGTGTAGCAATATTTAGAAACATCGTAAATTTATCATCAGAATACATTCCAAGTAAGCAGCTTGCGAGAGTAAGTGCAAAGCACCATATTCCAAAGAATTTTGCAACTGTCTGATGCTTTGTAAATTTGTATTCTGTGGGGAATTTATCAATAGATTTCCTCAGTGCAAGGTATGCGACAAACACCCATAAATATCTGAGTGGTAGGCATACAGAATTCAGTTTGGTTAGCTGTGCAAGTACATTGGCAGCTCCAGGGACCAGAGATTCTATCAAAATGATACTTCCTGATAATATTGCAACGAGCCTTATGCCATTTACATATGCCCCGTGCTTATTTTGTTTTATTAATCCACTTGGCAGATACAGCCTTGTTTCTTCATTTCCTAAAAGCATCCGTAATGGAGCATCAATGCTGATTATAAGTACAGCAAATTGCCCTATCATGTTACAAAGGGCATATAATATAAGGAGAACATTTCCAACATGATAATATTGTCCTAATTTCTGAAATGCCCAATATGGTGCATTTGCAACATATGAATTAAATGTTTCCTTGCTCGAATTAATCACAGCAGGGTCAAACATCATCCCCATTGCCAAAGTTCCAAGCACAGCACAGACAATAACCATTGTTGTCATTACAATAATGCCCTTAGGAAAGCCTCTTGATGGATTTTCAACTTTATTTACATAAGGAGATATTTTTTCCACACCCCCAACAGCAAATATTAGAATTGACAATGATGTTATGTATGAAACATTAAAATTTGGTATCAAATTTTTAACACTGAAATCAACATGTATAAAACTTGCATTTGGATTGATTGCAGGTGCAGCGAACATCAGAAGGATATAAAGAATAGACATAATAAACGTGCTTGTCCCCGCAATGCTTGCCAGTTTTTTTAGCGGATTCATTCCCTTACTGGCTACCCAGCAAAAAAAGAAAAGAATTGCTAACGTAGCAAATTGAATACAGGTAGATGGCAACGCATCATATGTTTCTGCATTGCAAAATATAGCCCAACTCAGGGCTTTAAGTCCTGAACTTCCTTTATTAGCAATATAGGCAATATGGCAAGCCCAATACGACCACCCTGCAAAATAAGCAAGTTTATGCCCTATAGTATTGTTAATCCAGGAGCTCACACCAGCTCCCGATGTTTTAAATGCAGAACCAAGTTCTCCAACCATCAATGCGTAGGGAATGAAATACAGTGCAAAAATTAAAACCCAACTGAAAATTGACTGTAATCCATAAAAATATACAAAGCCGTTTGCAACGTTTCCAAAACCCCACACCTCTGAAAAAGCGATAAATGAAAGAGATAACCACGTAATCTTTTTTGCATTGTCTTTCATCACGAAACACCTACTTTCTAATTTAATATTTTCAAACATAGAGGCAATATAGGTCTATCCTCCAAGTCTCTTAGTGTTATGCACTTTACTTATTATACCAAATTGCAAAGCAGATGAGGTATATAATCCTCGTTTTATTTACAGTGTAAAGCGGAAACCTAAATTAAAGTTTATCGAGTTACTTACATCCTTGAAGTGTTTGGTGAGTTCTGCATAGAAGTAACTTGCGTCTGTCATGTTCCAGCCTCCACCGAGGGAAAGTTCCCACCAGTTTCTCGCACTGTCTTGTTTGTATGATGCATCTCCATACAAGATGTTTGTTGAACCAGCAAAGTCATGATAGTAGCTGCCTCTTAAGTAGTAATTAAAGTTTTTAACCTTCTTACCCAAGGCAACACCAAGTCTTGTCACAAAGTGGTTTGTGCTATCTATGTCTGCCAAGATGCCTCTGCTACTTGTCTTCTTTGCTCCAGCTAAATAACCATAGATAACTTCTGCCTGTGGCTCGAAGTAGAATCCATTCTTACCAATATTTGCTCTATATCCATATTCACCGGATAAGGTTACTCCGTTCATACCGTAGTCGAGTTTTGTGGAAAGTCCTGCGTCGTAGCTTGTTGTGTCGCTTTCATATCTACCATAACGGAAGATGAAGTCAAAGTAGTGACCACTGTCATAAATCTTTGTGTAGTATGCGCTAAGTGATGTGGATTTTACATCGCCACCACCAATCTTATATGACTGGCTTCCATCAAAATGCTCAACAGAAAGACCAAAGTAACCGCGAGCAGCCGTATTGTTCTTTAAGGCAACGTCATAACCAAGCTGATAGAGGTTACCGGAAACGTTGAGTTTTCTTGCTCCATTGTGATCATCGTTGCTTCTCTGGAAACGTGCCCAGCCTGTGTTGCTTGCCTCTCCGCCACGGAGGTCACCAAGGCGTTTTTGTAGCGTACCGGTAGTCTCCAACCATGCAAGGTTTATTGCATTTGCCGTGTCAGCAACTGATTTTGTGGTTTCGCTAACCTCTGGCTTGTCTGGCTCATTTCTGCCGTTCTTTGTGAAGGCAAATTCACCAGTCTCCTTATCATAAGCAACGAGGTATTTCCACATGTCTGATGCTACATGTGTAACGTCTGACACTACATCTCCCTTCAAGCTATCTGACGTTGCAAAGACAATATTTGTTTTGTTCTTTTTTGCATCAGACAAAAGTGTTAAGGCAGTGACATGAAGTTTTGCTCCCTCTGATCCAGATACAGCATTTGTGTTGAAGCGATCCATTTCTTCATTGGCAAGGTCTACATCAAGCTTCAAGTATCCATTTCCAATAAGGTTAAGACCATCAACAGTATATTCTGTAACCTTACCATCCTGGAAGTCAAAGCCACCTCCGTCAAAGGTCAGAATATCGCTTGCAATGTAACTTGCATCTGCAACCGTTGAATAACCGTTTGTCGCTTTAATAATCTGGTCGTTAATTTGAGCTGCAATTTCTGTTGCTGCCTGGAGGTCTATTGTGCCCATTTGTCCTGCTGTGGCTACGTCTACTAGTTGCGCTAGTTTTCCTCCGGTAAGAGCCAAGGTGCCATCGTTTTTAATTTCGTTTGATGTTACAAGTTTACCTGCATTTGTTTCAAGTTTTCCCTTGTTTGTAATTGTATCTGCTGTTAAGGTTCCAGTGTTTGTAACATCTGCCTTTTTATCTACTAGGATATCTTTTTGGGTAAGGTCTTTTGCATTACTGATGTATGCATTATTTGTTCCGTCACCAAAGTTTACTGTTCCCTTTGTCGTTGTCGCGCTTGACGTAACATCAGATGCTAATGCCACTCTGCCCGCAGCATCTGCTCCACCTGTAAGTGTGAGTGTTCCGTCGTTTGTTATGCTATCTGTTGCACTAAGAGTATTAGCAGCAGATTTTAAGGTACCTTTGTTGGTAATATCTGCAGCAATTATTAGCCCCTTGTTCGTAAGGGTCTTTCCACTTGCCACCGTAACGACACCCTGTTTTACGCTAACGCCACTTGCTATTGTGTTATCTGCATTGACGTTTGTCGTGCCAACGCCACTAATTCCCTTGCTAAAGGCTACTTCACCATTAAGATTCAATGTTCCAGCGTTTGCAATATCCGTCGTGTTGTCGCTGAAATTCACATCCTTAATCTCCAATGTACCACCTGCATTAACTGTCAAGGCTGTGTTAAATCCTGAAATTTTACCGCTACTTTCAGTACCGCTCTTACCGTCAACACTTAACGTTCTGCCGTTTGAAACTGTAATACCGTTATTATGGTTTGCTCCTGCTACTAAATTGTTTCCGTTCATGTCAACTACGTAATTTGTTCTCGTATCTCCAGCAACGGAACCTGTTGTTACTGCAGAAGCAAGGGTCTCTTTCGTTTCAAAGCTGTATGATGTTAAGCCTCTCGCCTTTGCAACACCGCTAATGTATTCTGCCAATGATATTGGATTATAGGTTTCTGTAACTGTAAGCTTTCCTGCAGTGCTACCTGTTGTTGTAAATTTGTAACTATAATTTCCAAGTTGTGTTGTGATTGCCCCTGTTGTTCCTCCTACTTTCAAGGTCGCACTGGCTGCACCACTTCCGTCTAAAACTGTTAACCAATCTGTTTCAGTTCTTGGCGTGCTCTTTGTTGCATGGGTGCTAAAGCCTTGCGCAAGGTTAATGCTTGCAAGGTTTATTACTGGCGTACTGACTACGCTTGTAAAGGAAATATTATCTGCCTTTTTCACGCTTTCATTTGCATTTGCATTAATCTTTAAGTCGCCATTGCCCTTTAATTTAGCCACCGTCAAGGTTGAATAGACAGCTCCCGTTCCCTCAGCTTTCTGCATATCCAATGTGCTGTTATTCAAATCTAGTATCCCACCTAAATTCTTGTTATCCGTCACTTTTAACGTTTGGTCAGATGCAATTTTAACAGTGCCAGAATTTGTCTCCTTGCTCAGCCCAGATAGCTTATTCAATTCTCCGTAGGTTACAAATGTGCCCGCATTTGTAATACTGCCTGTTACAACAAGCTTGTCTGCATCTAATTCTACTATTCCCTCATTTGTAATTGTTTGAGCGGTTAATGTGCCGGTATTTATGACATCTGCATTTGCTTTAACATTAATTGCATTTTGCATAATTGCTTTGTCATTACTGATATACGCTGCATCAGTCCCCTTACCAAAATTTAACTCGCCTTTGCTTGTATCCGTTGCAAAAATTGCTGAATTCATTGCAGCTCTATCACTTGTAGACGTTCCACCCGTGAGAATTAATGCCCCGTCGTTTGTAATACCATCCGTTGCGTTAAGCAAGCTAATAGCGGATTCCAATTTACCCTCGTTTGTAATTGTCTGGGTTATTAATGTTCCAGTATTTATGACATCTGCATTTGCTTTAATATTAATTGCATTTTGAGTGATAGCCTTATCATTACTGAAAAACGTTGCAGCTGTTCCGTTGCCGAAATTTAGCTCGCCTTTGCTTGTATCAGTTGCAACAATTGCTGAATTCATTGTAGCTCTATCGCTTGTTGACGTTCCACCCGTGAGAATTAATGCCCCGTCGTTTGTAATACCATCCGTTGCGTTAAGCAAGCTAATAGCGGATTCCAATTTACCCTCGTTTGTAATTGTCTGGGTTATTAATGTTCCAGTATTTATGACATCTGCATTTGCTTTAATATTAATTGCATTTTGAGTGATAGCCTTATCATTACTGAAAAACGTTGCAGCTGTTCCGTTGCCGAAATTTAGCTCGCCTTTGCTTGTATCAGTTGCAACAATTGCTGAATTCATTGTAGCTCTATCGCTTGTTGACGTTCCACCCGTGAGAATAACTGTTCCGTAATTCGTCAATGCAAATAACTTTAAATTATTTGCAGAAATGTTTAACGTTCCATTGTTCGTCGTAACTCCACTTCCTGTGAGTTCGGAAGCACATGTGTTTTCACCTAACAATTCCAATGTCCCACTGTTAGAAATTGCAGCGGTTGTAGTGAAATTTTCAACAGTGAATTTGCCTTTTGCTTTTATTGCGACATTGCCTTCCATTGAAACACCTGCACCTAGTGTTACCTTAACATTATTTGTTCCATCACCAATTTGCGTTGTGCCAGTTCCTAGGATTGCTTTTGTTAATTTCCCGCTGCCGAGATTTAAGGTTGCATTTTCTGCATTTGTCAATACCACGTCCAAATTATCAGCAGAAATGTTTAACCTTCCGTAGTTTGTCGTAGTTGCGGTCTCTGTTCCTGTGAGTTTGGAAACAAATGTGTTTTCACCAGATAGTTTCAATGTTCCATTATTAGAAATTGCAGCAGTTGCATTTTCTCCAAAATTAATATCATAGATACCTAATGTTCCATTTTCATTAACTGTTAAGGCGGTATTAAAGCCAGAAATTGTGCCACCGTCACCATCAATGGTTAACGTCTTGTCAGCTGCAACCACAATACCATCGTTACCATTACCAGTCAGATTTTTGCCATTCATTCCAATATTATAGTCAGTTCTTGTGTCACCAAATACTGAGCCTGTTGTAACAGAGCTGTTCAAGGTTTCATTTTCCGCAAAGGCGTATGTGTTTATCAAACGTCCTTCTGTAGTTCCAGTAATGTAATCTGTTAACGTTATGTTTTCGCTGACAGTCTCCGTAACTTTTAGTGTTCCGAAACCTGTTCCTCTTTCGAACGTGTAAAGGTAATGTCCTAACTGTGTGGAAATGCTACCTCCACTGCTCGTGCCAACATTGAACGTTACATTGGTAGAATCACCTAATAACACTGTCAACAAGCCATCTTTTACCAGTGGAGTTCCGGTAGTGTGTGTTGTAAAGCCTTCCTTTAAGATTATATTTGTGAGTGTTACAGTAGGAGAGCCAGCAACATTTGCATAGGCAATTTTGTCCGCATTTTCTGCACCATTCTTTACAGTTGCTTCAATTTTTAACGCACCGTTGCCTTTCAAATAGTCTACAGCAAGGGTTGAATAGACAGCTCCTGTTCCTTCAGCTTTCTGCATATCCAATGTGCTGTCATTCAAGTCTAGTGTTCCACCTAAATTCTTATCACCCACCATGTCCTCTGTCACTTTTAATGTTTGTCCAGGTGCAATTTGGACAGTACCAGAATTTGTCAGCCCAGATAGCTTATTCAATTCTCCGTAGGTTACAAAAGTGCCAGAATTTGTAATACTGTTTGTGCCGACAAGTTTCTCCACCTCTGATTCTAATGTGCCCTCGTTAGAAATTGCAGCAATTGTAGTGGAATTTTTAACAGTGAATTTGCTGTTTGCTTTTATCGCGACATTCCCTGCTATTGAACCACCACTTACCAGTGTTACCTCAGCAGGATTTGTTCCATCACCAATTTGTGTCGTGCCTGTTGCTCCTAGGATTTTCCAATCTATCGTATTTGTTCCTGTTAGAACAAGCATGCCAGCATTATCTATTGTGCCACCTATCCTTATAAAATTTTCAACTGTGAGCTTGCTTTGTGCGTTTATTGCAACATCACCGAATATTGAGCCAATATCACCAAGTGTAACATCAACATGATTTGAATCATCCCCAACTTGTGTTGTGCCTAGCCCTTTTATTTCCTTATTTATTGGACCATTTGCTGTAATAATAAGCTTACCATTTGCATCTACTGTTAAATCACCACCTATGTTTGAAAAGTCACTTAGAGTTAATTGACTGTTTGCTGCAATTTTTGCATTACCGTCTATTTGACCAGTTCCCTCAAATGTTACTGCTAGTGCACTTGAACCGTCGCCAAATTGTGTCGTGCCAACTCCTGTAATTTGCTTACCAATCGTAATCGGTGTGGAACCCGTAACAACAAAGGTGCCAGCATTGTCTATTGAACCACTTAACTTTGTAAAATCTGCGATGAATTTGCTTTGTGCTTTTATTGCAACCTTGCCTGCTATTGAAGCATTATTGCCCAGTGTTACCTCAGCGGAATTTGTTCCGTCACCAATTTCTGTTGTGCCTGCTCCTGTTACACCAGCTAAAATTGTTCCGCCAGTTACCTTGAAGATGCCACTTGCGTTGGATATTGCAGTTGCACTTTTTAAACTATTCGCATTTGCTGTAAGCGTATTTGTTCCGTTTATCACAACTTTGTTTTCAACAGTTTTGTCAGATGCAATTTCAACTGTACCACCTATCTTTAGTGTTCCGTCTGCATCATATACACTATCAATAAGCATTCCACCATTCAGGGTAAAGGTGTTGCTGGCATTTGTTATCCCCTTATTTGACTTAAGATTGTCTGCACTTGCTGTTACATCTCCGTCGATAACTATTGCACCTCCCGTTATTGTATAATTTCCGAGCGTTCCATCCTTGAGTGTAACTGTAGCTGTTCCTGTTGCATTTACAGCACTCTTGAGATTGCTAGCGCCTATCATGAGATTTTTACCATCAGCAACATTTGTTCCATTAGTTGTAGTAAGGTCTGCTTGCATATTAATATTTGTATTAACATTGACCACCTTTTGCTCAATTGTTTCCGTTGCTGTGATTGTTCCGCTACCGTTAAAATTGAGTGTTGCTTCACCTGCAGTATCTAGCACATAATCTATTTTTGAACCTAACGTTTTGTCAGCTGCTGAACCATCACCAAGGTTCAATATTCCATTGTTAATAAATTCAGGCATGGCAAGGTTTGAAACATCCGCAACTTTCATTGTTCGAGTTTCTTTATTTAGGTAGTTACCTGTATTTGTGCAAGATAATTTTCCTGTCAATATAATATCTTGGTCAAAAATAACAGATCCACCATTATTATTCATTATTCCGTCTTTCAATTCAAGTGTATTATCACCTGTAAATTTGAGATCTCCGCCATTAACAGTAAAGGCTGTGTTATCTTTCCAACCGGAAATTTCGGTAACACCATCAATAATAAGATTTTTAAGACTATTTATAATTATGCCTGTTGTAGAACCGTTACCCTTGAAAGCTATAGCCCCAAGACCTTTTATTGTTAGTTCTCGGGGGAGCTGTTCCTCCATCGCCCCTGGTGCTTTCAACGCTGTAAAGTCTTTACCTGCCACGTATGCACCACTACCATTAGCATTCAGTGTATAAATATTTACACTTCTTGCTTCGTTTTTCTGTTCAGGTAACATACCTGAGCCATCTTCTCGCTTTTCGGATCCCACGACTTCCCACAAAGTGTAGGTATTACCCCTTTTCACATTCAGATAACCACTCAAAGGTTTTGAGGCATCATTAGGGTCGTAGGCCTGGCTAAAGAAGTAACTTGCTCCATCCGATCCTGGCATTGCAACACCTAAAGTATTATCTATTACAATATTCGTACCTGTTACAATGTTACTTAAATATTGCACTTGTTTTGATTCGTTCACAGTCCAATGTGTATCATCTGAAGAACCGGGTAAATACACTACATCTCCAAGCTTTATATGCCCTGTAGCCACTCCAGATAAATTTATTTGGTCGTGCTGAGATATTCCCTTGTTATCTTCAATTTTAAGAGCAAAATTATATATTGCAGCTTTATTTGCAGTAGTAGGAGCTGCCAAGTTATTTATTCCGTCAAGATTTGTAGCTGAAAACTCAACATCCTTTTCAAGCTCCACCTCTCCACCAAATATTTTGACTCCTTCTCCGAAAGATGTTCCTGAGCTAAGTACAACTTTCCCACCGTTGATAATATGCTTGCCAAGCACACCAGTTGTGTCTGTTCCGGTAAGCCTAACAGTTCCGCCAGAAAGCATTACATTTTTAACCCCATCTTCTACACCATATTTATTTGCGTCAAGCGAAAGCGTGCCTCCACCAGCAACCTTAAGATTGTTTTCTATTTTTCCTTTTGTTCCAACAGTTGTTGTTCCACCCGATAATGTCACATTTTCTCCCGTAAGAGCTCCATCAATAGTATTGTTTCCCTTGAAAGTAAATGCGTTTGCTGTTGTGAGTGTTACACCTTCAGCTATGTCAACATTTCCCTTGAGGGTTGTACCTGCTATGCCTGCTGTAATTGTGCTATCACCAACAACATTTAGCCCTGTCTTATATTCTACTGCATCGAAGGAAAGGTTAAATTTGCCTGCCAATTTTGCGGTAAGCTCCGCTTCTTTGTATGTATTACTGAGCTTGCCAACATAGGTTGTCTCGCCACTATTAATCTTAAACTTTTGTGTTTCTGATGCATAATCTGTCATATAGTTTGTGCTATTATTTGAGTCTTTCCCAATTTGTTCAGCAAAAATAAGCAATGTATATTCTTTGTTTGGGTCAAGATTTCCTAAAGGCAGAGCTTTATTGGATTCAGAGGAATTAGCAGATATTTTTGCATAATTTTCATAGACATATGGATTATCAGCTGTTCCTTCACCTGTGGCAGCTATTGCTGATACAAAATCTGCCTTTGTATCCTTTCCCGTGTAAGCTACTTTTATATTACCGCTCTTTCTAAAGGTCAAGCCATTTGATAAATCCATCTCACCAGTTCCAGTCGCTTTTGCTAGCTCATCAACAGTGTTATACCCAATGTGACCGTCCTGTGTAACATCTACGCCTGTTGGTGTTGCAATATCTGAACTCTTCAATGTCATCTTCCAGCCTTTTGAGCCATCATAGCCAGTGTCTAGCTTGAAGCCTTCGCCTTCGTTAACATCCCCTTTACCACCTTCTGCGGCAGATAAAAATAAAATCGATTCTGGATTCAGATTAAAAGCTGGACGAACTCCAGTGACTCCATAGCCTACATTTTCTCCTCTTCTATTTTCAATTTTGCCATCACGTGTGACACGAGCTACTTCGTAATTATAAATCAGGGCAGGCGAACGCAGCCACCAACTACGTAATACCCCACGTTCGGGATTTCCATACATCGATATATAGTATGAGTAATTTGTAACGGTAGCCTGTCTTGAATTATGATCCCATTTCTCCGATGAAAAACCATAGCTTGAATCTATTGCCTCATCATAGCTTAATAAAAATATTCTTTCGCTAGAAACATAATTCCTTTTATAATAACCTTTTAGTTTTTCTCCACCGAAAATGTGTGTTGTCTCAGCTATCGCACCGTATTCCCCATCACTAAATGCATCTGCCGCAAATCCCTTACCACTGTCATCTGGATTTTTTTCTCTTGTGTTCAGCGTCTCACGTATGTCTGACTGGGTGCTCTGCCCTTCAGTTCGCCCTGCCGACCTTATTACCCATTCATTTGCTTGTCCCTCTGCTATATCTTGTTTGCGCCCATAATTCCAAGAGTCTTTTGGAGTTCTCCATCTACTGTTGAACTGAGCCCCATATAGCACCTGATCTGACAACAGCAACACTCCCGTCTTACTGGCATCATCCGGATTCAATGGTGCATTAGTAGAAAGCACTCGCCATTTGATTCCCGTCTTTTCATAGTTAGCCGGATTTCTCTTATCTGTTGCACCACTTTTTAGCGTATTCTGCCAGTAACTGCCAAAGTAAATGGTTTCACTATTTCCCTTGAAAAAACCACCATTACCACCACTAAAATCCGTAATCTGCACTAGTCCGCCACTCGGTGAAGCTAACGCTGGCGCCGCATTGCTTAAAATAAATATCATTATTATGACCATAGCTATTAATTTTTTACTGTTTTTCATAACACTACCCCCACTAAAACAGATTTCTATTGTGTATGATATTGACGTTTCAAAATCAATTTTACGCATTTTCTATAAAATTATTCAACATTATAGCATATGTTCAACAGATTACAATTACCTTTGCTGTATGCTCAAAACAAGCATTTAGATGCCTCAGATGCAAAGCGGTTGGGTGCAAAAGGAGCGGAGGTGGACTAGTCGTCCATCGAGCATCCTTTTACGCCCAACCGCAAAGCAGATGAGGTATATAATCCTCGTTTTATTTACAGTGTGAAGCGGAAACCTAAATTAAAGTTTATCGAGTTACTTACATCCTTGAAGTGTTTCGTGAGTTCTGCATAGAAGTAACTTGCGTCTGTCATGTTCCAGCCTCCACCGAGGGAAAGTTCCCACCAGTTTCTCGCACTGTCTTGTTTGTATGATGCATCTCCATACAAGATGTTTGTTGAACCAGCAAAGTCATGATAGTAGCTGCCTCTTAAGTAGTAATTAAAGTTTTTAACCTTCTTACCCAAGGCAACACCAAGTCTTGTCACAAAGTGGTTTGTGCTATCTATGTCTGCCAAGATGCCTCTGCTACTTGTCTTCTTTGCTCCAGCTAAATAACCATAGATAACTTCTGCCTGTGGCTCGAAGTAGAATCCATTCTTACCAATATTTGCTCTATATCCATATTCACCGGATAAGGTTACTCCGTTCATACCGTAGTCGAGTTTTGTGGAAAGTCCTGCGTCGTAGCTTGTTGTGTCGCTTTCATATCTACCATAACGGAAGATGAAGTCAAAGTAGTGACCACTGTCATAAATCTTTGTGTAGTATGCGCTAAGTGATGTGGATTTTACATCGCCACCACCAATCTTATATGACTGGCTTCCATCAAAATGCTCAACAGAAAGACCAAAGTAACCGCGAGCAGCCGTATTGTTCTTTAAGGCAACGTCATAACCAAGCTGATAGAGGTTACCAGAAACGTTGAGTTTTCTTGCTCCATTGTGATCATCGTTGCTTCTCTGGAAACGTGCCCAGCCTGTGTTGCTCGCTTCTCCTCCACGGAGGTCACCAAGGCGTTTTTGTAGGTTGTTAATATTATTCAACCATGACACATTTAGTGCCTGAGCGGTATCAGAAATAGACATTACTGTTTCGCTAACCTCTGGCTTGTCTGGTTCACTTCTGCCACTCTTTGTGAAGGCAAATTCACCAGTCTCTTTATCATAGGCAACGAGGTATTTCCACATGTCAGATGCTACATGTGTAACGTCTGACACGACATGTCCCTTCAAGGCGTCTGTCTCTGAGAAGGCAATATTTGTTTTGTTCTGTTTTGCGTCAGACAAAAGTGTTAAAGCTGTAATATGAAGCTTTCCTGAACCGGTAACGGTTCCACCATCAGCTACATTAAGAGTGTCCATCGCTTTATTTGCAAGGTCTACACCAAGCATTAAATTACCATCACCCATAAAATTGATGTTTTTGACTACGTAATGTTGTACAACGCCTTGTTTTCTGAAATCAAAACCACCACCATTAAAGGTTAAATCGTTATTTGCAATGTAACTTGCCTGATCGACCTTTGAATACCCTTCTCTCAGTATAATATTCTGATTGTTAATCTCTGCTGCAATTTTCGCTGCTTTTTGCAAGTCAACAATTCCTTTTACATCTGCGTAAGATGACGATATTGCCGTGGCAATTTCATTACCAGAGAAAAAGATTGTTCCATCATTGGTAACACTATTTTTCAGCTTTGAAAAATCATCAAGGACAAGTTGTCCATTATCTAAAATTTTAACTCTTCCTTGTATCTCACTATTATCTTTTAACTCAACCTTAGTAACAATATTTTGTTCTTCTACATCACCAATCTGTGTTATTCCAGTTCCTGTAATTTTGTCTGAAAGAACAAGAGAATTTTTCCCTGTAAACTTAATTGTTCCATTATTCCTAGCAAATTGTGCATCTTTCCAACCAGAAATTTCTGAGATGTTCCTCACTTCAAGAACATCGGTTGTCTTATTTAATTGTATTCCTGCATGGCCGCCTCCCAAAAACTTGAGAGGACTATCACTAAAAGCTCTTACTAATAGGCTTCTATTTGTTTCACCAGTTTTTGTCTGAAACTCTCCAAGGTCGTACGTCGCAGAGTAGGTATCACCGCTAGAATTATTTGCGTTAAGGGTATAGATATCTACGCCTCTTGCCTCATTCCTTTGTTCATCGGTCATATCGACACCACCGTGCTTGCTCTTATCCTCCCAATTATCAAGCCCTACTACCTCCGCCAAGGTATAGGTGTTACCTCTCTTAACACTTACATAACCGTGCTTTATTACATCACTAAGAGTGCCATCACTATTAACTTCATATCCTTGCTGAAAGGTATAGGCAGTACCACCAGGCAGTGTTGTAGTTACTTCGCCATCCAATAATACGTCATTTAGTGAATTTGCCTCTATGTATTGGACTGTCTTCCAAGTATATACTTTCCAACTGTCATCACCCAAACCTTCATCTGAACCAGTTAGATTGATATTTCCTAACTTAATTTTTGAGTTGCCAGTAACCTCTCCTGCTAGTGTAATTTTATCTACCGTTACATATGGTTCTCCTGATGTCTTTAGGACATTTGCACCAAAAGTATATTTAGCACCTTTTGAAGTAAAATCATTAACGTTAACTAGATTTCCTGCTATAAACTCAATATCTTCATTGAATTCAACATTTACTGCCTTATTTTCACCACCATCAATCTTGACATCCTTAGCTAAAGAAACACCACTATCAAGTATCACATGGGCAGAAGTAGTACCACTAGCAACTACGTCATTCATAATTAAACCATCTGTAAAATGCAGTGTTCCTCCTACAAAACTACTAAGCTTTATATCTGTTCCATATTTGTCAGCATTAAGCTGAAGTTCTCCATTATTTAGAGCAACGCTACCTAGTATGGCACCATTTTTACCAATTTTAACAGTATCACTATCTTGAGCGGTATCAATTTCTGTTATTCCTGTTGCACCTAGGATTTTCCAATCTATCATATTTGCTCCTGTTAGAACAAGCTTGCCAGCATTATCTATTATGCCACCTATCCTTATAAAATCTTCAACTGTGAGCTTGCTTTGTGCGTTTATTGCAACATCACCGAATATTGAGCCAATATCACCAAGTGTAACATCAACATGATTTGAATCATCCCCAACTTGTGTTGTGCCTAGCCCTTTTATTTCCTTATTTATTGGACCATTTGCTGTAATAATAAGCTTACCATTTGCATCTACTGTTAAATCACCACCTATGTTTGAAAAGTCACTTAGAGTTAATTGACTGTTTGCTGCAATTTTTGCATTACCGTCTATTTGACCAGTTCCCTCAAATGTTACTGCTAGTGCACTTGAACCGTCGCCAAATTGTGTCGTGCCAACTCCTGTAATTTGCTTACCAATCGTAATCGGTGTGGAACCCGTAACAACAAAGGTGCCAGCATTGTCTATTGAACCACTTAACTTTGTAAAATCTGCGATGAATTTGCTTTGTGCTTTTATTGCAACCTTGCCTGCTATTGAAGCATTATTGCCCAGTGTTACCTCAGCGGAATTTGTTCCGTCACCAATTTCTGTTGTGCCTGCTCCTGTTACACCAGCTAAAATTGTTCCGCCAGTTACCTTGAAGATGCCACTTGCGTTGGATATTGCAGTTGCACTTTTTAAACTATTCGCATTTGCTGTAAGCGTATTTGTTCCGTTTATCACAACTTTGTTTTCAACAGTTTTGTCAGATGCAATTTCAACTGTACCACCTATCTTTAGTGTTCCGTCTGCATCATACACGTTATCAATAAGCATTCCACCATTCAGGGTAAGAGTGTTGCTGGCATTTGTTATTCCCTTATTTGACTTAAGATTGTCTGCACTTGCTGTTACTGCTCCATCGATAACTATTGCACCGCCTGTTATTGTATAATTTCCGAGCGTTCCGTCCTTGAGCGTAACCCTGCCACTTTGGTTAGCTCCATTTGCAACTACATTGCTATTAAGGTTGCTAGCACTTATCGTGAGATTCTTGCCATCGGCAACATTTGTTCCACCATTTGTAGTAAGGCTTTTTTGCATATTTAGATTCGTATTAACATTGACCACCTTTTGCGTAATTGTTTCCGTTGCTGTGATTGTTCCACTACCATTAAAATTGAGTGTTGCTTCACCTGTAGTATATGGCACATAATTTATTTGTGTACCTAACGTTTTGTCTGCTGCTGAACCATCACCAAGGTTCAATATTCCATTGTTATCAAGCTGGGTCATGAGAAGGTTTGAGATGTCTGCAACTGTCAATGTTCTAGTTTCTTTATTTAGGTAGTTGCCAGTGTTTTGACAAAATAATTTTCCTGTCAATATAACATCTTGGTCAAAAATAACCGATCCGCCATTTTTGTTCATTATTCCGTCTTTCAGTTCAAGTGTATTGTCTCCTGTAAATCTGAGGTTTCCACCTGTAACAGTAAAAGCCGCACCATCTTTCCAACCAGAAATTTCGGTAACACCATCAATAGTGAGAGTGTTATTACCAGAGCCTACATCTATTCCTGTATGACCACCACCATTGAAGGCTGTAGTTCCAAGACCTTTTATTGTTAGAGTGCGAGCGGATTCACCATCTGCCCTAGTTAGAGCAGGAAAGTCTTTACCTGCTACGTATGCACCACTACCATTAGCATTCAGTGTATATATATTTACACTTCTTGCTTCTTTTTTCTGTTCAGGTGACATATCTGACCCATCTTCTCGCGTATCGGATCCCACGACTTCCCACAAAGTGTAGGTATTACCCCTTTTCACATTTAAATAACCAATCAAAGGTTTTGAGGCATCATTAGGATCGTAAGCCTGGCTGAAGAAGTAACTTGCACCATCCGATCCTGGCATTGCAACACCTAAAGTATTATCTATTACAATATTCGTACCTGTTACAATGTTACTTAAATATTGCACTTGTTTTGATTCGTTCACAGTCCAATGTGTATCATCTGAAGAACCGGGTAAATACACTACATCCCCAAGCTTTATATGCCCTGTAGCCACTCCAGATAAATTTATTTGGTCGTGTTGAGATATTCCCTTGTTATCTTCTATTTTGAGTGCAAAATTGTATATTGCAGCTTCATTTGCAGTAGTAGGAGCTGTTAAGTTATTTATTCCGTCAAGGTTTGTGGCTGAAAACTCAACATCATTTTCAAGCTCCACGTCTCCACCAATTATTTTGACACCTTCTGCGAAAGATGTTCCTGTGCTAAGTACAACTTTCCCACCGTTGGTAATATGTTTGCCAAGCACACCAGCTGTTCCTGTGCCGGTAAGCTCAATTGTTCCTTCATTGGAAGTTACATTTTTAACTCCATCATCTACACCATATTTATTTGCATCAAGCGAAAGCGCACCATCACTAGCTACCTTAAGATTGTTTTCTATTTTTCCGTTTGTTCCAACAGTTGTTGTTCCACCAGATAATGTCACATTTTTTCCAGTAAGTGTTCCATCAATTGTATTGACTCCTTTGAAAGTAAATGCGTTTACTGTTTTTAGTGTTGCACCTTCTGCTATGTCAACATTTCTCTTGAGGGTTGTGCCAGACGAACCTGCTGTAATTGTGCTATCGCCGACAACATTTAACCCTGTCATATATTCTCCAGCATCAAAGGAAAGGTTAAAATTACTTCCCAATTTTGCAGTGAGTTCGTTATCTTTGTATGTGCTTTTAAGCGTGCCAACATAAGTAGTCACACCATTATTAATCTTAAACTTTTGCGTTTCTGACGCATAATCTGTCATATAGTCTGTTCTACCACTTGTATCTTTTCCAATTTGTTCAGCGAAAATAAGCAGTGTGTATTCTTTGTTAGAGTCAAGATTGCCCAAGGGCAGAGTCCTTGCCTGCTCGGAAGCGTTAGCAGATATTTTTGCATAATTCTCATACGCATAGGGATTGTCGACTGTTCCATCACCTGTAGCTGCTATTGCTGATACAAAATCTGCCTTTGTATCCTTTCCCTTATAAGACACCGATATACCACCACAGTTTCTATAGGTCAAACCGCTTGATAAATCCATCTCTTTTTTACCATGATCTATAGTCTCTTGTGCAAGCTCATTAACGGTTTTATTACCAATGTGACCATCCTGTGTTACCGTTACATCCGTTGGTGCTTTTATGCCATTCTGATTTGTAGTCTCGTCATACGCATCTAGCAGTGTCACCTTCCAACCTTTTGAGCCATCGTAATTTGCTAAGGCAAAACCGTCACCCACACTAACCTGAGATTTGCTGTTCTTGTCGTAGTTTGTACCATCACTTTTTGTTGCTTCCGCAGCGGATAAAAACAAGACCTTGTTTGGATCCAAATTTAAAGCAGGACGGACGTCCCAACAAAAATAGGCTACCTGGCAAACACAGGTATTGCCGAATATGTCGACTGTATACTGAAGGTAGTCAAGTTCAGGTGGATAACGTTTAGGTACACTACCGCCAGGCGAACGTAGCCACCACTCCGCCGTCGAATAAGCAGTTGGCACTCGGTCTTTTTTATTTTTGAAATACGTTAATCCTACCTCATCTATACTCAGTAGAAATAGTCTGTCTATTGATCGGATGTCTTTACCTTTGTAGCCTCCTCCTGCATTGTGTTCCGTATCTAGTATCGCATTATACTCTGCCTCAACAAACGCCTTCTTTGCAAAACTGTCATCTGTTAAACTACTGTATGCAACACCAGTGCTTGGAGTGTTCCCTCCGGCTAGCCCAGACAAACTCCCTCGTATATTTGATGTCCCCCACTGGTTGCCTCCAAAACCCTGCGTATACAATGTGTTCTGAGACAATAGGAGCACTCCATTATTACCGTAGGTATCTGCAGCCTCATTTACTGCCAACACCCGCCACTGGATTGGTGGCAGACCACTTCCCTTGCTGTTCTTGCCAAAGTATATCGTGCTGGCTGGCGATTGTCCCGTTTTATAAGGCATTATGTTGGTAATATCCATCAACCCACTCGCACACGCCAAAGAACTCGTGCCAAAAATAAACACCACAGTTAATACTGATGCAATAAATATTTTTAGAGTTTTCATTATGACATCCTCCCTGTAATTTTTTTTTGAAATTATAAGGTACATAAAGTATTTTATTTTTTATCAGGGTAGCCAGCCTTTAAGATTTCTATGTTCATTATAGCTAACTCCACACTCCCCAGTTATGGGCAATTATACCACGTAAATTAAATTGCTGCTAAAATCAAGTTTTACCGTTTTATCTGGTACAGACTAACGAGGCATTGCAATAAATTTTGCAATGCTACGTGTTTTGGCTTTTATGGCTAAAAAAATTAAAAATTTGATAATTTCTACATAGAAATTTCTTCTATCATCTTTATGCAGGGCAGATAAATTCCAAAAGCTACCAATGCGACCAGTAAACCTATCAAAAGCACAAGGCACGGTTCAAGAAGCGACAAGAATTTCTTTTGTAAAACTTCTGCCTCTGTTTTATATTGCAATGAAATCAACCTACACACCTCTCCAAGTTTTGCCCCAGTAACGCCGACAGACAAAAGGCTTTTATCCAGCCTTGTAAGATGATTTCCTAGTGCTTCATCTATTGCTTCGCCCTTTTCAAGAGAGTCCGTAGCAAGTGAAAATATTTCTTTTATTTGCGAGCAATTACTCTCCTCCGCAACAAGTGCTGTGGCTTTCACGGCAGAAACATTTGACAAAATAAGAAGGGACAAATTTCTCATTGCAGCTGCCATAAAAGATTTTTTCACTAGAGGAATAAAATACAACTTGTCTTGCCATTTTCCACGCAATGCGTGGAAAACAATAAATATCGGCAAGAAAACACAAATTACACAGATGAAATAGTGATTGCAAATAAAATCTGACACGGCAAATATTATCCGAGAGACAAAAGGTAAACCACCGCTCTTTATTATTGGTTCAAATGCCTTTTCAAACCGAGGCACACAGTAAAGCACTATAATAAAAAAAACAAGAAAAAATGATGTAAGCAAAAAAATAGGATAAGCCAAGGCAATAGCAAGATTTTTTCTCGTCGTTGCAACCTCTTCTAAATATTGTGCAATGTTTTTAAGCACATCTTCCATGTGACCAGTCTCGTCACCAACCTGTAAAAGGGCAAGCACATTTCCACCCAAAAAATTCGGCACTCCTTTTGCGGCAACAGACAAGCTACATCCTCTCTTCACACTGTTAAAAATTTGCGTCAATATTTCTTTTAGTACTAAATTTCCTTCACTATCCTTTAGAATCGCTATAGCATCTGCATTAGACATTCCAGCCGAAATAAGCATATAGAGTCGCCTGAACATCATAGCCTTTTCGCCAACTGAGACATGTTTACTGTGTAATAAACGCCATGAAAATTTATTGCTTTTGTTATTCTTCCTTTCCAAGATGGCTGTTACTTCTTCTAAAGAAACGACATTGTCAAATGTTTTTCTTATTTGTACAAGCGCATCTGCTTCATTCTGTGCTTGTATCTCGCCAGACACAATTTCATCGTTACTGTTCTTTATTGCAGTAAATTGATAAAAAGCCACAATTTTTTTCTCCTTATAAAAAAAGCAGCCCAACCACATAATTTATGATTGGCGCTGCTTTATATTTTATTTTTGTGTAACACTAACTGAATCGTTTGGTGAAAGATTATTACCACCAACTGTTACAATTTCTTCACCACCAACAAGACCGCCGGTAATTTGAACTATTTCACCATCTTCAATTCCTTTTTTTACCTCTCGCATCTGTACTCTTCCATTAGAAACTACCCAAACGTAAAAACCATTTTCACTTTCATGAACTGCAGACTTTGGAATAGTAACCACATTGCTATATTCTTTTAGTAATATTGTTGCTGTACCAAACATGCCAGCACGCAAAAGACCATTTGCATCTCGATTGTTATCAAGGATTATCTCGACCTTACTTGTCCTAGTGTTTGGCTCAATGTATTCATCAATTGCAAGCACTCTTGCTTGAAACTCTTTATCACCAAACGCATCAAATTTTAAGATAACAGGCATTCCTTTTTTTATTGACATAATGTGCTTTTCTGCAACTTGGAGTGTAGCCTTGAACACACTTATGTCTGCAATATCAAAGACGTTACTTGCAGTGCTTATCATTGCTCCTTCTGTTAGGTCATAATGGTTTAGGATTTTACCACTCATTGGTGCATAAATGCTGTAATCAGATTCAGCGGAAATATCTTTGTTTAGTTCCGCTGCTACCTGTCTTTCCTTTGCACGAGAGGCATTGTAGTTTGCTGCATAGGCAGTATATTCCGTGCGCTTTGCTTCCAACTGCTGTTGTGTGTAAAAGCCCTCCTTTACGAGCTTTTCATATCTATCAAGGTCAGTTCTCGCATTTGTCATTCTTGCCCTTGCAACCGCAGAATCGGCTTGTGAAGCAACCACCTGTGCCCTCGCGGCACCAACTGCTGCTGTCTGTTGTGAGTGTTCAAGGACAGCAAGAAGTTGTCCCTTCCTGACATAGTCACCCTTTCTTGCTAAAAGTCTGACAAGACGCGCAGTAACACGAGCTGTGAGGGTTGTGCGTTTCAAGGCATCAATCGACATGTTTTGAACAATTTTTTCTGCAATCGTGCTGTCATTTCTTACCTTAACTGTTTGAACAAAGGCACCAGCCCCTTTTGTGTCTCCGCCACCTCGAAAAGCTTCCATGATTTTCTCACGCCTTGTGTAAAGTGAAATAGCAACGATTGCCAAGACAGAATAGAAAATTATTTTTTGTGTTTTTGACATATCTCTAAATTTTCGCATTTTCCTTAACCCCTAATTTAATTTTGCCCATTTGGCATTGTTTGCCCGTTTGTCCAATTGATTAAAGTGCCCTCAACGTATTTCAAGGCAACTACAGCCATCAAATAATTCTTTTTCGCCATTTCGTAATTATATTGTGCCTGTGCATAATCATCTTGCGCTTTTAAGAGGTCAACTTGCTGTGTAACTCCCTCTTTGTAACCGAGTCGTGCAAGACGAAGTGATTCCTTTGCCAAATCTTCCGCCAGTTTTTTCGATTTTACAGCATCCTGAAAGCCCAATATTTCGGCAATTGCCGTTTTGACATTGTTTTCAATGTCAAGCTCTTTTTGTGTTAAAGAAATTTTGTTTTGCTCCAAAGTTGCCTTTGCAATTTTTACAGCGCGACGTGCAACATTTCTATCAAAAAGAGGCACATCGAGCGTAAGTCCTACACTCCAAGTATCTCCACTAGTATCCTGTCTGTTGTACGGGTTTAGGTAACTGCCCTTGGCAAAAGCAGAAAGTGTAGGAAGCAGTGCAGCACGCTCAATTTTTATTTGTTCCTTTTGAACATCCAGTTGTTTTCTAAGACGAACTAAATCATACCTATGTTGCCTTGCCGTAGCAATTGACGCTTCATCATTTAGGTCAACAGAAGGTTCAAAAATTTCGTCGCTGTATTGACATTTTTCCTTCAATGGAATTCCTAGAAAAGAGTACAAGTTAGCTTCTGCAAGGCGCAAATCTGACTTGTTATCCGCAACCTTTGCCACACTCTCTGCTACCTGTTGCTGTGCTCTTATCAATTCCAGCTTATTTGCCAAACCTAATTTTACCTTTGTTTGTGTTTCTTTCAGGATTGCCTCAGCAGTTTTTTTTGCATCTTCTGCAATTTCAACTGCGGTATGCCAAAGTACAACATCAAAATACAATTTATACACATTTCTCAAGGCGTCATTTTTGCCCTCTTCATAGGTTGCAAGTGCCATCGCATATTGGGCAGCTATTTGACGTACGCCTGCTGGCACCTTGCCACCAGAATAAATAATCTGCGTAAGAGTCGCACCAACGGAGGTATCCGTATATTTGTCCAATGCTGGCACCACAGGTAACTTTTGACGTGTCGCATTGCCCGCAATGGTCAGTGACGGCAAAAACGCAACGTCAGCAACGAGGCGCGATGCCTTTGCTTTTTCTACATCCAGCGCAAGTGTGCGCAGATTAGCATTGTTTTTCAAGGCAATATCTATTGCGTTTTGTAGAGTCAAGCCTTCTGACATCTGTATCTCTTGTGCTTGTGTAGGTTGTTGCAATTTCGTCTCAGCAAGGCAAACTCTGCAAGCAAAAATTAGAGACAAGCCACTGAGGAGGAATACTATTAATATATTCGTTGTATTTGATTTTGTTGATTTTGTCATTATATTTTTCGCATTTACATGTGAAGTTGTCATTTCTCTATCCTTTTTATATGACTGTATTTCCTTGTAACGCAGATATGCTTTATAACGCCTTAATTTCCTTCCTGTCCTATCCTTTATATCATCAAATATGAGGTAAATGACAGGTATAACAAAGAGTGTAAGTAATGTTGAAGTAGTAAGTCCACCGATGATAGCAAGGCTCATTGGCTGTCTTGTTTCACCACCTTCACTGAGTGCAAGGGCAACAGGAACTGCCCCGATAAGAGTTGAGACAGTCGTCATAAGAATTGCGCGAAGACGTAACGGGCCAGCTTCCAAGACGGCAGCAACCTTATCCATACCACGCTCACGTAACTGGTTTATAAAGTCAACAAGAATAATTGCATTATTGACAACAATACCGACAAGCAAGATAAGCCCCATCATACTCATGACTGAGCTATTTACGTTTGCCATGGCAAGAAGTCCAAAGGAACCTGCCGTCATAAGTGGTAATGAGAACATAACAGTAAAAGGATGCAAGAATGATTCAAATTGAATTGCCATAACTATATAGACAAGAATGATAGCAAAGACAAGGGCTGTCATCATGTGGGTAGAGCTTTCCTGCATTTGTCTTGTTTCCGCACTTGGAACAATACTAAATGTCCCGTCGTGTGGCTGATATTTGTTGAAGAGTTCGACTAGTTTTTTGTACCCCTGTCCAGGGTCAATTCCGTTAACGTTTGCTTCAATTTTTATAGAACGCTGACGGTCATGTCTTGTGATAACAGTTGGAGATGGTCCAATCTCTGGCGTTATTATACCGTCTGCCTGAATAATCTCTCCGGTCTTTGTCTTAATGAGAGTACGAAGAACTTCTGAAATATCATCTCTGGCATGTGCCTCAGATCTAAGACGAATTTTATACCGATATCCACCGTCGTTAAAGGTGCCAATTTGATCCCCCATAAACCATGTAAGCATTTCGCTTGAAAGGTCACGAATCGAGATATCCAGGTCATCTGCCAAAGCACGATTCAAATATAGGTTTATGCGAGGTTTGTCCATCTTCAACCCCAAGATAACGTCTGCAAGACCGTTTGATGGGTTTTGCTCAATATCACGTTTCATTTTTTCGCCAATCTCAGCCAAGGCTTCGCTTGTTGGACCGTGTATAACTGCAGTTACATCTGACGAACCCCAGCTACCCATCTTTACATTTGCATCTTTGAAGCGTGATAAAAGCTCTCTTAATCTCTTTTGAACAACTGTAGCGTTGTCTCGCTTTTTCCTGTCTACCAATTTAATTTGAATAGTGGATTTGTAAACTTCTTCACCTGCACCACTACCAATAGAACCAAAGGTATAGGCAACAGCAGGATCTTTTTGAATAAGTTCTATTGCTTGCCTCGTTATCTCTGTCGTAACACCAAGCGACGAGTCTGCTGGTAATTCAAACTCCGCTCTAATCTGCCCTTGGTCTTCTTTTGGAAAAAATTCACTTCCTAGTGTTGAAGCTATTATCAGTCCTAAAATAAAAAAAGCAAAAGCCGCATACATAGTTTTCCGTCTGTGACTTGTGCAATAGGCAAGAGCTTTTCTGTATGCTTTTTCAAGGTTTATGAGCGGCTGCTCCATAGCAATTTGCCATTTCTTCGGCGGCAAATTGCGCCCTAACAAACGAGACGCAAGATACGGCGTCAAGGTAACAGAAACAAGGAGTGAAATTGAAATTGTAGCTGCAACTGTAATACCAAAGGTGTTGAAATAACGTCCCATGATACCACCCATAAAGGCTATCGGCAAAAAGACTGCAAGCGTTGTGGCTGCACCTGCAATAACAGAGAAAGCGACCTCATTTGTTCCCTCTTCTGAGGCAACAAAAGCATTCTTGCCCAATTCTTTATGACGATAAATATTTTCTAATATAACCGTTGTTGCATCAACAACCATACCAACAGCAAGTGAAATTCCCATCATGCTCATGTTGTTTATGGTAAGTCCAAACCAATTCAAGAAAATTATGCTTCCGAGCAAACAAACAGGAATAGAAATAACGGCAATAAAAGTAGCTCTTAGAGTGCGTAAAAAAGCAAACATTATTATGGAAGTAAGCAAAATTGCCATGATTGTATCCCAAAAGACACCGTTCATGGAATTTATAATAAATATAGAGTTGTCTCGCACAACCTCAAGGGATAGTCCTTTTGGTGCTATTGCATTTAGTTGTGCTAGTTTTTCCTTTACCATCTTTGAGAGCAAGACTTCATTTGCACCTTTTTGCTTTCTGACTTGAACAATGATTGTTTTCTTGCCTTCGTAAACTGCCATGCTGCGTTTTTCTTTGAAGGTGTCTTCCACTCGTGCGACATCACGCAAACGCACAACAGCTCCATTTCTAACCGCAATCGGCAGATTCTCCAACTGGGTAGCATCTGGGTATTCACCAATAATACGAATACCATATTCCTTCGTCGGCCCTTCAACACGCCCTGCAGGAAGTTCAACATGTTTGTTATAGAGAGCTGTCCTTATATCTTTCTGAGTAAGCTTATATCTTTCCAAATCGTCCGGGCGAAGCCAGATATCTATTTCACGCTCGGAAAAACCGGACAAAGAAACACGTCCAACACCCTTTGCAGTTTGCAACTGTTCCTGCACAATTTTGTCAACAAAGCGAGACATATCTTTTTGGCTTGTTCTTCCGTCATTTTTAATTGCAATCTGCATAACAGGTCTGTCTGTAGGGTCATATTTATCAACCTGCGGAACATCACAGTCATCAGGAAGGCTGTTTTGTGCCATATTAACCTTGCCACGCACATCAGATGCAGCAAAATCAATATCTCTATCCATCTCAAATTCAATTACGATTAAAGATCTGCCTTCATAAGAGTATGATGTCATTTCTTTAATACCTTCAATTGTGTTGATACGTGCTTCCAAAACGTCCGTAACGTCACTATCCATTATTGCAGGGCTAGCACCATCCATGGTAGTGCTTACAACGACCAAAGGAAATTCAACATTTGGCATACGTTCCACTCCCATGTGGGTATAAGAATATATACCAAAGAAAATTGTCGCCATTGTAATAATTAAAACTGTTACTGGATGTCTTAAAGAAAATTCTGTTGCCTTCATATGAATAACCTCAAATTACTTATCTCAAATTCTCACAGTGGCACATTGTAATGGTGAATTGTGGAAATTTTATGTAAGTATTCATCAAATTTTATAACTGTAGTTTTTTTTACACTTTGCGCTCTTACAAACAACAAAAGATAAAGACTCCGCAGAATCAGAGTCTTTATCTTTTGTACAAAAACATATTTTGCTTTCGCGTTACTTTCTTTCAATAATCGCAGTCATTTTTTGTTTGCCATTAATTATTTTGACAATACCAACAGGCTTTTCTGCATTGTGGAATTCGTTCATCTTGAGTTTGCCAGTAACACCGTCAAATTCAATACCTTCAAAGGCATGCTGTATTTCGTCCTTCTCCGCAGTGCCAGATTTTTTAATAGCTTCAAGCATAAGGTTGTAGCTATCAAAACCAATGGCATTAAAGGCATTTGGGGTTTTGCGAGGAAAATTTCTACGCCATGTGTCATTAAATGCCTTCTGTTTGTTATCAATCAATTTTTGCGCCATATTTGCAGAATAGGCAAAGGTAGTGAAGCAAAAATTGTCCACTGCAGAACCCTTTAATTTTATTAAATCTGATTTGTCCATTGTATCACTAGCCAAAATGCAAAAATCTGCCCCCATGTCTGCCGCCTGAGATAAAATAAGGGAGCCTTCGGCAAAATTTGCTGGCATATATAGTAGATCAACACCGGCCTTCATGGCCTGCTTTATAAGAGGGGCAAAATTTCTATCACCTCTATCATATGCCAGGCGTTCCACCACCTTTCCTCTACGGCTGACATAGTTATCCTCAAAATTCTTTGCCAGACCATTTGAATAAATACTATCATTTTCTGCGATAATCGCTGCAGTCTTTGAAGCAAGATCTTTTATGGCAAAAAAGGCTGCGGCACTCGCTTGAAATGTATCTACGAAGCAAGCACGGAATACATATTTCTTATTCGCAGTTATTAGCGGGTTTGTGGCACTTGGAACAAGTAGAGGAACTCCTGCACTTTCAGCTACCTTTGCTACTGCCATGGCAATGTCTGATGAATTAGACCCAATGATACAATCAACTTTTTCATCTTCAATAAGAGTTTTTGCTAATTTTTTAGCAAGTTTTTTCTCACCTTTGTTGTCAAAAAATACAAGCTTAACCGGCCTGCCAAGTATCGTAGGAGTAAGCTTATGTGCAAGCTTTATTCCTTTTTCAATACTATGACCAAGTTCTGAAGACCTACCATCCATTGCAAGCAACACACCAATCTTGATTGGGTTATCTGCCGGATCAAGCGTTCTGTCAAGATTTTTACTATACTTTTTGCTCAAAAATTGCCCAGCTCCTAGCCCTGCGACAAAGATTAAAATACAAATGATAATTGCTAGCAATTTCTTGTGTTTACTGATAAATTCTAGTTTCATGGTAAATTCCTCCGCTCGTAAGTTAAAAGTTTATTTTGGCAATGTGAGATTTTTCAACTTCAAACTGCCCATTTTCGTTTTCATTTGGCATCACAGAAATTTCTTCTACATTTTGTTTAAGCAATAACCTATGCTTCAATTCTTCAAGCTCATTTTCAAGCTTTATAATTCTAAAAGCAAGCGCTTCTGTGGAAATTTCATGAGAAGAGGCGGGAACCGGTCTCCCGTTGATTTTTATGATACGCGCTCTCATCCCTGTAATGGTTGCACCATCAGGCACATCTTTTAAGACAACACTATTTGCGCCAATTTTTGAATTTGAGCCAACAACCACAGGCCCCAAAATTTTTGCACCGCTACCAATGAAGACGTTATCACCAATTGTAGGGTGGCGTTTTTGCCCCTTTTCGTTACCACGACCACCAAGGGTAACTCCCTGAAACATTGTAACATTATTACCTATTTCTGTAGTTTCGCCAATTACAACACCTGTGCCATGGTCTATAAAGAAACCATAGCCAATTTTTGCTCCCGGATGAATTTCTATTCCTGTCCAGATACGCACAATAAGGGCTAAAAATCTTGGCAAAATTGGGCAATGCAGTTTACTGTGCAAAAAATGCAAAAAACGGTGACAAACTATCGCCAAAAAACCAGGTGAATTTAGTACCACCTCAAAAAAGCCACGGATTCCATTAGGCACTGCAGGATCATTTCTTTTTACCGCTTCAAAATCTAGTTTTAATGTCTTTAAAAACCCCATAAACTACTACTCCGGAAACAATTGTTGCTTGTATTATCAACTATTTTCAAAAAACAGTCAAGCTTTTTAACAAAAAAGAGGGTAGGTCAATAAAACCTACCCTCATAAAATGCTAGTTAAAATGTTTTTTTATAATGATTGGGAATAAGAATGTAATATAAAATACATCAACAAAATCCCTTATAAATACCCCCACATTTTTTGCAAAAAATAACTTAAGCACATCTGGCACTACTGAATGGATAAATAACAAAATTAAATAACCGAGAAAAAGAACGCTAAGTTTTTTGCTCAATTTTTCTGGTACAACAAAATTAACAAAGCGCTTTTCTAATGTAATACCTGACAGATAACCAATGAGTAACCCGAACGCACGGAATGCATTTTTTTGTTCCTTCAAGGGATTTACCCAGAGTTTTCCGGTCGCATCAGTAAGCATAGGGTAAGTTTTCGTTAACATATATGAAATCACAAAATAGGCAAGAACTATGCTTACAACAAGGAGCATCCAATCTAAATTTTTTCTTTTTTCTATCTTTTTTGACAATTTTGCCGCACAGACACAGGCTACAGCACCAATTAAAAAACCGCATAATACATCCTGAGGGGTGTGAGCACCAAGCCAGTTTCTAGAAAACATAATAAGCGGAATTAAAGCAAAACAAACGTACTTTATTGTAGGGATTTCGCTAAATTGATTTGCAATTGAAAGATATAGTCCCGTACCATAGGCTGCGTGTCCACTAGGCATAGAGTATTCAAAAGGATGATCTAACGGTTGTAAAAGGTTACATCTTACAAAAGGACGATATACACAGAATTGTAGTTTTATCAATCTAGCCAAAAAGTTACTAAATACAAAGGATAACAAGATAATTTTTCCCTTTGATTTGTTCAAGCACCAATAGACAAGACAAATTATAAACATAGCTGTCATGGTCGAGGCAAAATTGCTTATCTGTGTAGCAAAATCGTCAAAAACTCCATGGGTAGCTATACGCAATTTCTGTAAAAATAGTAGGTAGGTTATATCCATAAAAATCTCCTTGTTTTTGTTTATTCTAACTCTTTCCAAATGGAATAGACACGTCCGGCTTCTCGTCCTTCTGTTTTAATGCAATGCAGGAATTTTTTTTGTCCTGCTCCACATTCCAATTCTTGCATTTCAACCACGATAGATCCGAAGGGTATTTGGTGCAAAAATTCAACCTCTACAGAGTATGGTGCCATGTAAGTTTTTATATTCTTTGGCACAGTTTCTAATGCCCAGGTAAAGAAAACGGAATGATTTGTATGGCAATTGAGATCAAGCTCTTGCCAGCGAACATCATAGGTTTTAGAAATTGTCGGTTTTTCTACGCTTGGAACCTTAGGTTCTGGGACATCAATACCGTCGGACAAAAACATATCCATATGATCTTTTATAATATCACACCTATCAAAGCGAACTGGTCGGGCTGCCGCAAAATCTATTAAGACATACCATGCATAAGCTTCTACAAAAAGCTCTTCTCCACACCAAAGCTCAAATTTTCTCCTCGAATACAAATTACGGATAGGACAAGCAAAGGTTTTGACACGAAAATCGCCGTCAGAAGCACTCGGAAGTCTGTGAAGAGAAACACGATAACGACGAAGCATCCAGGTAAGACCATATTCTAAAAGCTGTGGCACAGAAACCCCAAACTTTGCTGCGTCAATCTCTGACACGTCTTGAAAAATTTCTATTAACTTTGTAAATTTGATATTCTTGTTTGGATCAAGAAATCCATATAACATTGGATAATTTGTCTCTGTCATTTCAAACCTCAAAATTTCATCCTGACAAAAAGGTGAGGCAAAGCCTCACCTAAAATTTCATTATTTTAGTTACAACATCGCTAAAGTAGACATACTTCCGCGGATTAGATGTGCCAGATGCGAAGTAGTTTGACGCAGACGACGAAGGGAGCGGTCTAATTTATAGTGGCGCTTCGCACCACAGCGGTCGCTACAAGTAGCGACCCTACGCACCAAAACCACATAAAAACTTGCAGCTCAAGAATAACGTAGGTAGGGGCTCTACTTGTAGAGCCCATATGAGGCTGCACCGTGACCGAGTCGATAAAAATACCTTTGCAAATGCACTGTTAAAACGCTGAGTAAATTGGCAGTTGCGATATCTTTTGCCGAATTTGCTGAAGGAGCAACCTATTCTGTGTTGTGACTGAAGCAAAGAGGCAAAAGATGAAGCAAATGCCTGTTTAATCAGCGTTTTAAATTAATCATCAAGGTAGTTGTCAAAGTACCCCTGTATATACACCACAGGAGTTCCCTTATCGCCAGAACCGCTGGTGAGGTCAGAAAGGCTGCCTACAAGGTCAGGGATTCTGCGTGGGGTTGTTCCCATCGTGGAATGTTCAAATTTACCAATTTTACATTTTTCTTTAATTGCATCCTTAACAGCTTGAGTTGGGTCTTTCCCCTCAGCATTGTCTGCAATATATTTTAACTTTATCTCTTTTGGGACACCATCCAGGCCGTCTGTATAACCTGGGGAAACCACTGGGTCAGCAAGCTCCCAAATGCCACACACAGGATCTTTGAAAGCACCGTCACCATAGACCATAACTTCAATATTTTTGCCAGTACGAGCCTTTAACTCTTTTGCAATCTTTTCAACTATGTTTTTGCAATCGCGTGGGAAAAGCTTTACTGCTTCGTCCGTTGTATAGTTTGAGCCGAGAAGACCGTATGTTTCATTGTAACCGGCACCTTCTCTTGGTGGTGTTGCACAGATTTGATCCATTGTAACGACCTTCTTTGCACCACCATGCTCTAAAATTTCGCGATGAACAAAACGTGCATGGATGCTTGCAACAAGAACCTGATCCGCAAACTTCAAAGCAGAAAGTGGATTGTTTGAAAGGTGAACAAAAACTCTGCTTGGGTCAATGCTCTGATATAACTCTATGTAGTCAACTCCGGTGAATTTGTGTTTGCAAACACCAAAAACCTTGTAGAATTCATCAGCATCAAAGCACTCACCACTGAGTTTATCTACATTCAAATAGAAATGTTTTGGGTCAACAATTTGGTTACCGACTTCATCTGATGGGTAGGTTAATATGATGTGAACCTTGCCCTTTATGCCAGCGACCATCCCACGGAGCAGTTGATAGAATCTGTTGCGTGAAAGTATTGGGCAAATAATAGCAACATCGCCCTCTGGAAATTTGCTTGCTATGTCGTTAGAGATATCCTTCAAGGAAACATAATTTCCCTGGCTGCGAGCGACAAGAGACTCTGTTATTGCAACAATGTCACGGTCGCGCATCTGAAATGGATCTCTATCACATTCCGCAGCTTTGCAAACGCTATCAACTACTGTTTTGACAAGATCGTCACCCTTCTTCATAATTGGGAGACGAATTCCTCTTGAAACTGTTCCTACAAACCTCATTTTTTCCAACTCCAATCTTTAGATTGAGCAATCTTGTATAGATTTTTCGGGACACGAAAAATCCACCGGAAAATTTTAGCACAAAAAAAAAACTTTGACAATTCTCTCGAAAAATATTTGCAATTTTTTTCAAGATTCTATTTTGGATATTTTTGCGATAAGAAATTCGCCTTTTTTTCCACTGTGATTACTATCCTTTTGTTTGGGAAAATTTCATATAATTTTTTTTCTTTTAAGTAAGGAAATGACGCTTTATTTCGCCCAAGAATAGAGTTTCCAATCCTGTAATAAAATTTATTCCATGGAAGCCGCCCGCCTTGGTACACAAGCCAATCTTTTGTCATAAAAAATCTTCCACATCTTGGTGCTTGCTGCGGCATTCCAGCCTTAAGGGACTTTGTGCGTTCTTCCCACGACCACATTTTTCCACAGGCAACAACATAGGTATCTTGCACCTCTGTTTGCTCAACAGAATGTATGTAGGAAGTATCAAACGATACAAAAGCAGGTAAAACTGTATCATAGAAAACAAGACCTTCACTATCAACGACTTTCAGGGTATCAACCTGCCATCCCAAAACAATAATGAAGGAAAAACAAAGCAACAATATAGAAAATAAAATAAAATCCACAATTTTTTTCATAAAAGTAGGATATAATAAAATATCTGAAAAGACAAGATGAAATTCGAGGTGAAGTAATGAGACATTTTCATAGATTTATTATAATAATTTTCCTTTTTTTCCTTTTTTCTCAACTCCTTTTACCAGCTTCACAGGTTTTTGCTGCCACCGACACAAAGCACGCGCCTATTGCCATTTGCCATAATGGCAAATTCATTGCAGAAAAAGACGGTGATGTTCTTAAATGGCTTGGTATCCCCTTTGCAAAACCACCTGTTGGAAAGCTACGTTGGAAAGCGCCAATATTGGCAGAAAACAGCAATAATACCTATGCCCCCCAGGGCTATGGGAAAATGCCACTCCAAGCATGGCAACCATTAGAAAATACCAGTGAAAATTGCCTTAAGTTAAATATCTATACGGGGGCTGACAATAGACAAAACAAGCCAGTTATAGTCTTCTTGCAACCAAGTGCCTTCTGCTATGGGGGAGGAAATCTTCCCTATTGTAACGCCTTTAATCTTGTCTCAGCACATCCTGAGATTATATTCATTTGCATTGAAACACGCCTTGGCATTATGGGGAGCATGGTCTTTGATAATGTCCCTGGAGCTGAAAACATGACTGATGATACCGCCTACCTTTGGCTACTTGATACACGTTGTGCCTTGCAATGGATACAGAAAAATATAAAGGCGTTTGGCGGTAATCCAAATAACGTCACACTATTTGGTGTGAGTGCAGGTGCGACAGCAGCGACACTTATGCCACTTCTACCAAACACGAAAGGTCTCTTTCATAGGATGATTGTGGCAAGTGGCACCCCAGCCATTACAGGTCCAAGCGAAGGTCGAGCCAATGTTACAAAAAAGCTTATGGAGTTAACCAATGCAAAAAATATGTCAGACCTCATGGAATTATCTGAAGAACAGCTCTCAAACTCAATGCCTGAACTCGATGGGATAGCTCAATTTGAAACTTTAGGCAAGGGGCTAACACCGCAGGGGGTCTATGAGCAATATCAGGCTGGAGCAACAAGAGGAATTCCAATGCTCATAGGCACATCAGGTAATGAATGTGCCTATTTCAAGGCAATTAACCATACAGATGAAAAAAAATTTGTGCAAGAGCTCCAAGAAAAGTATAAAAAGATATTGATGCGCTTACCCTCTAATGCACAAAAAATTGCATCTCAGTATATATCGCGTTATAAAAAGTCATCGCCATTTGCCTATGAAGCTCTCTTAACTGATACAATTTTTACTGTTCCTGCGTGTTTGCTTGCCAACGTTCATTCGTCTCACGCTCCCACCTATGTTTACCGTTTTGACTTTTCTTCTAAACACGGTGCTTCCGGAGCACAACACCTGGCGGAATTGCCCTTTGTTATGAACTTCATACGGCGCAAAAACCTACCACAAAATGAGAAAGAACGTATTGAACAATTTACTTCAACTATCATAGAAATGTGGATAAATTTTGCAAAGACCGGAATTCCAAGCACAGATATCTATAAATGGCCTCAATACACAGCTAGTAACAGCAATGTGCTAGTTTTTGAAAAAGATGGGACTATTGCTGTTGAAAAAGATCCCTATGCAAAAGAATGTAAATTACTAGCTCCTCTTCTCCCCTACACCTACATTTTTGCGGAAGAATATTTCCGTTTTCCAGAAGAAACCTACAGAAAAATTTTCATAAGACAATAAACAAAAACAGCCACCCAAATGGGTGGCTATTTTTATTTAGCTTATACAAAAAATTGATACTATTTTTTCCAGAGACGATGCAAATTACAGTAGGCATAAACTGCTTCCACTTCATCTCCATCACACAGAGCAAAAACGGCCTTTGGCTCTTGCCCAGGATGTAATTCTTTACGTTGGTTCCCGTGATTTGTTTGAAGAGAAATCCACTCTATGTAATGCTCTGGTATCATCGGATGAGCTACTTCACCAACTGTGACAAACACTTTGTTATCTTTGACTTCAAAGACTGGCACATGCTTTTCAAGAGCAGCATCCGTCGTTCCTGGAATCAGCTCTTTCATCTTCTCCCCACAGCACACAACCGGCACACCGCTACTTTTCACCATAGCAATGATATTGCCACAATGCTCACAAATAAAAAATCTCTGCTCCATTGTCTCTGTCTCCTTTTCATAAAATTTAGTAATGTAACATAAAACCACACTACCTTAGCGGGATGTTATCATGTCCGTTTATAGTTGTCAATTAAAAAAATGCCTATTACTTGTTAAATAGCGTATTGATATTTTTAATTTCTCGAGAATACCTCTCAACGTATTCAGCAATTACGTAGTCAGGATTTATTTTATTAAACGTGTCTACTTTAAAATGTGCTCTATGAGCGACATATACATCAGAAAATTGTTCTCGCAACGATGGAAGCATGGATATTCTAAATGAATCCCCTACAATGAGAAGCTTTCCCTTCGTGGGAGCTTTGTCATTATGAAAATGGCCAAGCTTACCCTTGTCTTGCTCAATTTCAAATTTTTTACCACCCATCTTTGTACTAGTTCCATCTACTGTATACTCCACCTCATTATGAAAGAGAAAGCTTAAGCCAAGCATTCGTGCCAAATCACCAGCACCTCGCGCTTTGGCAATGATCTTTCGCTCTGCTAAATCAGGTAAAAATATTCCCCATGTCTGTAAGGTATTTTTTACTCCAATATAAGCACCAAGCTGGTTCCAGTGCATATCTGTTGAATAATATAATTGTTTATTATGGCGATTGAGCAATAAATCAGCTTTTGGGGAAACGACATTAACTCCACTACTCAAAAGGTGATTGATTAGTATATCAGTACTGGATATTTCAGAGTGCTTATAAACTTCCGGCATGTATTCTACATAAAGATTTTCTTTATTTGGTGCAATAAATATTACAAATTTACGGCCTTTGTTTTTCATATTTTCTTGGACAGATAGTGATGCAACCACAATTTTAGTTATTTCATCCTGGCTAAATCTATTAGTACCCTCAAAATCGGCAATTGAATCGCCATCAATCTTACTACAATAGAAAAGCCAACCACTTTTTCCCAAAATAACTTGTACAGAAGTTATTTCACCTACAGTAAGGTATGTTATCAATGAATCAGCGGAGCTAAGTTCAAGTGATTTATATACACTCCAACACACACGTATGTCATTTTTAATATCCGCTATGGAATTCATTAGTCCAAAGTTTCCTGTGCCTATTTGAGGACTATATACCTTGACAATGCGACTTTCAGAGCCATGAAAGGATTTGATAAAAAAAACTCCAACGTATTTTGCAAGCCTTAACCAAGACAAAAGTGATAACAAGAGCGTAGCAAAAATTATGATGATAATGTGCCATTGATTTTTCCAAAGAACTAACTTTTTCATGCCACGCTCCATTAAAAATTACCATATATATAAGGTGCATATGAAGAGTTAACCACAGCACATAGTGCTAAAATGAATATAATAATTAATAGCATCATTTTTATCATCTTAAAATAATGATTTTTGTCAAACCTTGTTAACCATCTATTCCAAGGAAGACACAGAGAAATTGCCATAACTAAAAATGGCAGAAAACGAATTGCCTTGTCCTCTACAATTCCAGTACCACCAAAAAACATTCCTTTCAAAAATCTGCAAGTAACACTAAGATTTTTCGCTCTGAATGGAATCCACAAGAGATTAACAAAAAAGAGAGTATATATATGGCCAATTATACTAGAGCTAATTTTGTTAAATATCGGAACATACTTTTCAATAGTTAGTAATACAAAATACCCAAGTCCCCAAATAACAAAAGACCAGTCCGCTCCATGCCAAATTCCTGTTAATATCCAAATGACAAACATATTAAATATGTGGCGCGAAATCCTGCACCTATTTCCCCCCAAGGGGATATAAATATAATCTCTTAACCACTGCGTTAAAGAGATATGCCATCTTTTCCAAAAATCAGAAATGCTACTTGCTTGATATGGCTTATCAAAATTTTCTCTAAGGGTAAATCCCATTAATTTTCCAATTCCTATTGCCATATCAGAATAGCCTGAAAAATCAAAATATAGCTGAATAGTATAGGCAATAGAACCTATCCAAAGTCCAATCGTAGAATAATTATTGTCTATAGCCACTCCATCAAAGTAATAATTTGCTAATATAGCAATTTTATTTGCAATTAAGACCTTTTTACCCAAACCTAGGATAATTCTTTCAACTGCATTCAAATAGCTATCTGCCTCAAAAAGGGGTTCTTCTAATCCACTAATAAACTCACTGTATCTAATAATAGGGCCTGATGTTACTGTTGGAACAAATGAAAGATATAGGTATGTGTGTAACAGGCTTATATCTTTTACCTTCCCCTTGAATACATCGACCAATAAAGAAACCGCTTCAAATGTAAAAAAGGAAATCCCCATCGGCACAATAATTGAAGGTATTGGTATATGCAATCTCATTAAAGCATTTATATTATTTATCACAAAAATTGAATATTTTACAAAAATCAATGGTAAGATTGCCAAAATCAAAGAAACAGTAACTATCCATCTGTTTTTCAGTTTTTGCTCAAGTCGTGCCAAAAAATAGATAGCAATAAAGTAAACAGAGGCAAATAGAAACGAACCCAATCCACTCCCGCACAAAAAAATACTATTTGCAAGCAAAATTAGGTTAGTTCTTACGTTACTTTTATTATTTTTTATACCTAGGTAATAGTACAATACCATAAACCACGGTAACAAACCTATTAAAAATAGAGTTGATGTAAATGTCAATAGCTTAGCCCTTCCTCATTTAATTTCGGTCAAGTATGTCACAGCATATACAACGGGTAAATTAGAACAAATGCTTTTTCCAAAGCCAAATGACAGCACAAATTGTGAGTAAAACAGACCAACCAATTACTATTGCAAACCCCCATGGGTGATTTGTGTATGGCACGGGGACATTCATTCCGAATAGTCCAGAAAGAAGCGTAGGAACAGCAAGGACGATTGTAATTGACGTTAAATATTTCATAACAATATTCAAATTGTTTGAAATAACAGAGGCAAATGTGTCCGTTATGCCACCTAGAACGTCTGTTTGAATTTGCGCCATCTCCATTGCCTGTTCATACTCGATATGAACATCTTCAAGTAAATCACCATCTTCCTCATAATGAGAAATTAACGCATTGGGCAGAGAAGCAGTACACATACGGAGAAGTTTTTCCACAACGACCTTGTTAGACTTCAAGGCTATTGTGTAATAGGTTAGCCCCTTTTGCATATCGAGCAGTAGAAAAAGATTATCATTCTTCATAGTCTTACGCAGGTCATCTTCCACTCTGTCACTTATACGCGTAATTTGGCGTAAATCTTTCAAAAAGAGAATTGCTGAACGGAAAAGAAGCATAAAAAGAAATCTCGTCTTGAAACTAGTGTTAAAAAATTTAAAATTTCCGCTAGCAAACTTGTTTATTATATTATTATCTTCGTTACAAACGGTGATAAAATATTTCGGTGTAACAACAATACCGATAGGGATGGTATCATAATCATCGTCCTGCGATTTTCTATCTTTTGGAACGTTTATTATTATAAAAAGGCTGCCGTCATCAATCTCCATGCGAGAAGATTCTTCAGGGTCGAGAGGTGCATGAAGAAAATGCTCTTCCACCTGTGCAATACGACTCACCTGTTCCATTTCATCCGCACTTGGATGCACAAGAGAAAACCATGAGCCCTCCGGCACTTCTTGTTCTATGCTATAGGGCACTAGTTCTTCGTTTTCTGTTCTTAATATTGATAACATTGATGTTTCCCCAAAATATTATTTTCATTAAATTTATTTTTTACGAGCCGTAAAGTAACTTGTTCCGAAATGGAATAAGTTGCTTTTATCGTTTTAATATTGATATTGCACCACACCCAACAGCTACTGCGGTGGATGCTTTCAAAATTCTTTTTCCAAGTGTGATTGGCGTAAAATTATTTTCAAGTAGAGTTTTTGCCTCTTGCGGCGACCAATCCCCCTCAGGGCCAATGGCAAGTGCCACAGAATAACCTAATTTTATATCCTTTAACGAAACTGTGCTGTCAGCCAAGAGAGCTACAAACCTTTGACCTGATAGGGAATCAAAATCAAAATTTATAAATGAAACAGGCTCCGCTAAATGTGGTGGAACAACGGCACTAGACTGTTTTGTAGCTTCATCCAAAATTTTGTTCCAACGCAACATTTTTTTAGGTAATTCTTCTTGCGTTATTTTGGGGATTGAACGTTCAGCAATGAGTGGCGCAATGTGCGTCACACCAGTTTGCGCGGCAAAACGTAGCGCATCTTCCCACTGATCGCTCTTTAAGAGTGCAAGGAGCAAGACAAGCTCAAACTCGTTTGCTTCCTCCTCTTGTTTTATCTCTCTCGCAAAGACATTGTCGCCTTGACAGTCAAGCTTTAGTAAAATTTTTTTGCCCTGCTTTTCAGTTAAGTCATTAGAAGCTCCACACAAAAGCCCTTCAACTAGCGAACCTGTGTAGAGACGACGAACATGGACCAGGTGGTGTGCTTCGTCACGCGAAATCTGCCAAAGGTTTTTTGCACTATCAAAGTGGCAATTTTCAAGCCTTAACCTTGGTAACGACACCCCACCATTCTCCCTTGACAAATTCTTCTACAACTTCCATATTTGCACCCTCAAGTGCCTCTAGGAATATTGGTTTTTCTTTCTCTAACATACCGGAGAATATTGCCATACCGTCCTTACCAATAACGTCAGGGACAGAGCAAAGCATTGTAGTCAGTGGATTAAGCAAAATATTTGCCATAAGCAAATCTGCTGTTTCATCGAAATCCTTTAAGAGATCTCCTAGCCTTAAGGAAATTTTATTTTTTGAAATATTATTTAGTTCAAGATTGTTAGCCACCTCTTCCAAAACTGTTGCATCAATATCAACCGCGTTAGAAAAGCTAGCTCCCATTTTTATTGCTGCGATAGATAAAATTCCACTTCCGGTGCCTATATCAGCTACCCTAGCCCCACGCTTGATATATTTTTCAAGCAAGGTCAAGGCTATTTGCGTGCTCTCGTGGTAACCAGTACCAAAAGCACTTCCAGGATTTATAAAAAGAGGAATTTTTTTGCCATTTTTATCAATTTTATCTCTGTGCCAAGGGGCGAGTACAACCAAATTTTTCCCTACAGGCAAGGGAGGGAAAGCCTCTTTTACGGCTGTGTGCCACGGCTGATTTTCTACCTTTCCAACGTCCTCAATTTCAATGGGACACATGTTCTCAGCAGCACTTAGTAGTTTGTCCTGCCAGTAGGAAATATCCTCATTGTTGCGAAAATAAGCACGAAGCCTTGTAGAGCCATTTGGTAGAGTCTGAACCTCACTACCTATACACTCTGCCACATTAGCAAGGGACATGAGCATATCTTCGCTTTCTGTAGATTTTATTGTGATGTACCACCAAAAATCTAAATTTTCCATAGCACCTCACCCCTTAATAAATGTGCCAGGCAATTCCAACAGCACTTTTTGCAGCTTGATAATCTGTTATGATGGTAAGGTTACGGAGCGGTACGCTACCATGTGGAGGAAGTATAGTAGCTGGAATAAAAGTGGTTGCAACTTCTCTATTTCTTTCGTCAAGAAAAGAAATACCAGCCTCAAACTTTATTTCTTTGTCGCTCTTGTTCACAAGAGTAATAATGAGTCCATCCTTTGAAACGACAAAATGCTTAAAAACAACATCTGGCACATCACGAATATAGCCTTCCTTTGACAAAGCCGCAAAAGCTGAGTCACTGGGGACAACCAACATAAAAAGTGCAACCAGTACAAGAAGTAAAATTTTTGATTTCTTCATAGTATTTCCTCCCTTAAGACGTTGTAAAAATTAACAAACGCAGTATTTTAGCACAAAAGAGACCAATTCGCGAGGAGTTTTTATAAATTGAAGTTACCAGGTGCTACCGCCGCCTCCACCGCCTCCGCCACCGGAGAAACCACCGCCACCAAATCCGGAGCCTCCTCCGGACATAGTAAAGCTCTGTTGACTTGATTTGAAAGACTCTATGTTACTGCCCATGATATGGCTCATCATATTCAGTCTGGCATTTAAAAGCATAATGTCAAACACGTCAAAGGAATTTGTTTCGTACCATGTGGGAACATAGCTAATTTCTTTAAGGCGTTCCGCAAATTTTTCTCCCCAGGTTTTTGCCACTCCAAGAGCCACCGCATAGGGTAAAAATCTTTCATATTGCACCTTGGGGCTCGCAAAATTTTTGTCATAACCTTCAAAAAATTTAATTCGTTCCTTTTCTGCCATATCCAAAAATAATTCTATTCCCTTCACCTTTGCAAAATCTGTCAAACCACGGGAATTGTAATCTCGCACAAAAAGGGCAGAAAAACTTATCGGCAAACTCGCAAGCATAAGGGCAAAAAGCGCCTTGGCATAAACTTGAAATTCGCTTACAAGAGCACTAAAAATCATTAGCGCGATACCATATACAAATACCAAGGCAACAAAAACAAAAAACGTTCCATTTTTCTTTTTTGCACGGGGCACAAGACCAAGAGAGGAAAGAGCAGAATAACCAATTGCGCAAGGTACAAGACAGGCAAGAGCTACTACACCAAATGCCGTCATGTCCTCTCCCCAAAATGGTAAAAGAGCAAGAAATCCTATAACAAAAAGCCCAAGCTGCAAGGCAGGATAAATCACCTTTGAAACTGTTTTACCGTGCAAAAAGGTCTGTGCATGAAATTGCACATTTTCCAGCAATGTAATGAAGGTTTCCCCGTTTTCATCAGTTAAAGAAATCGTAGTGTCATCAGCAAATAATTCTTTCATAATGTCACGCAAGTCCTCTGAAAGCTCCGTGTCCTTCACCACTTCCTCAAGAGGCTTAACACACTCAAGGGAAAGGATACGTTTTGTAGTGGCAAAAATTGAAAAACCGCTTTTTTTCTCATCTTCTTTTATCTTTATGTAGCCCTTTGTTGCAAGATAAATTATGTCAGCAGAAAGAGCCGCTTGCCCGCATTTTGCAAGGCTAACATACCTTGAAATAGACGGAGTTATGCCCTTTGGAATATCCCAAATCGGGATAACTACCGCCTGTTTTTTATGCGTAATAGCATGAAAAATCAGAAAAGCAAAAAGTACAAATGATAAAATAGCAACGACAAGAGCAATGTTTTCTACTGTTTTCATCGCTCCAAAATATGGTGCAGGCTCTGTTACAATCCCCTTGTCGAAGGTGTAACAAACTGTTAGCCCTTCTCTTTCATTTAATCCTTTGGTTGTTCTAACCGTGTTAGCAACCCTTTGCCCATTCTGCATATAGCCACTTTCGCCTCTTGCTCCACGATACCATTCAACAGACCTAAAATTTTTGTTCCCTGCTGGCAAGGAAACAGAGCAGCAAGCTTTCTCTATTGGCATGTCCCACATATCACCAGTTACATTCCAATATAGCTCGTCATATTTATCAAAAAAGCCTATTTGTCTTGTCGCTTTGTAGGCTATGGTAAAGGTGTAAACTCCAGGTTCTAGGATAACAGCACCATCACCAATGCGAATGGAAATATGGTCACTTTCAACCTCATCAACAAATTGAGCACTCTCTCCGTTTATTTTGCAATCATAGACAGAAAACTTGCTCTCAAAAACTCGACCTTCCTTATCCTTCTTGAGGTTTGGAATTTGGCGAATTATGCCATGTTTGCCAAAATCATCAATACGCATGGTGATTTGTTCTGTTACATCAATTACGGAATTGGTTTCAATTTTTATATTACACTTAAAATCTGTAATCGTATCTGCCTTGGCAACTGACACAAAGCATACCAAAAGGAGCAGTAGGCACAATGCTACTGCTCCTTTAATTTTTGCTAATATAACTTTGTTATAGTGCATTTTGTTTGTCATAACAAAACAAAATTAAAACTGTACACTAGGTGTAGCCTTTGTTTCTTCACTTGTTTCAAAGTATGTCATCTGCTTAAAGCCAAACATCCTTGCCACGATAACAGAGGGGAAAACTTCGCACGCATTATTTAAGTTGCGAACACAGCCATTGTAGAAACGACGCGCAAGCTGCAAGTCATCCTCTATCTTACCTAGCTCAGTTTGCAAGGACAAAAAGTTTTGATTTGCCTTTAAGTCTGGGTAACTTTCGGAAAGTACAAAAAGTTTTCCTAGTGTACCAGTAAGGGCATTTTCTGCTTTGAAACGCTCGTCAAGTCCATTAGCAGATGCTATCTGATTACGCATCTTTATTACATTTTCTAGTGTGTCCTTTTCGTGACTAGCGTACCCCTTTACAGTCTCAACAAGATTTGGCACAAGGTCAAAACGACGGCGAAGCGCAACATCAACGCCACTTAGTGCTTCTGCTGCCATATTCTTGGCTTTTACAAGACCATTGTAACTTGCCAAAAGCCAAAATAATACTATAAAAACTACGACAAAAACAACTAACATTGGGATCATAATAATTACCTCCACTGTTCTTATTTAATTTATTATAATGCAGAATTATGAAATTCTGATGTTTTTTTTGTTTTTTTGTTTTTGAACTTGTCAATATTTTTCTGGTAAATACTCAGATACATGTTCGGCTATTTTCGTATAAAATTCATGTGTTATAATAACCTTGTAATGCACATGTAAAAATGTATATGAATTGGTGTAAAAATTAAATTGCTACGAGAAGGAATAGTAGCAAAAAACCTTATAAAAATTTTTAGATAAAAACAAAATAGGTGCTGCTATGGAACTAAAAGGATTAACAAAAGAAGAAGTATTAAAAAGTCGCAAAAAATTTGGCGCAAATGTGCTAACTCAAAAGAAACGAGAAAGCTTTTTGAAAAAAGTTTTGCAAGGGCTTTTTGACCCCATGATTCTGATTTTGCTATGCGCCCTCGTGATACAGCTAGTTTTGCTTTTCCTCGGCAGAGCAGAATGGTATGAGAGCTTCGGCGTATTCCTCGCCATTATGATTGCAAACCTCGTTTCTGCTTTGAGCGAATACAAGCAAGAGGGACAAGCAAGCGCCCTACAGTCAGAAGAATTAGCAAGAGAAAAAGCAAAGGTTCTACGTAATGGAATTTTACAAGAAATTTCTATTACGGAAGTTGTCACGGGAGATATTGTTTACCTTCAAGCAGGGGACAAGTTGCCGGCAGACGGTGAAGTGATTTGTGGTCACCTTATGCTTGACCAGGCTGTCTTGAATGGCGAAACAGAAGAAGCAGAAAAAATTCCTTGTAGTGTTGCTGGGTGCTATGATACCTCAGACCTATTAAATAAACATTATGTTTATCGTGGAACAGTCGTCTGTGGTGGCGAAGGTTATGTTGAAATAAAGATGGTCGGGGATAAAACCCTATTTGGCAAACTTGCCCTCGAGGTACAGGAGCTAACTCGTGCTACGCCACTTCAAGTGAAACTCGCACACCTTGCAAAGCAAATTTCTACCTTTGGTTATGTCGGAGCAGTTACAATAGTTTGTGCCATTTTGGGACGCTCAATTTTTTCTGGTAATTTTATACAAACAAACCCAAACTTTTTTTCATGGTTACGCATTATACTAGACGCAGTTACTGTTGCAGTTACCATTATTGTCTGTGCCGTGCCAGAAGGACTTCCCATGCTTACGTCTCTTCTTTTATCTTTCCAAAGCCTTAAGATGGCTCGTGATAATGTCCTAGTGCATAAAATAAACGGAATTGAAACGGCAGGAAGCCTAAGTTTACTTTTCAGCGACAAAACCGGCACCATTACAGAGGGAAAATTAAACGTTGTCACCTTTGCCACAGGAGATTTACACTACTTCAAAAATTTGAATGAGGTGTCAGAAGATTTTCAAGACGATTTGCTCATCGGTCTTGGTTTGAATAATAGTTCAAAAATCAACGGCTCAAACGTGCTTGGTGGTAATCCAACAGATAGAGCACTTATGACGTTTCTTATCAAGGAAAATGTTGCAAATAAACTAGACAGATCTATCATTACAAAATTTGAGCCTTTTGATTCTACAAAAAAATATTCCCTGATTGAAATCAACAATATTGAATACATAAAGGGAGCAGGAGAGAAGATACTTGAGGCTTCCACGCATTATTTGTCACCTAACGGCGAAGTAAAAGAATTGGCCAACAAAGAAAAACTTTTTGAGTACCTTGACACACAGTCTGCCGCTTCCATGAGGTTGATTGGCGTTGCAAAACGAATGAAGGGCATGCAAATATTACTCTGCATAATCAGCATCCGTGACGATGTTCGTCAAGAAGTTATAGAAGCAATAAAAGAGGTCAAAACAGCCGGTATTCAGGTTGTTATGGTGACTGGTGATAGAAAGCAAACAGCAGTAGCTATAGCACGTGATGCTGGGCTTTTAACGGGTAAAGATGAAATAGCTATGACATCATCTGAGCTTGCAGAACTTAGCGATAAGGAAATGAAAAACATTATTCCACGTCTCCGTGTCGTGGCACGAGCCTTGCCAACAGACAAAAGTCGTCTTGTGCGTCTAGCACAAGAATTAGATTACGTAGTTGGAATGACAGGAGACGGAGTCAATGATGCTCCCGCTTTGAAGAAAGCTGACGTAGGCTTTGCAATGGGGAGTGGAACAGAAGTTGCAAAGGAAGCAGGAGACATCACAATTTTAGATGATAATTTTACCTCGATTGCAAGAGCTATTCTCTACGGCAGAACAATGTTTATGAGCATTAGAAAATTTTTAATTTTCCAACTTACCGTCAATGTTGCTGCTGTTCTCATCTGTCTTTTAGCACCAATTTTAGGGCAAAATGTAGTCTTAACCGTTGTGCAACTCCTGCTTATAAATATCGCTATGGACACCTTGGCTGCCATTGCCTTTGGCAGCGAAAAGGCTAAAAAAAATATAATGAAAAATGCTCCTATTCCGCGTAAAGAGGGACTTATCACTGCAAAAATGTTTTTGCAAATCGTCTTTGGCGCACTTTACATCACAGCTATCTGTCTTTCCATAATTTTTGTGCCGCCTGTTCGGTCTCTTTTTGGCAAGGTAGATATCGTTTATTTACGTACGGCACTTTTTGCAACCTTTATGATGTCTATAACTTGCAATGGTTTTAACGCTATGGCGGAAGGCATAAATCCATTTGAAAATATTTTAGAAAACAAAGTTTTTATAGCAATAATGTCACTCATATTCATTTTGCAGTTTGTCTTTGTAACTTTCGGCGGAGCAATACTTGCAGTTGAAAGATTATCGCTAAAAAGCTGGATAATTTGTTTTACTCTTGCGGTATTTATTATTCCTCTAGAGATAACACGAAAAGCAATTGTAAAATTCTTGCCGTAAATGACAAAATGACAAAAACAGAAAAAATTTAGCAAGTGGTTATCGGGGTAACCGACAACCACTTGCTTTTATATTAAGTAAGTAACAGAAATATTTCTATATCTTTACCATTTTCCACCATGTATAAGAAGGATTGCAAGTATAACTGGAGCAATAAATTTACAGATAACACTCCACACAGGATAAAACTTGAATGGCACACGTCCTCCATTCGTCAACTCGTTTTTAGCCCCCTTTTGCCATACCCAACCAACAAAGATACAGGTAAAAATCGCAACAAGCGGTAATATCCAGTTATTTACCAAAAAATCTGATGCTTCAAAAATAGTCCGTCCAAATATTTTGGGGAAGTTAGGCATTCCACTTAATGCCACTGGAATTCCTAGTAGAAAGACAACTAATCCCATAATTTGAGTGGAGGTTTTACGACTCATTTTTAACTGCCCCATCCCATATGCAACAAGAACCTCTAGTATAGCTACACTCGACGTTACAGCCGCAATATAAAATAGAATAAAAAATGCTGTAGCAAAGAACGGTCCACAAGCCATCCTGCAAAAAACCTCTGGAAGTGTAATAAAACACAGCCCCACACCTGCAGTAGGCTTTACTCCCATAGCTACACAGGCAGGAAAAATCACAAGTCCAGCAAGAAAGGCTACAAACGTAGTAAGAAAAACTACCGTTCCGTTAAGCGGAACCATCTTATCATCTTTCTTCATATAGCTACCGTATGTAACAGCAATTCCCATCGCAAGAGAAAGTGAATAGAATGATTGTCCAGTTGCTTCAAGTAAACCTCTAGCCCCAAATTTTTTAAAATCAGGAAGCAAATAAAATTTCAATCCAGCTATTGCACCTGGCAAAGTAAGAGCTCTCGCAATGAGAATCAACAAAATTATGAAAAGCCATGGCATCACATATTTGCACATTTTTTCGATTCCACCGCTCACTCCCTTGCTGATTATAGCAATAACAATAAACATGTTAAGAGCATGCAAGGAAATAGAGATCCGCGGAATTGAAGTAATAGTGTTGAAAACAGCCTCAAAATATCCGGCCTTTGAAACACGCGCAAGGTCCACAAGGGAAAATTTTATGTAATAGAGCACAACACCAGATAATATGGAATAATATGCCGCAATTATGAAGCAAGAGATTAACGCACCAAAACCAACGATACCCCATTTTTTGCCACCGAGTTTTGTAAATGAACCAACCACGTCACTTTTAGCGGCTCTACCAATCGACCATTCAGCAAGGTTAAGTGAAGCTCCCAAAGTAAAGCACATAATCAGATAACTAATAAGAAAGCAAGCTCCACCGTTTACCCCCGCAACATACGGAAAGCGCCAAATGCTACCTAAACCAATAGCAGAACCAGCTGATGCCATCAAAAAACCAAAACGGCTTCCCCACTGTTCCCTTTTCTGTTCCATAGCCAATCCTCCTACTTTTGTTTTGCACAAAATTTTATATTTCAAAAAGTTCCTGTGGCATTGCTGCCGTTAAACGTTCCGCAGAGTTTCTCGTTACAAGGTAATCATCCTCAAGCCTCATACCAAATTTGCCTGCAAAATAAAGTCCAGGCTCTACTGTAACAACCTGTCCGGCTTTTAACGTGTAATCTTTTCTATAACTAAGACGTGGCATTTCGTGAATATAAAGTCCTATTCCATGTCCCAAGCTATGGGTAAAATACTCACGTTTATCTCCAAAAACATCACAAGCAATATTGTGTACTGCCCGCCCAGATGCTCCATCCTTGAGAGCGTTTGCAGCCGTAAGGTGAGCCAGTTTTATCTGATCGTGTAATACTCTTTGTTCTCTAGTTGCCTTACCAATCACGAAATTCCTTGTAATGTCACAAACATAGTTGTCTAGCCTTGCACCAAAATCTACTGTAACTATTTCTCCACGGTGAATCTCTTTTTCTGTTACGCCAGCATGTGGAATAGAGCCGTGCACACCACTTGCTACGATTGTACCAAATGCAGGTGATGCTCCACGAATAGCCATTTCATATTCAAGGCGTGCCGCAAAAGCTGCTTCCGTCATTCCCTCGGTAACTTCTCCAAGGGTTTTCATAAAAGCCTCTGTCGCTAACTCTGCTGCTGCCTTTATCTTTACAATTTCGTTGTCAGTCTTTACGGAGCAAATTTCCTGATATTCGTCATCAAATGGTTTTAAGGTTATACCCTCTTTTTGTAAAAGATACTCTATTGCCTTCCAGTTTGATGCTGATGTTTCGCAAGCTTGACATGCGATAGTTTTCAGCCCGTAAGCTTTTGCCGTTTTGTATATTGTGTCTGCAAAATCGTCCTCAAAAGACAAGACATTGCAGGTTGCAATTTCTCTTTTGGCTCTCTCCAAATAACGGTTATCAAAAAATATATCTGCCTTTTTTTCGGCTTTGTCTGCGTACAAAAAGTATAATCCGCACGTGCCACGAAAACCAGTTTGGTGAGCTATTGCCTGCCAGTTACTGCTCTCGTCATTTATTGCAATAAAGGCATCAAAGCCATTTTCTTTCAAGACCTTTTGCAAATTTGTCTGCTTTAGTATGTATTCTTCTTGCATAGTTGTTATTCCTACAAAAAAACAGGTGGAACCCCACCTGTTTTGAAGTTATTTTACTGTCTTTACCTTTTCAACGAGCTTTGTAAAAGCTGCTGCATCGTTGATTGCAATGTCAGCCAACATCTTGCGATTCATAAGGATATTTGCCTTCTTGAGACCACTGATGAGTGCACTATAAGAGATGCCATTTGCACGGGCTGCTGCATTGATACGGACAATCCAAAGTTTACGGAAGTCACGTTTCTTTAATTTTCTACCAGCAAAAGCACTTGTTAAAGCGTGCAGATAGGCTTCTCTTGCTCTACGATAGACATTTTTCTTTCTTCCATAGAAGCCCTTTGTAATGCTATAAAGTTTCTTTAATTTGTTTCGGCTAGCGCTAGATCCTTTTACTCTCATTTCAAATACCTCCTGTCAAATCCCTATGCGTAAGGGAGCATTTTCTTAATGTGGCCTTCCACATTTGCTGGCAAGATTCCGACTTTTTTCAAAGAGCGAAGTCTTTTTGCATTCTTAGAAGAAAGAAGGTGACTTCTGCCGCATTTTTTATAGGAAACTTTACCTGTTGCTGTTAAGTGGAAACGTTTTTTTGTTGCTGAATGTGTTTTAATCTTTGGCATTTTCTAATCCTCCTAAAAATTATTTTCTTAATATTTATTAAATTTGATCTGCATCAAATATAACGTTCTTTTTCTTGGGGGCAGTTGGTGCTTTCTTTTCCTTTTGTGCTACCTCCTGCTCCGAAACTACGACACGAGATTCTTGTTCTTTTTTCAAAAGTTGCTTGAGGTTTGCAGCGGGGCTCAGCATCATTCTCATATGAGCACCCTCCATCTTGGGCTCCGTATCTACAGTTCCCCATTCACCTACATCATGCACAACACGAGCAAGAAGATCTTTGCCCCTATCCAAAAACGCCATTTCTCTTCCTCTGAAGAAAACAGAAACCTTCACCTTGTCTCCATCCTTCAAAAAAGAAAGGATAGCCTTCAATTTGAAGTCAAAATCGTGGACATCCGTTTTGGGGCGCATTTTGATTTCCTTAACTTCCTGCACCTTCTGCTTTTTTCTTGCCTCATGTTCACGTTTCTGCTGTTGGAAACGATACTTTCCATAGTTCAAGATGCGACAAACTGGTGGCTTTGCCATCGGGGCAACCTCGACGAGGTCAAGCTCTGCCAATCTTGCAATGTTGAGTGCCTCTAAAATCTTTACCACTCCACGTTTTTCGTTCTTTTCGTCAATAAGAAGAACCTCAGAAGCTGTAATTTTTTCATTTACTCTTGGTTCATCTTGTGTAGATACTGTTGCTATGGTGCAACACCTCCCATGTAAAATATAAAAAATAAATCCACAACGTATAGATACGCTGTGGACGGATTAACAAAATAGTAAAAAGTATAATAATTCTTCCGTTTGTTGACCGAGCAGCGCAATTGCCGAGCGGTGAGAGAGCGTATCTCTACTTGAATGTGAGCATTATAACACAAAAAAATAATTTGTAAATAGCAGCTTTTACTAAATGGAGCGGAAGACGGGATTTGAACCCGCGACCCCAACCTTGGCAAGGTTGTGCTCTACCCCTGAGCTACTTCCGCGCAAATACGCCTGTTAAAAATGGCGGAGCTGACGAGACTCGAACTCGCGACCTTCGGCGTGACAGGCCGACGCTCTAACCAACTGAGCTACAGCTCCATAAAAAAATAAAACAAAGATAAAAATGGAGCGGAAGACGGGATTTGAACCCGCGACCCCAACCTTGGCAAGGTTGTGCTCTACCCCTGAGCTACTTCCGCAAATGGTGGCAGGACCCAGAATTGAACTGGGGACACACGGATTTTCAGTCCGTTGCTCTACCAACTGAGCTATCCGGCCACCTAAGCAATATGGTTGATGTGTCCTTCAACCGTTTCGCAATTGCTTAAATATGGCGGAGCTGACGAGACTCGAACTCGCGACCTTCGGCGTGACAGGCCGACGCTCTAACCAACTGAGCTACAGCTCCATGTGTTAAGGGTTATCTTAATGGTGGGCGGAATAGGTTTCGAACCTACGACCCCCTGCGTGTAAAGCAGATGCTCTCCCACTGAGCTACCCGCCCAATCGGACGCCCCCTCGCGACAACGTGCAGAAGTATATAAAATTTTTATATTTTTGTCAAGAGGCTACTTGTCATTTTATGCAAAAAACAGGGCAAAAAAGAGCACTTGACACTTTTACCTTATAATATTAAACTCTACAGCATGTTTTAGTTTTAATATCGAGGTTGCGGAAATGGACAGCATTAAGAAGTTTTTTAGCGTTATTTGGTTTTACTCATGTGTATGTTTCAAAAAATATTTCGATTTCAGCGGCAGAGCACGCAGAAAAGAATACTGGAGTTTTGCCTTTTTCACTTGGGCAATCGGTAATTTGCTCGCTGCTGCATATTCGTTATTTGACTTCAATTTTATTAACATCTTGTCACACCTGTATGCAGCTTTTATTCTTATTCCAAGCTTAGCAGTGGCTTTTCGTCGTGCGCATGACATCGGTTATAGTGGTGCATATGTCGTACTTGGCTATGCATTAATAATAGTTGCTACCTTGTTAGGAACAGCTATTCTTGTAGGTACAGAGGCCGTGTCCTTCCGTATATTTGCATATGCCCTATTTATTTTTCCAATTGCAATCATTTTGGCTTACTTCTATTTCTTTACGAGAGATAGTCAGGCATGTGAAAATAAGTGGGGAGCAAATCCAAAAGAGTTAGAAAATTAATATTTGATTAAAAAGATAGAGGAACGTAGGTAAAACCTATGTTCCTCTATCTTTTTATATTTGAGTTATACATGACACCTGTTGTTATTAAAATTCACGACTCTTACTTTGCTTCATAGCTCTTGCAATATCTCTCTTGCTGTCACGCTCTGCCATGGCGTCTCGCTTGTCCTGCAGTTGTTTTCCTCTGGCTACACCAAGCTCAAGCTTAGCTTTTTTTCCATTTTTTATGTATATTTTTAGCGGCACAAGGGTTAGCCCTTTTTCTTTTATCTTTTGTTGTAAGCGCAGAATTTCAAGCTTATGAGCCAGGAGCTTTCGTGGTCGCAAAGGATCTTTATTGTAAATAGTTCCCGCTTCATATGGACTAATATGTACATTCCAGAGCCAGAGCTCCCCTTTTTCTATAGAAGCATATCCATCCTTCAAATTAACCTGTCCTGCGCGGAGCGATTTTATTTCTGTACCAAAAAGCACAAGCCCCACTTCCATAGAAGAGAGAATTGTGTAATCGTGACGTGCTTTTCGATTTTGTGCTACAGTTTTGTCTTCTTGCATTTCAATAATCCTCGTCAATTATGCGAGTTTCTATTACCATTTTCCCCCGTTAATGAGCAAAACAGTTAACATTATTGGAGCAATAACACGACATATAAAAAGCCAAACAGGATAAAGCTTGAACCTTACCTTGCCTTCATTTGTTACTTCGTCTTTTGCCCCTTTTGTCCATACCCAACCAACGAAAATACATATTAATATTGCCGTTATAGGAACAAGCCAACCATTTATGACAAAGTCCGCTGCCTCAAGAAAATTCTTACCAAAAATCTTCGGGATAAGTGATGTTTCTGCTAGTGCAGATGGTACTCCAAGTGCAAAGACCAAAATTCCCATCACGATAGCAGAAGTTTTACGACTTAACTTCATTTGATCAACACCGTATGCTACAACAGGTTCGAATAATCCAATAACAGATGTAATTGCCGCAATGAAGAAAAGGATAAAAAAAGCAATCGCAAACATCCTGCCAAAATGCATTTTTGCAAATACCCCAGGAAGTGTGATAAATGTAAGCCCAGGTCCAACATCAGGAACAACTCCTACCGACATGCAAGTGGGAAAAATCACAAGTCCGGAGAGAAATGCAATTAGTGTATCAAAAAACACAACTATTGGGGCTAATTTTATAATTTTATCGTCCTTCCTGAGGTAACTGCCATAGGTTAGACCAGTACCAGAGGCAATAGATAAAGAAAAAAATGCTTGAGCACTAGCTGCAAACATACCTTCTAACCCTAATTTGCTAAAATCTGGGACAAGGTAAAATTTTACCCCTTCAAATGAACCAGGTAATGTGAGAGATCTACCAATTAGCATAAGTAAAATGACAAAAAGTGCCGGCATAAGGAACTTACACATTTTTTCTATTCCACTTGAAACTCCCTTAATAGCCACACCAACTGCAATTAACATAATTATAAGTTGAAGCATCACACTCTTCACTGGATTTGTAATAAGCGACCAGAAGGTAGCCTCCGAGCTACCATGACAAACTGCATCCATAAGTCCTGTAAAAGAGTATTTTATATAATAAATTATCCAGCCAGCAACAACTGAATAATAAGACAGAATAACAAATGCTGAAACAAAACTAAACCAGCCAACAATTGTCCAAAGTCCTCCCCCCAGTTTCTTAAATGAACCTACGGAATCACTCCTGCCGGCACGACCAATGGACCATTCTGCAATAGCTATGGAGAGTCCAAAGGTAAAGACAACAATTAAATAAAACACCAAAAAAGCAGCACCACCATATTGTCCTGCAATATAAGGAAAACGCCAAATATTTCCAAGACCTATCGCTGATCCTGCCATTGCCATTAAGAAACCAAATTGGCTTCCCCATTGTTCTCTCTTACCTTCCATATTAACTCCTTCCAATGAGATATTACAATTCCTCACGCTACATATAACACGTCAAATTTCCGTGGTATTATACCAGAAACAAGGGATTTAGCAATAGAACACCTGTCTTTTATTTCTGGCGTGATTTGACACTTTTTGCTTTGGATTGTATACTCACCATTACAATATTCACTAGAGAAAGGATTTACAACGGTTTAATATGAGTTTTACAAAATATAGACAATCGACACTCGGCAAAATACTAGTCGCCATCCTCGCAGCATTCCTTCTATTGCTGCTGTGCAACTGCAATGTAACATACGCACGTAAAACATCACGAAGAGGCAGCACACAAAGTGTCCGATATTCACATAAAAGCAGCAAAAAAAGTGGTAAAAGCAAGAAATCCAAGACAAATAAAAAAGGCAAAAGCAATAAATGTAGCAAAAAGTCTGGGAAAAGACGGCATGGCAAACACAGGAGAGAGAGACGCCGTCGCGGACACGCAAGATATGTTTCTTCAGCTGAATCCAAAGCTCAGAAAAAGCAAATAGCAGCAACTACCTTAAAACTCGCCGCAACACCAGATTTATCTGGAGATGTCCTGGAGCTTTCCTCTGACAGCTATGTGTGGCCTGTTCGCTACGGATATATTGCAAGAGGAGTTGGACGAGGACATTCCGGAGTTGACATAATGTCCCGCGCAGGAGATCCAATTTATGCTGTTGCAGATGGAACGGTTACCACTGTCTATGTAAATAACCCCAAATATAGAGGCTACGGGAAAATGTGCATAATTTCGCATCCGGATAAGGGAACGACCTCGCTTTATTCGCATTGTGCAGCAGTCTATGTTCGTGAAGGTCAAGATGTCAAGAGAGGACAAAAAATAGCAATTGTTGGCAGAACCGGTCTTACCACAACCAATCATCTTCACTTTGAAATGAGAAAAAATGGCAGGAGGCTAAATCCTGAGCGAGTTTTACCACAAATTGGTGCTCTAGGACACAAATATGTTCCTCATTAATATTTAAGATAATAGGCTAAAATTATATTTCCACCCTTGACAAGGGTAGAAAAAATCTTTAAAATTTCGATTGTATTATGATAATAAATTCAAAGAGGTGTATGAATTATGACCAAGAGAAATTGGATTAAATATGTTGCTATTCCAGTTTGGAATGGACTTCTTGCTTGTTTTCTGCTTTTTGCAAATGATGTAATTTGCCCAAATGTGCCTGGTGGGCCGCGCTTAAATTTTCCAGGTACAGACACTCCATTCAATGCAAACTACACATGGATGGCATTCGTTAGTTGGACTTATTTTTCTTTCACACAAGACAGAATTCGCGCTATAATAGACATCGTTGTTGGTTTTTTCGCTGCATATTTCATGGTAATTGCGGGAAATTTCCTCTATCCATACTTCCCTGTTACAGTTTTTGGCGTAAAGCTCGCAAGTGTTATCGCAGGTGGAACAGTGTCAGGTCTTGCAGTATGGTTCAGTAACTTTCCAAAGACATTTTTGAATAACACAACGGCAATCTTCTTTGGTATGGCTATGGCCTTTTCACAAACCATGATAGGTTGGTCATTTACCTCCTTCAAGTTGCTTGGTATTGTGCTTGTTTATGGAGTTTTGGGACTAATAGCAGCGTACCTTGCTTCAATTGACCTCTACAAATTTTTCAACGTAGAGAAAAACTAAGACAACAATCTAATCTTCAACATTAGAAAATATTAAGAAGAGCGGTGCAACGATTTGATTTCGTTGCACCGCTCTTTTATATCAATAATATCTCGTAGAGAACTTGCGTTTATATGTTCAACAATTCTGCATATGCTTTTAAGGCACCATCTGTGTTGTGAGCAAGAACCTTCTTTGCTAAAACCTTGCCAAGCTGAACGCCTTCCTGGTCAAAGCTATTAAGGTTCCAAATGAAGCCCTGGAACATAATTTTGTTTTCAAAGTGGGCGAGGAGAGCTCCGAGTGCTTCTGGTGTCAATTGTTCACCAATAATAATGCTTGACGGACGACCACCAGCAAAGAATTTGTTTCTATTCTCATCATCCTTGCCGCAGGCAAAGGCCATAATCTGTGCCACAACGTTTGCACAAAGTTTTGCCTGGCTTGTGCTACCCTCAATTAGGACATCCTTACCAAACTGGCTATTTTTGAAGCCAACAAACTGGAGAGGAATAATATTTGTTCCCTGGTGTAGCAACTGGTAGAATGAGTGCTGACCGTTTGTGCCTGGCTCTCCAAAGATGACAGGACCTGTCACATAGTTGACTGGCTCGCCAAAGCGGTTAACGCTTTTTCCGTTCGATTCCATATCGGCCTGCTGTAGGTGCGCAGGGAAACGGCTCAAAGCCTGTGAATATGGCAGAACTGCTGTTGCTGTATAGCCAAGGAAGTTTCTTTCATACACACCAATAAGGGCATCAAGCATTGATGGGTTTTTCATAATGTCTTTGTTCTTTGCTGTTTCATCCTGTGCTGCTGCACCATTCAAGAAACGTGCAAAAACCTCCGGGCCAAAGGCAAGGGACAAAACGACACCACCGACCGCTGATGTTGAAGAATAACGTCCACCAATGTAGTCATCCATAAAGAATGCTGCTAAATAACCACTGTTCTTTGCGAGTGGAGATGTTTCGCTTGTAACAGCTACCATGTGTTTCGCTGGATCAAGCCCCTGCTTTACAAGTGCATCCTTTACAAATGATTCATTCGTGAGTGTTTCAAGCGTCGTACCAGATTTTGAAACAAGAACAAAAAGCGAATGTGCGACGTCAATGGAATCAAGAACTGCAGCTGCGTCATCGGGGTCAACATTGCTGATGAACTTTGCCGTCATCTTCAAGTTACCAGTTGCCTTTGCCCAACTTTCGAGTGCTATGTACATTGCACGTGGACCAAGGTCACTGCCACCGATACCAATCTGCACGACAGTCGTGAATTTTTCACCCTTTGCATTTGTAACTTCACCTTTGTGGACTCTGTTTGCAAATTCTGCTGCACGTTTCTGCTGTGCTACATAAAATTCACGCTTATTAACACCGTCAGCTATAACATCCTTACCGAGCTGTCCACGGCTTAACTGGTGAAGAACAAGTCTCTTTTCACCTGTGTTGATTACTGCACCGTTATAAAGCTCTTCGTATTTTTCCGTCAATTGTGCTTCAGCTGCTAATTCTGCCAATGCTACAAGAACATCATCGTCAACTTGTTTTGCAGCAAAGTTGTAGGAAAGACCTCCTGCCATTGGAACGGAATATTTTTTTACACGGTTTGCACCGTTTTCACCGCTCATAACTTCCTTCAAATTCACACTATTTGCAAGGGAAGCAAGCTTCTTGTAGGACGTTAATGTGTCAAAATTGTTCCATGCTACCATCTGTGTCGACTCCTTATATTTAATTTTTATGATACGCAAGATGACCTCACATCAGCGTTATTTTAATCATTTATAATATAGGTGTCAAGCAAGAAAAAGCACAGACTCTATTACGGAGTCTGTGCTTTTTTGCTTCTGGTCTAAATAACCATTTTTATTCGTTTTTATTTTTTCTTGCTGTTACTCTTCTTTACGTTTTGCTTATTTTTAGTTTTTGCGTTTTTCTTCTTTGCTTCTTCTTCCTTGCGCTTCTTCTCTTCCTCTTCTTTTTTCTTTGATTCAATATATTCCTTCATAACAGCAAGTTGTTCTTCCAGCTGCTGAATACGCTTTGTGTTTTCCTCGTTAGCAGCTTCCAACTCGTGGTTACGCTTGGAGAGCGTTTGCTGCTGGCTTGCAAGCATAGCGTGCTGATTGTTCATGTCCGAATACCCCTTCACGATATCCGCCAATGTCCCCTGGAGCTGTTGAGCTTCTTTTCTAGCGGTTTTTGTACTCTTACCACCCTTGCCAAGAGAGAAGGACATACCAGCTCTTCCCATAACATCAGCACCCTTTGTAACAGAAGCGCCGAGATTGAACATAAAGCGATCCGAGGTATAGTGGAACACACCAATAGCATAGCTCACTTCATCTCTATATGTACCTACACCAGCTGAGAAGCTCGTTGGAGCATCTGGGTTGTAAGGTAGTGGGTGGAGAGAAGAAAGGGCAGCCGCATGAGCTCCTACTTGATTGCTTCTTGTTTCCACTTCATTGATTCTAATATTCGTATCGTTCAACACCCTATTTACATTATTCAGTGTTTCCTGAACTCCATTTGCTACTGATGCCACCTGTCCAACAGTTGCAACCTTTTTACTGCCAACATTAATCGCTGCTTCTTCTGTCAATTCAATTGACTTCACGCCAGAAATTTCATCCTTCAAATCAACCTTGTAGGTATTTGCTGCCCCAGAAGTTTCCTTTGTAATTCTTAGATTGTTTCCAGCCGCCAGTGTACCACCACTCATGCTTTCCGTCTGTATCGCTCCACCTGCATCTGTGTAGCTGATCTTTGGGGTAACATCATTCACATAATTGCTCACATAGTTATGAACTGCTGTGTCCGTAACTGCTTTTCCTTTCAAATCAGCTACGTTTATTTCTCCAAGTGGCGTTGTATCTGCCGTACCAGTCTGCACTAACTGGCTTGAAGATACCGTGACAGGAGCAGCTGTTGCTTGAGGCATTGCCGTGGACGTTGTCGTAGGTGTTGCCTCAGCAAGAGTTTGAGTTGCAACGGCTTTGTCTGGTGTGTTAGCTTGAGTATCATTGCTCTGTGCATCGTGTGTCGTCGCACTTGAAGTGTCCTTAGTAAAGTCAGTTGAGTTCGGAGATGAAGACAACGCGGAAACTTTTGCATTTGATGCCGTTTCGGTTGAGGAAGTATCATCAGGCTCTGTTTTAGCACTGTCATTGTTTGCAACTTCAGCCGAATCTGGTGTTTCTTTTAATTCGGTTAATTGCGTTGTCTCCAGTGCTTTAGCCGTTTTTACATCATCTGTTGCTTTTGTGTTTGTACGTGCAACAGTCATTAACATCTTTGAATTTGTTGAATTCGTTTCCTTCGCCTCATCGCCTGTAGTATCACCAGTTTTTTCCGTCGTATCTGCTTTAGCCGCTTCGTCCGCGACTACCGTTTCGGTTGTTGTTTCTGTTGCTTCCGGCTTTGCCGCTGTAACTGGGCGTGAGGAAGTCATCATCATTCTCTTTGGAGCAGCAGAGGTCAATAATGGTGATGAATTTGCATCATTCTCTGTTCCATTACTTGCTTCGTTTGTGGGTTCTGTTTCACTCGTTGTGTCTGAGGGTGATGCGGATGCCATTAAAGAAGTATTCACATTAGAAGCCTTCAATTGACCAGTAATTGTTAAATTACCATCTTTATCTAATTTAAAAATATCATTACCCCCACTGTGAACTACAATCGTAGAGCCAGTACCAGAGGGACCTGCAGTTAAAGTAATATTATTAGCATCCCCTCCCTGTATTGAAAGTTGAGAATTAGTAGTAGAAGTCGACTGAAGAGTTATTGCTGCACCACCATAAGCATTACTAAAATTTCTCACTTGAAACGTTCCTGGACTTAAACTGAATCCTTGATTTAGATTCATGTTTTCAGCGTAACCACCACTGATGCGTCCGCTAGAGTCGAACTTTATCATATAGCTTCCTAAATTCATTTCAACTGGGACATTTGAAACTAACTTCGAATTTGCAGAATCATAGTAAAGTCCGTTGCCTCTTGTTCCTGTTGAAGGATCTATATAGTACGCACTACCAACCGCAGCTTGTAACGAATCACTCGTCAAAGAGTGAGCCACTACCCATTTCTTTGTTACAAAATCTAAATTATCAAAGTCTCCTTCGTAATCTGTTGTCAACTTTCCAGTTATTGTCGTTTTTGCTGGGGTTGAAGTTGAAGTGTCAGCTGCTTCGTAGCTTATCAAGCCCAATGTTCTTGAGTTTATCGGATTTACTGTAGCGTATACCTTAGCACCTGTTACAAAATATTTATTGGTTGTCTCTTCTCCGTCTATCGTTCCTGTCGTGCCCTCTACTCTACCGGTAAATGTCGTGGTCGCTGCCATCGCATCTCCATCTGTATGACCTGATATGTTGGATATGTTCAATGACTCCTTGTCTACACTAAATGCTTGATCTGTTAATGTTAACCCTGTCCCCGCACTGTATTGCGTATCTGTGTCTAATATCGTCGCAGTTTTACTTTCATCTATACCTTTCAATGTATAGGTCGTCGTCGTACCTGACTTTGACGAAGAAACTACATTATATGCACCCTTCACCTGGCCATAGTTTACTGCGTCCATATCTGCACTACCTTCAGCCACGTTCTTTATCACTGTCCCGTAGTTCTCAGAACTTACTGTGTGCATACGTAAATTAAGCTCATCTGTATTGGCATCATCCTTGCTTGTAGAGGACAACATACCAGCAATTATGAGATTCCCCTGACTTGTAAGGTTAAATAAATACTTAGATTCATTAGCTTTTTTTACAGTAATTGCACCAATACTAGCATCCAATTTTATCTGTGCACTTGTTACTCCGTTACCAAATACAGCGTTACCAGTATTTGCCAAAGAAAATCCTTGTTTTCCATCTGTTGTGGTAACAGAAATTGCATTAGTTGCACCATTATTGCTAACAGTGATGTTTCCGTTATTCGACAAGGTAACCTTATTCGTATTATCCGTCACTTCTAACGGCACATTCGAAACTAATTTTGTATTCGTAGCGTCATACGTAAGTCCCTTACCAGTTGACGAATCTGCATACGCCGAACCAACTGCCGCCTGAAGCATTGCTGTTGTAGCATAAGCTTCTAACTTCGTCTTCACCGTTGTTCCCGTTACAAAATATGCATCATTATCTCCACCTATTGAACCGGTCGCTCCTTTCACCATGCCACTCGCTGTCACCACTCCTGCTTTCGTCACACTAAATACTGTCGCAGGAGACGACTCTGCTCCATCCGTTACCGTTAACGCTCCAGAAACTAACAAGTCTTGACCTATTGTCGTCTTCGCTGCTGCCTCTGGGGATGTCGTCGCTGCTGTATAGCTTATGCCTGTCGTCTTCGTCTGTAACGTCGTTATATTACCCTCGGCTGTGCCCAAACGACTATCTAATCCACTCGTTACTGTATAGACTGCATCTCCTGTTACAAAATACTTATTGGTTGTAGCTTCTCCGTCTATCGTTCCTGTCGTACCCTCTACTCTACCGGTAAACGTCGTGGTCGCTGGCGTCGTCCCATCTCCATCTGTATGACCTGATATGTTGGATATGTTCAATGCCGCCTTGTCTACACTAAATGCTTGATCTGTTAATGTTAACCCTGTCCCCGCACTGTATTGCGTATCTGTGTCTAATATCGTCGCTGTCGTCGTACCATCTAGCGCCGTTAACGTATAGGTCGTCGTCGTGCCACTCGTAGCAGAACTCACACTATTGAAAGCTCCGCTCACTGCACTATATACCGCTCCTCCTGTCACTACTCCTGTATTATTTTGGGCTACTGATCCATTCTTCGTTAACTGCAACCGTCCCTTGGCATCTCCCGTTGAGGTCGTGTCAAACTGGAAGTCTGATGTGTCCGCTTTCAAGGATAATCCATCTTTATCTAATGTGATGCCACTATCCGCATTCACCTTCACCTTTAGACCTTCTTTACCCTCTGTTGCGGTATCCAATAATAATCCTGCGTTCTCGGCTAACTTCACCTTGAGTCCTGACGTCGCATCCAATGACTTATCTGCCAACTTCACACTTACTGTCGTCGGATCTCCTGCCTTTGCTCCTGCCGTAAACTTTATGCCATCTCCGGCTGCATAACCTCCTGACACTGCCGTCTTTAATTGCGACATATTTACTGCATCTGTATCTGCTTCGCCTGCTGCTAAACCGCTTATCCTACCTGTTGATGTGTCTATTGTTACCTGCTTAGCTCCTGTCCCTACTACTACATTGCCACTAGTTGCTACGCTACTCGCACTCACTGCTCCTGCACTCAACGCACCTGTCGTCGTTATGTTATTGTTAGATAACGCTACTCCCTCTATTGTCGTCGTCGTGCTAGCCGAATTATAGCTTATACCTGTCGTCTTCGCCTGTAACGTCGTTATATTACCTTCTGCTGTTGTTAGCTTACTCTCCGCTGTGCCTAAACGCGTATCTATCGGACTTACATAATCATACACTGCCTTCGCCGTCACCGCATTCGTGGATGCCTTCGTATCTTCTGTAAATGCCTCCACTTTCTTTAATTGCAACCGTCCCTTGGCATCTCCCGTTGAGGTCGTGTCAAACTGGAAGTCTGATG
>JAUNHV010000014.1 GCA_030523725.1 Synergistaceae bacterium | reverse complement strand
GCAAGACCTTGAAAGTTACTGCCGACAAGAATTTGGGCGGAACGCTGGATATGAACAACACAGAAGATGTCCAGAAAAAACCAGTTTATACAACTATAGATATGCAAGAAACGGAAGGTGAGGCTTCCTATTCAACCCTGACAGTAGTTACACTAAAGGGTAATGGCGACTTAAAAATTAATGCAAATGTAAATGAAGCCGTGAAAAGTGCAGATAACATTAAATTTTCAAGCGTAGTTGGTACACCAGTAATAAACCTTGCAAGCATTAACCTTGCACAAGGCTTTACCACCCATGCAATAGAAGGTACCCCAAAAACTGAAACAAATTGGCTGATAGTTTTAGACGGGACTGGAGCAACCTTGAAGGTGAATGGTGATACAGGGTCAATCACGACGCAACTTGGAAATTATAGTTACAAATTTACAACAACAGGTAGCACTGCAGGAAAGCTTACAGTTACAGAAACCTATAACCCAATTACATTGACTGATTACATAAAGGGTGATGAAAAAACAAAAGATTTAACGTCATACAGCTTTGAAAGTGATGAAACCCTTGCAGCTGCTGTTACCACGGGTGTGACGAAAACAAATTACACCATTGGTATGAATGGAAAAGATTTAACTGGTTCTAATAACAATGGTATTAGAATTTCAAATGAAAAAACATTAAGTATTGATGGTAAAAATACTGCAGCAAATAACGGCACGATTTCCGGTTTTGACACTGCCTTGACAGTTGATGAAGGTGGAACGTTAAAGATTAGTAACGTAAACTTCAGCGATAACAATACAGCAATTTCAAATGCTGGAACATTGAATATGTCTGGCACAAACTCTTTTGACTCAAAAATTACAGGAAATGGAACAGCAACGAACGCAGGAACAGTAACAATTACTGCTAATAATTTGGACATTGCATTACAAAATGATGGTACCTTGAATCTAGGTGCTGGAACATTGGGTTTGGGTAAGAACATCTCAGGTACTGGCGCAACCGTCATCAGTGGAGTTGTAAAGTCCAACGCAGAAATAGCTAACACAATAACATTAGACGGTGCTGGAAATTCTCTTGAAATTGCAGCAGGCAATGTTGGTGGCGCAGTAACAAACAACAAAGGAACACTTACCCTTGATGGTGGAAAGCTAGAACAACAGGTAAGTGCAGCTACAGAGGGAGAAATGGGCACAATAGACCTCCAGGCAGCAACAGAAATTGCAGCTCAAATTAACGACCAGATTATTAAAGCGACAAAGGGTTATTCAACGGTTGCAGATGCAAGTTACATTACAAGCGATATCTTGACCTTTGACGGAGGTGGCTTTGACTTCCAGGATGGTAAGGTTACAGAATACACTGTTGATGGTCTTAACCTCCTTGGAAATGGATACTTGAAGCTTGATGTGGACCTTGCCAATGAAGAAATGGATCGCTTCAACACAAATGCTGTATCTGGATCAGAGGGAGCAAAACTTCATGTCACTGCCTTAACACTTTTGTCTGATGCAAAAAAGAACAAAACAAATATTGTCTTTGCAACGTCAGATAGCTTGAAGGGAGATGTAGTGTCAGACGTTACACATGTAGCATCAGACATGTGGAAATACCTCGTTGCTTATGATAAGGAGACTGGTGAATTTGCCTTCACAAAGAACGGCAGAAATGAGCCAGACAAGCCAGAGGTTAGCGAAACCACAAAATCAGTTGCTGACACGGCAAATGCAATAAACCTTGCATGGTTGGAGACTACCGGTACGCTACAAAAACGCCTTGGTGACCTCCGTGGCGGAGAGGCAAGCAACACAGGCTGGGCACGTTTCCAGAGAAGCAACGATGATCACAATGGAGCAAGAAAACTCAACGTTTCCGGTAACCTCTATCAGCTTGGTTATGACGTTGCCTTAAAGAACAATACGGCTGCTCGCGGTTACTTTGGTCTTTCTGTTGAGCATTTTGATGGAAGCCAGTCATATAAGATTGGTGGTGGCGATGTAAAATCCACATCACTTAGCGCATACTACACAAAGATTTATGACAGTGGTCACTACTTTGACTTCATCTTCCGTTATGGTAGATATGAAAGCGACACAACAAGCTACGACGCAGGACTTTCCACAAAACTCGACTACGGTATGAACGGAGTAACCTTATCCGGTGAATATGGATATAGAGCAAATATTGGTAAGAATGGATTCTACTTCGAGCCACAGGCAGAAGTTATCTATGGTTATTTAGCTGGAGCAAAGAAGACAAGTAGCAGAGGCATCTTGGCAGACATAGATAGCACAAACCACTTTGTGACAAGACTTGGTGTTGCCTTGGGTAAGAAGGTTAAAAACTTTAATTACTACTTAAGAGGCAGCTACTATCATGACTTTGCTGGTTCAACAAACATCTTGTATGGAGATGCATCATACAAACAAGACAGTGCGAGAAACTGGTGGGAACTTTCCCTCGGTGGAGGCTGGAACATGACAGACGCAAGTTACTTCTATGCAGAACTCACCAAACACTTCAAGGATGTAAGTAACTCGATAAACTTTAATTTAGGTTTCCGCTTCACACTGTAGAGTTTTTTAGCCATAAAGAACATAAGGAACATAAAGGCAAGGAGTCGTTGGTTTTACCAACGACTCCTTGCTGTGTTTTTAGCTCTAGCGAAGCTAGAGCCTTTGTGCTCTTTATGTGCTCTATGGTTTCAAGGTTTTTACAAATTCGCTCCTTTTGCACCCAACCGCTTTGCATCTGAGGCATCTAATCCTCGTTTTTGGTTAAGTGTTGTGCTATTTCAGCCGAAGATCGAGTAGGAGGCTATCCAAATAATGGGTAGCCTCCTACTCGATCAAGAAACAAAAAAGCTTTTAAGACAAATTGCAAAAAAATTTTCAAAAAACCACTTGTTTGATTTTTATTGATGTTGTATAATATCACCGTTTAGTCAAAATTGGTTAAAAAATATCACAAAGGTGGTGTTATTATGAATATACAAAAATTTACGCAAAAGTCTCAGTTAGCACTTGGTGCAGCAAAGGATCTCACAAACAGTCTCGGTAACAATGAGATGACTACAATGCACCTGGTTTATGCTCTTTTGACACAGAATGAGGGGTTAATTCCACGTATCTTGACAAAGGCTGGGCTTGAAGTTGAAAGCCTGTCTAATGCTGTCAAGGCTGAAATTGACCGCTTGCCAAAGGTTAAGGGAGCAAGAAGCGAGCAACTCTACATCACACAGGAGTTAAACAAAATCTTAACTTCTGCAGAAGAGGAGGCAGCAAATTTCAAAGATGACTACGTTTCCGTTGAGCATTTGTTCCTTGCTGTGCTTGGAAATGTAGAAGCATCTTCGCCGCTTGGCAAAATTTTCTCTGCCTTTGGCATTACAAAGGAAAACTTTATGAGCAATCTTGTTGCAGTGCGTGGAAACCAGAGAGTCACAAGCGACAATCCAGAAGAAAAATACGAAGCGCTCGAAAAATGGGGACGCGATCTTGTCGCTGCAGCGCGTGAAAACAAGTTGGATCCTGTCATCGGTCGTGACGAGGAAATTCGCCACACAATTCGTATCTTGAGCAGAAAAACAAAGAATAATCCTGTCCTTATTGGCGAACCAGGCGTTGGTAAAACTGCAATAGCAGAGGGTCTTGCCATGAGAATTATGAAGGGTGATGTGCCGGAGAATTTGAAAGACCGCACGATTTTTGCCCTCGATATGGGAAGCCTTATTGCTGGTGCAAAGTATCGCGGAGAGTTTGAAGAAAGATTAAAGGCCGTTTTGGACGAAATTAAAAAATCCGAAGGGCGAATCATTCTCTTTATAGACGAGCTCCACACTATTGTTGGCGCTGGCAAAACAGAGGGTTCAATGGATGCGGGAAATATGTTAAAGCCACTTCTTGCTCGTGGTGAACTCCACTGTATTGGAGCTACTACACTTGATGAATATAGAAAGTATATTGAAAAGGATGCAGCACTTGAAAGACGTTTTCAGCCCGTGCTTGTGGAAGCACCGAGCGTGGAAGATACTGTGTCAATTTTGCGTGGTTTAAAGCAACGCTTTGAAGTCCACCATGGTGTCCGTATTTCAGATAATGCGCTTGTTGCAGCAGCGTCTCTTTCAAACCGTTACATTACAGACAGATTTTTGCCAGACAAGGCAATAGATCTTATTGACGAAGCCTGTGCAATGATAAGAACGGACATTGACTCCTTGCCATCAGAGCTTGACGCAGCAAACAGACGCGTTATGCAGCTTGAAATTGAAGAAACTGCCCTGAAGCTAGAGGAAGACGAAGAAAGCAAAAAACGTCTAGAAGCGTTGCAAAAAGAATTGGCAGACGAAAGGGAAACTGCTCGTGCCTTGACTGCTCAATATGAAAAGGAAAAGGAAGAAATCGGACACATTCGTGGAATTAGAAAGCAGATTGAAGAAATCAAGCACAAAATCGAAGAAGCGGAACGTGCCTATGACCTAAATACTGTCGCAACCTTGAAATATGGAGACCTTGCACGGCTTGAAACAGAGTTAAAAGAAGCAGAGCAGAAGTCAGAAGAGCCAAAAACAGGTACAAGACTTTTACGCGAAGAAGTTACAGAAGATGAAATTTCTGAAATTGTGGCACGTTGGACAAAAATTCCTGTTTCACGTCTTGTGCAGAGTGAAAGAGAAAAACTGATAAACCTTGCAGATATCTTGCATAAACGTGTCGTTGGACAGGACGAGGCAGTTGACCTTGTGGCTGACGCTGTTCTTCGTGCAAGAGCGGGAATTAAAGACCCGTCTCGTCCAATTGGTTCCTTTATCTTTATGGGGCCAACTGGTGTGGGTAAAACAGAGCTTGCAAAGGCTTTGGCGGAAGCCTTATTTGACAGTGAGGAAAACATTGTCCGAATAGACATGAGTGAATATATGGAACGTCACAGCGTGTCACGTCTCGTTGGAGCACCTCCAGGATATGTTGGTTATGACGAAGGAGGACAACTTACGGAAGCTGTCCGCCGTGCACCATATTCTGTTGTCCTTTTTGATGAAATTGAAAAGGCGCATAGTGACGTCTTTAACATTATGCTACAAATTCTGGACGACGGAAGAATTACAGATAGCCAAGGTCGCACCGTGAATTTCAAAAACACAGTAATAATTATGACGAGCAATGTGGGGGCAAATGACCTGATAGAGGGTTTGCAGGATGACGGTACAATGAGCCGCAACGCAAAAGAAAAGGCAATTACCTTGCTAAAAAGCCAATTCCGCCCAGAGTTTATAAACAGACTGGACGAAATAATTTGCTTTAATCCTTTAACAAAGGCTGATATGAAGTCAATTCTTGCTATTATGATGCAGGGACTTAGAAAGCGTTTGGATGAACAAAAAATTTCTCTTGTTATTACTGACGAAGCAAAGGAACTTATTGCTACAAACGGTTATGATCCTGTCTATGGTGCTCGCCCATTAAAGCGCTACATTCAGCGGGCAATAGAAACACCCGTGGCACGCGCAATCATTGCTGGTCAGGCAAAAGGCGGCACCACGATAACAATAGATGCCAAAAACGGTGAATTAGTGTATAATTACACGGTAAGTGCCTAAACGGAATAAGAATAATTAGCCATAAGCGCGTGGCTACGCCAAGCTAACATAAAAACGGGCTCAATAAGAAGTGAGCCCTACGTGACTGACATGAAGGTGGACTTTGTCCGCGCGAAAAAATTACACATACTTGCTCTGGTATAGCCAGAGCAAGTATGAGCTTTGTGTTCTCTATGGCAAAAAATAAAAAAATTAAAGGAGTATAGAAATGGAAAAACATGAATTTCAAGCCCAAGCACGTCAAGTTTTGGACTTAATGATCAATTCTGTCTATTCAAATCCGGATATTTTTATTCGTGAATTGATTTCAAATGCTAGTGACGCAATAGACAAGCGCCGCATTGAGGCATTAGAAAATGGTAAAACACCAGAAGAGGGGCGTATTACCCTTGTTATCAACAAAGAGGCAAAGACACTTTCCTTCATTGATAATGGTATCGGTATGGACAAGGATGACCTTGTCGCTTTTCTTGGCACGATTGCAAACAGTGGCACAAAAGAATTTGCAAAGGCCATGAGCGAAGCAAAGGGTGATGCAAAAACAGCAGAAAACCTTATCGGTCAATTTGGTGTGGGTTTCTATTCTGCATTCATAGCAGCGGAAGAAGTTGTTGTTGAAACAAAAAAAGAAGGTTGCCCAGCATACATCTGGACATCACGCGGTGACGGGGACTATGAGATAGACGAAACATCACGTGAAATGATTGGTTCAACCATTACCCTGCACCTAAAGGACAAAAAGGGAGAAGGCAAGGATTATTTAGATAAATGGGATGTCAGGTCAATCATAAAAGAATATAGTGATTTTGTTACCTATCCAATTTTCCTCGAAGCTGAAGGAGAAAAAAAGGACGAGAAGGAAGAACCAAAACCAGTAAACTCAATGCAGGCAATTTGGAAGCGTCCAGCAAAGGAAGTTAAGGACGAAGAATATAAAGAATTTTATCATCACCTTTGCCACGATTGGGACGAACCACTAGACTGGTTGCACTACAAGGCTGAAGGCTCAAACGAATTTTCCGCGCTTCTCTACATTCCCAAACACCCACCGATGGATCTTTTTTACCCTGACAGCAAACACGGTATAGATCTCTTTATAAAGAGAGTTTTTATCATGAAGGACTGCAAGGACTTAATTCCAAGCTACCTACGTTTCGTAAAGGGTGTTGTGGATTCCGAGGACTTGCCATTGAATGTTTCACGCGAAATTTTGCAACAGGATACCCGAACCGCTGCAATAAAGAAATCTGTCGTGAAGAAAATTCTTGATAGATTATCAAAGCTCCAAAAGAAAGAAGCAGAAAAATATGCAGAATTTTGGCGCACCTTTGGCATGGTCTTAAAGGAAGGACTTATGCAGGACAGTAGCAATCAAGAAAGTATCTTAAAACTTTGCGTTTTTGAAACTAGTAAAGGCGAAAAAACTTCTATTGAGGACTATGTGTTGCATATGGAGCCAGGCCAGGAAAAAATTTATTACCTCGCTTCCACTGCTGGGGATGCCGTAATAAACAGCCCAAAACTTGAAAGCTTCAAGAAACGTAATCTGACGGTTCTTCTTTTGAAAGACCCAATAGACGAAATTTGGGTGCATAATGTGCCAAAATTTGACAAATATGATTTTGTCTCTGTGTCAAGCGAAGAAGCAGAGAAGGAAGCAGGAGAAGAAGTCAAGGACGAAGGACAATACAAGGATTTCACAGACGAAATAAAGAAATCCCTCGGTAACCTTGTGGAAGAAGTAAAAATTTCTCATCGTCTAGTTGATTCTCCTGTGTGCTTTACGCAAAAGGGAGAAGAAATTTCCCCACAGATGAGGAACCTCTTCAAGTCAATGGGGCAACCTGTGCCAGAAGAAAAAAGAGTGCTTGAAGTGAATCCTGCCAACCCACTCATTAAAAAGATGATGGAAGATAAAGACAGTATTGCGGATTACTCAACAGTTCTTTATGCGTTAGCACAAGCAGCAGATGGCGAGAGCATTAAGGACGCCTCTGATTTTACAGCAAAACTTACAGCATTATTAACAAAATAAATTTACTAAGATAACAAAAGAGGCAAGTCATGCGACTTGCCTCTTTTGTTTACTCGAAAATATTAGTTGTTTTTATAGGTTTTTGTTATTACTGTTTTGCCGTTTTTGATTGTAACAACAATGACTGGAGAGTTTGAATTGTGATCACTGTTGATTGTGATTGGCCCTGTTACACTTGGCAAATTGCTCAACTCTTCCATACCAGCTACGATATCGCCGCGGTCAGCGCTCTTTTTTGATTCTATTGCAGAGATAAGCGCCATGTAGGCATCATATGCACATGCAGCAGAAGTTGATGGTGTGAGATCCCCATATTCTTTTTTCCAAGCTTCAAGGAAGTGTTTTTGCTCCTTGGACATTTGTGACGTAGGAGCATCTGCCATAAATGACATTGTTGTAAGGGTTAAGCCTTCTGCATCTGGTCCTAAGTCTTTCGGAAGTGTTGAAGAAAACATTGCATCTGCGCAGAATATAGGAAACTTTGCGCCAAGTTTTCTTGCCTGCTTTATGATATTTACACCGAGGTTGTAGTGTGTTGGTAAATACAAGACATCAGGCTTACTTTCAATGATAAATTTTAATTTTTCTGAAAGATCTTTGTCAGATGGTGCAAAGGCAACTGTTGTAGCTATTGTGCCACCATCAGCAACAAATCCGGCGTTAAAGAGAAAACCAAGACTTGTAGCATATTCATCAACAATATTTACCATTACAGCGGCTTTTCTTGCCTTCATTACGTTGAAGATGTAGTCAACTGCAGCACGACTTTGATCCACATCGGAGAAGCAAGTACGGAAAACGGTTTTTTTGTCCTGCGTGATGATTGGGTGTGTGCAGGATGGAACAATAAGAGGAACTTGTAAAAGTTCAGTGACGATTGAAGCTGGGAAGGTTAAGGTTGAATTGTAGCTTCCGATAATTGCGTTAACTTCTTTTGAAGCAAGCTTATAAACGGAGTTTCTTGCTTCGTCGTTGTCACTTTTGTTGTCTTCCAAAACGAGTTCAATAGGGCTTCCTAGCACTGAACCCTTCAATTTGTGAGCGAGCTGTATGGCTTTTAACTGCATATTGCCTGCTCCAGAAAAAGCGCCTGTTAATGGTTGAAAGACACCAATTTTGATTGGTTCAGCTGCCAAGGCTGATGCCGTTAAAAATACGGAAATAGAAACGAATGCTACAAACAACAGTGTGAATTTTTTCATTTTGACTCTCCTTAATTAGTCAATATTTTTTGTCGCCACAATATCTGCGCCAGTGTCTAGCACATTTTTTATGATGACATTTCCAATTTTTACTGGTGGTGTTACCACAACCGCCATTATTTGTTCCATGATAGCAAAGATTTTGTCCTTTGGAATTGGAACACTAGTTTTTACAGAAAGTGGTGTCGTGCGGTTTGCAACCTTTACGATGCTTGTGACAATCCTCTTAGGTTCTGTTAACTCTTCTTCTGCGTAGGCTTTTCCCGCTGGGCAAGTGTTTCCTGTTACTGTGATAATATCACCGTTCTTTTCTGTGTGAAGGAGGCATCCCATTGGGCAACGGATACAGGTTAAATCCTTCATAATTGTCTCTGCCATGCACAATCACTCCTTTCACTGCAAATTTCAATCGTGACATTATATAAAAAAAACTAAAACTTTGCAAATTTTTCTGTAATTATGCCACTATGGTGTTCAACTTATTATTGCAATTTACGTTTTTTTAAATTTTTTTAAATTTTTTTAAATATGTGCTTTTTACCTCTTGACAAAATCAATTATTTTGGTAAAATTCGCACTTGTGTTGTTATATAGGATCAGTAATTGCGAGGCAGGAAAGGTGGTGAAATCTCCTAAAGCTATTAACATACTGATTACCGCGAGTTGTTCATTTGATATTGATTGGTTAGCACATTGGTGAAGGTAACTTTGGGTACTTTGTTTATTTGCTCTCCTAAGTATCACCTGGACGTCACAACGCAAACAATTTAATTAAAAAGGAGAGGTAAAAGATGAAAAAAAATCTAATTTTATTGGTTTTAGTAGCATTGGTAATGTTGGTTACACCGGCATTTGCTGATAGCAACCCATTTGCAGATGTCCCAGCAGGACACTGGTCTTATGATGCAGTTGCTCTTTTAGCCAGCCGTGGTGTAGTTAGTGGTTATCCTGATGGTCAGTATAAAGGCGGTCAGCTTGCGACAAGATATGAGTTGGCATCTGTTGTTGCTCGTGCTTTAGCAAAAATTGATATGGAAAAGGCTTCTAAAGAAGATCTTGAGCTTGTTAAAAAGCTCGTAGCTGAATTCAAGCCAGAACTTGATGCCCTTGGCGTTAATATTGCTGACATCGACAAGAGAGTTGGTTCTCTTGAGAAAAATATTGGTGGACTTCGTTTAAATGGTTTCGTTTGGTTTGATGCCAAATGGAGAGGAAGTGATAACCAGAAGTCAACAGTTCCTTCTTTCGCATTCCAGAGAGCACGTTTCTTTGTGAACTATCAGGCCGATAAGAATACTTCCTTCTTGGCTCGTGTAAACTTTGCAAATGTTGAGAACAAGGGAAATTACTTTAAGATTGACCGCTTATTCTTTACAACAAAGCTTCCATGGGACGTTAAGGCAACAATTGGTTACCAGACGCAAGACTGGGATAAGGAATATCACCTTTATGACCAGCACGTTGGTGGCTTTGGTGATAGAGAATCTTATTGGACGAAGCGTAAGTTTATGGGCTTTACCTTCGTAAAGGACTGGGGTATGTTTGACATCCAGGCTATGATCGGCAGAAACCATCTTGGTATTGATGGTTATGATGATAGAGGCTGGGATCATCAGGCTTATATGAGCTATGCAGCAAAACTCGGTTATAAGGGCGAAAGGCTCAAGCTTGGTATCTTCTATTCAGGCGAAAAGCTTGATGGTGATGGTAACAAGAAGATATTTGACAACAGAAGAAAAGGTGCAGAACAATGGACCGTTTATGCACGCGATTTAGGTTCCATCCAGAACTATGGTGCATACTTAAGATATGTACTTCCTTTCGGAGAAATCTTTGGTACATACAATCAGCAGCGTGCTAAGGCTTGCGGAACTCAGGGTGGTGAGAAGATCGCCGGTGACGCAAAGTTCTGGTTTGCTGGTTTTGAAATTTGGAATAATTATCTTGCTGGATTCAGCTTCCGTGCAGAATATTGCAGACGTGACGAAGGTTTCATTTACAACGATGGTGTTTATGAGCAGTTCAGCCCAATGGATGATATCATCTATAACTTTGGTGCTTATGGTTATACTCGCTATGGTCACGATATTATTACTCTTGCTACAGACTACCACTTCTCAAAGAAGTTTGATATGTACGTCCGTTATACAAGAGCATCTGCTTTGAACAACTATGGTCCTGATACGGCGCAGCAGTGGGACTTTGGCGGCAGATATAAGTATAGTAAGAACATTATGTTTATGGCACAGGTTGCTCTTTCTGACTACGGTGATGGTACAAAAGACTCTAGCAAGTGTGCAAGAGATCTTAACTATAAGGGGAAGGAAGTTATCTTCCGTTTCCGTACACAGTTAACGTTCTAATTTAGTTGGATTTGTAAGAAGCACAACGAAAGTTGTGCTTCTTTTTTTGCTCTCTATTTTCTTTGAAGAATTTTTTTAGAAATTTCTTTTGTGGGTTGTTGGAGTCTTGTTTTTGTTGTACAATGCTTAAGTTAGTTTAGATTACATCAAAGGAGTATACATTTGTGAAGAAATTTTGCCTAGTGTTCTTAGCAGCCCTGATATTTATTACATCCATGTTTGTGAGTGCTTCTTTGGCTGCAAGCTCAGACCTCCATTTGTCCGGAGAATTTTGGATTGATGCTACGTGGAGAGGAACAGATTTAGGAAATTCGACTACACCGAGTTTTGCATTTGGCAAAGCGCGATTTTTATTAGACAAGACATTAAATCCAAATACGTTTTTTCATATGCAAGTGGATTGTAATTCATTAGAAGGTAAGGGATCTGAGTATTTTAGGGTGCAAAGGCTCTGGTTTTCTACGCAGCTACCTGGGCAAATAGAGACGACATTAGGCTATCAAGCTAACGAATGGGACACAGAATATGGCTTGAAAAATGGCAAATTTTTTGCTGATTTAGGTGATAGAGAAAATTTCTGGTCTAACTTAAAGTATATGGGAGCCTATTTTAAGAAAGATTTTGGCAGATGGGTTATAGATACCTATGTCGGACGAAACACTCAAGGACTAGATGAAATTACGACCGGTAACTATGATGATCAATATTACATGACCTACGGTTTGAAGGTTGGTTATAAAACTGAAAAATTGCGCATTGGTCTTTTTGGCAGATATTCGAGATTGGATGGCCAAGAGCATTGGAATGTAACAGATCCTTCATCTCAAGGTCGAGCTCCTGGTATATGGGATCTCAGTAGCATAACGAACTATGGCGTATATGTTTGGTATGAGATTCTTCCAGAGTGGACAATCAAGGGGACATATAACGAGCAAAAGGCCTCCACTGTCTGGCAGCCGTATGATAGTGAGACAGAAACTTACGGGGAGCCAATTCATTTCAAGAGTGCTAACCAGTGGCGTATCATTACAGAAATTGGACAAAGCCTTATAAAAATTGGTTCACTATGGCTTGAATATGGAAAAATGGGGCAAGGATTTTTTTACAATCCTTCCATGAGAGAGGGTACCATGTATGACATATTTGAAGATGGTATATCTTTCATTGATGCCCGTATAATCAAGGTTGCATTTCACAGGCAAATTAACAGAAAGCTATCCTGTTATGCAAGATTTACGTCTATTCGTGATCAGGCTAAAACGACTATGAGCCTTGAACAGGATATTTGGACTATTGGTGTGTCATATCAATATAGACCGAATATTGCTTTTGAACTGCAATATGACAGAAATGATTATAGGTCGTCTGCCTTATTAAAAACAAAAGATGGTTCTGAGGATTGTTTCCGTTTCAGAACTAATTTTACTTTCTAGGGGGGAATACAATGCAAACCCCAAACAAATTTTCAATAATTGACTATTATCAAATCAAAGACCTCTTGCCCTACCTTGCAAAATTTTTCAAGGATAACGGGGAGCAAGGGGTCTTTGTTGTGCCTCAATCTCTGGATAAGGGAATGTTGCGCAAGCTGCTTCTGCCCTCGTCATTTTTTGTTCAGCCACCGCGAATTTTGACTCTTGGTGAGCTGTATCAGGAAGTTGCGGAAGCTTGTGGAACGGAGCCACTTTTTGTTATTGACCCACCGGATCACACACTTATATTAAAGTTTCTTGTGAAAAATTTTATTGCACGATGTGAGGCTGAGCATATTGATCTGCCTTCTGGTGTCTTGCAAAGTGGATTTGTTACGGCTTTAGGTGATGAACTTCACGAGCTTATTACAGAGGATGTTTCTCCAGAAGAATTTGAGAAAAGGCTCAATTTGTCCGAAGAAGTAAATTTAACGCCAGAAAAAATCTTGTACTGCTTGTATAAGGATTACAGGAACTACCACGAGTCTCACGGAATAACAGATGTCTTCTCTGTGCCACATCACACAAGGCATCTTATTACAATGAATAAGAAAGCTGTTGAATACCTGTCTGCTAAAAATTTCTTTTTTGTTGGTTTCATGTCTCTCACTGGTTCGCAACTTGCGCTTGTACGTGAGGTGTCACGTCATACAGCTGGTCGTGTGATGATTGGCGCTCCGAAGGCTTCTATTGCAGATTTTAACGGGATAGCGGAGCAAATAGGCATATTTGACAGGACTTCTGCAGATTATTCTCGTCAAAGAAGAGAGAGAAAAAATTTGGTGTTTCATGCTTCTAGTTATGAGCTAGAGGCAGGTAACCTGGCTCGACAAATTGCTCTTTGGCGGAACAATAGGGGACGGCTTTTTGATGTCTTTGGTAACTTTGGTAGCCTTAGCGAAGTTGGACTCGTTTGCTCAGGGGCAAACTTAGCTCTCTTTCGCTCAGCATTTAATCGCTATAAAATTCCATGGAATGAGGAAGAAATTTCAACTGTGGCAGATAACCTTGTTGGGAGACTTCCTCGCCTTATTTGGCAAACATATGAGAGTAATTGGCAAGAAACAAATGCGAGGGCATTTCTTTCTTCCTTCATTTTTTCAGATATTGAAACAGGAAATCTTTTTGTGCTTCCTCGAAATGTTCATCCACTTGACCGTGCTGCGTGGGAAGAATTTTTGACGGATGATGCAAAATTTGTAGTTGAAAAAGCCACAGATTTTTATGAAGTGTTGAAAAATGGCACCACGCCATCAAATCTGCTTTCATCTTACTATGATTTTCTAGACGAAATAAAACTTGGCGATAGAGTAATAGCTTTAACAAACACGATGCCTGACCTTGATAATATTGCAAAGGTAATAAATAACTCAATCTTTGAAGTTGGTAAAAAAGCAAAGTATATGGCAGACCTTGCAGAAGTCGTAGGACAAGCTACGAACGAATTTTTAACAGGGAGAGACGCCTTGGATTTCTTTAGCTCTTGGGCGAGTGTTTCTACCCTGCCAGTTACAGGTTCTCTCGCTTCCTGTGTGACAATTTGGACAAAGGTGCCGCCAGTTTTTACCAGCAGGAAATATTTTATTATTGCTGATTGTGACGCAAACCATTACCCAAAGACCATGAGAGAATCTGAGCTCTTATCACCGGAAGCCAGGGAGATATTTAATAAAAACATTGAAGAAGCCGACATCTTGCATATCTCGCATATTCCAAGTATGGCAGAAAAAAGATTACAAGAGGAAGCAATTTTTCGTCGCCTGATAGAAACGGCAGAGTCCGGTTTAATCTTTTCACGCACCATGGCAGACAGGGAAAACAGACCAGTGTTTGCATCTCCTTTTTTGAGCAGATTTTTGAATTTATCCTCACAAGAAGCAGAAAAGATTATTTACCGTGTAACGCTTGATGACCTTTTGCCACATAATGATGATGATAGGTTAAATGAAGCTGAAGCGTCGCGTGATGCACTTCTTGAAACCGATATAATGCCTAGCCTAATGTCTGCTGCGGAAAAGGTTCCTTACATAAAACCATCGCATATTGAATCTGCTCGCTGTCCTCTAAAATATTACCTTGAAAATTTACTTTATCTTGATGATGAGCGGGTACAACTGCTTGACGTCCGTGCTATGGGAAACCTTATGCACGCCCTTTTTGAGGACGGCTTTGATGCTCTTGAAAATGGAGTGTCTAAATCACTCCTTGAGTTTATAGAGAAAAATTTAGAAAGTTATGCGCAAAGAATTCAGTTTGGTAAGCCAATTTACCCAGCACTTTTTACAGATCCTCGCCTTGCAATAGAAGCAGATAATTTTAAAAAGAATTTATTTGAAATGGCTCGCTATCTAGATTCTCTTGAAAAGGGAGACCTTGGCAAAGCGCGAATAAAGATGTTGCGTGAAGAGACTCTTGACTTTGAGGATAGGTTACCTATGTCTGACACAGAAAAAAGCCATATTTGCCATATAAAGGGCAAGGCTGACAGAATTGACTTCTTTGGTGACAAAGCTGTTATTATTGATTACAAATCGAGTGAGGCGGAGCACCATAAGGCAGATTTACAGTTGCCACTCTACGCAGTTATTTGGTCGTTGCTTCATCCAGAATCTGATGTTAATGGTATTGCGTGGCTTGGACTCAAAAGTGCATACGAAAAGCCTATGTCCGCTTACTATGAGGACAAAAAACAGTTTGAGGCGTATTACAAGGGAGATAAAAATGTTGTTGGCTCAAGGACAACACTTGACGATAGAAAAAAAGAGGCAGTAGAGGTTACAGCTAATATAGTTGAACACCTTGTAGAAGGTAATGAGTGGAAGCCAGTTTATAAGATAAATGGCAAGGATAATCCTGCCTGTCAATATTGCAAATACAAGCCAATTTGCAGAAAGCAGGCAGTTGAAAATGAATAGCAAAAATAGTGAAACGAGAATAAAAATGAACGAAATGGACAAGCTGGATAAAAAGAAACTTTCGTTTGAGCAATATTATAGTGGCGCGAATAGTGCGCAGAAAGAAGCTATAGAAAGTGATTCTGCGCTGACTGTCGTTGCTGCAAGTGCTGGGACAGGAAAAACTTTTACCCTTGCGCAAAAGGTAGCCTACATTCTGTGTGATGAAGAAAAAAACGTAGCAAGCGATGAAATTTTAGTTCTTACCTTTACGATAAAGGCTGCACAAGAAATGCAGGAACGTATAAAATCCACTCTTGCAAAGTGGTATAACGCAAAATATGATGAGTTGGAAAAAAAATATGGTGCAAAGGTGGCAAAATCATCTCTTACCTATCTAAAAGAAAAGCTAGACTCGTTGGATGATGCTTATATTTCCAATTTACATTCATTTTCAAAGCGTGTGATAAGTGAAGGTGGACTTTCTCTTGATATTGATCCTGGCGCTACGATAATTGTGGAACCTCAGGTGTCTCGTTGGTTTAGTAATCTTGAAGAGGAGCTTAGCAAGGGAAACATTGAAGGCTTTATTTCAGCTCTTCCAGAGGATCCTGCAAGGGAAGACATTTCGCAAAAGGAAGCAGAAGAGTTTTTTGCTGGTAAGGAGAATATTATAAAAGAGGTATTACAGTTTTATAATATAGCTTCTATATCGAGTGCAGTTCGTCTTCTTGGCTCGGAGCTTCCAAGCCATGGTTTAACGGCTTATGACCTGTGGCATTGGCAAGACGGTAGTTTGTCTTCAAATGCAATGCACCAATCTCCTTATACTGCTTGTCAATATATAAAGAGACTAAAATTGTTAGAAGTGCTTCACGACTGGCAAAATGCGACAAGCGATTATCTTGCAGCCAATACTAACTTTGAAGAGATAGACGAAAAACACTTTGACCAAATTTGTCTTTTCGACTTTGCCCATTATGTAATGGAGCTTGAAAATTTGGAAAGCGAAGAGGCACAGGATGAATTTTTGAAAAAAATTGAATTGCTTCTTGCGTCACGGGAGGGAGCTTCGCCAATAAGAAAAGGCACACCAGCAGCGAATTTTCAACAATATTTGCCACAGGGAACCTTTGCTAAGTGGAAAGATAATTACAACGAAAAAATAAAACCATTCTGTGATTTGGCAAACCTTGATGCTGAACTTGAGGAAAAGACTTTCTTGGAGCGTATTTGTGCTGTTCTATGGCAAGCATACAACAGCTACAAAAAAGAAAATAACCTTATGGAGCTTTCGGAGCTTGTGCAGAACGCAAAAAAGCTCTTTGAGAGAGAGACTAAATATAGCAAAAAATTCAAATACATTTTTGTAGATGAATTTCAAGACACAGACCCCTTGCAAGATAGTCTTATAAACGCCCTTTGGCACAAACCAGAGGATGAAAATGATATTGAAAATCATCTCTTCATTGTCGGTGACTTTAAGCAGTCAATATATAGTTTTCGCGGAGCAGAACCATCACTTCTGTTAAACTACAAAAACTATGCTTTGAATGAAAGGAATCAAAAACTTGCGTGTTTTATTGCACTTTCTGAGAACTATCGTACAGACTGTGACCTGATTCATAATATAAATGATTTCTTTTCTCATCTTTGGAGTGGTGAACGAGGAAATGATTTTGTTTATGGCATAGATGACCGCCTCATTTGTCCTGCTGTAAAAGAAACAGGTGCTACACAGGACATCGTTCTTTGTAGAATTTTTTGGTGTTATGGCGAGAATGCTAAGACTTCTATTGCACAACTTCGTAGCACGAGGTCTGATGCGGTAGCAGAAGATATCATTACAAAGGCAAAATTAAGAGGGGACAAGTGGAGTGACTTTTGTGTTTTGGTTAGAGGAAGAAATGAATTTACACATTTAGAAGCATCTTTTAACAAGCGCAAAATTCCTTTTGTTTTGTGTGAAGCTAAAAATTTCTTTGGCAAAATAGAAACAGAAGATGTTGTAAATTATCTATCATTATTAGATGACAATGATAATATGACTGCCCTTGCTGGTTGGCTTATGTCACCGATTTCTGCTGTGGGGCAAGAAAAAGCGCGCGAAGTTTTAGAAGTCGCAGAACGTCGCATTAAAGAATACGAAAAAGGGAACAATCTTGGCACAGAATTAGACAAAAAATCTATCATATTGAAGGAAGTGTTCTCTGAACTTTTACCGGATGCTGCGGGCACTCTGCAGAATGCTTCACATTACGCAAAAATTATGGGAGCAAGTGCTGCAATTGAAAAACTCTTGGAAAAACAAGAAAATTTATTAAAATATGTGAGTGAAAATTCACGAAAAAGATTATTGCTCAACTTGATACATATAAAAGAAATTTGTAAAGAATTTGAAGAGTGTTTCTCTCCAAGTTTGGCAGAAACAGTTACATACTTGCAAGATTCCTTGAATAAAAATATTTCTCGTGAAGAGCCAGACCTTGCGGAACTAGGCAGTAACGCAGTAACTGTTATGACGATTCATGCTTCAAAAGGACTTGAATTTGACAATGTATATTTGTTGTTAGACAAAAATGACAGCAAACACACAGATGCAGGGCGTATCGTTGTGTCAAACAAATTTGGGTGTCTCGCATCAAGTTATGTACTTGGTGGCAAGGAGACAGATGCAACTTTACGCAAAGTTTCGAACTACATAAGAACCTGCGAAGAATCTGCAGAGGCAGAAAGACTTGTCTATGTTGCTTTTACAAGAGCCAAAAAAACTTTGACGATAGCAATGACAGACAAAAACTTTACGCCAAGAGACTTGGAAGAAAAAGAACAAAAAGAACAGAAAAATGAAAAGAGAAGGAAAAAAATAGAGAATGGAACATATTCTATAATAGATGAAATAGATTTATTCCATACGTACTCGTCAGTAGAGAGGCGTAATATTGCAGCGTGTGATATTTCTTGCACTGTCTTGGATGAAGCAAAGCAATATGAGGTGCTTGGTCAAGACATTGAGCTGGTTACTAAAATGCCAAAGAGATTAGATAAATTAACTGCAAGTGCTTATTCTCTTTTTTCTTGGTGCCCTGTTGCCTATCGTTCATCTTTCAGGCAAGGTAAAACGTTAGTATGGCATGGGGAAAATGGCGAGGGCAGTGACTTTGGCACAGCGTGCCACGCGGTTTTGCGCAGGTGGAATTTTGTGCTTGAAAGCTTGTATTTACTAACAAGCAAATTTAAACAAAGAAACAAAATATATGAGCTATTAACTTCTTTTGCAAAGACAAAAACATTTAAGGGAATAGCAGAGCTAGTTGCTAGTGGAAAGGTTATTCGAGAAGCACCTTTTGATGTAGAACTCAAGTACGGCAAAGAAAGACTTCACATGGTTGGTGTGATAGACCTACTTTGGCAAGATGAGGCAGGATTTCACATTCGTGACTGGAAGACAACGGAAGAAGAAAACGCACCAGACGGTTTTTACCAAAAGCAACTAGATTTCTATGCGCTTGCGCTACATGAGTATATGAAGGATATTGGCAAATCAGTTGCAATAGACGCAGGATTAATTTACCTTTCCTCAGAGAATGAAACAAAGCTAACATCCTACAAACCGAGCGATCTTGAAACCATAAGGCAGAATGTGATTGATTGCTCTGTGTTCTGTGCTGGAAGTATCTTTAAGCCACAACAAGACAAGTGTAATTCTTGTCCAATGGCAAGTTCGTGCTTACAGAGGAAAATTTGAAATATTCTTAGCTATAAGAGCCGTGCCTTATACGGCTGACATAAAAAATGTACAAGGGATTGCAAATAAGCTGCAATCCCTTGTTTTGTTTAGTTTTTTACGGACGCTGTTCGCTTATTGGTGACATGCTCCCCTTCGTTCTTTATGGCTAAGATTTAATAGTTATATATATCAAAGGTCAATACAAGTCAAAAGTTTTATTCTCATTTGCAAATCGCAAAGACACAAGTTTTATGAAAAATCTAATAAAGCTCATGGCGGTCAATAAACAAATAAGCACTTGACTATTGGTAAAAAAAATGCTAATATACGCTCCGTTGTTGCCGGGATGGTGGAATTGGTAGACACAAGGGACTTAAAATCCCTCGAACGTAAAGTTCGTGCGAGTTCGATTCTCGCTCTCGGCACCATCCGACACAATTAGATATCGCGGGGTAGAGCAGTCTGGTAGCTCGTCGGGCTCATAACCCGGAGGTCATAGGTTCAATTCCTATCCCCGCAACCAATCGGCGCTGTAGCTCAGATGGCTAGAGCATCCGGTTCATACCCGGACGGTCACCGGTTCGATTCCAGTCAGCGCCACCAATCGGGCAAATCAAAAACCTCTCTAGATGAGAGGTTTTTTCACTAATAAGACAACGGGGTGTAGCGCAGCCTGGCTAGCGCGCTTGGTTCGGGACCAAGAGGTCGTGGGTTCGAATCCCATCACCCCGACCATATCATAACAATAAGAAGAGGCAGAGGCTGTAACTAACTAGCCTCTGCCTCAAATTTTTTATAATATCAGTATGAAAAAAGCTTTACATTTTCAAATTAAACGGGAGTGAAAAATGAATATTACACAGGGGTATCAACTTTATATGGATGCATTTCGCAGTTGTGCGGAAAAATTTAAGGAGCGAATAGCTGTCCATGATGAAAAAAGCTCTATTACTTATGCTGAGCTCAATAGATCTTCAGATGTCATTGCTTTCCAGCTTCTTTCCCATGGTGTGAAAAAGGGGAATCGTATAGTAATGTATGTTCCAAGAGTCAAGGAGGCTATTGTTGCTGCCCTGGCAATTTGGAAGGCTGGCGGAGTTTTTGTTCCAGTGGATGATTCGTACCCAAAAGAACGCATTGACTACATGATATCAGATTCCGATGCCTTGTGTGTATGTTCTGTTCATTCAATATGGGACACCAAACCGTTGAACATGCCCATTGAAAAACTAATATTTCTTGATGAAGTTGAGGATTATGACAGGGATTTTCGCGGAATAGCTTTTCCAGAATGTTCACCCGATGATGACGCATTGGTGATTTATACTTCTGGATCAACTGGAAAACCTAAGGGCGCATTACATACACATCTTTCACTATTTAGCCTTGCAAATTGGCAGCCGGATTCGGAAAAACCGCTTAGTGAAAACTCTCGTTTTGTTAACCTGACTAGCTTTTCTTTTATTGCATGCATAACTGAGCTGTTTTCACCACTTTTGAGTGGTGGCAGTACATTTATCGTAACGGACCAAACAAAAAAAGATCTGAAAAAACTCTATAATTTACTTTGCCAGAATGGAATCACAAATGTATACGCTCCTGTTAGGCTTGCTGCACTTCTCTTAGCAAATTATGACATGCGACCATTTGAGGTGCGCACTGGAGGTGAGCGTGTTACACGCTTCCATTCCTTATATAAGACAACGGTTACACAGCTATATGGTAGCTCTGAAGGGTGCTTTACCGTAACAGGAACGATCAATGGCTCGGAGGAACCAATGCCACTTGGTGTACCAAACAAATGTATCGATTATATGATACTTGATGACGAGCTTGTGCCTGTTGCGCCTGGTGCGATAGGAGAATTTACATATAGTGGTCCAATACTTGCAAAGGAATATTTGAATAGACCGGATCAGACTGCTGAAAAATGGTTTACAAAGGACGGAAAACGTTGGTATAGAACTGGCGACCTCGTCTATGAGGGTAGTGATGGTTTGCTTTATTATGTTGAACGCAAGGACTTTATGGTAAAAATCAATGGTTTCCGTGTGGAACTAGGTGAAATAGAAAATAATGTTTTGGATTGTTCTGGCGTTGAAGAAGTAGTTTGTGTATCGCGTGAGGTGAATGGTGGTATGCACCTATGTTGTTTTTTCTCTGGTAAAGGAGTTACTCAGGAGGATGCTCAGACAATCCGCGAAACTATTTCTACAAAGTTGCCAGACTATATGATGCCATCCTTTCTGATTTATCTTGAATACTTACCACGCAATGCAAACGGAAAGATTGACCGACAGTCGCTGCCGGAAATTGATGTTTCTGCGCTTTTGTCGAATGTACACACAGAACCGGAGAACGATTTGCAAAGACAAATTCGTGCTTCCTTTGCGATAGTGCTTGGAATAGACGAAGAAAAGATAGGCATAGACGATAGTTTTTTTGATCTGGGTGGTAATTCTATTCTTGTCATGCCTTTGTTGATGCATATAAATACAGATGACCTTAGTTCAACGGACATTTTTAAGGCACGAACAGTACGAGCCATCGCTGAGGTGGTAAAAAGTAGGGCGTCTAGCCAGATACGGGATCCTGACGAGGTGGAACGTGCTGCAAAGCTTGTCCCGCATTACTTGACACGTTTTCAATCCAGAATTTTTGCAGACCAAATGGTTGTCCCAGGTTCCACAGTTTGGAATGTTCATCTCTATTTTCGTTTGAGTGACAATGTGGATGTTGACCGCCTCTGCAAGGCAGTAAACACGGTTTTGGAACATCATTCGGCTTTTTCCACAATTTTGCAGAAGGACGCAGATGGGAAACCTGTTTTAGTGCACGTACCGGAAGCCAGGTTAACTGTTGGAGTTGAGTATTTGTCTGAACAAGAGCTGCGCGAATTGGAAAAAGATATTATCCTGCCCTTTGAAACGTTTGGACACCCTCTATATCAAATACGCATATTCAAAACAGAGGAACATGTTTATTTATTTACTGATATACACCATCTCTTGATGGATGGTACCGCATTTGGAATAATGAATCGTGAAATCGTGCAAGCCTACAACGGGATGGCTCTTACATCAAAGGATTATTTTTATACCTTTTTATCTGAGCAAGAACATATTTTAACCACCGATGAATATCGTAAGGCAAAAGATTCCTTCACAAAATTTTATGGTGATCTTAAACACTGGAGAGGCGTGCCAGACTGGGATTTTAATTCAGAAGAACGTTTAGGAGCTACTACAGGTTTTCTACCTTGTGGTTTGACCGTTGAGGATTTGGTACAGGCTGAACAACATCATAATACGTCGCGTAATGTTCTTGCTGTGGCAGCGGCTTTGTTAGCAATCTATGCTCATTCTGGTGAGCCAGATGTTATGGTTAGTTGGGCATATGATAATAGGGGAAATTCACTCTTTGATAACACTATTGGTTCGTTGGTCATGGATTTTCCGGTTGCGCTACATATCACAGAAAGTATTAAAGTTTCTGATTGTATTGAATCCATCAAAAAACAAGTTGTTGATTGTATCGCCGGTAGTGCATGCGAATATATCACAGAGCAGTATGTGCCATTCAAGACAGATACGTTCTGGGTGAATTATCTTGGAGGATTGCTAAACAATGATGCTCTTGCTACACTCGGCGCAGCACCGGTCAAGATCGAAAAAAAACACAGTATAGCAAAATCTAACATGGGATTCATGATCTTTGAACTACCGGATGGACAGGTGCTAATCAATCTTCATTATTGCAGTAGTCTTTATAAGAAAGAGACAGTGCTTCGTTATTACAAGCTATTCCAAAATACCTTTGTTAAACTGGTAAGGAGTAGTGGTAAGGTAACGATTCGTGAAATTATTTAAAAATCAATATTTGAAATTTATTCATTTACAGGAGGAAAATTATGGAAACAAAGACCTTAGCTAACAAGCCAACAAGGCGTCTTGCCTATATTGATGGCTTAAAAGGTGCAGCCTGCATAATGATTTTTGCAGTAGGACATTGGAAGATGATATACACTTGGGCTGAATCTTTTAATAGTATTCCATGGATAGAGGCAATATTATCATCTCCATTTTCATTTATCCTTAATGCGGACTTTTGGTTCAATATGTTTCTTGTTATTTCCGGTTATCTTGTTGCTAAGAGCGATATAAAAAACATCAAAGAAGTTATTGTAAAATGTATCACCAGATTTTTTAGATTGGCATTTCCAATATTATTTGTATGTTTCATTATATATTTACTGTATCTTGTTTGTGGATTTTATAATTCTGCCACGGTAAAACTTTTTCGATGTGACTGGTTTCAATCATTTTATCACAACAGTTACTCGCTAAAAGACGTTTTATACAGTCCATACAAGATATTGATAATAAGTGATAAGGATATGAATCCCCCCTATTGGGTGTTGAAAAAAATGTTTATCAGCTCATTAATGATATATTTTTTCAAGTATCTTATTTGCAAATTGATGCCAAAGCACGAGAGAGCTTGTTTTGCCTGCTTAATTGTTTTGACAATGCTGCTTCCATGTTTTCATTCATTTATAATAGCTTGTTTGGCTGGAATGTTTGTTGAGTTATTTGAGCACGAAGAGATAACGAGCAAGCCATATTTTGCACTCTGGATGCTCTCAATATTTGCTCTCCTATATTGGTTACCACCTGTCTTGCTCCATTTATTCGTTTTGGGAGCTCTAATACTATATATGCCGAGAATAAAGTGGCTTGAACGTATTTGTTCCTCAAGACCGCTGACGTTTTTGGGAGACCTCAGCTGGGGAATATACAGCTTTCACTGGCCTTTGGCTTGTTCAGTTGGTGCTCTTGCGATGATAAAATTATCTGATTCTATGGGGCTAACAAAAGCTTATGGAGTGTCTTTTTTGATAGTTCTTGCCCTAACATTTATTATTTCTATCATTTATCACCATACATTTGAGAAACTTGCTTCCTATATAACTATAAAAATAAATGTTTTCTTGAAAAAATTACTGCGGTTATAATATATTTTTTAGCCATAAAGATCATACAAAACATTTATTCAGAATATATTATTCTTTTGATTGACATTGTAAACCAAATTGAATAAAATCTATATAAATTGAAATAAGGAGATGATTTTATGGTAACTTCACCTACTCAAATTCGTATTGATGCCGAAACAAAAAGAGAAGCTGTTCAGTTGTTCTCAAATCTTGGTTTGGATTTATCTGGTGCCGTTAACCTCTTCTTGCGTCAGTGTGTCATGAGAAACGGACTTCCTTTCTCTGTTGAAATGCCAAAATACAATCAACAAACTCTTGATGCAATGGCAGAAGCTAGAAATGTCTCTCGTAATCCAAATATTGCTGGATATTCAAGCATGGAAGAGTTAAAGGCAGCCCTTAATTCTGATGTATAAGGTCAAATTTACTGTAGCTTTTAAGAAAAGCTACAAACTGATGAAAAGACGTGGCCTAGATATTTCTTTATTGGATGAGGTTATTGACACCTTGCGTCAAGGTAAAGTGCTTAAGCAAAAATACCGTGATCACGCTTTAAGCGGAAATTATCCCGGTTTTCATGAATGTCATATTAAACCGGATTGGCTTCTCGTGTATCTTATCGAAGACGACATTTTAACGCTTACCCTTGTTAACACAGGCTCTCACTCCGATCTTTTCAATCTATGAAAAACACGCTAGAATTGAGTAGTAGGCCACCCATTATCTGGGTGGCCTACTATTCGACTAAAGGCAGGACAGACCAGCAAAAAAGCGACGAGGAATTATATCCTCGTCGCTTCTAATTTTTTAATTTTGCACAAACGGTTCTGGGACGAAATGCTTTTGGAAGAAGTCGATTGCAAATCTGTCTGTCATGCCGGAGATGTAGTCAACTGCTTCCCTTGCATTGCCTTCGTTTTCTTCCAGCCTGTACATAAATAGTTCTGTTATGATGTGCTGCACCTTTTTTACCTCTTCTTGCGCATTGCAGGGCTTGTAAACCCGTTCATGCAAGAAGTGTCGTAGCTCCTCAATTTGTGACAACATTTCATCGCTAAGGCGGATTTCGTTTTCTGTGCTGTTCTTTACGACGTCTAGCACCATTGCTTCAATGCGGTCGCTTGTTGGAATTTCTATCAATTTTTTTTCATCATCTGTTAGCTCATTTATGTTTATAAAGCCAGCACGCAAGGCGTCATCTGTGTCATGATTAACGTAGGCTAAGGAGTCGGAAATTCGGACAACCCACGCTTCAAGGGTGGATGGTTTGTCAAGGTTGTAACCACTCTTTACAGACACTTGTCCCTTTGAATGTTGAACAATTCCCATTCGCACTTCCCATGTCAAATTTAATCCTTTACCGTCACGCTCAAGGACGTCCACAACACGGAGACTCTGTGTTGCGTGGTGAAACCCCTCAAGAGCATGTGAGCGTGCCAATTTATCAAGGATTCTTTCTCCGATGTGTCCGAATGGCGTGTGCCCGAGGTCGTGCCCCAAGGCGATAGCTTCTGTGAGGTCTTCGTTTAATCGCAATGCCCTTGCGATTGTTCTTGCAATTTGTGAGACTTCAAGAGTGTGTGTAAGGCGTGTGCGGTAGTGGTCTCCTTCCGGCAAAAGTAGGACTTGCGTCTTGTGCTTTAATCTGCGGAATGATTTTGAGTGTAGTATTCTGTCCCTATCTCGTGCAAAACAAGTGCGGATGCTGCACTCCGGTTCTTCCCATTGCCTGCCACGGCTTTGGCTTGCAAGACATGCGGAAGGGGATAACATCGTTCTTTCAAGGTTTTCCCTCTGTTCTCTAATTGACAACGTCATTTCAACCACCTCTAAAAAATTATATCACGAAAAATTTTTTTTGCCACGGGTGCGAATTTCACACTCTAACATCAGCGAAATGTTGCGGTTATTTTTTTATAAATTTTCTCATTTTTAGACTGCCTTTATGTATGCTATTACAGTATTTAGTGCTTGTGGTATGTTCAGAAAAATGAACATTTATTGAGCTGTTATGAGGCAAAGTTTCTACAAGTAAAACAAACCCAGTAGGGGAGCTGCTTGTGCACCCGTTGTGGTGCGAAGCGCTACTATAAATTGTGGCGTAGCTATACATTAATTCTCAATTTTCTATTCTTTGAATCGCTGTTGCAAAATTTTATTTTCTTTTAAGATTGTTTTTTGAAAAATATGCTATACTAATTTCAATATTAAATGCCTAGGGGGAGCAAAAATGAAGTTATCTATTCTAGCTAACTCACTCCTCTCAGACAAATTGAAAGAGGCAGCGAGCGCAACATGGCCAATTATGGCTATCGTTTTTGTTGTGGCTTTTGCCTTCGTTCCAGTGCCCACTGGTGCATTGCTTGAGTTTGTCTTTGGGGGTGCGTTTTTAATTTTCGGCACAGCGGTTTTCTCATTGGGTGCAGACATTGCAATGATGCCCATTGGAAGTCACATTGGTGGAACCGTAACAAGAACAAGAAAGCTTTGGTTCATTCTGCTTATTAGTTTACTTGTGGGAATTTTTGTTACAATTTCTGAGCCTGATTTACAGGTTTTGGCAAAGCAGGTGCCACACATTCCGGACAAGCTTATAGTATGGACAGTAGCACTAGGCGTTGGTGTGTTTTTGCTTATTGCAATGGCACGTCAATTTTTGGGTGTGTCTCTTCAGACTGTTATTATTGTGAGTTACTTGCTTGTACTAGTTTTGACGTGTTTTGTAGAAAGCGGATTTATCGGGGTTGCCTTTGACTCTGGTGGAGTTACAACTGGTCCCATGACTGTTCCGTTTTTGATGGCACTGGGTGCCGGTGTTGCTGCTAGTCGCAGTGACAGTAGTTCGGAAGAAGATAGCTTTGGTCTCGTGGGCATTGCATCAATTGGACCTATACTTGTTGTGCTTATTTTGGGACTATTTTTTAATGCTCCACAGGTCTCAAGTGGTTCCCCACTTGTTGTAGCACCTGAACTAGCAAATTCGCTTGAACTTTGGAGTTATTTTTCGTCAAGATTTCCTCATTTTTCAAAGGAAATTACCGCTTCTCTTATCCCTATTGTAATTTTCTTTCTTGCCTTCCAGGTATTCAAGTTGCACCTTCGTAGGGATGAATTGACGAGAATTTTTGCCGGAGTGCTATACACATACATAGGACTTGTTATCTTTATGATAGGTGTAAATGTTGGTTTTCTACCAGTTGGTTCACTTGTTGGACAGGGAATTGGTGCCTTGCCTTATAGGTGGATAATCGTTCCGATAGGTATGATAATTGGCTATTTTATTGTTCAAGCTGAGCCTGCTGTTGGTGTGTTAAACAAACAGGTTGCAGAAATTACTTCAGGTGCTATCGCTGGTAAGGCACTTTCAACCAGCCTTTCCATTGGTGTGGCATTTTCTGTTGGGCTTTCTATGTTGCGTATATTGCTTGGTTTTAATTTGCTGTATCTTTTGATTCCAGGTTATATTTTGGCAATTCTTTTAACTCGCTATTGCCCGCCGCTATTTGTGGCAATAGCCTTTGACTCTGGTGGAGTTGCTTCTGGTGCAATGGCTGCCACTTTCCTTTTGCCCTTGGCAATGGGGCTATGCCTTGCTGTTGGTAGAGACGTAGGCAAGGATGCGTTTGGAGTTGTTGCCATGATAGCAATGACGCCGCTGATAACGATTCAAATCTTGGGGCTTATTTACAAATGGCAGCTTGCCAAGGTGGAGCGTATGGAAGAAACGCAAGAGATTACACTCTAGCGTATGGAGGACTGAATATGTTAGATGCAAAGTTTATAATTACTGTTGTTCAGGAAGATGACCAAAAAGAGTATGAGGCATTTTTCAAGAGAAACAATATAAAACTGCTCTACTCTTGCCCATGCGACGGAATGGGAAAAGACAGAACCTACACCACTTGGGGGCTAGAAAGAATGGAGTATTTCTGCAATTTTCTTCTTACAACGTCCTCAAATGCTGAACAGGTTATGGATTTACTGTTCCGTGAAATGAGAATTGATGCTCCAAACAAGGGGCTTGCATTAATGCTTGGCATTAATGACCTAGTAGGTGTTAAAGTTGGTACAATAGAAAATAAAGAGGAGAAAAAAATGGAAGGGAATTTGATAATTGCAATAATAGCAAATGGTACAACAAAACTGCTTATGGATGTTGCTCGTGAAGCAGGTGCAAAGGGCGGTACTGTTATCCATGCAAAGGGAACCTTGACAGAAAATGCAGCAAAGTTTTTGAGCATGGAAATTGCCGAGGAAAAAGAACTTGTCTTTATAGTTACAAAAGACAACCAATCAAAAGAGAATATTCTAAAGGCAATAGGGGAAAAAGCTGGAAAAGATACGCCAATAAAGGCTTTTGCTTTTACCTTGCCAGTTGAAAAACTTGTTGGACTTGCGAGTTTATAATTTTTTAATATAAAAAAGGTGCTACTCTTGTTACGAGTAGCACCTTTTTTGCATTTTTTACGCTTGAGGTTTATTTATAATTTTATGCATCAAATGACGAAGAACATGCACACCATAATAGATAATTATAATTTTTGCCCAACCAAGCCAAAAAGTAATGAGATAAGAAGTGGCGTAGGGAGCTTGATTACTGAAAGAAATTTTGGGGACAAATATTGCAGAAAAAATGGCAATATAAAGCAGAGTTTGTAACGTGTTGAGAAGGAAGAATTCTCTTTCTTTAATTTTTGCAGTTTGTAAGTGAAATTGTTTGCCTAAAAGTATTGCAAAGAGAATACCGATAGAAATATATGTGGCTTGGACAACTTTTGGTAGAGCTTTCCAAATTAACGGAGATGAATATGTTCCGATACAAAACAAATGCCCCGGAATCCCAAATAGATAGATAATAAGTGAAAATATAGAAAAAATAATTGTGAAGAACACAACAAACAAGTAATCTCTGACTTCTCCGTCATGTAAATATTTTGCAAGAATTATCAAGAGTAGCACAACAAGAGAGCTACATTCAACGTCAATCATTGGTGGTAGGGTTTCAAGAGGAACAAAAAGAAATGCAAAAAGTACCAAGCAAATGGAGACAAGATTCTTTTTGATGTTATATTGGTACTTTAGGCTTAAGCCATGGTTTATTAAGCAATTTGTTATGCAATAGATGAATAGCATATATAGTAAAGCTGCACAAATAATTAGCATAGATAAAACCCTTTCATAAGAGATTTTTTCATGATGCTCTGATTATAGCATATCCCATTATTGATTTTTATTTTCCTAACAATATTAAATTTTAAAATTAAAAACTGAATAAATTCTGTAATAAACGCTTGACACGTAAATTGCTTTATGTATAATCTGTGATTGTATGTATTTGAGAAAGTAAAAGGGGCTTGGTCTCTTTTTGCTTTTGATAGCTAAAATAACTATTACATACGCCGAAAGTAAACCCACTTAAAAATGTAAACAAATATCTTTACATTATTCTCAATGAGCTGTATTAATGCCAATGGGAGGGGGTGAATTTTCGGCGTGCAGTGCCTTGAAACTAGGCAAAAAATTGAACTTAGAAAAATTCAATAATTCACAAAGTTTGTGTTTATGGAGGAACAACAATGATGAGACAAGAAAAGAGAATGTCAATGTCACTAATGCGGAGATGTGGAAAGGTGTTATCTGTATGGCTGATATTTATCATGTTATTATCACCTTTGGAATCATTTGCTGCTGCATCTGGAGGTAAGCTACATATACATAGTGATATTGCTAACAAGAGCGAGAAAAAAAGTCTTTTTAGTAATGACAAAGAGCAAACCAATGCCGTTCAAGAGGATTTCATTTCTGGAATTAGCGTGGAATATTCTGATAAATTGACAAATGCTTACGCAAGCACTGTTGGTTCGCATGGTAATGTATTGCTAGGAAATGTTGATGCTGAAAAACACACAGCTCATGATGAAGATATCATGTTGGGAAATCTTCAGAAAACAAATGTTATTACCAGTGAAGTTACGAATGTGCAAATTAGCAAATTGCCAAAATTGTTAAATGTGTCAAACCAAAACTCTGTGACATGGCCAAACATGGCTAATGTAGCGTCAGTTGGTGGTAATAGTAGCACAGATTTTAACTCACTACTGAAGGGGTATGTTTCATGGCCAGAAGCAAGAGAAACCTATGCACCTTTAGCAGGTGCGGAATTTACTGGCAAGGTTACTACAACCAATCATGGTACAGCAGAGGATGCTTTTAGCAACTATGAATTTGTCACAAAAGAATGGGTTGTAGCTAATGCAAAAGTTGGCATTGACGTTATATCAAAGCCGATGCTCGCAGACATAATGACATTCGGAATTCATGGCAAATATTTGGCTGATGGTGAAATTTTGGCTGGAAACGGTCATGTGGTAACTGGTGGAACAGTATACGATGCATTGTATGCTTCAGTAGGTAATGCATTCATTGGCGGTAATGGTCTTCTATATGATTCAACAAACTCAAAATTGATTTCAAATGTTCCACTAGAAGTAACAAACGGCACGAGTAAAATAACCTTGTCTCCTGATGGTAACTTTGTTGTTAATGATGGAATCAAAGATACATTTAGTGTGGATAAAGCTGGTAATACGGCTGTAGGTGGTAACATGAAAGTAGCCGGAGCGACTGAATTACAGAAAAAGGCAGTGTTAAGAGATGCACTTATAGTAGCCGGAGACACGACGTTACAGCAAAAGTTAGATGTAACGGGGGCGACTGCG